>CAVDRP010000004.1:0-177753 GCA_963611535.1 Bacteroidaceae bacterium | reverse complement strand
ATTGGCGACCCGGATGGGACTCGAACCCACGACCTCCGCCGTGACAGGGCGGCATTCTAACCAACTGAACCACCGGGCCAATCAACTACGAGGTATATTATACCCTGTTGCTGTCACTTTGTCAACAGTTTTTCTTAACTTTTTAGTGAAAGTAATGTAGCCTGTAATTTCTCTTCCAAATGCACCTGCAAAGCCTCCAGCTTCTTTGCATCTGGAACATTGCTTTTTACATCAAACGCCTCTGTTGTCAGCGGCAGGTGATGCTTGCGCATTTCGGCAAACAATTCATTACGAAAGATATTATAGGAAAAATATATCTGGTTGCCGTTAGCAAAATCTGTGTAATCCAAAAAGATTACCGATCCGTTGATATAAGGCAAGGGATTATCCGGAGTGATATACAATTCAAAGCCTGCATTTTCCTGCGGCAGGCTCTTCCAGTAATTCCATTCTTCAAACCTCAAGGCCTTGGCCTCAAACGGCATTTTATGCGTTGTTTTCTTATCTATGCTTGTCAATATATCCGGCAGCTTTTGCAGCATTTGCTCAGCAAAACGCTCCCTATCGCGGCAAAAGAACCGCGTATCACGGAACGTATGCAAGCCAACCGTTTTTACTGGCACATAGTCAAAGGTCTCCGTTGTATACGTCAGGTCAAGCCGGCAATGCGAAGGCTCGTGCACATAAGCGGCAATATTCAAAATCTGGCCACTTATGCCCGTGCCAGCCGCAAGCTTAAACTCGCCTATCTGCTGCGGCAGCTTGTGCAAGAAATCCCATTCCTTTAGGCCTGCCTCTACTTCTTTAATACTCATTTGTCCCACGCTTATACCCTCACTCCTTCAGCAATGCGCCAATTTTGCTAAAGATACGCAGCGCATTATTATAAAAGACATTCTCATAATACTGCTCCGGCACGACATGGCTTATAGTGCGTATATAAAGCGGTATATTCACTAAAGGCCAATCACTGCCGTACATTACCTTACTATAATCACCCAGATAATTAAGCCAGGTGTGAAGCTGTCTGAAGAAGCCTGCCTGCCGTTCAAACAACAATAGCGGCTTGGGATTACCTTCTATTAATCCGGATAGATCTATACATACATTGGCATTTTTGCACGCCACCTCTGCCGCATCAGCAAACCAGGGACAGCCGCAATGCGCTATAACAAAGGTCACATCAGGAAAGCCTACCGCAGCCTCATCCACAGTCAGCGGATGCGAATACTTCAGCAGGCCGCTAGGCCACGCCGTATCCCCAGTATGAATAACCACAGGGACCTTATAGGCACGCGCCAGCTCAAACAATGGCCAATGCCGCCTGTCATTGACATAAACGGCATTGTAGCCAGGATACAGCTTTATTCCCAGACAATGTGGCTCTGTAATAAAGCGCTCAAACTCCTGCGCTGTTTTTTCGGCATTTTCTGGTGTAATAGCCTCACTGTTTACACCCATGCAGTAACCCATATTCTGCGGCTGATTATAACGTGCTTCATCATAAGGTGCTGCAAGATCTATCAATCGCGGCGGCACACCGCCATAGCAAGGCGTTGTGTAATTGGTGTTGCCCATGGCCACAGAAAAAACAATGCCATTATCCTCACAGATTTTTTGCCAGCAGGCCGCTGTGTTTTCATAGCCTGCCCTAGCTGCAACCTCTACAAAGCCATCTATATTGTAATAATGCATATGAGCATCAATAATTTTCATACTGCAGCTCCCTTTACAATGCGCACACGACCCCTACAGTCTCAATCCTCGTGTCTGAAAACAACGGTATTGGTCTTGGCATCCATCGCTTCAATAATCGCCAGGGAATGCAGGTTTACACCTGCCTGGCGCAGCTTGTCGCCGCCGCCCTGAAAGCCCTTTTCAATAGCAACGCCAACGCCCTCAACCACGCCACCAGCCTGACGCACAATGTCAATAAGACCCTCTAACGCACAGCCGTTGGCTAAAAAGTCATCTATAATCAGCACATGGTCATCCTTAGACAAAAATCTTTTGGACACCACAACATCGTTCGTCTTGCTATGGGTATAGGAATAAATCTGCGTAAAATAAACATCCTTATCCATATTGCTGCCACTAGATTTTTTGGCAAAAACAACCGGCACGCCAAAATACATAGCTGCCACACAGGCAATGCCTATTCCCGAAGCTTCAATAGTCAAGATTTTATTGATGGGACGGTCGGCAAATAAGCGTTTCATTTCCTTGCCTAGCTCAGCAATGAAGGGAACGTCTATCTGATGGTTCAAAAAACTGTCAACCTTCAAGACATTACCACTTTTAATTACGCCATCATTAACAATTTTTTCTTCCAATAACTGCATCATCAAGCCCCCTGCTCATTAGTCCTGCAAACACCCTGCAGGCTGTTCAGCAATAAAATTGCCCTTAAAATATAAGGATAATTTTACCACACTGCTTCTGCATGGTAAAGTGCTTTTCTGCTCCCAGGCAGGATTTTTTTCTGCTATTCTACGAGTAGCTTCACCTCGCTGCCATTTCCCTGCAGGCCAAGGCTTTTTTTGACGATTATTTTTTTATCAATCATCTCCTGCAGGTCATGCACATGCGAGATGATTCCTACAAGGCGGTGCCCCTCGCTTAGTCCCTGCAAGGTCTCCACTGCCTGCTGCAGCGCGCTGTCATCCAAGGAGCCAAAGCCCTCGTCCACAAACATAGCGTCCATCTGGATACCGCCTGCACTGGACTGTACCTCATCAGCCAGCCCCAGCGCCAGCGCCAGCGATGCCATAAACGATTCGCCACCGCTCAAGGTTTTGACGCTGCGCAGGCGGCCGCTGTAGTAATCCTTTACCTCCAGGTCTAAGCCAGTTTTGCTATTGCCTGTCCTATTATCATCGTTTTGCATCGTATCCCGCTGCAGCTCGTACTGACCTCTGCTCATGTGCAGCAGGCGCGTGTTGGCACGCTGCAATATTTTATCAAAATAATGCATTTGGATATAGGTTTCCAAGTTAACGCGCTTTTTGCCTGTCATCTTTCCGTTTAGGGTTGCCGACAGGCTGTTAAGCTGCTGCCATTGGCTCTCGCATTCTGCTCTCTGCTGCTGGTAGCTGGTAACATCTCTTTGCACCTGCTGGTTGCTGGCAATAGCTGCAAAGAGCAGCTTTCCCTGCAATTGCTGCTCGCGCTGCTGCGCAAGCAGCCTGTTGTTTTCGTCCTGCACCGCCCTTTCGTCAACGCCGGCTAAAAGCTCCTGCTGCTCTTGCAGCTGCCCCTGTCGTTCAGCAAGCTGTGCCTTGGCGGCAGCAAGTCCTTGTGCAAGCTTGGCAGCAGCAGCCTGCGCCAGTGCTTCCTCCTGCTTTTGACGTTCCAAGGCACGCTCTAACTGCTGCTTTTGCTGCGCCCTAGCCTCTAGCGGCCGCATTTGCAGCTGCAAGGAAGCAAGCCTTTCATTGGCATCATGCAGTTCTGACTGTAGTAACGGTATCAAAAGCTCTTCCTTATCACAGTCAAGTAATTCCTGGCTCTTAGCTATTAACAAAGACAGCTCCTGTTCGCACCTAGCCTTAAGCTCTATTCCCTGTCCCTCCAACTGCCCTACGACTGCGTTCGCCCTCTCAGCGGCCTGCTTAGCCTGCTCCACCTCCTCTTGCGTAGGCGCTGCGGCAGTAAGGCTAGCAGGATGCGGATGCTCGCAGGAACCGCAAACCGGGCAGGGAACTCCAGGTTTCAGCTCCTCCTCTGCCAATAATCCTGCCTGTTCTCCAAAAAAAGCCTTCAGCTTCAAACTATGTTCATCTTCAAGCTGCTTGTGTCTTTTATGTGCTATACTGTATTTCTGCCTTTTGTTATGCAAGTCAGCTTCTATCCTTTGGTAACGCTCCTGCATCTGTTGCAGCTGCTGCAAATCACGCTGCCTGGTTTTTAGCTGCTGCAAGTCGCGCTGCTGCCTGGCCAGCTCCACCTCGGCCCTTTGTGCCTCGCCCAATTCCTGCTCCGCTTTAAGCATCTGCCGTTGCCGCTCACGCATCTGCTCTGTGTTATCCTGCACCTGCTGCTCTAGCTGCTGCACCTTATGCTGCGTCTCCTGCACCGCAGCTAGCAAGGCAGCCTTTTTTGCTACAGCAGCCACGCCTTCGCGTGCAGCATCAAGGCGTTTTTTTAATATATCAGTCTCCTCTGCCAGCTTGCTTTGCTGCTCCTCATCCGCTGCCAAAATTCTAGTCAATATATCTAAAGCTTCATCCGTACAGCCTACATAATGCTTCAGCTTGAGCTGCTGCAGTCTTTGCCCCCATTCGTCGCAACCGCACTTGATCCCATCTAGGGACTGCTCTATTCTCCGCTCTATTTCCTTACGCTCGCTGTCCTTTTTGTTAGCATCCTGTCCAATTTCTATCTGCAGCCGCTGATAAAAATAAGTATGGAAGATATCGCGGAAAATTTTGCTGCGCTCATCCGTATTGGTATCCAAAAACTTACGGAACTGCCCCTGTGCAATCATCGTAATCTGCGTAAACTGCTTGTGCGTAAGACCCAAAAGCTCCACGATGCATTTATCAACCTCGCTAATCTTATTAACCGGCTGACGCTCATCCGGATACACCAGCTCTGCCCTCGCTTTTTCCGTAGTCATACCTTCGCCACGCTTAGCAGGCCGCTTGTATTCAGGATTACGCCTAACCCTGTAGCATTTACCCTGAAACAAAAATTCCAGCTCCACAAAGGTGGGCGTGTCAGCTTGGGCGTATTGGCTGCGCAGCATTCCAGCATCGCGCACACCGCCGCTAGTTTCGCCATATAGTGCATAGGAAATAGCATCAAAAATAACGGTTTTGCCTGCACCTGTATCACCTGTAATCAAATACAGTCCCTGCTCTCCCAGGCGCGTAAAATCGATTTGCGTGCACTCTGCATAAGGTCCAAAGGCACTCATAACAAGCTTTAATGGTCTCATAATACCGCTCCTCCCATCCGTTCCATCAGCTCCGTCAGGTAACGCTGTTGCTCGCTGCTCATTTCCTGGTTATTTTGCAGCTTATAAAATTCACCAATCAGCTCCAGCGGCGTTTTTTCGGCAATTTTCTGTGTTAAGGCCAGGTTGCTGTTAGCTTGCGAGCGCTTGTTGTCATAATCCAGCTGCAGCAGATTCTTATATACGGAACGTAGCTTTTGTACAGCATTAGGCACGTCCTGCTCATCCGTCAGCGTCAGATAATAAAAATCGTGTAATGCGCCATCTTCATCTATAGGATATTCGGCATAGGCTTTACGGCTCATAAGCTCTTCGTATGTACCCTTTAAATAACGTAGCTCCCGCCAAGGAGTTAGCGAAAGCTGCGTCACGCTCAAGGCACCCTTTTGCTTCAGCTCTACCATAGTTATAGATTTTTGCTGCTGCCATTCTGTAAAGGAATATTTAAGCGGCGTACCGCTGTAGCGTATGCGCACATCACCGCCAACATTTTGCGGATTGTGGATATGTCCCAGCGCCACATAATCAAAGCCAGCAAAGACCTCTGCCCCCACGTTATCAACACCGCCAACATTCACACTCTCGCTGCCTGACGGCTCTGCGCCAGTCACAAATTGGTGCGCTACTAATACGTTGCGCCTGTTTGCGTCCAGCGGCAGCTGCCCCACTGCAAGCTTAACCGCATCATGATAGCTATTAATCTGCGCCGCCTGCTCCTCATCCAGATAGTGTCTTACGGTCGAAGGCTTCAAAAAAGGCAGCAGGTAAATATCCACCACGCCATATTCATCCTGCAGCGACACGCGTTGCGTGCTGCCATCATAGCTGCCTGCAAAACGCACACCGCTAGCGGCCATCAGCTGTGCGCCAAAGGACAGGCGCTCTGCCGAATCGTGATTACCGCTGATAATGCACACCGTGCGCTGCAACGCCGCCAGCTGATTGAGAAAATCATCAAAGAGCGTCACCGCCTCAGCAGGAGGCACGGTCTTATCGTAAATATCGCCAGCCAAAAGGATGCAGTCTGGCATTTGCTCATCCACAATCTGCAAAATCTGCTGCAAAATATATTTTTGATCATCATACAAAGAAAATTCATTAAGTTTTTTGCCTAAATGCAAATCCGATAAATGCATTAGCTTCATACGCTCACTCCTATCACGAATATCTTTTCAATAAAATTAATGCTGATTTTAAGATGATTTTACCATGTTTATAACGTAGCGTCAAACGCAGCCACAAACGTATGTTGCACTGTAAGTTTAAGCCACGAAAAAAAACTTCGATTTTTTTCAAAAAAAGGCTTGACCGATACAGCTTTATCTGCTATAATCGTTATTGTTCTGATGAGCGTGCTCAAAAAGAACAAAGCACTCCGGGATGGTGTAATGGTAGCACAAGTGACTCTGGATCATTCGGTCTGGGTTCGAGTCCTAGTCCCGGAGCCAAATGGCGCTATGGTCAAGCGGCTAAGACGTCGCCCTCTCAAGGCGAAATCAAGGGTTCGATTCCCTTTAGCGCTACCAGAAGTTAAAGCACTTAGATTCAACGAATCTGAGTGCTTTTTTGTTATATAAATTTTCCTGGCCGCAAAAAGTCCCTATTTTAGCATGCGCCTGGTCGCCGCCCCATGGTCCGTCTAAATAAAAAAGTGCCGGTGACTCCAAGCTCATTTTATTAGCTCAAGACTCCGGCACTTATTAGAGAACCTGATTATTTTCTGCCCCTTTTGCCTGTACCCTGCTTTGCAGTCTGCGGCGCGTGCTTTTGCCGCCAGCCGCAATAAATAAAGCAGGCCAGCGCCAAAAGAAAGAAGCCCAAGCTGGTAGCCTGTGCCGACTTTAGCCCAAACAGCCACGGCTCGGCGTAATCACCGCGCAGCATCTCCAAAAAGAAGCGCACTGTTGAATACAGCATAGCGTACATACACAAGGCCTGCCCACGCGCATGGTTAGTGGTGCGGAACAAAAGCAGCAGTGCGAAGATAACCACGTCCAGCTGCCCCTCCCACACCTCGGCCGGCCACAGCGGCACAGGGCCATAGGTTTTATACGCCAGCGTTCCTTCAGGGTACAAAAGGCCAAAGCTGCCGCCTGTAGGAGTGCCAAAGGCATCGCCATTGAGCAAATTGGCCATGCGCCCTATCGCCTGGCCAATGAGCAGCGACGGCGAAACTATATCCGCCAAGGCCACCCAGTCAATGTCGTGCAGCTTGCAATAGACCACGCCAGCTGCAATGCCTGCAAGCATACCGCCCTGCACCGCCATGCCGCCCTGCCAGACAAAGGGTATTTCCAAAAGATGCTCACTGTAATAATCCCAGTCAAAGAAAAACACATCCCACAGCCTGCCGCCGATAAGGCCGGCAAAGCCGCCGTAAATGCCTATATCCAAAACATGCTGATGCCAGCGGCCATCCTGCTTCGCCAAAAAGTAAGCAGTGCCTGTCGCCAAAAAAATCGCAGTGCACAGCATAAGCCCATACATGCGCACAGGGAAGTCACCTATAAAAAATAAATATTGATGCATTTTATACTATTCCTCCTAAAAAGCTAATTTATATTGTAGCACATAAGCAGATTTTTATCAGCGTCAAACTTGTGATTTTTTAAATTTCTACTATACCCATAAAAAAACGGAGCTGCACATCAAACTGCAGCTCCATTTTTTATTTATCCTGCAATAGTGACCTTAGCAGGTTAGGATCATCAATCACCTCGCCCAGCACCTGCTGCGTATCCTCTCCCAGCCGCGGTGCACGCTTATTTAAGGCAGCAGGCGTAGTGCTAAGCTTCATAGCAAAGCCCAACTGCTTGTAATTGCCAAGCTCTGCATCCTCTACGTCCAACACCATATCATTAGCCTGCGTCTGCTCCGCCGCCACCGCCTCTGCAAAATCCAGCACAGGTGTCACGCAGGTATCACGCCCTTTTAAAAGCTCCTGCCACTCGGCCAGCGTGTGCTTTAAAAATTCCTGCGCCAGCTGCTGCTTCAGCCACGTATGCCTGCTGTTATCATCAACGGCATCCACCATATCAGTACGCTGCAAAACATTACACAGGTTAGTCCAAAACTTCTTTTCCAAGCAGCCAACTGCTAGATAACGCCCATCCTTGGTAGCGTAAATATTATAGTTGGCATTCGCCCCTGTGAGCCAGTTATTGCCACGCTCCGCCACAAAGCCACTGCCAAAATAAAGGCTGGCAGCACCTGGCATCAACGTCATGGCCACATTGTATAAAGAAATATCAATTTCCTGTCCCTGACCTGTATGCTGCGCATGACGCAGGGCTATCATGATGCTCATACCTGCCGCCAGGGCCGCATTCATATCAGCCATTAAAACTCCGGGAATAGCAGGCTTTCCCTGTGCTTCACCGCTCATAGCGGTAATACCTGCCAAACTAACGTAGCCTATATCATGGTCTGCCTGCTGTGCTAGCGGTCCTTTCTTACCATAGCCTGTAAGCGAGCAGTAAATAATGCGCGGGTTCACAGCCTTAGCTGCCTCGTAGTCCACTCCCAGCCTTTGCAAAACCCCTGGACGATAGCTTTCCACTACTACATCCGCTGTTTTTACCAGCTCTAAAAAGGCTCTACGCCCGGCATCAGTTTTGAGGTTGAGTACAACACTTCTTTTATTACGGTTAAGCTGCAGATGCCAATAGCCAAACTCCTTGAGAAATGGTGGAAAGCTGCGAGAATAATCTCCCTTACCTGGCTCTTCTATCTTGATAACATCAGCACCAAAATCAGCCAACAGCATTGTGCAATATGGTCCTGGCAGCAGCCTTGATAGATCTAAAACCCTAATACCCTCTAACGCCTGCATTGTAATACCTCCCTTCAGAGCCGCCAACAGCTAAGCGGTTACACTACCTGGAAAATATAAAACTTCAAATAATATGTTTCTGGCACGTTCCACAGCACCGGGTGATCTGGTGCCTGCTGGCGTGCCTCTATCTGCCGCAGGGATACGTTAGCGTCACGCGCCGCATCACAAAGCATCTGCACAAACAGCTCCTCCTTCATAAAGTGTGAGCAGGAGCAGGTTGCCAGGTAACCACCGCGCGGCAGCAGCTTCATAGCCTTCAAATTGATTTCCTTGTAGCCACGGATAGCGTTCTTCACCGTGCTGCCTGATTTAGTAAAGGCCGGTGGATCCAAAATAATAAAATCATAGTCACGTGAATGCTTGTTAAACAAATCCGTCAACAGGTCAAAAACATTAGCCTCCAAGCCATGCATAATATCGCTATAGCCATTAATCTGTGCATTATGGTCTGCCATGCGCACCGCCTCAGCGCTGATATCCACCGCCGTCACGCTGGCAGCGCCTCCCTTGGCCGCATTCAGCGCAAAGGAGCCAGTGTGGGTGAAGCAGTCTAAAACGTGCTTGCCCTTGGCAATTTTAGCGATAGCCTGACGGTTATATTTTTGATCCAAAAAAAAGCCTGTCTTTTGGCCGTTTTCAACATCTACAGTATATTTTATACCGTTTTCGACAATCTCCGTCGTCACCTCACCTGGATTGGGACACAGGCTGGTGTTAAACCAGTGCTTATTTTCCTCCATTCCCTCTAGCAGACGGATTTTGACATCGTTACGCTCATACAGTCCACGGATATCCTGGCCCATTTCGCGCAGGATTTTAATCAGCAGCTCAAAAATCATCTGCTTGCGCACCTCAATGCCCAAGGATAACGTCTGCGTTACCAGCAAATCATTAAAGCGGTCCACCGTCAGTCCTGGGAACATATCTGCCTCGCCAAAAATCAGGCGGCAGCATTTAAAATCCTGCCCGCCCATAACAGTAAGGCGGTAATCAAGTGCATAGCGCAGACGGCGCTCCCAAAAGGCTTCATCAAATTTATCATTAGTGTTAGTAGAAATTATCCGTACACGAATTTTGGAATGATCATTCACAAAACCCGTCCCCAAATACTTTCCCTTGGGTGTCACAACGTCTACCAAATCGCCATTAGCATAGGTGCCATCCACCTTAGTAACTTCCTCGCCAAAAACCCAGGGATGGCCGCCGCGTGCTGCGCGCTCTCCCTTGGGCGTCAGATAAAATTTTGCATATTTTCGCATGCTGTACCTCGCGTTAAATTATTATTTTTCTTAAGTATAGCATATTTTAAAGGCTGCTGCACAGGAAAAACCCATACAGCAGCCTTGGCAATATACTGTTATGCAGCTACGTTATTTTTTTATTTTGGCAATGCCGAAACCTGTATAGCCATAGATGATAGCAAAAATCATGCTGCTATAGCACAGCACCGCCCAAGGCAGATAGCTTACAGTAGGTACACCCAATGTTGCCGCCATATAAGTGCCGGCAACAGACCAGGGAACCAGGGGAACAGCGCAGGTACCCGCATCCTCCAGCGTACGTGACAGGTTTTTGGGCTCCAGGCCAAACTTTTTATAAAGGTCGCGAAACATTTCACCTGGAATTAAAATCGCCAGGTAAGAGCTACCGGTAACAATGCTCATAAAAAGAGTAGAGCCAACAGTAGCGGTAATAAGCTGACCAACAGATTTAATTGCACCGATAATCCTTTCCAGAACGACCTCGATGCAGCCTGCCTTACTAAAGATACCTGCAAAGCCAAAGGCGCAGAATACCAGCAATACTGTGCTCATCATACCCATCAGGCCGCCACGGTTGAGCAGGGTGATAATCGGTTTAACCACCTTGATGTCAGCCGCACCAGGAATCATGGTAACCTTAAAGCCGTTAACAAAGGCCTGCAGCGCGGTCTTCAGACCAAAGCCTTGGAAGAAGATACCCATAAGCAAAGCAATAACAGAAGCCAAAAGCAGCATCGGGATAGTGGGCTTTTTGGTATAGGCCCCCCAGAAGATTAATACAGGCGGCAGCAGCAGTAGGAGATTAAAATGATACAGCTGCTCCAGATTTTGTAATATTGCCGTTACTGTTTCGGGATTGGTCATTTTAGAAACGTCCATTGTCATACCAACAGCAGTGAACACAACTATGCAGGCTATGGTTGCCGCACCTGTCGTATACAGCATATGCTTGATATGATCATACAGCTCACTACCCGCAGCAATGGGTGCAAGCATAGTTGTATCAGAAAGAGGAGAAAGCTTGTCACCAAACACAGCACCGCTAATAACAGCACCTGCAGCAATTTCCAGCGGCACACCCAACCACCCCAGCAGTACCTGCGCTACCAAAGGAGGTTCCTGTAAAGGTAGAGATAACAGCGGTTACAAAAAATGCGGTCACAAATAAAAATTGCGGATCAATAATCTTAATACCATAATAAATCAGCATAGGAATAGTACCACTGACCATCCAGCTGGCAATCATCGCACCCACGCAAACCATAACCAAAAGAGACGGCAGGCTGCTCTGAATTTTTTCGGCAACGCCATGAATCATATCATTCCAGGTATAACCGCAACGCATAGCAATAATTGATGCAATGAACGCTGCTACAATCAACAAAAACTGGATGGGCAGGCCAAACTTGCCATAGCCAATACCCAAAAGCACAACCATCCCCAAAAGTGGAATCAAAGCTTCAACAAAAGTTGGTTTTCTAGTCATTTTTACACCTCATTTAATTTATTACACATCCACACTTCATATTTTAAAGGCTGTTACGCCTTATTTTTCAGCTTTGCGCGTAATCGTCATAGCGCAGCCATGTCCCTCTCCATCGGCAATAGTTGTAGGAAAATCAATGTCTACATGCGTAAAAGGCTTACAAATAGCATAATCGCAATGTCCCAGCATATCTCGGCAGAACATCTTGATTTCCTCCTTGCTCAGGCCCAGCTCCGTTA
Source organism: Bacteroidaceae bacterium (assembly GCA_963611535.1). Lineage (GTDB taxonomy): Bacteria > Bacillota > Negativicutes > Acidaminococcales > Acidaminococcaceae > Phascolarctobacterium_A. Next base: position 165,974 of record CAVDRP010000004.1, on the reverse strand, counting down.
GTGCCTCAACATGCGGGCAACGGTTAAAAATCTTTACTGCCTTATCATCGTCAAGCTGCTCAATCCTTTGCTTAAAGACTAAAAGCCCACCGCGTGAGGTCTGTCCCAATAGCGCTTCCTTTGGGCCGACATTTTCACCGCCACCATATCTTTGAGCTATTTGTTCCCCCTGATAAAGGCCAAAATCATAACTGCCCTCACGGATAACACGATTGGCATCAACCTCTGGATACAGCTCCTTGAGCTTACGCCAGATAAAGTACACCTGACGAGTTCTATCTTTATAAGCTCCCTTAACTGCCTCAGTGAATTCTTCGACAGTGGCAGGATGGTCAATTCGCGAAGCTTCCATAAATTGCTTAATTTCTTCCTGACTCATATTAATCTCCTTCAAAAAAATTTAGTAAATGCTACTATTATACAAAAGACTGCCACCACGGCACAGGCCGTAGCGACAGTCTACACCTATTTAAATTTAGAAGGCTGCAACAACTGCACCCTTATATTTTTCTTCAATAAACTTTTTAACCTCAGGCGATTGCAAAGCCTTCATCAGCTTTTGGATTTCCGGACGGTTTTCATCACCCTTGCGTACTGCTACAATGTTAGCATACGGGGATTCCTTAGGCTCGGTAAAGAGGGAATCCTTCACGGGGTTCAGCTTAGCCTCCATAGCAAAGTTGGAGTTGATAACGGACAAATCAGTATCATCCATAGAGCGCGGCAGGAGAGCAGCCTCGATTTCCACAAACTGCAGCTTCTTATCATTGCCGACAACATCGCCCACGGTTGCCTTAATGTCAACGCCATCCTTCAATTTAATAAGCTTGGCATTTTGCAGCAGGGCCAGTGCACGGCCGCCATTGGACGGGTCATTAGGAATAGCGATTTTAGCACCCTCAGGAATATCCTGCAGGGATTTTATTTTTTTGGAATAAATACCCATAGGCTCAATGTGTACCTTGCCTGCGGATACAAGATTCAGCTTGCGTTCTGTTACAAATGTATCCAGATAAGGCTCGTGCTGGAAGAAGTTGGCATCCAGCTCCTTGTCGTTCAGCGCCAGGTTAGGCTTTACATAATCGCTGAACTCGATAACCTCTAAATCAACGCCCTCTTTAGCCAGGGCAGGTTTGATCTGGTTCAAAATTTCGGCATGCGGTACTGCGGTAGCGCCAACCTTCAGCGTCACCTTTTTTTCAGCTGAGTTAGCGTCCTTTTTATCGCCACCGCCACAGCCTGCTGCCACCACCGCCAGGCTGACTAAAGCTAACAATGCAACTAACAACTTTTTCATTTTTACATCTCCCTTTCTTTACCCTAACACGCCACTTGGCATAAACATCAAGAAAAAAACTCTTTCCGAGGAAAGAGCCTGCTTTCCTCTCATCTTTCAAGATTACACTTGCAGGATGTAGCACCATGACCTTAGTCTGGTTGCCGGGCATCACAGGGCCTGTTCCCTCCGCCACTCTTGATAAGAGCGTGTTATTAAGTTGAAAGTAATAATATCTTATCCTAGTAAATTTGTCAACATTAAGTCAAAGAAAAAATAGAGGCAGACAAATCTGCCCCTATTGTGTTAAGTATGTTACTCTTTGCTGTATTTAGCAATGCCAACCTTGTAAAAATCGTTGCCCTCGCTGTCAATGCAGACAATTGCAGGGAAGTCCTTAACCTCATACTTGCGGATAGCTTCAGGCCCCAGGTCTTCATAGGCAATCATAGTCTCGCTCTTGATGGACTGGGCGATGACGGCAGCAGCGCCGCCGATAGCTACAAAATAAACTGCACCATGCTTAACGCAGGCATCAATAACCTCTTGGCTGCGCAGTCCCTTGCCAATCATACCACGCATACCCTGCTCAATCATCGTCGGGGTGTATTTATCCATACGTCCGCTAGTGGTGGGGCCTGCACTGCCAACAATCTCCCCTGGTTTGGCAGGAGTAGGGCCAACATAGTAAATAACATTGTTGGTCAAATCCAGCGGCAGCTTTTCGCCACGGCCCAATGCTTCATACAGGCGCTTGTGGGCAGCGTCACGGGCAGTATAAATGGTGCCGCTGATGCGTACCACGTCACCGGCATGCAAATCCTTAATAGTTTCCGCGGTCAGCGGAGCGTTAATATATTTAATTACAGCTTCTTCTGCCATTTTTCTCATCCCTTCTGTTATGCCTACACTCAAATAGTCGCTTCTGCACGTCTTGCCTGGTGGCAGTTCAAATTAACTGCGCAGGGCATACCGCCGATATGCGTATGGGTAAATTCGATATTTACAGCAAGAGCAGTAGTGCTGCCGCCCAGGCCAGAAGGGCCAACGCCAGTTTTGTTTACCAGCTCCAGCAGCTCGTCCTCCAGCTGTGCATAGCGTTCATCCTTATTGTGCTCGCCCACAGTGCGGGTGAGGGCATACTTGGCCAAAATAGCAGCACGCTCCATGTTGCCACCAATGCCAACGCCAACGGTAATCGGCGGGCAGGGGTTGGGGCCTGCAGCACGCACAGTGTCAACAACAAATTTCTTGATGCCCTCTACACCATCAGCAGGCTTAAGCATTTTGAGAGCGCCCATGTTTTCACTGCCACAGCCCTTAGGGCAGACGATGAGCTTAACCTTGTCGCCAGGAACAATCTTAGTATGGATAATAGCAGGAGTATTATCACCAGAATTTTTGCGTTCAAATACAGGGTCACCAACAGAGGATTTACGCAGATAGCCTTCAGTATAACCCTTAGCTACGCCTGCGTGGATAGCAGTATACAAATCGCCCTCGATGAAATGCACCTCTTGGCCGATTTCAGCAAAGACAACGGTAAGGCCGGTGTCCTGACACAGAGGCACAGCCTTTTTCTTGGCCAGCTCAAAGTTATCTACCAAGGTAGATAAAATTTCCCTGCCCAAGGGAGATTCCTCGGTATTAATGGCATTTTTGATTTTATCCATCATTTCCTGCGGCAAATAATAGCAGGCTTCCATACACAGCTTGGCAATAACATCAGTGACTTCACTAACCTTTATTTCTCTCATATTTTCTTCCTCCTTTTAATTGCCCCTTGAAGCAGCAGGCTTAGCGGCCTATACGCTTGGCAGCATTCGCCCTTACCACCTCGGGATCAACAATTTTGCGTGCCAGACCGCTTTCAATCGCTACTCTGGCAACTGCTGCAGCCACCGCCGGAGCAACGCGCGGATCAAAGGCATCGGGAACAACATAGTCCTCGCGCAAATCCTTTTCATCAATCAAATCAGCAATGGCAAAAACTGCTGCTACCTTCATTTCTTCGGTAATAGCGCGCGCGCGCACATCAATCGCACCGCGGAACACGCCTGGGAATACGGTAACATTGTTTACCTGGTTGGGGCTGTCGCTGCGGCCAGTACCGGCAACAGCAACACCTGCCTCCTTAGCCAGTGCATAGCTGGTTTCAGGAACAGGATTAGCCAGCGCAAAAACAATAGCCTTTTCGGCCATGCTTTGCATAATTTCCTTGGTAAAGACATTAGGAGCGGATGCGCCAATCAAAACGTCAGCACCCTTGGCAACGTCGGCAAGCGTACCATGGATATGCTCCTTATTGGTTTTTTGCGCAAGATATGCCTGAATCCTGTCCAGCTTGGCATCAATGCCCTCATAAAGCGCACCAAAGCGGTCCACCATAATAACGTTTTTGGCACCCATGTTCACCAGCAGGCGGCCAATAGCGCTGCCTGCAGCGCCACAGCCGTTGACAACAAATTTTGCTGTAGTGATTTTTTTGCCCACAAAGCGCAGTGCTCCCAAAACCGCCGAAAGGCAGGCAATAGCAGTACCGTGCTGGTCATCGTGGAACACAGGAATATCGCAGATTTCCTTTAAACGACATTCTATATCATAGCATTTTGGGGAAGATATATCCTCCAAATTTATGCCTGCATAATTGGGCTGCAGCAGCTTTACCGTGCGAATAAATTCATCAGGATCCTTAGTATCCAGGCAAACGGGCACAGCGTCCACATCACCAAAGGTCTTGAACAAGGCAGCCTTGCCCTCCATAACGGGAATAGCAGCCTCCGGACCAATGTCACCCAAGCCCAGCACACGTGTGCCATCCGTGATGATGGCAACCATATTGCCGCGGCAGGTGTATTCAAAGGAAAGGTTTTTGTCCTCCTTAATATCCTTACAGGGCTCGGCAACGCCTGGGGTATAGGCAACAGCCAAATCGTGACCATTGGCAATAGGCACCTTGCTCACAACCTCAATTTTACCGTTATTTTCTAAATGTAATTTTAAAGCTTCTTCTCGCAAAGTCATCGTCATTTTCTTTTCCCTCCGAAAAATCAATAGTGTATACTTATTGTATATTAAACTACCCTGCTTTGCAAGATATTTTCTTTGTATACTATATTAATAACATTATTTTTGTGAAAATTGTTAGCTTTTTGACAAACAACCCTCATATCGTAAGAAAGTTAATAATGACAACAGACTATAGCTTAAGCTTTTTGGTTATTGCAGCTTATTGAATTCACCGTTATAACGATAGCTTTCCTTAGCATAAGCATCAGGATCAGCATAACGATTGATATTTTCTTTTAATGTGCAGGCTTCGGCGATGCAGTCATTAACTGCGTTTTTGGTGTTAATGCGTGGGTCGTCCTCACTTGCCAATACGTAGCCAGCTACACGTAGCATGCTACTATCATATTCCTTAATGCCATAGTCATAGGAATAAAGTACGCCGTCAACAACAGCTGCTTCCTTTAAGCCAACCTTGACAGTGCTGTATTTGCCAACAAGCTTATCGCCACTGCCAACGCCTGCCAGCTGTAGCTGCACAATAACAGGCACCCAATTAGGACGGGTCACCAGCATCACGTCACTAGCGGCAAGCTCCTTGTCCGGAGCACGCTTCACCATCTGCACTGCAAAGCGCTTGCCATATTTTTCGCTAAGGTAGGCTTCAAATTCGGCCTTGCCCTTCTCCACATCGTTGTCGCTGTTTTGTGCCTGCAATACAGCTTCAGGAACCTGATACCACAACACTACCTTGTTAGCAGGTGCAGCGGCCGCAACTGCACAAACAGCACAAACGCACAAACACAAAATGCCAAGAATTAGTTTTTTCATAGAATATTCCTCCTCTCTATCCTAGCTTAATAATATTTTAACAAGAAAACATCATTATGAAAAGACCATGCCGCCTGTTTTGGCAATCACCTGCACTTATTTATACAATTTAAGTAACAACCTATTCCTAAAGACTGCTGTAAGTAGCTGTTCTCACTGCAAATAATAATTTCCGTCGGCGGTCTCCCTTACGCTGGCAGCAAAAAATGCCTGTGCCAGCTTTGCCAGATACGCTGTATCCTTAACGCCCGCCATTTCATAAGCCGAATGCATAGCCAGCTGCGCCAGGCCGATATCAACAGCCTTGACAGCTACCTGCGTCGTAGATATGTTCCCTAGCGTCGAGCCGCCCACCATATCCGAACGGTTATAAAAAAGCTGCACGGGAACGCCGGCCTTTTGCGCCAGCAGCTGTACCATGGCTCCGGACACCGCGTCTGTAGTATATTTTTGGTTAGCACTATACTTGATAACTACGCCCTCATTAGGATAAACCTTATTGGTGAGGTCATTCTTTTCGGTGTGGTTGGGATGTACTGCATGAGCATTATCCGCTGAAAGCATCAGGCTATTGGCCAGGGATACCAGATACGTCTCTTCATCCCCACCACAAGCAAGATTTATGCGCCGCAGCGTATCCTTTAATAAGGAGGCTCCTGCTCCCTGCTTCGTGCCACTGCCAACCTCTTCGTTATCCAGCATGCAAAATACAGGCACACTTGCACTAGCTTCAGCGGTCAAAAAGCCCTCTACCCCTGCAAGCACGCATTGCAGATCATCCAGCCTGCCGCTAGCCACATATTCCTGCGCCACGCCCACTGTGGCTGCACGCATACGGTTATAAAGAAACAGCTCTGTATCCAAAATCTGCTCCACTTCAACCTGGCAGCTGTCAGCCACAAGCTTAAGCAAAGCATTTTTAGTAGTAATACCGCCAATAAGCGGCAGCATATCCGTTTGCGCATTTAACTTAAAGCCATCGTTAGCTTCCCTATTCATGTGGATAGCCAAATTAGGGATCAGCAATAAATCCTTGTCAATATTCACCAGCCTGGATTCCAACCGTCCATCAACCTGGCACAGCACGCGCCCTGCAACAGACAGCGGCCTATCCAGCCAGGTGTTGAGCAGCATGCCGCCATATTTTTCTACATTGAGCTTGACATACTTATTGTCAACCACAATTTCTGCGTTATTCTTCAGCTTGAACGCAGGCGAATCGCAATGGCAGGCGTAAATCTGAAAGCCAATATATGCGTTTTGTGGCAGCACAAAGGCTAGTAAGGCCGAGCCGTTGCGGCTGACATAATATTTGCCACCAGGCTGCAGCTGCCACCTTTGGCTTTCCTGCAGCTCTGTAAAGCCTGCCGCAGCCAGCTGCGTTTTTATATTATGCACCGCAAAGAAGCTATTAGGCGTAGCATCCAAAAAAGCGCACAGTCTGTTATTTATATCTGTAAAGTTTATTTCCATTATATCAACTCCTTAAAAAATTTATGTATTAGATATCTTAAGACACACTAAGAAAGAGCTACATCTGTAATTCTACCACGGAACTATTATATGTTAAAGACAATATCTCACTTTTTACATCTAAAGCCCCTGCTGCCTCCGTCAATATAAACTCTTCCAAAGAAAAAAGCAACAATAATACAACAAAAGCTGGCAGCATAGAGGAAATCCTCTAAACTGCCAGCCCAAGGGCCCGAACAGGCGCGCTCTATCCTGGGCAACTTTCAAACGAAAGTCACCGAAGGCCACACTGTTTCAAGGCAAGCCCTTATTGATTTGTTTATCCACCGTGTAACCGTTGAGCCCGACGTTGTTAAATGCGAACTTACGATTACAACCTTATATTTTGGTTGGTGGAGATGAGGGGAGTCGAACCCCTGTCCGAAAATATTGCCATACAACTTTCTCCGAGCGCAGACGTCATATTTTGTTTCGCTTTGCGGCTGCCTGACGACGGGCCGTCACATCGCTATCCCATAAAAGTTCCCCTGCGGCCTACGGGAGTCAGCTACAGAGTATCCCACAATTGACTGTCATTCCTCACCCGCGGGAAGAGGCTCGGAGACAGTTAGCAGATTAAGCTGCTAAAGCGTATTCTTTATCAGCGTTTATATTTAAACGTCCCACCGATTAACGTGCAGATGGAACCACGGCTCGCTTATCATACCGCACCTACCCCCGTCGAAACCAGTACATCCCCAATAATGGAACGTAGCGGTAAAAAGTAAGTCGATACGCTACACCTATATTGTACTATGACTTAGTCAAAAAGTCAAAGGCACTATACGTGAAAAAAATATGAAGTACAAATTTTAGCCTCTGTTCCTGTCCTTGAGCGCACGCTCCATTTCGCGCTTGGCATCACGCTTGGCCATATCCTGACGTTTATCGTAAAGCTTTTTGCCCACTGCCAGCGCCAGCTCCATTTTTACCAGCCCATGCTTAAAGTACAGCTTGAGCGGAACCAGCGCATAACCCTTTTCCTTCACCTTGCCAATGAGCTTGTTAATCTCCGCGCGGTGCAAAAGCAGCCGGCGGCTGCGCAAGGGATCATGGTTAAAAATGTTACCATGATCGTATGGACTAATGTGCAGGTTGTACACAAACACCTCTGCCTGACGCGTAACCTGCGCATAGCTGTCCTTCATATTGGCCTTGCCTGCGCGCAGCGATTTTACCTCTGTACCAGTCAAGGCAATGCCTGCCTCAAAGGTTTCGTAAATAGTAAAATCGTGGCGTGCTTTGCGGTTTTCTGCTATAATCTTAATTTTTTGCTCTGCCATAATTACCTGCTTTTCTTACTCTTATTGCGGCGCTCCTTGCCCGCCTTGCTCTTGCTGGCTGGTTTGCCATGCTTGGCACTGCGGCGGCCTGCCTCCTTATTCTTGCTGCCCTTGGCGGCGCTGTGCTTCTTCTTTTGGGTTGCAGCACTCAAGGCAGCGCTCTTACTGCTGCGTCCGCCAGAAGGCTTTTGCTTGGCCAGCAGCTGCTGACGGATGTGCTCGCGCACGCCGGCGTTTTCGCCTGCCATAATAAAGTCTATGCTCACATCGCTGATGTTGACGTTAAGCACCTCTATGCGCACTGCGTCCCCCAAACGGTAGGCCTTACCGCTGTGATTGCCCACAAGAGCATAGCGCTCCTCATAAAAGTCATAATAATCATCCATCAGGCTGGAAATATGCACCAGGCCTTCCACGCCGTTAGGCAGCTCTACAAACATGCCAAAGGCAGTCACGCCCGAAATAATACCATCGTATTCCTCGCCAATGTGTCCTGCCATGTATTCGCACATCTTCAGCTCTACCGTCGCACGCTCTGCGTCCGCTGCCGCACGCTCGCGGATAGACGAATGCTCGGCGATAACGTCCAGCTTTTCCTCTAGCGGCTCCACCTCGCTAGCCGCTAGCTTAGGCTGCTGCAGCCACGCGCGCAGCAGACGGTGTACAATCAAATCAGGATAGCGGCGGATGGGAGAGGTAAAATGTGTATAATACTTCGCTGCCAGGCCAAAGTGACCAATGTTATCCGTCTGATACACTGCCTGCTTCATCGACCGCAGCGCTACGGTAGTAACCAGGCGCTCCTCCGCTCTGCCTGCCACCTCCGCTACGGCCTGCTGGATATCCTTAGGCTCGGTTTCTTCCTTCACGCGAAACTTAATGTTGAAGTTGGCCAGCAGCTTGGCAAATTCCTGCATTCTCTCCTCGCTGGGGATGTCATGCACGCGGTAAATAAACGGCCATTGCGCGTCAAACATATGCCTGGCTACCGTCTCATTAGCTGCCAGCATAAATTCTTCAATAATAGCTTCGGCATTACCGTGGATGCGCTGCACAATTTCAATAGGATGCAATTTTTCATCCAAAATAACCTTTTGCTCAGGCAGCTCAAAATCCACAGCGCCGCGACGCGCACGCTTATCGTGCAAAATCTGCCGCAGGATGTCCATGCGTGCCACCATCGGCAAAATATCCTCATAACGCCCGCACATAGTGCTGTCGCCTGCCAAAATCGCCCGCACAATGTTATAGCTCAGGCGATGACGTACATTAATAACAGCAGGGAAAATTTCGTAGCTCAAAATCGTGCCTAAGCTGTCAATATGCATCTCGCAGGCCATAGCCAAGCGGTCCTCGCCTGCATTCAGGCTGCAAATACCGTTGGACAGGCGCTCCGGCAGCATCGGCAGGACACGGTCCACCAAATAAACGCTGGTGCCACGCTCCCGCGCCTCCTTATCTAAGGTGCTGCCATCAGTAACGTAATAGCTGACATCGGCAATATATACGCCCAAAAGATATTCGCTTTTCCCCAGCTGCTCCACATAAACAGCATCATCCAAATCCTTGGCATCCTCGCCGTCCACCGTCACCACGGTGCGCTCACGCAGGTCGCGGCGTCCGGCCAGCTCGCTCTTTTTAATTGTCTTGGGCACCTTGCGTGCTGCCTCCAGCACCTCGTCAGGAAACTGCAGGGGCAAATCATTTTGCTTGATAATCGACAAAATTTCCAGGCCTACATCACCAATGTTGCCCAAAACCTCGCTCACTTTGCCCTCGGCCTTGCGGTGCTCCTGGGGCCACTCGGTAATTTCGACAACCACCTTCTGTCCGTCCTTAGCACCGTTAAAATGCTTGCGCATGACGTAAACATCCTGGCCGATACGCTTATCATCCGGGGTGACAAAGGCAAAATCACCCGTCTGATGAAAAACACCCACAACCTTATTGTTAGCATGCACGATAATACGCAAAATTTCACCCTCAGGCTTTTTGCCGTGTGCGTCATTATTAACACGCGCCAGCACGCGGTCGTTGTTCATAGCGCCGTTTAGCGAACGCGGCGGGATAAAAACATCAGGCCTGTCGCCCTTGTTGTCCGGGATGACAAAGCCAAAGCCCTTGCTCGTCAGCTGAAAGCGTCCTGCAACCAGGCCCATTTTTTCGGGCAGGCCGTAGGTATCAAAGCGCGTGCGGATAATTTCGCCGTTCTCCTCCAATGCCAGCAGCTCCTGCCACAGCCTGCTGGCGCTGCAAACCTCCGCCAATGCAGTCACCAGCTGCTCCGAGGTCATCGGCGCATAGCTGGCCTCGCGCATAAATGCCAAAACCCTTTCGTGTATATCCTTGTTATGCATAAGCTTCACCTCAATCCATTAAACAGTCCTGCTATATCTATTCTTCCTTAATCATCATCTTCGACAAGGATTCTGCCAGCACAGTGCCATCCTTGCTGCAGATGGTTCCCTGCATTTGCACCATGCGCCCCTTGCGGCGCAGCTCGCGCCCGGTGCAGATAACCTCCTCGCCAATCACAAGCGGCTGACGGTAGCGGATTTCTATCTTGGCCGTATAAGAAGGCCTGCCCTCCTTGCAAAAAAGGTAATTACCCGTTACCTCGTCCAAAAGCACCGCCACCAAACCGCCGTGCATGCGGCCCGTGTAGCTTTGGTGCTCACGCCGCGGCGTAAAATAAGCAGTGCATTTATCATCGTCAATTTCAAAACGCATATGCAGTCCGCTGGGGTTATCCTTACCACAGGCAAAGCACCATTTGTATTCGTTATTTTCCAACCGTGATTTATCCATAATTCTTCATTAACCTTTCATAATCCTTTTAATCAGCAAAAAAATTGCCAATTTCCCTAAAAACCTGGCCATGCTCCACATCCAATGTCAAAATGTGGCCGCTGCGCTCAAACCACACCAGCTTTTTGGCCGTACCCGCCAGCTTGTCATATATATATTGCGCGCTGCGCGGCTGCACAGTATGCTCTATACGCGACTGCAGCACCAGGCAGGGAACGCTTATTTTTGCCAGCAGACTGTTTTTGCATTCACGCACCAACGCAAACAGGCTCATTAACGGACGCGTCGGCATTTTATTATAGGTAATGCAATATTTATCCAGCTCATGGTAATTTTTTTTACGCTTGGGCAGATAGTGGATAAAAAAGCGCAAAAACGCCAAAAACGGCTCGCGCCTATCCTGCACAAAGATTGGTGCCGAAATAAACGCCGCCTTACGCACTGGCAGCGTTGCCGCCAGCTTGATGGCCAAAAGGCCGCCCATGGACAGACCTGCCACATACACGCTGCTAAAGCCTGCCAAAAGCTCCACACAGGCACGCTCAGCAGCATTGTACCAATCAGCTGCTGTTGTCTGCTCCAAATCTTGCACGCTCGTCCCATGGCCAGGCAGCCGCGGACACAGCACCGTGTAACCCAGCGAATGTAAATATTCTCCCAGGGGGCGCATTTCACTGGGAGCACCCGTATACCCATGCAGCAAAAGCACCGCCTTATTATTATTGCCCTCCAGCAGAAAGGTTTCTGCACCCTCTAGCACCTGCACGCACTTCACCTCGGTAATTATTCTCCGCTATATTATAGCATAATTAGCCGCACGCTGCTGAATTTTCGCCAGCTGTTATTAGGACCAGTAGTTTAATTTTGTTATTTTAGTGTTTTTCGTCCGCCTGCTGCCATTGTGTGCTATACTAATGGCAGCAAATTATTAGGGAGGCATTTTTATGCGCAAAATTAAAAGCTTATTCTTTACTCTGCTCACTGTCTGCCTGCTGCTAGCAGGCAGCGCTGCTGCCGCCGCCAGCGATGCACCGCACATCAGCGTCAGCGCCAGCGCCAGCATGGAGGTAGCACCCGACACCGCCACCATCAGCTTTGATGTCAAAGGCAAGGGACGTACCGCAGCCGAAGCCACCAGCGTTGCTGCGCAAAAGATGGACAGTGTGCGTCATAGCCTTTTAGGCTGCAGCATTCTGGCAGACGATATTACCACCAGCAGCTACACCCTCTACCCCGATACGGACATCAAAGGCAAGGTCACAGGCTACACTGCTAATAACAGCGTCCGCATTAAGCTCAAGGATATGCAAAAGCTTGGCAGCGTTATTGACAAAATCAGTGCCGCCGGCATCGACAGCATCAACAACATTGACTTTAGCGTAAGTAACCGCGATATGTACCGCAACACCCTGCTTGCCCAGGCTACGCAAAACGCACGCCAGCAGGCCGCAGTTGTAGCCAGCGCAGGCGGACGCACGCTCGGAAAGCTGCTTTCTGCCAGCATTGCTAGCTATAGCGGTGGCAGCGGCCGTGCCTTTGCCAACTACAAGCTGATGGCCACAGTTGATAACGCCGCTAGCGAAACCAGCATCGCGGCGCAGGATATCACCATCAAGGCCAGCGTCGACACCGTATTTGAAATGCAATAAACCAAAAATAAAAAGCTGTTGTCACCCTAGCATCTCTATATTTAAGAAATACTGTGACAGCAGCCTTTTTCTTTGCCTTATTTTTTTGGCAGCCTGTAATCATGCAATGCTGCAAGCAGCTCACCGCTCCCTGCGGGATATTGCCCACACAGCGTTTTTAGTGCCGCAAAGTTTTTCAGCTCCACACCCCACAACAAGCAGTCGTTATCATCATAAGCAGCCACAACAATAAACTTTTTGGCATCAAGCGGTGTTTTGCCCAAATCATCTGTCAGCACAACATAATCACTGCCAAAATCCATGCCGTATACAGTAATATTTTCCTCCGGAGTGGTATCCTCCCAAAAGCCTAAGCTTGCAAAATCTGTAGCAGTAAGCATAACGCACCTCGTTTTCTTATAATCTAGCCATAATATAACACGTCACGTCGGCCTTTGCAAGCTCACCTCTACAGCAACAGCTGCAGGTTACAACGTACACTACTAATCCCAAAAGGCAAATTCTAACGAAATTACGCACTTAAAATCTTCTTTTTATAAATTTTTCATCAAATCCTACTCACATTAGCATTTAGTGTAGGGACAACCACACCCAAACGAGGCATAATATATCTTAAAGAGACGAGTAAAGTAAAATACTCTAGCTTATGCTACGCCAAACTGATTAGGAAATATATATTTTCTGCTCTCATACATTTTTACATATAACTATAGTATATTTTATCTATGTCATTTATTATAAAGCTCTAATTCTGTAGCATTCTATACACATTTAATAAACCACCAACGCTTTACCCTATCGTCAGTATTTCCTTTAGCGTATATGTATAATAACTATTTTTTATGTAAAGAAATATAGTGAAACTTTTACATTATGACTCATTAGTCAACTTTTCCTTACAAACGGCTCTATCTTAGCTTTTATTGAATTTTATTGACTTAACGTAAAATTACATTACAGTATTTTATGTAAATAATAATAATTTTCTTATATAATACCATGTTTGACCATTGTTTTATTCTTATGCTATAATTTTTTCAAGGAAACAAGAGAAATTGTCTTGCAGCTTATTTTCTGGCTATACTTTTCTTGTTTCATTATGATTTTTACAGGAACCGACAGGAGGTGTCTACTATGGCAGAAATGCAAGACCTGCAAGAGTTAAAAAGTATTGGTCTGAATATTAAAACTATGCGTACTAGAGCCAATATATCTCAGTATATGCTAGCACGTAACATTAATATCTCCCAAACTCATCTCAGTAATATTGAAAATGGCAAAACAGGTGTCAGCCTAGGTATTGCGATCCGCATCAGCAAATGCCTCAATTGCAGTCTTGACAGCCTCATTTATGGGCCTCAGACTACACAACAGCAGCCAAAATCCAAAATGCTTACCGACTGCACCGTAACCGACCTAAACACCTTGATCCGTGGTATTATCCTGGAGATTTTTGTCCATTCCCTAGGTCAGATGGGAACAATGAGTTCCAAGCACACACCTCAGATTAAAGAAGCATAAGTGAGAATTTAAAAAAATCATATTAAAGCCCTTTACTAATTGCAAAAAAAAGACTATTATTAAATGAGAGACTTTTAGCTTACTTTAATTGGAGGTAGTATTCATGAAAAAATTAATGTTAGTTTTAACCATGCTGTTGGCCTTTGCTTTGAGTAGCGTTGCCTTCGCTGCCGACGGCGGTGATCTAAACAAAGAACAAAAATCTGCTGAAAAAATGCTGAACGCTTTCAACAGTACAACCCCTGTTGAATATACCGTGATTGCTCCCACCTGGAGTGATGAGCTCAACAAAAATATCGGCGAGAAGGGCTATGCAGAAATCAAAAAGCAGGTTAAGGCTCAATTTGGCGAATTAAAAGAAACCAAGTTCTATAGCTTTGAACGCTTTGACCAAGGCGACAGAGTTACCTATATTGCTGCTTTTAGCAAGGAAAAGGTCGTTATCATGGCCTTTATGTTCGCTAAAGATGGTAAGCTGCAAAACTTCAACTTTGCTCCGTACAAAGCTCCCGAACAGGCTGCTGACAAAAAATAAAGTCTGCTAAACCCCATTTACAAACCACCTTTGTCTACAGGACAAGGGTGGTTTATTTCATTTTTACGCTTGTTTAGTTTTCTTATATAGCTTATAATAGAATTATCAAATAATTTTAGGGAGAAGATGTGTTATGGAAAGGGAGAATTTTTCCTCACGTATTGGCTTTATTTTAATATCCGCTGGCTGTGCTATCGGCCTTGGTAATGTATGGCGTTTTCCTTATATTACTGGTCTCTATGGCGGTGCTTCCTTTGTTTTAATTTATCTTTGCTTTTTGCTGTTGTTGGGCCTGCCAATTATGGTAGCAGAATTTGCCGTAGGACGCGCCAGTGCGCGCAGTGCGGCAAAATCCTTTGACGTGCTGGAGCCCAAGGGCAGCAAATGGCACTTATACAAGTATGGTGCTATTGCCGGCAATGTTATCTTAATGATGTTTTATACAACTGTGTCTGGCTGGATGCTCTATTACTTCTACAAAATGGCTGTTGGAGGCTTTGTCGGCCTAGATGCCAAGGGCGTAGGCGCTGTCTTTGGCAGCCTGCTGGGCGACCCTGTAACCATGGTCGGCAATATGGTTGTTATAGTTTTGTTGTGCTTTGGTGTGTGCTACCTGGGTGTTAAAGATGGTGTCGAGCGCATCACCAAGGTAATGATGGCCTGCCTGCTCCTTCTCATGCTGGTACTGGCTGCCAATTCCATCATGCTTCCTAACAGCGAAGCCGGCCTCAAATACTACCTCTATCCGGATTTTAGCAGAGTTTTGGAGCACGGTATCCATGAGGTAGTCTTCGCCGCTATGGGCCAGTCCTTCTTTACCCTAAGCCTGGGCATAGGCGCGTTGGCTATCTTTGGCAGCTACATTGGCAAGGAACAGCGGCTGACAGGCGAGGCCATGTGGATTATGGCGTTGGATACCTTTGTTGCTATCGTTTCCGGGCTCATCATTTTCCCTGCCTGCTTCAGCTTTGGCATTAATCCTGACAGCGGTCCCAACCTGCTGTTTATTACGCTGCCCAACGTTTTTAATGCCATGAACGGCGGACGCTTCTGGGGCGCACTGTTCTTTCTCTTCATGCTTTTCGCCGCTATGTCCACCGTCATCGCTGTCTTTGAAAATATTACCTCCTGTATCTGCGATTTAACAGGCTGGGAGCGAAAAAAAACTATCCGCTTTAACATCATTGCCATTATAGTACTTTCCCTGCCCTGCGTTTTTGGCTTTAATATCTGGAGCAATATCCAGCCTCTTGGCAAGGGCAGCTGTATTCTTGATTTAGAGGACTTTCTCGTCAGCAACAACCTGCTGCCGCTGGGCAGCCTTATTTACTTAGCCTTTTGTACCAGCCGTTACGGCTGGGGCTGGGATAAGTTTATCGCCGAAGCCGACACTGGCAAGGGCATCCCGTTCCCCAAATGGATACGCTTTTATGCCACCTATATTTTGCCGCTTATAGTACTGTATATTTTCTTTAACGGCTACTATGCAATGTTCGTGAAATAAAATGAGCTCCAATGACTGCTCTTACCAGACTGTCATTGGAGTTTAATTATGCTTCTAACATTAGCTAACATTGACAGCTAGCCAGCAGACATTTATAATTATTATATTAAATGAAAATAAAAAGAGGTAATAATATGAGCAAAATCATCCTGACCGGTGACCGTCCTACCGGACGTCTGCACGTAGGTCACTACGTAGGTTCCCTGCGCCAGCGTGTACAGCTGCAAAATTCCGGTGAATACGATAAAGTATATATTATGATCGCTGATGCCCAGGCCTTGACTGACAATGCCGAGCATCCCGAAAAGGTACGCAAAAATATTATCGAGGTGGCCTTGGACTACCTGGCCTGTGGCCTGGATCCTGCTAAATCCACCCTTTTTATCCAGTCCATGGTGCCGCAGCTTACAGAGCTGTCCTTTTACTATATGAATTTGGTAACGGTATCGCGCCTGCAGCGCAACCCGACAGTTAAAAACGAAATCAAGCTACGCAATTTTGAGGCTAGCATCCCCGTAGGCTTCTTCTGCTACCCCATCAGCCAGGCTGCTGATATCACCGCCTTCCGCGCTACCGTGGTACCTGTTGGCGAGGACCAAATGCCTATGCTGGAGCAGTGCAAGGAGATTGTGCACAAATTCAATTCTGTCTATGGTGAAACCCTCACTGATCCTGAAATTATGCTGCCGCAAAATGATGCCTGCCTGCGTCTGCCAGGTATTGACGGCAAGGCCAAAATGAGCAAATCCTTAGGCAACTGCATCTACCTTTCGGATGAACCGGAGGAAATCAAAAAGAAGGTTATGTCCATGTATACTGACCCAGACCATGTACGTGTGCAGGATCCTGGCAAGGTGGAGGGCAACAGCGTTTTCACCTATCTTGATGCCTTCTCCCGTCCTGAGCATTTTGCAGAGTTTTTGCCTGAATATGCCAGCCTGGACGAGCTCAAGGCGCACTATATGCGTGGCGGCTTGGGCGACGTAAAGGTGAAAAAGTTCCTCAACAGCGTCTTGCAGGCAGAGCTTGCCCCCATCCGCGAACGCCGCCAGATGTGGGAAAAACGCATTCCCGAGGTCTACGAAATTCTGCGCGAAGGCAGCAAGGTAGCAGAGGCTGCAGCTGCAGCCACCCTGCACGATGTGCGCGAGGCTATGCGCATCAACTACTTTGAAGACGAAGCATTGATGAACCTGCCCTACGAAAAGCAACACTAAACCAATATAAGCCAATAACCCTCACGGCAGCTTGTCGTGAGGGTTATTTTTTGCCAGCTGTCAGGATGCAGAAGGCAGCACCTTTGTTATTTTAGTTTGTCCTTATTGCTACATTCTTATCGGCAAAGGCAATGCCAAGCTTGTAGATTGTTTTTACCCCTAGAGCTAACAGCTCGGTGTCATACCTTTTCTCTTCAATCTGCTCTAAGGCTGTCTGGGCCAATTTAGCCAAATCCTGCTTTTCTGCTTCCGTTGTAGCAGCCTTTATCTCTATGATGATTCCAGGCAGCATTTCCTTTTTAGGAGCAAGCTGAATATCATATCTTCCATTGCCACTTTCCCTGTTAGAGCGTATGCTGTGCGTATATTCAAATATGGTTATCAGCCCAAGCATCAGGCCATGATAATAGTTTTCCCTCAAGCCGTCAAAGTAACTAATAGTTTTTGCCATAAAGTCGCTCAAGGTTCTTTGGATAGCAGCGCTATCCTTTACCAACAAGGCATCTCTGAGATCTGTAATAGTAATTTCTCCGACCTCAGTAGTAAGCAGGCTGATTATTTCCTCACGGTAGATGGTCCTGATTTCTCTATTAGGGATGTTGAGCTGGCAGACGTAAGCACCATCCTCGTTTATAGTCGTCGCAGTTGATTTAAGATAGCCTGTCATCAGCAAAAAGCCTAAGATATCTGTCTGCGGCTCTCTTAGCTTGGGGTAGATGATATTTGTTTTGACTATGGAATTTACCCTGCCGTTTTCCTTAAGCAGCTCATGCAGATTTCTATAGGTAGCTTCGTTGTATTTTGTAAGGATTTCGTGGATAATCGCGTTCGCAGAGGTCTGGCTCCAGTAGGGAATTGCCTTATAACCATTGCTGAGATAGTTAATCACCGACCAGGGATTATAGATCTCTACATTGCCGAATTTATAACCATCGTACCAGGCCTTGATTTCTGCAAATTTTTCAGGCACACCATAATATTGCGTCATGCTAGTGACTTCACTATCAGTAAAGCCAAAATAGCTGCTAAATTTGTCATCCAGGACAGAATCAACGCATAGATTATTTAAGCCGCTAAAAATACTTTCCTTAGCAACGCGCAGAATGCCTGTCAACACGCTCATAGTTATATTGGTGTTATCCTTTAAGGCTGTCGAAAAAAAATTTCGGATGAATTCAACAGCTTCATTATAATAACCGTTGATAAAGCCTTCTTGTATTGGGGTGTCATATTCATCAATAATGATGATAGGAGCTTTTTCGTAATGCAGGTGAAGCATTTTGCTAAGCATTTGCAAGCTCAACATATAATTTGCTTCACTGGCATCTTCGTAAATTATTTTTTTATAAAAATTACGTTCTTTTGGGGTTAGCTTACTGCTATTTTCTAATTCCGGATGTCTAGCGTATTCAGAACAGATGATGTGTTGTATCAATTCATATGCAGTATTCCATTTTCTTGCTTTAATATCCTTTAAGGACAGGAAAATTACAGGATACTTTCCCTGCTTGCAGGTATATTTTTCTCCCTGCTGCCAGATAGCCTTATCCTTAAAGTAGACGCTGGTATCCGCGTCAGTTTTTTCAAAGAAGGTACGGAGCATATCCATATTCAGGGTTTTACCAAAACGCCTAGGACGGGTAAAGAGGATGATATTGGTTTTTTCGTCAAGCAGGTCTTTTATCAGTAAGGTTTTATCCACATAGTAGTATTCACAGCAAATCCTTTTAAAATCAGTTGTTCCTATAGGCAGGGGGCATCTATCTTGCATGGCTGCTTCTCCTTTCTTATCGCTATCCTGCTTTAATTATAGCATTTACCAGCGCCCTTTGCTAGGGAATTGCGTGAAAGCTGACGCCACCCAAAGCACAATGTGGCGAGCCGAAAATTGTTTATCTTAAAGGATTTAATGTAGAGCTTTACACAAAACCCAAAAAGAGACGGCCTGCGGCCGTCTCTTTTAGCTTACGCTTTATCGCAGCTTCACGTACTTACACTTCAAGTTTTTTAAATAAAGCTGTAGATATTTTTATGGTCTGCACAGCTTCTTATTTACTTTTTTACTGCTTCCTCATAAACAGCAAGCGTTGCCTTAGCGCAGCTCTGCCAGGAATACTGCCGCACCCGCCCGCGTCCTGCAGCAACAAGCTGCCTGCGCAAGGCTTCATCGTCTAGCACCTGTTTAATCTTCTCTGCCATATCCTCTTCATCTAACGGGTCAAAATACACAGCAGCACTGCCGCCAACCTCCGGCATCGAAGCCACATTAGCCGTCACAACCGGCGTTTCGCAGGCCATAGCCTCCAAAATAGGGATGCCAAAGCCCTCGTAAAGAGAAGGGAAGACAAACAGCTCTGCCATGTTGTAAATTGCTACTAAATCTTCTTCCGTCAGATTAGATAAAAACCTGATGCCTGCAGCATCCTTATATTTTGCAGCCAAATCATGACCACGCCACGCACCGCCAATAACAAGTAGCTCGCAATCTGCGCTAAAGTGCTTTTGATGCACCTTTAGCAGGCGTTCTACATTTTTTCTCCATTCGCTGCCGCCAATGGACAATATGTACCTTTCCGGTAAAGCATAGCGCTTGCGCACCTGCTGCAGTAGCTCTTGTGGCAGCACTTTGAAGGCTGAGCTTGCAGCTATTGGCGTCACTACTATTTTAGCAGCAGGCACACCATAAAGACGCACTAGCTCCTTTTTCGAAAACTGCGAAACTGTAAGGATCTTTTGAGCACGCCAAATTGCTATGCGCAGGGCAGCTTCGTAATAATACCGCACCAAGATATTGCCCAGATACTGCTTGGGGAACACATGCGGAATAACATCATGAATCGTCACAACCACAGGCACGCTGCCAAATACCGGCACACCATAATTGCGTGTCGCATGATACACATCCAGCTTATTTTCCTTGCACCAGGCAGGCAAGGTAAACTGCTCCTTGAGTACACGCTTGAAAAAATTAATGTATTTAGCCAATCCAGCTGCATGATTTAAATCTATGTTATCTTCATAGGTATACACCTGCTCCGTCTGAGCTAACATTTGCCGCAGCTTGTTGGTGTATACACCTATCCCTGAATATTTAATCGCTCTGTCATCAATACCTATACGCATTTAGGCCAACACCTCACAAGCTCCTAATACATGCTTTTGTAGTGTTTTTCTACAAAGGCCTTTATCTCACTGCAAAAACGTTCTGTGGCAAATTGCTCCGCATTTTGGCGGCAATTTTGCGCACTAAACAGCTCCTGCCGTGCTTCAAACTGCTTCACCGCCACGCACACTGCCTCCGCCGTCTGCTGCGCAAAGAATACTCCCGTAGGCGCATTTTTATCAAGACCGCGCACTGTCTCCAGCGAGCCACCGCGCCCGAAGGCAATTACAGGCGTGCCACAGGCCTGCGCCTCCAACGGCGCAATACCAAAATCCTCCTCGGCAGCAAATAAAAACGCCTTAGCACGCTGCATGTAGTCACGCACCACAGCAGTCGGCTGATAACCTAAAAGCTGTACATTTGCACCTGCCAGCACCTGACATTTGGCAAATTCGCTACCAGTGCCAATAACCACCAGCCTTTTATCAGGCATTTTGCTAAATGCTTCCACAAGAATATCCATCCGCTTATAGGGAACCATGCGTGATACGGTCAGATAAAAATCCTCCTTGGACTCGCAGCAGCTAAAGCCGGATACATCAACAGGCGGATAGATAACACTAGCACGTCGGTGATAACATTTATAAATGCGCCTAGCAATAAAGCGCGAATTAGCAATAAAATAATCCACACCGCTAGATGTGCGCACATCCCACAGGCGCATGTAATGCATAACGATACGCGCAAGCCAGCCCTTGAGTCCTTTGTCCAAGCCGCTTTCGCGCAAATATTGGTGCTGCAGCTCCCATGCGTACCTGATAGGACTGTGCACGTAAGAAATGTGCAGCTGATTTGGTCCTGTCAGCACGCCCTTGGCCACGCAGTGCGAGCTGCTTATTACAACGTCATATGCTGACAAATCCAGCTGCTCGATCGCCAGTGGCATCAGCGGCAGATAGCTGCGATATTTGCTTTTAGCAAAGGGCAGCCTTTGAATAAAAGTGGTTGTTACGCTTTTATTTTGCAAAAATTGTCGCTCATT
Source organism: Bacteroidaceae bacterium (assembly GCA_963611535.1). Classification (GTDB taxonomy): domain Bacteria; phylum Bacillota; class Negativicutes; order Acidaminococcales; family Acidaminococcaceae; genus Phascolarctobacterium_A. The sequence goes on along the minus strand of CAVDRP010000004.1, from coordinate 144,684 downwards.
CTTGCCGACAAAATCTACAACAGCAAACAAATCCGCATTTGGAAAAACCTTCAGCAGCTGCTCCAAAACGCGTTCAGCACCAGCGTACTCCTCCAGCCAGTCGCAAACTATCGCTATTTTCACATTAACAACCTCTTCCAAATATAATTAAGTACAACCATTATAACACTACAGCTAGCAATGCACCAATAAAAGCATCATCTTTCCCTGCAGCCGCAGGCCCTGCATTCCCGCAGGCACAAAGATGCAGCTTCCCTTGGCAAACGCCAGGACACCACCCGCAAAGAGCAGCTCACCGCCGCCCTCAATGCACAGCAGCACCAAAAAGCTTTCCGATGATGCTGCAATACAGGCAGAGCCTGTGCCTAATGTAGTGTTCACCAGCAGTCGTTCCACCACAAAATATTGGCAGCAGCACAAAAGCTCGCGGGCGCTGCCAGGCGCATAGCGCAATATACGTACAGGCTGCCTGGGCCTGCTGCTTTTTTGTCTCTTCGCAACAGCCAGTGCCTTGGTAATATGCAACGGCCGCTTGTGGCCATTTTTGTCCTTGCGGTCGTAATCATACAGTCTGTAGGTCAAATCCGAGCTTTCCTGTATTTCGGCCACCACAAGACCTGCCCCTAAGGCATGTACTAAGCCTGCTGGTATGTAGTATACGTCATTCGCACGCGCAGGAAGTCTTTGCAGATAGCGCTCCACCGTCCCGTGCAGCAGGCTTTGCTGCAGCCTTTCCTCAGACATATCATGGTTAAAGCCGTAAACAAGGCTGGCACTGCTATCGGCCTCCAGCACGTACCACATTTCCGTCTTGCCACGTTCACCCTGCTCGTGCGTCATAGCATAATCGTCATCAGGATGCACCTGCACTGACAAATCCCGTTTGGCGTCAATCAGCTTGATTAAAATCGGCAATGCGCCAAGGTGGGCGTACTTCGTCCCCAAAAGCTGCGGCCGCTCACGCAGCATGTCTGCTAGCGTCCTGCCCTTAAACGTGCCGCTGGCAATAACGCTATAACCATCTCGATGCGTAGAGCATTCCCAAGCTTCGGCCAAGGGCGTGGGTGCGTTGCACTTACCAAAGTCGCGCTGCAGCCTGCTACCACCCCACAAATAATCCTTGTAAGCAGGCTGCAGCAAAAACGGCTCATCACAGGTCATAGATTTGCTTATCATCAGCGCTTATCTCCCTGCCAAGCTGCACCTCTATCACCTTTAGCTCTGTGTCTGCAAGCAGCGTGTGCCTGCAGCCCGCCGCAATGCCAATTACATCACCCGGGCGCACCCTTTGCTCCATGCCGTCGATGATGCTGCGCCCGCTGCCTGCGATAATAGTCCACACCTCGTCCCTGCGTGTGTGACTGTGATAATTCATCCTGCTGCCAGCCTTCAACGTAATCTTGACCGTCATGCTTGCAGGCTCTATATCCATCACCTCGTAGCTGCCCCACGATTTTTCGGCATAACGCACAGGCTCTGCTATTTTCTCCACCAATGGCTTGATTTGGCTGCTTGCAGTCTTATCGGCCACCAAAATACCGTCGGGACCTGCAGCAACAACCACATCCTTAAGACCCATGCACAAAACAGGTATATCCAGCTCGTTAAGTGCGTGCGTATTTTGGCAGCTGTCGTTCATAACCACCTTGCCGACGCTGCTTGTATCCATAGCCTCTGTCAGCGTGTTCCAGGTGCCCAAATCCTTCCACTCACCTGCATAACGCAGCACGGCCAGACTTTGCTCCTTTTCGGCAACAGCGTAGTCAAAGCTGATTTTTTCCAGCTCAGCGTATTTATTATACAGATCGTAATAATCTTCAAAATCCAGCAGCTCGTGCGCCTTGTCCAAAATGTACCGCAGGCTGAAGGCAAACACGCCGCCGTTCCACAGCGCTCCCTGTGCGATATACCCTGCAGCTACAGCACTGGTAGGCTTTTCTTTGAACATCAGCACCTTGCTAATGCTATTTTTATCCGCAGGGATTATATAGCCGTATTTTTCACTGGGATAGGTTGGCTCTATACCCAAAAGCGCAATCTTTCCTGTACCCGTCTGCAAAATATTCAGCAAAGCCTCAAAGGCTGCAAAATAAGCATCATCCACATACGGGTCAACAGGTGAAATCACCACTGCTTCGTCTAGTGACAGCTTCTGCACATCATGCAGATAGCAGCAGGCCAAGGCAATCGCAGGGAAGGTGTCGCGCCTGCAGGGCTCCACCGAAACAGACACACTATCTGCCAGCTGGTTTTTTATTGCTGAAACCTGCTCAGCCGATGTCGCAATAGTAATCTGCGCCGCAGGATCTACATTTTTTATCTGTCGGTAAACACGCTGCAGCATGGATTGACGACTACCATCTTCCTGCTGAAAAATTTTGATAAACTGCTTGGAGCGTACCTCGTTAGAAAGCGGCCACAGTCTTTTACCGCTGCCGCCCGAAAGTAAAATAATATTCATTTCAGCTTCTCCTCATCTGCAGATATATTCTGGCAATCGCTGGTTGTTTTTTGGCAACTGCCATGCTCCCTTGCAACCTGCAAGCTGCTTTTTACTGTTTAATAATTGTTTATTATAGCACATTGTCTGCGTCTCCTCAATCAAAAAGTCATTGTTCTTTTGCCACCACAAAAAGCACTGCAGATTATTCCTGCAGTGCTTCTTAAACACAAAATCGTCTTATCGCTCCTGACGCATATCATTAGTAAGAAAATCCTGATATGCAAGCGTGATGCCCTCACGCAGCTCTGTTTTATAACGCCAGCCAAGAGCCGCCACCTTACTCACATCCAGCAGCTTACGCGGTGTACCGTTGGGTTTGCTGCTGTCCCAGCGTATTTCGCCCCTATAGCCCACAATTTCTGCCACTAGAGCGGTGAGCTCCTTGATAGAAATTTCCTTTCCTGTGCCGGCATTAACTGTTTCGTTGCCACTATAGGTGTTCATCAAAAACACGCACAGCTCTGCCAAGTCATCCACATATAAAAACTCACGCAGCGGCGACCCGTCTCCCCAGCAGGTTACAAATGGCAGTCCCTGCTCCTGAGCCTCATGCAGGCGACGTAGCAGTGCGGGCAGTACATGGCTGTGCGTAGGGTGATAGTTATCGTTAGGGCCATACAAATTCGTCGGCATCACTGAAATATAGTCCGTCCCATACTGGCGGTTGAGGAATTCACAATACTTCAGGCCGCTGATTTTTGCCAAGGCATAGGCCTCGTTGGTTTTTTCCAGCTCGCCTGTCAGCAAACAGCTTTCCTGCATCGGCTGCGGTGCCATCCGCGGATAGATGCAGGATGACCCCAAAAACAAAAGCTTCCTGCAATTGTTTTTCCAGGCGCTATGAATAACGTTCATCTCCAGCAGCATATTGTCATACATAAAATCTGCCAAGGCTTCGCTATTGGCAGCAATACCGCCCACCTTAGCCGCAGCCAGAAAAACATATTCTGGCTGCTCCTGGGCAAAAAATGCTTCAACTGCCTCCTGTCTGCACAAATCCAACTCCTTATGCGTCCGCACGATGATATTAGTATATCCCTGTCTTTGCAGTTCACGCACAATCGCCGACCCGACCATGCCGCGATGACCTGCAACGTAAATTTTAGCGTTCTTATCCATTAGCCACTCCTCCTAAGCCTGCTTTAGCGCAGCCTCACGCATCGCAAGCTCACAATCATGCGCCATCATCAGCTGTACCAGCTCATCAAAGCAGGTCTGCTGTGGGTTCCATCCCAGCACGTCTCGGGCCTTAGAAGGATCCCCCAAAAGGTTGCCTACATCCGTCGGACGAAACCAGCGGGGATCGACGTAAACCAGCAGCTTACCGCTAACAGCATCGTAGCCCTTTTCATCCATGCCGCTGCCCTCCCAGCGCAGGAAAATGCCTACACAGGCAAAGGCTCTTTCTACAAATTCACGCACGCTGTGCTGTACACCGGTGGCAATAACAAAATCCTCAGGCACATCATGCTGCAGCATTAGCCACATACATTCCACATAATCCTTGGCATAGCCCCAGTCACGCAGGGAATCAAGGTTTCCCAGCACCAGCTGCTCCTGCAGGCCGCAGGCAATGCGGCTCGCTGACAGCGTAATTTTGCGTGTGACAAAGGTTTCGCCGCGGCGTTCAGATTCATGATTAAACAAGATACCATTGACTGCAAACATACCGTAGGCCTCACGGTATTCGCGCGTAATCCAAAAGCCGTACTGCTTAGCTACAGCATAGGGACTATAGGGATGAAAGGGTGTAGCTTCACACTGCGGAACCTCCTCTACCTTACCAAACAGCTCGCTGGTCGAAGCTTGGTAGATGCGGCATTCCTTGCTGAGTCCCAAGATACGCACCGCCTCCAAAATGCGCAGCACGCCCAGCGCATCCACATCCCCGGAATATTCGGGTACATCAAAGGATGTCTGCACATGGCTCTGCGCTGCCAGGTTATAAATTTCCTGCGGCCTTATGCTACCAATAATGCGCACAATAGAGGTCGAATCCGTCAAGTCACCATCATGCAGCGTTATAGCATTCTGCGCCAGCAAATGATCAATACGCGCCGTTTTGCTTAGCGAAGCACGACGCACAAGACCATGCACCTCGTAGCCCTTTGCCAGCAAAAGCTCTGCTAGATACGACCCGTCCTGGCCTGTGATGCCTGTTATTAAAGCCTTTTTCATAGCAGCCCTCCTATCCTCCTGCGCAAATGTTCTAGCCTGTCCATAACATAGTCCGCTGCCTGCGGCTTCAGCTTTGGTTGACGCATGAAGGCCTCATAAGCTGCATCGTCGTGCAGCAGCTTTTGGACTAAATGTATATTTTCCGTATTATCGCCATCCAAATGCCAACGGATGATTGCATCGTAATTAACCACCTCAGGCTCAGGTAAGCCGCAGCAGCCGGCGTAAATTGGCACGCAGCCACAGCGCAGGCTGTCAAAAAGCTTTTCAGTGCAGTAGCCTGGAGCATCCATGTTTTCCGGACAGATATTAAAGCGGAACTGCCTGAGGTAACGCAGCTTATCATCACCAAATTCGTTCCACAGGGCATCATCATTATGACGCCATTGGCCTGCATAGCTGATTTGCAAAACATTCTGCAGGGAATCGCACAAATTAGCGCGCATGCCATAAGCATCATGCTTGTTCATACATACAGCATCACGTGCCGCCAGCGATTTGGCATTGTTAACAGCAGCAATGACTTCATTAACCTTTGTAAAATCTGCATCTGGCGGAAACAAGTAGGTTATCCACAATGGAAAACGCAGGTAGCTGCTCCATTGCTGCTCCCTGTCGGCAAAGCCGAGCGTCAAATCCACCTCGTCCTGGCGATAATCGCTATAAGTATTCTGCAGCCTGTCAAACCAATAATAAATCTTATCATGCGTCTCCTGCAGGCTGGCGTGCCTGACGGGTAGCTCCACATTTTCACCAGTAAAGAAAATCTTTCTGCCAGGATATCGGCCAATGCTCTTGCGCGGGCCAAAAACCCCCACAAAGCAAAGCTCTGTTGTACGCTCGGGAAAATGATGAAGAATAAAGCCTTCCAGCCAGTCTATCCAATCGATATTGCAGCGATAGAGACCGTTGCCATCATCTGCAAAGCTGTCTGCACAGACTAAATTATAAACACTGTATAAAAGCTTATTGAACATTATTACTACCGCCCTTAAACTCGACTATCCTCATCAACCATTAACCTCTTTTTATCCTGCAATACCATGCGTACATTAACCCGAAATACGTCAAAAACACCACGTTCATCCAATTATGCCACAACACCAAATCCTTGCTGCGCAAATCTGCCAGCTCCGCCGCGAAGGCACAGAACATGGCAGGCTTTTTACTGCCGAGCGCACGGTGACAGCGCGCCAGCTGCTGACGCAAAATATTAGGAATAAAATCCTGCTTTAAAAATGCCATCTCCCTTTCCCTGCCACGCTCCTTATAAATATTATAAATATAATTCACACCTACTGCATAATCCAAAATATGCTGCACATCACCAGCAGAGCGGTACAAGGAATTGGGACTCAGAGTATAGTAATAAAGCTCTGCCTGTAGCAGCACTGTCTTAGGGTGGCGCGCCAAAACAGCATACGCAAACGGCACATCCTCATAACGTATTTGGGGAATAAATTGCAAACCTGCCAAAAGCTCACGCTTATGCAGCTTGCTACACACGCTATAGTGGATGCTTTGGCGCCTTCTGTGTAATCCCCAAAAGCACACCTCACTGCCCGCAAGCACCTTATAAGCAAGCTGCTCCAGCGCCAGCGGTGCGTCATCTCTGGCAGCAGCATCACCCTCACGGCATTTTTTGTAGTGAAAGCACACCATGTCCGCCTGCTCTCTTTCAGCAAGCGTGTACGCTAGCTGCAAAAGCTGCGCGTGGATGCTGTCATCAGAATCTAAAAAGTAGATGTATCTGCCACGCACCTGCTGCATGGCATTATTGCGCGCCATAGAAAGGCCTTGGTTGCTTTGGCTGAAAAACCTGATGCGTCCGTCCCTAGCTGCATATTCTCTACAAATAGCTTCACTACCGTCGCTAGAGCCGTCGTTGAGCAAAATAACCTCAAAATCATTAAAGCTTTGCCGCAGCACGCTGTCCAGGCAACGTGCAAGATATTTTTCAACATTATATACTGGTATGATTATTGAAATTTCCGGTTTGTTTTTTTGCAACTGTCTCACTCTCTCACATAAAAATCTATTTTTGCATGTTATAGACATTTTTCACTCAGTGCTTACCATTTATACTTTTTCAGCCCGTTCACAGCATAGCGGATAAAATAATGTAGGCTGTCTACGTGGCTATATTTCAGATAATGGCGAATGATCTTCCAGCGATGCCAGGCAGCATTAAGCTTGTTGTAGGATCTGCTGCCAGGATGCACTCTGTAGCTAACAAGCTCCTCATCCAAGCACAGGCATACAGGCCGCTGCAGCATATACTGCAGCAAAAAAACATAATCCTCATGGTACCAGCTGCTGTCAAAGCGCAAAGCACCCAAGCTTTGCCGTGTAAACAGCGGCGAGGAAAAATTGATATAATTTTCGTCTAGCAAGTCCTCCAGGCAGGCCTTCTTTTTTACGCTTCTATGCTTCAAAAAGGCTCCGTCAGCGTCAATCATACGGTAATTGGTATAAACCAAATCTGCCCTCTGCGCCTGCAAAAACTGCAGCTGGTGCTCTAGCTTCTGCGGCTGCCACACATCATCGCTATCAATAAAGGCAACAAAAGCCCCCCTGCACGCTATCAGAGCCCTATTACGCGAAGCAGCGCAGCCCTGATTGTGCTCATTACGCAGCAGCTGCACACGTGAATCCTTTGCAGCGTACTCCTGCAAAATTGCGTAGGTGGCATCCGTTGAGCAGTCATCAACAATGAGCAGCTCCAAATCCGCATAGGTCTGTGCTAATACCGAGCTCACAGCGTCCTTAATATAACGCTCCGAATTATAGGCCGCCATAATTACAGACACAACTTTTGGCAACTGTTTTTCCATGCTCCGTTCTCCTCCGAAGTATTAACATTTTACGCCGTACTATCAAATATATTTATATTATAGCATTATGTCTCCCTCTGCGCAATCAAAATTACACAAATCGCTATTTTTAAACATTTATTAATTGTAAATATTAACTATAGTTGAAATTATGACTATAAATAAATATTTACAGGCAGCAGCCAGCTTATACCCTACAGACTGCGTAAGATTCGAACAACGCAAAAAGCACTGCAGAACATATCCACAGTGCTTCTTAAGCATAGGTACTTTATTCTTTTCTTATACAAGCGTGCTGCGCTTATCTCAGCTACGCCTGCACGCCAAGCTCCTTAATCTGCCCGCAGCCTTATGCACCAATTCCCTTTCGTAAGCATTAAAAGCAAATGTGTAGACAGCAAGCACGTAAAGGACAGTATACACAAGCAGCTTAAGCAAAAACAGTACGCCACCGCCACCAGACAGCAGGCCGTCTACCCAAACAGCGCAAGCAGTCAGGATAATGACAGGCAGGGCGCAGCCGGCCAGCTCACGCCAAAATCTGGCGATATCAAGCTTGTTAACTATTTTATGATAGCAATTAATAACCAAACCATTGCCAATCGTCAGCACCAGGCCCATAGCAAGGGCACAGCCAATACCGCCATAGCGCTGCGCCAGGTAATAGGATAATCCCACGTTTGCTATACCCATGACAAAATACAGCTTAGCACGGAAATCATATTTGTTTTTGGCCATCATAATAGACAGGCCCAAATTCTGCACCAAGTCAAACGACATCGGCAAAACAATTAGCAGTACCATCACATAAGCATCAGCAAAGGACGCCCCCGCCCAGATATTGATAAACTCCCTGCCAAAAACAATAAAGCCACTGGTCACCAATGCCAGCACAAAAAACTGCAGCCTGCCAACCTTAATAAACAAATCCGAAAGCACCTGCACCGGACGGTTTTGGCTGACAAGCTCCACCACATGCGGAAAAAAGACGCTCGAAATCGCCGTTGACAGGCTCATATAATTATAATAAATCATCGCCGCAATAGCATAAACTGCCACCGCCTCCGTACCGCTGACAATACCAAGGATGAATTGGTTGGTTTTATAAAAAACCTGGTCTATGATAGACACCACAAACACGCTCAGCGCCAGCCGCTTAAATTCACTAAACAGCACCCTGTCAAAATAATGGTAGCGTATTTTTATCTTGAGCTTAGCAAAGCAGTAATAGATCCTGAGGCAAATCAAGACAACATTAAGCGTTGTCATTACCAACGCCATCGTCATCGAGCTTGGCCAAACGCGCAGCAAACTGATCACTAACAGCGGCTGCAGCAAAAACTGCAGGGTTTCCAGACCCTTGATCACCACAAACCTTTGATTGGCCTCCATCACTGCCCTAAAGCACATTGTGGAAACAGAAGCTATGACGTTGAACAGCAGTAAAAGAAACAGCCTTTGCGCCAACAGGATCTCTGCCGCCGTCATGGTATCAGCAAAAAGCTGCGGCATATAGTAATAAACAACACAGCCACCAGCGGCCATCATCAGGGCGATAAGCGTATACACGCGCAGCACCACTGCCAGCAGGTTTTCCATCGCCAGCTCGTCCTGCTGTAATTTGTACTTGGTATAAAAACGCACCACTGCAGGCGTCAGCCCGAAATCCATCACGGCAAAATAGGCAATCAGCGAGCCTATCAGCTGATAAATACCATATTCGTTTTTACCAATATAATGCAGCATGATCGGCACATAGGCCAGGCCCAGTACTGTATTGAGTCCGATATTAATATATCCTAGCAAGACGCCAAGCTTACGTTGATTCATAAACATCACTTTCTTCTGTATCAGGTAAGATGATTGTAAAAACTACTAAAATACGGCAGCGAAGGCAATTTCTCCACTGCCGTATTTTCTAAACCTATATAAATATACTAAATACTCTATAATGCGTCCTTAAACACGCTGCCGCCGATAAATTCGCGCAGGATAGAGTTGTTAGGAATGACACTGTCATCCAACGTTTTAACGTAACGCAGAATGTTTAGCAAGCGCCGCGCCGTAGTGTAGGCCCTGCCAGCGCTTTGCGGTACTGCCGCTAGGAGCGGCTCCGCATATTTTTTCAGCACCGCCAGCTCGTAAATCAGCGTCGTGTTAAAGATAATATCTGCATCCGTTTGAAAGGGGAAAATATATTTTTCTTCACCCTCGCGCACATCTCTCCAGGTGCTCAGCGTCTTTTCGGCATCATGCGAACGGAACTGGCTGTCACGCACCATGCGGCGCAAAAGGCGCATATCCGTTGTATGAATACGGTTATATTCGTCAAAGGACATAGGTGTGAGCGCGCTGACATAAAGCTTGATTTTGTTCTTTTTGGGGATAGCCTCCGTCAGCTTCTCGTTCAGGCCGTGGATACCCTCCACCACCAGCACCGAATTTTCGGCCAGCTGCAGCTCGCTGCCACGGTATTCGCGGCAGCCGGTGCGGAAGTTGTACTTGGGCATCTTCACGCGCTCGCCTGCCAAGAGACGCTGCAGGTGATCATTAAACAGCTCCAGATCTATGGCCTCCAAGCATTCAAAATCGTAGCTGCCATCTGCCTTACGCGGACTGTCCACGCGGTTTTTGTAATAATCGTCCATCGACACGGTAACAGGACGCAGTCCGTTGACCGCCATTTGGATACCAAGGCGCTGCGCTGTCGACGTTTTACCAGACGAGGACGGCCCTGCAATCAGCACCAGGCGCAGCTCCTTGTGAGTCATCAGCATATCGGCAATCCCTGCAAGCTTCTTTTCGTGCAATGCTTCGGCCACCTGGATGATTTTATCCGCATATCCCAAATCAATGATTTTGTTTAGCTTGCCTACGGTATCGCAATGGATCATCTTAGACCAGGCTTCTGCCTCCTGATAGGCCTCATTCAAACGCGGCTTATCCTCAAAGGGAGGCAATACAGTCCAGTTGCCTGTATCAGGATAGTTGATGATCACACCATCAGCATAGGGCAGCAGCTCAAAGCAAGGCACGTAGCCAGCATCCGGGCACATCGGTCCGAACAAATAGCCTGGCACGCCCTCCATTCTGTTGATCGTCAGCTTTTTGTCAGGCGGCAGCTGGTCCAACAGCGCCCTGGTATCAGCAGTGCACAAATCGCCTATCTCATCCAGAATCTCTTTTTCGGTCTTGCGCTCTAAGCTCACCGGCACCCTGCGCTCCACCATGCCATGCATATAAGCTTCAATGCGCTTAATCTGCTCCGGCGTCAGCTTTGCTCCGCCACCTGCCTTGCAATAAAGCGCGCTGCCTAAAGTGTTGCGCACCTCTATCAAAACATCGGGATACAGCTTATGAGCTGCCGTAAGCATTACAAAAAGCAAGGTGCGCACGTACACACGCATACCCTCAGGCACGTTCACCTCCACCAGCTCCACGGTGCCGCTCTCTGTGAGCGGCCGCTGCAAATCCCACAGCTGTCCGTTGAATATGGCGGTCACGATAGGCGAAGAATATTCCCGTTCATACGCCTTAGCAACAGGCAGCAGGCAGCTGCCCTCCTCTACCTCGATAAGCTGTCCGTTGGACAGGCGCAGCTGCAGCATGTTATTCGCCTACAGCCTGCATAGCGGCGTTCACCTTAGCAGCCATACCAGCAATCTTTTTCAGCGGCACTGCACACACAGCAATGCGCACGCCTGCAGCCAAAGGCACAGCAAAGATATTGTCCTCGTGCAGCTTTTCGCATACAGCATCAGGATTTTTGGCAGGAATAGACAGGAAGAAGCCTGCAACGTACGGCAACATCGGCAGGCCACATTCTGCTGCCTCCTTGGTAAACAAATCGGCACGCGCCTTAATCATTTGATAATAATAATCACGCTCAGCACAAACCTTAGCCAAAAGCTCGCTGTCACTATAAATGGTTGCCAAGGTGCGCATAGCAGGACGGTTGATATTGGACCAGGTTGCACGGCTGGTGTATTGGTTGATAGCAGCAAATTCATCAATCACCGCCCTGTCCGAGGAAACGCCAATCATGGCGCCTGTGCGCTGGCCGTACATAGTAAAGCCCTTAGACATGCTATAGCCCACAATGCAAAGAATATTAGCAGGCAGGCCGCTCAGCTTTTTGAAAATCTTGCGCACCTCTTCCTTTTCACCAGCGTAATCAATATAGGCAACATCCAGGAAGAAAACAATATTCTTGCCAGGAACGGCAGCCTCCTTCAAGACAGCCAGCACACCATCCATATCCTTTTCGCTCAGGCTGTAGCCTGTGGGGTTATGCGCAGGTGTATTGAGCAAATACAAAAGGTTGTCCTGCTTAGCCAAAAGCTCGTTAACCTTTTCCTTTAAAGCAGGCAGGTTAAATTTATTTTCGTCATCCAGCATTTTGTAGGTAGTAAAATTGCGGTCCATATCCTGGCACAGCACCTTGTAGGCACCCCAATACCAGTCAGAGCACAGTACGGTTTCACCGCTATCGGTGTAGTTCCAGATAGCATGGTGAATAGCGCCAGTACCGCCTGCAGTGGCCACGGCAGCAATGTAGCCCTCGGGACGCGAATTGCCAAAGGCTGCAGTCAGCACGCAGTCCAAGTATTCAGGCAGACCGCTGATAGGAGCGTAGGCAATCAGCTCGTTGATTGCCAGGCTGCGGTAAACCTTTTCTACAGTCGGCAGGCAGACAAGGTTTTCGTCCTCATCCAAAATTGCACCAATCGTAGCGTTAGTAACAGCATCCTTGCCAAACTTAGCAGCAGCAGCTACCGCAGCAGCGTTAGCACCAAAAATTTTATCCTGGGCAGATTTGCCCTTAGCATGTTTTGCAGCAATACTCATAACCATGATTCAAAACTCCTTTCAAAATACCTTTGTAATTGATATTAACAACTAGAGCAAGCAATTAACATATCGCAAAGCAAGCATAAAAATTTTAGGTAATGAGTGTATGAAATCACAGAAATACCGCAACTGTTTGAGCGCTAGCAGTTTCTCCTAAGAACTTCTTTGGAAATATAGCGCGAGTTTTGCGGTATTTCGTTGTGATTGCACACGAAATTACCGTTAAAAAATTTTTCGTTGCGACGCGATAGTTAATTGCGTTTTCAATATACATTACTCAAACAAGCTAAAGTGATTTACAAATCAATCACTGTCGCACCGCTGCCGCCAGCCTCTAGCGCCGCCGTCTCCAGCTTCTTTACAAAGCGGTTAGTGGACAAATACGCCGTCAGGCCTGCACGCAGGGCACCTGTACCCTTGCCGTGAATAATGCGCAGCTGGCCGATGCCTGCAATCAACGCGTCATCAATCGCCTTATCCACTACGGGGATCGCCTCATCTAACGTCATGCCGCGCACATCAATCTCCTGCTTGGCGCTGCCGGATTTGGCCACAAACATCTGATGAGCATAATTGCTCGCAGCATTTTTGCTAAAGCCCTTGCGCTTCTTCGGCTCATTATCGGTATGTGCAGGCTGTGCCTTCGTCAGCAGGCACTTTTTAGCAGGCACAGTCATCTTCAAAATGCCCACCTGCACCGTAACATCATTACCGTTAACATCAGTAATAACACCATTTTTCCCCAGGGAGACAACAAAAACATTCAGTCCCTTCCTTGCCGTCTTGGCCGAAAGCGGTGCGCCCTCTGGTAGCGGTGCCTCCTCACTCAGCGTTTTGTTGAGCTTTTTGCGTGCCTCCTCTGCTGCCTGCTCCAGGCGCTTGGTATCAAAATCGGCCTTCATCGCCCGCAGCTCCTTGAGCACGGCTTCGCTTTCACGGCGGCTGCGGCGGTAAATATCATCCGCCTGCTCGCGCGCCTTGCGCAGCATCTCGTTTTTGCGGCGTTCAAACTCGCTCTTGGAATAGGCCAGTGCGTTGCGCAGCTGCTCACTTTCGCGGCGCAGATCCTCAATCTCCTTGCTGCTGCTTTCGTAACGGCGGCGTTCACTGTCCAGCTCCTGCAGCACGCTTTCCATATGCACGTGCTCCTGGTTCAAAAGCTCGCCTGCATTTTGGATAATATCCTCAGCCAGGCCCAGGCGGCGGCTGATGTTGAAGGCGTTACTGCTGCCAGGTACGCCCATCAGCAGGCGGTACGTAGGCCGCAGCGACACAGGGTCAAACTCTACGCTAGCGTTTTCCATGCCCTCATGGCCGTAAGCAAAGGTTTTCAGCTCGCTGTAGTGCGTCGTCACCATTGTCAGTACTCCCTGCGCATGCAAATGCTCAAGCATCGACATTGCCAGCGCAGCACCCTCATTAGGGTCAGTACCTGCACAAATTTCGTCAACAAGCACCAAATCTCCTGCTTTTACCTCACGCAAAATGCTGATTAAATTCGTCATGTGCGCCGAAAAGGTGGACAGGCTCTGCTCTATGCTCTGCTCATCGCCAATATCGGCATAAACAGCGCGGAAAACAGGCAGCTTGGCGCTGCTTGCAGGTATAAACAGGCCAATCTGCGCCATCAAGGCAAACATGCCCACAGCCTTTAAGGCCACCGTCTTGCCGCCGGTGTTGGGGCCTGTAATCAGCAGCATACTAAACCTGTCTCCCAGCTGCACATCCAGCGGCACCACCGTGTCCTTGGCTAGCAGCGGATGACGGCCCTGCACAATCTCCACGCCGCCACTCACTACCAGCTGCGGACGCACTGCATGCTGCTCCTGTGCCAAAAGCGCTCTGGCGCAGATAACGTCCAACGTTGTAAATACCTCAAGCGATGCTAAAAGTGCCGCCGCCTCCGCACCCACGTTTTGTGTAAGCTGGCGCAGGATACGCTCTATCTCCTCGTGCTCCTCAGCAAGATAGCGCTTGATGTCGTTGTTTAGATTAACAACAGCCAGCGGCTCGATAAACAGCGTCGCACCCGTACCGCTCTGGTCGTGTACAATGCCTGGGAAGTTCATTTTGTATTCCTGCTTGATGGGGATAACGTAACGGTCACCGCGCATGGTGACAATGTTATCCATAAAATATTTTTGATTATTGGGGTCATGCAGGATGCTGTCCAGCTTTTCCTTGACACGGTTCTTAGCAATCTGTATAGCGTTACGCAGACCGCCAAGTTTAGGAGAAGCGTTGTCCTTCAGCTCGCCGTGCTCATCAATTGCGCTGGCAATTTGCTTTTCCAGGCGGCCGAAGATCGTCAGCTCCTCGCCATATTCTGCTAAGCTTGGTGCAGCTTCGGCCATTTCTGCTACAAAATCCTTCATTGTGGCAAAGGCCTGCACCGTTGTCAAAATGTGCAGCAGCTCCTCTGGCTCCAGCACGCTGCCCAGCTCCGCGCGCTTAATATCGGCGGTGATGTTATAAGCTCCACCAAAGGGAAAGCGTCTGCCCTCATCCAAAATGCGCAGTGCCTCTGCTGTTTCCTCCTGCAGGCGTTTAACCTTGGCAAACTCTCCTTCAATCTGCAGGGCAACAACTGCCTGCTTGCCCAAAAAAGTGGCAGCCTTCGCCGCCAGCATATTTTTTACTTTATCAAATTCTAGTGTCTTAATCGCATAGCGCGCCATTATCTTGCACCTCTAAATCCTTAATCTAGCTACTTATGTTCATATTGGTATTATAGCATTTTAGCATGCTTTTTACCACTACGACAAAAACACCTGCCACGCAAAAGCGCAGCAGGTGAAAAAAACTTATAAAAAAACTGCCTTAGCAAATATATTGTATAGGCCTTCGCCTTACGCAGCTAACAGCTTCCGGTTTATTCGACCACGTAGAAGACAAGTCTGAGCCTTTGGGAGCGACCCTGAGCTTCTTGCCCCTTTTATCTACCACAGGAATGCTTACCTGTAAATTTCACCCGTCATTCAGAATTCCACCGAGCCTTTAGAGCTCACAAATTCAACTTTAGTATTGAGCTACTCTTACCATGGGATTTTGTTATACACAGATTTCTCTGCTTCACTACTAACAGCTTGCTTTGGGATTTCCGCTAAGTTCGCTGCAGCACCCCTGCTGCAGGTTTCACGGATTTTTCTGGCCTTTCGGGCCAGCGTCTATTGTCGCTGCCAAAATCCATAGTGTCTTAACCGGCACTACAGCCCGCACATATCGTTCCGTGTTGTCTTTTGGACTTCTCCCCGCACCCTCACAGGTGCAGGGAAACCTCATCAAGCGCAGCATCCCACGCCCGGCCTGGTCACAGCTACCGATATTCTCGGAAGGGTTGATAACCCATTATGCACCGAGTTATACAATATATTTGCTAAAGCAGTTTTCAAGGAGCACATCAGCATCTCTAGCTGATGGTTAAATTATAGCAGGTATTAGTAATAGCTTCATGGAAAAAAAGGTGCGCACTCAAGGCAGCAGTAAATTTTGCTGCCTCAAGGTGCGCATCCCTATAGCTTGATAAATTCTACCCTTGGCCTTTCCCCCACCTGCAGCGTGAGCACCGCAAAGCAGGGAGCAGAGCCGCCGCGCGGGCGTGCCGGGCTGCCTGGGTTCACCAGCAGCGTTCCTGCGTATTCTTCATCCATTGGCACGTGTGTGTGTCCGTACACCACAATATCCTGCCCCAGCTGGTGCGCCCAATAGCCCAAATCGGTCTGCACATTGCGTTCTATATAACGGTGGCCGTGCGTCAGCCAAATTTTATAACCCTCCAGCTCCAGATATTCATCAAGCCTGGCGCCATCATCTATTAAATCGCAATTACCGCGCACGCGCACGGTTTCAATCCCCGTTGCGGCCTGCAGCAAATTGGCATCGGTCGCATAGTCGCCCGTATGCAGCCACACATCCACAGGCGGCGTGCTTTGCAAAATTTTGCGGATAGCCTGCGTATTGCCATGCGTATCCCCGGTAATGCCAAGCCTCATTTCTTTTTTCTCCAGATGGCAACCAGCTTGCGGATGGCCTTGCCACGGTGGCTGATCTTGTTCTTTTCCTCCATGGTTGCCTCGCCCATGCCCTTGTGCAGCTCGGTGGACCAAAACAGCGGGTCGTAGCCAAAGCCGTTTTCACCCAGCGGCTCATGCAGCAGCATACCGTCGCAGGTGCCATCTACCTCGTTCATCACCCTGCCATCTGCCTGCACCACGCACAGGGCGCAGCGAAAGCGGCAGGTACGCTTCACTTGAAACTTCATATTGTGCAAAAGCAGGTTGTTGTTGTCCTCTGCGCTGGCCTTTTCGCCTGCGTAACGCGCACTGCGCACACCGGGCGCACCGTCAAGCGCCTGCACCTCCAGGCCGCTGTCATCGGCAATACATGGCAGATGCAGCTTTTTGGCATAATAAACTGCCTTCTGACGGGCGTTGGCGGCAAAGGTGCGGCCAGTTTCGGCAGGCTCATCAATTGGCTCAAAATCTGCCAGATATTTTATTTCAATAGGCAGGTCCTTCATCAGGACCTTAAATTCTTCAACCTTCCCCAAATTATGAGTTGCTACAACCAATTCCTTAATCATTCTCTAACCTCGATTCCTTTTATAAACTTTCAACTGTACCGCTTGCTATATCCTGCACCAGCACATACTGCCAGCGGCCGCTCTTTTTTTCTGCCAAGGCCGCATCCACAGCCTTTTGGCGGCAATGCGGACAAATGGCGCGCGTCAGGCAGGTTATAAAGGCACTTTGGTCACCAAAGCGTGTGCCCTCGGCCGCCGTCTGCATGGTAAAATAGCCGCGGCAGGCCTTGCGCTGGCAATAATGCACGCTTTCCACCTGCTCCTCGCGGATGCCTTCCTCATCATAATAAATATGCTTGCGCCTGCTCCAGGTGTCACCGCATTTTTGTAGCAGATATTTGCTGGTTTCCCTGCGGTTAAAGTACAGCGTACCCACCTCTTCAATCAGCTGATCCACACGCTTGTTGCAGCGCTCCTCCTGCCTGCGCAGACCGCGCAGGTCAGGCTCCACCACCTTGCTATAATCCATGCCTGCCATCGCCAGGATGATACCTGTGTTGACATAGGGCAAGGCGCTTTCGATGGAATACCCCCCCTCCAAAACGGCGATATCCGCCTTCAGCTTGTCAGCTAGGCGGGCATATCCCTGCGCAGTTATCTGCATGGAGGCCAGCGGATCGCTAAAATGGTTATCCTGCCCTGCGCTGTTAATAATCAGCTCGGGTGCAAAATCCTCCAAGATATGTGCAATCAGGCCATCATACAGGCGGTGCAGTCCCTCATCACCCGTGCCTGGCAAAAGCGGCAGGTTAATATTTGTCCCCCAGGCCGCAGGACTGCCGGCCTCGTTAGGAAAGCCTGTTCCAGGATAAAGCGTGCGCCCGTCCTGATGAAACGAAATATATAGCGTATCGGGATCATGGTAAAAAACGTCCTGCGAGCCATCACCATGATGCACATCTGTATCCACAACGGCAATTTTGCGGATATTATACCTGCTACGTAAATATTCTACCATTATTGCTTCGATATTGATAGTACAAAAGCCACGTATTCCGTGCACAACGCGCATGGCATGGTGTCCGGGCGGACGCACCAGGGCAAAGGCACGCTGCACCTGCCGCTGCATCACCGCATCGGCCGCCACCAGGCAGCCACCCGCACTGGTGAGATGCGCAGGCGTAACAAGACGCGCGATATTCGGCACGCCGACATGGGCACGCTGCAAATCGCACAGCTCTGCCAGCCGCGGACGGTATTCCCTGATTTGCTCGCAGTCAAAAATGCCTTCTTCCTCCAGCTGGTCACGCGTATATAAAAGCCGCTCCTGCCGTTCGGGGTGACCTGGGCTTATCATCCAGTCAAAGGCGGGGAAAAACACTAGTCCCAAGGTATCCTTAGCCATCAAACGCCACCTCCCTGCCGCACACCTTATGCAAAATTCCCGGCCTTAGCTGCATCCGCAGGCTGTAAATATCGCCGGTATCATAATATCCATGTACCGTATTAAAATGCTCGTAGGCAACAAGCTCCGTCTGCGCGTCTGGCAGCTGCCAGTCCGCAGTCTGCTGCAACAGCCAGCGGGACAAAAGCTCCATAGCCACCTGCTTGTTAAAATGTGCAGGCAGCTTTTCGCGGCAGCCGCTTTCGGGAATGATATAAAAGCCCTCAGTCGTGTCCGCGCGCAGGCCTGCGCTGAGTGTAGGCCGCGCCACCGCAGCACCGATGGCGTTAGCTACTCCTGCACCCTGAGGGATAGCAACAGGCAGCGCCATAACCTCGCCCAGTGCCTGCACCAGGCCAGGTGCGCCGCCGCCCACGCCCACAAGCTGCTGCGCATTAAACTCCGTCCCCCGGATAACGTCATCCACAGTATAAACAGGCTGCTTAGCCCACTCGTCAAGCATCTGCTGGATTACGGCCTTTATCTGGCAGGCCGCACTGCTAACTATTTTGCGTGCTTCCTCCTGCGGCGTGCCACCCAGGGTAGCAATGGCCGCCTGTGCTCTGGCTGCGTCGCCAAAATGCACATATCCGGCCACGATCAGTGCATCGCTAAGCGTCGGCGCACTGCCGCCCACGGCAGCAGCGGGACCTTCGCGCTCTGGGCCAACGCTGTAGCCAGCGCTAGTTTTGTGAATCCTGCTGTCGCCGCCAATCGCCACACTGCGCATATGAAAGGCGCGCACGGCTGTGGGATAACCGTTGACAACTGCACCACGCTTGGCCATGAGCGGCTGCCCTTTTTCCCAAAAGGCAATGTCGGTGGTAGTGCCGCCCACATCCAGGGAAATGCTATTCACAGCTGGTGCGGCCAGCGCCTCAATTCCCAGCACAGAGGCAGCAGGACCTGTGAACACGGCCTCCACAGGCTGCTTTTGGGCCACGGCTAGTGGCAGTGTGCCGCCATCCGCCTTTAGGATATGCACAGGCGCAGCAATGCCACGCTCCGCCAAGGCGCACTCTATGCGGCTGCAAAAATGTGTAAACAGCCTATAAGCCTGCGCTGCAAAATAGGCAGAATTAGTGCGCCGTACAAAGTTCAGCTCTCCGCTCAGGCTGCTGCCCAAAAATACCTTCTCATAACCGCATTTGTGCAGCTCATGCTCTGCCTGCAGCTCCAGCTGGGGATTGCGCACAGCAAACTTTCCGCTGACAGCACACACGCCGCTGCCCCTTTTGCCAAGCAGCTCCTGCTGCCTTTGCCAGTCCGTGCGCGCCACAATCTTGCCACGGTGGTCCACATAGCCTGTCAGGTAATGCGGCGTAACTGGGAAGCGTCCTGCCACGTTCATACCCGGGCCGGTAATCACTGCCAGCGGCACAGGCTCCAATCTGCCCTCAGCTAAGGCATTGGTAACGATGGTGCTGGATATCACCACACGCTCCAGCTGCTGCTGCATTCCAGGCGCCAGCACTGCATCCAGCGCCGCCAGCACGCCCTGCAAAACATCCTCATGCGTAGTGACGCGCTTAGCCTGCGCCACAACCTCACCACCATTTAGCACCACGGCATCCGTAAAGGTGCCGCCAACATCTACACCCAAAAGCATCTCCGTTCCTCCCTTCGCAGGCCGTGAGCAGCAGCCTATTTATTTTGCTCCGTCTCCAGCGCCTCCAGCTTATCTACCACGTTAGTAATTGCCAGACGGTAGCTTTCATCATTATCGACTGGAAAATGTGCAAAAAAGCCTGCCGCCTCCAAATCGGCAAAGCCATGCATAATACTGCGCAAAATACGCTGGTAGCGCATTTTATCCTTTGCCTCGATAGCATATAAATCCAATGCCGTCATGAGCGGAGCAATAATTTCCCTTGCCGTATCCAAAAGCTTGCGCTCCTCCATATCAGGCAGGTCCATAACCACCCTATAAAGCTGCGGCCGTTCCTGGGCAAAGCTGCGGTAGGCCAGCGCCAGCGCCAAAACTGCCTCCCTGCGCTCCTTGCCGGCCATGGCCTCCTCCTGCCTGCTCTTGAGCTCGGCAATAGCGCGCAGGCCCACCTCACGGCTCAGCTCGTCAATATTTTCTATGTAATTATACAGTGACGCAGCCTTGATGCCCAAACGCACCGCCAGCTCGCGCACCGAAAATTCCTTATAGCCCTTTTCTTCGATAAACTGCGTTGCCGCTTCGATTATCTTTTCCTTAGACAGTCCCTTTCGCGCCATCTACAACACCTCCTGCAAAGGTAACACTGTTAGGTATATTATACCATGAGCACCGCCTTTACGCTAAGGATAATTATAGCGTTACCCTTTTGGCTGCAGCAAGCGTTGCAGCTTTAATAAAAAAATCGCTGACATAATTTACAAAAAAGTCTTGACAATCCTAACGCTGTTAGTTTATAATCATCCTAACGACGTTAGTTTTAGAACTAAAGTAGTTAACCGCGCTGCCTGCCATCTCAGTTTGTGGGGACATTCTCGTGTAGCAGGCAGCAGCGGTTCCCTTATACGTCCCAAGGCCTGCGTCGTTATCTGTCCATTATGGCTAAAAATTTTCAAAGGAGGAAAAGAAAATGTCTCAAGCCGTAAAATGTATCATTCTCTTGGTCGTAGTCGCATTATTCTTCGTAACTGAAATCATACCTCTCGCGATTACCTCCGTAGCCGGAGCCATTGCCTGCGGGCTTTTAGGCTTCATCCCCGCTAAAGCAGTTTTTAGCGGTCTGTCCAACTCCACCGTTGTCCTGTTTGCTGGTATGTTCGTCGTAGGTGCAGCCATGTTCTACACCGGACTTGCCCAGGCCATTGGCAACAAGGTAGTATCCCTTTGCGGCACGGGTGAAAACAGCCTGATGTTTGGCCTGATGGTTGTCGGCACCGTGCTTTCTTCCGTACTTTCCAACACAGGCACTGCAGCCTGCCTGCTGCCTGTAGCACTTGGCATCTGCGCCTCCGCCAAGATTCCTGCATCCCGTCAGCTGATGCCGTTGGCCTTTGCCTGCGGCTGGGGCGGTATCATCACCATGGTTGGTACTCCTCCTAACATCATCGCTGTTGGCGCTATGACCTCTGCTGGCATCCAGCCCTTTGGCTTCTTTGAGTTTGCCTGGATTGGCCTGCCGATTTCCCTCGCCGGTATGCTGTACATGATGTTCATTGGCAAGCATCTGCTCCCCAACAAACAGCTGGATGCTGACCAAGAAATTGAGCAGGAAATTGAAGCTGGCGAAACCTCCTCCAAAAAGATGATGATCTCTGGTATCATTTTGGCTGCTGTAGTTGTAGTAATGGCCCTGGGTCTCAAATCCGTAACCCTGGAAATGGCTGCTGTCATTGGTGCGCTGATTTGCGTACTTACAGGCTGCCTGACAGAAAAACAGGCCTACGCTTCTATCGACTGGGTAACCATCTTCCTGTTCGCAGGTATGATGCCTGTATCCACTGCAATGGACAAAACCGGCGCTGGCAAATTGATTGCTGAATGGTGTGTAAACCTGATGGGTGGCTCGCCCTCTCCGCTAGTTGTTACTGCTGTACTGTTTGCCCTGTCCTGCGGCCTCACCCAGTTCATGAGCAACACCGCTTCTGCTGCCCTGCTGTGCCCGATTGGTATTGCAATCTCCAAGCAATTAGGCGCTGACCCGAAGGCAGTATTGATGGCAATTGCCGTTGCAGCATCCTGCGCCTTTGCAACTCCTGTAGGCACTCCGCCTAACACCCTGGTTCTTGGCCCCGGCGGCTACAAGTTCATGGATTACGTTAAAGCAGGTACTGGCCTGGTTATTGTATGCTTCATCGTATCCCTGATTGTAATTCCTATCGTATGGCCGTTCTTCCCTGGCAAATAAGCCAGAGCAAATCTTACCAAGCTTAGCAAAAGAGATCGCTGCGGCGGTCTCTTTTTTTGCATAAGAAAAAGGCGCAAGCCTCGTTGCTTACGCCACATTTGCCTCTGGTGGGGTTATCTTCCAGACAAATTTTCTTTTTATAGCTTGTCTTTAGCCGAGATTGCCAGATAGCACACTAATCAGCAGGCTTTAGATGCGTGTCAGCGCATCGCAATACAACAAGCCTGCTACACCGAATAACGATACTACGACCGTACTCAAAACAATAATGTACTTTTTCTCCATAATAAATTCTCCTCTACACGCTAAACCCATCTGCGTGTACTAGCTATTATAGAAGAAACGCCGTTGATAGTCAAGCGCATTTTTGTAAAAATGTTACAAAAATTTTATAATGGTTTGGCATAAGACTTATGCAAAACCGTACGTATAATTACATCACTATTCCAAGCTAAAAACCGTGCTGCCCAGGCTAGCATTTTTCCATTTTACTATTATCTATCTCTGGGATATAATAAAGTACAAAGGAGGTGGCAGATATGTGCACCAATAAGCATTACTATTGCTTTTTTAACGACATTACAGTCACCACAAGTGATATTATTGAAGAAGGCTGCAAAGAATACATTTGTGTAAGGTTTGAACGCCAAAACAACAATAATGGTTTTGATTTTGCTGAGATTATTATGCCCGACAAGGAGTTTATCAAAGCCTTTGGCTTTAGCGAGGACGAGCTTTTTTGGATAGAAGGCTTCGCCACAGATAATCTTTTATTGATGTGGGAGATGGCAAAGGAGAGTAAACAAATTGCCTAAAATACTAGCTGGTTTCTTAGGATATGTATTTTATTTTTGGGCCAATGAAAGCCTTGAACCAATCCATGTACACGTTGCTAAAGGCACGCAAACACCAAATGCTACAAAATTTTGGATTACTAGTAACGGCGCCGAGCTAGCCAACAATAACGGAAAAATACCTGATAAAGAACTCCGCCAAATCAGAAAGTACATTGTAATGAATCGTGAGCGTATTATTGCTCAATGGATTACTGTCTTCGGTAAAGGCGAAGTTAAAAACTAATCACAAAAAAGAAGGTTATTTATGTCACACACCAAGCCTTTGGCTTTTTCTGGTCTGGCAATCGCCCTTGCCACCATCATCAGCACCTTTATCAAGCTCCCCAGCCTGCCAAACGGTGGCAGCGTTACCCTGGGCAGCATGCTCATCATCTGTCTGGCAGGCTTTGCCTTCACCTGGATAGAGCGATATTTTTTAGCAGATATGCTATAATAAGGCTATCTTTTGTAACGGACGGAGTGATACAGATGACAATATCGCAGCAACAGCAGCGCCTAGCTGTGAAGCAATTTATCAAGGACTGGACAGGCAAGGGCTACGAAAAGGGCGAAAGCCAGCCCTTTTGGCTGCAGCTTTTAGGCGAGGTGCTACAGGTGCAGCATCCATCACAGTTTATCCGCTTTGAAAACCAGGTTATGCTGGACCACACCAGCTTTATTGACGGCATCATCGCCAGCACCCATGTGCTGATTGAGCAAAAGAGCCTGGATAAAAATTTGAACCAGCCTGTCAAGCAGTCGGACGGCAGCCTGCTAACCCCATTCCAGCAGGCCAAGCGCTATGCGGCCGAGCTGCCCTATTCGCAGCGTCCGCGTTGGATTGTGACGTGCAACTTTGCGCAGTTTTATATTTATGATATGGAAAAGCCCTTTGGCGAGCCCGAGATTGTTTATCTTAAGGATTTGGAAAAGGATTATTACCGCCTGCAGTTTTTGGTGGACATCAAAAACGAGCACATCGAGCAGGAGAGGCAGGTTTCAGTGGCAGCAGGCGACATTGTGGGCAAGCTGTACGACGCACTGCTGGCGCAGTACAAGGATCCAAGCAATGCGTACAGCCTGCAAAGCCTCAATATGCTGTGCGTGCGCCTGGTGTTTTGCCTTTATGCCGAGGATGCCGGCATCTTTGGGCGCAAAAACATATTTCATGATTATTTGCAGCCTTATGCCGCCAAGGATTTGCGCCGCGCCCTGATTGACCTTTTTAAGGTGCTGGATGAAACAGCCGCCGAGCGCGACCCCTACATAGACGACGAGCTGGCGGCCTTCCCTTACGTCAACGGCGGTCTCTTTGCTGACGAAGGCATAGAAATCCCCCAGTTTACCGACGAAATCAAGGATCTGCTTTTGCTGCAGGCCAGCGAAAACTTTGACTGGAGCAAAATCAGTCCCACAATTTTCGGTGCTGTGTTCGAAAGCACCCTCAACCCTGCGACGCGCCGCAGCGGC
Source organism: Bacteroidaceae bacterium (assembly GCA_963611535.1). Lineage (GTDB taxonomy): Bacteria > Bacillota > Negativicutes > Acidaminococcales > Acidaminococcaceae > Phascolarctobacterium_A. The sequence goes on along the minus strand of CAVDRP010000004.1, from coordinate 120,195 downwards.
GGTATGCACTACACCAGTATCGAAAACATCCACAAGGTGATAGACCCATTATTTTTGGATGCACTGCGCGACGAATTTGCCGCCATCCGTGAGCAAAAGCAGGCGGCGGCCAAAAAGAAGGCTCTGCAAGCGTTTCAAAACAATCTGGCAGGATTGGTGTTTTTGGACCCAGCCTGCGGCAGTGGCAATTTTTTGACCGAAACCTACATCAGCCTGCGCAAGCTAGAAAACGCTGTGCTCAAAGAGCTTTTGGGCGCGCAGATCGTAATGGGCAACTTTGATAATCCCGTGCAGGTTTCCATCAGCCAGTTTTATGGCATAGAAATTAACGATTTTGCCGTGACCGTTGCCAAAACCGCGCTGTGGATTGCCGAAAGCCAAATGCTGAAGGAAACCGAAGACATTGTGAATATGTCCATAGACTTTTTGCCGCTCAAGACCAATGCCTATATCACCGAAGGCAATGCGCTGAGGCTTGATTGGAAAGACGTGGTGCCTAAGGCCAAGCTAAATTATATTATGGGGAATCCGCCGTTTGTGGGGGCATCAATGATGACCGCCGAACAGAAAAAGGAAGCTGTGGCAATCTTTGGCAAGATAAAATTGTCCAATAGCATTGATTATGTCGCTGCATGGTATTACAAAGCTTGTGAAATGATTGACGGTACCAACATAAAAGTAGCGTTAGTTTCCACCAACAGTATTACCCAAGGCGAACAGGTTGCAGCGATGTGGCAACCGCTTTTTGACCGCTATGATATACATATTGATTTTGCATACCGCACTTTTAGGTGGGACAGTGAAGCAAGCATCAAAGCACACGTTCATTGTGTAATTATAGGATTTAGCCAAACAGGGAAAAATGAAAAATTTCTTTTTGATAGTGACAAAGTGATAAAGGCAGAAAACATTAGTCCGTATCTGATTGATGCTCCAACGGTTTTTATCACTAGCAGGAGCAAACCTTTAAGCAAAGTACCTAAATTAACTAAAGGCAATCAAGCGACAGATGATGGTAATTTTATTCTGAGTGAAGCAGAAAGAACGAAACTTTTAAAGGATTCTCCTGAAGTTGCTTGTTGTATTCGTAGATATGTCGGAGCAAGAGATTATTTGAATAATACAGAAGTCAGATACTGTCTTTGGTTAAAGGAAATTACTCCTTCTGTATACAGGAAGAGTAGGGAAATCATGCACCGATTAGAAGCTATAAAAAACTTTAGGGAAAAAAGTACAGCTGCACCAACTAGAAAATCAGCAGAAAGACCATATTTGTTCTTCTCGTCTCCACAGACAAACGAAGAATATTTGATAATACCAAGAGTTTCATCTGAACGAAGAAGGTATATTCCTATCGGATTCATGAGTCCCGATGTAATAGCTTCCGATGCATGTTCTATTATTTGCGGAGCCACCCTATACCACTTTGGCATCCTCACATCCAACGTCCACATGGCCTGGATGCGTGCTGTCGCAGGCAGATTAAAGAGCGACTACCGCTATTCCGGCGGAGTCGTTTACAACAACTTTCCCTGGCCCACGCCCACCCCTGCACAAAAAGCGCGTATCGAGCGCACCACACAAGCGATTTTGGACGCGCGGGCGCTGCATGCAGATAGCAGCCTGGCGGATTTGTACGACGAGCTGACAATGCCCGAGGAGCTGCGCGACGCGCACCGCGCCAACGACAGGGCCGTTATGGCTGCATATGGCTTTGACGTAAAAACAACTACAGAAAGCACCTGCGTAGCAATGCTCATGAAGCTGTACCAAAAAATGTGCTAAAAGGTGAACCCCTCTCCGCCTGCTTCGCAGGCACCTCCCCCCTAGGGGAGGCCTTTACCAACGCTTTACGCACTAGCAAAAAAAAGGCTCCCCGAAACGGGAGCCTTTTTCATCATCCTCCTTGCGCAGAATCGCCAAAGCCTGCGGCCATCTCCTTTAATTTATGCTCTTACAGCTTAGCCTGCAGCTCGGCCAGCTTAGCCTGCTGCACTGCCAGCACCTTGTCACCAATAGCAAACTGCTTCTCGTTTTCCGAAAAAGCAGGGCCGCCATAGGATTTGCGTGCCTCTACGCAATGCTCCGGCTTGAGGGCGACAAGCAGGTCGCTTGCAAACAAATCGCTAAACTGCTTGTATTCCTCTAACGAAATTTCGGGCAGGAACTTGCCTTGCGTAATAGCATAGGCAACGCACTTGCCAACAACCTCGTGTGCCTGGCGGAAGGGCAGGCCCTTACGTACCAGGTAATCAGCCAGGTCGGTAGCGTTAGAAAAGTCCTTGCTTACAGCCTGCGCCATCTTGTCCACGTTCACGGTCATGGTCAGCACCATGTCGCGGTATACAGCCAGGGTAAACTTAACCGTATCAATAGCGTCAAAGAAGCCTTCCTTATCCTCCTGCAGATCCTTGTTATAGGTCAGCGGCAGGCCCTTTGCCGTAGTCAGCATAGCCATCAAATGGCCATACACACGGCCGGTTTTGCCACGCACCAGCTCGGAAATATCGGGGTTCTTCTTTTGCGGCATCATGGACGAGCCAGTTGCAAAGGCATCGTCAAGCTCTACAAAGCCAAACTCGGTGCTGCTCCACAGGCAGATTTCCTCGCTTAGACGGCTCATGTGCATCATGAGGGTAGAAGCAAACGACAGGAACTCAATAACATAATCGCGGTCGCTGACTGCATCCATGCTATTGGGGTACACAGTGCCAAAGTTCAGCTCCTCTGCTACCATAAAGCGGTCAATCGGGAAGGTAGTGCCTGCGATAGCGCCAGCACCCAACGGCATCATGTCTGCGCCATCCCAAACGCCCATCAGGCGGCGGAAGTCGCGCTGCAGCATATTAAAATATGCCAGCATATGGTGGGCAAAGGTAATCGGCTGCGCACGCTGCAGATGCGTATAGCCTGGCATTAAGGTTTTTTCGTGCTTTTTGGCTACAGCAAGCAGAGCCTCCTCAAATTTAATCAAAAGCTCAGCAATTTCGGCAACCTCACGCTTCATATACATGTGCATATCCAGCGCAACCTGGTCGTTACGGCTGCGGGCAGTATGCAAGCGCGCACCAGCGCTGCCAATGCGCTCGGTCAGACGTGCTTCGACATTCATGTGAATATCCTCTAAAGCAACGTCAAACTGGAAGTTACCAGCCTCGATATCAGCCAGGATAGCCTTCAAACCAGCAATAATCTTTTCCCCGTCCTCTGCTGGAATGATACCGCACTTTGCCAACATACCGGCATGGGCAATGCTGCCGCGGATATCCTCGTGATACAAGCGCTTATCAAAATCAATGGACGCATTAAATGCGTCCACCAATTCGTTCGTATTTTTACTAAAACGACCGCCCCAAAGCTTGGCCATTATTTCAGGTTGCCCTTCTTCATCAGCGCACGCACTTTCAGCGGCAGGCCGAAGAGGTTAATGAAGCCGGTAGCATCAGCCTGGTTGTAAACCTCGTCCTCGCCGAAGGTTACATATTCCTGGCTGTACAGGGAATACGGGGATTTTACGCCTGCACTGTAGATGTTGCCTTTGTACAGCTTCATGCGTACAGTACCGGTTACAGTCTTTTGGGTTTCGTTTACGAAGCCGTCAAGTGCCTCGCGCAGCGGGCTGAACCACATGCCATCGTAAACCAGCTCGGAATAACGGATAGATACCTGTTGCTTGAAGGATTGAGTTGCACGGTCCAGGCACAGGTTTTCCAGGTCATTGTGGCCATAGTAGATGATAGCGCCAGCAGGGTTTTCATAAACACCGCGGGACTTCATGCCAACTAAGCGGTCTTCTACCATATCGGTGATGCCAACAGCGTTGCGGATGCCAATCTCGTTGAGCTTTTCAACCAGCTTAGCCGGGCTCAGCTTTTCGCCGTTTACGCTTACGGGAACGCCTTCAACATATTCCAGCTCTACATATTCCGGTTTATCAGGAGCCTTTTCGGGGATGTTGGTTACGATGAACAGCTCATCCTTAGGTGCATTCCACGGATCCTCCAGGTCGCTGCCTTCATGGGACAGATGCCACATATTGCGATCCATAGAATAGTCATGGTCATGAGATACAGGAATAGGAATGTTGTGTGCTGCAGCGTAGTCAATTTCCTGGTCACGGCTGCGCAGCTCCCATTCACGCCACGGAGCGATGATAGCCAGCTCCGGAGCCAATGCCTTTACAGACAGCTCAAAGCGTACCTGGTCGTTGCCCTTGCCGGTAGCGCCGTGAGCAATAGCGTCAGCGCCTTCCTTTTCAGCAATCTCAACCAATTTTTTAGCAATCAGCGGACGTGCGAAGGAGGTACCCAGCAGGTATTTCTTTTCGTATACAGCGCCAGCCTTAACGGTGGGCCATACATAATCGCTGATGAATTCTTCTTTTAAATCCATGATGTAGCATTTGCTAGCACCAGTTCTCAGAGCCTTGTCATGAACAGGCTCCAGCTCGTCGCCTTGGCCAAGGTCAGCGCAGGCAGCGATAACCTCGCAGTTGTTGTAATGCTCCTTCAGCCAGGGAATGATAACGGATGTATCCAGGCCGCCGGAATAGGCCAGAACTACTTTTTTAATATCTTCTTTTTTCATTGTGATAGCCTCCCAAATTTCTATAATGTTATGCATTAATGAATAAACTTACAAACTTCTTGTATTATATACCTTTTTTATGCATAACGCAAGCTTAGCAGAGTATGTATACAGGATTTTTGCAGATAGTATAAAATGTTACACTACCTGCAGCACTTCACACTCACGCCAGGCTTACAGCACCTCGTCGCTCATCAAAAGCGCCATAATAGCCTTTTGTACATGCAGGCGGTTTTCTGCCTGATCAAAGACTACAGACTGCGGTCCCTCGAGCACTTCCTCGGTGATTTCCTCGCCGCGGTGCGCAGGCAGGCAGTGCAGCACGATAGCCTCGGGACGGGCAACTGCCATAAGCTCCTTGTTGATTTGATAATTATGCAAGGCCTTGAAGCGGATCTCGCGCTCTGCCTCCTCGCCCATGCTGGTCCACACATCGGTATACAGCACGTCAGCGCCCTTAGCAGCCTTGAACAGATCCTCCTCCACAGTAATGGTGCAGCCAGTCTTGGCAGCGTCCTCCTGAGCCTGCTGCAAAATTACCGGGTCAGGCTGATAGCCCTTGGGGCTGGCGCAAACCATGTTCATGCCAACCTTAGCGCAGGCAAACATCAAGGAATGAGCCATATTGTTGCCATCGCCCACATAAACCAGCTTGCGTCCCTTCAAAACAGCCATCTTCTCTTGAATGGTGAACATATCAGTCAAGGCCTGGCAGGGATGCAGCAAATCCGTCAAGCCGTTGATAACAGGCACGCTAGCGTATTTTGCCAGCTCGATTACGGAATCGTGCGAGAAGGTGCGGATCATGATGCCGTCAACAAAGCGGGACAGCACGCGTGCAGTGTCGCGGATAGGCTCGCCGCGGCCAATCTGCGAAGCAGCATCGCTCAGGTAAATAGGATGGCCGCCCAGCTGCCAGAAGCCAACCTCAAACGAGGTTCTGGTGCGGGTAGAGGCCTTGGAAAACAGCATTGCCAAGGTCTTGCCCTTCAAATATTGGTGCGGTTCGCCAGCCTTTTGCTTGCGCTTAAGCTTTTTGGCTACGTCCAGGATGGTCGCAACCTCACCCACTGTCAGGTCATGAATAGAAATTAAGTCTTTGTTTTTTAAACCCATTTAGTATATCCCCTTATCTTATAAACCGAAACTGCCACAAGCAGCTTACAGACTAGCCAAGGCCTTGTCCAAAGCAGCAACGACAATGTCAATTTCTTCTTTAGAAATAATCAAGGGCGGTACAATGCGGATGACGTTGCCAGCAGTGCAGTTGATAATAACGTGGTTTGCCAGGCAGCTTTCCACAACCGGCTTACCCTCGCCCACAACCTGCATGCCCAAAATCAAGCCGCGGCCACGCACATCAGTAACCTTAGCAGGATACTTAGCCTGCAGCTTACGCAGCTCGCCCATGAAGTATTCGCCCTTTTCGGCAACCTTATCCACCAGGCCTTCGGCTTTAATCGTTGTCAGCGTTGCGTATACAGCAGCGCAGGCCAGCGGGTTACCGCCAAAGGTGCCGCCGTGGTCGCCAGGCTTGAACACATGCGCCAGGCGCTCCGGCACAGCAAAGCCTGCCACCGGGAAGCCGCCGCCAATGCCCTTGGCAAAGGTCAGCACATCCGGCTTTACGCCGCTATGCATATAGCCAAACCATTTGCCTGTACGGGCAACGCCTGTCTGCACCTCGTCAAAAATCAGCAGCGCATCATGCTTATCGCACAGCGCACGCACTGCCTTTAGATATTCGTCGCTCGGTACGTTGACACCGCCCTCGCCCTGGATAGGCTCAAGCAATACTGCGCACACATCGTCATCCATCTGCGCCTCCAGTGCAGCAAGATCGCCATAAGGAACCAAAATATGCCCCGGGCTCAGCGGGCCATAGCCAACATGGTAATAGTCGTGGCCTGTTGCTGCCAAGGTATCAAAGGTGCGTCCGTGGAAGGATTCCTGGGCAGAAATAATTTTGTACTTGCTTGGCGATTTGCTGACGCCGTATTTACGTGCCAGCTTCATTGCGCCTTCGTTGCCCTCGGCGCCACAGTTAGCAAAAAAGATGCGGTCCATGCCAGTTGCTTCGGCCACCATGCGCAGTGCCTTGGCCTGGATTTCAGTATAATACAGGTTGGAGCAGTGCATAACCTTGGCAGCCTGGTCAGCAATGGCCTTTACCAGCACGGGATGATTATAGCCTAGGCTGTTAACAGCAATGCCAGCGAAGGCATCAACGTATTCGTTGCCCTCGTTGTCCCACACCCTGCAGCCCTGGCCGTGGTCCATAACCATTTGGTATCTGCCGAACACAGGCAGATAATATTTTTCAGTTTCTTCTATAACAGTCTTTTTATCCATTGTAAAAATTTTCACCCCTCAATGTGTGTTGTGATGGCGCCTTATCCTCCTCTGCCTCAAAGGCTGGCGAGAAGGTGTTAGATGCGAAGCAAGGGCGACGACGGCGTACAGCTAGTACTCCTAGGAGCCCTTACAAAGCAGATGGCGCCTTATCGACAGTCTTTAAATTTCCTTGACTACCTCAGTGCCAACACCCTTATCACTAAAGATTTCCATCAGGATGGAGTGCTCAGCACGGCCGTCGATGATTTGTGCTTTGGCAGCGCCGCCGGACAGGGCGGTGATGCAGGCACGAACCTTGGGGATCATGCCGCCGTCGATTTTGCCGCGGATAATCAGCTCCTGGGCCTTTTCAAAGGTCATGGTGGAAATAAAGCTGTTTTCATCACGGTAGTCAGAATAAATACCGCGTACATCGGTCAGCACCAGCAGCTTTTCAGCCTTCAGCGCGCCTGCAATTTCACCGGCAACGCTGTCAGCGTTGATGTTGTAGGTTTCACCCTGTGCGCCCACGCCGGTGGGAGCGATAACAGGAATAAAGCCGTTATCAAGCAGGCAGTCAATCAGCTCGGTGTTGATGTGCTCAACATTGCCAACATAGCCGATATCAACGAGGTTAACCTCACCGTTTTCATAAACGTCTGCCAAATGCTTTTTAGCCTGGATGAGGTTAGCATCCTTGCCGTTTAAGCCGACAGCCTTAGCACCCAGGGTGTTGAGGCGTGCAACCAGGTCGGTGTTGATTTTGCCCACCAGGGCCATTTCTGCCAAGCCAACGGATTCCGCATCGGTAACGCGCAGGCCGCTAACAAATTCGCTCTTTTTGCCAGCCTGCATCAGCATACGGGTGATTTCGGGGCCGCCGCCGTGTACAACAACGGGACGCATGCCAGCGCATTTCAGGAAAACGATATCCTGCAGCACCTTGTTTTTCAGTTCATCGTTAAGCATAGCGTTGCCGCCGTATTTTACTACAATAGTTTTATCCTTAAACTGGCTGAGGTACGGCAGAGCCTCCATCAGAGTTTGTACTTGCTGGTCGTTCATTAACATGTGATATTCCTCCTTAAATATTGAAGAGTTTTGAGCCTTTTCCTATCCGCTGCCCGCAGGCAGGGACGTTTAATCACAGAAAGGTGACATCAGGTGTGATATTCACCATTAATTTTTACGTACTCATAGCTAAAGTCACAGGTCCAGACCGTAGCGCTTTCCTCACCTGCGCCCAAGTCGATGGTCATGGAAATATCATGCTCTGCCATGGTCGGTGCCAGCTTTTCTGCAGGCACGTTGCAGTTCATACCATTTTCTACCAAGCGGATACCGCCAATTTCCAGGTTAACCTTGTCAGCCAGCATTTCGGCACCGCTGTAGCCTGCTGCGCACACAATACGTCCCCAGTTAGGATCCTCGCCAAAAAAGGCTGTCTTAACCAGCGGAGATTTGGCAATAGCCATAGCAGCGGTCTTAGCGTCTGCCCAGGTAGCAGCACCCTTAACATTAACCTCTAGGAACTTAGTCGCACCCTCACCATCGTGGGCAATCATCTTGGCCAGGTCGGTAGCGCAGGCCACAAGTGCTTCAAAGAAGGCAGGGTAATCAGGATGCTCCTCGGAAACAATAATTTCATTTTCAGCCAGGCCGTTAGCCAGCACGATCATGCTGTCGTTGGTGCTGGTATCACCGTCAACAACTACCATATTAAAGGATTTATCGGCAGCCTTTTTCACTGCGCGCTTCAAAACGTCGGGAGCAACAGCTGCATCCGTGGTGATAAAGGTGAGCATGGTGGCCATGTTGGGATGGATCATGCCTGCACCCTTAGCAATGCCAGCAAATTTCACGGTCTTGCCGCCGATTTCGGTTTCGTAGGCAGCACGCTTGATAAAGGTATCCGTGGTCTGGATGGCCATAGCGCAGCTTTCGCCCTCGCATTCGTCCAAGCTGTCCACAGCATCAGCAATGCCTGTTAGCAGCTTGTCCATCGGCAAAAACTGGCCAATAACGCCAGTAGAGCACACAAACACAGCCTCGGGTGCAATGCCCAAAAGGCCTGCAGCATGAGCCTGCATCTTTTTGGCATCTGCCAAGCCCTGCTCGCCTGTGCAGGCGTTAGCACAGCCGCTGTTAACAACGATAGCCTGCGCAGCGGGGTGCGCATTAACCTCACGGCTCACCAATACAGGTGCCGCACACATTTTATTTTGGGTAAACACCGCGCCGCAGGCAGCAGGCACAGTGCTATAAATAACTGCTACATCATGGTTGCCGCTTGCTTTGATGCCAGCCTTGACGCCAGCAGCGATAAAGCCCTGCGGTGCAGTTACCCAGCCTTCAATTTTCTTCATTAGATTCCCCTCTCTCTTACGGCACAAGCGGCAGCTGACGCAAACCAGCAGCTTCATCAATGCCAAACATAACATTCATGTTCTGCACAGCCTGTCCTGCAGCGCCCTTTACCAGATTATCAATACAATTCATCACAATAATGCGGCCCGTGCGCTTGTCTGTCTGCCAGCCCAGGTCCACAAAGTTAGAGCCACGGATGTTCTTTAGCTCGGGGCAGCCTCCCTTGCCACGCAGGCGGATGAAATATTCATCCCCATACATAGCATGGTAGGCCTCTTCGATCTGTGCGTCCGTCACGCCCTCCTTGAGCTGTGCGTAGCAGGTGGCAAAAATGCCACGGTCCACAGGCAAAAGATGCGGCGTAAACTGAATAACAACATCCTCGCCAGCAAATTCGCTATAGGCCTGCTCGATTTCAGGAGTGTGGCGGTGAGTAGCAACGCCATAGGCCTTAAAGCTTTCGTTAACGCTGCAATAAAGGCTGGCGGTGCGCAAACTGCGGCCTGCACCCGTAGTGCCGCTCTTAGCGTCAATCACAATGCCCTTATGCTCAATCAGGTTATATTTAAGCAGCGGCACCATTGCCAAAATGCTGCAGGTGGTGTAGCAGCCAGGGTTAGCAACAAGCGAAGCCTTGGCCACCTTATCACGGTACAGCTCGGTCAGACCGTATACAGCCTGCGCGTCCGGATCCTCGTGCTTTACCTTGTACCACTGTTCAAACACGCGGTAATCCTTAAATCTATAATCTCCACCCAGGTCGATAATTTTGGTTTTGCTGTTGCGCAGACGCTTGCCAATCTTCATAGCGTGGCCGTGCGGCAGGGCGATAAAAATAACGTCACTCGCTTCGGCAATCGCATCAATATCCTGCATAGACTGCAGATTCTTTTCGATTCTCCCGGACAAATGCGGATACATAGAAGCGATTGCTTCACCTGTACTGCTTTCAGATGTGATAGTCGCAATCTCCGCCTCGGGATGTCCGTCCAAAAGACGCAGGAGCTCTACACCTGCGTAGCCAGTTGCACCGATAACACTTGCTTTCATATCCATCCTCCTTCATGATTGATAATTATACAACTAACTTGCATATTTTTGCAAGTCCTTTGCAAAAGTTTTTTGTAAAAAAGGTCAAGAAACACTCATCCATTTTACGTTATCTATTTTACTACTTTATGCTGCATTTTCCTAGTCTTTTTTGCTGTATACTTTGCCAAAAGCCTTTTTTCTTGCTACAATAGATGTAAGCCTTTAGCTGCATCTGGCTAAACATGGCTTTTGATTAAGCAATGAGGTGTTAGATATGTTCAAGATTATCGCTATGGCCGTGCTGATTTTTTTAGGCATGGCAGGTTATGACAGCTTTACGGACAAGGCACAGCCAACCACGCCGGTGCAGCAGGAGCAGACCAAAGCAAGCAAGCACGAAAAATCGGCCGCTATGGCAATTTTCACGGCGCTGCTGCCTCCCAAGGATACCTGGCCGTCGCCTATGCAAAAATTTTACCTGGCCTTTAATATGGACGAGGTGATTGACCCCATCCGCCAAGGTCCTGAGTGGACGGGTCTGGATGCCATGGCGCGTGATATTCCCCAGGCGCTTATCGCTATCGAAGACCATGATTACTACAACCACGGCGCCATCGCCATGGACGGCATCGTCCGCGCGCTGCTGGCCAACATCAACGCCGGCGAGGTGGTGCAGGGAGGCAGCACGCTCACGCAGCAGTTTGTCAAAAACGTTTTTCTCTCGCACGAGCAAAGCATGGAGCGCAAGGTAGAGGAAGCAGTGCTGGCGCTCATGCTGGAGGACACCTACAGTAAGGATGAGATTTTGGAGCTGTACCTTAACACCACCTACTTTGGCGCTGGTGCCGACGGCATCTACCAGGCCAGCCAAAAGTACTTTGGCAAGGCACCCTCCGCGCTCACGCTGGCCGAGGCAGCAGTCATCGCCGCCCTGCCCTATGCTCCCAGCAGCCTCAACCCGCTGGAAAACCCTGCAGGCTGCAAAAAGCGCCAGCTGCTAGTGCTGGCCGCTATGCATAAATATGGCATGATCAACCAAGGCCAGCTGGCCGAGGCCAAGGCCGAAAAAATCCGTCTGACGAACGGGACGGAGCTGTAAACAATATATAGGTAGGCAGGACTGCCGCAGTGCATTACGCAAGGCGGCGGTCCTGTTTTTTTATACAGCATTTGCAAATAACCAGCAATATTTTACAAGCTCTTTACCTGCATTTTAACTTTGTCTGCTTTTGCTGCCGCCAGCTTTGTACTATGCTTAGTAATATAAAATGTTTTGATATAGATAAAATTCAAATCATAAGGAAGTTCTTAGTGATGCAGATAACTATTCGTAATGTAAGCAAAAGCTTTGGTGGGCAGCCCGTTATCCAACCTTTGGATTTAACCATTGACAGCGGCAGCTTCACCACATTGCTAGGCCCGTCAGGCTGCGGCAAAACCACCCTGCTGCGCATGCTGGCAGGCCTCGAAACACCCGACACAGGCGAAATTTACCTGGCAGACCGTTGCGTATTCAGTGTGCAGCAGGGCATCAACCTGCCCCCGGAAAAACGCGGTCTGGGCTTTGTCTTTCAGGATTTTGCCCTTTGGCCTCACATGACTGTTTTTGAAAACGTCGCCTTTGGCCTGCGCGCTCGTGCGCAGACTACCAAGCTGGAGGAAAAGGTGTTGCAGGCGCTGGATGCCGTGAAGCTGGCAGATTTTGCCAACCGCCACCCACACCAGCTGAGCGGCGGCCAACAGCAGCGTGTGGCCTTTGCCCGCGCCATCGTCATCGAGCCGCAATGTATTTTGTTTGACGAGCCGCTTTCGGCCCTCGATGCTCTGCTGCGGGAAACCATGCGCGTTGAGCTAAAGGAGCTAGTAAGCAGGCTTGGTATCACATCCGTCTTTGTCACCCACGACCAGCTTGAGGCCATGAGCATGAGCGACAGGATTGCTGTTTTTAACGCCGGCCGCCTGCAACAGTACGATGTCCCGGAAAACATCTACCACCACCCTGCTACCAGGTTTACCGCCCACTTCATCGGCCGTTCTAATTGGCTCGATAGCAGCACCATGTTCCGTCCGGAAGCAGCAAGCCTAAAGGAGCAGCCCGGTCGTTGCGCCATCAACGTCACTACCGCAGGCAGCCAATATCTTGGTCAGGGCTACGAGGTTACACTGCTACACGAAAGGGATAAATGGGTTATCAGCTCACCTAACAGGCTGCCACTGGGGCAAAGGCTTCCTCTTTATATTGACCAAGCACAATTAATCAGATTTGAAGGAGATTATGCTAAATGAAAATCAAAAATGCTTTAGTCGGAACTCTTATTTTAGGTTTACTGGTAGCAGGCTGCGGCGCAGATAAGGCCAGTGAGAAAAAAGCCGAAGCACCTAAGCTCTCTGGCAAGGTTGTAGTTTACATGCCAAGTCCTGCCGGGCTGGCCAATAAGCTAGCTGCCGACTTTGAAAAGAAAACAGGCGTCAAGGTAGAACAGTTCCAAGGCACGACTGGTCAAATTCTCGCCCGATTGGAGGCAGAAAAGGCTAATCCTGTAGCCGACGTTGTTATCCTGGCCTCCTGGGCAGATGGTCTGAACATGAAAAATAGCGGTCAGCTGCTCAGCTACAAGCCAGCCAATGCCGATAAAATGACTGCCGGCTGGATTGACAAGGACAATACCCTTGTTGGCAGCAGTGCCTCTGCCGTAGGTGTAATTTATAACACCAAGGTGTTCCCTAAGCTAGACGCCGACTGGAGCGAGCTGGCCGATCCCAAATACAAAAACCAGCTAGCCATCCCCGACCCCGAAAAATCTGGTGCCTGCAAGGACTTTTTGGCAGGCTTCATGAGCAGTCAGCCCGATGCCTGGAAAACCTGGGAGGCTATTGCCGCCAACGGCTTAAAGGTTCCCGGTGCCAATAAGGCAGCTCTCGAGGCTGTAACTACAGGCGAAAAGGGCATCCTCATTGCCGGCGTAGATTACAACGCTTATTCCTCTATCAAAAAAGGCGAGCCGCTGGCAATTTATTATCCCAAGAGCGGTACTGTCGCTAATCCGCGTCCAGCTATGATTCTCAAAACCAGTCCCAACCAAGCTAACGCTAAGGCCTTCATGGACTATCTTTTGAGCGATGACGCACAAAAGCTGGTTACTGCTGCTTACCTGCTGCCAGGACGCAGCGATGTAACCAGCAACGCTCGTACAAATCTCAAGGATATCCCGCAATTTAAGCTAGATTGGGATAAGATGATGGAAATCTCCTCCGCAACCGCCAAAAAGCTTAACTCCCTGTGCAAATAACACATCCATTCCTTTCTTTATAGATGGGTCTGCAGCCTGCAGGCTCATCTATATCTTTATATATACACATTTTTAGGAGGCCCCACATGCCAACAAGCAAGGTCAAGCTTATCTATAGCTCTTTTTTCCTGTTATTAACAATATTAATTATCTGCCCGCTGGTGATGATTTTTGCCAGAGCCGTATTTGCTGACGGACAAGTGCAGCTGCTCAGGGCAATGCAGGTGCTCTGCCTGCCAGAAAACATGACGACCATCACCAATTCCCTGCTATTGGGAATCGGCGTTGTTGTCTGTAGCACACTGCTTGCAGCTCCCTTGGCCTTTATACTCGCAAAAACTCCTTTAGGCCGTCATCAATGGCTTGATATCGTGTTTATGATTCCTTTTATGACTCCGCCCTATATTGCATCGATGGGTTGGATTCTTTTTATGCAAAAGCGCGGTCTGCTAGAACAATTAGTTCCTGCCGCAGCAGGCATTACACCACATTTTTTTACTGTTGCCAGTCTTATTTTGATCATGAGCCTGCATGTTTTCCCCTTTATGGTCACCATACTGAAAAACGCTATGCTCAACATCCCACTCAGCCTGCTGGAAAGCGGCGCTGTTTTTGGCGCTGGCAGCTGCTACCGCGTGCGCCGCATTCTCCTGCCGCTGCTTTCGGCCAATTACGCCATTGGCGCGCTGTTGGTTTTTGTTAAAACACTTTCTGAATACGGCACCCCTGCCACATTGGGTTACCGCATCGGCTTTTATGTTTTCACAACAGACATCCATCGCTATGCCACCACTGCCCCCATCGACTTCGGCAGAGCCGCCAGCCTCTCATCCGTCCTCATCGTCATCTGCCTGCTGATGTGGTACATTCAAAATCACATCACCGCCACCCACAGCTATAACCTGGTCAACGGCAAGGGCAGCAGTCAATCAGGCATCAGCAGGCTCAGCAGCTGCTGGCAGCTGTGCTGTTGGGCCTACATATTGCTGCTGATTTTTGTAGCCATCTGCATACCCTATTTTTCGGTCATCAGCACCTCGCTCATCAAGCTACGCGGCTACGGCCTGGCTGCTGGCAATTTCACCCTGCAGCATTATATCGACCTATTCACCGATAACCCCCACGGACAAGAGGCACTCATCAACAGCCTCTTTTTAGCTGTGAGCAGCGCCACACTTGCCTCCATCCTCGGCACAGGCATAGTCGTGCTTCTGCGCCAATGCCGCCAACGCGCCAAAAAGCTTTTAGAGGCAATCAGCCTGCTGCCAGAAATGCTGCCAGGCATCGTACTTGTTATCGGCATCATGCTCTTTTGGAACCTAATCTACAAAATCGTGCCCCTGTACAACACCCTAGGCATCATGGTGCTGGCCTACGTCGTCCTCTTTTTGCCCTACAGCGTGCAATATGTAACCTCCGCCTTTACGCAGATCAACGAAAACCTACTTTGGGCAGGACGCACATTGGGCGCAGCCCCAAGCTACGTATTCCGCCGCATCACCCTGCCACTCATTTTCAGGGGTATCATTGTCGGCTGGATGATGATTTTTATTATTGCCTTCCGTGAGCTGGTCACCGCCAGCCTGATCGCTCCGCCCAACACGCTGGTGGTATCCACCTTCATCATGAGTGAATTTGAGCAGGGCAGCGTTTCCATCGGCATGGCCATGGCCGTTATCTGCGTACTCTTTACTACCACTGCACTGCTTATCATCAACCGCAGTATTAAGAAATGAGGTAAATTATGAAGCTTATTATTGGCGGCGGCTGCGCCGAGCACGGCCGCAACTGTTTTTACTTTACTAACGGCACTCACAGCGTTATCGTCGACTGCGGCAAAATGTCCGGCAGCAGCGACTGCTATCCCCATTTAACCCAGCAGCAGATTAAGCAGGCAAATTATCTGCTGCTCACCCATTCGCACAACGACCACAGCGGCGCCCTTCCCTGGCTGCTGCAAAACGGCTTTAGCGGCAAGCTGATAATGACTGCTGCAACGCGCAGACAGCTGCCACCAAGCTTGGCACTCTGCGGCAGCATCCTTGTGGACGAGCAGTCAGCACCCATGCAATCCCTGCAGCTGGAGCCTTGGCTAACAATCACCTGGGGACGCACAGGCCACTGCGCCGGCAGCTGCTGGTATCTGCTTAGCTTTGCAGGCAAGCACATACTGTGTAGCGGTGACTACATAGAAGGCTCCCCAGCCTACGCCATAGACAAGCTGCGTGATATAAGCGCCGACCTTGCCGTTATTGACGCTGCCTACGCCAGCAGTATACATACTGCTGACGAAATGCGGCAGGAGTTTGCTGCAAGATTACAAAAGCTACAGGCTGAGCGGCCGCTTTTGCTACTTCCCGTGCCCAAATACGGCCGCGGACTAGATATTTTACTGCTGCTGAGACGGGCTCTGCCTGAAGCACCCATATACGTAGATGACTGTCTAGCAAGACAGCTAACAGCTCTGCACAGCCTTAGCCAGTGGCTGACAGCTGACGCATTGCAAAGGCTGCAGTCACTACGCTGGCAGGAGCTGGACTACACTCGTCTGCCCGCAGCAGGTGTAATCCTGTTTTGCGACCCCCAGATCAAGCAGGCAGCCAACTACCGTCTCATTACTAGCCTTGCAGGCAAGTCCTTTGCTGTTGCCAGCGGCCATCTAGACACAGGAAGCAATGCCGCCAGGCTTGCTGATGACGGCCTGCTGCTGAATATATCCTATCCTGTACACGGTACACAAGCGCAGCTGTCATTGCTCACCCAGCAAAATAAGCTAGATCATGTTGTTAGCAATCACAGCGCCCTTCTGCCCAATCCTCAAAGCATAGAATTTTAAAAGCTGCACCAAAAAAGAGCTGCCAACACTGGCAGCTCTTTTAGCTTGGTTTACATTAGAAGTTGAATACGAGAGTGCTGAAGATAGTCTTGTAATCCTTGCTGATATTCTTCTCCTTGGATTCCAAATCATAGTAATCTACGTTTGCAACAATGTTTTTAGCCAAAGCGTAGTTTACGCCTACCTTGTAGCCCTTAAAGCCTTCCTCCGGATACAGGCCGTCCATGGTATGTGCTACATAGGTGCCTGCACCTTGGTTGTAGTACTTGCCATAGATGCCCCAGCTACCTGGCTTGGAGCCCTTAGCGCCTTTGTAATCCAGGCTGATTACATAACCATCATCGTCAACATCTTTAAAGGTACCGTTTTCGCTCTTTACGGAATCAACATCAGACTTGAGATATTGCAGGCCCAGCTTCAAATCCTTGACTACCGGGAAGGCAACGCCCACAGCCCAAACAGCGTCATCATTATCGCTATCATTAACCTTTTTCAGATTGTCAAATTTATAGTAGCCGACATTGGCATCCACAACACCCAGCTTAGCGCCCAGGTTTGCATACACCATGTTATTGTCGTCAACGGCGTTGGCATCAGTTGCCTTGCCTGCGCCCACAGTCAGCTGCACTTCCTTGCCATAGGAAAGCTGACCGCCATCCATACGGGTATCATGAATATTACCGCCAGCAAAATCACAGAAGCTGTAACGACCTGCACGCACCTTGGCACCGCCCAGCTTACCATCTAAATAAGCACGTTGGAAGCGTACGTCACCTTCATTGCCCACATTATCGGTAAGGACCTGCTCATTACGGATTAAGCCAGTATAGCTCCAATCATCATTAATCTGACCACGTACGGTCAAATCAGTACGCAGACGGGCAAAGTAGTTGTCACCCTTCTTCTTTTGGTCACCAGTATAGGAATAGCTCATTGCCTTAATAGTGCCGGCAATTTTTACATTGTCAGCCTTCTTTTCCAGGTTGGCAACGCGCACGCCCAAATTATCCAGCTCATCAGCAAATTCTGCTGCAAGCTTATCAACATTGGCGCCCTTAGCCATAGCCTTAGCAACGATTTGAGCCATTTCATAGCGGGTCATCAGCTTGTCGCCACCAAAGGTGCTATCGCCGTAGCCTTCAATTACACCTGCAGCTGCCAGCTTGTTGATGCTGTCATAAGCCCAGTGGCCTGCAGGCACATCGCTGAACGGATTTGCAGCATAAGCGCTAGCAGTTACCCCCAACGCCATTGCCATTGCCAGTACTAAAGATTTTTTCATTGTGTTTTCCTCCTCAAAATAACAATTCTGAGAAGACAGCTTTACTTATACATCGGCACTGCCACTACAGCAGCAGGAGTAGCCTTGTTTCCTCTCGCTAGCTGTCAGCAGTACGCACCCCTTTCACTGTCTCTCTAGACGGGATTGTAACACAATGTCACGCCTACTTCAAGATGTTTTGTCCATATATTACATACATTTAACTTCTTTACGCGGACTTAATCTGTATTTAACATACAATTTGCTTAAGCAGCGCATACGCCTGCTGCCAGCTTTTGAGCGAGGCCGTGAAAAGCTCAGCATATTGCTGCAGCGCCTGCTGTGCGTCAGCAGCGTGCAACGCGCATAACGGCCGCACCCCTGCATAAGGATAGCTGGGATAATGCGCCCGCGCTCCTGTAAGCACCTGCGTCACCGCCTGCGCCAAGGGCTGCTGACCATTTTCACAGCACCACAAATAGCGGGCAAATTCTGCCAGTGCTTCCTTGACTGTGCGCGCCTGCATGGCCTGCGTGCCAGCGCCGTACCAATAATGCAGCGCCTGTTGGTAAGCGCTGCCTGCCACATCATCGCCACGTGCGTCAAAGCGAGCCAAAATATGCGCAAAATGCAAAGCGTGTGCATATTCATGCACCAGGACGGACTGATAGTAAGCAGCGTAGTCCCAGCCACGAGCGGCAGCGCAGGCAGCGATGGCCGCAGTGTAGAGCGTTATGCCCCTGCCTGCGGCAAACTCGCCCTGCACCAGCTGCGTACATTTTAGCTGCTGCAGCTTTTTGCACCAGGCGCTGTAGCGCTTGTGCAGGGCAGTGATGGCGTTGCAATCCATGTCCTGTGCCAGCTCGCCTGCGCGCGTAAGCAAAAGCTGCCCCTCACGGCGCACGGCCACGGGAGCGTAAAGGCCGTAGGATTTAGAAACGAGTGCATGGGAATGGGATAGAGGAACATCCATCAATGCACTAGCTTCACAAGCAATTGGCAGGCTGCCGAAAAAACGACAAAGCTCCTCATCCATGAACGCAATCACTCCTGCGCACTGCAATATTTCTTATAATCTCGTCTACACAATCCTCAAGATGCTTTTTTATATCCGTTTCCCAAAAGCGCAGTACAATCCAGCCATTATCCCGCAATTCAATAGTATTGTCTAAATCGCGTTCCATATTACGCTTGATTTTTTCATGCCAATATTTAGCATTTGTATGCACATCACGGGTTTCAAACAGCTTGCCATGCCAAAAATCGCCATCACAAAAAATTGCTATTTTATACTTTGTCAACACTATATCAGGATGACAATTATACACCTTAAAATTCTTACGGTAACGGATTCCTCTATGCCACAATGCTTTACGCAAGGTCACTTCTATTTTGGTGTCCCTGCTGCGGATGGAGGACATATTCTTATGTCGTTGCTCTTTTGTTAAAGTATCCATGTGTTGAATTTATACTATAAGCATACTTGCATATTTTGTTCTGCGCTGCTTTTCCTTTATTTCTCCAAGAAAATCAGCAAGAGAATAAATCCATTTTCGCTGACTATCTTTAAAGGCAGCATGCATTGGCTCAGGCACAACAAGCTGCAGATGCTTATTTTGCATCTCGTCAGTTTGATATGTACTTATCGGAGATTCTAAGGTAAGCAAATGCTTTCTATCTATCCGTTCCGCCTCCGCAAGCACCTGCCGCCATCTATCTTTACATGAGCTTTTTACCCCTAGCATCGTCAAATTTTGCGACAAGAAATTTTCGTCGCGGTAACACTCAATGTTTGGGAATAAAAAATCTGGTTTTGAGCGGTTCTCTGTAACTGGCGTATGCGAATACACTATACCATTATAATCCAGAATAGCACATATATGATTTTCTAGCGAATATCCAGCTCTGCTTTTTCTTCTGTTTTGTACAGATAAAGAATATGCTATAAACATCTCAACATCTGGCTGTCCGTTTTTAACAAACCCTTGGCTTAAACGTTCCTTGACAATATTTTTCTCCATGAGAAAGAAAAGCTTTTCTTCCATGCCAAACCACTGCAGCAAGGCAGCATCAGGTTCCTTCACAGGATCAATATCCTTGACAAGTGACCTTGCAAACGCAGAAAACAATGATGTTTTGGGAAAACTGTTTCCAAATTCACCAATGAGCTTATCCGTCAGGCCGTCGTCATCATATTCCTCATATACAATGCCAATTTGTTCAAGAATTATTCTGACAAGAAATTCCAGCCTGCCACTATCTGTGCTAAGCGCTGTATTCTGCGTAAATTTACCATTCTGCTCTTCATCTACGTTCAGATCAAACAGCCAATACAATTGACTTGTTATCGTTGATTTTTCGTCCGCAATTATACATAAAATTGTATTGTCCTGCCTAACGCATATAAACAAGGAATCTCCTGCTTTTGCCATCTCAGACACCTTGGTAGATGGGTAATATAGCCTGTACTCTGACCTAGTAGGGTGATTCCTCCGCGCATCGTACCATGTAAGAAAGTTTTTAGCTGTAACACTGTTCTCGTCATCGATGTAAAGAAAATCTGTTTCAAACTTTCTGTCAGCCAGCCCGAATATTTCTTTCATTCCCGATGTAGCATTATATTCATGCTGGTTACTCTTTTTAGGCATAACCTCAACCACAGAAAGGCGCTTTGCAATAATACCTTTAAAATATTTGCGTAAATACCCACTTTGCAATGCCATACAATCATTTCTCCAGTTCTTTAATCTTGGCAACAATCAGTTTTGCTACGTTAGCCATTAACGGTACTACAACAGAATTGCCAAACTGTCTGTAAGCCTGCGTGTCCGACACCGGAATAACAAAGCTGTCTGGAAATCCTTGTAACCTGGCACATTCTCTAGGTGTAAGCTTGCGAGGATTCTTCCCTGCCTGTTCAATCAGGACCTCCGACCCATCCTTATAGTAGCGTGCGCTAAGTGTTCTGGACACACCATCAAGAGGAGCCATTCCGTACCCAAAGCCATTACCTGCAGCCTTATGCTTGGCAGCGTAATTTTGCAGATATAACCAAAGCTTATCAGATAAGGTATACTTTACATCTACATCCTTTTCTAATATATCTGCAATAACTGGTTTAGGATCTTTAGGAGTAATCTCAAACTCAAAATCAAAATAATTGCCAAATCTTCTTCTATCAAAACCGACAATTATAATACGTTCCCTATGCTGCGGCACAAAGCTTTGCCCGTCAATCACCTTATAAAAGACTTCATAATCTAATTCGTTTAACGATTCAACTATTACCTTAAAAGTTCTGCCACGGTCATGACTGCACAGATTTTTGACATTTTCCAGCATAAAGGCTTTAGGCCGCTTAGCCTGCAGAATACGACAAACATCAAAAAACAACGTTCCCTGGGTTTTATCAGCAAAACCTGTCGCTCTTCCCAAGCTATTTTTTTTCGACACACCTGCAATAGAAAACGGCTGACAAGGAAAACCTGCAACCAAAATATCATGGTCAGGTATATCTTCAGCATTTACCTTTGTAATATCACCCTCTGGCATATCACCAAAATTCGCCATGTACGTCTGCTGGCTAAATTTATTCCATTCATTAGAATAAACGCACTCACCACCAGCTTCGTCGAAAGCTAGTCTCATACCGCCGATACCAGCAAACAGGTCAATAAAAGTAAATTCTTTCTTATGTTTTGTTTTACTTCGTTGACTAAACATAGCGTACAATGCAGTAGTAATTGAATCTTGAACTGTCATCCCTGCGTTTTTTGCATACTGGCTAACTTCCTCATATTGTTCATCTGATAATCTTAAATGTACTTGTTTCATTTTCTTTCTTCCTCTGGGAATATTTTTATACCTATTTTATCCCATTTTATCACAATGAACAAATTTTCTCAAGTAATGTTTAGCTTTTTTAGAGCAGTGACAGCAGTTTTCGCAAACTAATATGAGTCAGCTTCTAGTGCTGCTTCACCCTTCAAATCCTTCATAAAAATACGATTGCTCTATCCCCTTAAAAATAACCTCACGGTCATCAACCGCAGCAGTCAAATTAGGCAAAAGCAAAAAGCGCAGCTCCAAATCATTCACCGCACTGCGTTCCATAGCCTGCAGGTATTGCTGCTTATCTATTTTGCCCCACTCCACAACCCTTTGCAGCCGCTTTTTCAAAATCATATCCAACCAAATACGCGTGCTCCGTCCGTTGCCTTCCATAAAGGGATGCGCAACGTTCATCTCCACATATTTGGCAACAATTTCTTCAAAGGTGTTTTCCGGCATTTTTTCTACAGCGGCCAGCACCTCTTTTAAATATAGGCTGTTGGCAAAGCGAAAGTTTCCCTTTGCTATGTTCATCGTGCGAATTTCACCCGCAAAATCATACAAACCGTCAAACAGCGCCCTGTGAATCGCCTGCAATCCCTTTACCGTACCTACCTCAATCGCATCTATTGCGCCACTAGTATAAAGACGCTTGGCGTTTTCCAGGCTCTTGGCATCTATCTCCCTAGTATTCATCACTCACCCCTCAATCTTCGGCTGCACATTACTGCCAACCCCTTCATCGTTCCACATCCACATCAAAGCTTTTACCGTCCGTCGTCACCGTCAGCGTGCCATGATCATAGGTGGTGTACACCTTGGCGCCCAAATGCTGTAGGCGGCCCACAACGTCCTTGTTGGGATGGTTATAAATGTCGTAATGGCCGCAGCTGATAAGCGCGTACTTGGGCTTGACCTTGTTGATAAACGGCCAATACGATGATGTTTTGCTGCCGTGATGCCCCACCTTCAGCACGTCTGCCTTCAGCGCCGAGCCATATTTTTGCTGCAGCAAATCCTCTACGCCCGCCTCGGCATCACCCGTCAGCAGCATGCTGAACGCGCCATAATGCAGCTTCATCACCAGGCTGGTGTTGTTGAACCTTTTTTTATACAGGCTCTTATCCACAAAATCCCCTGGTGCCAGCACCTCTAGGTAATAATCCTTGCCCAGGTTCACCCTGTCGCCTGCCTTTAGTGCCTTGCCATGGTATTTGCCTGCGCGCAAATCCTTATCCAGTGCTACAGAGGTAGCATTATCCTTGTTCACATAACCATTGTCATAAATATTATTGACGCCATACTTTCCGCGCACGTACATAATGTTGCCCATGTGGTCGCGGTGGTGGTGCGTCACGATGACGGTCTTGATCTTGCTCACACCAGCCTTGTCCAGCGCCTTAATAAGCGCCTGTCTGCCACCGCCGGTGCCAACACTATCCTTGGCATCGTTGCCCACGTCAACCATCACGTTAGTTTTGCCGTCCTGCAGCAAGATGGCATCCCCCTGCCCTACGTCCAGCACACTGATGCGCAGCTTGCCGTTTGGCACGCTGCTTGGCTTTTCCTGCTGCAGCAGCTGCGGCATCTGCGTGCGCACAGCAGCGCGCACGCTTTCGGCGTTAGGCTGGTAAAAAATATTATAGGCGAACATCGCCACGATAAAAGCGGTAACAATTTGCAAAACCAATTTTATTATACGCATATTTTCAACATACCTCCAGACTCTTTAATTATAACATACCAGCAAAAAAGCGTACACACTTTAGTTGAGTATGTACGCTCTTTCTTAATCTGTTGGTTTAATAACCACAAAATTTTTTACCTTGACAGCGCTGCAGCTGCCTGCGGTCACCTTATTTTTTCAGCCAGCGGTTCTTTTGCGATTTACTTTGCAAGGCATCCACAGCCTTAGTGTAGGCAGCAAGCAGCTCCTGCCTGCCCGCAGTTGGCTGCGCCGTGCCTTCGCCGCCCATATCCAGGCACACGTTGCCAGCCTTGTCAATAATATAATGTGCTGCTACCGTGCATTCCGTCCCCTTGCTGTCAAACAGGTACAAATACATGGCCCCCGCAGCCTCCCGCAGCGATTCGTCCTCGTGCAGCGACTGCAAAAATTCGGCATCCGTAAACTGCTCCTCGGCAAACACTGCCAAATACAGCTGCCCGTTTTTGCTCAGGCTCTGCGCCGTGTCAGTGTCAACATACAGCACACCCACGTCCGTCGCACCTGCCCTTTGCAGGTTTTGGCAGCTGCCCGTGGCGGCAACGCCCAAAAGCAGCAGCAAAATAAATAATTTTATATAACGCATTTTTCACCTCACGCCGTCAATAAAATTCTTTATGCCTATTATATAACAAAAAGAGGGCAAAGTCACCCTTGCCCCCTTTATGCTTATGTGGTTTGTGTTAATTATTTAGCAGTGCGTGCAGCCAGCATTTCTGCATGTCTTTGCTGTTGAGCAGCTACGCGTGCGTCCTTGGCAGCCTTTTTAGCAGCCTCAGCCTTAGCAACCTTTGCTTTTACAGCCTTTTCGTGCTCAGCCTGGCGCATTTCCTCCGGAGTCTTGCGGCCAAACTTCCAGGTAGCACCAATGCCGCCCATGTATTCGTCACCAGCGGTGGATACGCTGAAGCTCAGCATGAAGTCGCGGTTAGGATAGTGGAAGGCACCCAAAGCAACACCAGTCTTGTCGCGGTATTGGCCAACGCCTACAGCGATTTCGGTGGGAGCTGCAGGATCATAACCCATGGTGTGCAGGTTCGCGATAGCGGCAGCCATAGCGCCAACCTTTTCAATCTTCTTGTCCAGCTTGTCAATTCTGCTGTCTAAGCGGGCAACCTCGCCGTCAAACTTAGCTTCGATGCGTTCGTCAGCAGCAATACGTTCATTTTTCTCGGTTGTAATCTTGCCGTCTAATACTTTATCAGCAGCTTCACGTTCTGCCTTTTCTGCTGCGTCAGCGTCTTTACGAGCTTGTTCTTCTGCGTCGATATTCTTCTGTAATTGTTCGTCAGCAGCTTTACGAGCGGTTTCTTCAGCAGTAATCTTGTTGTCTAATTCTGCATCAGCGTTTTTACGTGCTGTAGCTTCGTTTTCAATAGCAACCTTATTTTCATAAATCTTACCACTATTGAAGTTTACACGATTGTTTAAATCAAGAATTCCTTGTTTATTGGTCTCAATAGCAGTTTTGTTAGCTTTTATAGCTTCGGTGTGAGCCTTAATGGTGACATCTTGTGCCTTATTCTTGTTATCCTGTGCATCTAGTTGCTCTTGCACTTTAGCAAATTTATTTGTTGTATCTTGCTTATTAGTCTCAATAGCCTGTTTGTTGGCATCAGCTTTGGCATTTGCTGCATCCGCAACTTTTTTTGCTTCAGATGCATTTTGTGCAGCAGCATTGGCAGTTTTTTGTGCAGCCTCTGCCTTACTCTCTATACCGTTAATATCTTTTTTCTCAACCAATTCATAGTCATAGCGTTGTCCAGGTCCAGGCCTGCTGGTGTGCACATAACCACCACGATCAGTATCTACTTTAACATAAGCCTGTGCATCATTGGCAACAAAGCTCATACCACCCATAATAACGCTCAGCGCAATAGCTTTAGCTAACATTTTTTTCATATTTAAGTACCCTCTTTTCTTATTGAATTTAATAAATAACACAACCAGTCAAGGCTCCTGGTCCGATTACTTACCCTTAATTTTATTTTATCATCCCCGCCATATAAAGGCAATATTATAGCCAAAATATTCTTTAATCATTTGATTAATGCTTTATAGCAATTATTTTTCTTTTGTTATTAAGTTTAATTTCTTATATTTTACTATTTTTACGCACATTTTATATCACACAGGATAGCAATAAAAGCATAACGTACACTTTATTTTCTGTCCATCTATATTGCAGGCAGCAAAAAAGGACGTACACACTGCATTTGTGTACGTCCCTGCTTTTAAAGCTTATGCCTTGGGAGTGATGGCCACTACGCGCGCAGGCAGGCCAGTTGCACCCTCAATGCGCGGCCAGGCTGCCACAAGCAGTGCGCCTGCAGCTGCCACCCTGTCCAGGTTCTGCAACACCTCAATCTGCAGCTTGCCCTTACCCAAAACGTAGCGCTCGCACGCCAGGTCGCCGGCAGCAGCAGCAACAGCGGAGGCATCAGTATCCAGCGTTTCGTGGCCGTTGGCGGCAGCGTTGCGCACCTCGTAAATATATTGCAGCGCCTCCAGGCTCCAGCCGGGGAAGTTTTCGCTGCCATCTGCGGCAAGGCCGCTCAGCTTGTCCATATCCGGCCAGTTTTTGTACCAGTCCGTGCGCAGTGCCACAAAGGCACCGTCGGGAATAGCGCCATACTTGGCTTCATATTCCTTGATATCGTCCACAGTGACAGCGTAATGCACGTCCTGCGCCACCTTGGCGGTGATGTCAATCACGCACAGCGGAAACAGCATCTGCTGCGCGCCAAACTGCTCGGACAGCGGCATGTCCTTGACAAAGTGACCGGGAAAATCTATATGCGTGCCATATTGACCCGGAAATTTGAAGGTTTGGATTAAGCATTCCAGCATGGGGTTGCCCCAGTCAAAAACTGTTTTGGCCACCTCTACAGAGCCTTTCGGGATGCCGCTCCACACGGGGCTGTCGTTGTTCATGGAATGGGACAGCTCCACCCATTCATAAGCGTCTGATTTAAGCTCGTCTAATACGTTCCAAAGCTTGTACATAATGTAAATCCCCCTCAAGATTAACTAAATAATGCTTTTATATGTAAACGATTTTACCATAGTATAATACTAGGTATTAGCAAAGTCAAGTGGGAGAAGAATTTTTTTCGCGCATACAAAAACCAGCCGCCCCAAAAGGCGGCTGGCGAAAAGCTTAATTGGTTGCAAGCTCTACCTGCTTCTTATAAAAGGCAATACCATATTTATAAATTGTTTGCACACCTCTGCTACGCATTTCTACATCATACTGCTTAGCTTCAATCTGTTCTAACGCCAGCTGTGCCAAATCCTTGAGTGATTCTGCTTCCTCTCTCTTAGTCTTTACCTCGATGATTATTCCCGGTAAAGGCTTTCCCTTGGGTTCAAGAGCAATATCATAACGCCCTGCGCCGCTTTCCCTGTTGGACCGTATAAAATAATCCTCCGAAAAAATCACTGCCATTCCCAAAAGCAGCCCGTGGTAATAATTTTCATTAAGAGTATCATAAAAGCTTACCACCTCTAACAAAAATTTATGCAAGGCCAGCTGCAACCCCTGCTCATCCTTAGCTAGAAGCGCTTTTGTTATCGCATACGCCACATTTATAGACATAGACTTAGAAAGATGCGCTATAATTTCGCGATAATAAACGTTGCGCAGCTCCCTGTTAGGAATGCACAGCTCGCACTCCATATCGCCAAAAGCTGTCAATGTGGTCTTGGTTGCTTTTAAATAACCCGTCATAAGCAGCAAAGAAAAAATATTTTCCGGTCTGCCGCCAAGCTCAGGATAAATTATATTCGTATCAATAAGCGACGTTACAGCCTGGTCATCAATTATCTGCATCAGATTCTGATAGGTTGCCTCACTTATACCGTCCAGCATATCGTAAATTATCGAATTACTGGAGGTTTGCACCCAATAAGGCATTGGCAGGTAATTATTGCTAAAATAATTTAATACCGACCAAGGATTGTAAATCTCTGTATTGCCAAATTTGTAGCCATCATACCAAGCCTTTATTTCTGCTGTCTTTTCGGGAACGCCATAATATTGCGCCATATTTAAAATTTCTGCTTCAGTAAAGCCAAAATATGCACTAAACTTTGTGTCCAAAACAGAATATACTCTGATATTATTCAGACCGCTGAAAATACTTTCCTTAGCAACTCTAAGAATACCTGTCAAAAAGCCATAAGCGAGATTAGAATTATCTTTTAAAGCAGAAGATAATAAATCTTTGGCAAACTGGATTACTTCATCATAAAAGCCATGAATATAGCCTGCCTGAATAGGGGTATCATATTCGTCAATAATGAGTATGACAGGTTGCCCATAATGCTCATAAAGCATTTTAGAAAGCCGCAAAATACTCATTGCGTAATCTGTAGCATCAGCTTCACCTGCTATTATTTTTTTGTAAAAGCCAATGTCAGAAACCTTGGCGCTGTTTTTTAATTCAGCATGCCGCAAATACTCATCTCTGATTGTTTCAACAAGGCGGGGATACAGCTCTTTCCACGTATACTTATTAGCATCCTTAAAGCTTAAAAAAATTACAGGATACCTTCCCTGATGCCTGGTATAATGCTCTCCCTGCTGCCAAATTTGCTTATCTTGAAAATAAACACTGGTATCCTCACTATTTTTTTCAAAAAACGCCTTTAGCATATCCATATTCAGCGTTTTGCCAAAACGCCTCGGACGGGTGAAAAGGGAGATGACTGTACCCTCATCCAATATATCCTTTATCAGCAAGGTTTTATCAATATAATAATATGACTTGCATATTTTCTTATAATCTGTTGAACCTAAGGGTAGCGGTAATTTTCTAGTCAGCTCCACAAGCATCACTCCCTCCTTATGTTTTACTAATTATATCATCTTTACTGCCGCTTTTGTAGTACTGCAGATTAATTAGCGCATACAAAAACCAGCCGCCCCAAAAGGCGGCTGGCGAAAAGCTTTATACCTGTATAACTCAGTCTCTCAGCTTAGCCTTGTAAGCTTCGGCAACCTCGGCAATAACCTTTTTCATGGATGCGTCCACCTCGGCATCAGTCAGAGTGCGGTCTGCAGCCTGATAGGTGAGGTTAAAGGCCATGGACTTACAGCCTGCGGCCACCTGCTTGCCAGTGTAGATATCAAATACACGCACGCTTTGCAGCAGCTCGCCTGCGTGGGCACGGATAACCTGCTCCAGCTCGGCGTTGGTTACATCCTTGGGCACCACAACAGCAATATCGCGGCTCATGGCCGGGAACTTGGGCAGGTGCTTGTATTGCGGCACGCGCGTTGCACTAGCTACCAGCGGCTCAATTTCCATTTCCAACACATAGGCAACCTGGTCCAGCTCAAAGGCTTCCTGTGCCAGCGGGTGCACCTCGCCAAAGGAGCCGATAACCTTGCCGTCAACTACTATGTCACAGCTCTTGCCTGGATGCAGATAGGGCTGGCTGCTGCGCACCAGGGTGTAATCTGCCACCTGCATGGCGGCAAGCAGGCCTTCGACAATGCCCTTCATATCATAAAAATCTACACTATCCTTAGCGCTGCACCAGTTCAGCTCGTTGCGGCTGCCGCTGATAACAGCTGCCAGAAGCGGCTTTTCTACAGGGTCAGCAGCCAGCGGCAGGGCCTTGGGCAAAAATACGCGGCCAATTTCAAACAGGGCAACACTGCTATTGTGGTTGCGCAGGTTGAAGGAAGCAGTCTGCAGCGCGCTGGGGATCATCGTCGTGCGCATCACAGAAAAGGCATCGGTGATCGGGTTCAGCAGCTCAATGCTCTGACGGCGGCTGTCGTCTGCGGCCAGCAGCATTTTGTCATAGGCGTTGGCCTTGATAAAGCTATAGGTCATCATCTCGCTGAGGCCTGCGCTCACCATATAGTCCTGCACTGCGTCCTTTACGTCATCCAAAACGGACTGATGGCCCTGGGTGATGGTCAGCTCCGGCTGATGGCTTTCGATGTGGTCGTAGCCATGCATACGGGCAACCTCCTCGCTGATGTCGGCAGCACATTCAATGTCACGGCGCCAGGTGGGAGCAGTAATCACCAGCTCCTCGCCCCTTTCTTCTACACCAAAGCCCAAGCGGGTAAGGATGCTGATGGTTTCCTCGCGGCTGATGTCAAAGCCAATGCAGCCGTTAATCCTTTGCGGCGTGGTAGTGATGACTGCAGGCTGCAACTCATTCGGATAAGCCTCCACGATACCGCTGAAGGTTTCGCAGGCGCCCATTTCCTCCAGCAGGTGCGCAGCACGGTTTAAAGCGTCATGGTCGCGGATGGTGTCCACACCACGCTCAAAGCGGCCGCTGGCCTCACTGCGCAGGCCCAGTGCGCGCGACGTGCGGCGGATGGACGGGCCGTGGAAGGAGGCAGATTCCAAAATAACATTAACGGTAGAGCTGGTAACCTCAGTTGCCAGGCCGCCCATAACACCGCCCAGGCCAGCAGCCTTTTCGGCATCACCAATGGTGATCATGGACGAGGTCAGCTCACGCTCCTTGCCGTCTAAGGTCACCAGCCTTTCGCCCTCAGCAGCGCGGCGCACAATGAGGGTGCGTCCTGCAACCTTGTCAGCATCATAGGCGTGCATAGGCTGGCCCAGCTCCAGCATAACGTAGTTGGTTACGTCAACAACGTTGCTAATAGGACGCACACCGCAGGCACGCAGACGGCGCTGCATCCATTCGGGGGAGGGCATAATCTTGATATCCTTGAGCACGCGGGTAGCAAAGCGGCTGCACAGCTCGGGGGCAGCAATCTTGATATTTACATAGTCGCTAGCCTTGCCACCTGCAGCCTCCTTAACATCCATAGCAGGCAGCTTCAGCGGACAGCCTGTAATAGCGCTGATTTCACGTGCCAGGCCGATGATGCTGAAGCAGTCAGCACGGTTGCTAGTGAGGTCGATATCAATAACGGTATCATCCAGGCCCAAAATCTTTTTCACGTCCACACCGATGGGGGTATCCGCAGGCAGGATAAAGATGCCGTTTCTCTGCTCGGGCAGCAGCAGCTTGGACTCGATGCCCAGCTCGTCGGCACTGCACAGCATACCAAAGGAATCCAGGCCACGCATCTTGGCCTTTTTCAGCTTTAAGCCCTCGGGATTGCGCTCACTGGGAGGCAGCACGCTGCCGACAACAGCAACAGGCACAATGTCATATTGGTGCACGTTCTGCGCACCCGTCAAAATCTGCACTAGCTCGCCGTCCTGGCCGTAATCTAACATGCACACCCACAGGTGGTCGCTGTCCGGATGGCGGTGGATTTCCATAACCTTGCCGGTGACAACGCCCTCCAGGCCCTGTCCCAATTGGGTTACAGTGTCCACCTCCAGGCCTACGCGGGTAATTTTATCGCACAGCTCCGCAACGGAGATGTTTATATCTACATATTGTTTTAACCATTCTAAAGATGCTAACATGTGATGATCCTCCCTTATTTGAATTGGCTGATGAAGCGTTGGTCGTTTTCAAAGAACAGGCGCAAATCGTCAATGCCATATTTGAGCATAGCGATACGCTCAACGCCCAGGCCAAAGGCAAAGCCTGTCATCTTGTCGGGATCATAGCCGCTCATACGCAGCACGTTGGGATGCACAACGCCGGCACCCAAAATTTCCAGCCAGCCGCTGTCCTTGCACACATGGCAGCCGCCACCCTTGGCATGGCAGATGGGGCAGGATACATCCACCTCAACCGAAGGCTCGGTAAAGGGGAAGTAAGACGGACGCAGGCGCACCTTTACATCGTCACCAAACATCTGGCGGCAAAACAGCTCCAGCGTGCCCTTTAAATCGGCCAGGCTAATGTTTTTGTCAACCACAAGGCCTTCCACCTGGTGGAACATGGGTGAATGGGTAGCGTCATAATCGCAGCGGTACACGGCACCAGGGCAGATCATACGGATAGGAGTGTTAGGCTCCTTGCTTTCCAGGGTGCGGGCCTGAACGCCGCTGGTCTGCGTACGCAGCAGGTAGTTTTCGGTGATATAAAAGGAATCCTGCATATCCAGTGCGGGATGATCGGGCGGCAGGTTCAGCGCAGTAAAGTTGTGGTACACGTCCTCAATTTCGGGGCCGTCGCACACATCAAAGCCCATGCGCATAAAGATTTTTTTGATCTCGCGCATTGTGAGCGTTACAGGATGCAAATGGCCTGCCTGCGGCTTACGACCAGGCAGCGTAATATCTACCCTTTCGTTAGCCAGCTTGTCTGCCAAGGCCTTTTGCTCCAGCACAGCAGCAGCCTCGTTGATTTTGCCCTCCAGCTCAGCCTTGATCTCGTTTACAATCTGGCCGATCTTGGGACGCTCCTCAGCAGGCAGCTTGCCCATACCGCGCAAAACTTCGGTCATGGGGCCCTTTTTGCCCAAATACTTAACGCGCAGCTCCTTGAGCGCGTCTAACGAAGTAACAGCAGCAAGCTCGGTCAGCGCCTGCGCCTTTAAGGCTTCCAATTTTTCTTTCATAAATCGTTCATCCTTCCTTGTGGCAGGCTGCGCATGCGCACGCGCCTTGGCGGCACATATCCCGTCAGGTGCACGCCTAAAGCTTAGGCAGCTGCCAAAAATATAAAAAAGAAAACGCCCCTGTCACAGTGCAACAGGGGCGAAATATTCGCGGTACCACCCAAATTTATTCCTTCATTTGCCAGCCTTAACGCGGCCACACGCCAGCCCTACGCAGCCTTGCGGCCTTCAGGCGGGGCACTCCCAAGAGAACTTCTGCTTAACGCTGGTGTGCGAAGCTTGCAGCCGGTGGCTTCGCTCTCTAAAACACTGCCAAAAAGCATACTTGCTTGTTCATTGTGCTTGCAGGGGTCGATTCAATTTGGGTTTTATTATAGCACTTTTGGCGGCAAAAAGGAAGAGGGAAATGAGTTTATCCTAAGCAGTTTATTGGGGAACGCAACACCTTTGCACGTATTCACCACGTGTGCTATAATAAAATAACAAGGAGTGATTAAATGCCACGAAAATTCAAAGACATAATCAAGCTCATAGAAAAAGACGGCTGGTATCTAGCTGCTCAGGTTGGCAGTCACAGACAATACAAGCATCCTGTTAAGCGCGGACGTGTAACCATAGCCGCACACAAATTAAGCGATGATATCAGCTTAAAAACAGAACTCAGTATACTTAAACAAGCCGGTCTAAAATAACCCCAAGGAGGCCTTCACCATGTACAAAAACTACCCGGATGATTATATTTTTCCTGCCATTATCGAAAAAACTGCCACTAATTATAATATCTGCTTCCCAGACCTTCCTGGCTGTGTTGCCTCTGGCGATACCATCCCCATAGCTATCACCAAAGCCAAGGGTGCGCTAGAGCTGCATTTGTGGGGTATGGAGCAGGATGATGAAATTATTCCCGTGCCAGAATACCAAGATATGCATATTGCTGTCAACGAAACTATCTGCTTTATTGATGTGAATATGTTCAGTATACGTGCGCAAATGGCTAACCGCTCTGTCAAAAAGACTCTCACCATCCCTTGGTATCTGAACGAGCTTGCCGAAAAGCAAAAAATTAATTTTTCCCAACTGCTGCAAAGCGCCCTCAAGGCTCAATTAGGCTTATAAAAACAACAAAAACAGCATGACCACTGCCTAACGCAGAGGCTCATGCTGTTTTGTGTTTAAGAAAAGCTTTTCCACAGTATTACGTCTAAGCTCTGCTTACCCTCAAAACTTTGTGCTATTGATAGCACAAAGTAGGTAAATTTTAGAAGTTTGTGCTATTGATAGCATAAACTTTGTAAAAAAAGAAGTTTGTGCTATAATAATGTCATAGGAGGTGCTAGGCAATGATTGAATCACATGAACTAAAAAAGCGTGACATCTATTTAAATAAATTAATCGGCTTTCAGGATACCGAACCAGTCAAGGTCATCACTGGTATACGCCGCTGCGGCAAATCCAGTCTGTTGAAGCTAATGGTACAGCATTTGAAACACAGCGGTGTTACAGCGGAGCAAATCATTGAAATGAATTTTGAGTCCTTTGATTTCCGCAATATGAACGTCGAAAGTGCATATCACTACGTCAAAGAGCGCATCATTCCCCATAAACGTATGTACCTTTTCTTTGACGAATTGCAGAGAATTGATGCCTGGGAGGAAGCTGTAAACGCCTTCCGCGTAGACTTTGACTGTGACATATATGTTACCGGCTCCAACGCCTTCCTGCTGTCGTCAGAGTATGCTACCTACCTATCAGGAAGATGTGTAGAAATCAAAATGCTGCCGCTGTCATTTAGCGAGTTTTTATACTTCCATGGTTTCGAAATTCGTGAAAAGCAAAGTATATTTGGCGGAATGCGCAAACAGGTATATGACAAAAACGGCAATATCTATGAGCTGCGCGAGGTTTTTGATGCCTATATGAAGCTTGGCGGAATGCCTGGCATCGCCGATGTAGGCCTAGAGCAGGAAAAGGCCCTGGCCTTTCTAGATGGCATCTATTCCACCGTTGTTATCCGGGACATCTTAGAACGCGAAAAACGCCGTGGACGAAGACAGATTACCGATGCTGCTCTGCTACGCAAAATTATCCTCTTTCTTGCAGATAATATCGGCTCTAGCGTCTCGCTTTCATCTATTGGCAATACCTTGTTAAACGAAGGCTTGCTAGAGAACGGCAAACGCAAGGGTGCTCCCAGCACGCACACAGTGCAGGCCTATGTAAATACACTTTTAGAAAGCTATTTCTTCTACGAAATTAAGCGTTTTGATATTAAGGGTAAGGCTTTTTTGCGCACGCTCGGTAAATATTATATCGTAGATATAGGCCTGCGCAATTATCTGCTAGGCTTCCGCAACCGCGACAGCGGTCATGCTATAGAAAACATCGTCTATTTTGAACTGCTGCGTCGTGGTTACGATGTCGCTATTGGTAAGCTTGGTAACAGTGAGGTTGATTTTGTTGCTAGCTCTGCTGACAATAAAATTTATATCCAGGTGACGGAATCTATGTTAAGCGAGGATGTGCGCAAAAGAGAGCTGGCACCTCTGCAAAGCATCCAGGATAATTACGAAAAATTAGTCTTATCTCTTGACGTAGGGCTAGACGCGTCATACGATGGTATCAAATCAATAAATTTGCTTGATTGGCTGTTGTCTGCATAAACCATCAAGCGAAATTAGCCTACATAAAACAAAAAGCATGAAGCATGGTAAAGTGCTAAGCTTCATGCTTTACTTTTGCTATAAGCAAGCATCTTATACAACAAAAAAGACTCCCGATTTCTCGGAAGCCTTGCGTTCTAGTTGGTGGCGGCGCACGGATTTGAACCGCGGACACTGCGGGTATGAACCGCATGCTCTAGCCAACTGAGCTACGCCGCCAAATGGAGCTGATGACCAGGATTGAACTGGTGACCTTATCCTTACCAAGGATACGCTCTGCCGACTGAGCTACATCAGCATATTTAATTGGTTGCGGGGGGCGGACTTGAACCACCGACCTTCGGGTTATGAGCCCGACGAGCTACCAACTGCTCCACCCCGCGATGAATTGTTGGTGGATGGGGTTGGATTCGAACCAACGAAGCGAAACGCGGCAGATTTACAGTCTGCTCCCTTTAACCACTCGGGAACCCATCCGTAGACAACATAGTTATTATAACTAAAATTAAAGCGTTTGTCAACACCTTTTTTAGAGAAATTTAGAAACTCTTCCAGCCACCGTAGCAAGGCTTAGGGAGCTACTCCAGCCTCTGGCGCAGTGCCTCAAAGAGCACGATGCCTGCCGCCATAGCCACGTTCAGCGATTCGGCCCGTCCCTGCATGGGGATATACACACGCTTATCGGCCGCCGCCAGCAGGGAGCTGCTTACGCCATTGGCCTCGTTGCCCATGACAAAGGCCAGGCGGCCGCGCAGGTCGGCCTTATAGAGGCTGTCGGCACCGTCTAAGCAGGTAACCAAAAGGCTGTAGCCTGCCTGAGTGGCATTTTGCACCAAGGCAGCTTCGTCCACATCGCACACCACAGGCACATGAAAAAGCGAGCCCATGGAAGCGCGCACGGTTTTGGGCGCAAAAATATCAGCGCAGCCCTTTAGGAGCACCAAGCCGCCCACGCCTGCAGCATCTGCCGTGCGCAGCATTGTCCCCAGGTTACCAGGGTCGCCAATCCTGTCGAGCACCAGCAGCAGCCTTCCTGTCGCCAGCAATGCTTCTAAAGGCGCACTCTGCATGGCGCACACGGCGATTATCCCCTGCGGCGTTTCGGTATCCGCCAGCTTTTTCATCACCGCGCTGCTGACGCAATACAGCGGCACCTGGCGCGCGGCAGCAGTCTCCAGCACGGCACGCGTCCTGTCATCTGCTACCGCAGTATAAAAAATCTCCTGCACCACGCCATAGCTCACAGCCTCTTCCACCGTGCGCAGGCCCTCTGCCAAAAACAGTCCCTGCTCCCTGCGGTATTTTTTTTGCTTGAGCGCGGCGGCTGCCTTCACTACGGGGTTTTGTAAAGCAGTAATTTCCATTTTTTAGCTCCTTATACACGCACCAGCAAAAAGAAGGCTGTAAACAGCACCACGCTGGTGATAATCGTCATAGAATTAAACAGGCTGGCCAGCTGCACATTGCCTCCCAGCTTTTCTACAAAAATCGGGCCGATAATCGTACACGGCGCCATAACTGCCAGCGCGATGACTGCATTCACCTCGTGCGTAAAGGGTGCAAAATGCAGCATCGCCGCCGCAGCAAGCAGCGAGCAGGCGTAGCGCACGGCAAAAAGCTCGCGCACATAACCCATCGCCCTTTTGTCCAGCTTGATTTCAAACATCATGCCAATCATGAACATGCTCAAAAAGGGGTTGGCCGCGCCCACGATATCCGTAAACGTATACACAGGCTTGGGAAACTGCACCCCTGCCACAGACAGCACCAGCATCGTTATATAAACCACAAAGGGCGCGGAATGCAGCAGCTTGACGCCGATATTTTTAAGGCTGAATTTGTCCTTGCGTCCGTCAGCGTAGCCAATGCACGAGGCCGTAAGCGCGTAGGTCATACCAGTGCACATAATGGAATTGCCCACGTCGAACATGCACAGCGCTACCACGGCAAAGGGCGTTAAAAAGGCCTGCGCAAAGGGCAGGCTGAAGCAGCCTATGTTGTAGCCTGCCAGGCTGAAAATATAAAAAATCTTGGCCGCTATGGTCTCACGCCGCGTTAGCAAAAGTGCCAGCATAATCATCAGGCAGTTGCCCAAAAGCCCCAAAAGCACGGCGATAATCAGCGAATAATCCATCTGAAAATGTGCAAAGCTGCTGATTACGGCCGCCGGCAGCGTCACGTTAAGCACAATTTTGCTCAGCAGCTGATAATCTGTCGGCGCAAAAAAGCCCTTGCGCTTAAGCAAATAGCCAAGCAGGATGATGAGCACAAAGGACGCAGCCTTACTGAGTACAACAAGCATTTAATTTCCCTCTCACTAAAAAGTATAAAAGAAAGCCTGCCCCAGCGTAGGAGCAGGCTCGTAACCAACGCCGGGCGCCGGTTATTCTTTTTAATCTTACAGAGCAGCCTTTGCAGCTTCTACCAGCTTAGCGAAAGCAGCTGCATCATAAATAGCCATATCAGCCAAAACCTTGCGGTTCATTTCGATACCAGCCTTGGTCAGGCCGCAGATGAAACGGCTGTAGCTCATGCCGTTAGCACGGGTTGCAGCGTTGATACGTGCAATCCACAAACGACGGAACTCGCGCTTTTTAGCACGACGGTCGCGGCGGGCATAGAACAGGCCCTTCATTACGACTTCGTTAGCTTTTTTGAATTGCTTGCTGCGGGAGCCATAATAGCCTTTAGCTAATTTCAGAATGTGTTTATGACGACGATGAGCGGTAACGCCAACTTTAACTCTTGCCATTGTTAATATCCTCCTCTAATCTCTTACTGCTTATGCGTACGGCAGCATTTTTGCTACATGTTCTTTATCAGTCTTGTGAACCAGAGCTGCTTTACGCAGGTTTCTCTTACGTGCAGGAGATTTATGTTCGAGAATGTGGCTCTTAAAGTTTTTAAAATGTTTGAATTCACCAGAAGCAGTTTTCTTGAAGCGCTTTGCAGCAGCTCTACGGGTTTTCATTTTCGGCATGGTAATTCCTCCTCGTTTATTTAGCAGGTTTAGGCGCAACAATCATAATCATGTTTTTGCCTTCTAATTTTGGAACTCTTTCAACTACGGCAATTTCTTTCAGCTGCTGTGCCATACGATTCAGCAGCACCTCGCCAAGCTCGGGATGACTGAGCTCGCGTCCGCGGAACATGATGGTAACCTTTACCTTGTCGCCATCCTCCAGGAAGCGTACAGCATTCTTGTACTTAACGTTGAAGTCATGGTCCTCGATGCCAGGACGCAGCTTAACTTCTTTAATATCGAAGGTTTTTTGTTTCTTACGAGCTTCCTTTTCGCGTTTTTGCTGCTCGTAACGATACTTGCCATAATCCATAATCCGGCACACAGGCGGTTTTGCTGTCGGAGCAATTTCGACTAAGTCCAGATGATTTTCAGCTGCAAGCTTCAGAGCGTCACGGCTGGACATAATGCCAAGCTGTTCGCCCCCATTGGCAATAACACGCACTTCACGCGCACGAATTTCTTCGTTGATGCGCAAGCTATCTTTACTTATAACAATTCACCTCCAAGGTCACTAGGCAGGGCCAAAGGCCTTGCGAAAAATTAAAAGCGGGCAGATTAAAATCCACCCGCGAAAAAAATCATATCCAACCCTGTCGAGCCTATGCTGCAAGGTGAGAAGCGAGTGGCTTCTGCTTTGTTACCTAGATATGATAACACAATACAAGCATAGTGTCAAGCTTTTTACACTTTTTATTTGAAGAGATTTTTAATCTTGTTCAAAAAGCTTTTTTCTTCAGGATTAATATTATCCTTGCTGATATCACCAAAGGCACGCAATGCTTCCTTTTGCTTTTCGCTGAGCTTGGTGGGGACAACCACCTTGATGCGTACCAGCTGATCGCCACGCAGGCCGCCGCGCAGGCTGGGGATGCCCTTTTCCTTCAGGCGCAGCACCTTGCCGGGCTGAGTGCCTTCGGGAATCTTCATGGTTACCTGGCCGTCAAGCGTAGGCACCTTGATTTCGTCGCCCAAGGTTGCCTGCACAATGTTGATTGGAACCTCGCACAGGACGGTAGTGCCGTCGCGTTCAAAGAACTTGTGCGGCTTTACATACAGATATACGTACAAATCACCGCTTGGGCCGCCCTTAGCACCTGCCTCGCCCTCGCCGCTCACACGCAGGCGCGAGCCGTTATCCACACCAGCAGGAACCTTTACTTTCAGGCGCTTGTTCTTCTTCACTGTGCCCTTGCCGCGACATTCCTTGCAGGGGGTGCTCACAATCTTGCCCTCACCGTGGCACTTGGAGCAGGGACGCTCGTTCACCATCTGGCCAAACATGGTATTTTGGGTGAAGCGCACATAGCCGCTGCCGTGGCAGTCGGGACAGGTCTCTACCTTAGAGCCGGGCTCGGCACCCTCGCCGTGACAATGGCTGCAGGTTTCGTCGCGGTAAAGGTTAATTTCCTTTTCTACGCCAAAGGCAGCCTCCTCAAAGGTAATTTCCATATCAAAGCGCAAATCCGCACCACGCTGCGGGCCAGCCTCGCCTCTTGCACGGCCACGGCCCTGGCCGCCAAAGAACATATCAAAAATGTCCTCCATACCGCTGCCGCCAAAGCCACCAAAGCCGCCGCCAAACGGGTTACCGCCTGCACCGCCGGCCGTCTGCGCCTGCTCGAAGGCATCAGGGCCAAGCTGGTCGTACTGCGCACGCTTTTGCTCATCCGACAACACGCTGTAGGCTTCGTTGGCCTCCTTGAACTTGTTCATGGCTTCTTCGTTGCCCTTGTTGCGGTCAGGATGATATTTTAGTGCCAGTTTGCGGAATGCTTTTTTTATTTCGTCCTGGGACGCACTCTTGCTGACGCCCAAAACCTCATAATAATCTCTCTTAGCCAAAACAGGCGCCTCCTAAAATCTTCCAAACAAATCTTTAAGCATATAGTGCCCACATGCATGGCAGCTAGCGCAGCAGATGGGCACTAAAAATATATTATATTACCTTCGCAAAAACTGGTCAGAGGGTATCAGATGCTAGGCGGAGCGACGACGGCGTACTAAAAGTACGTCTAGGAGCCTTGGCACCGCAGATGATGCCCTACAGCCTTCGCAAAGGCTGGCTAGAGGGTATCAGATGCTAGGAAAGGCGACAACGGCGTACTAAGAGTACGTCTAGGAGCCTTGACACCGTAGATGATGCCCTACAGCCTTCGCAAAGGCTGGCTAGAAGGTACCAGATGCTAGGCGGAGCGACGACGGCGTACTAGGAGTACGTCTAGGAGCTCCAACAACGCAGATGGTACCTTATCGCCAGACTTATTTCTTGTCTTCGTCAACTACCTCAGCATCAACAACATCATCGTCAGCCTTTTTAGCACCTGCTGCACCTTGGGCACCCTCAGCACCCTTTTGTGCTTCGGTTTCCTTGTACAGCTCTGCGCTCAGCTCGTACAGCGGCTTGGTCAGTGCTTCGGTGTCAGCCTTGATCTTCTCCAGGTCGTCACCCTTCAGGGTTTCCTTTAAGGTGTCTACTGCAGCCTTTACCTTGGCGATCAAATCGTCCTTGCCCTTGCCTTCCATGTCCTTCATGGTCTTTTCGGCCTGGTAGCACATGTTGTCGGCCTGGTTGCGCACTTCTACGCCTTCCTTACGCTTCTTGTCGGCTTCGGCATTAGCCTCGGCTTCCTTAACCATTCTTTCTACCTCGTCCTTGTCCAAGGTGCCGGAGGAGGTGATGGTGATCTTTTGTTCCTTGCCAGTGCCAAGGTCTTTGGCGCTTACGTTTACAATGCCGTTGGCATCGATATCGAAGGAAACCTCAATTTTAGGTACTCCGCGCGGAGCAGCAGGGATACCGCCCAGCTCGAAGCGGCCCAGGGTCTTGTTGTCGGCAGCCATTTCGCGCTCGCCCTGCAGAACGTGGATGTCAACAGAGGGCTGGTTGTCGGCTGCGGTGGAGAACACCTGCTTTTTGGAGGTCGGGATGGTGGTGTTGCGGTCGATGATCTTGGTGAAAACGCCGCCCAGGGTTTCAATGCCCAAAGAAAGCGGAGTTACATCCAGCAGCAGCACGTTGCCAGTGCCTTCCTCGCCGCTGAGAACGCCAGCCTGGATAGCAGCGCCTACAGCAACGCATTCATCTGGGTTAACGCCTTTATACGGGTCCTTGCCCATGAAGTCTTTAATAGCAGCCTGTACAGCCGGGATACGGGAGGAGCCGCCAACCAAAATTACCTTGCTGATGTCGCTCTTGGACAGGCCTGCGTCGCTCATTGCCTGGCGTACAGGGCCCATGGTGCGTTCAACCAGGTCGCTGGTCATTGCTTCAAATTTAGCACGGGTCAGGTCCATATCCAAATGCTTCGGGCCGTCAGCACCTGCGGTGATAAACGGCAGGTTGATGTTGGTGCTCATAACGCCAGACAGCTCGATTTTAGCCTTTTCAGCAGCCTCACGCAGGCGCTGCATAGCCATACGGTCGCTAGAAAGATCGATGCCTTCGGCCTTTTTGAATTCATCAACCATCCAGTCCATAATCTTTTTATCAAAGTCATCGCCACCCAGATGGGTATCACCATTGGTAGCCTTTACCTCGAATACACCGTCGCCAACGTCCAGGATGGATACGTCGAAGGTGCCGCCGCCCAGGTCATAAACCATGATGGTGTGGTCATCGGTCTTGTCAATGCCATAGGCCAGAGATGCAGCAGTAGGCTCGTTGACGATACGCAGAACGTCGAGGCCTGCAATCTTGCCTGCGTCCTTGGTTGCCTGGCGCTGGCTGTCGTTGAAATATGCAGGAACGGTGATAACTGCCTGGGATACGGTTTCGCCCAGGTAAGCTTCAGCGTCAGCCTTCAGCTTTTGCAGAATCATCGCAGAAATTTCTTCCGGGGAATATTTTTTGTCGTCGATAGTTACTCTGTAGCTGCCCTCGCCCATGTGACGCTTAATGGAGCTGATGGTTCTGTCGGGGTTAGAAACAGCCTGGCGTTTTGCCAGCTGGCCTACAAGGCGCTCGCCGTTTTTAGCAAAGCCAACTACGGACGGGGTCAGACGGCTGCCCTCCTGGTTGGTGATGACGGTGGGTTCGCCGCCCTCCATAACTGCAACAACACTATTTGTAGTACCTAAGTCAATACCAATTACTTTAGCCATTTTGTATGTCCTCCTCATTATGCTATCCGCCTGCTGCCTTAGGCGCATTGCGGATTAA
Source organism: Bacteroidaceae bacterium (assembly GCA_963611535.1). GTDB lineage: Bacteria > Bacillota > Negativicutes > Acidaminococcales > Acidaminococcaceae > Phascolarctobacterium_A. The sequence continues at coordinate 78,620 of CAVDRP010000004.1, read as the reverse complement.
TATCAATTTATAATTAAGAGCCCTGCGGCCCTCATTAGCTGCTTAATCGTTGTTGATTACGCGCACCTTGCTGTGACGGATAACCTTATCGCCCAGCTTGTAGCCCTTTTCAAAAACCATGTCGATGGTCTCGTCCTCTAAATCGGGGTTTTGCCCGCGCATTACTGCCTCGTGCAGATTGGGGTCAAACTTGGTATCCTGCGCCGCAATTTCCTGCACCTGCAATTCCTTGAAGGTGTCTTCAAACTGGCGGCGGATTTTTTGCATGCCTGCGAGCACTGCCTCTACGTTATCGCCCTTGCCGGCGCTGGCCTCGGCACGCTCAAAGTTATCCAAAATCTTGAGGAACCTGCCCACAACACCTGCCGTAACAAAGGTCGAAAGCTCTTCCTTTTCCTTGGCGGTGCGGCGGCGGAAGTTTTCAAAATCAGCCTGCAGGCGTAGTAAGCGCTTTTGCAGCTCTTCAATCTGCGCATCACGCGGGTCTGCCTCGCTCTCCTTTGGCTCCTCCTGCTCTGCTGTTTGCTCTGCCGCTTCCTCGCTAGCAGCCTCCTGCTCTGCCTGCTTAGCTTCCTCGCTAGCAGCCTCTTTATCCTTTAATTCATTCTCCTGCAAGGGTCTTCCTCCTTATCCAAATGCTTGGCTGCGCTTTACTTTTCTTTGTCAGCGCCTGTTTCAAACATTGTCTTTAAATATTTATGCAGATAATCCATAACTGTGATTACCTTGCCATATTCCATGCGCGTTGGCCCTAGCACCGCCATTGTGCCGACTATCTGGCCGTTGAGGCGGTAGGTGGCCTGCACCATGCTGCAGTCCTGGATGCCGCTGAATTTGTTTTCGCTGCCTATGGTAATCTTCAGGCCGCTGTCCGTGCCAGCCTTCAGCAAATCGCGGACCACGCGTTCCTCCTCCAGGATACCCAAAAGGTTTTTGACGCGCTCCACGTCGCGGAACTCCGGCTGGTTCAAAAGCTGCTTGGTACCGCCCAGGAAAACCTTTTGCTGGTTATACTTGCGCTGCATGCGGCGTATGGATTGCACCAGCGAGCTAAAGAGCAGCTTGTCCTCGGCGATATTGGTATGCACTGCATTTAGCAAATCGCCCGTGATATTGGCCAGCTCCCTGCCCTCTAAGACGCTGCTGACGCGCCCTGCCAGGTAATCCAGCTCCTCGGGCCGCATTCCCAGCGGAATATCTACCACGCAGTTATCCACGTTGCCGTCATCCGTCACAATGCACAGGATGGCGTGCTGCTCATCCAGCGGCAAAAACTTCATGTAGCGGAAGTGCGCCCCTGCATCGCGGTTGGCCAGCACCATAGAAACGTTTTTGGTCATGCGCGACAAAATCTTGGCCGTTGACTGAAAGATTTCGTCTATGCTGCGGCGGCGTTCGTGGAACCAGCCGTTAATCAGCGCCCTGTCGTTATCAGTCAGCGCGGCCGGCTCAATAAGCGAATCTACATAAAAGCGGTAGGCCTGCGCCGACGGCACGCGTCCTGCCGACGTATGCGGCTGCTCCAGGTAGCCCAAAAGCTCCAGGTCGCTCATCTCGTTGCGGATGGTGGCGGGGCTGAGGCCCAGGTCATACTTGCGGGCGATGGTGCGCGAGCCTACAGGCTCTGCTGTGGAAATGTAATCCTCAATTATGAGCTGGAGAATTTTTTTCTTTCTGTCGTTTAGCATATTCCCACCTCATTTGATTGTTAGCACTCTATCTGTTGGAGTGCTAACATCTTGATATTAGGATAGCACTAGCAATATTTCTTGTCAACAGCTTTTTGCATATTTTTTAACTTATCACAAAAACTTCAAATATCCTGTTGCCCACAGCCATACCCCGCTCCGTCAGGCGCAAATGCTGCGTTTGCGCGTCATATACGGCCAGTCCCTGCGCCAAAAAGGGCTGCAGGGCGCTGCCAAAGCGCTGCATAACGTCCACGCCAAAGCGTGCGCGTGCCTCCGCCAGATCTGCACCGCAGGCGCGCCGCAGGCCCATAAACATAAATTCCTCCAGCTGCATTGCGGCTGTAAACTGCTCCGCCTCATACAGGCTGCTGCTTTGCCAGCCAGATGGCGTCAATAGCGCTGCCTGCTGCGTATATTGCCCCACGTCCGCACAGGCAGTGCGGCGCATGCTGCCGTCAAAGCCGCAGGCAGCAGCACCAAAGGCGATATAGGGGCGGTACTGCCAGTAAACAATATTATGACGCGAATATTGACCGTTTTTAGCATAGTTGGAAATCTCGTAGCGGCTAAAGCCTGCCTGCTGTAAAAGCTGCTGCACCGTCTCGTACATATCTGCAGCCTCGTCCTCATCAGGCAAAGACAGCTTCCCTGCGTCCACCAGGCGTGCAAGCGGCGTACCCTCCTCCACAATCAGGCCATAGACGGATATGTGCTCTATGCCTGTAGCGATAAGGCGCGTCAGCGTAGCCTCAAGGCTGGCGCACGTCTGCTGTGGCAGGCCGTAAATCACATCACAGCTGATGCGGTCAAAGCCTGCCTGCCTGGCAAGGCCAACCGCCTCCAATGCCTGGGCCGCCGTGTGGATGCGTCCGATAGCACGCAGCTCGCCCTCAGCAAGCGACTGTACGCCAAAGCTTATGCGGTCAAAGCCCAAGGCGCGCAGGGCAGTGAGCTTGCCAAGGCTGGCTGTGCCTGGGTTCACCTCAATAGTGGCCTCGCAGGGAGTGCGCCAAAAGCCATATTTTTTGAGTGCGCCAGCAAGCTGCTTTAGGCATTCAAGGGGCAGGACGCTGGGGGTACCGCCGCCAAAATAAACGCTGGCAGTGGGATTGACGTTTTGCGCCTGTGCAGTGCGCACAGCGATTTCATGACAAACAGCATGGGTATAAGCAGCCATCTGCTGCGTGCTAAAGCCTGCGTAGGAGGCAAAATCACAATAAAGGCATTTTTGCACACAAAAGGGCGTATGCAGGTAAATCGCCTGGTATTCGCTCCAGGGAGCGCAGCTTGTGGGCATGATGGGTTCTCCTTTGCGGTTAGTGGGGGTTAAGGGTTAAGCGGTTAGCGTTACGTTCTACTTCTACCGTAGTTAACTACTAACCTTTAGGTAGTACTATTATAGAACAAGGTAACTACTAACTACGTTAGTAGTATTGATTTTGGCAGAAGAAAAAACAGAGAGAGAAAATTTAATAAAAGAGAGAGAAAAAAAAGAAGATCTCACTTATATAATGGGTCTTTTTTAGGCAAAACTGACAGCCTGGCAAAACATATTTTAAAAATTGCTAGGTTTTCTTTTTATCCCTGTCAGTTTTTGCTTTTTTTTAGCCATTATATAAGTGAGAGGTATTTTATTTTCCCTGTGCTGCCTCTTTGATAATCTGCAAGGCCCAGCGCGCCGTGTTATACAAATCCTCCTCCCTCAGATATTCTGAGGTTGTATGCACGTTGCTCATGCCTGTTGCCAAAAGGCCGCAGGGCAGGCCGTAGCCGCACAAATAGTTGCCGTCCGTGCCGCCGCCTGTCGTTTTCAGTGCCACGTCAAAGCCCAAGCTTTCCGCCGCACGCTGCGCCAGCTTAATGCAGGGATGATCCTTATCCAGCTCCACCGCCGGACAGCCCACCTGCACGTCAAAGGCTACCCTGCCGCCGCCAGCTTCCACCACCTCGCGGATAATAGCCAGCGTTTCGTCCTTCAGCTTTTCCAGGCGCGGCACGTCCAGGGAACGCATATCAATCACAAGCTTCGCCTCGGGGCAGACGATGTTCGCGCCCACGCCAGCGTTAAAAATGCCTATGTTCAGCGTAGTCTTTTCATCAATACGGCCGTAGGCAGGCAATTTAGCCAGTGCCTGCGCTGCCAGCATAATAGCGTTGACGCCCTCCTCCGGTGCCAGGCCTGCGTGCGCTGCCTTGCCTGTTACGGTGACGTAAATATCGTACATCTTAGGCGCAGCATAGGTGATTTCACCAGGCGTGCCGCCAAGGTCCAGGCAGTAGCCGTAATCGGCCTTAATCCACGATTTATCCAGGTTCACCGCGCCCAGGCAGCCAATTTCCTCGCTGATGGTAAAGCAAAGCTGCACGTCGCCGTGCTGCACACCGTCCTCCTGCAGCACGCGCACCACCTCCAGCATCGCCGCAATGCCCACCTTGTCATCACCGCCAAGCGTAGTGGTGCCGTCGCTATAAAGCACGCCGTCCTTGCGCACTACGTGCGTGCCTGTCGTGGGTGACACAGAGTCCATGTGCGCTTCAAAAAGCAGCGCGGGCGCGCCCTGGACATTGCCCTTAATATAGGCCCACACGTTGCCGCAGGTGCCGCCGGTCTTTTCGTTGGCCTTGTCCATAGCAGGCTCCACTCCCAGAGCGCGCAGCTTGGACATAATCAGCTCTGCCTCCTGCTTTTCGTCCTTGCTGGGGCAGGGAACGCTTACCAGCTCAATAAATTCGTCAATCAGCCTATCCTTGTTAATCAAAATGCTTCACCTCGTAAAATTTTAATATATCTATTATAGCACAAAGCCGCAAGGCTGCTCCTAGCAGCCGCCTGTGCTGCCGCCCGTAAGCTGCAGCTGCCTTTGTATGCGCTCGCGCAAAAGGGCAATAAAGCTTTGCGGCTGCTGCACCACCAGCAGCGGCCCAAAGGACAATATGCGGATGACCATTTCCGTCTCATCGCTTTTGTTATACATCAGCCGCAGGCGGTAATGCGCCGCATCTATCCGTTCTGTCACCTTCTCCAGGTGCGAAAAATGCAGCATGGCACGCTCTAAGGCGTTGCGCTCGTCCGTCAGCAGCACGGTCAGCTCGCAGCGCTGCTCTGCCTGCTGCAGCCACTGCTCCTCGTCAAAGCCTGCGTCCAGCATTTTGCAGCTCTGTATCCGTCCCAGGTTGACATTGTGCAAATGCCCCTTATGCAGCGCCCGCAGCCGCAGCTTGTCATCCTTCGCCGAATATTCCAGCTGCAGCGGCCGGTACTTTTTCTTCACAGCCTCGCCCCTGGCATTGGTAAAGGTGATCTTCACCAGCCGCCTTTGCTCTATGGCCGCCAAAAGCAGCGCAAAATGCTGCTTATAGGCAGGATCTGCAAAATCGTCGCCATCCTTGTAGCGGTCAAAATAAACTATCTGCTGCGGCGTAAACAGCGGCTCTACGTCATCCAAGCCCTGCGCGTCCACGTCAAACAGCTGCAGGCGCACATCCAGCAGCAGGCTTTTAAGCCAGCGCTTTTGCAGCAGCGTCAGTGGCAGCTGCGGTGCATGCTCCAGCGGCGTTGTGTAGTCAGCAAGCAGCAGGGGCCAGGCTCCGTCCGCCAGTGCCTGCGGTATCGTCAGGCAGCTGTCGGCAAAGGCGTAGCTGCGCACCAGCCCTTCCACACCCTCGCGCGTCAGCGTGCCAGCGCAGGCCCTGCGCAAAATGGCCGCCACCACGTTAAAATAGGTGCTGTAAATTTCGCTAAAAAAGCTTTCACTCGTCTGCATTGCGCGCCTCCTCCTGCAAATAGGCTGCCGCCATAAGCTGCAAATCGCTGTCAAAAAGCTGCTGCACCCTGCGGTTAGTGCAGTCAAGATCGCTTATGCGGCCGATAAAGGTGCGCAGCCACGGCAGCAGCTCGCGGGCATCGTACACCTCGGCCGTAAAGCGGTAATGCGTTTCATCCATCTGCTGCACCCTGCCACAGCGTTTTTCGCGCTGCAGGCGCCGCACAATAAACTGCTCGTCCGCTGCTGCCTGCACCGTAAAGGCAAGCTGCTCCAGCCGGCCGCGCCCCAGGCTTGCCCCCCAGATATGTGCCGCCGCCGCATCTGCCAGCTGCAGATAGGCAGTATAATTTGGTTCTGCGCGCTTTATCTCCAGGCGCTCAATGTGGTCCAAGCGGTTGAAGGCCAGCGCCTTGGCAGCATAATTATAGCTCAAAAGGTACTGCCGTCCCGTCTGCGTGCTGCAATAAAGCCTAAGCGGGCACACATAATGCAGGTTACCGCCACCGCTGCTATTGCTATAAAGCGTCACCGCCTGCCCCTGGCACATGGCCTCTAGCAGGCTGCAGCAGATCTGGCTGTCTAGCGTATATAAAATAAAGTGATGCTTAAAGGCAAAGCTATCGCAGGGATCGGCAAATTTATCCAAGATATACGAGCCAATCTCGCCCAAAGGCGCAGCCTCGCTGAAAAAAGCGCAGGCCGCCTGCCATCTGCGCCAGTCGATTGTATCCTGCTGCAGACGGTACAGGTTTTTGCGTCCCTCCCTCAGGCGCTGCAAAAGGCCCAGCTCCGTGTATTCGTTCAGCTTGTTGCGCACTGTCGATTCATCAGGTGAGCGCACCTCGCCGCCAAAGCAGTCCAAATAGCGCGCGCACACCAGCTCCAGCAGCTCCGGGGCCGTGCGCGCCACCCCATCTGCCAAAATATCCAGCAGATAAAAATGCAGCACGATGTCCATAGGCGTAAAGCTTTTGGCCTTCCAGCTTTTGTACAGCGGATTGTGGCTGATAAGCGCGGCATCCAGCGTTATATAATACGCCCTGCCTGCGGTGTCAGTAGTAAAGCCCATGTAATCCTGCAGCCAGCTTTCCAGCCTGCGGCGCTCGTCATCATAACGGCGCACGCTTTTATCTGTAAACTCGCTGCGCTTTTCAAAGCCATACACATAAAAACGCCGCATAAAGCTGCGGATATCAGCATAATTTTTAAACAGCTCACTGTAGCCCATGGCGTCGCCTCCTCTGCCTTAATCTACTTTAGCATAGCACAGCCGCCGCCTGATTGCAAATGCACGCAAAAAAGCTCCAAGCCCTGCCCGCAGCGGGCAAGGCCTGGAGCCTGTAATCACAAATTTAGCCTGCGCTTATTAAATTAATATGCTTCAGCAAGCTTAGCAGCAGCCTTGGGGCAGCCCTTGGCAGCAGCCAGCTCAAAATAGGTCTTGGAGCAGATCTTGTGACCCATTGCCAGGTACTGCTCGCCCAGCTTGTACATATCCTGTGCATATTCCATGTCCTTTAGCTTAGCAGCGGCCTTGGGGCAGCCCTTAGCAGCAGCCAGCTCCATGTAGGTCTTGCCGCAGATGCAATGGCCCATGCCCAGGTACTGCTCGCCCAGCTTGTACATGTCCTGTGCGTATTCCATATCCTTCAGCTTAGCAGCGGCCTTGGGGCAGCCTTTGGCGGCAGCCAGCTCAAAATAGGTCTTGGAGCAGATGCAGTGGCCCATTGCCAGGTATTGCTCGCCCAAGCCGTACATATCCTGTGCGTATTCCATGTCCTTCAGCTGTGCGGCAGCCTCAGCAGAGCCTTTGGCAGCAGCCAGCTCCAGGTAGGTTTTGCCGCAGATGCAGTGGCCCATGCCCAAATACTGCTTAGCTAACAGCAGGCAGCCGTCAACATATTCCTTAGTCTTAGCCTCAGCAGCAGCAATATCCTCGTCGGTCACGCCGGCCTTATCCTTAAACCAGGCCAGGATAGCGTCCATGTCCTCAGCCTTGTGCAGCACGCTTCTGAATTTATAATCAATAACGTTAGTAGTATACAGTCGCTCAACGCCCAGGTCCAGGTCAAAATAATCCAAACCAAAGAAGGTCAAAATGCCGTCAATAACAACCTCTGCATTATCAGGGTGTTTAGCCAGCTTAGCAATTTCCAGATACTTTTCAACATTAGTTTTCATCTCAAAAACCTCTCTTCGCAATATTTCCAAGAACAGCTAACAAAGCCGCTTGCTTTTTAACCACTACAATCATATCACGATAAAAAGCTGTTAGCAACTGCTATGAAGATAATTATCACATTTTTGCCACATATAAGGCCAAAATGGGCCAAAAGCCCCCGCACAGCACAGCGCTGCACAGGGGCCTCGGCTTAAGGGATATGTGATATGTAGATGTGGGCTAAATTAATTTATTAGAAGCTGAAGCGCATGCCAACGTTTACGCCCCAATCCTTCTTCAGGTCGCTGCCGCTGATGCGTTCTACATCCAGATACAGGCTGCTGTTCTTGCCGAAGGCTTGGTCGTAGCCCAGGCCGTATTCCAAGCCAAAGCCGCCCAAGTCGGTTTCGTACTTGTTGCTTCTGCCGTCTGCGGTCAGGGTGGTGGCTACGTCGCCGTCAAAGTCGTACAACGCTGCCAGCTTAAAGTACAGGCTGCCATTGCCGCCAAGCTTGGTGCCAACACGTGCGCCTGCACGCAGCACCAGGCTGTTGAAGGAATCGTTCACAGCATGCATAGTGTTGTTCAAGGCCTTTACGTCGTAATCGGCGCTGCCCATGTGTACGTAGGAAAGGCGTGCTGCCGGAGCAACGTACCAGTTGTTATCCAGGTCGTACTTGTAGCCATATTCTACGCTCAGGCTGTAGGCGTTGGCATCAAAGTCGCCTTCCATCTTGTTGGTGATGGTGCCGCCAATGGAGGTGGTTTCGCTATCCACCCTGCCAATCTTGCCGACGATATCCAGGTGGTGACCCTTTTCACCCAGCCAAGTGCCGTATACAGCGCCAGCCTTGCTCTTGATTTCGCCGCTGCCGCTGGTCAAAGTGGTGTCGCCCTTGATGTACTCGCCTGCTACGCCAACGGTCCAGTTGTTGCCAACGTATCTGTCGTAGCCGATTTCTACGCCGTTGTACTTAACCTTGGTGTCGCCGCCAATACCATCGGCCTTCAGGCGGCCGCCTACGTACTTGGCCCAAACGTTATTATCCTTTTCGTTAGCGTCGCTCAGCGCGCGGATGTCACCCAGGCGCTCGTGCAGGGTTTCGTCTGCACCAAAGAAGCTTACAGCAGCTGCTGCTGCGATCTTGTTAGCATCGCTGGCAGTTTTTTGCGCGCTGCTGGCCGTGGCCTTGGTGGTTGCCACTTGGGTCAGCTCAATCTTTTTGCCATCTTTGCTCTTTTCGGCCTGCACCTCGTAGTCATAGGCCCAAACGCCGTTATCATAAGAAACTGCGGTGACATCGCCAATGGTTATATCGTTAGCAAATTTCTTGCTGGCAGAAATCACGGTAACAGCACCCTTGCCATCCTCGCCAAAGCCATGGCCGTCAAAGGAGGGATCGCTCTCCGGGGTATCCCCTTCAACCCAGCCTTTGCCGTCCTTTTGAGCGTTGTAGCCAATCTTCATGCCCTCGTCAAAAACGTTGATGTTGACGGTTGCTTTATTCTGGCTCACTTCTTCGCCTACAACTTTAACTTCACCGGCCTTAACAACAATGCGGTCGCCTACGTCGCCTTGCAGGCTGTTGGTGCGGATAAAGAGGCTGTCCTCGCCGCCCAGCTTCAGGTTTTCGCCAACGGTGATCGTGCGGAAGTTGTCCTGGGTGTATTCCGCATGATTTTCGCCGCCAATGTATTTATCGCTAGCGTCCTCGCCATCATAGAAGTGGATCTTGGTGTTGGTGAAGGTAGCGTTGTTAGCAACATCCAAGCTCTTAGCGTTCTTCATCAGGTAAACAAGGGATTTAGCTTCCGTGCTCTGTTCTTCGCCTTGTTCTTCCCCGCTTTCTTCTGCATTGCCAAAGGCGCTGCCGGTTACAATCAGGCTGCCTGCGCTGGCAGCGCCTGCCTCAACCTTGGTATCGCTGTGCAAATACAGCTCCGAATCATGCAGCTCGGCATTGCCCTTAAATTCGATTTTTTTATCTTTGCCTGCATCCAGGGTGATGGTGGAATCTTTAGCAAGCAGGGAGCGTTCGTGCTCCTTGTCGTTCGCGATTGCATTTTTAGCAGCGATCGTAATGCCGCCATCGGCAACAACGTCCAGCTCGCTGTTATCCAGGTCAATGGCAACAGCGTAGGAGACCTCATTATTAACAGTTGTTGTAGAAGCGTTTGCATTCCACTGACCGGCAGCTACAAAAAACTCACCATCGGTTCTCACAGTGATGGTGGAATCGTCTGCTGTAAGGCCATCTGCCTGGCTGATAGCGTCTGTAGCTCCAACAGAGTCTACAAGAATATTTACGCCTTTATTAGTATCGCCTTCGCCTCCAATAGCCACAATATTCAGCTTGTGGCCTTCAGTCAGCTCAACGCCGGTTGCAACGCTATCTTTGCCATCAGCAGATATTGAGAGTGCAAAAACGTTAACTTGCTGGGCAGTGATAGTGGTTTCGCCACCCTGCAGCAGCATGCCTGCAGCCTGCGCTTCGCCAGTAATGGCTTTGCCCTCATTGTTTTGTCCAGCACTTGCCAAAACATTAAATTTGCCTGCAGCAGAGTATTGGATGTTGCTGCCTGTTTCCTGCACTGCAACAGCAACGTTGCCGCCTTTTTCTTCTTCATTTACAACGCCAACCTGCTCCTCAGTTGCAACGCTCTCAATATCCCAGCCTGCGCCACTAGCGTTGCTAGCGCTTGCGCTGATGCTGAGGTCGGCGCTGCTAGTTACAAACATATCGCTCCCGTCAAACGTCACAGCCTCGGCCAGGGCAAGAACGCCGTTAGTGCCTTTGGTGGTTGCAACCTCACCTACAGCTGCTGCGCCGCTGCCTGCGGTTGCAGTTGCTGTAATTTTGCCCGTCACCAGCGTGCCGCTAGTCTTGGTAAGTTCCACTGCGTTAGCCTCGGCGCTGCCGCCGTTGCCGCCAGTAGTGCCAATGCTGCCAGCTTCGGGGGTTGCTGTAGAAGCATCGCCAGGTTGGCCAGCTTGGCCAGCGCCGCCTTTGCCGCCATCGCTGCCTTTGCCGCCTGCGCCGCCTTTGCCGTTATCGCCGCCATTGCCGCCAGGTTTGCCATCGTCGCCTTTGTCGCCGTTGCCGGCTTGACTACTAGCATCGCCTGCGCCGCCTTTGCCGCCTGCGCCTGCTGCGCCAGCTTCGCCTACAGTGCCGCCTGCGCCGCCGGTTGCCGTTGCGCTGATAGTGCCAATGTTGATGTCAACGCTCTCAGCATCCCTAACACCCAGGCCGTAGGCAGTAGCACTGCCGCCGTTGCCGCCGTTGCCGCCGTTGCCTGCAGTGCCTGCAGTGCCACCAGTGCCGCCTTTACCGCCAGTGCCGCCAGTGCCGCCTTGGCCGCCATTGCCGCCTTGGCCACCGTTGCCGCCATCGCCGAACCAATCGCCGCCATTGCCGCCTTGGCCGCCTTGGCCGCCTTGGCCACCTTGGCCACCAGTGCCGCCTTGGCCACCTTGGCCACCTTGGCCACCAGTGCCGCCTTGGCCGCCAGTGCCGCCAGTGCCGCCTGCGCTTGCGGTTGCAGTAACAGCAAGGCTGGTAGCGCTAACGGTCAAATCATTGGTGTCAGCAAACACCATGCCGCTGGCAGCAGCACTGCCGCCAGTGCCGCCAGTGCCGCCATTGTTGCCTTGGCCGCCAGTACCGCCAGTGCCGCCAGTGCCGCCTTCGCCACCTTGGCCACCAGTGCCGCCTTGGCCGCCAGTGCCGCCAGGGTAGCCATCGAACCCCAAGATGCCATCTCTGCCATTGCCGCCTTGGCCGCCAATGCCGCCTTGGCCGCCAGTGCCGCCAGTGCCGCCTTCGCCACCTTGGCCACCAGTGCCGCCTTGGCCGCCAGTGCCGCCAGGGTAGCCATCGAACCCCAAGATGCCATCTCTGCCATTGCCGCCTTGGCCGCCAATGCCGCCTTGGCCGCCAGTGCCGCCAGTGCCGCCTTCGCCACCTTGGCCACCAGTGCCGCCTTGGCCGCCTTGGCCGCCATCGCCACCTGCGCCTGCAGTTGCCTTAACGGTGATCGCGCCTGCGGTAACATTCAAGCCAGTGCTGCTATCGGCTGTGATAAAGCTGGCAGCAGCACTGCCACCGTTGCCGCCAGTGCCACCAGTGCCGCCAGTGCCGCCACCGCTGCCTTGGCTACCAGTACCGCCAGTGCCGCCTGTCGCGCCAGGGTAGCCATCTTCGCCATCGCCGCCTTTGCCGCCAGTGCCGCCAGTAACGCCAGTACCGCCAGGGTAGCCATTTTCGCCATTGTCGCCACCGCTGCCCTGGATGCCATCGCCGCCTTCGCCGCCATTGCCGCCTTGGCCACCAGTGCCGCCTTGGCCGCCAGTGCCGCCAACTGCACCAGCGCCGCCTTGTGCGCTAATTTTAACATCGTTATATGTATCGGGTTCAGTATTCAGGCCGCTGGTAATAACCACGCCACTGCCTGCGCCAACTTCAACAGCGCTCACAATAGCAGCGCCGCCATTGCCACCGTTGGCTGCAGCGTAACCAGCGCTGCCAGCTTTGCCTTCGCCGCCATCGCTACCTTTGCTGTCCTCGCTGTCCTCGCTGCCTGCGCTGCTAGGGTTGCCTTGGCCACCTTGGCTGTCTTCGCTGCCTGCGCTGGCAGGTTTGCCTTTGGTGCCAGGCGTGCCATCTTCGCCAGTGATGCCAATGCCACCGTTTTTGTCTTCGCCTGCAATTTCCGTGCCGCCGGTTGCAGTAATGCTTCCCACGGTGATAGTGGAATTGCTCAAAGCAGTGTTCGCATCCACGCCCCAAACGGTAACGCTGCCACCTGCGCCGCCGTTAACGGCAGCTATAGTATCCCCTTCAGAAGTAGCATACGCGCCATGACCAATTTTGCTATTGTTACCAATAACGGTCATGCCTGTGCTAAAATCATAATCCTTGTCGTTGACAACGGATTGACCAATAGCTTCACTGTAAGCAGCAGTGTAAACCGCTGTACCATTGGTGTCCGTAACGTCTTTTTGCATTTTATTATAAGTCTCGTAGCTTATAGGGTTTTGTTCGCCCCCCCAAGACTCTTGTGCGCTAGCGCTAGCGCTAGCCTCGTAGGACACGCCCACAACTGCCAGCGTCACGGCAGCCGCAAGCTGCAGTGCCTTGCCCTGTGCATATTTTTTCATAGCCTTTACCTCCTCGTCGATCTGTAGCCATGCCAAGCAAGCGGCCTGGCAGCTTCCACGGTCTATATGCATTTTCATTATAGCATTATCTATAGCTACTTCCTAGATGTAATTCTACACTTAATTGTGAAATTTTTATACTAACTATGATTTTAGTTAATATATTCTCACCTATATATTTGATAGATTGTACAAAGCGGCAAGACGCTAATCAAAGGCTAATTTCACAGCCTCTTGTTCTCCAAAGCTGCCAGCCGCGCACGCCAAAATGGGCCGGCGCACTGCGCCAGCCCTATCTTTCATTGCTTATTATTCAACTGTTACACTCTTTGCCAGGTTACGCGGCTTATCCACGTCACAGCCACGGGTGAGGGCCGCATAATAGGCCAAAAGCTGCAGCGGCAGCACAGCCATCAGCGGTGCCAGGTATTTATCCGTCCTAGGGATATAGATAACATGGTCTGCATATTTAGCCAGGGAGGTGTCACCCTCAAAGCCAATGGCAATAACCACGGCCTCGCGTGCCTTAACCTCCTGCAGGTTGCTCACGGTCTTGTCATATACGTCCATCTGCGTAGCCAGCACGATGACAGGCACACCCGAAACAATCAGCGCCAGTGTGCCATGCTTCAGCTCGCCTGCAGCATAGGCCTCCGCATGGATGTAGGAGATCTCCTTCAGCTTGAGCGCGCCCTCCAGCGCCACAGCGTAGTCCAGACTGCGTCCCAGGAAGAAGGCATCCTCGCTGCTGCCGTACTCGCGGGCGAAAACCTTAATCTGGTCCACGTTTTCCAGCATCTGGTGAATCTGCTCCGGTACAAAGGTGAGCCCGTGCACCAGCTCCTTAGCACGCTCCTCGCTCAATTTGCCACGCAGGCGACCCACGTAAACTGCCAGCATCAGCATTGCCAAAAGCTGCGTTGTATAAGCCTTGGTAGACGCAACGGCGATTTCAGGACCAGCATAGGTATAAACCACCTGGTCTGCCTCACGTGCGATAGAGCTGCCCACAACGTTGGTTACGGCCAGCGTGCGCGCTCCCAGGCGCTTGGCCTCGCGCAGGGCTGCCAGGGTGTCACTTGTCTCGCCGCTCTGGCTGATAACGATCGTCAGGCTGCTGCCATCAACCAGCGGATTGCGGTAACGGAACTCGCTGGCAATATCCACCTCCACCGGCACACGTGCCAGCTGCTCCAGGTAATATTTGCCCACGATGCCTGCATGATAGGCCGTGCCGCAGGCCACAATAAAGATCTTGTTGATGTCACCCAGCTCCTCGGCCGTCCAGTTCAGCTCGGGGAAGGAGATTGCTTGCGCCTCAGCGTCCACACGTCCTGTCATGGTGTCGCGCATAGCCTTGGGCTGCTCGTAGATTTCCTTCAGCATAAAGTGCTCAAAGCCGCCCTTTTCGGCAGCCTCGGCGTTCCAGTTAACCTCAAACACCTTCTTGCTGATGGGAGTGCCGTTGATATCCTGCACCCACACACCGTCAGCCGTCACGGTTGCCACCTCGCCGTCGCTCATAATAAAGGTGCGGCGGGTGTGGTTGATAATAGCAGGAATATCGGAGGCGATAAAGTTTTCGCCCTCGCCCAGGCCAATAACCAGCGGATTATCCTTTTTGGTGCAGATGATCTTATCAGGCTCATATTCGCACATAAACACAAGGCTGTACGAGCCTTTAATCAGATGCAGCACTTGCTTTACTGTTTCCTCAAAATCCCCGGCATACATGTCTGCCAAAAGATGTGCCACCACCTCGGTATCGGTTTCGGACACAAAGGTGTGACCCTTAGCAATCAAATCCTCCTTCAGCTTGAGGTAGTTTTCGATAATGCCGTTGTGCACGACCACAAACTTACCTGTGCTGTCGGTATGCGGATGCGCGTTGCGGTCCGACGGACGGCCGTGGGTTGCCCAGCGCGTATGGCCGATGCCCACGTTGCCCACAGGCATATTGCCTGCCAGCTTCTGACGCAGCGCGTCCAAACGTCCGACGCACTTATCCACGCGGATGCTGCCGTTTTCGTAAACAGCAATACCCGCAGAATCATAGCCGCGGTATTCCAGCTTGCTCATGCCGTCGAGCAAAAAAGGAGCGGCCTGGCTGCTACCAATGTAGCCCACAATTCCACACATGATGTTTCCTCCTTGCGCGCGCAAAGCATCCCTTGCACGCAATAAAATATCCGCCCTTTCTGCCGCCGGATTTTTCCCCCTCCTGTTACCAAAAGGCTTTGTACCCGGCTTACGGCCCGCAGCAAGCCGTGAGGCATCCGCTGACTAATCGATAACCTCATTCCTCGTCCACCACCTGCGTGGTGCATGCGCTCTCATCACCTCTGCCTAATACAGAAAATGCGCCGCACAGGCAGGCTAAGCCCATGCGGCACATCCTTGTGACTATTTTAATTTTACAATAAGCCAGTCCTTTGGTCAAGCAAACAAGCTGTAAACTATCCGCCAATTGGCAAAATATTTACGCCAGCTCCTTGGTTACCACGTCTGCAATCGCGTCAGCAATCTGCTCCAGGCGCTCCTGCTTCGGACCCTCGGCCATAATGCGGATCAAAGGCTCGGTGCCGCTGGCACGCACCAGGATCTGGCCGTTTTCGCCCAGCTCATCCTGATACTTTTTGATAACCTCGGCGATAGCAGCCTTTTGCTGCCAGCCGTTTTTGTCCTTAACACGCACGTTCAAAAGCACCTGCGGGAACTTGGTCATCACGCTGCCCAGCTCCGAAAGCGTCTTGTTGTTGCGCACCATAGCGCACAAAAGCTGCACTGCCGTCAAAATGCCGTCGCCCGTCTTGGCAAATTCCGAAAAGATAATATGGCCGGACTGCTCGCCGCCAATAGTGTAGTTATGCTTGAGCATTTCCTCCAGCACGTAACGGTCGCCAACTGCGGTTTTAGCGGTTTTGCCGCCATGTGCCTTCATTGCCTGGTGCAGGCCCACGTTGCTCATAACGGTGGTCACCAGCATATTATCCTGCAGCTTGCCGCGCTTCAAAAGCTCCAGCGCGCAAATCAGCATAATCTGGTCGCCGTCTAAGGCTTCGCCGTTTTCGTCCACGGCCAGGCAGCGGTCTGCATCACCGTCATTGGCAATACCCACGTCTGCGCCACATTCCACAACCTTCTGCTGCAGCGCCTCCAGATGGGTGGAGCCGCAGCCGTTGTTGATGTTGATGCCGTTAGGCTCGTTAAAGATAGCGATAACCTCTGCACCCAGGCTACGCAGGATAACTGGTGCAATAGCACTGTTGGCGCCGTTGGAGCAGTCCATAACAATCTTCAGGCCGTTGAGCTTGGCGTAGGCAGTGCCAATAATGTGCTTAATATACAGCTCAGACAGGTTCTTTTCGTAAATAATGCTGCCGACGCTGCTGCCGCGTACTGCCTTATCATAATCAATGGGCGCAGCAACGATAGCGGCAATTTCATCCTCCACAGAGTCAGGCAGCTTGTGGCCTGTCTGCGAAAAGAACTTGATGCCGTTGTCCTCAAACGGGTTGTGCGATGCCGAAATTACTACGCCGGCGTTGGCCTTGACCTCGCTCGTGAGGAAGGAAACCGCAGGGGTAGGCATTACACCCAAAAGGTGGGCGTTGCCGCCTGCACTGCAAATACCTGCAGCCAAAGCGCTTTCGAGCATCTGACCGCTGCGACGGGTGTCCCTGCCGATGATAATCTTGGGGCAGGCAACCTCCCTGCCAAAATATTTTGCCGCAGCGTAGCCCAGCTTAAAGGCCAGCTCCGGGGTGAGCTCGACGTTCGCTACGCCGCGAACGCCGTCTGTACCAAATAATCTTGCCATTTTTGATGACCTCCTAAGATGTGTAGAGATATATGTGTATTAATCTTAAAGTTGTACTGCTAAACTAATTGAGCAATTATATTATCGCTAAGGCAACATAAAAATTTTAGGGAATGAGCATTTCGTCGTACTTCCTTGCGAAATTACCGTTAAAAAATTTTTCGTTGCAAGGCGATATATAATTGCGAATGTTATCGCTTTTGAAGCTTAGGCCTTCTTCTTTCATAACTGAAAGAAGAAGCAAGAAAGGTTCGCGCTTTTATGTGGGCGCATCCAAGAAGCGAGTCCGTAGGACGAAGCTGATTGGTTAATGCGCGCCATGCGATAGCGTCCCAAGAGGCAAGCTCATCAGAGCGTAGCCGATTGGTTTGACGCGAACCGCTGAAAGCGCGGGAAATTCTGCGCTTTTTCACCCTTCGGGTACAGGTGCTCGCCCAAAAAAGCTTTGCAAAAAAGGGCTTTACCATACCCTGGATTGTTCGACGTAAGCGATAGTTAGACGAACCCGAATGAGCAATTATAATACCGCGGCTGCAACATAAAAATTTTAGGGAATGAGCATTTGGAAGTACAGAAATGCTGCGACTGTTTGAGCGATAAGCTTTGTACTACAGAAGCACTTTATACGCATAGCGCGAGTTTAGCAGCATTTCGTCGTACTTCCTTGCGAAATTATCGTTAAAAAATTTTTCGTTGCTAGCGGTATTTAATTGCGAATTTCTTCACTTACTACGTTATCCTGGTGCAAACCGCTGCATGATAGCCTGCGCCACATGGTAGCCGTCAAGTGCTGCACTCATGATGCCGCCGGCGTAGCCTGCCCCCTCTCCGCAGGGGTACAGCAAATCATGCGTCACCGACACCAGGCTGGCCCTGTCACGCTCAATCCGCACCGGAGCCGACGTACGCGTTTCCACGCCCGTCAGCAGAGCGCCACCGTCCGCATAGCCTGCAAGCTTACGCCCAAAGGCCGCTATGCCCTCGCGCAGCGTGCCCGTAACATACGCAGGCAGCACATCATCCAAGCTGCAGGCTGCAAGGCCAGGCCTGTACGTTGGCTGCACCAGGCACTCCAGCGAGGGCGTACTGCACCGCAAAAAGCTATCCAGGTTCTGCGCCGGAGCATAATAGCTGCTGCCTGCCGCCGCATAGGCCAGGCGTTCATACTGGCGCTGAAACTCCACGCCTGCCAGCGCCCCTGCGCCAAAATCACGCTCATCCACGTTAACCACCAAGGCGCTGTTAGCAATGCCGCTATCACGCTTGTATAAGCTCATGCCGTTGACAACCACGCCCCCAGCCTCCGAAGCTGCAGCAACCACCTGTCCGCCCGGGCACATACAAAAGGAGTAAGCAGCACGCGTCCTGTCCGCCGTATGGTAAACCAAAGCGTAATCGGCCGCCCCCAAAAGGTGATGTCCGGCAAAGCTGCCATACTGCGCCCTGTCAATCAGCTCCTGCGGATGCTCTATGCGCACGCCGATAGCAAAGGGCTTGGCCACAATCCCCACGCCGCGCTGCGCCAGCATAGCATAGGTATCGCGTGCGCTATGGCCGCAGGCCAGCACCACTGCCCCTGCCGCTATCGTTTCGCCGCAAGCCAGCACCACGCCCTGCACACGGCCGTTTTTGATCACCAAATCACGCACATGCGCATTATAGCGCACGCTGCCGCCAAGCTCGCCAATGCGGCGGCTCAGTCCCTGCACCATCGTGCGCAGCTTATCCGTACCCACATGCGGCTTGTGCTCGTACAAAATATTAGACGGCGCGCCTGCTGCCACAAACAGCTGTAAAATATGCGCCATCATCGGGTCATTAACGCGCGTCGTCAGCTTGCCGTCCGAAAACGTGCCTGCACCGCCCTCGCCAAACTGCACATTGCTCGCAGGGTTAAACTCACCCGTCTGCCAAAAATGCTGTACATCCTGCTCACGCTGTGCCACGCATTTGCCACGCTCCAGCAAAAGCGGTCTGTAGCCATACTGCGCCAGCTCCAGCGCCGCCAAAAGGCCTGCAGGCCCTGCCCCGATAACCACAGGCGGCGCAGCCATAGGCAGTGTTCCCAGCTGCGGCTGCGGCAGGCTCTGCTCTATAAATTTGCTTATGTCACGGTCCGCCAAAAGGCGCTTGGCCTGCCTGGCATTGGCATCAACCTCTGCCAGAACATGATAATTTAAGCAGACATCACTTTTCTTGCGTGCATCCACAGCCTTGCGCAAAACCTGCACGCTCCCCAGCATTTCCCGGGAAATACCTGCTTTTTTACATACAGCCTGCTCCAAGCTCTGCTCACGCAGCAGGCTGATACGCACATTATTTATCTTCAGCTTCATTTAGAATCTAATTCCGCCTTTCCACCGAAAATTTTATCTGCACCGTACGGATCTCAGGGATCACCTTCGCAGGTAGGTCCAGCTCGGCAGCCACCGCACTGCTGCCATCAAGCTTACTGATATCCACAGGCTTAGTCTTCACATCCTTCAGCTCCTTAAGCACGGACGGCGGCGCCGTAAGGTGAATAGTTTCGGGCACGATTTCGGTCTTAGTAACAACCACGCCGTCAGGCAGGGTGCCGCTCAGCACCAGCTTAACAGGAATATCCATAGAATGCATCTGGCTCACCATGGTTGCCTGCACCAGCACCCGCTCAGGAATAATCTTCATGTTAGGAATATCGTAGCCATCGTCACTCACAGCCACCAGCTCACTTTCAGCCTGGAAGCTGCCAGTGCGGTCGGTGACATCAACAGGAGCAACCACGCGGTTCACCTTATCAATGCGGTGCGTAGCGCCACGCAGCGTAACCTCCGCTGGTGTAATCGTACTACTTCCCAGCGTCATATCACTAGTCACAGCTCCCACGGTACGCGTCGAGACAGGCACCTGCTTTTCGCTCACGGTATCCACATACACCGACACGTCCTTAGGCGTAATGCTTACAATCTCACCCCCGGCATAGGTGACGGTAATGGGCAGGCTCTGCTGCCCCTCAGTAACGTTCTTGAGATTGATAGAAGCACTCACCTGCCCATCAATGTTGTCACCACTAAGCTGGGTGCGCGACCCACGCACCTTCACCAAAATTTTGTCAGGTGCATTAAACACCATCATATTATTAGGCAGATTTATCTGCTGCAGACGCACCTCCACACTGCGTTCAATAATCGGGTTTTGGTCCGTCATAACATAAACCCACAGGCCGCAGGCCACCAACAGGCAGATAATACGTGCCCACAAATTTTCCTTCCGCGCCAGCCTTTGCAAAAATCTCATTTTCTCTCACCGCCCCACAAGCTCTTGATCTTTTCTACCAAGGAATCCTTGACCGCGGTATGCGGCTGAAAGATGGCCGTGCGCAGGATATCCTTCACATCATCCACCGTCAGATAACGCATCAGCTCGCCGTTGCGGGCAATAGAAATTGTACCTGTTTCCTCGCTCACAACCAGCACCATAGCGTCCGACTGCTCAGACATACCAATGGCGGCACGGTGACGCGTGCCCAGCTCCTGGCTCAGGTTGCGGTTTTCGGTGAGCGGCAGCAGGCAGCAGGCAGCAACTACGCGGTTGCCACGGATAACCACAGCGCCATCATGCAGAGGCGTATCCTTAACAAAAATGTTTTGGATAAGGCCGCTGCTCACCAGGCCGTCAATCGGCACACCGGTTTCAATGCGCTCCGCCAAGCCCGTAGCACGCTCAAACACCATCAGCGCGCCCACCTTGTTCTTGCTCATAACCTTAGTAGCGTGGGCCACAGAATCAAGCATTTCCTCCAGCTCCTGCTCATCAAGCTCGCTGCTTTTGTGAAACAGCTTGCCGCGGCCAATCTGCTCCAGCGCACGCCGCAGCTCCGGCTGAAAGACAACAGGCAGCGCCACCATGATCACCGTCATGCTCTTTTCCAGCAGCCAGCTGATAACATGCAGATTCAGCCAGCGGCAAATCACCATAAACACCACCAGCACCATCAGGCCCTTGCCCAGGGTGGCAGCACGGGTATTTTTCAGCATCAAATACAAACGATAAAGGAAATAGGCAACCACGACAATATCAATGATATCCAGAATACCAAGTGTCGACAGCAGGCCTTGCAGCTGAATCATCACATTATCACCTACTTATCAAGTAAAAATTATTATGTTGGAGTACGTCTAGAAGCCAACACAACGCAGATGGGTGCTTAACTCCGCCCACGCCAAATCGCCTAGAAGTGCCCAGATGCTAAGTGTTAGCGACGACTCATCGCAAGCGATATTAGCACGTCCATCAGTTTCTCGCTTCGCATACTCGCGACAAACTGGGACTTTGCGTCGCGTACTTTTAGTACGTCTAGAAGCTAACACAACGCAGATGGGTGCTTATCGGCGATTAGTAAATCAATCCATCTTCAATATAGCCATGAAGGCCTCCTGCGGCAGCTCAACACTTCCCACCTGCTTCATGCGCTTTTTGCCCTCCTTCTGCTTTTCCAGCAGCTTGCGCTTACGGCTAATGTCACCGCCGTAGCACTTGGCAAGCACGTCCTTGCGCATAGCACGCACATTCTCACGGGCAATAACCTTGTTACCGATAGCGGCCTGCACCGGAATTTCAAACATTTGGCGCGGTATCAGGCTACGCAGCTTTTCTACCAGCTGACGGCCGCGCACGGTGGCATTTTCCTTGTGCACAATGGCCGAAAGCGCATCCACAGGCTCGCCATTTAAGAGGATATCAACCTTCACCAGGTTGGAATAACGGTAGCCGCTCAGCTCGTAATCCAGCGAAGCATAGCCACGGGTAGCAGATTTCAGGCGGTCAAAATAATCAAAGATAATCTCGCTCAGCGGCAGGGCATAATGAATCATAACACGCGTATCATCAAGATAGGTCATGTTATCATATTCACCGCGCTTTTCCTGGCTCAGCTCCATCACCGCGCCCACGTAGTCCTTAGGCACGATAATCGTAGCATTTACGTAAGGCTCCTCCACGTGGTCAATGACGGTGGGGTCAGGAAAGAGCGAGGGGTTATCCACCATCTCCACCTCGCCGTTAGTACGGAACACCTCGTAAATTACGTTAGGCGCAGTGGTAATCAGGCTCAGGTTATATTCACGCTCCAGGCGCTCCTTGATAACATCCATATGCAAAAGGCCCAAAAAGCCGCAGCGGAAGCCAAAGCCCAAGGCGGTAGAGGTTTCCGGCTCAAACACCAGCGAGGCATCATTGAGCTGCAGCTTTTCCAGGGCATCACGCAAATTATCGTAATCCGAATTTTCAACAGGATACAGGCCGCAGTACACCATAGGCGTAGCCTTGCGGTAGCCTGGCAGTGCCTGCGGCGCGGGGTTTTGCGCATCAGTTACAGTGTCGCCCACGCGTGCATCCTTAACGTTCTTGATGCTGGCAGCAAAAAAGCCTACCTGGCCCTCCTCCAGCTCGTCCACGTTCACAATACCTGGCTTAAAGTAGCCCACCTCGGTGACATCAAATTCCGCACCTGTTGCCATCATGCGGATCTTCATGCCCTTGCGCAGGCGCCCCTCCATAACGCGCACGTACAGCACTACGCCCTTATAGGCATCAAACTTAGAGTCAAACACCAACGCCTTCAGCGGTGCGGCGGCATCTCCTGCCGGTGCAGGCACGCGAGCCACAATCGCCTCCAGCACATCCTCAATACCCAGGCCGGTCTTGGCACTGCAAAGCACTGCGTCCGAAGCATCTATACCGATAACGTCTTCAATTTCTTTTTTAACGTGGTCAGGGTCGGCGCTTGGCAGGTCAATTTTGTTGATAACAGGGATAATCTCCAAATCGTTGTCCAGCGCCAGGTACACGTTCGCCAAGGTTTGCGCCTCAATGCCCTGGGTCGCGTCAATCACCAGCAGCGCACCCTCGCACGCAGCCAGTGCACGCGACACCTCATAGGTAAAATCGACATGGCCGGGAGTATCAATAAAGTTGAGCATATACTCCTCACCGTTGCGTGCCTTGTAGATGCTGCGCACGGCCTGCGCCTTAATGGTGATGCCACGCTCGCGCTCCAAATCCATGGAGTCCAAAATCTGGTCCTCCATCTCGCGCTTAGTAAGGGTTCCTGTATATTCAATCAGTCTGTCCGCCAGGGTAGACTTGCCATGATCTATATGGGCGATAATAGAAAAGTTACGGATGTGATCTTGTGCAATCATAAAATTCTCGTCCTGCTCCTTCGTAAAATGTCTTGTTTAAGGCTCAAGCAAACGCTTTGCCTAATTTATTAGTACTAGATATTATACCATTTTCCCGCTAAGGCTGTAAACTAAAAAGAGAGACGGCCGCTGCCGCCTCTCCCTTGTCATCTGCTTATTTCAGCTTGGTGTCTTCGTACTCTACGCACTTGTAATAATTGTCGATTTTATTGTTGAGCTTATCTAGGGTTTGCTGCATCTGCTGCATACGCTCCACTAATTTGGCGCGCTCCTCTATCAAGATCTCCTTGCGGGCCGCACGCGTTGCATCTCCCTGCCCAAACAGCGTCACATATTCAATCAGGCTTTCCACCGAAAGTCCTGCTGCACGCATGCACTTGGCAAATTGCACCCAGTTGCAGTCCGTCTCGCTGTAGTCACGGATGCCGCTTTCATTGCGCGTCACAGGCGGCACCAGGCCAATGCGCTCATAATAGCGCAGGGTGTCGGCGCTGATATCGTATAATTTGCTAACCTCGTTAATCTTCATGCTGTTTACCTCCGCTTGCCAACGTTTTTTGTGCTGCCTTCATTGTAACACTTGGAGTGTGCTCCAGGTCAAGCTGGCTGAAAAAATTTTCTGACGCAGGTATAAGCTTAATTTGCATTTTTTGCTTGCACAAACGCTGTAATCGTGATAGAATATTGCAGTACAAGAATATTCAGGAGGTGAAATTCGTTGCCGAACATTAAATCTTCCATCCGCAGTGTAAAGACCGACGCAGAACGTCGTGCTAAAAACGCTCCGATCAAAGCAGCTCTCCGCAATGCTTCCCGCAAAGTAGAGGCTCTGGCTAAAACCGGTGCTAAAGAAGACGCTCAAGCTACTATGGCTACTGCTTCCGGTTTGCTCGATAAAGCAGCTCGCAAAGGCATTATCCATAAAAATGCTGCAGCCCGCAAAAAATCCAGACTTGCAAAGAAAGTCAACGCTATGGCTTAATTTTTACAAGCTGAACCTGCTCGTTAAAGAGCAGGTTTTTTGCTTTTGTGGAGCTCCATCGCGTTAAAAAAACTCCCTCAAAGAGGGAGCCTTTTTTAGTTTTGCGCCTTATCGGCGGCCTTACTGCTTGCACACGCCGCAGCGCCCACACCCCTCAAAGCACATGGGCGTGAAGCGTCCTGCCCCGCTGCGCACCAGCTCGTCAGCCAGATACTTTTGCGTAACGCCCATGTCCAGGTGCTGCCACGGCAGGGGCTGGCCTATACGCAGCTCGCGCTCTGCCAGCTCCTCGGCATCAAGGCCCTGCGCCTTCAGCACCTGCTTGAGGCTGCGGCCTGTAGTGTGCGCTTCTATAAGCGCCTCGCCTATGCGCCTGTCTCCACGCGCCAACACGCTCTGCACCACGGTTTCCTTTAAGGATTCTGTAATCAGCTTAATGCGTTTTTCCTTCTTCAGACCGTCACCCAAAAGCTTAAAGCGCTTTTTGAGCGTGCGCACATTGCACAGCGGCGCCCATTGGTACGGCGTAAAGGGCTTGGGCACAAAGCCGTTCACCGAAATTACCAGCTCGCCCCTGTTGCCCACTGCGTCCATTTTTTCACGCACACGCCTGATCATCGCCACGGTTTCTTCTATATCCTCATCGGTCTCACCAGGCAGGCCGATCATATAATACAGCTTGATGTTGCGCATGCCTGCGCCTGCCGCCAGCTCAATAGCACTATACACGTGCTCTTCGGTAATGCCCTTGTTGATTGCATCCCGCAGCCTTTCGCTGCCTGCCTCGGGAGCAACCGTCATTGTGCGCTGGCCGCTCTGCGCCAGGGCCTTGGCAATCTGCTCCGTGAGCATGTCGGCACGCATACTGGCCACCGAAAAGGGAATATTGTGCTCCACCAGGTAGGCTGTAAGCTCTGCCATCTGCGGATGGTCCGACACCGCCGCGCCCATCAGGCCCACCTTTTTCGTCCGCGCAGGACGCTTGGCAATATCCGCCAAAATGGCCTCCAGCGACCGCGGCCGCGGCTTGCGGAAGCAGTAGCCTGCCATGCAAAAACGGCAATGACGGCCACAGCCACGCGCCACCTCCACAATATACATGTCCTCAAATTCGGTGCCGCTCGTCACAATCGCCGATGTATGCGGATAGGCATCAATATCGCGCACCCATTGGCGCGCAATGCGGCAAGGTGCGCCGTCGTGCGCTACAAGAGCGGCAAAATCACCGTTTGCATCATATTGCGCCTCGTAAAACTTGGGCACATACACCCCCGCAAGCTGCGCCAGGGCGGCCAGGCGCTGCTCCTTGCTGCCCTTGGCATAAATAACGTCCAAAATGCGCTGCACCGTTTCCTCACCCTCGCCAATAACAAAGGCGTCAGCCACAGCCGCCAGCGGCTCGGGGTTAAAGGTGGCACACGGCCCGCCCACAATCACCAGCGGCTCGCGCTCGTTGCGCTCAGCCGCACGCAGGCGGATATTGCCCAAGTCCAGCACAGTCAGCAGATTGTCATAATCCATCTCAAACGACAGCATGACAAAGATTACATCAAAATCGGCCAATGCGCGCTGGGTTTCCAGGCTCAGCAGCGGCGTTTTGCTTTTGCTGTGCTCTGCCTGCAGGCGTTTATCAGGCAAAAAGAAACGCTCGCAGGCACTGTCACCCCTGGCGTTAATCATTTGGTATAGAATGTGCATACCCAGGTTGGACATGCCCAGGTGGTACACGTTGGGATAGATAAAGGCCACGCTATGGCGCAGTCCGGGCGGATACACCTGTGCGCCCCATTCATTTTCTCTTGTTTCCTTAATATAATTTTTAATTTGCCAGGACAATACTTTTCCTCTCAGTTCCGTTTACTTGTGCTGCGCCAGCTTGCTTTCAAACAGGTCGATCACCGTTTTGAGCACCTTCAGGCGCGCGTAATATTTATTGTTGCCCTCCACCACGGTCCAAGGCGCGTAGGAGGTATCAGTGCGCACCAGCATTTCGTTGATGGCCTCCTCGTAGGCCTGCCACTTGTCGCGGTTGCGCCAGTCCTCGTCCGTAATCTTCCACTGCTTATTGGGGTCGTTTTGGCGTTCGCTAAAGCGGCGCAGCTGCTCATCCTTGTCAATTTGCAGCCAAAACTTGGCGATAGCAACGCCGTGCTCGCTCCACTGCGCTTCCATATCCTTAATTTCATCATAGGCGCGCTGCCACTCGTGCGGCTTGGCAAAGCCTTCGATGCGCTCCACCATCACACGGCCGTACCAGGTACGGTCAAAGATAGTGATGTTTCCAGGCTGCGGCAGGTGAATCCAAAAGCGCCACTGGTAATGGAACTGCTTTTCGACCACGTTGGGCGAGGCCACAGGATGCACGCTAAAGCCCAATGGGTCCAGCGCTGCGGTCAAACGGCGGATAGCTCCGCCCTTGCCGGCTGCGTCCCAGCCTTCAAAGCCGATGACAGCAGGTATCTGCGCCTTAAACATTTCTATCTGCAGCTGCGCGAGGCGCTTTTGGTACTTATCCAGCTTTTCCTTATATTCTTCCTTGGTAAGCTGCTTATTAGGGTCCACCCTGCTCAAAACGTCGTAGGCAACCTCGGCGCGTGGCGGTGCGCTCACCTCTGCCTTGGCAGCCACTGCCGCTTCAATTGCTTCGGCAATTTTGGTGAAAACCTCAATCCTCGCGCTGCGGCCATCATCGGCAGCCACCAGATGCCAAGGTGCGTTAACGGTGTCGCTAGCCTCCAGCATTTTTTCGTAGCGGGCCAAAAATTCGTCGTAAGCGTCGCTTTCGTCAATCGCAGGGTTAAGGTCGCGCCAGGCCTTGCCCAGGGTTTTGGCATTTTTGGCAATGTTCTTTTTTTGCTGCTCCGGCGAAAGGTGCAAAAAGAACTTCAATACCAGGTAATTGTCATCCGTCAGCATCTTTTCAAAATTATTGATGTGCTCGTAGGATATTGCCAGGCATTTTTTGCACTGCACCTCCCCATGCTGCAGCTCGTTGGCCTGCTTCAGATAATACCAGCTGCGGTGATAAACCGCCATCTGTCCCAAGGCGGGCAAATGCTGCCAAAAGAAGGTAAAAAACGGCTGCTCCTGCAGCCTGCCGCCCAGGCGCACAGTGGAATAAACATTAAACCCACGTGCGTCCAGCTGCTGCATCATCTCATTAATCAGCGCACTGCGGCGCGCGCCACGCCAGCCCTCAAAGACAATAATCACAGGCCTTTTGGCCTCGCGTGCCAGGCGCTGCGCCCTGCCCAGGCGCTCGCCCAGGGCCTCCATCTGCGCGCTATATTCCTCCTTAGATAGCTTTTTCGTCAAATCCAGCTTTTCCAGCATTTATTAACATCTCCTAAAAATTATCGCTACCGCCGTTTAACGCCTTAGGCTTTCCCAGCAGCTCGGCCATAATCACGCCGCGGACCAGGGCCGCATGCTTAAGCCTGGGGCGCGGTTTTGCCTGCTGTGCGCTGCTTTGCGCATAGCGTGCGCTGAAGGCAGCAGCAGCGGCGTTCATCTTCTCCTCGTCATAGCTGTAGTCACCACGCGGGTCGTAGTACACCCTGCCCTTGTCGTGTGCAAGGTTCTCCTGCTCGCGATGCACCCTGCCTGTGCTGTCATGCGCCGCCTCGCCATCATGATGCACGCTCAGGTCTCTGTCACGGCGGACATTGCCGCCATCATAGCGCACTGCCTCCTCACCATCGCGACGGATGCGCTGACGGGCGCTGGCCGCCTGCTTTTGTGCCTTGGCCTTAGCCGTGGTCCTTTGCAGGCGGCGCTCAAAATCTGCCACTACATCGTCACCCTTGGCAGGCTGCGTTTGTGCAGGCGGCACTGGCTGCGTGCTTTTGTTTTTTTTGCGCTGGCGGCGCTTTTTTTTATCCCAAAAAACATTGAACAGCATAAAAATGACAAACAGCACAGGGATCAGGTCTCTGTCAAATAAACCACCCATAGCGCACCTCTTTATTTGCTGCCAACAGGCTTATCCTCACCCTCGGGGCCAACCTCTGCAATCGTCTGGCGCATCTTGGTGTCTGCCTGGATATTGTTCAGGCGGTAATAATCCATCACGCCCAGGCGGCCGCTGGCAAGAGCTTCGGCCATAGCGGCAGGCACCTTGGCCTGTGCCTCTACAACCTTAGCCTGCATCTCCTGGGTATAGGCCTTCATTTCCTGCTCCTTAGCTACTGCCATAGCACGGCGCTCCTCCGCACGTGCCTGGGCAATGCGCTTGTCGGCCTCAGCCTGGTCAGTCATCAGCGCAGCGCCAATGTTGCGTCCCACATCCACGTCCGCAATATCAATAGACAAAATCTCAAACGCCGTGCCAGCGTCCAGACCCTTGTCCAAAACTGTTTTGGAAATATAATCAGGGTTTTCCAGCACCTTGCTGTGGTCCGCGCTCGAGCCAACGTTGGTGACAATGCCCTCGCCGACGCGGGCAATAATTGTTGCCTCACCAGCACCGCCCACCAGGCGGTCAATGTTGGCGCGCACCGTCACACGTGCCTTAACCTTCAATTCAATGCCATCCTTGGCCACAGCGCTGACAACGGGGGTTTCGATAACCTCGGGGTTGACGCTCATCTGCACTGCCTCCAGCACATTGCGGCCTGCCAGGTCAATGGCGCAGCCACGCTCAAAGCTCAAATCAATCTGCGCACGGTGCGCAGCAATCAAGGCATCAATCACGCGGTCCACGTTGCCGCCTGCCAGATAATGCGCCTCCAGCTGGTTAACGTTCACATCCAGGCCTGCCTTGTTCGCCTTAATCAAGGGCAGCACAATCTGTGAGGCAGGCACGCGACGCAGGCGCATACCGATAAGGTTGAATATACCCACATTCACGCCGGCCGCAATTGCCGAAATCCACAAGCCCAGCGGTACAAAGTTCAAAAAAATCGCAATACCGACAATGGCCAGTACAAAGACAAAGCCACTGCCCAAAACAAATCCTAGTAAGTCTCCCATGATGTCACTCCTTCACTTTTTCC
Source organism: Bacteroidaceae bacterium (assembly GCA_963611535.1). Classification (GTDB taxonomy): domain Bacteria; phylum Bacillota; class Negativicutes; order Acidaminococcales; family Acidaminococcaceae; genus Phascolarctobacterium_A. Next base: position 49,862 of record CAVDRP010000004.1, on the reverse strand, counting down.
ACAAAAATTTTGCTGCCCTCTACACGGGTGATGACAACAGCCGTATCCTTAGGGATGTAATCCCCCAAGCTGCTCACATCCAGTCGCTTGCCGTCAACGACAACCGTCCCTGCAGGCCGTAGCGTTGTGAGCGCGGTTCCCTGCCTGCCCAAAAGCTGGCCCTGGTCGCTGGCGCCGGTGTAGCCTTCGCTATTTTTTTGACGCGTCCACAGCACAAAGGGATTATATTTGCTTTCCTTAGGCAGGTATACGCACAAAAAAACTATCACTAGCGCCACCGCAAGATATACCGCCAGCAAAACCATTATTGCCAAGGCGCCGCCGCCCAAAACAAAAAAGCTGCCCACCGTCAGGCACACCAGGCCGCTAATGCCAAAAAGCCCAAAGCCTGGCACAGCAAGCTCAATCACAAGCAGCACTACGCCGGCCAGTAAAAAATAATATTCCATAGGCATGAGCCGCACCTCCTTGATGCTCTTAATCTATAGTATAGCAGACCTTGCATGGTGCGTAAAACACTTTTTTGAGAATAAAATAACCGTGCTAGATTTTACTCCAGCACGGTTATTATTGTTATTTAAGCAATTCACGAACAATAGCGTTAATACGCTTGCCATCCGCACGGCCCTTGGTCTTTGCCATCACCGCCGGCATTACCTTGCCCATATCCTTGGGACTAGTAGCACCAACAGCTGCAATAACCTCCGCTACGATAGCCTTCAGCTCGTCATCGCCAAGAGCTTCAGGAAGATACTTTTTGAGAATCTCAATCTCTTCCTTAGCTTGGGCAACCAACTCGTCACGACCTGCCTTTTGGAATTCCTCCAAGGAGTCCTGACGCATTTTGACCTCTTTCATCAAGACAGCCAAGACCTCATCATCAGAAAGCTCTCTTTTGTCATTGATTTCAACATTTTTAATATTAGCACGCACCATGCGGATTACGGACAAACGCAGCTTACCTGCTTCCCTGTCCTTCATGGCCTGCTTCATATCAGCAGTCAATTGGTCTTTTATAGACATACAGCCCGCCTCCAATTATCTGGTTTTACGTTTTCTGGCTGCTTCGGATTTTTTCTTACGTGCAACGCTCGGCTTTTCATAGTGCTCGCGTTTTCTTACCTCAGAAAGAATGCCTGCCTTTTGGGTTGCTCTTTTAAATCTGCGCAGTGCGCTGTCTAAAGTTTCATTCTTGCCAACTTTAATTTCTGCCATCTGATCTCCCTCCCTCCACACACTTAGGGAAGTGTATATGCAAATTAAGTTTTTACCTGTTGCCAGACAAAAACACTTACTGATTAATTATACAGGAAAAGACAAGCATTGTCAAGTTTTAGCATGGAGGCCAGCCCAAAGCTTTACCACCAATTACATGAATGTGCAAATGCTTTACAGTCTGTCCGCCATCATCGCCGGTGTTGATTACAACGCGGAAGCCCTTTTCGGCAATACCAGTTTTTTCGGCAATCATTTTCACCTTGCTCAGCATGTAAGCAACCAGCTCGGGATCAGCAGTAGTGATATTTGCAGTATGATCCTTAGGCAGCAGCAGCACATGCACGGGAGCTGCAGGCGCAACGTCATTAATGGCAATCATTTTATCGTCTTCATAAACCCTTGCAGAAGGAATGTCACCCTTAATTATCTTACAAAAAATGCAATCGTCAGCCATTTAATTATCCTCCTCTCGTTTTTGTAGTATCTAAGATACATTCTACTTTTTTATACAAATTCCTGCTAAAAATGTGACATGTTTTTGAATTTATCAGCGCCAGTTATTTTTCTACCAGCTCGCCCACAAGATAATCATCCTGCACGCCTGTGATTTTCACCTTAGCAATTTCATTAGCCAGCTGCGCGCCGCCAGCAGCTACCACGCGCAGATACGGTCCGCACAGGCCTTCCATATGCGCTGCATCCACAGGCTGCTCAAACAGCACCTCTTCCACCCTGCCAACCATGGCAGCCAATGTACTTTGGTGCAACGTGTCGTCCACCTGCGCCAGGCGTGCAGCACGCTCGCTCTTAACAGCCTCGTCCACCTGCTGCGGCATTTCGGCAGCAGGCGTACCCTTACGCTTGGAATAAGGGAAGATGTGCATTTTGGCAAAGCCGCATTTTTGCACAAAATCCAGCGTTTCAGCAAAATCTTCATCGGTTTCACCCGGAAAGCCCACAATAACATCAGTAGTTATCGCCACGTCCGGCACCTGGGCCCTGATTTCGGCCAGCAGCCTGCTAAAGTGCTGCGTATCATACGGGCGGTGCATGGAGCGCAAAATCTTGTCACAGCCACTTTGCAACGGCAGATGCAGGTGACGCAAAAGGCGCGGCTCGCTTGCCATCAGCTGCAAAAGGCGCGGCTCCACCTCCACCGATTCTAAGGATCCCAGACGCACACGCTGCACGCCCTCTACGCTCAAGGCAGCCTGCACAGCGTCATAAAGCGTCACGTGCCTGCCCTCACGGACCAGCTCCTTGCCATAGCAACCCAGGTGAATGCCGATGAGCACAACCTCCTTGTAGCCTGCTGCCACCAGCTTGCCCACCTCCTCGCGGATGCTTGCCAGGCTGCGGCTGCGCAACGGACCACGGGCAAAGGGAATAATGCAATAGGTGCAATATTGGTTGCAGCCCTCCTGGATTTTTAAGAAGGCACGGGTTTTGTCGGTTTCTGTGCCCACGCCCAGCTCCTCAAATTTGGTATCCACCGTCATCTGCTGCACATTGTCCAAAATCTCGGTCTGCTTATGCTCCAGTGCTGCGTTCACCAGCTCCACAATGCGCGCACGCTCCTGGTTGCCGATGATCACATCCACACCGCTAATAGCACGCACCTCCTCGGGCGCGGTCTGCGGATAGCAGCCTGTCACTACCACCAGCGACAAGGGGTTGTGACGCACAGCGCGGTTAATAATCTGCCGCGACTTGCGCTGTCCTGTGTTGGTAACAACGCAGGTATTAACTAAATATACATCCGCTGGCTCGCCAAAGGGCACCACCGCATAGCCTGCGGCACGAAAGATTCCCTCCATGCTCGCAGTATCTGCCTGGTTAACCTTGCAGCCCAGCGTATAAAAGGCTATTTTTCTCATTAATCTCCTAAATCTCCTGTTTCATAAAATATGGCCGATATTGCCACAAGTCCCGCCGTTTCGGCACGCAAAATCCTGCGTCCCAAGCTTACAGGCACTGCTCCCGCCGCACGTGCTGCAGCAAGCTCCGCTTCGCTGATACCGCCCTCTGGCCCGATAATCAAAAGCAGGCTGCTAAGGCTGTGCGCTTGTTTTGCCTCCTGCAGTGCGGCGCGCAGGCTTTTTTTGTCCTCGCATTCGTAGGCAATAATCTTCGTCTCGCAGTCATTGGCCGCCAGCATCTGTGCCATAGTCTGCACCTGCTGCACCTGGGGGATTATATCACGCTTGCTTTGCTTGGCAGCCGCTTCGGCAATCTTTTGCCAGCGCTCCACCTTTTTTTGTGCCTTTGCGCCGTCTAAGCGCACCACAGAATGCTCCATAGCTACGGGTACGACGCTGTAGGCGCCCATTTCCACTGCCTTTTGAATGATGAAGTCCATCTTTTCGCCCTTGGCCAGGCCCTGCGCCAAAACCAGGCGCACAGCAGGCTCATGGCTTTCGGCAAGCTTCTCCTTGCAATGTACAATCACGCTTTCTGCGTCAATCGCTGCAATTTCGGCTATGGCGCTCACGCCGTCATCACTGACAAGCTGCAGCTCATCGCCAGGCTGCATACGCAGAACCTTGCTGATGTGACGTGCGTCCACGCCTGTGATGGTCATTGTTTCGTTATATAGTTGGGGAATGAAAAAGCGATGCAATTTTTGTTCCTTTCCTTTACGCCATGCGCATCTGCATTACGACCCAGCCGCCGCGGTGGTCTACTGCATCTACCACAAGACCCTGCCTCTTTGCTTCGGCCTCAACGTCGGCCATGCGCTCTTCAATAATGCCGCTGGCCAAAAATACGCCGTCAGCTGCAAGCCTTTGCGGTATATCCTTCAAAAGCATGATGATAATATCAGCGATAATATTGGCAATAATAACATCTGCCCTGCCCTCGGTGCCATGCAGAAGATCGCCCTCGCGCACCTCAATGGCAGCAGCAAGGCCGTTATCTGCCACGTTTTCCTTGGCTACACGCACCGCAACAGCGTCAATATCTACTGCCTTAACGCTTTTAGCTCCCAGCATAGCCGACGCAATCGCCAGGATGCCACTGCCTGTGCCAACATCAAACACGGTGGATGCAGGCGTGATCACCTTTTCCAGGCGCTCCATCATCATATTAGTGGTGTGGTGCGTGCCTGTACCAAAGGCCATGCCAGGATCAATTTCAATAACGTGCTCGCCCTCCTTGGCCGTATATTCCTCCCAGCTGGGCTTAATAACCAAGCTTTTACCTACGTGCGTCACGTGAAAATACTGCTTCCATTCGTTGGCCCAGTCCTGCTCGCTCATCCTGCGGAAGCGTGTGTTGCCAAAGCGATATTTGCCAATGCGCTCCTCAATCAGCGCCAGCTGCGCGTCAATTTCTGCCAGGCGCTGCGTAAGCTTATCATCGTCAGCATAATAGGCGCTTACAGTAACCACCTCGGTATTTTCCTGTTCGGGTATGTCGCACAGCTCCCAGGTGCCGCTTTTGCGCAAATCATTAATCAGCTGCGGGTCCTCAATCGCCACGCCCTTAGAGCCTGCATTCGTCAAAACATCAGCAACTGCCTCTACCGCCTCATGCGTCACAGCTACATTTACTTCTATCCATTGCATTTTTCTGCACTCCTTTAAGCTTATTGTTATCTTATCATTATACACTATCGGTGCTGTAATTGTACATAAGCACTTGACGCGGGCGCGGATTCATTTTATACTAAAATGTAATGTGTTGTACTACAAGCTGCTTCTTGCAGCAGACACTGGCACAGACATATAGTTTTATTACAAAATAAGGGAAAAAGAAGGTATCAAAATGCTAACACTAGACAAAATTTATCATGCAGCCTTCATCTTAAAGAGCGTAGCACGCAAGACAGATTTAATAGCGGCACCTCATTTGAGTGATGGCAGCGACCTGTACCTGAAGACAGAAAACCTGCAGGTTACTGGCAGCTTTAAGCTGCGCGGTGCCTATTACAAAATTAGCCAGCTTTCGCCTGAGGAGGCTGCCAAGGGCGTAATCGCCTGCAGCGCTGGTAACCATGCTCAGGGCGTGGCCCTTGCTGCCACCAGCATGGGCATCAAAAGCGTCATCTGCATGCCTGACGGCGCCCCCATCATGAAGGTAGAAAACACCAAGCGCCTAGGCGCGCAGGTAGAGCTCGTCCCCGGTGCCTACGACGAGGCACACGACCGCGCTGTGCAGCTGCAGGAGGAAACGGGCATGACCTTTATCCATCCGTATGATGACGAGCTGGTTATTGCTGGCCAGGGCAGCATCGGTCTGGAAATTTTGGACCAGCTGCCTGATGTAGAAGCAGTTGTCGTGCCTATCGGCGGCGGCGGTCTCATCAGCGGCGTAGCCTTTGCTATCAAGAGCCTGCGTCCCGATGTCAAAATCTACGGCGTACAGGCAGCAGGCGCAGCCAGCATGTTTAACGCCTTCCATGATCACAAATACGAAACCTTAGAGCACGTCAACACCTTTGCTGACGGTATTGCTGTCAAGACCCCAGGTGAAACAACCTACGATATAATCAGTAAATATGTAGACGATATTGTTACCGTAAGTGAGGACGAAATCGCTACTGCTATTTTGACGTTGATAGAAAAGCAAAAGCTCATCGCCGAGGGCGCAGGTGCCACCCCAGTAGCAGCTGCTATTTTTGACAAGCTGCCGCTTAAAGGCAAAAAGACCGTCTGCCTCGTGTCTGGCGGCAATATTGACGTAAACATTCTCTCACGCGTCATCACCCGTGGCCAGGTAACCAGCGGCCGCCGTGCCGATCTGGTCATCGTGCTCGAAGACCGTCCTGGCCAGCTGCGCCAGGTCAGCGACATCGTCAGCCAGTGCGGCGCCAACGTTGTCGGCGTGCAGCACAACCGTAGTGACGCTAATATGGCCATCACGGGCTGCTTCCTCAAGCTGGAGCTGGAAACACGCGATGCCAAGCAGATCCAGGAAATCAAGGATAAGCTCACGGCAGCAGGCTTCAGCCTATTGAACGACAAGGCAGTACACTACTAATAATGCAAACAAACAACCCACAGCCTACAAACACTGTAAGCTGTGGGTTTTACTTTGTATATATGTTATTTTAAAGCCTCAAGGCCGCAGCTTATTCCGCTGCGTTTTGCACATGCAGCTGCGCCAAGGCCTGCTTGGCTGCGTGCTGCTCCGAATCCTTTTTGGTGCGGCCGCTGCCCTCGCCAATAACCCTGCCTCCAAGCAGGACGCGTGAGGTAAACATTTTGTTGTGCTCTGGGCCAGTGCTGCTAAGCAGCACGTAATGGATATCCGCATCACCGTCACGCTGCAAATACTCCTGCAGACGTGTCTTGTAATCGTTAAAAATACCGTGGCGGCAGATATAATCAATTTCCGACTGCATCATGCCTAAAAGATAGCTTCTAGCCACCTCAAAGCCCTGATCCAGGTAAATTGCTCCCAAAACTGATTCAAAAGCATCCGCCAGGATGGAAGGACGCTCACGCCCACCGCTCAGCTCCTCGCCCTTGCCCAGCTTCAAATGCTCGCCCAGGTGAATCTTTTTGGCATATTCATAAAGCGAGCCTTCGCATACCAGATAAGCACGCAGCTTAGTCAGCTGACCCTCTGCCAGATCAGGAAAGTTTTTATACATATAGGTGCTCACAATGACGCTGAGCACGGAATCACCCAAAAACTCTATACGCTCATTGTGATGCGGTTTAGGATATTGCTTAGCTTCGTGGGCGAAGGACGTATGGGTCAGCGCCATGTCCAACAGCTCCAAATCACGCATCTGGATGCCCAGCCCCTGACAGAAGCTTTTTAGCTGCTGTATACGTGTTTCCTGCATTTTCATCAACCTTGCTTTTTAGTCAACGTATTTTTTGAAAACGATGCTTGCATTGTGGCCGCCAAAGCCCAGGTTATCACTCAGGGCAACATTAACGACCTTTTTGCGTGCTACATTCGGTACATAGTCCAAATCCAGCGGTCCTTCAGGATCATCCAGATCCTTGTCCTGGTAGTTGATGGTCGGCGGAATCAAGTCGTTTTCGATAGTCATAACGGTAGCAATAGCTTCAACACCGCCGGCAGCACCCAGCAGATGGCCGATCATGGATTTGTTGGAGCTGATGCACAGCTCATAAGCATGGTCGCCAAATACCTTTTTGAAGGCAATGGTTTCGCCCAGGTCGTTACGGTGGGTGGAGGTGCCATGAGCGTTGATGTAATCAACCTCTTCAGGCTTCACGCCAGCGTCAGCAACAGCTGCTGCAATGCAGGCTGCAGGGGTTTCGCCAGTCGGGTCGGGAGCAGTAATGTGATAAGCATCGCAGTTCATAGCAAAGCCAACCAGCTCAGCATAAATGTGTGCGCCACGTGCCTTAGCATGCTCCAGCTCTTCCAGCACCAGTACACCAGCACCCTCGCCCATAACAAAGCCGTCACGTTTTTTATCAAAGGGGCAGGAGGCTGCTTCGGGGTTTTCGTTATTAGTGGACAGCGCCTTCATGTTAGCAAAGCCAGCGATAGCAATCGGGGAAACGGCTGCTTCAGTGCCGCCAGCCAGCATCACGTCAGCGTCACCGTATTGAATAGTGCGCAATGCGTCACCAATGCAGTTGGTGCCAGTAGCGCAGGCAGTTACAATAGCAGTGTTAGGTCCCTTGAGGCCGGTAGCGATAGCAATCTGGCCTGCGGACATGTTGGGGATCTCCATCGGAATGAAGAACGGGCTGATCTTAGACGGTCCCTTAGCACCCAGCTTGAGGGACTGCTCCAGGAAGGTGTGGATGCCGCCGATACCGCTGCCAACGCAAACGCCGCAGCGCAGGGCATCTTCCTTAGTCATATCCAGCTTGGCATCCTCAATTGCCAGCTTAGCAGCAGCTACAGCAAAGTGGGTTACACGGTCCATACGCTTGCCTTCTTTTTTATCGATAAAGGCAGTGTAGTCAAAATCTTTAACCTCACCGGCAATTTTTACACTAAAGTCAGTAGTATCAAATTGGGTAATTTCACCAATGCCGGATTTGCCTGCAACCAAGTTGCTCCAAAAAGCATCCTTGCCGATACCGATAGGAGTTACAGGGCCAACACCAGTAACAACAACTCTTCTCTTACTCAAAATAGTTCACCTCGTAATTAAATTTTTGCAATTTCTTCCTTTATGCGCCTGAAGATTTCTTTAACAGGCAATATTTCCTTAATTTTCCACATATTAGCACCAGTGAAAACCAGGCCAGTTTCTACGTCACCCTGCTGCGCACGGGTCAGCGCTCTGATAATACAGAAGCTGTGCGTACAGTGCTTAAGGCACAAATCGCAGGTCGTAGGCTTAGGAGCTCTATTTTCTAAAGATAGCTGCGCAAAGGGGTTACGGATAGCACGTCCCTTGTAGCCAACAGGGCTGTCAATCTGCACAACATCTTCTTTAGTCATTTTTAAGTAAAATTCCTTTAGGGCAGGTGCGCCGTTCGATTCCTCGCTGGCAGCAAACCTGCTGCCCATCTGCACACCGCTCGCGCCCAGCTTTAAAAGCTCGGCAACATCACTGCCGCAGACAGCGCCGCCAGCAGCAATAACAGGTATATTAACGGATTTAACAATGTCCGGAAGTATCTCTTTGATAGATTGCTGGGTTCCCAGGTGTCCGCCTGCTTCCGTGCCTTCGACAACGATAGCAGAGGCTCCCAGCTTCTCAGAAATTTTAGCCAGCTTAACAGAAGAAACAATTGGTACTACTTCAACACCATATTTACGTCCGACGGCAAAAATATCTCTTGAAAAACCGGCGCCGGCCACGATTAAATCTATTTTCTCTTGTGCGGCAGTAGTAATCAGCCCCAAAAACTCGCGGGCAGCAAACATAGCATTGATGCCAATAATGCCCTTGCCGCCGGTCAGCTTTCTGGCAAGGCGTATTTCAGTACGCAGCTCATCAAAGCTCATTCCGGATGCAGCAATAAGGCCAATACCGCCTTCTTTTGCTACAGCAGCTGCTAAGCGGGCAGTGGACAGCCTGATAGCCATGCCTCCTTGTACAATCGGTACTTCAGCAACAAGCTTACCGATTTTCAGCACTGGTAGTTTCAACAAATATCCCCCATTTCAGGACTAGAATAGCTTGTGCCAGGGAACCCGCTGCGGGTTCCCCAAACATAAGCCGGTAAAGCATTATTTTTCTTCATCCAGCAGCTTAACTGCGTCAGCTACAGTGCGGATCTTTTCAGCTTTTTCATCAGGAATTTCAACACCGAATTCCTCTTCGAAAGCCATGATCAGTTCAACGATGTCGAGGGAGTCAGCGCCGAGGTCATCGATGAAAGCGGATTCCATCTTTACTTCGTCAGCGTCAACGCTCAGTTGTTCAACAGTGATGTCTCTTACTTTTTCGAAAGTGCTCATTACGATTCACCTCCTTCCAAATGGTATAGTTGGCAGGGTTCCTTTTAAAGGTCCCCTATTACATTACCATACCACCGTCAACATGTAAAGTCTGTCCGGTAATATAATTGGCGTCGTCACTCACTAGGAAGACAACAGCCTTGGCAATATCAGTAGTTTCACCCAGCTTGTGCAGGGGGATAGAAGTGAGCATGCCTTCAACAACCTTGTCCGAAAGCACACTGGTCATATCGGTCTTAATAAAGCCGGGAGCTACTGCATTAACAGTGATGCCGCGCGCAGCAACCTCCTTAGCAACGGCCTTGGTAAAGCCAATTACGCCTGCCTTGGCAGCTGCGTAGTTAGCCTGTCCTGCGTTGCCCATCAAGCCGACAACAGAGCTGATGCTGACAATTTTGCCAGCCTTCTGCTTCATCATATATTTTACGGCAGCCTTGGTGCAGTTAAACACACCCTTTAAATTGGTGGTGAGCACTGCATCCCAGTCTTCCTCTTTCATGCGCATTAACAGACCATCGCGGGTGATACCTGCATTGTTTACTAAAATATCAATGCGGCCAAACTCCTTAACCACGGTATCAATCATAGCGGTAGCAGCTTCGTTAGACGAAATATCAGCCTGCACAACAAATGCCTTGCGGCCCATTGCTTCAATTTCCGCAGCAACCTCTTTAGCTGCAGCCTCGCTGCCAGCGTAGTTAACTACAACGTCAGCACCCTCGCTAGCCAAGGCCAGGGCAATGGCACGGCCAATGCCGCGGGATGCGCCGGTTACAAGAGCTTTTTTTCCTTCAAGTTTCATAACTGTGTCCTTTCCCATTCACAAATTGATTATGCAAGATAATCAACGGACGATTTATTTTGCCAATGCTTCCAGGGTCTTTTCCAGGCTTTCGGGGTTTTCTACGTTCAGCGCAGGCACGCCCTTAGCAATCTTTTTGGTAAAGCCGGTGAGGACCTTGCCAGGACCAACCTCAACAAAGGTGTCTACACCGCCGGCAACCATGTTGCGCACGCTGGTTTCCCACAGTACGGGCATAGCGGCCTGCTTAATGAGCAGCTTTTTGATCTCTTCGCCGCTGGTTACCTCGTTTGCAGTTACGTTAGCCACAACAGGAATGGTGATGTCGCTCACCTCAATAGGAGCGAGAACCTCAGCCAGACGGTCAGCTGCAGGCTGCATCAGAGTGCTGTGGAAGGGAGCGCTTACAGGCAGCAGGATGGCGCGCTTAGCACCAGCAGCCTTCAATGCGTCAATAGCCTTGTTTACAGCGTTCACTGCGCCGGCAATTACAACCTGGCCAGGGCAGTTAAAGTTAACAGCCTGTACAGCCTCGCCGCTTTCAGCCTCTACACTGCGGCAGATTTCGATAATCTTGTCGCTGTCTAAGCCAAGTACAGCAGCCATGCTGCCCTCGCCAACAGGAACAGCCTCCTGCATAAATTGACCGCGTTTATTAACAATGCGTACAGCATCAGCAAACTTGAGCGCGCCAACGTTAACCAAAGCGCTATATTCACCCAGGCTGTGGCCTGCAGCGATATCACAGCTCACGCCATGCTCCTCGAGCACAGCTGCGCAGGCGGTGCTGGCAGTCAAAATAGCAGGCTGGGTATTAGCGGTCAGGCGCAGCTGATCCTCAGGGCCTTCAAAGCACATTTTGCTGATAGAAAAGCCTAAAGCGTCATCTGCTTCTTCAAAAATTTGCTTTACAACCGGATATTCATCATAAAAAGCCTTGCACATGCCAACGGTCTGAGAGCCTTGGCCAGGGAATACGAATGCAATCTTACTCACGTTATAATCATCCTTTCCTATAAAAGTTTATACGTTATATGCCTTATCGGCAGTCTCTATTATTTGCTCCACTTGAGGACAATAGCCGCCCAAGTCAAACCCGCGCCAAAGCCATCGAGGATGATGTTGTCACCCTTTTTGAGCGCACCTGCAGCCTGTGCCTCGCACAAGGCGATAGGAATAGAAGCGGCGGAGGTGTTGGCGTACTTATCTACGTTCACCCAAACCTTTTCCATAGGCATTTTTAAGCGCTTAGCAGCGGAGGTGATGATGCGATAGTTTGCCTGATGCGGGAAGAGCATATCCAGCTCCTCGGGCTTCATGTTGGCGTTAGCCAAAGCACGCTTAGCGGTCTTGCCCATGATCTGGATAGCAAACTTAAAGACCTCCTGACCGTTCATATGGATGGTGTGCTCCTTAGCTGCCACGGTTGCTTCACTAGCTGGGTTGCGGCTGCCGCCTGCAGGCTGCAGCAGATGCTTGCCACCGTTACCGTCTGCACCCATATCAATACCCAGCACGCCATAGCCCTCTTCAACCTCGCCGATAACAGCAGCACCGGCACCATCACCAAACAGCACGCAGGTGTTGCGGTCGGTCCAGTTCATGATGCGGCTCAGGGTTTCGGCACCGATAATCAGCACCTTGTTATACAGACCGCTCTTTACCATCTGACTAGCTACAGCCAGGCTGTAAACAAAGCCGCTGCAGCCTGCTGCCAGGTCAAAAGCAGCTGCGTTCTTCGCACCCAGGCGCGCCTGTACCAAGCAGGCGGTGGACGGGAAGATATAATCGCTGGACGCAGTGCCAACAATTACTAAATCCAGCTCCTCAGCAGCTACGCCGGCATCTGCCAAAGCTGCCACGGCAGCCTTATAGGCCAGGTCGCTGGTTGCTTCCTCGGGGGCAGCAATATGACGCTGCTTGATACCAGTGCGTTCGGTAATCCATTCATCACTGGTTTCAACAATTTTTTCCATGTCCTTGTTAGTGATAATTTTTTCAGGAACATAATGTCCTACGCCTAAAATACCAACAGCTCTTGTCATTGATCTATTTCCTCTTTCTTTTCTTGCGATTGCGCAATTTTGTCTTTAATAATGCTCACGACATCCTGCTCGGCAAAGTCCATAGCTACGTGGATAGCATTGGTTATCGCTTTGGCCTTAGAGCTGCCGTGACAGATAATAAAGGGTGCGCGGATACCAAGCAGCAAAGCACCGCCATATTCCGCCGGATCCAGGCGCTTTTTGAGTCCCTTAAGCGCCGGCTTGATTAAAAGCCCGCCAAGCTTTGCTAAGATGCCGCCATTCATGATAGCTTCCTTAATCAGGGTCATAATAGCCTTGGCCAGTCCCTCGCCAAACTTTAGGACGACGTTACCAACAAAACCATCGCAGACAACCACGTCCACAGTGCCTTTGTTGATATCACGGCCTTCGACGTTGCCGATAAAATTAATGGTCTGCTCGGCCTTGAGCAGCGGGTAGGTTGCTAGTGCCTGCTCATTACCCTTAGTTTCTTCTTCGCCGATGTTCAAAAGTCCTACCTTCGGCGCAGAAATTTTTAAGATTTTTTCGGCGTACACCGTTCCCATAATAGCGCTTTGCACCATATGCTCCGGCTTAGCGTCAACCTTGGCGCCGCTGTCAAGCACGACGGTAGTACCCGTAAGGCTGGGGATGGGCGTTGCAATTGCAGGCCTTTCCACACCCTTAATGCGTCCCACGCAAAACAGCGCTGACGCAACAGCCGCGCCTGTGCTGCCTGAAGAAACCAGGGCATCGCATTCCTTGTTGCGCAGCAGCCTTGCTGCCACCACGATTGAAGCATCCTTTTTAGATTTTACCGCAATCGCAGGATGCTCGTCCATCGCTATTACCTCGCTGGCATGATGAATAGTAATTTTGGACTCCTTGTCAGCACCATATTGCTGTAAAAGCTCACGGATTACGCCTTCATCACCCACAAGCACAGTTTCGCAGCCGTACGCTTTAACCGCATTGACTGCGCCCAAAACCAATTCCTTGGGGCCGTAGTCGGTACCCATAACATCTACCGCGATCTTCATGCGTCCTGCTCCCTTTCCTGCTTTTCCCTGTTATCCAAGGAAACAATAATAAACTTAGCGCGAAAAACCTCTTCGTTGTTATTCTTGATAGAAACAAAAATATAATACTTGTCCATGCGGCGGTGAGTTACCACAGCACGGGCAACCAATACGGCCCCTGCATTAACAGGCACCTTATATTTTACATTACCTACGGCAGTCAGGGCAAACTGGGCATCCACCACCGCCAGCGCCAACGTGTTGGCCATAGCAAACATATAGTAGCCGCGCGCGATACCCGTGCGCTCCAGTACCATATCAGCCGTTATCTTGAGGGTGGAAATGCCGATTTTGTTCAGCTCCAGATCAAGCAGCTCGCCTACAATATCCTTTTTGTCAATCGCACGCAGCTTAGTCTGTGCTTCCTCCGCCATAGTACGAGTTCTGGCACGCAGCTCTGGAATTCCCAAGGCTACACGGTCCAGCCTAATCGTCTGGACACTGACGTCCAGCATTTGCGCCAGCTGTTCGTCTGTGCAGAAGGGGTTATCCCTAAGCAGCTTTTTTAAGCTTTTGTGACGTATTAATTTTTTAGAAGATGTCATTACCTCACCTGCTTTTTAGTACCAGCTCATAATATCTGTTTTTATTATAAGAGCATGTGCAGCTTTTGGCAAGAGGTTTTTAGCGAAAAATGTGTAATATCGCTTACATTTTTGTGATTTCTTTAATTACGCAATTAATCTTTAGGCATGCAAAAAGCCCCCGAAGACAATCTCGGGGGCTTGATAGCTTAGATTATTCTGCTTTAGCAATGACTTGCTTGCCATTGTAGCAACCGCATTCCGGGCAAACGCGATGCGGCATTTTCAATTCATGACATTGCGGGCATTCAACCATGCCAGGAACACTCAGCTTCCAGTTAGCACGACGTCTGTCACGACGGGCTTTGGACATTTTTCTCTTAGGTACTGCCATTTCTCAACACACCTCCTCAGTGCTATGAAGTGAATTTAATTTTTGATGAATTGCTTCAATGCCGCCAGCCTTGGATCTACAGTGAACCTGTCACATCCGCAGTCACCATCATTAAGATCAGCGCCACAAACGGGACAAAGTCCCCGGCAGTCTGGCTTACACAGAGCCTGCATGGGCTCTGCAAGCAGCAGCCCTTCACGAAGCGGTTCCGTTATATCAATAACGTCCGAATCGTAAACAAAAGCATCATTTTCAATATGTTCAGCACTTGCCGGATAAAACTTTTCGATAACCTCTGCCTGCACAACGCCTGTAAAGCCTTTAAGGCAACGGCCGCAGGTGCGCTGCACCTTAGCCACAAGCACAGCCTGCAAAAGCAAAACGTCTCCTGCATTGCTCATTGTGCCGTTTACACTCACCGTGCCTTCAATAGCCATTTCTGCAGGCGTAATCTCCAGCTCAGCGGGCGAAAGCTCAAAAGCAAGGGCCTTTTCACCGACTAGTCTTTTCTTGATTTCTGCGACATTTATTTTAATCATATTTCACCAATCGTTACAATTATAGCGGTATTAGCGCTCTTTGTCAAGTAAAAATGCTTTAGGCAAAGCAAAAACAGCGTCCCGCTTTACATAAAATACTGCTTTACAGCTTAATAATCCTGCGGCAGATGTTATAGGTGTCACGGGCAATGACCAGTTCCTCATTTGTCGGGATAACGAAAATCTTGACGCGGGCACGGCGCACGCTGATTTCGCGCTCCTTGCCACGCACCTTGTTCAAATCCGGATCAACACGCGTTCCCAGATATTCCAAGCCGTTGCAGATCTTATCGCGCATAAAGGGAGAGTTTTCGCCCAGGCCGGCAGTAAAGACGATAGCATCCACGCCGCCCATGGCAGCAACATAGCCACCAATATATTTTTTTACCTTGTAGGCAAAAACATCAATCGCCAGCTGGCTGCGCTCATCGCCACGGTTAGCTGCACTTTCCAGGTCACGGAAGTCACTCGACAGGCCGCTGATGCCCAAAATACCGCTGCGTCGGTTCAGGTAGTCGTCAATCTGCTGTGCGTTCATGTTTTCCTTTTCCATCAGAAAGGGAATAATCGCAGGGTCAATCTCGCCACTGCGGGTGCCCATAATCAGGCCCTCCAAGGGAGTGTAGCCCATGCTGGTATCTATTGATTTGCCGTATTTGATGGCAGCAATGCTGGCGCCATTTCCCAGGTGACAGGTAATGATGCGCAAATCATTCATATGCTCTTCCATCAGTGCTGCAGCACGCTGCGCTACATATTTGTGCGAGGTGCCATGAAAGCCATAGCGGCGCACGCCGTATTTTACGTACATTTCATAGGGCAGGCCATAAAGATAGGCTACCTTGGGCATAGTCTGATGAAAGGCCGTATCAAACACTGCCACCTGCGGTGTACCGTGCATAATTTCCATGCAGGCGTTGATGCCGTAAAGATTAGGCGGATTGTGCAAGGGTGCAATTTCGCAGCAGGCCTCAATGCCGCGCAGCACGTCACTGGTAATCAGCACGCTATCGGTAAAGCGTTCACCACCATGCACGACGCGGTGTCCCACAGCATCTATTTCCGACATGTCGTCGATAACGCCATACTCCTTGTTGGTCAGCGCAGCAATTGCCATGCGGATGCCTACCTTGTGGTCAGGGATTTCTTCCTTGATATCAATTGTATATTTACCTGCAGGCGTGTGCTTGAGCGTGCTGCCCTCCATGCCGATGCGTTCTATCAGGCCCTTAGCCAGCACCTGCTCGTTTTCCATATCAATTAGCTGATATTTGATAGAGGAGCTGCCACAATTAACTACAAAAACAATCACGATAAGCCTCCTGGTTATTAGCAAGCCATAATTTAGAAACAAAATCCAATACACCATTAGTATACACTATTTAGAGTCACTTGAACAGAAATATTTTCTCAATTTACAGCATATGCTATAATTAAATAAAAGCAAACACTATTTTCCGTGAGGTATCACTATGAATGCTACCGGTATTGTCGCCGAATATAATCCTTTTCACAACGGTCATGTATATCATCTGGCCAAAGCCAGGCAGCTCACGCAGCAGCCAGTCATCGTCGTCATGAGCGGCAGCTTTATGCAGCGCGGCGAGCCTGCTATTTTGGACAAATGGCAGCGCGCGCAGCTGGCGATGCAGGGCGGCGCCGACCTCGTCCTAGAGCTTCCCTGTGCCTTTACGCTACGCAGTGCCGAATTTTTCGCACGTGGTGCAGTGCAGCTTTTAGCTGCCACAGGCTGCTGCAACACGCTCTGCTGCGGTGCCGAAACGGCCACGGCAGATTTTGCAGAGCTTGCACGCCGTGCCGCCAGCAGCGAGACGCAAACAAAGCTGCGCACACTCCTAAAAGACGGTGCCAGCTACGCCAGCGCCGCCTGCGAGGCCTTAGGCAGCAGCTACGCGCTCACTGCGCCCAACGACATCCTTGCCTTAGAATACACCAAGGCGCTGTCGGGGACAGGCATTACACCACTTTACGTGCAGCGTCAGGACGCAGGCTATAACAGCGCAGCTATCGCAGGCGCTAGCGCCAGTGCCACCGCCATCCGCCAGGCCTTGTCCCAGGGAAATGTGTCCTGGCAGCAGGCAGTGCCGCCCTACGTGCGTGCGGCGCTACTTAGCGCAGGCTATGACCAGCAGCTTTTGTGGCAGCTTATTGCTTACCGCCTGCGCCTGCTCACGCCTGCGCAGATCGCCGCACGCTGCGAAGCCAGCGAAGGATTAGAAAACCTGCTGAAGCAGGCCGCTAGCTGCACATCACTGGCCGAGGCCGCCGCTCATTGCACCCACAAGCGCTACACAACCAGCCGCGCACGCCGCCTGCTTATGCAAATATTGCTGGACAAGCCACGCAGCACCTGGCAGCAGCAATGCCCTGCTTACCTGCGCGTGCTAGCCTTTGACAGCACTGGCCGCCAGCTTTTGAAGCAGATGAAGCGCACCAGCACCCTGCCTGTCATCACCAAGCTAGGCAAAAACGCCGCCAACGGGCAAAGCAACGCCTTCGCTGCCCAGCTTGAGCTGGAGCTTGCCGCCACTGACGTGTGGAGCCTGCTGGCGAAGGGCAGCACGCGCAAGCGTGCAGGCAACGACTATTACACATCGCCTGTGTATTTTGACGAAATAAATTAAGCAATTATATATCGCCTTGCAACGAAAAATTTTTTAACGGTAATTTCGTGCGGATTCAAGACGAAACTTCGGTACAATCTGTTAGTACGTAACTTTTAGTCACGTACCCTCGTTTCTATGAATCCTAGCACTCATTCCCTAAAATTTTTATGTTGCCTTAGCGATAATATAATTGCTTAGACCCCCTTGCGCACACAAAAAAGAGCCGCCGCCCTGCCTTAGCAGGACAGCGGTCCTTTTTTTTACGAGGAGTGTTCTATTGCAAACTGCTTTTATCTAAAAGTCAATAAAAGCCATTAGAAGGTGAAGAGCAGCTGGCTCCAGATGGTTTGAGAATCACGGTCGCCCTCTTTTTCTTCCAGATCATACCATTCAACCTGACCAACGATGTTCTTAGCAAAGGTGTAGTTAGCGGTTACGCTGTAGCCCTTAAAGCCCCACATCTTATCTGCCAAGCCGTTCATGGTGTGGTTTACATAGGTGGTTGCACCCTGATCATAGTAGGTTGCAGACAGGCCCCAGCTGCCAGGATTGGTAGCCTTAGCGCCCTTGTAGGATACAGTTGCGATATAGCCGTCATCATCAATATCGTCATAATCGCAGTAGCTGTCCTCGCCCATTAAATAAGTGAAGCCCAGCTTAACATTATTATCAAAGTTGTAGGTTGCGCCTACAGACCAGATATTCAGATCGTCGTCATCAATCTTCTTTTCGCCGTCTTTACCATAATTATCAAAGGATTCAACCTCGCTGAAGCTGTAGTAACCAGCCTTCAAGCCCAGCTTGCCAATGTCACCGGAAACCTCGCCGTACCAAACCTCATCAGAGGAATCCTCTAGGGTTGCACCTTTAAACTTACCCTCATAGAAGGTGTGAGTTGTAGTGGTGGACGGAGAAGCCTTGCCGTAGCCAGCGGTAATCTTTACATCCTTGCCATAAGAAGCTTGGATACCATCAAAGCGTTCATCATATACATTGCCGTCAGCCAGCTTCAGGTTGTAACGGCCGCCCTGTACAGCAACGCCGCCAATTTTACCATTGATGTAAGCACGTTGGAACTTGGTGTCCTCATCGCCATCATCGTTGCGGAAGTCCTGCTCATTTTGGATCATGCCGGTGTAGGTCCAATCATCATTGATCTGGCCGTTAATCCAAATACGGGAACGCAGCTTGCTGGTGTATCCAGGAGAAACGTCGTCATCGTTATCAGCATAATGGTAACGAACT
Source organism: Bacteroidaceae bacterium (assembly GCA_963611535.1). Taxonomy (GTDB): domain Bacteria; phylum Bacillota; class Negativicutes; order Acidaminococcales; family Acidaminococcaceae; genus Phascolarctobacterium_A. The sequence continues at coordinate 31,052 of CAVDRP010000004.1, read as the reverse complement.
TCACCGGTAATCTTAACGTTGTCAGCCTTTCTTTCCAGGTTAGCAACGCGTACACCCAAATTATCCAGCTCTTCAGCAAATTCTGCAGCCAGCTTGTCAACGTTTGCGCCCTTAGCCATAGCCTTAGCTACGATTTGTGCCATTTCATAACGGGTCATCAGCTTATCGCCACCATAGGTGCTGTCGCCATAACCTTCGATTACGCCAGCTGCTGCCAGCTTGTTGATGCTGTCATAAGCCCAGTGACCTGCAGGAACGTCGCTAAACGGGTTAGCAGCATATGCGCTTGCAGTTACTCCCAATGCCATTGCCATTGCAAATACTAAAGACTTTTTCATAATGTTTTCCTCCTTCTCATTATCAGAGAATCATTTATAAACACTATGCAAAAACTTCTTTCCTCCAATATCCTGCCGTCATTTGCCGAGTTGCCTTGTTTCCTCCAAGCTACGGCGCTTTATCATTGTAAAGAATATTTTATGTATAATGTTTATTTGTACGGCACTGCAAAGCAAGCCTCGCGATTGCTTGCCTCGTTGTCGTTGGGATTATTATAGCACTCACTGACTGGTCAGTCAACAGTTATTTTTTCGTTTTTTCTCACTTGACTATCTAGTCAATGCTCGCTTAGATGTTGTTTCTATATTTTTGTTATCAGAATTTATAGTTAAACTGTTTTCAATGTTTCTTCTATATATGCATTTTTACACATTTTTCCATCTTATTAATTTTTATTATCTTTGTTTCGTAGTAATCAGAGATTGAAGCAATCAAAAAACAGCAGCGATACAAGCATTTTGCTTATATCGCTGCTGCTATGGTCATTACTTTATTCTTCGTCCTCTGCCGGGGATTCTTCCTCCTCCTGGCGCACAGGTGAACTCATAAGATTGTGCATCTCAGCGCTAACGTTTTCGCGGTTTTCAGCTAAACCCTTTAAAGCACTATCTAAGTTACCGCTCAAGTAAGCCAGCATATCCTCAGCATACTGCAGGGAATCCTTCTTTAACTGCAGGGCATAGCTATCGGCCTCAGCCTTAGTTTCCTCCTGGTAGCGCAGGGCATTAGTCTTAATTTCTTCAGCCACGGCGTTAGCCTGCTTTACGATCTCCTCCTGCTGTACCTTGGCATCGGCATCAGCCTGCGCTACACTGATAATGCGCTCGGCCTCCTCCCTAGCCTGCTGCACAATCCTGTCCGCGTCCGCATAGGCCTTATTGACAATATTCTTCTGCTCCTCCAAAACCTGGTTTGCACTTTTGATCTCGCGGGGAATTGCATCTTTAAGATCATCGATGATATTTAGCAGTTCATTTTCATCCAACATAATCTTGTCCGTAAGTGGCATATGCCTTGCTTCGGATATCAGCTTAAATACCTCGTCAAACATTCCCTCCAGAGCTACATTCGTCTTATTTCGTTCGATCATGACATCATCTCCACCAGTCTATTCAAACTTTCGATAAACATGTTTGCGTACACGTTCTTCTATACATTCAGGCACCAAATCCTTTAGCTGTCCGCCAAAAGTTGCCAGCTCACGTACACCGGACGAGCTGACACAAGAGTACTGGGCATTGGTCATAATAAAAACAGTTTCCAGGTGGCTATCAATTTTCTTGATGAGCAAAGCGCGCTGAAATTCGTACTCAAAATCAGTAAAGGCACGCAACCCTCTAACGATAAAGGGTGCTTCTTCTTTTTTACAAAATTCGTTCAACAAGCCCGAAAAGCAGGTCACCCTCACGTTGGGAATATGCTTTGTTGCCTCACGCAACATTTCTACACGCTCTTCCATGCTAAACATGGCCTTATCCTTACCAGGGTTATGAAAAACACTGATGATCAGCTCATCAAACATAGCGCTCGCTCTCTCAAAAATATCTATATGTCCCTTTGTTACAGGGTCAAAACTTCCTGGACAAACTGCTCTGCGCATACGCCAGACCTCCTACACTCTATTCCTAAGGCTTAAAAAAGCCAGAAAATCCCTATAATACATTTCATTATTCGACATAAAGTCGGATATTCCTTTTTATTTCACAAAATTATTCCAACAAATAAAATCTACTATTGTTTCGCCATAACGGCTGCTGCGCACCAGCTCGCAGCCTGCAGGTAACAGCGGCAGCTCATCATGCGCGCTGCGTTCCACCACTAGGTAGCCGCCATCCTTCAAAAAATGCTGCCTGCCCAAAAGCTCAATAATCTGCTGCACCCATCCCTTGTTGTACGGCGGGTCACAAAAGGCAAAATCAAACAGCTCCCCTGTCAGTGCCAGCCTTTGCGCTACCTGCGGCGCGCTTCCCTGCAGCACGGTGCAGTCATCCTGCGCCCTGCATTTGGCAATATTACTGCGCACCAGGCGCAAAGATTCCTTGCTGGCATCAATAAAGGTGATAGAGCTAGCGCCGCGGCTCCAGCTTTCCAATCCCAAATTGCCTGTGCCGGCAAACAAATCCAGCACCCTAGCGCCGATAATTTTGCTGCCGATAATGTTAAATACCGATTCCTTTACCCTGTCCGCCGTTGGACGTACGTCATAGGTTTTGGGCACAGTCAGCTGTAAGCCGCGTGCCCTGCCCGTAATTATTCTCATGTATCGCTCCTATTATGTTATAATTATGAAAACAGAAAGGAGATAGCCTATGCGCCGTACACACACAATCATATACATCAGCAGCATAGTTCTGCTCCTCATAGCAGCCTTCCTGTCGTACTGGCGGCTTCCTGCCACCAGCAGCGTCAGCCTGCCTGCTCCGCCAGCAAAGCAAAGTATTTTGCTGCTTCCGCTGGACAGCCGCCCCGTTTGCAGCACCATGGTGCAAAAGCTGGGGCAGCTTGCAGGCCTAAATGTAATTTTACCGCCAAAAGCCTGTCTTGACAACTACCAAGTCCCTGCAGACAGACAAAAACTTTGGCAGTGGCTGCAAAGCAGCTCTCCTTATTATGATTATAGCATAATTTCGGCCGATAATCTTCTACACGGCGGCCTTTTGGCAGCTAGACAAAGCATTGCTGCAGGCAAGGACGAAGCGGCGCTGCTTGGCGGCCTTGCGCAGCTGCCTGCGCCGCAAAAGGCACAGCAGGATATATTTTCGGTTATCCCACGCCTGCTTGTCAGCGACCAGCTTTTGCCCGACCGCTGGTACCAATACCAGCTTTGGCGTTATTCGCAGCTAGCCGACCTTGTACGCATCACAGGCAGCTTTGACCTAACGCGCAAAATGCGTAATACCGAAGCCAAAATTCCGCCCAATGTGCTGGATAAATACCGCCTGCGCTACCAGCAGAGCGACCGCTTTAACATGGGACTTTTGCAGCTATCCACGCCATCAAGGCACGTTATCATTGGCCAGGATGACGCTGCTCCCATGGGTCTGCCTCACGCCAGCGCTCACAGGCTGCAGGCTGCCATAAGCAGGCTGCCCCAAGAGCAGGCGCAGCTAATCTGCGGTGCAGACGAGCTCGCCGCACTGCTGCTTGCACGCCACTACCTGCAAAGCACAGGCTACAAGCCCAAGGTTTACCTGATGTACGCTAATGCCGCCACAGCCTGGCAGGATATGCCCTATATGCCCACAAGCACGGGCAGTGCACTGCGTAGCCAGCTGCAGCTTTTGGGCGTGCAGGAGGCAGACTCGGCAGATGCGGCCGACCTCATATGCTACATCAGCTGCGGTGGTGATGACTTTGTCCCTGGCAAAGCGCAGGTAGCGGAGCTGGCCGCACTCTTAGCACAGGGGCGTAGGGTAGCATTGATTGACAGCAGTGCCAACTTTGAAGCAGACGAGCTGCTGCTGCCACAGCTTTTGGCGGCTAATGTACCTGTAAACCAGCTTACAGCCTACGCCGCCTGGAACACCTTCAGCAATTCGTCAGGTACCGCACTGGCGCAGGGGCTCATCTTTTGCGGCCAGCTGCAGCTGCTGCAGCAAAATGGCGCTACTGCCGAGCAGCTTGCCGCGCTCTACGCCGCCAACCTGCGCTTTACGGCAGAACGCATCCTAGAGGATTACTGCTACCAAAAGCTGCTGCACGCTGAGCTGCGCAGCCAGCTTGCAGCGCTGGGCACAGACCCCGCGCTGCTTAACAACGAAGAAAAGGCCGCAGCCGAACGTTATATCCAGTGGCAGCTGAGCCTTTTTGCCCACCAGCTGCTGCATACAAGCCTCGGGCGCACACCATTTTTCAGCCAGAACGGCAAGGCCTGGTACCTGAGTAATCTGACAGTAGGAGCGCAGCTGCCTTGGAACAGAATTTTTGAGGTAAATTTGAGTGTTTGGACGCAGATTGGCATCTGCGAAGGATAAAACCAGTTATTGCTGCTAACATAGTCAAAAGGCACTGCCACAGCTGACAGTGCCTTTTACTATACGCATTACACGCTCAATGCGGCTAAATTATAATTCCAGGCTTTGCAGCAAAAATTCTTCATCATCATGCGACAAAACCCGTCCGTCAAACATTTTTCGTGATACGTCTATAACTCTGTACAAATGGCGCAGCACCTCTGTAGGATATATAAATGGTAATTTATCAAATGTTTCTGCCACGCTATCCTTTACCTTCTGCGACAATAGGTTACCTTCAAAGCGTTGGTCGCAGGCATATCCTAAAGCAAAGATGCAGCACGTAATATCACTGCAATACCTTTCGTCACACACCGTCCTATTGTTGATAACAAAGCACAAATCCTTAATAACCTGCTCTATGTTAATATCCTTCACCCTGCACCCAGTATCCAGGCGCAACGCCATAGCTAAGGCATGTGCAGTTATCTGCAGGTTGCTTTTTTTATTTTGGGCATAAGCATCTAGAGCAAAGCAGTCATAAATATAAGCTCCTTCCTGCTGTTTTTTGCCAAAAGCATATAAGCAGGCAGAGTAATAACGCGACTTCCTCTTAAGCACTACTAAATCGGCAACCTGCTCACTACTACCACAGCAGGCAAGAGTATAGATTGCCTGTATGTTTGTATTGACCCTGCTGCCACTGCTTTCAAAGCCCTTCAGCTCGGGCAGCAGCAAATTTAGGCATTCCCTGGCAAGCTTCCTGCGTTCACCTTCCGTCCAGCTTACAGCATGACGACGGGCAATAAGTAGTAGTCTTTGCCTCAGGTCATCATTATTGCTTTCCTTCAATAAATGTAAAATAGGTTCAGCAAATTCGGCTTTGTTGGCTGCAGCAGAAATTTTAGCAACGTACTGTGCCAACATTTTTACCGCCTTTTGCCCTCTTGTGCCTTTAGCGTACAAGCTACGCTCACAAAGAAGCTGCATTCCGTGCAGCTCGTTGACAACGTCCAGCCTGCCTCCTAGAGGAGCAACCATTTTTATTTTATTAGCAGCCCCATCGTCCAAGCTGCCGATCACAATTTCAGCTACATTACTCTCCAAAACATCGTGTCCTGCGTAATCCCTGCTCAGCTGCATTTCCATAGTGATAACCTTGCTGGCATCCATTTTTACACGTATCGCTACATACGCACCATCAGCATATCCTCCTGCCTGTAGCTTTAAACGCCCATTGCTAATCGTCTGGTAGCCCTTGCCAAGGTTACGTCTTTTTATAGGAATAGCGATTTCACCCTTACCTGGCAAAACCTGAAAGCCCTTGATAAAATCAGATTGATACGGAAGTGCTGTCCCCCCTGCTACAAGCTCACGCACTGCACCATCACGCATACCAAGATAAAGGCTGTCATTTAAAATATTATTACCCCACTCGATAGCGGGACGTACTGACTGCGCTTTTAGCTGCTGCTTTTGCGACGCTGGCAGTACGCTTGCTTGAACCGCACCTTGCCCCACCAGCCGCATATCCTCCTGCATTTGTTGGGCGTGCTTATGCAAATAATAATGGTACACCGCAGCACCTCTGGCAACAGCCTGATCAGGATCCAGAGCAACAATCGGCTCAAAGCCGAAAAACTCCTCTAAACGCTTTGTAACCATATAAAATTTACTCATACCGCCATTAACTATAACGGCATCAACCTTAAACCCATCGCCTAGTTTTACACTACTTTTATACAGCACATCCAACACTGGATAAATAATATTTCGTGTCCCATTAAGCGTATCAAGTCTCCTATAATCATCAAACTGTAAATTATTTCCCATAAAGGGCGCTAATATCGCTTCAATATCCTCCTTAGTAAAGCTATCGTCATAGGCGTAACCAATACCGCCCATATTACCACCAACAACAAATTCCTCCTCATCATCTCCCCATCCCATATCATCATCACTACAGGCAGCGTTACTGCCTGCGCGCTCGCTTACATCAAGCTTCAATGCCTCAGCATAATTTATAAGCTGCGGCATAATCGCGTTCTTTTCCTGCTGCAGCTTATGTACTATCTCCGGATATGCAGCGTACTGCTTTTGGTAATGCTCAAACATTACTGCAGCAATCGCTGCGTCAAAATCATCCCCTCCAAGAAGAGTGTATCTATTGGTAGCTGTTTCATCTACCTTTAAAATATCTGGGTAATCCTCCCTACGTTTGATCTTGTGCATAGTGATATCAAGCGTACCACCACCAAGATCAAACACCATAACATTTTTTTCACTATTAAGATCAATAATGTGATTAGATATTTCACCATTTTGTACCTGATTAATCAGATCATATATAACAGCGTTCGGTTCTGACAGCAGCACCGCCCTTTCAGAACCATCGCTATCAGTAACCTTAATTCCAGCCAGAGCCGCCGCCTCCCGCGTAGCCTGACACATCACGGAGTCAAAATTTGCCGGCACCGTAATCACTGCATCAGTCATTTCGGTACGATAAATTTTGCCTGCCTCCTTTAACATATGTTTTAAAATACGCGCTGATACCTGCGCAGGAGTTTTATCCATAATCTCCTGCGCCAAACCCTCGGCTTGAGCTTGTCCCATCTGGCTTTTTATGGATTTAGCCACAAGATGAGGACGCAGTGCAAATTGGTTCTTAGCAAAATCGCCCACTAAAGGCTCATATCCATATTCCTCCCTATAATAAACGCAAGAGGGAAGCAGGGAACGCTTCTGCGTGTTTAACCTTCCCCTGCCCAGGCTGCTATTGAAAACATCCACAGCACGTGGCAAATCTACAACCTTGCTCACAACATCACCATTAGCCTTAAGGTTAATAGTTGCCAAAACTGAATTGGTCGTACCAAGATCAATTCCCACACACAAATCATTATGCTCTTCACCATTAATTAACATGCTCTATAACCTCCTTCACCTTCGGACGCGAAATCTGCACCTGTTTTTCTGTGTAAATCCATCCCGGGGAAATAACCATTACCTGTTTTTCCTCTTCAGAATTGGCAAAAGCACTTCCCTCATAGTTCCAAAATTCTACATCAGCTGCTTTAACACAGCGCACAGAATTTGGCTTAAGTATAGGATTTATATGACTGTCGCGCACAAATTGCACCAGCTTACGCACCATAATCAACAGGCCGTTAATTTCCAGTGGCAGGGAATACCCACTTTTTTTGATAACATCAATGCCCTTGCGCAACTCCAGCAGCTCATCTAAAATACAGCCATATTTATCAGAATTCAGTCTGCCAAAAAAATCACTCATTTCCTGTAATTTAACCGCCTCTAGACGTTCATCAAATTCATTCTGCAGGTCACTAAGCAACAGATTAGATTGTTCTAAGGCACTTTCTAAGCTGGCAATCTTCTGCAAAAAATCCTTCTGATCAAGTTGCTGCGGTTTTTCAGCAAGCTTTTTGCTGCCATCGCCACTATATCCGTTAAAGCCATAGGCAAAAGTAACGGCATTTTCAATATCGTACAAAAGATATTTGCACATGGTGTTGCCCAAATTCAAAATCAATTCCCTATCGTCCTCCTGTAGTAGATCGGGAATATTTTGTAAAACCATAGCTAGGATAATTCTATTATTGCGCTCGTGCTTTTTTTCCATAAATTTTTTATAAGCACCATAATACAGCTCCAGGGACTGCTGACTGCCATTTATACTTTTTTCTAAAAGCACCGCCAAAGCAGTAGCACCTTCAAAAACCTCCGTCCTTCTTTCAAGTGTATTTATTTTATAATCACGGTAAATCCTAATAATATCATCCACGCTGCAGCTAAAGGCATATTTATTAAAAATTTTCTCGGCACAGGCAGCAGGAGAAAGCTTTATGTTTGCGCAAAGCACCTGCAGCAGCATATTTTCCAGAACAATATCATTAGAGATACGTTTAAACCTGCCTGCTTTTTCCTCCACCTTACGGTGAAATTCCTGTAGAATATTCTTTACCTTTGCATTTTTATTGTCCAGCACAATATCCATCCTCCTTAATTAAATTGTATAAAGCTCCCCTTCTTCGGGAAATACCACTTGCGTACGGCACTGTGCGTCTAGCATCAGTTCCTGCTCTACTGTATAACTATAATCACCCTTAGCGCAATGCACTAAATACGCCTGTCTGGGATTTAGCTTACGGATAAATTGTTTCATTTCTGCATAATCCTCATGCAATGTGTAACTATTGCCAAAAAAGCGATATGAACAGTCCACCTGTTCCTTTAAGCTTGTGCCTATAATTACATGTGGTCCCTGCGTTTGTCTGTAAAAGCTGCTATAGTTATTTTCTTGCAATATCGGCAGCTGCATACTCTCCATTATCTCTACCGCGGTCATCGCTTTAGGCTCAAGATATATAGGAAACAGCGCCTGTCCTTGCTTCATGGCCTGGTTAAGTGCCAATAAAATTTCTAAGACCCTGCTGCCATCAAATGCCTGCATATACACGGCCATCCCCTGCTGCAGGCACCTTATAACCTCTTTAATACGTTCCGTAAGAGTGTTTTTACTATGAATTCTATTTGGTTGTTTGGCGTGCAGGGCACACATCAACAGTACGTCCACCTGCAGATCAGCTGGTAGCCAATATCCCTGCAAGCCAAAAGCTGACTGCGCTGAAAAATCTCCTGTGTAAAGAATGCGTCTGCCACCATATTCAAAAAGCGTCATCATTGCTCCTGGTATATGGCCTGCCGGATAAAAGCTTACTTTGTAATCCTTATGCTCTATAGTCTGCAAATAATTAACAGCTGCTGCTTTTGCAAGCTGAGCTTCCAAGTGCTCCACATCTACCTGTCCCTTCATATTTTCGTATAAACGGTATTGTGCAAGCTGCCTTGTCTGCAATGTCATATACACAGCAGCATTATCAGCACAAGTCATCAGCTGTGGTAAATAGCCGACATGGTCACTATGTGCATGCGATATATATACATGATCAAGCTGTTGCAGGCTTTCCATAAAGGGTGATATCAAAAGATGCTTAAAGCAAGGGTTGCTAATAAGCTTTCCTGTACGCTTTATGCCGCAATCCAGCAAAATATTCGTATGCCCCAGCCTCAGGTAATAACAACTACGTCCCACTTCCTGTGCTCCGCCCAAAGGCATAAAATATATTTCCTTCTTAATCATAGATACCTCCTATCCGTTATCATGATAACAACAACCAATGCCAATATCTGTCTATCACAAAAAATAAAAATTTATATTCTTGTTGAACGTTGCAATGATATACGCATAATGATACGCCCACACTCAAGGTTTCTCATAAAAAAAAGGCTTCGCCCTCACGGACGAAGCCTTTACTATATAACAAATGCTGTATTATTTTTTCTCTTTGATTTCTTCCTGCAGCATAGCGATGAAGGCATCCTGCACCATAGCACCCACGTCACCGGCACCACGGCGGCGTACATTTACAGTACCTTCTTCCACTTCCTTGTCACCAACAACCAGGGTGTAGGGAACCTTTTGCACCTGAGCCTCACGGATCTTGTAGCCCAGCTTTTCGTTGCGGTCATCCAGGTGAACGCGCAAGCCAAGGTCAAACATCTTGTCTGCCAAAGCCTTAGCATAAGCTACATGCTTATCGGTAATCGGCAGGATGCGCACCTGGCATGGAGCCAGCCAAGCAGGGAAAGCACCTGCATAGTGCTCAATCAAAATGCCGATGAAGCGCTCGATAGAACCGTAAACAACACGGTGAATCATAACCGGACGATGCTTTAAGCCATCCTCGCCAGTGTAGGTGAGCTCAAAACGCTCAGGTAGCTGCATATCCAGCTGGATAGTACCGCACTGCCAGGTACGGCCGATGGAGTCGGTCAGATGGAAGTCAATCTTCGGGCCGTAGAAGGCACCGTCGCCCTCGTTAACAACGTAATCCAGGCCGCAGTCCTCCAAGGCCTCACGCAGACCATTGGTAGCAAGCTCCCAGGTAGCATCGTCGCCCATGGAGTTTTCCGGACGGGTGGACAGCTCTGCATGGTACTTCAGGCCAAAGGTTGCATAAACCTCGTCAAACAAAGTGATAACGTTTTTAATTTCACTGCGGATCTGGCTAGGCATCATAAAGATATGCGCATCGTCTTGGGTGAAGCAGCGTACACGGAACAGCCCATGCAGCGCGCCGCTCAGCTCGTGACGGTGTACCAAGCCCAGCTCGCCTGCGCGGATAGGCAGTTCCTTATAAGAATGCGGATGCAGCTTATAAACCAGCATACCACCAGGGCAGTTCATCGGCTTAATAGCGTAATCCTGCTCATCAATCTGAGTAAAGTACATATTTTCCTTATAATGATCCCAGTGGCCGGAGGTTTCCCACAGCTTACGCGAAAGGATCATCGGAGTCTTGATTTCTTCATAACCGTAGCGGCGGTGAACCTGACGCCAGTAGTTAATCAGCTCGTTGCGGATGGTCATGCCGTTAGGCAAAAAGAACGGGAAGCCAGGACCCTCGTCCATGATGGCAAAAATATCCAGCTCCTTGCCCAGTTTGCGGTGGTCGCGCTTAGCAGCCTCCTCGAGCATGTGCAGGTATGCGTCCAGCTCCTCCTTGCTGGGGAAGGCAGTGCCGTAAATACGCTGCAGCATTTTGTTCTTTTCGTTGCCACGCCAGTAAGCGCCAGCAATGCTTTGCAGCTTAAAGGCCTTCACGCGGCCGGTAGACGGGCAGTGCGGGCCTGCGCACAAATCAGTGAAATCACCCTGGGTGTAGGTGCTGATGATAGCATCCTCAGGCAGGTCGTTAATCAGCTCAACCTTGTACTTTTCATCCTTGGCAGCAAACATAGCCAAAGCCTCGCTGCGGGGAATTTCGGCACGCTGCAGAGGAATGTTCTGCTTAACGATTTTAGCCATTTCCTTTTCAATAGCCTGCAAATCCTCAGGAGTAAAGGTGTGCTCGCTGTCCAGGTCATAATAGAAGCCATTTGCAATTGCAGGGCCGATGGCAAATTTTACATCAGGGAACAGGTGCTGAATAGCCTGTGCCATAACATGGGCACAGGTGTGGCGGATTGCGTGCAGTCCCTCCGGAGTATCGGGGGTAACGAATTCAACTGCAGCGTCATGCTCCAGCTTGTCGCTCAAATCCTTGTTTACACCATCAACAACAGCCAAAAGCGCCTGCTTGCCCAGCTTTTGAGAAATACCCTTGGCAATCTCCAGCAGAGTGCTACCGGCAGCAACTTCCTTAACGCTGCCATCCTTTAAGGTAACCTTAATATCAGCCATAATAATCCTCCTCTAAAATCACGCAGTAATGCTTTTTACAAAATAAAAATAACCCCAATCCCTCACACAAAAGGGACGGAGTTTTCCGCGGTTCCACCCTCATTGACCTGCCACAAGGCACGTCCACTCGGTACCGTTAACGCCGGCATACGGACTGGCATACTTGCTTACGCGTTCCGCAGTCAGTTTGAAGGCGGTGCGCCCTTCGCTCTTCCCCTGCTGCTCTCAGCCTGTGGCAGCATTTTCTGTGGAGTACGCGCGACGGCAATTCCTTCGCATTACTGTTAGTATTTTTACTTACTCATTTATTATAGCATACCCGTATTGCTTGTCAAGCAAATACTAGCAAAAACTTTCAATTCATAGTATAATTAGTAGATGTGTTTTAAGCTTAGCAAATACATGACAAAGGAGGCGTTAGCTTTGACAAAGTATCTGCCCGATAAGGTGAAGCTGACCGCAGCGCTCTGCGCTATAGGCTGTCTGCTTCCCGCCGTAGTCCAGGCCAAACGCCTGACTATTTTATACGTTCCCTTAGACAATAGGCCCGTATGCTCGGCCTATGTCAAGCAAACCATGGAGGCAGCAGATTGCAAGATTATCATGCCGCCCGATAAATATATTGCTACTAACGAAAAGGATGGTGACCCTGACGGCCTTTGGGAATGGCTGCAGACCAAGGCTCCCAAGGCCGATGCTGCTGTCATCAGTACCGACAGCCTGATTTACGGCGGGCTCGTAGCCTCGCGCACGCACAGCATTAGTAAAGCGCAGCTAGACACACGCATAAAGCGTGTCTACGAGCTCAAAAGCATGCTGCCTATCAAGCTGTATGCCTTTTCCACCATTATGCGCACCCCGCGCGCCAGCAAGGGACGCGTGGAGCCACCGTATTACAGCGAAATCGGTCCTAGTATCTTTGCCTACAGCCAGCTGCTGGATAAAAAGGACCAGGGTAAGCTGTCACCCAGCGAGCAGCTAACCATGCAGGCCCTAGAACGCAACCTGCCCAAGGCCTGGCTAGGTGATTGGCTGGAGCGGCGCGAAAAAAACCTGGCGGTCAACCAGGAGCTGACGCACCTGGCGCGCAACGACAAATTTCATTATTTTGCTATCGGCAAGGATGATAACGCGCCGCTTTCGGCAACGCACATGGAAGGACGCAAAATCAGCCTCAGCACCTTTGATATGAGCAAGGACAGCTTTCAGGTTCTCGATGGCGTAGACCAGCTAGGACTGCTGCTCATAGCACGCGCGTACAACGAGGCCACCGGTGCAAGACCCGCCATCTATCCTATGTATAGCGCAGGTGCCGGTGCTACCACACTGCCCCAGTATAGCGATGCACGCCTGCAGGACAGCGTACCACAGCAAATTACCGCCGCAGGCGCAGTAATGTCTGCCAGCGCCGATAGCGCTGACCTGGTGCTAGCACTCAACACTCCCCAAGATGGTGTTGTTAAAGACTCCACTGCTGACGACAATCAGCCGTTTCCTTCTGCTAGCAACAAAAACTTTATTGGCAGCATCAGTCGCCAGCTACAGGCAGGCCGCAGCGTCAGCCTGGCAGATATCAGCTATTCCAACGGTGCTGATAACGGCTTTATGACTCTATTAGACCAAAGCATTGATATGACGCAGCTCGCGGCCTACAATGGTTGGAACACGGCCGACAACGCCGTGGGATATGCCATAGCTCAGGGGCTTTTGGCACGCTCTATGGCAGCCGATGCTAAAAACAGACTGCTACGCCAAAGGTTAATTGACGACTGGTTTTACCAAAGCAATGCCCGACGTACTATTTCCAACGACTTGGAAAAGCACAACCGCGAGGATTTAAAGTACGACCTAGGCAGCGTCGAACGCACTATCCTGCAGCAGACATACAGCGAATGTCAGGAGCTTGCCAACAGGTACACCATCACCAAAGGCAGCAAATTTACGCTAGCCTTCCCCTGGAAGCGCCTGTTTGAAGTTGACGTGGAGCTAAAAAAATAACATTGTAGTCAAAAGGAGATGACCGCAGGGGCCATCTCCTTTTTTATTGATATAAGGTTATGTATAAAAGGTCAAAAATTATACCTCAATGCTCGATTAAATCTTCCACAGCGCAGCCAAAAACCTTCGCTAATCTATAAACTTTCTCTACACTTGCCTTATTAATATCCTTATGACGCTGCTCATACATAATGGTTGTATGAGCACAACCTATAACAGCAGCGATTTTACGCATGGAATACCCTTGCTGTTTAAGAGCCTGAATCATACCACGTTCTTCCAGCGAAAGATGGCGGTTAGGTTTACGAATTTCCTCAATTGTGTTAAAATAGGTTTGGTCCATAGTGATTGCTCCTTTGTCTGTGATTTGTGACAAAACCATTTTAACACAGGAGGTCACTATGGATTTTTATTTTTTGATTAAGTGTTCAACTTCATTATACAACTGACCAACAAAAAATAAAGGGAAAATCTAATATATCCATCCATTCGAGATGAATATAAACTAAGGCGGCCACATTTCTGTGCTCGCCTATTTTCATTCACTCTACTCCCAACGCCTTGAATACCGCATCCTCAGCACTGTTATAAAAAATTAAACTAAATGCTCCTATCAGTTCAGCAGGTACAGTTCCCAAATCTGCTGCTGACGTAAGCGGCAGAAGCACTTTTTTAGCACCACTGTCCAAGCATACCTGCAACGTATCAGCCAAATTATCAACCTTCTGCATTGTCCCTGCTATACTGATTTCACCAAGTACTGCACAAGAGCTCACAACCGGTTTACCTAAAGCAATCGAGCACATCGCCACCAAAGACGGCAAAGCCAAATTGCTAGTAATCCCCAGTCCCTGCAGATCCTGATAGTTAATAATAAAATCATTAGTTGTAATACTTATGTTACCACTAATGCGCCTACAATTAGCTTTCAAGAAATTGAATGCAGTATCTGTAGCCTCTTTTGCCTCACGATCAGACCCCAAACCTGTACGCTGGAACTTTCCATTCCCTGGCAGCATCTGCGATTCCAGACGAAATGCCCCGATCATGCCGGAGTGCCCTTGTGCTATTGTGTACACCTGCCCAGGATTACAAATTCCGTCAGGTATCAGCTTACCACCACCCTGCTCAGGAACAGTTACATATTTCTCTTCAAAGCTTTCATTGTCTATATACGAGAAGTTGACATCATAAAATTCCATGCCGCCAAGCTTTTTCAGCTGCTCCTTAACACGACGACGCATCTCTAAAGCAAAACGCAAAATTTCTTCCAACTGCTCTTTAGTGAAATCTCCATCAGGGTACAACAGCTTAACCATACCGCTGACAATACGACGTACAGCAATAGTATCACGCTGATTCAAATTTTTACCTAGACGGAAAAATCTGTCCAAAGCATCGCTGAACTGTTCTTTGCGCAACTCACGCAAAAACTCTGCCAGATAATCTGTAATAAAGCCATAATCATCCGTAAAATGCTCCGGTCGAAACTTCGGTACTTCCCATCCCGGAATATAGCAATGCATACGATCTAAAAAAGCAGTATCCTGCCCCATCTCTGGCGGAAAAGGATCAAACAAGCTGGAGGTTTTTAACAGCACATCAACGCTCTGATTAATATTGCCAACAAACACCATCGAAGCAGATGCTGCCTTCTCCTCCTTGCCACGAGCAAAAGATCCGGATGCCATATAATCCTTCATGATCTGCACGCCATCTTTATCACGGAACTTGATACCGGCGACCTCATCAAAGGCTACACAATCCCACATCCCAACCAGACCAACTGTTTTGCTGCCCATATTATAGAACAGATTGGCAACCGTAGTCTGACCACCTGATACCAGTATGCTGTTTGGTGAAATCTCCTTGTATAGATGCGACTTGCCAGTACTGCGCGGACCAAGCTCGCACATATTAAAATTGTTTTCTACCAATGGCAGCATACGTGCCAGCAAAAGCCATTTTTCGCGTTTTGTCAACGCGTCAGGCTCCATACCTGTAGAACGCAGCATCACATCCAGCCATTCCTCTTGTGAAAAAGCCTTTCTGCCTGCCTTCAACTCTTCAATGTCAATATGCGGCATCTGAATCGGCGTCAGCTTTGCAATCTGTATCGGATTTACACTACGATAATCCTCATCATCAAACTCATAGTTTAGCTGAATGATACACCAAATGCCACCGCAAAGCAGTCTATCGAATTTAGCAGGATAGTCCTCCTCAATAGGTATATCGCGTAAACCCAAATTGGAGAACTCAGCAAAATAAGCATCTTTTTTGATATCAAGCTTTACCGTAATGCGATCAATCACTGTATAATTGCCACGCTGACGCAGCTGCGACAAAATCTTCTGCGCTTCATCCGGCCGTACAAAATTATCTGCCAGAATATGCTTAACGCTTTCAACGCCTTTTTCGATAAGCTCAGGATCATCAGAGCTGCAATATTGTCCCAGCAAAAATTCCAATACGTAAACTGGAACATTAGCTCCCTCTTTAATCTTTTTCGTCAAATCCTTGCGTACTATCTTGCCGGCAAAGTTCTGACGCAGCTTATCCTTTATAATCTCGCGGGTGTCTTGCGTATCCATTTATCTCAACTCCACTCTAGAAATCAAACCCAAAGTTACCCATGAAAGGCATATCAATAATAAATTCCTGACGCTGCCTTTCTATATCCGTGTCCGCATCCTTAATTACCAGATAATAAGCAGCATGGCTATCATATTCCGTATTAATGAAAGAAAATCTTGCTGTAACCATGCGCTTCGATACATCGCTATCTGCGCTATCTGCAGTCAAAAGGCATTCATTAGAAACAGGCTTATTATTCCTATCAACAAAGCTAAGCTTATATGATGCAGCCTTCACTGTTTCGCTGACAGGCTCAGTCTGTACAAAAACAAGATTAACGTCCTTGCTAGTAATTTTCTTAAGCAAGGTATGCAGCTTGATTTCTGCTTGCTTTGTTTCTACGTGACCTCTATCCATTTTCACGCAGAGCACCGGCACGACCATTTCCTGTGGCGAAGAACCGCCATGTACATAGCTCGTGCCACCGCCAGAAGTTTTAAAAACCTGCGCTCCAGTTGGATATGAAACATACCTGGTATCATCATTAGCAAGCACTGTTCCCAAGCTAATCGCACCAGCACCATTTCTCTGCGGCACATCACCAATAACAAAACGATGATTTACCATAGCATTGTTTCCAGTTACAGGCAGCTTTTCGCTTTCAGCGATAGCATGACGTTGATAGATAAAGCCATGGTCAGCTGTAACAATAAACTTCACGATGCTAGCGCTTACAGGTAATCTGCACAGCATGGTATAAATCTCATCCACAGCCTCCTGACAAGCAACAAAAACTTCATCTTCTGTCTTAGCTGCATCGCCACGCGCATCAATCTGGTTATGATAAATATATACAACCTGCTTATTAGCAAAAGTACTGCGCAACTCATCACGCTTCATTTTCTTCAATTCATCAAACTGCAGGCACAGGCTTGCAGGATTTGCCGTCTGCAAAAGCTTCTCACGCTCATCCAAGCTAGCGCACCGACGAGCATCCACCAGCACGCGGCAGTCTTCATCCATAGACAACTGCTCATGTGGCAAAAGCGCTGCCATTCCCAGTGCTGTATATGATGGCGGCAAGGCAATCTGTATCGCCAACTTTTCTTCCTTGCAACGTTCTTCATGCTGCAGCTTTTGCTCAAGCTGCTTGGCAACCTCATAACGTAAAGCATCAGAAATAATCACTACAATGCGGTCACGTTCATTTTTTATATAGCGGCTATAAAAATCACGCTGCAGCGGAGCTTGCTTTTGTCCTATTGCCTGCAGTACATCTTCGTTCCAAACAGGTAATAGCTTTCCAAGATAAATATTACTATAAATGTTTTCGATAAGCTGCTGTAGCCTGCCAAATCCAGATGCATTCTTCAAGCTGTCATAAGCAGTGTAAAACTCACGATACCAATAGTCAACCTGCCAATCCTCATGAAGATACCTTTCAAGAATATTATCGAAACCTTGTTCCGGCTGATACCTTACGTTTCTTATCAGCTCATAAGCACTTGCACACAAGGCATATTGTGCTCTCGTTTTATCAGCAAAATGCATTTTACTGCGCAGCTCACAAATTTCCTTAATGCTTTTGCCATATAAGCAAGCAGACAAATCCTCCAGCAGCAGATGTTCTACAAGCCATTGGATTATAACCTTATCACAGTCAATAAAAGTATCAAGATGTACCACAGCCTCTGCTCCCAAAGCCGTTAAGGCAGCGTCTGCCTGCAATTTGCTTGCTGCATAGCTTGCCAGCGCTGCATACCTATCACGACACTGCACATTGTTCATGAAGCTATCCAAAAATACTACTACGCTGCCCTGCTTGTTGCACATAAAAGACTCCCAGCTGGCAGGAATGTTACCGACGATGTATTTATCTGCATAGGTAACAAAGAGGGAAAGCAGCAGCTTGTCCAAGGATTTATCTGTCAGTGCATAGCCAAAGCTGTCGTTGCATTGCTGCCAAAATACTTCCAACAAGTTATACTTCGCCATCTCCTCCAGATACGGATTGTTCTCTTCATCATCTACCAGCAGAATCTTGCTTAATGCTTCTTCAAAGGATAATACGCGTGTTTTGCAAATGCAGCACAGCAAGGCAAGCTCTATAGTTTTTTCATCATAGCTGTCTACGCCAAGGCTATAGAAACGCTCTATGCGTTCTTTGGCAGCAAAATATTTGCTGTACTTTTCTAAAACAGGCTTAAAGGCTTCATCAATCCCCAAATCAGCACAAATCAAAGAGATTCTGTCAGTATAGAAGCGTTTGGAGTAAAGCAGAGTGTCTTCCAAATGGTTACAATACACCTCTGGTTTAGCAAAAGGCGCGTACAGCAGGTAATTGCTCTGCGTATCCTCGCGCTCCAAAAGAACCTTAGTGCGGAACTGATTGGTTTGCGTCATATGATATATTTTGGCGTTTTTCAGCTGAAGGTTATTCACCTCATCCGCGAAATCTGCCTTATCATCGTACCAGAACACCAATCTGCGCCCTTCGCCTGCGAATTCGTTATTTAGTTTTTCTTCAATTTGCTTTAAATTTAATGAAGCCATGTTGTTAACTTAGCACACCTTTCAGGAAGATTATCTGTCACCTTTTCTGTTACTTTTAGACTTTTTCTTCCACCCCACTAAACGGATATTCCCCATACTTTTCATTCTACTCGGCAATAGAAAGCACATCAAAACTCTCTATAAGCTTAATCTTGTCTGACAAACTCTCCTGCAACCTAAACGGCAGTTGTTTCATTATCTTATTACGCAGTATTTTGCGTGTAACTGAACTTCCATAAGGATATTCTAAAACCCAAACGTAATGCTTCGGCTTATCTTTCCCCAGCAAATGCAAATAATGCAGCGTGTGGTAGATTGTATAATGAAGTTGCACACCTAAGAAAATAAAAAATCCATAGCTCGTTCTCCTGTGTTAGCATTAAGTTACCACACATAAGCCTAAAAGGAGAATCGCTATGGATCAACTTAATTCTAACACACATCATCAAAGGGGTAAACACCTTTCTTTTGAGGAACGCGTAATTATTCAAACAAGGCTCAAGGATAACCTGTCCCCCCAATAAAATTGCCGCAGAAATTGGCTGTTCACCTAACACTGTTCGCAATGAAATTAAACGTGGCACAGTTTCTCTTTACAACGGTAATGTTCAGCGTTACAAGGCTACTGCTGGACAAAGCGTTTACGAAACCAATAGAGGCAATTCCTGCCGTCGCTGCGAGTACTTAAGCAAGCTTGACTTCATCGCCTATGTCGAAAATCGTTTCTTCAATGACGGCATCTCCATAGATGCCTGTGTCGGTGAAGCCTTGACTAATGAGTATCTCCCGCGCAAGGAGATGCTTTGCACTAAGACTCTCTATAATTACATAGACAAAGGCCTCTTGAGAATCCGCAACCATCATCTTCCGGAGAAAACTTCCCGCAAGCCTAAGCGTCAACAAGTACGCAAAAACAAAAGAGAACTCGGCAGATCTATCGAGGAACGCCCCAATATAGATGACAAACTAGAATTTGGTCATTGGGAAGCTGACCTTGTTATAGGCCAAAAAGACAAGAGCGATGAAGCACTGCTTACATTGCTGGAACGTCATACGCGTAAGTATATGCTTGTCAAAATAGCGGGCAAAACCGCATCTGCTGTAATGGATGGGTTTGCTAAAGTCAAGGAATACTTCGGTAATAAGTTCAGCGATGTATTCAAGACTATAACAACAGACAACGGATCAGAATTTGCTGAGCTCAGCAAGCTGGAAGAGACAAGTAAAACTCTTGTGTATTATGCTCATCCCTATGCTTCATAGGAAAAAGGCAGCAATGAGAGACATAACCGTTTGGTGCGCCGCTTCATAGCTAAAGGCAAGCGTATAAGCGATTATGGTCTTGAGGCTATTGCCAGGATTGAAGACTGGTGCAACAACCTTCCCCGTAAGATATTAGGCTACAAAACCCCTGATGAGTTGTTTGAAGCTAAGCTGGATGAAATTTATGTAATTTGATTAGGGAAAATGTTCAACTTGTTCTTGCAATTTACGAAATTATTTAAGTATAAATAATCAATATACATTGTCCTGCTCCTTTCCCTATATCTTCGCCAACACCTGCAGCACCTTGCCATCCTTCGCCGTCTGCACCTTGACGTAATTCACCTTCACGCCATCGTCGAGGTCAATAGTAATGCGTGCAAGAGCAATATGTCCCAAGACAGCATCATATTCACGACATTCATGCAGCTGCTTTTGGAGTTTCTCCTTACGTTTTGCCGCCAGCGCCACTTCACGGCCAGCGCCATTATCCATGATATCCTGCATACGGTTTATTTCGCTTTCGTAGGTTTCTTCCATTTTCCCTAGGTATTCTGCACGCACCTGTCCAGAAGTGTCTGCATTATAGCGGTGCATATAGATGAGAGCCTTAAACCCGTTCTGCTTGCCGCTGTCATAAAGCCAATAAATAGGCCGCTTTTGGTAAATCTTGCAGTGATCCTTGAAGAAATCCTTCAGGAAGTAGTTGCGGATTTTCTGACGTGGAGTATCGCCTGCATTGCCCAATGCATCCGCAATGAAGCGCAGGTTCTCTTCCAGCGTTTCTGTGCCGTAAACAATCTTCAGCCACACAATCAGGCGGCCAACTATATCATCTTCAAAATAATCTTCATCAGTGATAGGAATTACGTTGTCGTCATCAGCTCCATAGTGATTAGTTATTAGTGAATAGTGTATAGTTTTCCAATCAATACTGTCAGCATCTTGCCAACCTCGCTGCACAAGTTCAACGCCACCTCCGCTTGCGATTGCGTTAAGTATTTCAGCCGAACACAAATCATAAGTTGTGTTTCCAACTCCGCATTTGATCCTTTCGCTATTGAAAGAAAACTCACAAATGCCTTCGTAGAGTTTCTTGCTTGTCCCTCTGCGATATTGGACGGTATTGATACCGCTGCTCTTCTCATCTGATCTGAAAGCGAATATAACTCCTCCCTCGGTAATAATCTCGCTAAACGATAAATCTCTTCCGTCAGCGACATTGATTTCTGCCATACCGTAAGTTCTTTGTAACTCTTGAGCGACATATTTTTCTACCACCTCTCGCCTATAACACTGACCACTAATCACTACCCACTGATCACTAAATGCGCCGCCTGCGTAAGCCAAGCCTTCTACATCCAGCGAATAGCGTCCAAACATACAGCCTACAGCGTAAGAAAGCAGCGACTTGATATCGCGCTGTAAATCAGCCTTGCGCACGGTCACGTCTTTGTCCTCTACTTCGGGAGTTAATTCGTCCTGCAAACCGTAAATGTCGATGAAGATTCTGTTCAGTTCTTCTTCGTTGGCTTTGAGCGTATTGAAGCGAGTGTTGCACTCTGCTTCCCAACGTTGGTATGCTTGCGCAATAGTAGTTAGTTGGCAGTGGTTAGTGGTTAGTTGGTCGTTAGCCGAACTTTCACTATTCACTATACACTGACCACTAGTCACTACTAATGGGTGTTTGGTGAAATCCCATGAGGTTTCAAAGGAATCCCAGTCGGTTTTGGAGAGGGAGATGTTAATACTTACAAATTCGTCTATCTTGTTTTCTTGACAAATATTTCGATCAAAAGCAATTTTAGCTATACAGCCTGGTTGAAAATTTAACGTCGGAGCTAAAAATTCTAAATACCTACCTCCTACTACACTATTAATGAGCCCTCCAACCTTATATAAATAACTTTTTGAAAAAACTGTACAACCGCCATTGTCAAATAAACATCCTTCAGGTGTATATCTTGCAGAAATACTAGCTGATGAAACAGTTCCCCATGTAAAACCTTCTCTAAACCAATAATCTCTATTTCTTAGTGTTGGTTTTTTACTTTTCCATGCTAATCTACTCTCTAACTCATCACTAGAGCCATTCCATTTCAAAACATATTCTCTATTTCCGTACCACTTTCTGTATTCTCCACCTTTGTTATATGGAATCCATCTACCTAAAGCTTTTCTAAAATCTAAATCATAGCATTTCACTTCATACCACAAACGCAAAAAATAATCATTTTCTCCAGTGTCTATTCCCTTGCAAGCCTTTGCATATTTTCCTAATACCTCACCTTTTAAATATTGCGCACGCTCTATTTCGCTCACCCAATACGCCACAGGTGCTCCTGGAATTTCAGAAAAATTATCACTGCACGCAACATACCTATTTTCTTTCGCCAAAAACATTTCTTTTTTACCTTGCTGCGTTGTCGGTCCAACCAAACGGCAATATGTACCTTTGAAATTATCTATATGCTTATTAGCCAACACAAAGCTCGTTGTCTGAACAACTTCACCACCAATTTCTTCAAAAGCTCTCGCTCCAAGATGCGCCATATTCACAATATTAAGCTTTTGAATTTTCGCACGTAACTTTTCAAAACTACTGAGGAACATCCATGCGTGCTGTGTAATCATCGCCTGATAACCATTTTCAGCGTTCATTTTATGACATACTTCCATAAATACAGCAAACAAATCACTCTTGCTATCTGCGAAATTTGCTTTTACGTAATTACTAAGTTTAACAGACATACTGCCACCACCCATATACGGTGGATTAGTCACCACAACCTCGTACTTCTGCGCCAGCACCTCACCCACTGCAATAAGCTCCATTAGTTTTTGCTGCGTTGCTTCAATGCCAAAAGTATCGAACAGGTTCATTTCGCCTCTGATGTCAAACTCCGCTGCAAATTCGCGCAGCAAATCCCAATCATAAGCAGGCACGCTGATGATGCTGCCATATTCCTTGGCATCATGCATAGCTTCGATTAATCCCTGCATTTGCACATAAGCATTGTTTTTATTCAGCTCATCCAATTGCGCACCAAAATAATCTAAATGCTTCATGTTTATACCGTTGCTTTCTGCAATCGCATAAATATGGCACTTAGGCTGCTTCTTCAAAATAAACTTGTGATACTGACGCGCCTTCATAAGCACAGCGAAATAAGCCAGCTGAAAAGCTCGCTTGTCTATATCAAGACCATATAAATTATTTTCTAAAATCGACAGTGCTGCATCCTTATCCGTATAACCCATCTGCGTATAAATCTGCATCAACACATCAAAAGCGTAAACAAGAATGTGACCGCTGCCCATACAAGGGTCGATAACCTTGAGAGTTGTTAGTGAATAGTCATTAGTGGTTAGTATATCGTTAGCCAACCCACCACTATCCACTACTACTGCGTCCTGTTTCGCTTCTGGTAAATAATACTTCCAGCTAAAACGCTCCGCTAATTCCTTCTCTTTAGCAATTCGTTCCTCTTCACTATCTGCTAAACACTGACCACTAATCACTAATCTCCCCAAGCTATTTTCCACCATATAGCGCACAATCCAGTCCGGCGTAAACAGCTGTGTTGCACTAGGAATACGTTCCTTGGTAATCTTCACGTTTTTCTTGAGCAGCGCAAAGGTTTCGTTCTTCGGCTCTGTGTTGTAATACTGATACAGCCAGCCGATAATCTCCACCTGACCAATAGGCTTGCCTTCTTCATCCAAAGCATTTACATCAAAGTTATTTTCTGGTATGTCATGCACAAGTTTATAGATTAAACCGTCCTGATCCGTATAGGAGATATTTAAAAGCAGTTCAGTATAATCCTGCTCCGCTTCAAAAAGCTGCGGCAATACCTTGCTCAAATCATTGCAAACTTTGACAAAGAGCATATTAAACAGCTTATCGCTCTCGTTGTTCATCTGATATTGACTAATCAGCTCTTCTTCTGCTCTCGTATAATCCAACTTCGCATCAAAAGGATTTTGCACAATATCCGGTTCCTGACGGCCATCTGCCGCGCTCAGTACACGGATTTTACATGGCAGATATTCATTGACCTCCATAAAGCGCACTGCAATAAAACGGTTGAACCAGGTATAGGCAACCTCTTCGATTATGCTGTTATAGGCAGTCTGATAATCGCTGTCCTGAGCCTTTCTCTCGATAGCCTTAACAAGGCTTTGGCGCTGCACGAGCTGCACGCCTCTAATGGCATAAGGCTCGCGCATACCGATATCAAAATACTGCTCCTGCGTCGTGGACTGCGCCAAAGCGTCTGCAATCCCCTTTTCCGTAATACCCAGCAAGCTTGCCTTGTATTTTATATCACCGATGAGCTTTGTTCTCGCCCAAATCGCATAATTTTTTATTGCCGTCTTATCCATGTGCTATCTCCCCTTGTGTTATTTTAGAACCTTCCAATAGCCTTTTTGGCTGGTTCCAACACGTTCAACAATTTTTTTAGTTTTAAGTTTTTTAATCAATCTATCCACTGCAGATTTACTCAAAACTAATTCTTGTGCTATCTCTCTAATATTGCTTCTAGGCTTCTTCGTTAAAAACTCTATCAAAATAATTTCATCAGTTTCAAGAGCTTGTCCCGCATCTTGTCCCGTTTTTCCCTCTGTTTTAAGAGCTTGTCCCGCACCTTGTCCCGCTTTTTCCTCTGTTTCAAGAGTTTGTCCCGCACCTTGTCCCGCTTTCTCTTCTATAGCTTGTTTAGTTTTATGAGCTTGTTCTGTAACTTGTTTTCTATAAATGTTAAAGCGCAACTCTGTTTCGCCGCCAAGAATTTCCAACTCGCCCAAACCTGCTTCTTTAATCATCTTCGCAATGCGTAACATTCCAGTACCCCAGCGTTCAATTAAATGCATATAACTAAACGCCATCGCCAATGCCTCATTACGCACTTTGGAATAACCCTCACGCATTTTTTCGATAGTCTGGCCAAGAGGCAGCTTACCGGGAGAAGTAATTTCCAACCGATTGTCAAAAATTGCCACCTGAATATTACCATTATCAAGATAACTGCGATGCACTGCTGCATTAATAATAAGCTCACGAATAGCAGCAGGTGGAATCTCATACACATCCTGCCTGTATAAGCCTTCAATCACTGCTCCAAGGTGAATATTGCGCAGTACAAACTGGTAAGAATCTTCAATAATATCCTGCACAGCTCCCGTAAATTCACGTCTATCTACAAAAATAACACGTTCATTATCCTTGAAAACAGCACATTGAAAAGTGCAATGCAAAATATCAGCACCAGTAAGAATAGCATAAGCATTTGTCGGCACTAGCTTTCCTTCATACTCTACTAAAATTCCCCAAGCTAAAAACTGCTTAGGCGTAACATCCTTAACTAAAGCTCTTTCTTCATCATTACGGCAATTACGCAAAGCTACCTGCTTCATCTCACAGCAAAGGTTTTCTATATCAGTCTCGCTTGCTTGCAAGCCAAGACAAACAGTTTTATCAAAAAAACGATTATTTCCTTCAAACAACAATTCCTTTACCATCATCTCATCTGCTGGTCTTGTAGTTCCGGCAACACGCACATAAACGCCATGCTGCAAACCTTCAGCAGCTAGATAATATGGTCTTTGGCGACCAGCCTCTATGTCCACAATAATAACCGTCGCCTCATTAACGGTCTGCATATAAATATCCGGAATAATGGCAGGCTTACAGCTGTCAGATATAGCGTTAGCAATAGCGTCCATGATCTTAAAAGCTTCATTTTTATCAATGCCAACAATTTTTTTCGTATCGTCTTCAACACCAATAATAAGCTTACCACCTTGACCATTAGCAAAAGCAACAATTGTTTTCATATATTTACTGCTTTTTGCAGGCAGACTTTCCTTGAACTCTAAATTTTTAGATTCCCCTGCAAAAATTTCTTCCAGCTTCATCTACTCACCGTCCTTTTCTATACACTAATCACTGATTATTATACCACAAAAGCTCCTGCCTCCACCAACGGAAGCAGGAGCTTTTCTGTTAGAATTTAATGTTGTAAATCAAACCTTCGCGCATATTTTCTTTTAATTGTCTCTTTAACTGCTCACAATACTTGTCTATATCAGCCTCAGATTCAATATGCCATGATGTGGTATGTACAACATGCTTCAAGAATGTATTAACGACCTCTTTCTTCGGCGTAACGGGCTTTACAGGCTTTTCCCCAGAGTTCGCTCCACCATTTGCAGGCAGTTCAGGTTTAGGCGCATATTTTTCATCCAGCTCATGCATTTCATTAATCAATCTTTCCTTCAACGCATCGGATTGATCGCCCAAGCTACGCAAGCGAGAAACATCATTACTGCTCTCAGCCTTATCCAAAAGTCTTTGGAATTCACTAGCGTAAAGAGCTTCTTTTACTTTTGCATACGGCTTACCGGCCAGATGATCCATAACCTGACTCTTGTTATCTAGGATTGCTTTACGTACAGGTTCAGTTTTTTCTTCCAATATAACAAGATACTTATCATCAAACTTGCTAATTAAATCAGGCAACTGGCGAATCATACCATACGGAGCTTTAACGCTGACAATGTTCTGCATCTGCTTAACAAAGCTTTCTAATTCACTATCAACAATATACACCCTGCTGTCTTCATAAATCTTCAGCTTCTTCAAAGCATTTTCAAAAATTTTCCTCTGCTCGCCCTTAAAGAACTCTTTAATAGGAGCATAATCGCTGCCAAGCTCCTCCAGCTCATCTTCATTAGCTGCAACATGATTAAAGAAATCCAGCGTATTATCTTGGCTGCTAAGCTTACACAAAACAAAAATACCGTTCTGTACGATATCATTGCCCGGATATTGAGCCTTGTCATAATACTCGCTCTTCAGCTCACGGAAACGGCTTAATAATCTTTTTGTTTCCTGTTGGATTTCACTCATGATCCTGTCAGCATCGTCAGAAATAACTGTATAGCCAAACAGCTCCTTCGCCACATCCTTTGCCGTCTTCAGCTTGCTCTTCGGCACAACAGGCTTCAGGTCAATCATAACCTTTTCCACGAAGCCTTTCTTCGTCAGCAGCTCCGTAATCTGTTCTGCAGTATGGTTCAGCAAGGTTACATTCTGCTGCTGGTAGTAAATGCCTAAGTCACCGTCCTTAAACAGTTTGGCAACTATCCACTCAACGTCATCATTGATAAAACCATAAGGAGCCCTAGTGAAGTAATCCTTGATTGTCTTCAAGGAAATCTTGTTATGCATTCTGGTATTGTTTTCAATGTACCTTTTCGCATCATCCAATGCCAGATGGTTCGGAATAGCAGCATCACCAAGAGCAATTGTTCCTTGTTTATCATTGCGCAACATACCAAGAACATTAGTAGCACTCATCGCTGTATCAATATATTTTAGCTTGAAATACACCGTATCCACCAACTTGCCCAAAGCCTCATTGATACGCGCAGTAATATCTTTACTGCCAATCTGCGCTTTTACTCCGTTGACATAGATATCAGCATTGCGCAACCCCTCTTGCAAGTACAGCCGTGCGTTTTCCATGCGCTCACGCAGCTCACGCGACTTAGCTGTTTTAATCGACTCGAAACGATCACCCTTGCCTAAAGGATTATGCTGCAAATACTTTTCTATTTTTAAATAACGGTTGATTTCAGAAATACAAGAACCAAAGGCCGGCAGCACTACCAATACCTGCTTGCCTTCGCCAGACATAGCATTCAGCGTATGCTCATCACCACAATCTGTAAAGTACGGAGTCAAAATATGTACGCCAATATCATAGCTCTGATTATTTTTATGCGGCCTGTTATCAACCAATTGGTTAAACCAAAAGGTATAGCGACCATTAAAGGCATGACATTTATACTTTACCTCAGCATACAGATCATTAAAAATCAAATCAGAAATCTTGTTTTGAATCTCTCCTGTTTCAACATTCTGTCTGTCAATCTCACGTCCTATTTCCTGCTCTTCCTCTGTCAGAAAAACATAGTTGCCGCTATGCTCTTGCACCAAGGTTTCCTTGATAAGCACTTTTAAAGCAGCTTCCACACGTTGCTGCAACACATAAGTATCCTCGTCAACATCAGCTACCATCAGACTGGTAATATTAGGGATAGTTGTTGCCTGAAATTCTTTAACGTACTTGACAAGGAAAAGCACCTTGAGCACATTTACAGCAAAACAATCTGCTTCTCCATCAGGATTAATATTTTTATTATCTAAGGCCTGAGAAATTACACGGCTATGCACTGAATCAAGGAAGTTTTCCAATGCATCATAAAACATATAGAAAGGCACCAAAGCACCATCATTTTTATTCTGCAAACGTTCTGCAGCCTTCTTAAACAGTGCCAGCATAGAGCGCTCGCCCTCAGATAAATGCTTACCGGAAGCACCATGAGTACGGATAGAGTTCAAAACTTTACCCAAAAGATTAAATTGATATGGGATAAAAGGATAGATCTCAGCAAAGTTATCTCTGCTTTCATAAAGCTTCATCTCCGCCGTTTTTTCAAATTTAATCTTATTCTTTATGCTTACCTTTTTTTCATCATAAAGCAGGCGTAATGTCTGCGCTGCCGGTTCCGTTTTATCCAGCAAACGCTTTTTGATAACCTCATCTACGTTTGCGGAAGACAAAGACAAACGAGTATCGAAACGACCTTGAATCTTAGAAAAGTCCGTACCCTTACGCGCTGTCATCTCCATAATAGAGTCAACATCCTGCTGACTGGTAACAATTACCCAGGCACGTCCCTGACATTCCTTGCCCAATTCCTCGCGCATCGTCTGCAGGTTGAGCATCATTTGCGAGTCATCGCCAATATACTGCCCTACTTCATCGACACAAAAGATAATATGCTGATTATTGCCCATCTTATCGCACCAGGCGCGTACCATGCGTGCAAAATCTTCGATGCTTATCTGATAAGGGGTAAGCATAATCTGTTTGCACAAGGCTGTAGCCGCATCCATGGACATATTCTGATACTGAATATCAACCAATGCCTGCGCCACATGCATCAGCTCGTAATTGAATCTATGTCTGTATTCCTTCCAATTATGACCACTGACAGCAAAAAAAGCATCTTCAAAAGCTACATAACAGCCATCCTCCGTCAACGCCCTTTCCAAGTCGGCAATCGCCGGACGAGCACCATAAAAACCCAGCATATCATTAAAGACCTTGAGGAAAACGTTAACAATAGCATCCTTACTCTGCTTGGAAGTTTGCTCGCTTTTCGAGTCGATATTAAAAAGAATAACCTTTGTCGGCGTATCAACAGCAAGCTGTATATCAGCCATTACCATAGCATCCTGAATCTTATTATCTTCTTTAAAGTAATCTAAGGTTCTCTTGCCGGAGACCAGCTTGTTTTCCAGAAGATAGGATAACATTTTCAAAAAGTGCGATTTACCACTGCCAAAAAAGCCGGAAATCCAGACACCATTTTTTCTCGTTTTGCCGATAATTCCCTGCTTGTAATTTTCATAGAATTCCTTGAAATGGCGTTGCAGTTCACGCGTAACAACGTATTCCTCTAATTCATTTTTCTCATCATTCAAGCCATCCTCGCCAACAACAATGACACCCTGAATATTACGGTCAATAGGCTTGCGGAACATATCTTTTATCAACATATCTCTTAATACCCCCTCGCTTACCTAACCAAACGGAAAGCCCTATAATAATTATCATCCTTAAGTTCATCGAACAGCCGTAACTCTTGTTCATCGTACACGCCTGGGAAAAACAGAATTACAGGAACCTTGCGAAATGCCATACTAAGGTTATTTAAAATCTTATGCGAGCGCAAAAGAGGATAAACCTTCCCAATTCCAGTGAGCAGCACAATAGCATTATCTGGCGTATGCTCCTGAACATGCTTAATAAACCAATTATCTCGCTCATTAAATTGCAGGAGTTCAAAGACTGAATCTATTACAACATGCATACCAGCAGATTCTTCCAGCATGTAAGTTGCTTCAAGATAGCCTTCTTTTTGAAGCGTATCAATTATGTAGTCGTAAATATCATACTCCACAAGTTGATACTCGCGATAGCTTTGCTCACTGCGCTTTACCAAACGCTTAATAGTCTCGCGCATCATCAGCTCCTTGCTGGCAGGATAATCAAATACCCAATAGTTAACCTCGTTCGCCCTGCCATCACGCAGCCAGAAAGATTGATTCTCCATAATCTTTTCAAGCTCATCAACTCTTTGCTCAAATGTTTTTTTCATATCATTCACCTGTCAGCGCTGCCAAAGCCGGCTGCAAATCATGCTCACGCAGCCATGCAACAATATCGGCTGAGATTATCGGAACAATAATTTTTCTTGATCCAGAATTGCCCTCTGTAATTCCAGCATTATATAAATATTGCTTGTAGGTGCTTAGCAAACGCTTTCTTGTTGCCTCCGTTAAATTGGCAACCTTTTCGCTTTGTACCTGCTTGTCATCCCAAAATTTTCTGGCATCGCTATCACCGTATTCATTTAATCCTAATGCCAGTTTGACTCGAATAACATCATAAACAAAATCGAAAAACAGAGTATCTGTGCACATACAAGCTATCAGACAAAGCAGCTTCTGCCCCACAACATCACTACGCACAAACAGTGGTACAAACGAAGGATCTAAAGCCTCAATACGCTTTGCTACATTACTCATAATCAGCTTTGCTCTTTCCGGTGATGATGCAGCAAAAATATTAGTTTCTTGGTTCAGCTTCTTAATCTCGACAAGGCTTGCTCCATCAGCAAGCATAAAAACCACCTTGCGGAACTCCTGGAACCAAAAGCTAAACTTTACCGCCCCGGCACTATATGGTTTACGTTGCATTTTTTTACCTCAATTCATCAATAATCTTAGTTTTTAAGCTGCATACTGCTTTTGCCATCTTTACTACCTGTCAGCGCATATAATACTTTCTTTATTCTTTTACGAGATATCCAATTTGCTATATCTTTGGATATAATAGGCTGATAAATTTTTCTTCGTAAATTGCAAGTTGAAATTGAACACTTCTGAGCAAAAAAATTTTTCAATAGCGTAAATCCTATCGAGGATATCGTCAAATAATTCTATCGGCGAATGGTAGCCC
>CAVDRP010000003.1:0-209101 GCA_963611535.1 Bacteroidaceae bacterium | reverse complement strand
ACTTTGACCCGAGCGTAGAGCTGACGCTGGGACGCATCAACGGCAAGGATTACAACGCACACAGCGATTATCTGAGCAGCGTTGGCGTGAAGAAGGATATGGAAGTGCAGCAGGATGCGTTCAACACCTTTGTAGGCCGTTTGGGCTTCCGAGTAGGTCAGAAGCTAGATAACGCAAGCTATTTTGCAAAGCTGGCAGTAGCACACGAATTTAGCGGTGACTTTGACACCACGTTCCGCGCACCTGGCGAGCCTGAGGGCAAGACCAGCATTGATTTTGGTGATACTTGGTACGAAGCACAGATCGGCGGCAGCGCTAAGCTGAGCGACAACAGCATGCTTTACGCAAGCTTCGAGCGTAGCTTTGGCGGCGACGTAGACGAAAAATGGCGTGTGGATGCTGGTTTGAGATTTAGCTTCTAAGTAGTTGGCTAATTAGCCTTTGTTTTAGCCTGCGTAGGCAGGCTAAATACTCATATTCTTCTTTCCATACACTCTATAGCAAAAAGGCAGGCACCCGCGGGTGTCCTGCTTTTTTGCGCTTTTTTATGCTGCTCGTTCATTGGCTAAAACAAAAAAAGACCGGCGCATTTCCCTCAAAACGCACCGGTTTAGCAAGAAAAAATACGACGGAACTTTAGTGATGTCCCTTTAGCAACAAACTGTCTCAGGTTTGTTATGCTTATATTATAAATTGTGTGAAAATTCACAAGCGTTGCCGCAGCAACATAAATATATCACTAAAGCATTTTATTTAATTACAAAACTGAAGAGCAGACGAGTGAGTTTTGTAAGTTTTGTTGCCATGGCAAAATATGGCGTAAAGGTGCTAATTCATGGGCTTTTGTCAAAAATAAAAAAACTAAAGCAACTGTTGCTTGCGCAACAAAATTACTAAACGCTTACTTTAATTACAAAATATTTACATATGTATTTTATTTTGGGATAATAGATTTAAGCAAATACTATACCAAGAAGAAAGCTGGTGAGAATATGGCAGTGAAGATGTATGCACCTAATTTTCATGAAGTTCCTTTGTTCAACGGGTTGGCTAGAGAAGAGATTAATGAAGTTCTGCAGAAGTTTCATGGCCTGATTAAGCACTTCCCTAAGTCTGATTACATTTACCTGGCAGGTGATTGCGTAGAAAACCTGTGCGTGGTTATGGAGGGCACCGTACAGATGATTAAAGAAGACATCTGGGGTGAAAAATCCATCATCGCTAATTTAGGCGCTGGCTCCGTTTTTGCCGAAAATTTTTTGGGCAAGCTGGGGGACCGCAGTGTAGTTAGTTATTTTGCCGCTAGTGACAGCGAAATTTTGATGCTGCCCCTTGGTAAGCTGCTGTTTGATGGCAACAGCCACAGTGAGGCTAACCGCCGCTTAATGTGTAATATTGTTTCTATCCTGGCAGATAATAACACTCGTTTAATAGAGAAAACCGAAATCCTGTGCAAAAAGACCTTGCGCAGCAAGATTATGGCGTATTTGGAACAGGAAGCAAGGTATAACGGCTCGGACAAGTTTACTATCCCGTTTAACCGCACTGATTTGGCTAATTATTTGGATGCCGACCGCAGCGCGTTGACACGCGAGCTGGCGCGTATGCGTGACGATGGCATGATAGCCTTTGAAAAGAATACTTTTGAAATTTTGCAGCATTCCCACACGAACTAATAACATAATTCTTACATTGGAGGACACCGCAAGGTGTCCTTTTTCTATGTGCTGTTGGTATTGCCAGCCTTTCAATATGCGGTAAAAATTAGTACTAATACAGCTAAAAATAGAGCCTTTAATAATTAAAATAAGATACAAAATTTAAGTAAGCGAATTGTAATTAAGTGCATATAATTAAAAAAGTAAAATATTACAAGTTTTCTGACAAAAGCAGCTTGCGTGTTGCGTAGGCTACTTTACTGATGGGGGTTTTATGCTATTATAGTATCAACGAAAAGAGAGAATAACAACAGTTAATAAGTTATTTTTATGCACTTTTCGGAATAAACATAAGAGGAGGTATTAGTTATGTCCCCCGCAATCAAATGTTTAATTCTTTTGGCGGTAATTGCTTTATTATTCGTAACCGAACTCATTCCTTTGGCAGTTACTGCTACCGCTGGCGCAGTAGCCTGTGGACTGTTGGGACTTATCCCGGCTAAGCAGGTATTCAGCGGTTTATCCAACTCCACGGTTGTTCTTTTCGCTGGCATGTTCGTAGTTGGTGCGGCAATGTTTTACACCGGCTTGGCACAGTCAATTGGTGAGAAGGTTGTACACATCTTCGGTACTGGTGAAAACAGCCTGATGCTGGGCTTGATGCTGGTTGGTACTGTTCTTTCTTCCGTACTTTCCAACACTGGCACCTGCGCCTGCCTGATGCCCGTTGCCTTGGGTATCTGCGCAGCAGCTAAAACACCAGCTTCCCGCCAGCTGCTGCCTATGGCTTATGCCTGCGGCTGGGGCGGTATTATCACCCTGGTAGGCACACCGCCTAACATTATTGGCAGCGGTGCCCTTACTGCAGCTGGTTTGTCTGGCTTTGGCTTCTTCGAATTTGCTTGGATCGGTATTCCTCTTTCTGTAGCAGGTATCGTTTACATGCTGTTCATCGGTAAGCACCTCCTGCCGAAGGCAGAGCTGGATGCTGACCAGGAAATCGAACAGGAAATTGAAGCAACCACCCACGACAAAAATAAGCAGATCATCTCTGGTCTTATCCTGTTGGCCTGCGTATTCGTAATGGCAATGGACTTCAAGTTCATCTCCCTGGAAATGACTGCAATCATTGGCGCGCTGGTTTGCGTACTGACTGGCTGCCTGACTGAAAAACAAGCTTATTCCTCCATCGACTGGGTAACCATCTTCCTGTTCGCAGGTATGATGCCTGTATCTACTGCCATGGATAAAACCGGTGCTGGCAAGCTCATTGCTAACTGGACCGTTGGCCTGATGGGCGGCGAGCCTTCCCCGATTGTCGTAACCATCGTATTGTTCGCAATTTCCTGCTTCCTGACTCAGTTCATGAGCAATACCGCATCTGCTGCTCTGCTGTGCCCGATTGGTATCGCAATCGCCAAGCAGCTTGGTGCTGATCCCAGAGCAGTTGTAATGGCAATCGCTGTTGCAGCATCCTGCGCATTCGCAACTCCTGTAGGCACCCCGCCCTGCACCCTGGTGCTCGGACCTGGCGGCTACAAATTCATGGACTACGTAAAATGCGGCACTGGCCTGGTTCTGGTGTGCTTCATCGTCAGTGTAGTGGTTATCCCGATGGTATGGCCGTTCTTCCCTTGATAAAATAGTAGGTATGGTTCTTCTCTAATCAAATAATTGCAGGGATAAAAGGTAAAAAGGCTGACGCACTGCAGCCCCATCTCTTAAGAGGTGGCAGCGGGGCGGAGGCCTTTTTACTTGCACGTTTACAGCCAATTTATAAAAATAGGCCTGGGAGAGGGGAGAAAAGGTAAGTAACTTTTTAGTACCAAATAGTGATTTGTAAAGCGTTTAGGTACTAAAAATCACTTAAAAAACTTTAGAAATGATATTGTAAATAAAATCAATAAAATATTCTGAAAAAGAGGCATTAAGTGTTGCTTATGTCACAACTTATTAAACTTACTTAAGTTATTATAGAGCCATAAGGAATGCAGAAATAATCTTGAATGAATTATAATTATGCATTGCTTAAAATTTCATAAGAGGAGGAAACAACTATGTCCCCTGCAATTAAGTGTTTAATTCTGTTGGCAGTGGTTGCATTATTATTCGTAACCGAACTTATTCCTTTGGCAATCACTGCAACTGCCGGCGCTATCGCCTGCGGCCTGCTGGGTTTACTGCCTGCTAAGCAAGTATTTAGCGGCCTGTCTAACTCCACCGTAGTCCTGTTTGCTGGTATGTTCGTTGTTGGCGCTGCAATGTTCTACACCGGTTTGGCTCAGTCCATCGGTAACAAGGTAGTTAGCGTTTGCGGCACTGGTGAAAACAGCTTGATGTTTGGCCTGATGATCGTTGGCACCGTGCTTTCTTCCGTACTTTCCAACACTGGTACTGCTGCCTGCCTGCTGCCTGTAGCTTTGGGTATCTGCTCCGCAGCAAAGATTCCTGCTTCCCGTCAGCTGATGCCTTTGGCATTTGCCTGCGGTTGGGGCGGTATCATCACCATGGTAGGTACTCCTCCTAACATCATCGCAACCGGCGCCCTGACCGCTGCTGGTCTGCCGAGCTTCGGCTTCTTCGAATTTGCTTGGATCGGTATTCCTGTTTCTGTAGCTGGTATGCTCTACATGATGTTTGTAGGCAAGCACCTGCTGCCGAAGGTGGAGCTGGATGCTGACCAGGAAATCGAGCAAGAGATTGAAGCAACCTCTACTGATTCCAAAAAGCAAATCATCTCTGGTGTTATCCTGCTGGCCGTTGTAGTGGTAATGGCACTGGATATCAAGGGGATAACCTTGGAAATGGCTGCTATCATTGGCGCATTGGTTTGCGTACTGACTGGCTGCCTGACTGAAAAACAAGCTTATGCTTCTATCGACTGGGTAACCATCTTCCTGTTCGCAGGTATGATGCCTGTATCCACCGCAATGGATAAGACTGGCGCTGGCAAGCTCATCGCTGAATGGACCGTTGCCCTGATGGGTGGTTCTCCTTCTCCGATGGTTGTTACTGCAGTTCTGTTCGCACTGTCCTGCATCCTGACCCAGTTCATGAGTAACACTGCATCTGCTGCTCTGCTGTG
This sequence comes from Bacteroidaceae bacterium, assembly GCA_963611535.1. Taxonomy (GTDB): domain Bacteria; phylum Bacillota; class Negativicutes; order Acidaminococcales; family Acidaminococcaceae; genus Phascolarctobacterium_A. Next base: position 204,358 of record CAVDRP010000003.1, on the reverse strand, counting down.
CCCGATTGGTGTCGCAATTGCTAAGCAGCTGGGCGCTGACCCGAAGGCCGTTATCATGGCTATCGCAGTTGCAGCATCCTGTGCATTTGCAACTCCTGTAGGTACTCCTCCGAACACCCTGGTTCTTGGCCCTGGCGGCTACAAGTTCATGGATTATGTAAAAGCTGGTACTGGTTTGGTTATCGTATGCTTCATCGTATCCTTGGTAGTCATTCCTATCGTATGGCCGTTCTTCCCTGGTAAATAATTTGACTGAAAAATTAGTAGTAAACTAATTAAAAAACTAAAAAAAGTAATAAAAACACCGTGCCGTTGGGTACGGTGTTTTTAGTTTATTAAAATTAAAACAGCGGCATAAAAGCTATGTGATAATGGGATATTGAGTATTTGCTTTAATAAACTTAAAAAAATAAAATAAGCTAGAAAAATTTCATGGCAGCCTATTGACAATATACACAAAGGATTTGATGCAATTTTTTGTTGCGCAAGCAACAGAATTATCGAAAAATTGTTGCTATGATAGACACATCAAAGCAAGTTATAAAACTTAAAAAAGTAATGACACAACTTTGGTAATGTTCTTTCAAAATTAAATATCACTTTGTTATATAGTGCTTCTTAGGCATTGTATATAAATTTTTTTCAAAGGAGGAACATAAAATGTCCCCAGCAATTAAATGTTTAATCCTGTTGGCAGTAGTTGCATTATTATTTGTAACCGAACTTATTCCTTTGGCAGTTACTGCTACCGCTGGCGCAATCGCATGTGGTCTCTTGGGCCTGATCCCTGCTAAGCAAGTATTTAGCGGCCTGTCCAACTCCACCGTTGTCCTGTTCGCCGGCATGTTTGTCGTAGGTGCAGCAATGTTCTACACCGGTCTTGCACAAGCTATTGGTAACAAGGTAGTATCCCTTTGCGGTACTGGTGAAAACAGCTTGATGTTTGGCCTGATGATCGTTGGCACCGTGCTTTCTTCCGTACTTTCCAACACTGGTACTGCTGCCTGCCTGCTGCCTGTAGCTTTGGGTATCTGTTCCGCAGCAAAGATTCCTGCTTCCCGTCAGTTAATGCCTTTGGCATTTGCTTGCGGTTGGGGCGGTATAATCACCATGGTAGGTACTCCTCCTAACATCATCGCAACTGGCGCTATGACCGCTGCAGGCCTGGAAGGCTTCGGCTTCTTCGAGTTTGCTTGGATTGGTATCCCGGTATCCTTAGCTGGTATGCTGTACATGATGTTTGTTGGTAAACACCTGCTCCCGAAGGTTGAGCTGGATGCCGACCAGGAAATCGAGCAAGAAATTGAAGCTACTAGCTCTGATTCCAAGAAAATGATTATCTCTGGTATTATCCTGCTGGCCGTTGTATTGGTAATGGCTTTGGGTATCAAGGGTGTAACCCTGGAAATGGCTGCTATCATCGGCGCATTGGTTTGCGTACTGACTGGCTGCCTGACTGAAAAACAAGCTTATGCTTCTATCGACTGGGTAACCATCTTCCTGTTCGCAGGTATGATGCCTGTATCTAGCGCAATGGATAAGACTGGCGCTGGCAAGCTCATCGCTGAATGGACCGTATCCCTGATGGGCGGCTCTCCTTCCCCGATGGTTGTTACCGCAATCCTCTTCATCCTCTCCTGCGGCCTGACCCAGTTCATGTCTAACACCGCATCTGCTGCTCTGCTGTGCCCGATTGGTATCGCAATCTCCAAGCAGCTGGGCGCTGACCCGAAGGCAGTATTGATGGCAATTGCAGTTGCAGCATCCTGCGCATTTGCAACTCCTGTAGGTACTCCTCCGAACACCTTGGTTCTTGGCCCTGGCGGCTACAAATTCATGGACTATGTAAAAGCTGGTACTGGTTTGGTAATCGTTGCTTTCGTAGTATCCCTGGTTGTAATTCCTATCGTATGGCCGTTCTTCCCTGGCAAATAATTTAACAGGTGAATGACTAAATCGTAACCTTGACCCCCTGTCATGCAATTGGCAGGGGGTTTTTGCTGCGTGCGTTTTTCACTTAACTTAGTTACTTTTGGCTTACTCGGCCAGTAAAGCATTTTATTAATTGCCTAAATGTGCTATAATATAAGCCGCGATTGAACGCAGGAGGTGCGCCGCTTATGAAAAAGAACAAACAAAGACGCCTGCAGGTGCTGTTTATTTGCCCCGCATGCGGCAGGCCGCTGGCCTGGGCGCTGCCAACTGCCGCTATAAGCTGCCCGTGTGGGCAGTGGGTGGATGACAAAACCCGCCGCAAAGTAGAGGGTGAGGTTTATCTGCCTTTAGACAGCGAGCAAACTGTACTTTTTTGAATGGGGGTAATTTTTATGGAAACAATTTGGCAACAAGCAGAAGGCTTAAAGGACGAAATGGTGGCACGTCGCAGAGATTTGCACCAGCATCCGGAAACAGGTTGGACAGAGTTCCGCACTGCTAGCATGATTATCAACGAGTTGAAAAAATTGGGCTATGACGTAGTTTTTGGCAGCGAGGTTATTGACGAAAAATCGATGATGGGTGTGCCGTCTGCGGCGGAGCTGGAAAAATATATGCAGCGTGCCCTGGCTGAGGGCGCAGATCCTGAGCTGGTAAAGCAAATGGCTGGTGGCAAAACTGGCATTGTGGCAACGCTCAAGACCGCTGCTCCGGGAAAAACCGTTGCCTTCCGCTTTGATATGGACTGCAACGATGTGCAGGAGGAAAGCGTTGACGCTCACCGTCCTGCTAAGGCTGGCTTTGCTTCGCAGCACCAAATGGCTATGCACGCCTGCGGTCATGATGGCCACGTCACCATTGGCCTGGCAGCAGCCAAGCTTTTGGCAGCAAACAAGGCGCGCCTTGCTGGTACCATTAAGCTTATCTTCCAGCCTGCGGAGGAGGGCGTGCGTGGTGCTTATGCTATGGTGAACGCTGGTGTTGTTGATGATGTAGATTACCTGTTTGGCGGTCACATCGGCTTTAAGGCAACCACTGATAACCTGCTGGTGACTATGACTGATGGCTTTTTGGCAACCACCAAGCTGGATGCCAAGTTTACGGGTGTATCGGCGCACGCAGGCGCTGCACCTGAGCAGGGCAAAAACGCGCTTTTGGCTGCAGCACAGGCTGCTATTTCCCTCAACACTATTGCCCGTCACAGCAAGGGCTCTAACCGCATTAACGTGGGCGTGCTGAACGCAGGCACGGGCCGTAACGTTGTTCCCGATATTGCCAGCCTGAAGCTGGAAACCCGTGGTGCCAGCACCGAAATTAACGAATTTATGGTGGCAGAGGCTAAGCGTATGCTTAATGCCTGTGCAGCTATGTATGATGTTAAGGTGGAAATCACCATGGCAGGTGCTGCTCCCGCCTGCTTTGCAGATAAGGAGCTGGGTCATGAGGTGGCAGATCTTATCAGCCAAAAATGTCATTATGACGAGGTTAGCGAATATGTGGACATGGGCGGCAGTGAGGACTGCGGTTACTTTATGGAGCGCGTGCAGCAACGCGGCGGCCGTGCGCTGTATATGATGTATGGCACGCAGCTGGCAGCAGGCCACCACAACAGCCATTTTGACTTCAACGAGGACTGCATGTGGAAGGCAGCAGCAACGATTACCGAAATTGCTGTACATTTTACTAATAAATAACAAAGAGTCATGCATTTGCCACAATCATATGCTATACTTAACAAAGTAAAACATAACGATACGTTGGAGGTATAGCTTATGCGAGCAATAAAAAAAATATCCCTGGCACTGGCGTGCATGGCAGCACTGGGAGCAGGCACAGCCATGGCCGCTGACGGCGTAGTAGCGGCAGCAGCTGCGCCCTTGGATGCGGTGCAGGCCGACCCGCAGGTGATGCTTGCGCCAGGCACCTATATCACAAGCGGCAAAATTGTTGCTATTGAAGATGGCCTATACATCATCAAGGGCGAGGGCAGCCGCCAGCAGGTGGCAGCAGTCGTGGACCGTGATACCTATGTGGTGGATGGCAAAAGCGGCAAGCTACGCTTGCCGCACGCGCTCAAGGTGGGGCAGCAGGTTACAGCCTACTATTCGGCCAAGATGACGCGCAGCCTGCCGCCGCAAAGCCATGCTATGGCTATTGTTATCGGCGCGCCTGGCGAGGGAACTGCAGCTTATTTTGAGGTGGCGCAGGCAGCAAAGAGCGCGGATGGTAGCTGTGTGACGCTGCTCAATGCTAATAACGACCTGATTGCGACTGTAGACGCTGAGGCCTGCAGTGATTTTGCCAAAATCAAAAGGGGAGATAAGCTTTTGCTGTGGTATGATGTTGTGACTATGAGCTTGCCGGCGCAATGCAATCCTGGTAAGGTTGTTCTGCTACCGTAGGGACGCGCAATAAAGCACCATATGCTATGCAATGGCTCCTAGACGTACTAGTAGTACGCCGTCGTCGCCCTTGCTACGCCTCTGGTACTTTCTAGCGCGTCTGCGTGGAATGCAACTCCCTCGGTATGCATGCTATGCAATGACTCCTAGACGTACTAGTAGTACGCCGTCGTCGCCCTTGCTACGCCTCTGGTACTTTCTAGCGCGTCTGCGTGGAATGCAACTCCCTCGGTATGCATGCTATGCAATGACTCCTAGACGTACTAGTAGTACGCCGTCGTCGCCCTTGCTACGCCTCTGGTACTTTCTAGCGCGTCTGCGCGCGACAAAACTCCACAAATTTAATAAAAAGAAGGTATTTACTACATGAAGATATTTATGGATACTGCTAATGTTGCAGAGATTGCTAAATTTGTTGACTGGGGCGTTGTTTACGGCGTAACCACTAACCCCAGCTTAATTGCTAAAAGCGGCCGCACCCAGGCGGAGGTTATCCCGGAGATTGCCAAGCTGGTGGCAGGTCCTGTCAGTGCCGAGGTTATCAGCACGGATTGTGCAGGCATGGTGGCTGAGGCACGCAAGCTGGTGCAGATTGCTGATAATATCGTTGTCAAGATTCCCTGCATCCCCGAAGGCCTAAAGGCAGTAAAAATTTTGCACGCTGAGGGCATCAGGACTAATGTAACCCTGGTATTTAGCATGTCGCAGGCGCTTTTGGCTGCCCGTGCCGGTGCTTGCTATGTCAGCCCCTTTATCGGCCGCCTGGACGATATCGGCGAAAACGGTGTGCAGCTGGTGGAAAATATTGTTAAGGCCTTTAGGCTTTATGGCATCACCACCGAGGTTATTGCTGCCAGCATCCGCAATCTTGAGCATGTAGAAAAGGTTATGCTAACAGGCTGCGAGATTGCTACCATTCCTACCAAGGTATTGGAGCAGATGATTGTGCATCCCTTGACCGATAAAGGCTTGGCACAGTTTATGGCCGATTATCAAAACAGCTTAAAATAAGAACAGCTTGACTTTTATTACTAATTTTGCCAGCTCCTTCATGGGAAGTGGGTTACGCAGATAATGCGCTTTCCTGCACCTGCGAAGGGTAGCTGGCAAAACTGTTTATTAGCGTTGCTTGAGAAGGAGTTTGTTACATGAATTTTAAAAGAGCCTTGCAGACCTTGCTGGTAACTGTTTCCTGCGGCTTGCTGAATGTGGCAGGGGCGCAGCAGCGGCCTGTTTATATACCAGAGGATTATGTAACGGAGCAGGTGGAGGCTAGCTTTAAGGCAACAGGTCCCACGCTGCTTTTTAGTGATAGTCCTGAGACCGTTTACCACAACGGCATTTTGTACCGCGACAAGGTGGCAGGGGATGTACGCTTGTTTTTGCACCATGTTAACGGTGTCGCAGGCAAAAAAAAGCTGGCGGTGATGCTCAAAAATACGGACAGCCTGCGACCGGTGAAGTACCAGGTGCTGCGCACAGGTGCGGCTGGCTTTGCCAATAACTATATGCGTGACGGCAAGCTGTCGCAAAAATATTATTTTGATGACAAGCTGCAGCAGCCGCAGGAGGGTAAGCTGGGCTTTGGTGCGAGCCACGAGCTTTTGAGCGGACGTGGCATCATCCTGCCGACGGATAAGCTGTACACAGCAACTATTGACCTGCATTTTGACAAGCCGGTTGAGGTGAGCGTGCTGATGTGCGAGCCGCAGAGCGATTTGGAGCTGTACAACGAAAACGCTGCTATTCAGCCTATGGACGAGCATCCGCTGCGCGGTACCTTTAGCAATGCCGATTGGGAATATACGTTGGCGCAGCCTGTGGAAGCACCGCAAACACCGCTTATGCTGGAGCTGGCCACCTCGCAGGAGGGGTACGCCAAGGGCGTGGACGCTACTACGGGTCTGCCTGCTGAAAATTATGGCAACTACGGTATAATTTACAAGGTTAATTTTACCATCAGCGGCAAAAAGCCTGTAAGCTTCATCCTTAACCCCATTGGCGGCGCCTTTGCTGGATATGGCATCCTGGAAAACAAAACTAAGGGAGAGCGACAGCTGGTGGCTCTACCTGACCATGATGTGTCATTGGGCGAAAAAATTGAGGAGGCTGTAGAGCTGGGCAAGCTTAAGTCCGGGGAATACAGCTTTATCTGGTCACCGCCTGGGGCATCTAACCTGCCGGTGCAGCTGCTTTGGGAGAAAACAGAGTAATTGAGATTTAGTCACAAATACTGCTTGGCCTACTGCCGGCAGTATTTTTTGTTTTCTGATATTTACAGCAATAGACAAGAATAATGTATTTTTTATAAAGGTGTTGTTGTTGAGTGATTTTAGAATTAAGAATCAGTCATTTATCTATATCATTTGAGCAAAAAAATCAGAGGTTTATTTGTGATTATTTTGTAGATTGGTACTAAAAACACTTGACATTTTTAACGGTGGGTGTATAATTCTAAATGAGAATTATTTTTGATAAAGGATGATGAAAATGGCTAAAAGAAATACTATTCAAAGACAGTTAGTTATTGCGGCCGTACGTTTTTTAGCAGATCACCCTACTGCTGAAGAAGTATATGACCGCATTACCTTGGAATACCCTGATATCAGCAAGGGTACCGTTTACCGTAATCTCAATTCTCTGGTGGAAAGCGGTTTGCTGAGCAAGGTTTCCGTTCCTAGCGGTGCTGATCGTTTTGACCACATTCTGGCAAGACATTATCACATTAAATGCACCGAATGTGGCAAGTTCATGAATGTAGAAAACTTTGATTACATTCCTGATATGGATGAGAAGGTAGCAAAGGTTACCGGCTACAAAATGAATCATCATGACATCGTTTTCAGCGGCGTTTGCCCTGAATGCCAAAAGGCAGCTAAAGAGCACCACAACGATGAGGAGCTTTTAGGCGACGATCAAAATTAAAAATTTATGCCTGACCGGTCTTGATGAAAAGGGGATGCTTTGACGTTTTCAAGAGGAGGAATTGAAAATGGAATTGAAAGGCAGCAAAACAGAAAAGAACCTGCAGACCGCCTTTGCAGGCGAATCGCAGGCTCACACCAAGTACCAGTATTATGCCAGTGCGGCAAAAAAAGAAGGCTATAATCAGATTGGCGCTATTTTTGCAGAAACTGCCGCTAATGAAAAGGAGCATGCAAAGCTGTGGTTCAAGGCTCTGCATGGCGGCAGCGTTCCCCAAACCATTGAAAACCTGAAGGATGCCGCTGCAGGTGAAAATTACGAGTGGACCGAAATGTACGCTGAGTTTGCCCAGGTTGCTGAGGAGGAAGGCTTTGATAAGCTGGCAGTCCTGTTTGCAGAGGTGGGCAAAATTGAAAAGGAACACGAGGAAAGGTATCGTGCGCTTTTGGCGAACATTGAAAATGACCGCGTTTTTCAGCGGGAGGAGAAAAAGGTGTGGATTTGCACCAACTGCGGCAAGATTGTTATTGCCGAAAGGGCTCCGGAAAAATGCCCCGTTTGCGATCACCCGCAGGGATATTTTGAGCTGAGGGCTGTTAACTACTGATTTACACTTTGGTCAGGCTGGCTGTTACAGAATTTGTTGGTTTATTGTGCTGAGGACTGCAAGGCTCTTGGCAAACGCGAAATGGCTACCGTGAAAACGGTAGCCATTTTAATTAGAAGAAAATCTGTGTTCTGTAAACGGCACTGGCGCCTGCACTTAATGCTATAAGGCAGCCAAGCGAAAGGGCGATGAGCAATGCGGCCTCCTTGCTGTTGAGGGGCTGCTGCTGCTTGAGGGCGCGGTTGATAGCCTTGCCGCACAAAACTACCAGCATACCAAAGAGAAATAAGGCAAAAAGTATATTCAGCATCTATTTTATCTTGCTCCTTTTCAAAATAAGCTATTCATTAGGGGAGGGTCAGCTTTGAGTTCTACGCACAAATCCAGGCCGTTGCGGTACATTTTGCCGCTTTGCAGCTGATAGATGGCTGCCAGGTGTGCAAAATCCTGCGCCGGGGTGCGCTTTAGCACCGTGCTGACGATGGCGGCGCAGGCACGTGCGTCTTCAAGCGCATGGTGGTGCTGGAACTTGAAGCCGATGCGTTCAGCAACGTAATTCAGGCTGTAGTGCGAGAGCGTTGGAAAAAACTTTTTCGCTAGCAGATAGGTGCAGATAAAATCAAAGCTTGGCAGGGGCAGGTAGTGGGCATACAAGGTGCTGCGCAGCACGTTCATATCAAACTTGGCAAAGTGTGCTGCTACCTGCTTGCCGTGCAGACGCGGATAAATTTGCGGCCATAGCTGTTCAAAGGTGGGCTTGTCGGCAACCATGTCCAGGGTGATGCCATTAACTGCAGCGTTGCCCGGGTCAAAAAACAGGTTTTTGGGGCGGATGAGCTGGTAGTACTCATCTATAATGCGGCCGTTTTTTACGGTTACCAGGCCAATGGCACAGGCGCTGTCGCGGCTGGTATTAGCAGTTTCAAAATCAATAGCAACAAATTCCACGTCATCCCTTCTTTCTTTGTTAAAGCTTTGTAGGCTTATTGTACCATATTTTGGGAAAAATATGGTATACTATTTTTGCAAACAGAAAGGAGCTTGCTATATGGAAACAAGAGTGGCAGTTATTTCGTTGATAGTGACAGAGCCAGAATCGGTAGAGCCGCTGAACGGTATTTTGCATACCTACAGCAGTTATATTATTGGCCGTATGGGCCTGCCCTATCGGGATAAGCACGTGAACATAATTTGTGTGGCGGTGGATGCACCGCAGGACATCATCAGCGCTATGAGTGGCAGGCTGGGTCTGCTTGCCGGCGTGAGTGCCAAAACAGCATATTCTAATGTTATTAGTCAGGAGGGGTAGAAAGTAAGCCGCCGTAGGCAATGCCGCGGCGGCTTACTTTTTTAGGCAGTTTTTATCTTGGTGGCGAGGGCGCGGACTTCCTCAAGGGGAAGATCGGTGATGTGAGCAGTTTTTTCAATGGACTCACCTTCAGCAAGCAGTTTGGCGGCAATCGCAGATACCCGCTCACAAGCACGCTTTTCAGCCTGCTGTTCTGCATAAATTTCGATAATATCCGTCATATTCCTTTCACCATCCTTTGTTTTCTTAAAAAATTTAACACGCTTAGCTAATTCAGGGTAATACATTTTATCAGGATCGGCGCAGTTAAAATCATGCATTAATTTACCTATAGGCGTATTGTCCTGATAGGAAGCGTTGACGTAGATAATATAGGATCCATCGTTAAAATTATGATTACTTTCGATGATACGCCTAGCGATGTTATAAACAGGGCGTCCTTCACCCAAAACATCGTTTTCGGTAATAAAGATGACATATATGTCCTTAAACTCGTGATATTTGTTACCCTCCTGCAAGAAGAAAGTGTCAAGTGTACTGCTGTAGAAGCGGGCTCTTTTAGCTGGAGCGCCATCATCGCTACGTTGTACTTCTACATTGAATTTTCTGCCATCTGCATCTGTTGCTAAAATGTCTAACTGCGCTGAATGACCATAAAGGTTTTGAATGAAGTGTTGAATGGAAACTTCATCTACTATGATTTTATCATCTTTAAGAATTATACGCAATAAAAGTTGTGCAGCAGGTATATTGCCATCAAAGACCTTGTTCATGAATTTGTTATTCATTAATGTGAGATTGGCGATGATTTGTTGTGGTGTTGCATTAGGGGGAGTGACCATCAATTGTGCTCCTTTCGAGAAAAAATAAACTCCCTAGGTACTACATGAATAATACCCAAGGAGTTTAGTAATGTTTACAGATATATTATCAGAAAAATCGCAATTCGTCAAGTGAGATCCTTCCCACCCTCCCACTTTCTGTATCAATTGTTACTATTGAATACACCAGCTAGAGCTTACTTTATTTTTCTAAATATTTTTTGCCGACATTTTCGTTTAAGAAAAGTGGATAAACTCCAATTCTAAAAAAACAACTTTTCAAGTGCTACTCATAAATATCTGAATTAACTAATTTTTAAACATAAATCCATAAAATATAGTATAATTGCACAAGAAAAAAGAGTATGCTACAATGGGATTAAGGAAAAGCAGCATACACTTATTGCTATTATATTTTACTACTCCTGCTGCAACACCTTGCGTTCCGCATAATTATTTGAAGAATGCAAAAATATTACTAGGAGGGATTTGAGTATGAACAAGGTTTTTAAGGTTATCTGGAGTGAGGCCCGTAATTGCTATGTTGTTGTGTCCGAAATGGCAAAAAATTGCAGCAAGAGCTGCTCAACCAAAAAGCTTCTGGCGATGTTGGTAGCAACAGGAGTGATGACATGTGCAGTCTTTGGCGTGGCAGAAGCAGATGCAGATAGGGGCTTGGAACGAGACGTTGAGTATAAGCAGCTCGTTAATAAAGATACTGGGTTGTATTCCTCTGAAATTTGGCATTATGTAACTAAGGGTGGGCAAAGAGTCCATTTCCACGGTGCTGGCGGTGGCGGAGCTTTGGGTGATGACAAGTGCGGTGAAATGGTTTATGATACCAAGCTGACTATTGGTGATGTCAACAAGGTTTTCAAGGATCTTTCTGCTAACGATGTACTGCTTTACAATAAGTCCATCAAGAGCGGCACTATTAGCAATGGTAAAATTACTCTGAGAACAGAGGGCAATACAGATATTGAATTGGAAGGCATCATTCCTAATACTTATATAAACGCAGGAAGCTATAACACAAGAACTAAAATGTTGGAGTTAAGCTATAATGATCAGACGAACCCGCTGACCATTGACCTGAGCGGTATCCAGGGCGGCGGCTGGAAGCTTTCTACCAATGGAGGTTCAAAGGTTGCCGATGTAGTACCTGGCGGTATTGTTGACCTTTCACCAAGCTATAATGCTGCTGGACATAGCAACATTATCATAACTGCTGATAATGATAATCCCAAGAATGTCAAATTCCACCTTAATGGCAACCTGCAGGGTATTACCCGCATTGAAAATCAAGGGGCATCTATCGACTTGGACGGTGCTGCAAAGAGAGTGAATATCAATAACGTAATTGATATTGATAAGAGTGGTAAGATCAGCGGCGTGGCAGCTGGCGTTGACGCTAGTGACGCGGTGAACGTAGGGCAGCTGAACCAAGCGATTAGCGGATTGAATCTTACTAAGGTAGAAGCAGGGACTAATGTAGCTGTTAGCGAGGTAACAGATCCTGAAACTGGCAAAATTACAGCCTACAAGGTTAATGCTGATGCTACCAGCGTGAGCGGCACAGGCAATATCACTGTAACAGCTGGCGCTAAGGATGCGACGACTAACATAACGAATTATGAGGTTACGCTGAATAAGGACCTTAAAAACATCGAAAGCATCAGCAATAATGACAAGAGCATTGGCCTGGCAGGCGATAACCTGCTTTTGCAGAATGGTGACGCTGTTATCAGCATTGACGCCGAGGGACGTATTAGCGGCGTAGCAGCTGCTGTGAGCGACGATCAGGCAGTTAACCTTGGTCAGCTGAGGGAGTACACTGCAGGGATGGACACCCATGTTAAGGCTGGTGAATACACCGTAGCTGATAACAAGGTGACTATGGATATAGTGGATAAGGAAGACAAGACCACAGGCCAGGTTGTTATTAAGAATATTGCCTCTAAGACAGAGCTGGATGATGTTAGAACGCTGGCTGCAAAGCACAACACCGTTGCTGCGGGCGCTAACATTACGGTTAGTGATAAAGAGAACGACGATGGTGGCAGGGAATATAAAGTTGCTTTGGATGAGAATATCGTTCTTGACAGCGTAACCACTGGCAAGACTGTGCTGAATGACAATGGTGTGACGATTAATAGGGAAACCAGCCTGACTGCTGACGCCTTGAAGATTAACAGCAAGACCTATATCGATGAAAACGGTATTAACGCTAACGAGCAAAAGATTACTAACGTTGCTGATGCTGAGCTCAGCGCCACCTCTATGGATGCTGTAAATGGCAGCCAGCTGCATGCTACCAACCAAAAGGTTATGGAAAACAGCAACCGCATCAGCAGGCTGGGCGATCGTGTAAACAAGGTGGGCGCTGGTGCTGCCGCACTCGCAGCCCTGCACCCGATGGACTTTGACCCAGATGACAAGTGGAGCTTTGCTGCAGGCTATGGCAATTACGCTGGCCAGAACGCAGCTGCGATTGGCGCTTACTACCGTCCGGACGAGAAGGTTATGTTCAGCGTGGGCGGTACTGTCGGCAATGGCGAGAACATGGTGAACGCAGGCATCAGCTTCGCCCTGGACCGCACCAACCGCGTAAGCAACAGCCGCACCGCTATGGCCCGCGAGATTGTGGACCTGCGCGGACAGCTGGTGGAAATGGGCGCAAAGGTGGCCAAGATGGAAGCAATGTTTGGTATGCTGGATGAAAGCAAGACCATGCTCTTCCCGGATATCCCCGAAAACCATTGGGCTTATGAATATGTGGCTAAGCTGGCTGGCAACGGCATTCTGGAAGGCTATCCGGATGGCAGCTTCAGCGGTGACCGCATGATGACCCGCTACGAATTTGCTGCAATGCTGTACCGTGCTATCGAAAAGGGGCAGGCACTGGAGGCAAGGGTTCTTAAGGAATTTGCTCCTGAGCTGGGACGCATCCGCGTAGAACGCATCCATGGTGAAGATAACGACAAGAACAAGGTAGAGCGTGTACGCGTAAATAGTGGCAAGACCTACGGCATGCGCGATAATTATGGTTCCAAAATCAGATAACATATGCTGGTAAAGCAAAATCCCAACCTCTCCTAGTGGTCATTTGCGGATGACCAAAGGATATGGCAGAGGCTGCTGCAGAAATGCGGCGGCCTTTGCTTTTTTGCTTGACGCGTGCAGCAATTGGCACTATAATGAAAGTAACTTCATATTTAACCTTTGGGGCAGGGTGCAATTCCCGATCGGCGGTAAAGTCCGCTAGCGCTGCGGCGCATGAACCGGTGCAAGTCCGGTACCGACAGTATAGTCTGGATGAGAAAAGGTGGTAAGGCATTTTCCGCATATGGGCTCCTTTGGTGTGCTTGTATGCGGTTTTTATTTGCAGAAGAAGGTGATATTTTGACAAGGTTAACAGATGAAGCATATATGCAGCGCGCGCTGGAGCTGGCGCTTGAGGCCGAAGGCAACACCAGCCCTAATCCCATGGTGGGCTGCGTGCTTGTGGACGATGACGGCAATATTGTAGGCGAAGGCTATCACCATAAGGCAGGGCAGGCGCACGCTGAGGTGAACGCGCTGGCGGACGCCAAGGCTGCAGCAAAGGGTGCAACAGCTTACGTTACGCTGGAGCCGTGCTCGCATTACGGACGCACAGGCCCGTGCTGCGTGGCGCTGGCGCGGGCAGGCATCCGCAGGGTGGTGGCGGCCTGTACGGACCCTAACCCCAAGGTGGCAGGCCAGGGACTGGAATATCTGCGCCTGCAGGGTATCGAGGTAGAAACAGGCGTGTGCGAAAAGCAGGCCCTGCGCCAGAACGAGCGCTTTTTTACCTGGATTACCAAAAAGCGGCCGTTTATTACGCTCAAATACGCTATGACGCTGGATGGCAAAATTGCTACTGCCAGCGGTGACAGCAAATGGATTACAGGCGAGGAGGCGCGCACCTACGCCCACCGCCTGCGCAGGCAGCACGACGCTGTGCTGGTGGGAATCGGCACGGTGCTGGCCGATGACCCCGAGCTGACCACGCGCCTGGTGCAGGGCAAGAACCCTGTGCGCGTGGTGCTCGACAGCAGGCTGCGCATTTCGCTGATGGCGTCGGTGCTGAACCCTGCGGCAGATACGATTATTTTTGCCAGCGAGGAGGCAGATGCTGTGAAGGCCGAGGCGCTGGCGGCGCTGCCTAACGTGGAGGTGGTGCGCGTGCCTGCTGCTAGCTGCGGGCTGTGCGTGACGCGCGTGGTCCAGGAGCTGGCACAGCGCGGCATTACGAGCGTGCTGGTGGAAGGCGGCAGCGAGGTGCATGGTGCCTTTTTTGACGCAGGCTTAGTGGATAGGGTGTGTGCCTTTATCGCTCCCAAGCTGATTGGCGGCGCGCGCGCTGTCACGCCTGTAGGCGGCGTGGGTAAAGGCCTGGTGGAAGCAGGCTGGCAGCTGCGCGAGGTGGAAACTATCGCGCTGGGGCAGGATGTGCTGCTGACGGGCCTGGTGGCTGACCCAAGGGAGGCAGAATAATGTTTACTGGTTTGGTAGCTGAGCTGGGGACGGTAGAGAAGCTGGCGCGGCAGGGAGAATCGTATCACCTGACGCTGGCAGCACGCAAGGTGCTGCAAAACCTTAAGATTGGTGACAGCGTAGCTGTCAACGGTGTTTGTCTGACGGTGGTGCAGATGGATGACGCAGGCTTTACGGCAGACGTGATGCCTGAAACGGTGCGCCTGACGAATATCGGCAGCCTGCATGCTGGCGACAGGGTGAACCTGGAGCGGACGCTGCGTTTGTGCGACGGCCTTGACGGCCACATTGTGAGCGGCCACGTGGAGGGTCTGGGCGTGATTGCCAGCCGCCGCGCCGATGGCATTGCTATGGTGGTGACTATCACAACGCCGCCGGAGCTGTTGCGTTATATTATCAAAAAAGGCAGCATTGCTATCGACGGCATTAGTCTAACGGTGACGCAGGTGACGGATACGAGCTTTTCGGTATCGCTCATTCCTCACACGGCCAAGGAAACGACTCTGGGCTTTAAGGATGTTGGCGACAGCGTCAACCTTGAGACGGATATTATTGGTAAATATGTGGAGCGTATGCTGGGCCTGGCGGATAAAAAACAGAGCGGAGCGCTGCTTGATAAAAACATCCTGCTGGAAAACGGTTTTATATAAGCAAAAAACAGGAGAAGGAAAATGACAGATTTTAAATATAATACGATTGAAGAGGCTATTGCTGCCATCAGGGCAGGCCAGATGGTTTTGGTTACAGATGACGAGGACAGGGAAAACGAGGGCGACCTGATTATGGCAGCCGAGCTGTGTACGCCCGAGGCTATCAACTTTATGGCTAAGGAGGCGCGCGGTCTTATCTGCATGCCTGCTGCCGCTGAGGTTATGGACAAGCTGCAGTTTGGCGCTATGGTGACGCACAATACGGATAATCACGAAACTGCTTTTTCGGTATCTATCGACCATGTGGATACGACTACGGGTATTTCGGCCTATGAACGTGCCTATACCATGAAAAAATGTGCCGATGAGGGTGCGCAGCCTGGGGATTTCCGTCGTCCAGGCCATGTGTTTCCGCTGCGTGCGCGCAAGGGCGGTGTGCTGGTGCGCACTGGCCACACCGAAACTACGGTGGATTTGTGCAGGCTGGCAGGCTTAAAGCCTGTGGGTATTTGCTGTGAGATTATGAACGATGATGGTCATATGGCGCGCACCCCGGATTTGATTGCCTTTGCGCAAAAGCATAATTTGGTGTTTATAACGGTGGCCGAGCTGGTTGCCTACCGCAAGGCGCACGAAAAGATGGTGCACCGTGTGGCAGAGGCGGCGCTGCCTACGAAGTACGGCAATTTCCGCATCATTGCTTATGAAAATGATTTGGACAATTTGTGTCATGTGGCTATTGTCAAGGGTGATATTGCTGGCAAGAAGGATGTGCTGGTGCGTGTGCACAGCGAATGCCTGACGGGCGATGCCTTTGGCAGCCTGCGCTGTGACTGTGGCGATCAGCTGGCAACTGCTTTGAAGATGATCGAAAAGGAAGGCTGTGGCGCTGTTGTGTATATGCGCCAGGAGGGGCGCGGTATTGGCCTGGCTAATAAGATCCGCGCTTATGCGTTGCAGGACCAGGGCTTGGATACGGTGGAGGCTAATGTGCGCTTGGGCTTTGCACCGGATTTGCGTGACTATGGCATGGGGGCGCAGATTCTTTCTGACCTTGGCTTGACGAGCGTGCGTCTGATCACCAATAACCCGGCCAAGCGTATCGGCCTTTCTGGCTATGGCATAACCATCAGCGGACGTGTGCCTATTATCATGGAGCCGAACAAGTACAACGAGCATTATTTGGATGTAAAAGAAGAGAAGATGGGACACAAGCTGCACGAAGGCTGCAGATGCGGGTGTCATTGATAAGAAATAAAATATCTACGGAGGAACAAACCATGAAAATTTTAGAAGGAAATCTCACTGCCAAAAACATGAAGGTGGCAATTGTAGTTGCCCGCTTTAACGAATTTATCACCAGCAAGCTTTTGAGCGGCTGTGTGGACTGCCTGCTGCGCCACGAGGCTGCCGACGAGGATTTGACTGTTGCCTGGGTTCCCGGAGCCTTTGAAATCCCCATGGCTGCTAAAAAGCTGGCTGAAAGCGGCAAATATGACGCTGTAATCTGCCTGGGCGCTGTTATTCGCGGTGCAACACCGCATTTTGATTATGTTTGCGCTGAAGCCTCCAAGGGTATTGCCCAGGTGAGCATGCAGACTGGCGTGCCTGTTGCCTTTGGCGTTTTGACCACCGAAAACATTCAGCAGGCTGTGGAGCGCGCAGGCACCAAGGCTGGCAACAAGGGCGTGGACTGTGCTATGACCGCTATGGAAATGGTTAACCTGCTGCGCAATATGTAAGTGTTATAATAGCGCAAGGGTCAAGGAAATGTAACAATTTCCTTGCTTGCCTTTTTGACTATTATGCTATATAATTGAAAATGTGGACGGATGTATGGCCGTTCCCGTTGCAGAATTTTGCAAGCCCGCTAGCAGTAGTTTAGTGGGCTTGTTTTGTTAAGGAGATATTTATTATGGAAGACGTTTTGACTAGAGCCACCGCTGACGGTGTGCGTATTTATGCTTTGAATACAACGAATCTGGTGCGCGAGGCGGCTAAAAAGCATGGCTGCTCGCACCTGGCAAGTGCGGCCTTGGGCCGTGCAATGAACGGTGCTTTGCTGCTGGCAGCAACTATGAAGGATAATGAGCGTATCAGCCTGCGCCTGAAGGGCGACGGGCCTTTGGGTGAGGTGGTTGCTGACGCCGAAGACACCTGCGTGCGTGGTTATGTAGAAAACCCTGATGCGTTTTTGCCCTTGAAAAATGGCAAGCTGGACGTGGGCGGAGGCATTGGCCAGGGAAACATTATCGTGACGCGTTATTTACAAAATGCGGAGCCGTTTACAGGCTATTGCGAGCTGCAGGATGGCGAAATTGCCAGCGATTTGACCAAATATCTGTACGTATCCGAGCAGACACCGACGAGCGTTGCCCTTGGCGTATTGGTGGACAAGGAGGGTGAGGTGACTGCCAGCGGCGGCTTCTTTATCCAGGCGATGCCAGGCTGCGCGGATGAGGTTTTGGAAAAGCTGGAAAACAATGTTAACCTGATGCCTTATGTTACGCAGCTTTTGGAAATTGGCTATACGCCGCAAAAGATGATTGAAATCATTGGCCGTGGTTTGGATGTAGATATTAAGGAAACCGTACCTGTGAGCTTTAAATGCCGTTGCAGCCGTGAGCGGATTTTGACTGCCTTGGGCAGCCTGGATGCTAAATCGCTTGCGGAGCTGGCACAGGATAAGGTGACGGAGGCACATTGCCAGTTTTGTAATACCACCTACGAATTTTCGCAGGAGGAAGTGCAGCAGCTGCTGGAGGAAAAGCAGGGGCAGATACAAGCGGAAAAACCTGCTGACTGACAAAAGTTTTCTTGACAAACGGAACTTTTGTTTGTATAATTAAGGCAATAATACGAGATAAATATTTTATATATTAGGAGGCAGGCAGATGGACGCAGATAAAAAGAAAGCCTTAGATATGGCGCTGCACCAGATTGAAAAGGATTTTGGCAAGGGTAGCATTATGATGCTGGGCGAAGCTAGTGCAAAGATGAACATCGAGGTTATCCCGACCGGTGCTTTGTCCTTGGATATTGCTTTGGGCGTTGGCGGTATTCCCCGTGGACGTGTTATTGAAATCTATGGACCGGAATCCTCCGGTAAAACTACTGTGGCACTGCACATGATTGCAGAAACGCAAAAGCTGGGTGGCTGTGCTGCTTTTATCGATGCAGAGCATGCTTTGGACCCGGAGTACGCACGTCATTTGGGCGTAAATATTGATGAGCTGCTGATTTCGCAGCCTGATAATGGCGAGCAGGCCTTAGAGATTGCTGATGCCCTGGTACGCAGCGGCGCTATTGATATCATTGTTATTGACTCTGTTGCTGCCTTGGTGCCGCGTGCCGAAATTGAAGGCGAAATGGGCGATTCCCATGTTGGCCTGCAGGCACGCTTGATGAGCCAGGCACTGCGCAAGCTGACAGCTTTGATTTCTAAATCTAAATGCGCTACTATTTTCATCAACCAAATCCGCGAAAAGGTGGGCGTTATGTTTGGCAACCCCGAGACCACTACTGGCGGCCGTGCGCTGAAATTCTACTCTACAGTACGTTTGGATGTGCGTCGTATTGATACCTTAAAAAATGGCAACGATATGATTGGCAGCCGTACCCGCGTCAAGGTGGTAAAAAATAAGGTAGCACCGCCGTTTAAGCAGGCAGAGTTTGATATTATGTACGGTAAGGGTATTTCCCATGAGGGCTGCCTGGTTGATTTGGGTGCAGATCTTGATATTATTAATAAGAGTGGCGCTTGGTACTCCTATGGTGATATTCGTCTGGGCCAGGGCAAGGAAAAGGTTAAGGATTTCCTGCGCGAGAACCAGGATATTGCCAACGAAATTGAAGCTAAGATTCGTGCTGCAACCATTGCCAAGGTAGAGGCTGCTGCACCGGATGAGGAGCAGTTGCCAGATGTGGAGACAATCTTCAAAGAGTAAACAGGCAGAAAAGAAATTTGCTAGTGCGCAGGAGGCCTATAGCTGCGCACTAGATTTATTGTCCTACCGCGATTATAGCAACAAAAAAATGCTGGAGCGCCTGCAGCAAAAGGGCGCCAACGCGGAGCAGGGCAGGGAAGCGGTGGCAAAGCTGGAAAGCTACGGCCTTTTAGATGAGGAGCGCTATGCGCGCCGTGTGTATGAGTCCTGGCTGGGCAAGCGCTGCTATGGCAGGCAGCATCTGCAGGCAGAGCTGGCTAAGCGCGGCATACGCGCGGAGATAGCTGCTGATATTTTGGCGCTCTTTACGCCTGAATGTGAGGAGCAGAACGCTCAAAACGCAGCAGAGCTGTTTTGCCAGCGCAATCGGCGCAAGCTGGCGCAGGAAGCGGATAACAAAAAAATATATGCTGCGGCCGGCAGGTTTATGGCGGCACGCGGCTTTTCTGCAAGATATATGCACATTATATTGGATAGACTGCATTTTAGCGACGATATGTAGCCGTAAAACTTGACAATTTTGTTAATTTTAATTACAATGTAATTATCCAATCGTGTTAATATCAACGATTTTCACGAGGCGACGCGACGAGCGGTTGCCTTATTTTTTGCCCTGTTTCAGAATAAATAATACGTTAATTTGTTATAGATTAATTGATTAGGGATTCAAAGGAATAAGGACATTTATAGCAGACGCGGGCAGGCGCCTGCTGTTACTATGCAAAAAAATCTTGAAAAAATTTATAATCAGGAGGTGAGGACAATTTTAGAAATTATCGGTACAGCTGTTGTCGTTGGCCTGGCAGGTGGCGCAGTGGGCTATTTTGTCCGTAAAAACGTCGCTGAAGCTAAAATTGCTACTGCTGAAGAGCAGGCAATCCGTATCGTACAGGATGCGGAACAGGCTGGCGAAGCAAAACGCAAGGAAATTATGATGGAGGCCAAAGAGGAAATCCATCGTCTGCGTTCGGAAATGGAACGTGAAAATAAAGACAGACGTAGCGACCTGCAACGTCAGGAGCGTCGCTTGCTGCAAAAGGAAGAAAATCTGGACCGTAAAATTGAGTCCTTTGAACGCAAGGAAGAAAAGCTGGCTTCTAAGGAGCAACGTTTGAATGCTACGCAGGAAAAGGCTGACGCTATGCTAGAAAAGCAGCAGATAGAGCTGGAGCGTATTTCCGGCCTGACCAGCGAGGAAGCGAAGCAGGAGCTGCTGCAGTCCTTGGAGGACGAGGTTAAGCATGACTCCGCTATGATGGTCAAGGAGCTGGAGCAGCAGGCTAAGGATGAAGCCGATCGCAAGGCAAGGGAGATTATTTCCCAGGCAATACAGCGTTGTGCGGCTGACCAGGTAGCCGAAACCACTGTTTCGGTTGTGGGTTTGCCTAACGATGAGATGAAGGGCCGCATTATTGGCCGCGAGGGCCGCAACATTCGCACCTTGGAAACCTTGACTGGTATCGACCTTATTATTGATGATACGCCGGAGGCTGTTATTATTTCGGGCTTTGACCCTGTGCGCCGCGAGGTTGCGCGCATTGCCTTGGAAAAGCTGATTAACGACGGCCGTATTCATCCGTCCCGTATTGAGGAGATGGTGGAAAAGGCACAGAGAGAGGTTGAACAAAAAATTAAGGAGGCTGGTGAGCAGGCAACCTTTGCGGTTGGCGTGCATGGCCTGCATCCTGAGCTGATTAAGCTTTTGGGCCGCTTAAAATATCGTACCAGCTATGGTCAGAATGTACTCAACCATTCGGTAGAGGTGGCAAGCTTGGCTGGTGTTATGGCCTCGGAGCTGGGTGTTGACGTGGTGCTTGCTAAGCGCGCAGGTCTTTTGCACGATATCGGCAAGGCTATTGACCATGAGATGGAAGGCTCTCATGTGGAAATTGGCGGCGAGATTGCCAAGAAGTTCCGTGAGTCCGAGCTCATTATTAATGCAATTTTGGCGCATCATGGAGATTGCGAGCCTAAGAGCGTGGAGGCAGTGCTTGTTTCCGCTGCTGACGCCGTAAGTGCTGCCCGCCCCGGCGCAAGAAGAGAAACCCTGGAAAGCTATTTGAAGCGTTTAACTCGATTGGAAGAAATCTCTGAGTCCTTTGAGGGCGTAGAAAAATGCTATGCCGTGCAGGCTGGCCGCGAAATCCGCATTATGGTTAAGCCTGAGGTTATTGATGATGCTTCTGCAGTGCTTTTGGCGCGCGATATTTCGAAGAAGATTGAGGCTGAGATGGAATATCCCGGTCAGATCAAGGTCGTTATTATCCGCGAAACCCGTGCTGTAGATTATGCAAAATAAATTTTAACAAAATTAAGGCTCTGCCTATGGATACTGCTTGTAGTGGTATTACATGGGCAGAGTTTTTTACTTTGTTTTTTTACTTTCTTTAGCAGGAATTTTGCAAGGAGCGTCGAATATAGCCTTTGGAAATTTTTTTGACAGGTGTGCTAGCTGCGGCTAGTGCTGAAAAGGGAATACCGGTGTGAATCCGGAGCAGTCCCGCTACTGTAAGTGGAGCCCAGGCAATTATGTCACTGACGCAAGTTGGGAAGGCGCTGTGGGCGATGAAGCTAAGCCAGGAGACCTGCCTGTTACAAAGCCGTTAGCCTACGGGGGATAGGCTGGCTTTGAGGTGCGCAATTTTATAGCAGCAAGACGAAGGTGAAGCTTCGCCTCTATCTCCCGCAAGGGAGATTTTTTGTTTTATGGAAGCGATGGAGTCAGTTATATAACACTAAATTGTCACGACGCAACGAAAAAAATTTTTACGGTAATTTCGTGTGGATTCAATACGAAACCTCGGTACAATTTGTTAGTACGTAACTTTTAGTCACGTACCCTCTTTTCTGCGAATCCTAGCACTCATTACCTTAAATTTTTATGCTTGCTCTGTGACAAATTTAGCGTTGATATACGGTCTTGCTTTATGAGAAGCTAATGGTTTTAAATGATTAAAACTTTGAAGGGAGGTTTATTTTATGAGCGGAAAAATTGTTATGGTTACTGGCGGCGCACGCAGTGGCAAGAGCGAGTTTGCCGAAGGCTATGTAATGCATTATTCTCCCAAATGCGATTACATTGCTACCGCCGAAATTTTGGACGAGGAAATGGCGGAGCGTGTGCGCCTGCACCGCGAACGCCGCGATGCACGCTGGGTTAACCACGAGGCGCCCTATCATGCAGACAGGGTGTTTGCAGCGCTGGGGACAGAAACACAGGCAGTGCTGTTTGACTGCCTGACGATTTATATGGCTAACCTTTTTTATGGCAAGGAGGCGCCGCAGGGTGAATTTTTGCAGCGCTGCGATGTTGTTCTGGCAGAAATTGACAAGCTGCTGGATGCAGCGCGGTCCTGCGGTAAAATAGTGGTTTTTGTGACCAACGAGGTGGGCGGCGGCATAGTACCCGATAACCAGATGGCACGCGAATACCGTGACCTGGCAGGCTGGGTGAACCAGCGTGTGGCGCAGGCTGCAGACCATGTATATTATTGTGTGGCAGGTCAGGCTGTGGATGTAAAAAAATTGGCGTTTAAGTTTGAGGATGAAGGAGAATAAGCAAAATGGAAAATATTACAATTCCTGCTTTAAATGAGCAGATGATGCAAAGCGTACGCGACGGCTTTGCCAAAATGGATAAACCGGCGGCAAGCCTGGGCAAGCTGGAGCAGATGGTGGTGCAGCTTGCAGGCATGGTGGGTAGCGAGCTACCCGATAAGCTTAAAACTGCTATGGTGCTGATGTGCGGTGACCACGGCATTGCTAAATACGGCGTCAGTGCCTATCCGCAGGAGGTTACGCGTCAGATGATCAACGGTTATATGCGTGGTACTGCTGGTGCTACGGTGCTGGCACGTCACGCACATGCCGACGTGTACGTTTGCGATGCAGGCACGGCCTTTGATTTGAGCGACATGGAAAAGGTTTATGATAAAAAGGTGGCCTGGGGCACGCAGGATTTTACTCAGGGACCGGCAATGACACGCGAGCAGGCCGAGGCAGGCATCAAGGTTGGTATTGAGATGGCAGATATGTGCATCGATAAAGGCTACAACCTGCTTTATACTGGTGAAATGGGTATTGGCAATACCACATCCACAGCGGCTATAGCCAGCGCGTTTTTGGGGTTGGATCCGCTTTTGACCGTGGGACGTGGCAGCGGCATTAACGATGAGCGTATGAAGATTAAGCGTCAAGTTGTTATCGACGGCCTGGCCAAGAATATGCCTAAGCAGGGTGACGCTATGGATATCCTGTGCAAGGTAGGCGGTTATGACCACGCCGGGCTTGCAGGCGTGATTATTGGCGCTGCCCGCCGCCGCGTACCGACAATGGTGGACGGTGTTAACGCTACGGCCGCCGCACTTTTGGCTTATGGCTTGTATCCTGAGTGCCGCAATTATATGCTGTGCTCGCATTTGAGCAGCGATATTTCGCACAAAAAGATGCTGGAGCTTTTGCAGCTGTCACCGATTGTAGACGCAGGTATGCGCCTGGGCGAGGGCACAGGTGCTTCGCTGGCCATTGTGGTGCTGCAGGCTGCCCTAGACGTTTATAAGCATCTTGGCAGGTGATAAGATGCGTGATTTCATCACTTGTCTGGAGTTTTTGACCAGAATCCGCTTCAGCAATCGCACTGACTGGCATGATGACGACTTTAGCCGCAGCGTGCCTTACTTTCCTTTGGTGGGCTTGGTGATGGGTGTTTTTATGGGAGCAGTTAACTATGGCCTGTATTATTTGCAGACACCGCCCTTGATGCGTGCGGTGATGCTGATTTTGGCGGAGCTGATTATCATCGGTGCGTTGATGTATGACGGCTTTATGGATACATCGGATGGCGTTTTCAGCGCCCGTGACCGCGAGCGCATGCTGGAAATTATGAAGGATAGCCACGTTGGCTCTAACGCTGTTATTGCACTGGTGTGCATTGTGCTGCTCAAGGTGGCGGCCTATGCGACGCTGGATGCAGTTAAGCTTTCGTGGGCGCTGGTGGCAGTGTTTGTGGCAACGCGCACGTTTATGGTGACGTATATTGTTAATTACAAGTACGCACGCAAAACAGGTATCGGCCACATGTTTACGGCCTACGCCAAGCCTGCGTATACCTATATTGCCTTTGCTATCTGCCTGGCGCTTGTTTTTGCCTGCGGCCTGCCATATTTATATACAGCGGCAGCTACCTTTGTTATCTGCCAGGGCATTGCACGCTTTTTAAGCAGCCAGCTGGGAGGTCTTACGGGTGATACCTATGGCTTTTTGACAGAATGTGGCATGGTAATTTATCTTATGCTGGCAACATATTTGCTGTAGATAGTGCAATTAATTAAAGTTATAAAAGTATTTATAGAAAAACGAAAGAGGCAATTATATTATCGCAGAGTGAAATAGCTTTGCGATATAGTAATTACGATTTAAGTTAATATGAAATATATAGATTAGAAAGGAATATCATTATGCATATAGAAGAAATCATTCAAAAGGTTGTGCCTGCAGACAAGGGCTGCGCAAAGCTGGCGCAGACACGCTTTGACAATTTGATTAAGCCTGTTGGCAGCCTGGCCAAGCTGGAGGAGATGACCTCGCGTTACTGTGGCATTTTGGGCATATATGAAAAGCAGGATTTGAATTACCCCAAGCGTGATCTGCTGGTGTGGTGTGATATTGCCGAGGCAGAGCAGGCTGGTAAAATTATGCACGCTAAGTGGCCTGTAAACGTGCTGGCAGCCGAAACAGGCGGCCGTGCCGTAGCCTTGGTGGTGACTAGCGAAGCAGAAGCAGATGCGCTGGAGGAGGGCGCAGCACTGGTGCAGGAGCTGGTGCATGAGCACGGCCTGGGCTTGTTGGGCTTTGGCTGCCTGGCGCAGGCTGATAACGCTATGGTGTGCGCTGCTATGGCAGGCGGTATTTTGCAGGCGGCGGCTATGAAGGTGCCTGTAATTTTAGACGGTGTTGCCACCTGCAGGGCTGCCAAAAAAGCAGCAGAGCTTGCACCTAATGCGTTGGATTATTGCTTTGCTGGTCATGTGTCAGACGAGCCTGGTGCGGAGGAGGCCTTGCAGGAGCTGGGTCTTACGGCGCCTCTGCGCTTGGATATCCCAGACGGTGCAGGTGAGGGCGCTGCCATTTGCTTCACCCTGTTTGACGCAGGCATTAAGTCCTTTAAGGAAATGGAAACCTTTGACGAAGCAGGCGTACACGCAGAGATGAAGGAATTTTCCCTGGCAGAGCAGACTAAGAAGGCGAAGGCTTAAGATGGGCAAGATTTATTTGATCCGTCATGGCGAAACCGACAGCAACAAGGGACACCGCTTCCAGGGACGCATGAACTTGCCGTTGAACTCCAAGGGCATGCAGCAGTCGGCTTTGCTGGCGCAGTATATGCAGCACCTGCCGGTGGACGCAGTGTATTGCAGCAGTATGCTGCGTGCCTGCATGACGGCAGCGCCACTGGCTATGCAAAAAAATATTGCTTATCATCCGCTGGAGCTTTTGCAGGAGGTTTCCTTTGGCGCCTGGGAGGGCTTGGAATATAGCGAAATCACTAAGCGCTGGCCCAAGGAGATGGAAGCGTTTTTGACCCGTCCTGGCGAATGGATTCCGCCGCAGGGCGAAAGCTTTCATGATGCTGCGCAGCGCTGCCGCGAGGCCTTTGATTATATCTTTGCGCGTGAAGGACACGAAAAAAATATTGCTATCGTATCACACGGCGGGATTATCCGCGTACAGCTTAGCATGATTTTGGGTATGCCGCTTAATAATTTATGGAAGCTGAGTGTGCATAACGTGTCTATAAGCACAGTTAACGACTGGCAGGGCAATATGGTGGTGGAAGCAATAAACGACGCACATTTTGCCAAGGCCCAGGGAAACGCGGTTAATTGGCTGCACCAGTAATAACGAAAAAAATTCTTAATAAGAATTTTACGCATTTTTACTAATCATTGATTGACTTTTATAGTTGCTTACTATATACTGTTAATGGTGTATCTCAGTGGTCCGTGTAAGTTCCTAACTTCTTCTATCATAGATGACAGGGGGAAGCCAAGGTAACATCTTAATGCGTTCTTTGGGGTATGTTCTATCTATGATTAGGAGTGATCAAACAATGAAAGAAGACAAGACTTTAACCTGCTGCGAATGCGGCAACGATTTCGTATTCACCGCTTCCGAGCAAGAGTTCTATGCAGAGAAAGGCTTTACCAACGAGCCGCGCCGTTGCCCGAACTGCCGCCAAGCACGTAAACAACGCATGGGCGTACAAACCGAGCGTCCGCAACGCGAAATGTTCCCCGCAGTTTGCGCTGAATGTGGCAAAGAGACCATGGTACCCTTCAAACCCTCTAATGACCGTCCGGTATACTGCCGCGACTGCTTCAACGCTCGTAAGCACTAATTAGTTGGATTAAAGTAAAAACGCAGGTGCAGCTAGTAAGGCTGCACCTGTTTTTTCATTATAGGAGAATTATGACACGTATTATAGATAGTGATTTTCTGCACCGTGCGCTCAAGTATTATTATGGCTATGACAGCTTCCGCACGGGGCAGGAGGAGATTATAAGTAAAATCTTACACGGCCAGCCTGTACTGGCGGTGCTGCCTACGGGCGCAGGCAAGAGCATCTGCTTTCAGTTGCCGTCGCTGGTGCTGCAGGGTGTGACGCTGGTTATTTCGCCGCTTATTTCGCTGATGAAGGACCAGGCGGAGGCGCTTACGGCGCGTGGTATTCCTGCGGCGTATTTAGATAGCAGCATGAGTAAAAATGAATACGGCAGAGTGCTGCATGCTGCGCTCAACAAGCAGTGCAAGTTTTTGTATGTTGCTCCCGAACGGTTGGTAAACCAGCAGTTTATTGATTTTGCACAGCAGGCAAATATCACGATGGTGGCAGTAGATGAAGCGCATTGCGTGTCGCAGTGGGGACACAGCTTCCGCAAGGAATATTATGCTATCCCTGATTTTATCAAGGCACTGCCAAGACATCCCCTAGTGGCGGCCTTCACCGCTACGGCTACGCCCCAGGTGCGTCAGGATATCATCAAGCGCTTGGGCATCCCTGATGCTAAAATAGTGGTGACAGGCTTTGACCGTCCTAATTTGCATTTTGCTGTGCAGCGGACGCAGGATAAGGAGCGTTCGCTTTTGGACTTTGTGCGCAAGCATAAGCAGGAATGTGGCGTTATCTATTGTGCTACGCGCAGCAGGGTGGAAAGCGTAACGCAGCTATTGGTGCGTCAGGGCTTTAGTGCCTTGCGTTACCATGCAGGCTTGACAAGCGAGGAGCGCCGTGAAAACCAAAACGCCTTTGTAGGCGGGGCAGTGCCGCTGATTGTGGCGACTAATGCCTTTGGTATGGGAATAGATAAGGCGGACGTACGCTTTGTGGTGCATTACAATATGCCTAAGGATATGGAAAGCTATTACCAGGAGGCTGGCCGTGCCGGCCGCGATGGGCAGGAGGCGCAATGCCTGTTGCTTTATGATAAGGCGGATATTGCGGTAAATAATTATTTTATCGGCCATGATCAGCCGGATTTGGCGTGGAAGGCCGAGGAGAAGAAGCGCTTGGACAGGATGATTTTTTATTGTAATACGTCAGGCTGCCTGCGTAAGGTACTGCTGGAATATTTTGGCGAAAAAACAACGTCGCAGTGCGGCCATTGCGGTAACTGCGACGTGAATAGGAACGCCAGCTGGCGTAGGTTTTTGGATATATAGGGATGGAATAACAATTTTTATTTTATGAGCGCATAATATACCCTTACTCTATCTCGATAGCTTCCCCAGGCTTAACCACCAGTACCTTACTGGTGGTTTCTTCTTCTACTGCTACCTTAAAGGCTTCCACGTCCTGGGCGATGGGCGGCCAGGTGTTGTAGTGTACGGGGATGACGTATTTGGCCTGCAAAAGCTTGCAGGCGACGAGGGCATCATTGGGATCCATAGTAAAGTTGCCGCCGATAGGAAGGACAGCGTAGTCAAAGGGGTCTAGCTTGGGCAGCAGCTGCATATCGCCAAAGAGGGCGGTGTCACCGGCAAAATACAGCTTGGTGCCGTAAAAGTCGAGAACGATACCGCAGGCATGACCGCCGGGAACGCCTGCACCGTGAAAGGCCAGGGTTAAGCGCACCTTGCCAAAGGGAAATTTGAAGGTGCCGCCAAGGTGCATGCCATGAGCCTTGCAGCCAGCTTCCTGCGCCAGGCCGCAGATTTCGGCAGTGGAGATGATGGTTGCATCACAATTTTTGGCAATTTCAAAGGCGCTGCCCAGGTGGTCAAAATGACCGTGGCTGATAAAAATATAATCTGCCTTGATATCCTGGGGAGTTAGTCCTTCAGGGTTACCATCCAGATAAGGATCGAAGATGATGGTAGAGCCGTTTTTCTCCAGGGTGAAGCAGGCATGGTTAATAAAATGAAATTTTGCGGACATGGTATGTACCTCCTTTGGTTTTAACGATATGCATATACTCAAACAGCTTGTAAGAGCGTGCATTGGCTACAAATATCGCTTACTAAATATTATAACATATTCTATCTGCATGTTTTTGTGAATTCTTTGGCGTAGCTACGGGAAAAACTTTACAATTTTACCTAATGTGCGGTAAAATTGATAAAGCAAAGAATTAGGAGTAGTGTACTATGAATTATAAAAATCTTGCTTTTGCCTGCACTGCTGTAGGCTTGACGCTCGTATCCAGCATATGTGCGGCGACCGTGCCTGAGGATACGGACAAGGCAATATCAGCAAACGCGGCGCAGACGATTATTGCTAATAAGAATGATAAGCAGATTTTAGCAAAAAAAAATCGTGACGTGCAGGTTACAGTTGATAAAAATAAAATAGTCGTTTCTAATAAGCCAACAGCTGCGGCCTCTCCGAATGCAATCAAGGCCCAGCCCGTCAAAAAGCAGTCTTCACTGCTGCAGGAGAAGGATGGCAAGTTTTATTTTGCCGATACACAGCTGCCAGACGATTACCGCAGCATTAGCATCTTTGGTGCGCCTGTTGCCACTAAGGCGCAGGCTGTGGCCTATATCAAAGCAGTTAATCCCAACGTGAAGCTGGCCTGCACGGTAGAGGAGCTTGTTGACTGCTATTGGCAGGAGGCAGAGCGTGAGAATGTGCGTCCTGATCTTGCGCTAGCGCAGTCGCTGGTGGAAACAGCAACCTATTATTATGGCGGTGACGTTTTACATCACCAAAATAATTTTTGTGGCCTGGGAACTACAGGCGGCGGTGTGCGTGGTGCTGCCTTCGCTACGCCGCAGCTGGGAGTGCGGGCGCACATCCAGCATCTTTTGGCCTATGCAAGGGAAGAACAACCAGTGACGGAAATTATTGACCCACGCTATGACTTAGCACATAATTTGCGCCTGGGACGCGGCCTGATTGATGTTTGGTATGGCTTAAATGGTACCTGGGCAATGGGTTCGCTGTACTGCGAAAAGATTATGGCAACCTACCAAAAGCTTTTGGCACAGCAGGCAGCAGAGCATGTGGAACAAAAGCAGGAAAAAACACAGCAGAAAAAGCAGAAGCAAAAGAAGCTCAGCATGAAAAAGCGGGTTGAGCAAATTTTGCAGGAAAAGGAATAGGAGGCATAAAATTGCATATAGTTTTGGTTGAACCTGAAATCCCCGGCAACACCGGCAATATTGCGCGCCTGTGCGCTGCCACTGGTTGTCATTTGCATTTGGTGCGCCCGTTGGGCTTTTCGGTGGAAGATAAATATTTAAAGCGTGCAGGCCTGGATTATTGGCATTTGGTGGATATCCATTATTATGACAGCGTGTATGAGGTTTTGGAAAAGTACAAGGATAACCCCAAATACTTTTTGACGACTAAGGCGCATTCATCTTATGCAGATGTGCATTACACGCAGGACAGCCTGCTGATTTTTGGTAAGGAAACCGCAGGCTTGCCGGAAACGCTGCTGCATGAGTATCCCGAAAGCTGCATCCGTATCCCGATGATTGAGGATGCACGTTCACTGAACCTGTCTAATTCTGTGGCGATTGTGGCCTATGAAGCCCTGCGGCAGAATAATTTTGTTGATTTGACGCTTTATGGAGGGGAATATAAGTGATTATTATCAAGGAATTTGATTTTGACGCAGCGCATTATCTGCCTGCGTATAACGGCAAGTGCGAGCGTCTGCACGGACACACCTATAAGCTGGTAGTGAAGGTGGAGGGCACGCCTGACCACGAGGGTATGGTCATTGACTTTATCAAATTGAAAAATTTGGTAAAGGACGAGGTGCTCTCACAGCTTGACCATGCCTGCTTAAATGATATCCTGCCTGTACCTTCGGCAGAAAACATTAGCGTTTGGGTGTGGAACAAACTGGATGATAAGCTGCACAACGAGCGTTACCACCTGCATGAGGTGGAGGTGTGGGAGACACGCACCAGCGGCTGTGTGTATCGAGGTGAATGATGAAGGACGTACAGAGCGAAAAGGATTTGCGTAATATACCACTAAAGCATGTGGGAATTAAGGATTTGCGCTGGCCGATAGAGCTGCGCGATAAAGCCCGTGGTACGCAGCACAGCGTGGCGAAGGTGACGCTGGCGGTAGATTTGCCGCATGATATGCGTGGCACGCACATGAGCCGTTTTGTGGAGTGCCTGCGGACGCTTGGGCCTGTGGGACTGGCGGACGTAGAAGGCATTTTGGACAAGCTTAAGGAGCACTTGCAGGCAGAAAGAGCCTTTATCAAGCTGGAATTTCCGTACTTTGTTACGAAAAAGGCTCCTGTAAGTGGCATGGAAGCGCCTATGGATATAGATTGCGTGTATAAGGCCGAAAAGGGCGAGAAGCTGCGCTGGCGTATTCAGGCTGTTGTGCCTGTGCAGACGCTGTGCCCCTGTTCGAAGGAGATCAGCAATTATGGCGCACATAACCAGCGTGCCTTTGCCAAGCTGGAAATTGAAGCCAACGAAATGGTATGGCTGGAGGAGCTGGTGGCCATTGCCGAGGCTTCGGCCAGCACGCCGCTTTATGGCCTGTTGAAGCGCCCAGATGAAAAATTTGTTACGGAGCATGCCTATGATAACCCGCGCTTTGTAGAGGATGCTGTGCGCGAGGTGGCGCTGCGCTTGGAGGCGGATGCGCGTATTACCTGGTACCGTGCCGAGGTAGAAAGCATGGAAAGCATTCATAATCATAATGCTTTTGCTGTTGTAGAAAAGGGTGAGCTGGATGCTGATTAAGATTAACCAGGAGCTGCTGGGCGATGCCTTGGCAGCGATGGGGGCGCACAAGGACAGCCTGCCGATTTTTGCACGTAAGGCACAAATAATTCCCCTCAAGCTGCTGGAGGTGCGTACGCCTGCAGCCAATATTATTAAGCAGGAAATGCTGGCGGCTGGCGGCGATGCTGTGACCCCTGCGGGGGCAGTGAACTGCGCCGTTAAATATGTTGACGTGCTGCTTTTGGGTACGCTCAAGGCCTATGGTGCGCTGCTTGCCAAGCTAGAGCTGATGCCGTGGTTTGGTCTGCCGCGTGTGGCAGAGGATATCAAGGCAGCCTTGCAGCCAGCAGAGCTGAAAACCACGCTAGCAGATGGCAGGGTGCTGACCTACGAAAAGCTGTGCGTGATGGGCATTTTAAATATTACGCCAGATTCCTTTTACGCAGGGTCGCGTGTGCCTCAGCTGCAGACTGTGCTGGAGCGTGCAGGCAAAATGCTGGCAGATGGCGCTGGTATTTTGGATATTGGCGGCGAATCTACTCGTCCTGGCAGTGACAGCGTGGATGGTGAGGAGGAGCGCCGCCGCGTGCTGCCTGTAATCGAAGCCTTGCGCAAGGAATATCCTAAGGCAGTGCTTTCGGTGGACACCTACCGCGCGGATACGGCAGAGGCGGCCTTGGCTGCAGGTGCAGATATCATTAACGACATCAGTGCGATGGAGGCAGACGCGCGCATGGCGGACGTGGTAGAAAAATCTAAGGCGCCAATTATCTTGATGCATATGCG
Source organism: Bacteroidaceae bacterium (assembly GCA_963611535.1). Lineage (GTDB taxonomy): Bacteria > Bacillota > Negativicutes > Acidaminococcales > Acidaminococcaceae > Phascolarctobacterium_A. The sequence continues at coordinate 172,257 of CAVDRP010000003.1, read as the reverse complement.
TGGTACGCCAAAAAACATGCAGCAAAACTGTGAATATAAAAATGTGGTGGAGGAGGTTGCCGTTTACCTGGCGCAGCGGGCACAGCTTTTGCGTGAGCGCGGCGTGGGTGCGGATAAAATTATTCTTGATCCTGGCATAGGCTTTGCTAAGGATGTGCAGCAGAATTTGCTTTTGCTGCGAGATTTGCATACCTTGACGAGCTTTGGCTATCCTGTGCTTTTGGCAGCCTCACGCAAGAGCACAATTGGTGCAGTGCTTGGCGGTGTGCCTGCCGAGGAGCGCCTGGAGGGGACGATAGCGACGAGCCTGCAGGCGGTGTATGCGGGGGCGCAGATGGTGCGCGTGCATGATGTGTTAGAGAACGTGCGTGCAATCAGGATGCTGGAAGCGATTTTGGATAAGTAGTAAGGAGGGCCAGATGGCCATTGCATATATTGCTTTAGGCAGTAATTTGGGTGACAGGGAAGCGAACCTAAAAAAGGCGCTGCTGCTGCTGTGGCAGCAGGGTGTAGAGGTGCAGGCCGTTTCCAGCTATTGGGATACTACCCCGTATGGCGTGACAGACCAGCCGCGGTTTTTGAATGCGGTGTGCTGCGTGCGCACGTACCTAGAGCCAATGGCGCTTTTGCGTCTGCTTTTGGCGACGGAGCGGCAGATGGGAAGGGTGCGCCTGCGTCATTGGGGAGAGCGTAATATAGATTTAGATTTGCTGCTGTATGAGGATGTGGTGATGGATGAGCCTGCCTTGCGCTTGCCGCATCCAGATATGCAAAACAGAGATTTTGTGCTGCTGCCCTTGGATGAGCTTGCACCTGATTTAGTGCATCCCACGCTTAAAAAGACGATAAGCGAATTAAAGAAAAGCCTGCAATGCCAGGCTTAAGCTGCTCTGCTGCCTGCAGCCTTGGGTGAAGGTGGCGAGGGCAGCTGTTGCGCTTGTGAAGGCGCAAATTTGTGCTATAATAAGAGTAAGAAAATTTTTACCTGGAGGTAGCCATGAGGATAGATGGTGCTGGCGGTTGCTTTGATAACCGTCTTTATGAGATTGATATTGATGTTGCCTGGAATATTGCTCTTTTGTGTATCAACGAGATGGGCGTGACCATTGATGAGCAAAACGATGTGGAGCATCGCGTGCATTTTCACAATAAAAAGAAAATAATGCAGCTGGCTATGCAGAATTTGGACGCAGAAACAGTGCAGGTTATTATGGATTCTACCAAGGAGCGCCTGCAGATTTACAACTGGAAGCGCGAGGATAAGGAGGTTAACCAGTTCTACGAGCTGTTTGAAAAGAAGCTTGCAGAATACCGTGCCTTTATCCTGTGTCCTAATTGTACGGCCAAAATCAGCTCACTGGTTAAGTTCTGCCCAGAATGTGGCTGCAAGATCAGATAAGCCTGCTGCTTGTCTAAAAATAAAAAAGAAACCAAATACCGATTGGTATTTGGCTTCTTTTTAAATCCGAACGGATTAGATTGCGCGGTTAACTTTACCGGAACGCAGGCAGCGGGTGCAAACGTTTACACGTTTAACAGAACCTTCAACAACTGCTCTTACTTGTTGGATATTCGGGTTCCATGCACGTTTGGTGTGTCTATTGGAGTGGCTGACGTTGTTGCCAGCGAGTTTACCTTTACCGCAGATTTCGCAGATAGATGCCATTGTTTCCCACCTCCTTAAACGTGATAAGACATAAGGCACATTCAAATTTAACATGAGTATTTTACCATAAAGAACACAGAAAATCAAGGAAAATTTAAGCTGAAGAGGTTAATTATATAAATGTGGTGGAAAGAAAGCGTGACAACCCTTAAGGGGGTTGGTGTAAAAAAAGCAGCAGAGCTGGCTGCACTAAATATTTTTACTGTGGGTGATTTGCTGGAATTTTATCCGCGGCAGGGAGCCTATTTGGATTATGCGCAGCTCAAGACGATCAAGGAGCTGGCGACAGATAACAGCAAGCAGATTTTTAAGGCGAGCGTATATCATGTGCAAAACGGCTATAGCGCCAAGCGCCGCAGCTACACGACAGTAACTGTGCGCGATGAAACAGGCTATGCGATGCTATATTTTTTTGGTGGCCAGCGCTACAAGGCGCAAAAGCTGAAGGCGGATATGCTGCTGCAGATTACTGGCAGGGTGCGCCTAGGGCGTACTGCTAAAAGCGTGAGTGAGGTGGATGTCCAGGTTTTGGAGCAGGATGAAGCCAAAACGCCGGGGATAGTGCCTGTATACGCGTTAAGCGGCAATTTGACGCAGAAGAATCTGCGCACCTGGGTGGGCGAGGCCTTGAAGCTGGCAGAGCAGCAGCTGCCAGAAAGCCTGCCGCAGCAGATAGTAAAAAAATGCGGCCTGCCTGACAGGCTCACAGCTCTCAAGAATATCCATTTTCCTGCAAGCTGGGAGGCCTTGCGCCAGGCGAAGCGGCGCTTTGTCTTTGAAGAGCTGTTTTTGCTGCAATGCGGCCTGTTGTATTACCGCCAGCAAAGCCATGATAACCGCGAGGGCATAAAGCATGGCGCAGATGGCAGGCTGCTGGCAGATGTTACGGCAGCGCTGCCCTTTGAGCTGACGGCGGCACAAAAGCAGGCCTGGCACGAAATTTCGTTGGATATGCAGGATAAAAAGCCCATGCACCGCATTTTGCAGGGTGATGTGGGCAGCGGTAAGACTGTAATCAGCGCGCTGGCCTTGGCCAAGGCCGTAGAAAACGGTTACCAGGGCTGCATTATGGCACCAACGGAGATTTTGGCGGCGCAGCATTTTGCTACGTTGGAGCAATATCTGCAGCCGTTTAACGTGCGCGTCGCGCTTTTAACAGGCGGAATGCGTGCCAAGGCGCGGCGTGAGCTGCTGCTGAATCTGGAGCTGGGCCTGGTGGACGTGGTTGTGGGTACGCACGCACTGCTGGAGGAGGATGTGCGCTTTGCCAATTTGTCCTTGGCAGTGACGGACGAGCAGCACCGCTTTGGCGTCGAGCAGCGTGCACGTCTGGCCAATAAGTCTGCCAATGCCCCCGATGTTTTGGTTATGACTGCTACCCCCATCCCACGCACGCTGGCGCTGACGGTGTACGGTGATTTGGATATTTCGGTGATGAAGGGTAAGCCGCCGCAGCGCAAGCCGGTGCAGACGTTGTGTTATACTGATGAACGGCGGCATGATGTCTATGCTGGCCTGGTGCGGCAGGTGCAGGCAGGGCGGCAGGCCTATGTTGTCTGCCCCTTGATAGAGCAGTCGGATGTGCTTGCGGCCCACAGTGCGGAAACCGTGTACGAGGAGCTGAAGCGCGATTTTTTGCAGGATATTCCCTGCGCTCTTTTGCATGGCAGGCTCAAGGGCGCAGAAAAGGAGAGCATTATGCAGGCCTTTGCTGCTGGCGGGATTAAGGTGCTGGTAAGCACGACGGTCATTGAGGTGGGTGTGAACGTGCCCAATGCTACGCTGATGGTGATAGAAAATGCCGAGCGTTTTGGCCTGGCACAGCTGCACCAGCTGCGTGGGCGCGTAGGGCGCGGCAGCGAGCAGTCGTATTGCGTGCTGCTGACTGCTGCCGATTCGCCTGAGGCCTTGGCACGCCTGGGGGTGCTGCATGAAAGCGAGGATGGCTTTTATCTTGCCGAAAAGGATATGGAGCTGCGCGGGGCAGGCCAGCTGTTTGGCCTCAAGCAGCACGGCTTGCCAGATTTGCGAATTGCTGATATAATGCGAGATGTTGATACAATTGCCGAGGTGCGCCGCCTGGCGCAGGCACAGCTGCAGACTAGCGAGGATTGGGCAGAGATACGCCGCTTGGTGGATATGCAGTTTGGCGAACGCTTTAACATGATTTTTAATACGTAAAGAGGTCTTTTGTAGATGAATAAAAACTGGCTCAAAAATCCTGATATATGTGCCAAGGTAGTGGCGGCAGTGCTGCTTGTGGCCTTGCTGCTTGCCATTCACTGCTTTGCTGATGGCTTTTTCAGCAAAACCTTTAAGCTGGCCATTAGTGGCAACGTCAACGGGCTGGTGGAATATTTGCGCTCCTTCGGTCCGTGGGCTGTGCTCATCAGCTTTCTGTTAGATGTTTTGATTAATGCTGGCAGCGTTTTTCCTTCCATCTTTCTTTCTACTGCCAATGGCTTGATTTTTGGCCTGCCGCTTGGCATAACGATTTCCTGGCTAGCCGAAACTACTGGCGTAGTAATAAGCTTTTTCCTAATGCGCTTTTTCTTTCGCAATACTGCCGAAAAAATTATCGAAAAAAGCAATTCCTTGAAGGCGATTGATGAGGCCAGCGGCAAGCACGGCTTGGAATGGATGGCCTTTGCCAGGGCGCTGCCCTACTTCCCTTCGGGTATCCTCACGGCGGTGGGCGCAGTGAGCAGCATCAGCACCCGTGATTATATTATTGCCAACCTTATCGGTAAATTCCCTTCCACGGCCTTGGAGGTTGTGATTGGCCATGATGTGGTGAATTTTGAAGAAAACAGCCAGCGCTTAACGATTTTGATTATTGTTGTCGGCCTTGTTTTTTTTGCGTATAAGAAGTGGTTTTATAAGAACAGAAAAAAATGATACGGACATAGAAAAACGGCCTGCGTGCTGCCTAAAAAGGTGGGACGCAGGCCGTTTATATTTTTTATTCGTTCATCATATGCAGAGATTCAAACAGCTTGAAGAGCAGGCTCATAACGATAGCAACCAGGGTTGCCAGCACCATGCCCTGTACAGCAAAGGCACCAAAGGAAAGCTTGGCGCCGGACAGGCCGATGATCATGATAACAGAGGTCATGACAAGGTTAGAGGATTTGCTGTAATCTACCTTGCTTTCTACCAGTACGCGGATACCGCTGGCAGCAATTACACCAAAGAGCAGTACGCAGATGCCGCCCATAACGGGAACAGGGATGCTGTGAATCAGCTCGCTGAGCTTGCCGCAGAAGGAAAGGATGATGGCAAACACAGCAGCACCACCGATAACCCAGGTGCTGTATACCTTGGTGATAGCCATAACGCCGATGTTTTCACCATAGGTGGTGTTGGGGGTGGCGCCAGCAAAGCCGCTGATGACGTTAGAAAGACCGTCAGCAAACAGGGAACGGGAAAGACCAGGATCTTTAATTAAATCGCGGTCAACGATATTGCCGGTAACAACAAGGTGGCCGATGTGCTCAGCCAGAACAACCAGTGCTGCAGGAGCAATGATCATGATGGCGTTGAGGTCAAAGACAGGAGCATAGAAATGCGGAACCTGGAACCAAGGTGCATCCAAAACAGGCTGGAAGTTGACGATACCCATAATGGCAGCAAATGCGTAACCGCAGATAACGCCAAAGAGAATGGGGATGATGCTCATAAAGCCACGGAAGGCAACGGAACCGATAACGCCTACGGCGAGCGTAAACATCGAAACAGCTACATTGGTCATGTTGATCTCATCACCTGTGAGGCCAGCCATATTAGCAGCAACAGGTGCAAGCTCCAAGCCGATAACGGCAATGATAGCGCCCATAGCTGCGGGCGGGAAGATAACATCAATCCATTTGGTGCCTACATAGTGGATGATGATGGAAAAGAGCATAAAGAGCAGACCAAAAACAATGAAGCCGGACTGTGCGTGGTTGTAGGCCGAGGTGGACATAATCAAAAGCACAGGAGAGATGAAGGCAAAGCTGGAGCCAAGGTAGGAAGGAATTTTTCCCTTGGTGATAAAGATATAAAGCAGTGTGCCCAAGCCGTTCATAAACAGGCAGGTGGTGGGACTTACCTTGAACAAAAAAGGAACCAGCACGGTAGAGCCAAACATGGCAAACAAATGCTGGAGACTTAACGGAATATTCATTAGTAGTGGTGGACGTTCTTCGACTTGAATAACTTTGCGTTCCAAATTAACAACCTCTTTTCTTAAATTTGCTATTAGTAATTTTAAGTGCAAACGCTGATAATTGCAAGGAAAAAATACCTGAATACAAAATACATAGCGGCAGAAGGCTGCTTAATGGTGCTTAGAGCCTTGCCTAACGAAAAAGAAAAAAGTATAATATAGTGTCGTAGTTAAAGCTTTATTTTTTTGTTTTTATGAAGGGGGCTTATATATGTTAAATGTAAATAAAGAGCGTGTTGCAGCTTTGCTTGCAGGCTTGGCCAAATTTACGGCAAGCGAGGAGGGTGTAACCCGTCTGGCTTACAGCGAATTGGATAAAAAAGCTCAGGACTGGCTGCTGGCGCAGGTGCAGGACCTGGGACTTGGTGTGCGTACTGATGCAGTGGGCAATGTGTTTTTGCGCCGTGAGGGCAAAAATAGCGAGCTGGCGCCAGTTGCCAGCGGCTCGCATTTAGACAGTGTTATCCACGGCGGCGCTTATGATGGCATGTGCGGCGTTGTGGGCGCCCTGGAGGCGCTTTACATGCTGCAGGACGAAGAGTTAGAGCGCAGTATAGAGGTTATCATCTTCCGTGCGGAGGAATCGAGCCGCTTTGGCTTTGCCACCATGGGCAGCAAGCTTTTGACCGGCAGCGCTACGCCAGAGCAGCTGAGCCGTGGCACGAAAAAGGACGACATCAGCTTTAGTGAAGCATTGCGCGCTTGGGGCTGCGACCCTGCTGCCTATAAGGACGCCATTATCGCACCAGGGACATACCACAGCTTTAGCGAAATACATATTGAGCAGGGCAAGGTGCTGGAGCAGACACAGCACGAGCTGGGTATTGTGCATAATATTGCTGCACCGACGCGCTTTAAGCTGCATATTAAGGGCGTAGCCGACCATAGCGGTGCTACACCGATGGGAATGCGTAGGGATGCATTGGTGAGCGCAGCCAAGCTGATTTTGGCAGTGAATGAGGCAGCGACAGACGAAAAAGCCAACGGCACTGTTGGCACCGTTGGCGTGGTGGATATAGATCCTGGCTCTATTAACGTTGTGCCGGGAGCGGTAACGCTGTGGGTGGACGTGCGTGGTGTAGACAAGGCCAGCATTGAGCGCACCTTAGAGCGTATCCGCCAGCAGGCAGAGGCCGTTGCCGCTGCAGACGGCGTAGAGGTGGAGCAGGAAATGCTTACAGCTGATAATCCTGTAGCCTTGGATGATAAGATGGCAGCACAGAGCGAGCAAATTTGTGCGGAAAAGGGCATCAGCTTTTTGCACATGAACAGCGGAGCGGGGCATGACGCTATGCATATGACCAAAATCTGCCCAACGACCATGCTCTTTATCCCTTGCCGCGCAGGCATCAGCCACAACCCTGCTGAATACGCCAAAAACGATGACATCTGCCGTGCCATAGAGGTTTTAGCAGAAATTCTGCGCCGTGAGGCTAATTGAAAAATAGAAAAAAACTGCTACAATAAAAACAGAGATAGCCGATTGTGCTTGGTCGGCTTTCCCTGCAAAGGTTGAGTTTGAAGGAAGCCGCCGAACACATCAGGCGGTTTTTTTCATGCCTTTTTTACACTCCCGTGCCGTCAAAGCAGGGGATGAAGTCCTCACAGGCAGCATCACCCTCCTGAACAAAGCCGTCCTCGATGCTGCTTTGCATCAGGTAGGCTTCCAAAGCGTTGTATTCGGCATCGGTAACCTTGCGGTTAATTTCGGGATATTCGCCTGTACGGCCGCAGGGAACGTATTGGTGCATCAGGCTGAACATAACCTGGCCTGGCTTGAAGGTGCTTGCAACCCAGTCGATAACACGCTTAGTATTATCAAGCATTCCAGGCATAATCAAATGGCGGATGATGACACCCTTGGTCATGATGCCGTCGTCATTGATGTGGTAGTCGCCGACCTGGCGGTACATTTCCTTGATAGCCTCCGTAGCAGTGCGGAAATAGTAGGGAGCGTTGCTGTATTTGATGGCGGCAATATCGTCGCTGTATTTTAGGTCGGGGAGGTAAATTTGCACCTTGCCCTTGAGGCGGCGCAAGGTGTCCTGAGTTTCAAAGCCGCTGGTGTTGTACACCACGGGAACGGACAGAGGCTCGCTAAGGCTTTGTAAAACGGCCTCGGTAAAATGCGTGGGAGTGACAAGGTTGATGTTGTGTGCGCCCTTGGCAATGAGCTCTTGGTAAATTTCCTTGAGGCGGTCGATGGTGATTTCCTTGCCGAAGCCTTTGCAGCTGATATCGTAGTTTTGGCAAAAGACGCAATGCAGATTGCAGCCAGAAAAGAAAACCGTGCCGCTGCCACGGGTACCGCTGATTACAGGTTCTTCCCACATATGCAGGCCGGCGCGGGCAACGATGGGCGCAAGACCGACGCCGCAGCTGCCAAAGCAGCCATCGGTGCTGGTTATACTTTGCGGCCTATCAACACCGCAGCGGTGCGGACAAACATAACATAGGCTCATATTTATTCCTCCTTAAAGGCGATGGTGGCTTAATGTATGAATGGCGTGCAATTATTATATCGCAAAGTGAAATAGCTTTTTTAGCAAATGAGTGATTGAAACCACAGAATTGTCGCAACTGTTTGAGCGCGACGCAAACGTTATATGAAACAAATCTATAAGCTTCGCGCGAGTTTTGCGGCAATTCGTTTTGGTTTCTCACGAAATTTGCGTTAAGAAAAAGGTCTTCACGGCGCGATATATAATTGCTAAAACATGTTGCTTCACATCGCACTGCCTTCATTCTATCACAACGCAAAGCAGTTGACAAAAATAGCAGGAAATTTTATAATTTTGGTAGTAGGTCATATAACTGACGGAAGTGGGTTACCACAGGGGAGTATGACCGGTGACGCCGACCGTCTGGGCAGGATTTTTTCTGGTACCAGTGTGTCGGTTTTTTGTTTATGCTGGTACTCTAGGATTCAAGGAGGAAAAGTAATGAAAGAATTAGCTTTGAAATACGGCTGCAACCCCAATCAGGGACAGGCGCGTATTTATATGCAAAACGGCGCAGAGCTGCCGATTGAGGTTTTGAACGGCCGTCCTGGCTACATCAATTTTTTGGATGCCTTCAACAGCTGGCAGCTGGTAAAGGAGCTGAAGGAGGCTACAGGCCTGCCTGCTGCTGCGTCCTTTAAGCATGTGAGCCCTGCAGGTGCTGCTGTCGGCCTGCCGCTGAGCGACACATTGAAGAAAATTTATTATGTGGATGACCTGGAGCTGTCGCCGCTGGCTAACGCCTACGCCCGTGCCCGTGGTGCCGACCGTATGAGCTCCTATGGTGATTTTGTGGCGCTGTCGGACGTGTGCGACGTGCAGACCGCTAAAATGCTGGCACGTGAGGTTTCGGATGGTGTTATCGCCCCGGGATATACAGATGAAGCCTTGACCGTTTTGAAGGGTAAGCGCAAGGGTACATACAATATTATCAAAATCGACCCTGATTACCAGCCAGAGCTTTTGGAGCACAAGCAGGTTTTTGGCATTACCTTTGAGCAGGAGCGTAACGAGGCAAAAATTACTGCAGATTTGCTGGTGAAGCGCCCCACTGTTAATAAGGAAATCCCTGAGGGTGCTGCCCGCGACCTTTTGATTTCCCTCATCGTGCTCAAATATACGCAGTCCAATTCTGTCTGCTATGTCAAGGATGGCCAGGCCATCGGCATCGGTGCAGGCCAGCAGTCGCGCGTGCATTGCACCCGTCTGGCAGGCAACAAGGCGGATATCTGGTGGCTGCGTCAAAACCCCAAGGTTTTGGCACTGCCGTTTAAAAACAGCATCCGCCGCCCAGACCGTGACAATACCATTGACGTTTACATCTCGGACGATTATGAGGATGTATTGGCGGACGGCGTGTGGGAAAACTTCTTTACCCAAAAGCCTGAGCCCTTGACCCGTGAGGAGAAAAAGGCCTGGGTTGCCCAGCTTAAGGATGTTGCCCTTGGCAGTGACGCCTTCTTCCCCTTTGGCGATAACATTGAGCGTGCGCATCGCAGCGGTGTGCAATATATTGCCCAGGCTGGCGGTTCTATCCGTGATGACAATGTCATTGAAACCTGCGACAAGTACGGCATCGCTATGGCCTTCACTGGCCTGCGCCTTTTCCATCATTAATAAAGCTACATAAAATAAAAGAACCGGAGCGGTGTGCTTCGGTTCTTTTTGTTGTATGCAATAAGAAATAAAGAAGTCTAAAAATAAAGTTTTGGTGTCTACTTTTTGTTGACTAGTGCAAGGGATAGTGAGAGTCTTTTTGACATAGCATAGTTATACATGCCTCAGACTTGTAAACGGCTGAAATTAAACTTATAGACCATTGACTTTGGGGGGGGGACTAGTAAAATAAAAATGGCGTCCTGTGCGAACGTTTAATTATAATATGTACATATTGTAACAGGATGGGTTTTGGAGGATAGTATGGCTTCTGTGTTGAGTATTATCGCAGATAAAACTAAAGGTAAAAGTTATAAAACAACAAAATATGCTTATGAAGGAATCGAGGTACCTAGATTTGATTATGATGACCATGGATTTGAGTTTAAATGGAAACAGTATGGAGAGGATGCATACAGTGATAAGAATCCAGGGAGAACTATATCTTTAAAAAGTTATGCTGATAAAATTTTATACAATAAACCGATCTTTAGCTATTTTTTAGATGGCTCAAGAAGAACTTATAAGGTTGATGATATGGCGTATAATAATCAAATATATCCCGTAATAGCTGGTCAAGTTGGAGTTGGTTGTTGTTACAGGGAAAACATGGAAATGAAACCATTGTATATTGATAATACTCCGATGTATCATCGTGATTTAGTTGTTGTTTTGCCACAAAAGGCGCGGGATAGCGAATGGGATGATGATGATTTATCATTTGGATATATAGTAGAAAAAATTAATGAAATGAATGAGCTAAAGGCAAAAGGATTAGCATTTTCTAAAATACTTTCTTATTCAACGAGTTTAAGAGAAGGGGAAAAAATAGAGAACAAGGGTATAGCGAAGATTCAAGACTATATGGTTGCAAAAGAAAAATATATGGTTGCTGAACTTGTACGTCAAAAAATGCTTTCGGAAGATAATTATTTATTGAAGGATGGTTCGTTAGAATATCAAGTACATGATATAAAAAACAAAAATGAGCTGATCAGATTTAGAAATAACTATCAATTTGTTGTAGGTGTATCTAAATCATTTAATCCAGCAAAGTGTTTCGATAAGAAGGGTAATAATAATTCCAATTTAATAGCACAATTACCGTTATATAGCAGAACTCCAGTACAAATGTACGAATCTGAAAGGATAGGAGATATGTGTTTTGCTGTGTGGTATGTGCGGATACGTGATGCAAAATATACAAATAATACTTTTGATGGAATACTCAAGCTTGAGAAAATATTGATTAGTGATAGGCAGAAAGAACATGGTTTAAGTACGGATGAGGTAAATTTAATTACAGCTAATATCATTAATGAGAGAAATCCGGTATGTTATGCCTCTGATTCAAGATGGGCAAACCACTTATATCCTGTTTATGTAACTGAAAAGTATATAAAAAGTAAATATCTGGGAGATAGTATGTTTTTAAAATTATTTTGATGGAAGGTGCTTAAAATGAGTAAGGTGATAGGTAAAGTTTTAGCTACAGAGAAAAATCCTTCGACAATGGAGGATTTTTATTTTTGGACTAGACCTGAACTGGTATTGAATCCTTTTGATGTTGTAAAGGTAGAGCATATTGATGAAAGTAAGACTTATGGTGTTGTAGAGGAAATATCTCACATTACGGATAGTGCTAGTTTTTTGGCTGACTATATTTCTAATGATTTTGGCGATATCCATACAGCTCCCATTACGCATAGAATCGGCATGAATTACGTTAAAGCGAAGATTGTAGGGAATACAAAGAATATTTATATCCCCGTTCTAAATGGAAAAACTGTAGCTATTGCTGAAAAAGAAGAGGTTAGTACTGCTCTTGGCTTATCGACCATTAAACATCCCATTCCGTGCGGTTATTTGGAAATGTATCAGGGTGCAGATGAGGAAGACCGAGTACGTTTGATAGTAAATATGGATGCAAAATATTTAATTGGTCCTGAAGGTGCGCATTTAAATATATCAGGAATTTCGGGCTTGGCAGCGAAAACGTCCTATGCTATGTTTTTGCTTAAGGGCATACAAGATAAGTGCCTGAAAGCTTTGAAGGATGATGACGAGGATAGCGATGAAGATGTTGCCTTTGTAATTTTCAATGTAAAAGGTAAGGATTTATTGGCAATAGACGAACCTAATAATTTTGATAGCGAGAAAGAACGCGAGGAAGTTTTATCATTATATGATGAATTAGGCTTATCTACAACTCCATTTAAAAATGTTCACTATTACTATCCCTTTTCGGATAACAGAGTACATAATACTTATTTAGAAAAGGAAAGAGTGAATTATAATCTCGACCATGGCAAAGCGCATATGTACAAGTATGAGTATAAGCATGATAAAGAAAACCTTGATTTGATGTTTTCTAATATAGATGACCCGGGGCAGACCATGGATTCTATTTTAAATTATATTATTTCGGGACAGGGAAAGTTTGGCAGTCTTGATAGCTGGGATGATTTCTTAAAAGAAGTAAACGAATGCAGTACAGCTGGTGGCCATGGCAGTAAGGAAATTTCTGTTTTAAGCTGGCGTAAATTTGAAAGAATAGTTCGGAAAAGTATTCGTGGTAATAAACTATTTGGTTCGATTAAGGATGAGGGCAGGGAGATTCGCATGAGCGATGCATTATCACAAATAAAGAAGAATCAGGTACATGTTATTGATATAGCTAAATTGAGTGATGATATGCAGGCCTTTGTTTTTGGTGATGTTGTTAAAGCTATTTATAATCTTAAATTGAGCCCGGACGATGAGGCTAATCCACCATCTAAGATAGTAGTATTTATAGACGAGCTTAATAAGTATGCGTCTTCTGACGTTCCCAAAGGTTCGCCAATTTTACGCCAGGTTTTGGATATTGCTGAAAGAGGACGTTCCTTAGGGATTATTCTTTTTGGCGCGGAACAATTTAAGAGTGCGATTCACCAGCGTGTTACTGGTAACTGCTCAACCTTTGCTTATGGAAGGACTAATGCTATTGAATTAACGAAAAACGATTACCGCTTTATACCTTCAATATACAAGAGCATGATGGCTAGATTGAAGCAGGGAGAGTATATTGTCCAAAATCCTATATTCCGCTCCTTACTTAACATAAATTTTCCAAAACCAATTTATAAACAATTTAAATCAAAATAAGGGTGATATCATGGCTTATATTGGCAAAAACGTAATAGAAAATCTGACTACGGCAATGTATGAGAACCTCAAAATTATTTTTAGAGAATATATACAAAATTCGGCTGATGCAATTGATAAGGCAATGGCTGAAGGGATTTTGCAGGCTAAGGATGCTGAAATTCATATTAATATAGAGCCTCAGAAACGAAAAATAACAGTAGAGGATAATGGCTATGGTATACCAAAAGCTGATTTTAAAAGGATAATGGAAAGTATAGCTGATTCCCAAAAGAGCGTTAATAATAACAAAGGCTTTAGAGGGATTGGTCGTTTAGGAGGCATATCTGTCTGTGACGAATTGCGCTTTATTACTTCAGCAGTAGGAGAAGCAGTTGAATCGGTATGCATATGGAATGCAAAATTGATTAAGGAAATATTAGCTGACCAAGATAATAAAATTGATGCCGCTTCATTGGTTGACCAAGCTACAACCTATAAAGAAAATGCTGCTGATTTTAGGGAGCATTATTTTAGGGTTGAACTTATAAACATTGGCAGCAATGCAGAAGATTTACTTAATGTTGAAAAAGTAAGTGATTACATTTCTGCTATAGCACCTGTGCCATATAGAAATTTCTGTTACAAAGAAAAAATAAAAGCATTTGCCAAGGAAAATGGGTTTAGTATAGATGAATATCGTGTGTTTATCAATCAAGACCAAATTTATAAACCGTATGTAACGGATTTATATGAAGCTAAAAATGGTGGAAAGAAAAGTAAGTATGACAGCATTAATGATGTAAAGTTTGAGATATTTACAGACGACAATGACGAGCCTATAGCTTGGATGTGGTATGGTATCAGCAATTTTGAAAAACAGATTCCTGTGATTAACAAAATGCGTGCGATAAGGCTGAGAAAGGGCAATATACAAATAGGTGACGAGCAAACACTGACAACACACCAGTTTTTTAAAGAAGGAAGGGGCAGTTATTATTTTGTAGGAGAGGTTTTTGCAATTAGTCCATTGCTTATTCCTAACGCCAGACGTGACTACTTTAATGTAAATGACGAGTGTTGTTTATTTGAAGAGCGTTTGAGCAACTTGACCTATGATACATTTTGTAGCTTATATCATAAAGCTAATGAAATAAAAAAGAACTTGCAGCATATTCTTGAGTATCAAGAGGAAAAAGCAGAATTTGAGCAAAAGCTAGAAAAAGGTCAATTTATAGATGAAGCTAGCAAAAATAAAGCAGCAGCAGATTTAGAAGAAAAAAAAGAAAAAGCAGCAAAGGCTGAAGCAACAATAAACAGGCAAAAAGAGAAGTATGAACAGGACAGCGTATTAAGCAAGGTATACGAAAAATTAAGTGAAAAATATTCGTTGCCAAATACTAAAATTGCTGAAGAAGTTTGTCAAACTGCTTCTGGCAGGTATGAGAGTTCTGTTAGTGAGGCTAATGAAGTTGGTGAGAGATCTAAGAAAAAACAAACTTATCTTACTCAAAGCTTGACTAAGTACAGTAAGAAGGAGCAAAAATTGGTTAGCAGAATTTATAATACAATACAATCGATTCTGCCGCCTGACCAAGCTAGTTGCGTAATAGAAAAAATACAGGAAGATTTGATGAAATGAGTCGTAATGTTTTATTAGTAGAGCCTAATTATAAGAATAAATATCCTCCAATGGGATTAATGAAAATTTCCAGTTACTACAAGCAATTGGGTGATAAGGTAACCTTTTTTAAAGGAGATTTAGTAGAGCTTGTCTTAAATGATACTTATGAGATGCTGTTGGAGCAGTTGTATGCAAATGATGCTACTGTATTTTGGGAAAAGTATAAACCTCAAATTTGCAGTTACTTAAAGAAGGGTAGTGCGAAAGCATTAGATGAAATTAGCGATTGTAGTGAAAATCCTATCGTCATAGGGCTATTTAGGTACTATAGGAAGTTCTTTTTTAACAAGTTATATTTTCAACCCGAATTCCGTAAGTATGATATAGTTATAGTTACTACGCTGTTTACATTTTATTGGGATATAAGTATCAAAACTATTAATTTTGCAAAACAGTTATGCAAGACAAACGAAGGTGTAAAGGTTGGCGGTGTAATGGCAACCATCCTTCCAGATAAGGTTGAAGCGGCTACAGGCATTAAACCACATAGGGGAACATTGAGTAAAGCAGGGATGCTTGGTGATGACAATAACATAGTGGTTGATAACCTTCCCTTGGATTACTCTATTTTAGAAGAAGTTGATTATAAATATCCAGCAGACAACGCATATTATGCTTATATGACACGTGGTTGCATCAATAAGTGTCCGTTTTGTGCTGTTCCCAGACTAGAGCCTGAATACAAGGATTTTCTTCCCTTGGCAGAGCAAGTTAAATTTGCAGAAGAAAAATATGGAGCCAAGAAAAATTTACTGCTTTTAGATAATAATGTATTGGCATCTGCTAGGTTTGACGAAATAGTTGAAGAAATAAAAAAAGCTGGCTTTGCTAAAGGAAGTTCTTATATAGAACCTAATCATTATGAAATAGCCATAAAAAATCTTATTTCAGGACAAAATGATAGAGGATATATAAGATCTTGCGTAGAGCAATATAGGATATTGCTGAAAAAATACAAGGGGAAAGCTAAGCAAGATATTTATAATTTACTACAAGACAGGTATCTGTTGGAGGATTATACTGCTACAAAAAAAGAAATTTTATCAACTTATGAATTTCTGAAACCGTATTTTGCGGAAATGTATAAAAATCGTCCTAAAGCCAGGTATGTTGATTTTAATCAAGGAATTGATTCGAGACTGATAAATGATGCAAATATGAGTAAGTTAGCAGAAATTCCTGTTAGACCAGTACGTATAGCATTTGACCATTGGAATTTACATGATGTGTATGAAAAAGCTGTCAGAACAGCTGTTGCACATGGACATAAGAATTTATCTAATTATATTCTTTATAACTTCAGAGATAAACCAGTGGAATTATATTGGCGGTTGAAGCTAAATGTAGAGCTTTGCGAAGAATTAGATGCTAGTATTTATTCTTTTCCAATGAAATATCATCCAATTGAAGATCCTGATTATTTTAGCAATAGAGATTATATTGGTGTTCATTGGTGCAGAAAATTTATAAGGGCAATACAAGCTATTTTAAATTCTACTAAAGGCAAAGTTGGCAAGGGTAAATCTTTCTTTGAGGAGGCTTTTGGTTCCAATGAAGAAGAGTTCTATAAATTACTTTACATGCCGGAAGCAATGATTATCTATCGCTTTCATTTTAAAGAAAATGGTATGACTGAAGAATGGTGGAGTAAATTCAATAAGCTTAGCGAAGAGCAGCTTCTAATACTAAAGCCTATTGTAGAAAAAAATGACTTCTCTAATATTACAGATCTGGGTATAATGGACAAAGAGATTTTAGACGTATTACATTATTATCATATTGAAAGAAGTAATGTTAAGCTATAGAATTATAATTCCATACACACAAACACAAAACAGCATGAACACCTGCGCTTGGCAGCAGTGCTCATGCTGTTTTTGTAATTTAGGATTTTCGCTATTTTGCTATTCCACGAAGGTGTTGGGCGAAAGCACATCACCGTCATCAAAGGCGATGTAGGTTACCTGAATTTTGACGGTTTCCTTGGTCACATCCAGCTCCATCAGCTTTTTGTCATCCGGCAGCAGCGGGTTAAGCTTTTTGGTGGTGGTAAGCTCCACTGCTTTACCAGGCGGGATGCTGCCTTGGTAGTGCTCTGGATAGGAATACAGCTGCTCGCCCTTGTCGTTTAGGATGGTGACATCATAATACATGCGGTTGATAGCTACCTGGGTCATGTTTTTGGCCATGATGGTGGCTGTAAGCGTTGCCTCGGCCGCCATGCCGCTCTTGCCTTGGGCATCCTTGTTCAGCGTCAGACGTTCGCTGGTAGTTTGCAAGGCCTTGTTCAGACGTTCGATAATCGGCTTGTTGGCGGCAGCCTGCTTGGCGCGTTTGGCGGCATCCAGGTGGACGATGAAGTCCTCTAGGTTGCTTACCTTTTTAATTTGCCAGTCGCCTGCTTCGTTGTGCTGCAGCAACAGCTCAGCGACCAAATCCTTATCCACATCGCTGTCATGCACAACCAGCGTTGCTGTGGCTGTGTCACCGCTGTGCTTGGCAAGCGCCAGGTCCTTCACGGTCAGCTTGCCAACATGGATATGGCGTTCCATGTTGCGCTTCATAGCGTCGGGAACAGGGTCGGCGGCCTGCTTGTTGGGGTCTTCTGCCTTTCCTGCAACTCGGTCTAGCGCCTCCTTGCTCATCAAATCTACCACCGACGGCTTGAGCATATGCAAAATGCCCAGGGCGAAGGGATTAGAGAAGATGTTGTCGTTGTTGATTTTGCTTTCGGCCTTGATGATATCCTCAAAGGCGTTGTCCATAACGGAGGAAACATCAACATAGCGCGAAAATTTGGTGCTGTCGTGCTCCTTGAGCGCTACGCGTGCTTCGTTCAGGGCGTAGGCCGGGGTACGGATGAAATAGAGAAAATAAAATGCTGCACCGCAGATGGCGGCGAGCAGGATGATGGCGATTAACCATTTCTTTTTGCTTTGCATAATTCTTACCTTCCTAAATTAGCTTATCAAAAGCAATACAAGCATTTTTGGTCTTGCATATATTTTAATCACGTTAAGGGCAGATTTCAATACCTGCTACTAAAAAAATTTTGCATTGCTCCTGCATGTGTAGCTGCTGCTGGAAAACTGCTTGCGGTAAAGGCAGTTGATTGGGTATAATATAATGATATGGAAAAGAAATAACTGGAGGTATAACCTACATGACAGAAAAAAATAAAACCTATTGCCTGATTAATTATGGCTGCCAAATGAATGAATCGGATACGGAGCATTACGCCGGCCAGCTGCAGGAGCTTGGCTATGCGCCGAACCCCGATTTTCATACGGCGGATATTATCATTGTCAACACCTGCTGCGTGCGCGAAAGTGCGGAAAAGAAAATTGCTGGCAAGATTGGCGAGCTGAAGGCTGTAAAGCGCAACAATCCTGACGTGGTCATCTGCGTGGCAGGCTGCATGGCGCAAAAGGATGGCGAAAAGCTGCGCCAAAAGCATCCGCAGGTGGATTTGCTTTTGGGTACGGCCTATGTTAATGATTTTAAGCGCCTGCTGCTGGAATTTTTGACAGCACGCAAGGGTGCTGCCTATACTGATTTAACCATCCACCAAAGCGAGTTTGAGGGTCAGATGGTGCGCCAAAGCTCCTTTGCTGCCTGGATTCCTATTATGTATGGCTGCAATAATTTTTGCACCTATTGCATTGTGCCGTATGTGCGCGGGCGTGAGCGCAGCCGCAGCATGGACAACATTGTGGCTGAAATCGAAGCAGCTGTGCGCGACGGTTATAAGGAGTTTACCCTTTTGGGACAAAACGTCAATTCCTACGGTAAAGAGTTTGGCGAGAAGGATGCCTTTGCCAAGCTGCTGCGCCGCGTGGACCAAATCCCCGGCGTGGAACGCATCCACTATATGACCAGCCATCCGCGCGATATGAGCGAGGAGGTTATCAAGGCTGTGGCCGAGTGTGAGCATATCTGCGAGGGCTTTCACGTTCCCTTCCAGGCAGGCAGCAACGAAATCCTGCGCCGCATGAACCGTGGTTATACGCGCGAAAAATATCTCGCATTAATTGACATGATCCGCAAATATGTGCCGGAGGCCGAAATCACAACGGATATTATTGTTGGCTTCCCTGGCGAAAGTGAAGAGGACTTTGAGGATACGCTGGATATTGTGCGCCAGGTTGGCTTTACGTCGGCGTTCACCTTTATTTATTCCAAGCGCAGCGGCACTCCTGCTGCCAAGATGGATGAGCAGGTGCCGCTGGCAGTGAAAAAGGAGCGCTTAAACCGCCTGATGGCGCTGCAGAACGCCAACAGCTTAAAGCGCCACGAGCGCCTTGTAGGGCAGACGGTGGAGGTTTTGGCCGAAGGCCCCAGCAAGCAGAAAACTGTTTGGAACGGCCGCACACGCACAGGTATTTTGGTGCTGTGGCCGATTGAAGATAAAACGTATGAGGTTGGGCAGAAGGTTAACGTAAAAATTGACACTGCGCAAACCTGGCTGGTGAAAGGTAAGGCGGTAGATTAATGGCTGCTGCAAATGCTACGCCCATGGTACAGCAGTACCAGGCAGTGAAGAAGGAGCACCAAAACGAGCTGCTGTTTTTTCGCTTGGGCGATTTTTATGAAATGTTTTATGAGGACGCGCTCACTGCATCCCGCGAGCTGAATCTTACTTTGACTAAGCGCTCCAACAGCGTAGAGGATATTCCTATGTGCGGCGTTCCCTACCATTCGGTGGATGGTTATATTGCCAAGCTCATCAAAAAGGGCTACCGCATCGCCATCTGTGAGCAGGTGGAGGACCCAAAGCTGGCTAAGGGGATTGTAGAGCGCAAGGTTATCAAAATTATTACGCCGGGAACGGCGCTTAACGAACAGCTTTTGGATGACCAGCACAACCGTTACCTGGTGCTTTTGCTGGAGCAGGAGGGGACGCTGTGCCTGGCGGCGGCTGACGTGACAACAGGCGAATGCCAATGGTACCAGGCAGACGGCAGCGAACGCTTTTTGGCGGTTAGCGAGCAGCTGTACCGCCTGCAGCCGGCAGAGCTGGTGCTGACAGCTGGCTTTAGTGCGGCTACGGAGCTGCGGCAATGGCTGGCGGCCCGTCTGCCGGACTGCGTTGTGACTAATTACGTAGAGGAAAACGCGGCAGCAGCTTATTTTGTGCAGCATTTTGCTGCCGAGCAGGTGCCGCAGCTGGTGCAGCAGGCGGTGGAGCTTTTGCTGCGCTATTTGCACAGCACGGTGATGGCAGATTTGAGCCACATCAACAGCTTAAAGGAAATTGTCGTTGGCAGCTTTATGAGCCTGGATGTTACCGCTATCCGCAATTTGGAGCTGGTGCGTAATATGGCAGATGGCGGCAAACGAGGGACACTTGTGGCTGTTTTGGATTTTAGCAGGACGGCTATGGGCGCGCGCCTGTTGCGCAGCTGGATAGAAAGCCCGCTTTTGGACATAGGACGCATTAGGCAGCGGCAGGAGGCCGTGGCCGAGCTTGTGGCAGGCGGCGAGCTGCGTGAGGCAGTGGGCGCACAGCTTAAGGCCGTGGCCGATTTGGAGCGCATTGTGAGCCGTATCGAGGTGGGGAGCGCTAACGCTCGCGACCTGGTTGCACTGCGCAGCTCACTGCTTGCCCTGCCAGCGCTCAAACAGCTTTTGGCAGCCTGCCAAAGCCAGCTGCTGCGCAGGTTGCATGGCGGTCTTGAGCTGCACGAGGAGCTGGCCGACGTGCTGCAAAGGGCGGTGGTAGACGAGCCGCCGTTTTCTATCCGCGAGGGCGGCATGATCCGCCAGGGATACAACAGCGAGCTGGACGAGCTGCAGCTAATTGCGGCAGATAACAAGGCCTGGATGCAAAGCTTTGAGCAGAAAATTAAGGAAGAAACTGGCATCAAGACGCTCAAGGTTGGCTTTAACAAGGTTTTTGGCTATTATATTGAGGTCAGCAAGGGACAGTCGGCCAGCGTACCGCCGTATTTTGTGCGCAAGCAGACGCTGGTCAACGCCGAACGCTACATTGTGCCCGAGCTGAAGGAATTTGAAAATAAAATTTTGGGTGCGAAGGAAAAAATCCAGCAGCTGGAATATTATCTTTTTGACGAGCTGCGCACGCTTATCCGCGGACAAATCCAAAAGCTGCAGCAAACTGCGCGCGCCATTGCCTGCACAGACGTACTGACGGCGCTGGCAACGGCTGCCTATAAGTACAATTATGTGCGCCCCAAGCTTAACAATAACGGTGAAATAAAGATTACTGACGGCCGCCACCCTGTGGTGGAGCGCCTTTTGGAAAAGGAAATTTTTGTCCCCAACAACACTAATTTGAATAACGCTGATGAGCGCATGATTGTCATCACTGGCCCTAACATGGCAGGTAAATCCACCTATATGCGGCAGGTAGCGCTTTTGGTGCTGATGACGCAGATAGGCAGCTTTATCCCTGCGCGACAGGCTGACATCTGCCCGGTGGATAAAATTTTTACGCGCGTGGGTGCCAGCGACGACCTGGCGACAGGGCAGAGCACCTTTATGGTGGAAATGAACGAGGTGGCGCAGATTTTGAAATATGCCACCCAAAACAGCCTGATTATCCTTGATGAGGTGGGCCGCGGCACTAGCACCTTTGACGGCATGAGCATCGCGCACGCTGTTATGGAATATATTCACGATAAGATAAAGGCCAAAACGCTTTTTGCTACCCATTATCATCAGCTGATTGCTTTAGAAAATGTGCTTGGCGGCGTAAAAAATTATTCTGTAGCTGTCAAGGAGCGCGGCAAGGATATTGTCTTTTTGCGGCGTATAGTGCCTGGCGGCACGGACCGCAGCTATGGCGTGCACGTGGCGCGTCTGGCAGGCCTGCCCAAAAGGGTTTTGGAAAGAGCCGACGAGCTGCTGCAACAGTACGATGATGGCAAGGGCCAGCTGCAGCCTGCGGCCAAGGCGCCAGAGCAGGCAGATATGATGGGATCGCTCTTTACCAGCAGCCTGGCGCAGGAGCTTTTGCAGCTGGACGTGATGAGTATGACGCCGATTGAGGCGATGAGTACGCTTTATAAATTGCAGGATGAAGCAAGAAAGGAGTTGGGTAAATAATGGCAGATGAACATACCGTGCAGCTGTTGGATACCAATACGGCCAACCAGATTGCGGCTGGCGAGGTTGTAGAAAAGCCTGCTTCCGTAGTGAAGGAGCTGGTGGAAAATGCCCTGGACGCCGGTGCGGATAAAATAGAAGTGACGATTTTTGCCGGCGGTACAGAATATATCCGCGTTGTGGATAATGGCTGCGGTATGAGCGAGTCTAACGCCAAAATGGCAGTGTTGCGCCATGCCACAAGCAAAATTACTAAGGCGGATGATTTGCTTAGCCTGCACACGCTGGGCTTTCGCGGCGAGGCTCTGCCGAGTATAGCATCTGTATCCAGCTTTACCCTGCTTACCCGGCCAGCGGACGAGGATTTTGCTACCTCCGTGCATATTGAAGGCGGCGAAAATACCGAGGTGAGCCAGACAGGCGGCAGCGCAGGCACTACCGTGATTGTAGAAAACCTTTTCTTTAATGTGCCTGCCCGCCGCAAGTTTTTGAAAACAGTGAGCACCGAAGGCCGTTACATCAGCGAGCTGCTGACCAAGCTGGCGCTGTCACGTCCTGACGTGCGCTTTAAGCTGGTGCACAATGATAAAGAGGTGCTAAGCACGCCTGGAGATGGGGAGCTTGCGCACGCTATCCGTGCGCTGTACGGAAAAAATGTGGCTGATAATCTATTGCAGGTGTCGCTTTTGGACCCAACGGTGCAGATTACAGGCTTTATTGGCAGGCCGACGCTGCTTAAGGGCACGCGCCAATGGCAGACGTTTTTTGTCAATGGCCGCAGCATTGGCAGCAAGATGCTGGCCAAGGCGATTGACCATGCCTACCAGTCGCAGATTCCTAAAAGCGGCTTTCCCTTTGTCGTGCTGAATATAACGGTGGATACCGCTAGCGTGGATGTGAATGTGCATCCGCAAAAAAGTGAAATAAAATTCAGCGATGACAGCCTGATTTATAAAGCGATGTACAAGGCGCTGACGGATGCGCTGACTAGGCCGATGAGCGCTCAAAAAACGCAGGTGGAGCTGCTGCCTGATTCGGAGCTGAACGTGTTTGTGAAGCAGCAGCCTGCTGCGCCTAAGGCCCAGCCACAGCCAGATGTGCAGCCAGTGCCGCAGCAAGCCAAAAGCTATGCTGCACCTGTGCAGCCAGTGTTTAAAAGCGCTTCTGAGCCTATCTTTAAGGCGCCGCAGGCAGACAGCTTGCAGCCGCAGGATTCAGAAGCCAAGGCCCAGCAGCAGGCAATGTGGCAGCCGCCGGAGCAATTTGCAGGAGCTGCTGCTGACGTTCCCTACAGCCGCGGCCGCCAGGAAACAGTGCTGGCGGTACACGAGGCGCGCAGTGAATTTGCCGAAGCGAGGCAAGAGCAGCCTGCTGCCGCAGCTGCAGCAGAGCTAACTGGCAGAGAAACCATCGCCTTTACCGATACCGATAGCGGCATAGACACTATTTGGCCGATAGGTCAGGTGGATAAAACCTTTATCATCGCACAGAGTGAAGCATCGCTGTATTTGATTGACCAGCACGCTGCGCACGAGCGCATTTTGTATGATAAGCTGGTGGCCTCGCATGAGCGGATACCCTCGCAGCAGCTTTTGCTGCCCTTGTACGTGGATTTGCGCACGGAAGAAATTGATGAGATAGAAGAGCACAGGGAGGAGTTTTTGTCCCTAGGCGTGGACGCAGCAAGGGCAGGTGAAACGCTTTTGCGCGTCAGCAGCCTGCCTGCCGATATCAAGGCAGATGCAGCGGAGGACTTCATCAACGCTATCAGCAGGATGCTAGGAGAGCTGCGCACGGTGAGCGGCAGCGACCTGCGGCAGGAGGTGCTGCATATGACGGCGTGCAAGGCGGCGATTAAGGCGGGGCAGCTTTTGACTATGAAGCAGATGCGCCAGCTGATTATAGATTTGTGCAATACGACGCATCCCTTTACCTGTCCGCACGGCCGCCCCTGCATGATAGAAATTGACAGTGACCAGCTGTACAAAATGTTTAAGAGGACGGGCTTTTGATGCTGCAGGGCAAAATTGGCGTGACCACGGCCCGCAATGCTACAGGCAGCGCTGCCGTCATGCAGGCGCGGGCTTGGGCGCAGCAGCTGGGAGCAGAATATATCGAGCGTCCGCATAATGCAGGCGTGGCAGAGCTTTTGGCGCGTTATGATTTGGCGGCGCTGGTGGTGGGGGAAAATGGCGGCCCACGTATTCACAGCGCGGCAGGCAGCTTTGCCTACCATCCTGGCATGGCGGTGCTGCGGCTGCAGCAGCTCAAACGCGGTGCGGCAGAGCATCTTGTGCCAGCGCTAGGACTTGCGCCTGGTGCCAGGGTGTTGGATGCGACGCTGGGACTGGCAGCGGACGCTGCTATCAGCTCCTATATCGTGGGCGCAGGCGGCGCTGTTGTGGGCCTGGAGGCCTCGCCGCTTTTACATTTTGCTGTGAGCTGGGGGCTGGCGCATTACGAGGCGGCGGATGCTGATTTGACGGCAGCACTGCGCCGCGTGCAGACGGTGCAGGCAGTTGCGGCTGCTTACCTAAAGCAGTGCGCGCCAGGCAGCTTTGACGTTATCTATTTTGATCCCATGTTCCGCCATCCGGTGCAGGGAGCTAAGGGCATGGAGGCCTTGCGGCCGCTGTCCTATGAGGCGCCGCTGGACGCGCGGACGCTGAAGCTGGCGCTGGCTGTGAGCGGGCGCGTGGTTATCAAGGAGCGCAGTGAATATATTTTGCGCAGCCTTGGCTGCACGGAATTTGTAGGCGGCAAATATAGCAGGGTAAAATACGGCATAATACACAGATAGCTATTACAGGAGTTGGCATGAAGCAAAAACCAAGAGTGCTCGTAATCCTGGGACCGACGGCGACAGGCAAAAGCCATTGCGCTATAGAAATCGCCCAACGGTTTAACGGTGAAATTATCTCCGGGGATTCGATGCTTGTATATAAAAATATGAACATAGGAACGGCCAAGCCTACGGCAGCAGAGCTGGCGGCTGTACCACATCACCTGGTGGATATACTGCCGCCAGAGGCAGCCTTTAGCGTGGTGGATTTTAAGGAGCAGGCCGCGCGCCTGATTACAGAAATTAACGCACGGGGAAGGCTGCCCATTATCGCTGGCGGCACAGGTCTGTACATCAAGGCCCTGCTGGAGGATTATGCCTTTAACAGCGTCAGCGCATCTAGCGAGCTGCGCCAAGCATTAGAGCGTGAGGCTGAGGTGAATGGAGCACTGGCGCTGCACGCACGCCTGGCGCAGCTGGCACCGCAGGAGGCAGAGCGTATCCACCCCAACAATGTGCGCCGCGTCATCCGCGCGCTGGAGTCGGCACTGCAGGGGGAGGCGGTGAACCAGTATACTGCTGGCGAAAGTCCTTATGATGCTGTCGTCATCGGCCTGACGATGGAGCGGCAGGCCTTGTATGAAC
This sequence comes from Bacteroidaceae bacterium, assembly GCA_963611535.1. Lineage (GTDB taxonomy): Bacteria > Bacillota > Negativicutes > Acidaminococcales > Acidaminococcaceae > Phascolarctobacterium_A. The sequence goes on along the minus strand of CAVDRP010000003.1, from coordinate 146,922 downwards.
GCATTAACCGCCGCGTGGATTTGATGCTGGCGGCAGGCCTGGAGCAGGAGGTGCGTGCGCTTTTGGCGCAGGGTGTGAGCGCAGACTGCCAGTCTATGCAGAGCATTGGCTACAGGCAGCTGGTGTGGTACATCCAGGGCGGCATGGATTACAGTACTGCTGTAGATAAATTGAAGCAGGCGACGCGTAATTTTGCCAAGCGGCAGATAACCTGGTATAAAAAAATGCCTTATATCCACTGGCTGCAGCTAGACGCCGAGCCAGATTACGGCAGTGCCGTGGCGGCAATCGCCAAAATACTTGTAGAAAGTGGCTTTTCGGTGTAGAATATACACTAGAAGGGGTGTAGGCACACTAGGCCTATAGTCCATTAGATAAAGAAACGGTTAGGAGGGGATTTTGATGATTACATCTGCAAAACCCGCAATGAATTTACAGGATAGCTTTTTGAACCATGTGCGCAAGGAAAACCTCGGCGTCATCATCTATCTGATGAATGGCTTCCAGATCCGCGGCCTGGTGCGTGGCTTTGATAATTTTACGGTGATTATTGAAAACGAAGGCAAGCAGCAGCTTGTGTATAAGCATGCGATTTCTACAATCGCACCTGCTAGCAACATTACGATTATGCAGCCTGAAAAAAGAGAGCAATAAGATATGGCTTGAGGGGAAAACAGCGCGGCAGCGTTGTTTTTCTTTATAAAATGAGTTTGTAGGGCCTGGGGAGAAGAGGTAAATGTTTGACTATCTGGCATTATTCCAGGAATATTTGCTGGTGGAGCTGGGACTTGCCAAAAACACCCAGCTTGCTTATCTGCGTGACCTGCGCCTTTTGATGCAGAGCCTGCAGCTAAAGCAGGAGGAGGAGCTTTTGGGCGTGACGCGCCAGCAGCTTTTGGCCTATATGGTGCAGCTCAGGCAGGCAGGGCGTGCGGCCTCTACTGTAGCACGCAAGCTGGCGTCCATCAAAGCCTTTTACCGCTTTTTGGCGGCCGAGCGCTATATCAGCCGCAATCCGGCCGAGGTGCTGGAGGCTGCCAGCCGCGGTCTGCATCTGCCCAAGGTGCTGAGCATTGAAGAGGTGGACAGGCTGCTGGATGCGCCTAATTTGGGTACGGCCGACGGCTACCGTGATAAAACGATGCTGGAGCTGCTTTATGCTACAGGTATGCGCGTGTCGGAGCTGGTGCATGTGCCGCTCAAAAGTGTGGACCTGAAAATGCAATATGTTATCGTTATGGGCAAGGGCTCCAAGGAGCGCATGCTGCCCTTGGGGCGCACGGCGCTGCGCTATCTGGAGCATTATATTGAGGTGGTGCGGCCGCAGCTTTTGCATGGCAGCAAGGAGCCTGTAAAGGAGCTTTTTGTGACAGGCTGGGGCGGACCTATGACGCGTGAGCGCTTTTACGAGATTATTGTAGAATATGGCAGGCGCGCAGGCCTTGCTAAGCGTGTTACGCCGCATATGCTGCGCCATTCCTTTGCCACGCATCTTTTGAACAACGGCACAGATTTGCGTGTGGTGCAGGAGCTTTTGGGACATGCAGATATTTCGACAACGCAGATATATACCCATCTTGATGTAGAACGGCTGCGTGAGGTGTACGACAAGGCGCACCCGCGGGCGTAGGGGAGGAAGCTTCTAATGACAAGACGAGCTAAGAAAAAATCATCTGGCAGCAAATACGCAGTACTAATCTTGGTGGCAGTGGTGGCCGTGCTGGCTATCGCCTGCGGCCTGTTTTATGCCAGCAGCCAAAGTGAAAAGGATGTTTTAGACAACAACAAGGGCGAGGAGCAGAAAACTGTCATCCTTTTGGATGAATCTATAGAGGCGCAGCGCCTGGTGGATAATATTTTACTGCAAAAGAATAATTGGCAGCTTATTGAAAACGACCACGCTAAAAAGGACGTAGAGGTAGAGGAATCTGGCGCTATGGTGCAAATCAACCAGCGTGAGCTGGCGGTTGGCGTTCCTGCTACCACCAGCCTGACCGGCGCAGGCTCCTGGCTGCAGGAGAAGGTGGAGGCCGCAGGCCTGGCCTATATCAGCGGCAAGCCTGCCAAGTATAAAAAGTGGGATGCATATAAGGTAGAGGTTGGTATTAAGGTGAAGGCAGGCGAGGGCACAAAAAGCTTTGTAACAGATACGATAACCTTTTTCCATAACAGCAACCTGACTAAAGAGGACAAGGATGTCAAAAACCTGCCCGAGGAAAAGGAGCAGCAGGAGACCGTCAGGCAATACAGAGGTAAGGTAGCAATTATTATTGATGACTGTGGCTCTGATATGGCGTCTGTGCGCAAGCTGCTCAATACGGGTCTGCCGTTTAGCTATGCGATTTTGCCGAACAAGGCCTATAGCAGTGATGTGCTGGAGATGGTCAAAAGCAAGGGACGCGTGCCCATGCTGCATCTGCCTATGGAGCCGCTTGATAGCAGTGCTGCCAGCGAGGGCAGTGCCACTATCCGCACCAGTCTTTCTGCCAGCGAAAAGCTATCGTTGACGCGTAAGGCGCTAAACAGCCTGCCAGGCGTTGTAGGCGTGAACAACCACCAAGGGTCCAAGGCGACCGCAGACAAGGACACCATGCGCGTTGTTTTGCAGGAAATGAAGCGCCAGGGACTGTTCTTTGTTGACAGCCGCACCAATTCCGCCTCAGTAGCGCGCCAGATGGCGCAGCAGATGGGAGTGCGTACAGCACGCAATGATATATTTTTGGATAACAGCAGTGATGTGGAGGCCATACGCCAGCAGGTGTACAAGGCCTTTGCAATGGCTGAAAAGAACGGCAGCGTTATCGCTATCTGCCATGCGCGCACTAATACAGCCAAGTGCTGGGAAAAATATGCCGCAGAGTTTAAGCGCACGGGTGTGACCTTTGTGCCTGTGACAGATTTGCTGTACTAAGCTGATCTAAGACCAATATTGATAATAAGGGTTACAAGTAATTATTGTATTGTGGATGGAAATAATACATAATTACGGTGAAGTTTTTGATTTCAACAAAAGAGGTAGTAAAATGTCTAATTACGTAGAAGAAACCATTGGAAAATATGAAAGGTACATCAATCCTGCGCAGGCCAAGCTTTTTCGCTTCATGGGCCTGGCGAGTGTGGAGGGTCATGCCGAGGGCTGGACGATTACTGATAGCGAGGGACAGGAGTTCATCGACTGCTTGGGCGGCTATGGTATGTTTGCCCTGGGTCATCGTAACCCCAAGGTGGTAGAGGCGGTAGAGCGTGAGCTGCATGCTATGCCTATGTGTGGCAAGGTGCTCTTTAACCGTCCCATGGCCGATCTGGCAGAGGCCTTAGCAGAGATTACTCCTGGAGATCTGCAGTACAGCTTTTTTGTCAACAGCGGCACAGAATCCGTTGAGGGCTGTCTGAAGGTGGCACGCCTGGCAACCAAGCGCACCAAATTTGTTGCTGCAAAAAACGCCTTTCACGGTAAAACCTTTGGCAGCCTTACCGCAACGGGCCGAGATATGTACCGCGACCCGTTCAAGCCCTTGCTTGCAGGCTTTACCCATGTGGAATATGGTGACGCTGCCGCACTGGCTGACGCAGTAGATGAGCAGACCGCTGCTGTTATCCTGGAGCCGGTGCAGGGCGAGGGAGGCATCATTGTGCCGCCCGCAGGCTATTTGCGTCAGGCTAAGGAAATTTGTGAGGCTAAGGGTGCGCTGCTTATCGCCGACGAGGTGCAGACTGGTATGGGCCGTACTGGCGAATGGTTTGGCGTGAACCATGACGGCGTGACTCCCGACCTGATGGCCTGCGCTAAGGCCCTGGGCGGCGGCGTGATGCCTATTGGCGCAATTATCGGCACACCGCATGCCTGGGCAGGACTTATTGAAGCACCGTTTCTGCACACCTCCACCTTTGGCGGCAACCAGCTGGCCTGCGCTGCTGGCGTGGCTGCTATCAAAACCATCAAGGAGGAGGATATGCTGCGCCGTGGGCGCGAGGCAGGCGCTTATCTTAAAGCAGGCCTGGAGCAGATTGCTGCTGACTTCCCCAGCGTTATCAAGGAGGTGCGCGGCCGTGGTATGATGCTGGGCATAGAGCTGACCAAGGAGGGCGCAGGCGGTATGCTGATGAGCCTGATGATCAACCAGCACATTATCGTTGCCTATACGCTCAACAATCCTAAGGTTATCCGCATGGAGCCGCCGCTGATTATGCCTAAGGAGGTTATTGACCACGTATTGGAGGCCTTCCGCACAGCTGTTAAGGAAACCGCTGACGTAATAGAGGATTTATAAAAAAGGAGAAAAAATATGCCTTACGTAGAAAGCAAAACCACCATCAAGGGTGATGGACAAAGGATTTATGATATTGTTAAGGATATGGCTGCCTATCCGCAGTTTATGCACGATTTGGTGAGCGTAGAAATATTAGAGCGCGGCGCTGATTATACCATTTCGCACTGGGTGAGCAATGTCGACGGCCGCAAAATCGTTTGGACGGAGCGCGACACCTTCTACCCGCAGGAGCTGAAGATTACCTACGCACAGACCGAGGGTGATTTGAAGCGCATGGAAGGCCAATGGCTGATTGTGCCGCAGGCAGACGGCTGCGAGGTGACGCTGTCAGTGGATTTTGAATTTGGCATTCCCATGATCGCAGGTCTCCTAAATCCGATCTTAAAGAAAAAAGTTCGTGAAAACAGTGAAAATATGTTAAACTCTATCAAGGCGCAAATTGAAAAGTAATGTAATAATTGTTATAATATAAAGAGCGGACGGACATGGTCCGCTCTTTGTTGAATATATTTATTTTTTTGAGGAGGAACATTACATATGAAAACAGCTATGCTGATGGCCTTGATGACAGCTCTGCTGATGCTTATCGGTGACTTCTTCGGCGGCCTGCAGGGCATGACGTTTATGCTCTTTATAGGTGTGGCTATGAATATTTACACCTATTGGAACAGCGATAAAATGGTGCTGGCGCATTACAACGCCAAGCAGGTGGATAGAAACAGCGCCCCCGAGCTTTACGGTATTGTGGAAAAGCTGGCACAAAAGGCCAGCATTCCTATGCCCAAGGTTTATATTATTGATAGTCCTGTGCCTAACGCCTTTGCAACAGGCCGCAACCCGGAGCATGCCGCTGTGGCAGTAAACACCGCCCTGGCAGATATCCTGGACAAGGATGAGCTGGCAGGCGTTTTAGGCCACGAGCTGAGCCACGTTAAGCACCGCGATATCTTAATCAGCACCGTAGCAGCCTCTATGGCAGGTGCAATCAGCACTATTGCCCAATGGGGTATGTTTTTGGGCGGTGGCCGTGATGAAAACGGCGAAAGCCGCAACCCCATCGCTGCAATCTTGGTGATGATCATCGCACCACTGGCGGCAGCTATGATTCAGATGGCAGTATCGCGTTCGCGTGAGTATATGGCAGATAAATCCGGCGGCGAGCTTTGCGGCAACCCTAACGCCCTGGCCGACGCACTGCTCAAGATTGAAGCCTTTGCCAACCGCCGCGTGATGCCCGGAGCTACCGAAGCAACTGCGCATATGTTTATCATCAACCCCTTTTCTGGCGTGAACGCCAAGCAGCTTTTCAGCACTCATCCCTCTACGCAGGAGAGGGTGCAGCTGTTGCGTGAGCAGGCCCGCAAGATGGGGATCAGATAAGCTAATAGCACGCCATCTTCTTTGTAAAAAAATAAACCTGACTATAATCGTCTTGACGATTTAGTATAAAATCAATTTAAGCTTTAAGGAGAGATTTAAACATGGAACAAACACTGGTACTCGTAAAACCCGATGGAGTAAAGAAAAACCTGATTGGCGATATCATCGCCCGCTTTGAACACAAGGGCCTGCAGGTTGCAGCTCTGAAGCTGGTTAAGGTAACCGAAGCTCAAGCTAAATTCCACTATGCTGAGCATGAAGGCAAGCCCTTCTTCGGCGAGCTGGTTGACTTCATCACCTCTGCTCCGCTGGTTTGCGCTGTAATCCGCGGCGAAAACGCAATTAAGGCTGTACGTCAACTGAATGGCGCTACCAACCCGATTGAAGCTGTTCCCGGCTCTATCCGCGGCGACTTCGCTCTGACCATTGGCGAAAACATCGTTCATGGCTCTGACAGCCCGGAAGCTGCTGAACGCGAAATCAACAACTTCTTTGCTCCCGAAGAAATTTACTAATTCATAAAATTCCTGCTGGTGCTTGCGCTGGCAGGAGCGTTACACTCTCACGGAAAGGATGATGCAGAAATGAAGAAAGCTGCTGTTTATACCAGAACTGGTGATAAAGGAACTACTGGTCTGTACACTGGTGAACGTGTTCCCAAGCAAAGCCTGAGAGTTGAGGCCTATGGCACGGTGGATGAAATTTCTTCCGCTTTGGGACTGGCGCGTGCTCAGGTTGCGCGTGAGGATGTGCGTGAAACCATTTTCAATGTACAAAAGCTGCTCATGTCTGTGATGGCTGACATTGCCAGCCTCAACCTGCCCGAACCCTACATCAAAGAAGAGCATGTAAAGCTGTTTGAAGAAACTATTGATAGGTTTGACGCTATGCTGCAGCCTCTTAGCCATTTTATCATTCCTGGTGATACCATTGGCGCTGCTGCCCTGGACATTGCCCGCACTACTACCCGTCGTGCGGAGCGCTGTGTACTGCGTCTGGCAGAGACCGAAGCGGTTAACCCTAATGTTTTGGTCTGCCTGAACCGTTTATCTGATTTGTGCTTTATTTTGGCCCGCGTAGAAAGCGAAGTCAAATAAGCTCTTTAGAATATTAATACACTAAAAATCTTTCTCTGATATCTAAAGCGAAAAAGTTGTAATTTGGGTAGATTTTACTCTTGTTGCTTATAGATGTGGTGGGAAAATTAAAAAGACGACATTTAACTTTGGTTGAATGTCGTCTTTTTTTGATATGAGTTTGATTCAAAGCATGTTAAATATGAAAAAACATTTTTAGATGGACAGATTTTGGCATTACATTTTGCTATTATAATCTAAGGTAGAAAATATTTAACTTGTGAGTGTCTACTTTTTTTGTTGATTAGTACATAAAATATACATTTGATTGACTGGGGGGGACAAGAGCGTATAATAAAATTGTATTGTGTGATTTTTTATGTTTTGATAATACTAGATAGGAGTGATTTTATGGATGCAAAAAAATTAGAATTATTATGTGAAGTTATAAGATTTCAAAAATCCATAATAGCTACCGTCCAAGGGATGGGAATTTCTTCGCCAGCAAAATTGCGAAAAACACAAATGGCATTTGACAGATTTAATAAAAAAGTTGTTATATCGTTGCAGGATGAGCTAAATGTTGAGTTAATTGAATTTGCCTATGGAACGGTTTATGATGTGGGATTACCTGTAGAAGCTATTAATATAGATGATTTTAATGATAACGATAGGCTCATCATTGTTAATACTATAGAACCAGTCATAAAAGAAAAAGGATCTAGTAATATTATAAAAAATGCTAAAGTTATGTTAGCAGTGCAAGATAAAATATAATTGGAGGCGATATTATGACATATTATATCGGTATTGATCTAGGAACAACAAATAGTGCTATTTCGACATTTGATGGTGAAAATGTCCGTGTTTGGAAAACTAAACAAGAGCAGACAGATGTAACGCCTTCGTGTATTTATATAGATAAAAGAGGAAAAAGATTTTATGGTAATAAAGCATACAAGGCAATAGCTAATAATGAGAGTCGTGTAGCAAGGCAATTTAAACGCTTTATGGGTACAAGTACCAAAATAGAATTTGCAGGTGAATCTATGACACCGGAAGAATGTAGTGCAGAGATATTAAAAGAATTAATGAAATGTTTGCCAGAAGAAATCATAGAATCGGAAGATAGAGCGACGGTTATAACAGTTCCTGCTGCTTTCGATCAAATGCAAAACGAAGCAACCAAACAAGCAGCAAAGTTAGCTAATATAGGCAAAGTTGCTGTTATGCAAGAACCTGTAGCAGCTATTATGAGTGTTATGAAGAATCGAAAGAATGCTAATGGAACATTTTTAATTTTTGATATGGGTGGTGGTACATTAGATGTTGCAATTGCAAATTGTATTAATAATAAAGTAGATGTTGTTGCACATGGTGGAATAGCAATGTGTGGCGGTGCTGATATTGATACACGTATGGTTGATAACTTTGTTATTCCTTGGCTGGTTGATGAAAGCGAATATAATTTACCAGAAAGCTTAAGAGGAAACAAAAATTATGAAAAATTGCTTAGCAGGGCCAGATTTGCAGCAGAAGATGCAAAGATTGCTCTGTCTACAGATGAAGAAACAACTATATATGCAGAACTTGGTAGTGATATTATTGATGAAGATGGAGAAGAAATAGTATTAGATATTCCTATAACAAGAGATCAAGTGGATGAAATTATTGAAGATTTATTAGATGAAGCTATAGAATGCGCACGTGAAACCATAAAAAAATCAGGTATTCCAGCTAGTGATTTTGACCGAATTGTTTTTATCGGTGGACCTACTAATTATAAGCGTATTCGTGACAAGGTGACGCGAGAATTGGGGATACGTTCTGAGGGATTAGAGGTAAATCCCATGACAGCAGTTTCGGAAGGAGCAGCGATTTATGCAGAAACAATAGACTGGAGTAGTGAAGAACATGGAAGAAAAGTGACACATGGAGTTATAGCTTCTGCAAAGAGTTTAGGTTTAAGTTTTAAATTTGAATCAAGGACTACAAAGGATAGAGCTAGATTTGCTGTAATTCTAAAAAGTAATGTTGATGATTACACATTCCAATTAAAGTCAGTTGATACTGCTTGGGATTCAGGAATCTTAAATTTAAATAATGGAGAGATGTTACTTCTTCCTATAGGTAAAATGGGAGATAATACTTTCGAAGTATATGTATTTGACAATTTTAACCGCAAGGTTAAATTAGAAGAAGAGCGAATTGTTATTACAAGAACAATGGCTTCTGTTGGTTCGATTCTTGCTTCGCATACATTAGCAGTAGAAGTTCGAGATAGTAGTTTGAGCGAGGCAATAAGCAGTGACCCCTTAGTAAAACAGGGTGATAAATTACCGATAAAGGGGAATAAGAGATACAAAGCTACTGAAAAGATAAAGGCTGGTTCTGATGATGCGCTGATTTTGAAAATTTGGGAAGGCGAACTTGATAATATTACTGATAATAAATATGTTGGCTGTATGAAAATAACTGGTACTGACTTAGAGGATTATGGCAGCGTTAAGGTAGGTGATGATATAGATTTCGAGTATACAATTAACGAGGCAAGTTCTATAGAAGTAAATCTGACTATAGAGAGGTTAGGCCTTTCAATCAGCAGTGGCAAGAGTTTTTATTCCACTAAAGAAGCTCAGATAAACATGAATGCAGAAGATACTATTAAAATAATTGCGGCCGATGGACAGCAGCTTTTGGATAGAGTAGAAGAGTTAGAAGAAGTAATTGATGATGAACGCTTAGAAAAGGTAAGAATCATAGGCGATGCAGCACTTGAACTAGAAGATAATGGTATTATTGATCCGGAGCAAGTAAAGAAAAATGCTGATAATATACATAGGGCTAAGATTATATTAGATCAAGTGAGAAATGATAATATAGAGACTATGCGTCAGAAGGAATTAGATGATATTAAAATACGCTATAAAAATGATGTCGAAGAATATTCTTCTGATGTTGAGAAGGCAGAAATTTCCAGTATGTTTAATAATGCGGAGAAGCTGATTGCGAGAAAAGATAGAGGGTTTGAAGCTGTTATAAGTGAATTAAGCAGCAAGTTTGCTGGCATTTTATTTAATAATTCACCTGAGTTTATTATTGCATGGTTTAATTATTTGCGTTCTCGGGCATATGAATTCCCCAATAAGGCAAAATATAATGCTTTAGTAGAAGAGGGAATGAGCGCCATAGGAAATGAAGAAATGGCGAAACTTAGGAGTGTTGTTGGTAGAATGTTTGGTGAACTACCTAAATCAAATAGTGTGAATGCCAGCGATATGACGGCAGTTGCTAATATTATGAAAGGATAGAAGAAAATGCAGCCAGAGTATAGTAGAGGCAGTGTGCTTATAGACGGAATAAAAGTTGTGGAATTAATACATAATGCTGATAGTTATGCCATATATAGGGTAGATGGGAAACGTTACGCAGTCTATGTTAGTAGCGAACTGGTAGATAAATGGCTAAAGGCAAAATTAATTAATTATGATTTTTATCAGCAAAAGTTTAAACAGTTTGAAGCAGGCTGTCTCTATATCTCTGAGGAAGGATATAAGTTATTCAGTCCAATGTATGGACCATATCCTGAAAATTGGGATGAAATTTATGATTTTTGTGATGCGTTTAAGAATTTCAGCCAAATAATCAAAGAAAGTGAATATCCAAACTTATTGTATGTTGAAAAGTATAATCTGTTATTGCCGTTATACTCTCTAGAAGAGAAACAAGAAAATATTGAGATTATTGTAGGTAAATGGCTATCTGGTGGATTACCAATTAAAGCTAGTCAAACAGAGCAATTAAAATTGGCATGTTACTGGTTAGACAAGGATTCGTTAGAAGAACTATTACAAGTGGCTGGAATAAAACCACATATTGAAAGTGAAGCTATAACAAGTACAAGAGAAAAAAGTGTAGCAGTTTTACCTAGCAAAAGATTTATTTTGCCAGGTAGGGAGAAAATTGAGAAGTACTTTAATGAGCAAATAATAGATTTTTTGCGAAATATGGAAGAATATCAGCGCATGGGGATAGTAAATATGCCAGCGACTATATTTTATGGAGAACCAGGTAGCGGAAAAACTTATGCTGTACAAAAGCTGGCGGAATACCTAGATTTACCACTCTTTGAAATTAACTCAAATTCTATGGCAAGTTCGTATATTCATGAAACAAGCAAAAAAATTGCGGAGGTTTTCCAAAAGGCTATAGAAGCAGCTCCGTCTATTTTAATTGTCGATGAAATGGAATCCTACTTATCTTCAAGGGTGGAAAGCAGACATGAATACCATGTTGAAGAAGTTGATGAGTTTTTAAGAAATATACCTAAGGCTATAAATGCTCATGTTATTATTTTTGCAATGACTAATCATATAGAAATGATAGATCTAGCTGTTTTACGTAAGGGAAGATTTGATCAGATTATCGAAGTAGAAATGCCATCAATAGAAGAAATATTAGCCGTATTAAAGCATTCTATGGATAATTTACCTGTCCAAGAAGGGATTGATTTGAATAAAGTGGCTAAGAAATTACTGGGAAGACCGTTATCTGATGTAACATTCATTATACGTGAAGCTGGTCGGTTGGCAGTCAGAAACAAGAGCAAGGTTATTATGGAAGAATACCTCATACAATGTGTAGAAGATTTACGTGTTAATAATTTTCAAAAAGACAATTCTAAAAAAATAGGATTTGAAGTAAAGTAAAAAGTGATGGGGGATAAAAAATGAGACTTAAAGATAATCCGTTTTGGATATTGGGTGTAGATATAGCTGATGATATTGATACGATAGATGAAAAAACGAATGATAAATTATTTTTTTGTGAGAATAATACTGATATATATGATAATGCTAGGACTATACTCACTCATCCCAATAGAAGAATTGCTGCAGAAGTAAGATGGTTTTATAATACTCACATTGTGTTTTCTGAAAACATAGAAAGAAAATTGGATGAGTGTATGATGCTTTCGAAAAGAGAAAGACTTCTGATAAACTTAGATAGATTAGGGAAAATAGATACAGAATATTTTGATGATATTGATGCAGATTATTGTGAAAGGGTGACTTATGTAGCAAGTATTTTCGAAAATATTGATGAATGTTATGCTTCTATCTTAGATTGGGAAGAGGTAGTGGATTTATTAGATGATATAAATAGAGCAAGGAAAAAGGCTAAAATACCTGTAATAGAAGAAAATACTTTACGAGAAAACATAAGTACTTTAAAAGATGATATAGTACAAGCCATTGGTTATTTTATAAGTAATAATGATTACAAAGATGTGGCTAATGTAGTTAATTCAACGATAAGCAATAAAATAGAGTATGGAAAGGGAAATTGTTCATACAGCGAAGTTATCGAGGTTTTGATAAATTTATATAGTAATGAAATAAAGGCAATACTGGAAGAGTATGGAAAAAGTATAAATAGTTTGATTAAAGAGGCTAGGTTGTACACACATGAGAAAGAATTGGAAGAATTGTGCAATCGAGTAAGAGTCTTTGATTTTTATGCACAGCCGATACAACTTTATTTACAAGATATTGGTAGTGCTAACAAACAGATGGAGAGCAACAAAATAGCATTCTCTTTAAGAGATTTGCTTATTTATTATCATAATGAACGAGGAATGACTGAGTTAGCTAAAATTATCAATGAACTCATCATTGAGGTATTTCCGGAACTACCTCAAATTTTGATGATTGCAAAGAGTGACCAAAAGCAACTTAATGACTTAATAGTAGAAAAAGATATTTTTAGTAAGATACAAACTGTTAGAGATGAAATCAATAAAGAAATAATCAGAGAACAGGGTTACAGTGAAGTTAATCAAAAAAATATAGTAAATAATTGCTGTCGATGGCTACAATTGCTTAACATAGCAGCAGGAAAGATAGAAAATTCTTCGATGGCTAGTAGTAGTATGTATGCAGGTTTGGCGTTAACATATGCTACATTAGCTTCAGCATGTACTTGGGGAGATTGTTGGCAGTGGGCGTTAGATTACTGTCTTATGGGGAAAAAGTACGCAATAGCTGCGGGAAATAACGAAATTATAAATGATTTTAATGAGGATGAAAAACGATACAGAAATAATTTACTCATAGAAGCGCAGGAAGAAGCAGAGAAGAGAAGAATTTTAGCAGAAAAACAAAAAATGTACTATAGTAGTTCTTGGGGAATAATATTCATAGACAGAGTGAATATTACTCCAGAGGAAATAATTTACAATGGAAAAGTTATGAATTTTACAGATGTCAAGCATATTATATGGGGAGGACAAAATAAAATAGTTGACGGAGTGAGGTTTGAAAATAGATATATCACTTTATACAGCAATGATTCATACGATGATAAACATGCTTTATATATTCATATACAGAATAATGATAAAGAATATGAAGCAATACTTAGTAGGGTGTGGCAGGCTGTAGGCACACGTTTATATTATGAAAACTTGCTCAAATTGAAGAATAATCAAGTTATATCTTATCCAGGTGTGAATATTTACGATACATATTTAACGATCACTGATTATAGTATATGGTCTTCAAAGGAAGTTAGATATGCTTGGAAGGATATAGAAATCAGAAATGGTAATGGTACTCTTTGTATATGTGATAGAGATTCACGTGTTTTAGCTGAACTAGACTATTTAACAAATTGTGATCTCCATATTGTTGAAACTATTTTGAGGGATGCAAAGAAAAAAGGGTTATATCGTCTTAGTTTGGTAGAATAATTAGGAAGGAAAGGTATATGAGACTGAAGGATAATCCGTTTTGGGTGTTGAATGTAAAGATAGACGATAATTGTGATACTATTATTGATTCGGCAGAGGAAAAGTCATTTATGGATGACGCAAATACAGATAAGTATGAAAAAGCTAGATCTGTCTTAATTTCACCACTACAGAGATTGGAAGCAGAAATTTGCTGGATAAAAGCTATAGAGAAATCAACGATAAACGATTTTATGTTAAAATCCTCTGACCGTGTTGCTATGCTTCTTAATGAAAGGGAATTGTTAATTTATTATTTGGAAAAGTTGTATAGACAGTGCTCATTTGAAGATATTAGTGAAGCAATAGTGAAAATTGACGAGTTGTACAGGCGCTTTCTAAAATCGGATGCGACTGTTTTAGATTGTTTTAATGAGATAAATAGGAATAGAAAAAATGCTAGAATAACGCTTCTAAATGATGTAGAGTTGTTAAGAAATACTTGTGAGAAAATTTGGCTTGCCGATATTGAAAACGCTTTTGCAGAATTAATAAAGGTAAACACGTCAGTGTTCATTATTAATACAGCAAATAAAGTTGCAGAAGATAGCATAGGTATAGAAATAGAAACTGGTAAAAACGCTTATGGAATTGTAGTTGAAAAATTTATTGGAATGTATACGCTTAGCATTAATGATACATTGCATAATATCTATGAAGAGGTATTGGATAATATAGCAGAGGCAGATTCAGCCAATGATGCCGGTGATTTAAAATTGCTTTTTGCAAATGTTAGGAAGTTTGATAGGCTAGCACAACCGATACAACTATATTTGCAGGCTAAAGGCAGTGCTAATAAGCAGCGTGAAAGTGTAGAGATTGCCTTTAAACTACGAAATTTAGCAATTACAATGCATAATGAAAATGGAAAAACGGATTTAAGTTTGCTAATAACAAAATTGCTCAAGGAATTATTTTCCGAACTTCCTGAAATTAAGGCTCTCGTAGAAGAAGATACCGCAACATTAACTAGATTAGCTAAATCTGATGTTGTTACCAAAAAATGTAATGAAATTGCAAAAGAGATAAAAGCAGGTATTGTGAGGGACAATAATCATATAGCGCAGAATGCTAGTTTTTTTGTTTCGAGAAAAACTAGCTGGGATGATTGTTTGACTGAGCTTTGTAAAAAAGTAGTTGAAGATGGCTATGATGAGGAAGCGTGTGACAGTCTTGCAGGAATCTATCTTTTTATAGCTACAAGTTTTACTTGGGCTAACGATTGGAAGTCGGCATTGGACTATATTTTAAAAGGTAAGGAGTGGGCACTTAAGTCAAATAATAATGAATTAATTAAGAAGTATCAGGAATACGAGGCGGAGTTTAGCTCTGTACTAAAACACGAAGTAACGCCTAAAAAAGATAAACCTACGGATTGGGAAGGCATAGGATCTTTTTGTGTATTAGCATTTGGAATCATTTTTGTTCTATATATGTTGTTAGGGTCGTGCGCACATGATAAAAAAACTTCATATAATGATACGGGATCAAGTAAAATAACATCAACTAATGC
Organism: Bacteroidaceae bacterium; assembly: GCA_963611535.1. Lineage (GTDB taxonomy): Bacteria > Bacillota > Negativicutes > Acidaminococcales > Acidaminococcaceae > Phascolarctobacterium_A. The sequence continues at coordinate 131,892 of CAVDRP010000003.1, read as the reverse complement.
TAACAGTAGATCAATATTGACAAGTGCGAGTGATTTAGCAGATGAAGCAATGGTATTATCGAAAACTACGGGGTCATTAGATATTTTCGTTGGTAAAGGGAAAGTATTAGTTTGGGATAAGTCTAAGAATGATACATATACTTCAGAAAACTTGAGGAATGAAATCTTGTGGGGGAGAGGAGACGCGGTTCGCTATGTTTGCGTAATAGATTCATATTATGAGCATAGGGTTGCTACCTATACCAATTCCAATAAATCGAAATCTATTCCTGGTTATCAAAAAGAAGCTGTAATTTATGTTTATGATTTAACTAAACGAATTTGTATTGGCACAACTACAATAACAGGAGAAATGCCACCAGATCAGATAAGCTTGCGTAGTACTCCAAATGCAATATATGGCAATATAGAAAGGCCGCTGACTGATTGGATTAATAAGCACTTTCAAAATTAAATTATAATAACAAGCGCAACCGAGGTATACAGATGTTTCTAGATAATAATTCATTTAAATTGCTAGATGTAAAATTGACAGATGATGCACAAACTATAAATGAAGCAGCGGAAAAAAGATCTTTTAATGACGAAGATAATGAGTCTGCTTATGACAGTGCTAGGATAGAACTTACTTCCCCTAACAGAAGATTAATTGCGGAAGTTTCTTATGTAGATTTTACTGGAATTGATGAATGTGATGATAATTTGCAGGCAGTGTTGATAATGGAGAATGAAGATAGAACTCTGCACTTTAACCCGAGGGAGAATTATATTATAGAGCTTGAAAAAATCGTCTGCTGCCTGAATAAGATTGATACCGATATAGATATAAACAACCTAAAGTGCAGTATACTGAAACTGGACAGATTATACCGACAGGTTTTTGCCTTGGGAAATATGCGAAAAGATATTGAGCAATTAAATAGATTTAGAAGTTTGATTCAGATGGCGAAGATAAATGATGAAGATTATCAAAATAGCTTAAGGGAATCTTTGAATGCATATTTAGCAAAAGTTATCAATATGCTTTTTAGTAAGCTGGAATTTAAAGATACAGTAGAATTGGTTAATGAAATTATAGCTGAAACAGTTGGAAAAAGCTTAGGTAAAAAACGTCCTAAATTTGGGTATGTAGTAGAAAAAATAGCAGAATCATATATGCTTTATAGTCAAGAAAAGGTGGAGGAAATATATGATAAATTGAGCAGAATGATTGAAAAAGCCTATGATTATGATTCATGGCAACAATTAAGACCATTGCTTAGTAGAATTAAACAAATCAATAAATTAGTTCAACCAACGAAAATATACTTTCTTTATCTTGGACAATCAGAAAAACAATTTGAAATAAATAATGTTGTTATAGAATTACGTTTATTGGCTTTGTATTATCACACAGAAAAAGAGCTAACAGATTTAAGCGTCAAACTTATTGAGTATGAAATTGAGTCTTTTCCAGAGCTGCCATTGATATACGAAAAATTAATTAATGATAAAAATACATTAACCAAAATAGCAAAAAAGAATTATGTGAAATTATCAATGGGGAAACTATACAGGGATATTGATAAAAAAATTATTAGAGATGGTGATCATGTAGTTGACAACATGCTATACATAAAAAAGAATATAGGCAGGTGGAAAAGAGACATTGAAAAAATTTCAGAGGAAGCAAAAAATAAAGATGATTATAAAATATTAGCTGATAGTATCTTATCGATTGCAAAAGCTATTACTTGGGGAGATTGTTGGAATGTATCTTATCAACTTCTGCAGTTAGGTAATAAGTGGGCTAAAAATGCTGAGGATGCCGAGCTTTTATTGGAATATAATGAAAAGGCAATAGAATGGAAAGATTTCTAAGCTATTTTACGAAAAGTTTTTCAATCAACTTCTCTTGACATCCCCCCAAAAAGAGTCTAAACTTACTTATTGCAGCGAGGAAATGAAAATTTTGGCGCTGCTAATTATTTGAGCGAAGAAGGGATTTTATATATGCTTTTAAATCAAGAATCTAATCAGACAACGCTGCGCGGCGAGCTGGCGCTTTTGGTTGCTGTCATCATCAACAGCTTTAGTGTTGTGCTCATGCTGTATTCCGGCTCTGGCATTAGCGCTATCAGCAGTGTGCCGTTTGCCTTTTCGGAGGCTTTTCCGCATTTTACTCTTGGCACCTGGACCTATATTTTTCAGGCGCTGTTAATTGCCAGCCTCATGCAGCTGCGCAAAAAATTTGTGCCCTCGTATCTTTTTAGCTTTGCTGTCGGCTTTGTCTTCAGCCAGTTTTTGGATTTGTTCGAGCTGTATATCAATCTGCTGCCGCAGGATTTTTCCTGGCGCGTGCTGTATTTTGCTATCAGCTATATCTTGATTTGCATCGGTATTGCCCTGTCTAATCGCTGTGGCCTGCCCATTATCCCTACAGACCTGTTCCCGCGCGAGCTGGCGCAGATCATTAAGGTGGCCTATTCCAAAATTAAGATTACCTTTGACGTAACCTGCCTGGCAATAACTGCCGCACTCACCTTTGTGCTTATCGGCCATGTTGACGGCCTGGGAATCGGCACAATTTTGGCAGCCTTTACCATGGGCAAGGGCGTGGCCTTTGCTGGTGATTACCTGGACGAGCATTTTAAATTTGTTTCCTTTATGGAATAAACATTATTCTTACAATTCCCTGCTAATAACAAGAATACGTGTATACAATCGCTTGAAGTATTGTACACTATATGCTGGTATGATACAATACAATGCGTGGGCCAAGGGAGAATGGCCAAAATTTGTTTACATGTTTTTTGTATTAGGGGGAATTTTTTATGTTGGAATTTATGAATGCTGTTGACGCCTTTGTCTGGGGTCCGCCACTAATGGTTTTGCTGATGGGTACTGGTATTTTGCTGACCGTGCGCCTGGGTCTGCTTCAGGTTGTGAAGCTGCCTAAAGCCTTGCAGCTGATTTTCTCCGCCCGTAATAAGGGTGATGGTGATGTAAGCAGCTTTCAGGCTTTGTGCACTGCCTTGGCGGCAACTGTCGGCACGGGCAACATTGTTGGTGTTGCTACCGCCATCAAGCTTGGTGGTCCTGGTGCCTTGTTTTGGATGTGGCTGGCAGCCTTCTTCGGTATGGCAACCAAGTATGCCGAGGGTGTGCTTGCTGTAAAATACCGCACCTATGACGATAACGGCAATGCCTCTGGCGGCCCGATGTATTATATAGAGCAGGGCCTGGGTAAAAAGTTTAAGCCCATGGCTGTACTGTTTTCCATCTTTGGCGTAATGACTGCCTGCTTAGGCAGCGGCACCTTTCCGCAGGTTAACGCCATTACTTCTATCCTGCATGTATCCTTTGGTGTTTCGGAATATATTGTAGCAGCAATTTTGACGGTTCTCGTTGCCTGCGTTATTCTTGGCGGCCTTAAGTCTATTGCTAACGTTGCCAGCAAGATTGTGCCCTTTATGGCGGTTGTCTATGTGGTTGCAACTGTTTCGGTGCTGGTATATTATGCAGACGCACTGCCGCATGCAGTTGGTTTGGTTATCGAGGGCGCGTTCAGCGGTACTGCCGCAGCTGGTGGCTTTGCCGGTGCAGGCGTAATGCTGGCAATGCGCAGCGGTATTGCCCGCGGTATTTATTCTAACGAATCCGGCTTAGGCTCTGCTCCTATCGTAGCGGCAGCAGCTAAGACCAAATGGCCTGCTGAGCAGGGCCTGATCTCTATGACTGGTACCTTCATCGACACCATCATCATCTGCACCATGACTGGCCTGACTATTATTGTCAGCGGCGTATGGAGCGGTGACTTGAACGGTGCGCCGCTTACTGAGGCTGCTTTTGCCTCGGCCTTCCCGGCTATTGCCAAATATATTCTGTCTGGCGGCCTGACGCTGTTCGCCTTCACTACCATCATTGGCTGGAACTATTACGGTGAGCGCTGCGTTGAATATCTCTTTGGTGTAAAGGCCATTAAGCCTTACCGCATTTTCTACATTTGCCTGGTTGGTATGGGCGTATTCCTGAAGCTGGATCTGATTTGGATTTTGGCCGATATCGTTAACGGCTTGATGGCTATCCCAAACCTGATTGCTCTCTTAGGCCTGAGTGGTGTGGTTGTGGCGGAAACAAAGCTGTACTTTGAGCATTGGGAAAGAGTACACAGCCGTCGTAAGCAGATTGCTGAGCTGCGCAGCGATGTAGCAGCGGAAAATAACTAAAATGTGATTTTGAGCCATTGCGAATACAAGCGCAATGGCTTTTTTCTTTAACTTTTTGTGTCATCTGTATTTTCATGCTGTTAATGTGCTATAATATACATATCAATAGAAGAGGAGTTAGGTATGATTTATGCTTTTTTGGCTTTGTTGGTGCTGGTAGTGGACCAGGCAACAAAGTATTATGTGGTAACACATTTTTTTGTAGGGGAAAGCGTGCCGGTGATCAAAAATATATTTCACTGGACGTTTATTTTGAACCCTGGTGCAGCCTTTGGCATGCTTGAAGGCAGCCGCTGGCTGTTTGTCGTCATTGCCTTGGCGGTCATCGTTGGTATGTGGTTTGTACGCAGGGAAATTGCTGCTGGCGGACTGCCTGCCTGTGTTGGCGCTGCGCTCTTTGCTGGTGGTGCGCTGGGCAATCTCATCGACAGGGCGCGCCAGGGATTGGTTATTGATTTTTTTGATTTTCGTATCTGGCCCATATTTAATGTGGCAGATATTGCAATTTGTACGGGAGTAGGACTGATTATATGGAGTTTATTGAAAACGGAGCTGCTGAGGAGCAGCAAGAGCTGATTATTGGCGAGGAGGCGGCTGGCCAACGCGCGGACGTGGGCCTGGCGGCCTTGCTGGAGCTTACGCGCTCGAATATGCAAAAGCTGCTGGACGAGGGCCGTGCGGTAAAGGGCAGCAAGGTGCTTAAATCCAACTATAAGCTGAAGGCTGGCGATAAGATTGTTGTAACGCTGCCAGAGCCGCAGCCGCTGGATGTGCAGCCGGAAAACATTCCCCTGGATATTATTTATGAGGATAATGACGTGGTGGTTGTCAATAAGGCGAGGGGGATGGTGGTTCATCCTGCTGCAGGCAACTACAGCGGTACGCTGGTAAATGCGCTTTTGTATCATTGTCACAATCTTTCGGGGATCAACGGCGTGATCCGTCCTGGTATAGTGCATCGCCTGGATAAGGATACCAGCGGCATTATGATTTGCGCCAAAAATGATGCGGCGCACCTGTCGTTGTCCCAGCAGATTCAGGAAAAAACAGCGCAGAGAACTTATCTGGCGGTTGTGCGCGGTAATATCAAAACCGATAGCGGCGTTATTGAAACGCTCATTGCCCGTGATAAGGCAGACCGCAAGAAGATGGCTGTAGTCAAGGAGGACGGGCGTAACGCTGTTACCGAATATGAGGTTTTGGAGCGCTTTGGCAAGTACACCATTGTACGCTGCCGCCTGCGCACCGGCCGCACGCATCAAATCCGTGTGCATATGGAATATCTGGGGTATCCCTTGGTGGGTGATCCCAAATATTCGCCAATGAAAACGCCGTTTGCGATCCAGGGGCAGGCCTTGCATTCACAAACGTTGGAATTTACCCATCCGCGTACGGGAGAGCGGCTGCGCTTTGAAGCACCGCTGCCAGAGGATATGCACAAGATTGTTACCCGCCTGCGCTTGGGACAGTTTAATTAGGATTGGTCTGCCGCATTGGCAGTATTGATAAGCACCGCAGGGTGCGAATAAAATTATGAGGTGAGCAAAATGAGCAATTTTGTTAAAAAGAATGTTATTATGGATGCTGACGCTATGCGTCGTGCTATTGTCCGTATTTCCCATGAAATCATCGAAAGAAATAAAGGTGTAGAGAACGTAGTCTTGGTTGGTATCCGTACCCGTGGCGTGCCTATTGCTGAGCGCCTGGCCGCTGCTATCAAGGAGATTGAAAATGTAGAGCTGCCTGTTGGCATGCTGGATATCACCCTGTACCGCGATGACCTTTCTACCCTGGCCTATAACCCGATTGTGCATGGCACTGAAATTGATCTGGATTTGAATGGCAAGACAGTTATTTTGGTGGATGATGTGCTGTATACTGGCCGCACTATCCGTGCCGCCTTGGATGCCATTATCGATATGGGCCGTCCCAAGGCTATCCAGCTGGCAGTGTTGATTGACCGCGGTCACCGCGAGCTGCCCATCCGTGCAGATTTTGCAGGCAAGAACGTTCCCACCTCGCGCAAGGAGGCTATCAATGTTTACCTGGCTGAAGAGGATGGCACCGACGAGGTTGCTATCGGCGATTTAGAATAAAGCTTGTGTTAAAAATTTTTGGCTTAGCTTGATAGCTTAGCAGCTTATAGGAGAGAGAAATATGCAGCAGGCTGAGGTTTTAAGAAATGCGGCGCTGGGAGCAGCGCTGGTAAAAAAATTGCAAATGCGTGGCTTTGATGCTTATTATTGCCAAGATAAGCAGGCAGCGTTGGCGCAGGCATTGGCACTGATTCCCGAAACGGATGTTGTATCCTGGGGCGGATCGGTGACGATTGCTGAGCTGGGCCTTTTGGATGCAGTAAAGAAGCGCAATCCAGTTATCGACAGAGACACGGCCCAAACACCGGAGGAAAAGCAGGAGCTGATGCACAAGGCGCTTTTGTGCGACACCTTTTTGCTCAGCAGCAACGCTATTACCGCTGATGGCCAGCTAGTGAATATTGACGGCAACGGCAACCGTGTGGCCGCACTCATTTTTGGGCCTAAGCAGGTGCTGGTGCTGGCAGGCTTAAACAAGGTAACAGGCTCGCTGGAGGCGGCAATGGACAGGGCGCGCAACGTTGCAGCACCGATTAACGCACAGCGCTTCCCAGGACTTGCTACGCCCTGCTATAAAACAGGTAGCTGCGCTAATTGCGTGTCGGCAGACTGCATCTGCTCGCAGATTGTTATTACACGCACCAGCCGCGTAAAGGGACGTATTAAGGTTATCCTGGTAGGCGAGCAGCTGGGATTTTGATGAGAGAGGGAGTTGCTTAGCGTAAGGCTGCAGCTCCCTTTTGCTTAAGAAAGCAGGTGAGATAATGGCACGGACGATTATTTTGTTATTAGATTCCTTTGGCATTGGCTATGCGCACGACGCTGCTGCCTTTGGTGACGAAGGCGCAGATACACTGGGACATATTGCGGAGTGGTTTGCCCATAATCCGCGTAAAAAAAGCGGCCGCATCGAGCTGCTGCACTTGCCGCATCTGGCGGAGCGCGGGCTGCAGGCTGCTGCCGAAATGAGCCGCAGGCAGCCGCTGGCGGCAGAGCTTGGCGCTGCCCACACTGTTGGCGCCTGCACTTGGGCGCAGGAGGTGAGCCGTGGCAAGGATACGCTGAGCGGCCATTGGGAAATTAGCGGCGTGCCTGTTGATTTTGACTGGGGTTATTTCCCAAACGTGCCGCATTGCTTCCCCCAGGAGCTGGTGGACGCGCTTGTAAGCGAGGGCCAGCTGCCAGGCGTTTTGGGTGAATGTCATGCCAGCGGTACGGAAATCATTAAGGAGCTGGGCGAGGAGCACATTAAAAGCGGCAAGCCGATAATTTATACATCTGCTGACAGCGTGCTGCAAATTGCTGCACACGAGGAGGCCTTTGGACTGGAGCGTTTATATGATCTGTGCAGGCTGGCCTTTGAGCTGGTGCGGCCTTATAACATCGCCAGGGTTATCGCCCGCCCCTTCGTGGGTAGCTGTGCCGACGATTTTGTACGCACCAACAATCGTCATGATTACGCTGTACCTGCGCCGCAGCCTACGCTGCTGGATAAAATGCTGGCTGCAGGCGGCAGCGTGTACGCAGTGGGCAAGATAGCTGATATTTTCGCTCATCGTGGCATTACTAAGCATTACGCTGCAGGCGGCTTGGATAAGCTGGCTGATGCGACGCTTGCGGCAGTGCAGGACGCGCCTGATAACAGCATCGTTTTTACTAATTTTGTCGATTTTGACTCCTCCTATGGCCACCGCCGTGATATTTGCGGCTATGGTGAGGCCTTGGAATATTTTGACAGCCGTTTGCCGGAGATCACTGCCCTGTTAAAGCCTGATGATTTGCTGCTGATTACAGCAGACCATGGTAACGACCCTAGCTGGACAGGCAGCGACCACACCCGCGAAAAAATACCTGTGCTTTTTTCGGGGGCAGGCGTGCCGTGCAGGCAGCTTGCGCCCATGCTGACCTTTGCCGATATAGGGCAGACGATTGCAGCTTATATGGGAGCAGAGCCAACAGTAACGGGAACTAAGGCAGAGCTGTTTTAAGAAGGAAGACCATTACAACAGGTTAACAGCCGTGTTATGCGGCCCTAAGTAATATGCAAATGTGAGGTGAACAGCATGCAAAAGCATTATGCAGCAAGCGACGAAATTCTTTACCATGTAGGCTTTGCAGCGAAGGAGCTGCAGGGTGCTACTATCGCTATTCTGCCAGGAGACCCCGGCCGGGTGCAACCACTGGCGCAGGCCTTGGGGGATGATGCACGCTTTATAGCGACACACCGTGAATATACCAGTTACCTGACGCATATCGCCGATGCCCCTGTGCTGGTGTGCTCTACGGGTATGGGCGGACCGTCTGTTGCTATCTGCCTGGAGGAGCTGGCACGCATGGGCATTAAAAAGCTCATCCGCTTTGGCACTACAGGCACGATTCAGGAATACGTAAATTTGGGCGATATTATTATCGACAAGGCTGCAGTGCGCTTGGATGGCACCTCGCAGCATTATGCACCATTGGAATTTCCGGCTGTGGCCTGCTTTGAAGTGACTACAGCCTTGGTGCAGGCGGCAAAGGAGGCTGGTGCTCCCTATCATTTGGGCATTGCTGCCTCTAGTGATACATTCTGGCCGGGGCAGGAGCGTTATGACAGCTTTACGGGCTACGTACCACGCCGCTTTGTTGGGACGATGGCCGAATGGCAGGCCTTGGGTGTTTTGAACTACGAGATGGAAACATCGGCGCTGTTTGTGACGGCGCAAGCACTTGGCTTGCAGGCAGGAGCTGTCTGCGGCGTGGTGGTGAAGCGCACGCAGAGCGAAAGCGTGGCGCCGACGGAGGTATACAACAAGGCCTTTGATTATATGGTGCAGGTTACGCGTGGCGCGGTGTGTCGCTTGCTGTGAAATTTTGCGGCGTAGATAAATGGCAGGTGATTATATGAAACAGATAAAATGGCTTATCAGGCTGTGCCTGGTGCTGCTTGCTACAGCCTGTAGTGCAGCTTTTTTGCCGCAGCAGGCCTTGGCTGATTTTGCTGAGCGGCCTGTGGCCTTCGTGCTTATCGATAACGATGGCGGCGTAAGCGGCAACATGTATAAGCAGTGGCGGCAGGTTGTCAAATGGGCCTATCACTTCCCCAATTACCAGATTACAGATGATGGTACTGCGCAGCAGGAGGTTGCAGCGGCAGTGCGCAGCGGTGCCAAGCTAAATAAGGCGGCGCTGCAGGCTCTGGCCGAAAAAAGCAAGATGGACGTGCTGGTGGTGGCCCGCATCTACGAGCTGGATGAGAGCATGGTCAGTGGCTTTGGCTTTAGGCTGGACCATGAAACCTACGTGCGCGTGGTGGCGGACGCAGATCTTTTTGTCTATAAGAAGGATGGCGACAAGCTTTTGCAAAAGCGGGTGCGCGAGCGCGGCCTGCACGAGATGGCCAACTATGAAAAGCCAGAGGAAACGATAAAATGGCAGCTGTCCAAGCTGGTCAACACCATGGAGGGCAGGCCGATAATTGGCAGCTGACGGAGATGAGTTGTATTTTAAACAAGAATATTCACCTTGGTTTAAGGCAGCAGGTTGTAAAATATGCTTATAAACAGATAACGCAGTCTTGCGCCAAGCAATAACACGAGGTGATAGTAATGAAGATTTTAGTAACAGGTGGTGCGGGTTATATCGGCTCGCACACGGTCATAGAATTAATTAACGCCGGACACAGCGTAGTTGTAGTTGATAATCTGGTGAACTCTAGCAGGGTAGCCTTGCAGCGCGTGGAACAGATTGTGGGGCGCAAGGTAGCCTTTTACGAAACCGACATCCGTGACCGCAAGGGCATGGAGCGTATTTTTACCGAAAATAGCTTTGACTGCGTCATCCATTTCGCCGGACTCAAGGCTGTGGGTGAATCGGTGCAAAAGCCTTTGGAATACTACGATAATAATATAACTGGTACGCTGGTGCTTTTGGATGTAATGCGCAAGGCTGGCTGCAAAAATATTATTTTCAGCTCGTCGGCAACGGTTTACGGCGATCCAGCTGTGGTTCCTATTACCGAAAGCTGTCCCAAGGGCAGCTGCACTAATCCTTACGGGCATACCAAGTCGATGCTGGAGGAGATTTTGCGTGACCTGCATGTGGCAGACCCTGCCTGGAACGTGGTGCTGTTGCGCTACTTTAACCCCATTGGCGCTCATGCAAGCGGCCTTATCGGTGAAAACCCCAGCGGCGTTCCTAACAATTTGATGCCGTATATTACGCAGGTGGCAGTTGGCCGTCTGCATGAGCTGCATGTTTTCGGTGACGATTATCCGACTCATGACGGCACAGGCGTGCGCGATTATATCCATGTGGTGGATTTGGCGAAGGGACACGTAAAAGCTTTGCAGGCAATAGCTGACAAATGCGGCGTAGAGGTGTATAATCTAGGTACTGGCACTGGGTATTCGGTGCTGGATTTGGTGCACGCCTTTGAAAAGGCCACCGGAATTAATATCCCCTACGTCATTGATCCGCGCCGTGCGGGAGATATTGCGTCCTGCTATTCGGACCCGTCTAAGGCCTGGTCTCAGCTTGGTTGGAGGGCTGAGCATGGTATTGAAGATATGTGCAGGGATTCGTGGAACTGGCAGCGCCAAAACCCTGGCGGCTTTGAGGGATAGTACGAGAAAAATTTTACAGAGAACGAGGAAGAATGTATGTGTGGTATTGTTGGATTTTGTGGAAATAAGCAGGCGGCGCCGATTTTGTTAGACGGCCTGTCCAAGCTGGAATATCGTGGCTATGATTCTGCTGGCCTGGCGGTGCGTGACGGCGAAGCGCAGACGCAGATTGTCAAGGCCAAGGGCCGCTTAAAGGAGCTGTATGCCAAAACTAACGGCGGGCAAAGCCTTGTTGGCACCTGCGGCATTGGCCATACACGCTGGGCAACACATGGCGAGCCGTCCGAAACTAACGCGCATCCGCATATGAGCGCAGATGGCAACGTGGTGGCAGTGCATAACGGTATTATCGAAAACTACCAGGAGCTTAAGGAAAAGCTGCTGCATAATGGTTACACCTTTTATTCCCAAACGGATACAGAGGTCGCAGTTAAGCTGATTGATTATTATTATAAAAAATATGATCATACGCCGACTGATGCTTTGAGTCATGCTATGGTGCGTATCCGCGGCTCTTATGCGCTGGCTGTGATGTTTAAGGAATATCCCGGCGAAATTTACGTCGCACGCAAGGATAGTCCTATGATCATTGGTGTGCATGACGGCGAATGCTTTGTTGCCAGTGATGTGCCTGCTATTTTAAAATATACCCGCAAGGTTTATTATATTGGCAACCTGGAGATGGCACGCCTGGCTAATGGTGAGGTTTCCTTCTACAATGTGGACGAGGAGCCTATCGAAAAGGAGCTTACCGAAATCAAATGGGATGCCGAGGCTGCTGAAAAGGCTGGCTTTGAGCACTTTATGATGAAGGAAATCCATGAACAGCCTAAGGCTGTACGCGATACGCTTAACTCCGTACTGCTTGACGGCAGACTGGATATGAGTGCTGTCGGCCTCAGCGACGAGGACATCAAAAAGATCGACAAGATCTGCATCGTTGCCTGCGGCAGTGCCTACCACGTAGGTGTAGCGGCGCAATATGTTATTGAGGATTTGGCGCAGATTCCTGTCCGCACCGAGCTGGCGTCGGAATTTAGATATCGCAAGCCGCTTTTGAGCCAAAACGAGCTGGTGATTATCGTCAGCCAGTCCGGCGAAACGGCAGACAGCCTGGCAGCGCTGCGCTTGGCCAAGGAAAAGGGCATTAAGACCCTAGGCATTGTCAATGTAGTGGGCAGCTCCATCGCGCGCGAGGCAGACAACGTGTTCTATACGCTTGCAGGTCCGGAAATCGCTGTTGCCACCACCAAGGCCTATAGTACACAGCTGATTGCGTCCTACTGCCTGGCAATTCAGTTTGCTAAGGTACGCGGCACGATTGATGAAGTAAAATATCAGGAGCTTTTGGCAGAGCTGGCTCTGCTACCAGAAAAAATTCAAAAGATTATTGAGGATAAGGAACGCATTCAATGGTTTGCTGCTAAGCAGCTCAACGCTAAGGATATCTTCTTTATCGGCCGTGGCTTAGATTACGCTGTCAGCCTGGAGGGCAGCCTCAAAATGAAGGAAATTTCCTACATCCACAGCGAGGCCTACGCTGCAGGCGAGCTGAAGCACGGTACCATCAGCCTGATTGAAAACGGTACGCTGGTTATTGGTGTGCTGACACAAGGCGACCTTTACGAAAAGACCGTCAGCAACATGGTTGAATGTAAAAGCCGTGGTGCCTACCTGATGGGATTGACCACCTATGGCAATTACAACATTGAGGATACAGCCGATTTTACTGTCTATATCCCCAAGACGGACGAGCATTTTATGACCAGCCTGGCAGTTATCCCGCTGCAGCTCATGGGTTACTATGTAAGCATCGCCAAGGGCTTGGATGTGGATAAGCCGCGTAATTTGGCTAAGAGTGTTACTGTCGAGTAATTAAAGCGGGGTGTAACGCAGCATATACGTTGCGGATTCTTTCGCTAATAAAAAAATTGTAGCACAGCAGGCTGCAGCAACCGGATGGCTGCGGCAATCTAAAAAACCGTACAGACGCAAATCTATTACAGATAAGCGTTTGTACGGTTTTCGTTTATGCTTTGGGCAGAAGTAAGGAAAGCATTTTGTTTTTTACTTATTATACATTTTATCGAAGCGCTCCAAAAGGCCAGCCTTAAAGCACAGCACGATGCCGCCAATGGCGCCAACCACTGCCTGCAGAATTTGGTACGGCAGCTTGATATAAGCGTAATGCGGTGTGCTGTAAATAAACGCACGGCCGAGCGAATACCCCACAACCATAATCACTGCGCCGAGCAATACGCCGAGCACTGCACCCTTGTAGGTGACCCTGCCGCCTCTGTGCGCCAGCAGGCAGATGACTACAGCCTGCAGCCCGTGGGTGACTAGCGAAACAAACATGGGCGTGGGGTAGAAAAAGAGGTCGCCCAAAAAGGCGCCCACGCCGCCGACGATGAAGGCTGCCTTAGCGTCACGCAAAAGAATGGCCGCTGTGCAGATGATGACATCGTTAAGATACAGGTGGCCGCCAGGTACGGGCAGGCCAAAGGAGCTCATCATAATATTGAGCGCCATGAATAAGGCAGTAATGCAAATAGCCAATGTAGCATTGCTTTTTGCGGATGCTTGATGCTGTTCGATATGTTCCATAATACAACAATCCCCTCTGTAAAAAATAGTATAGTGATAATTATAGGCTGTTTTGACTATATTAACATTGCCAGAAAACGAAAATTTTCTATAGCCAGTTTAACGAAGTGATAGTTATGCGTAGTTATTTGAAAGCTATTTTCGTACAAAGCTATTATGCTGTCAAAAATACTTCATAAAAATTGTGGTAGAATAAAGCAGGGATTTTTGGTATAATTATTGAATAGAATACTGGAATAAGAAAATAAAAGGGAGGTCGCTATTGTGACAGAACTTAAAAAATTCAAGCGTGTGGTATTAAAGCTGAGCGGTGAAGCCTTGGCCGGTGAAAAGGGCTTTGGCATTGATCCGTCTGTAGTATATGCATTGGCTAAGCAGATTAAGGCTGTTGTTGAAAGTGGTGTAGAGGTTGCCATCGTCAACGGCGGCGGCAACTTCTGGCGTGGCCTCAGCGGCAGCAACAAGGGCATGGACCGTGCTACTGCTGATTACATGGGCATGCTGGCAACCGTAATCAACTCCTTGGCCCTGCAGGATGCATTGGAAAACCTGGAGGTTCCCACCCGCGTACAAACTGCGATTGAAATGCGTCAGGTAGCCGAACCCTATATCCGCCGCCGTGCTATCCGCCATATGGAAAAGGCAAGGGTAGTGATTTTTGCTGCTGGCACCGGCAACCCGTACTTTTCTACCGATACTACCGCTGCGCTGCGTGCGGCAGAAATTGAGGCAGACGCTATTTTGATGGCGAAAAAGGGCGTTGACGGCGTTTATGACAGCGACCCGGCTAAGAACCCGGATGCTAAGAAGTTTGATGAGCTGCCGTATATCGAGGTAATCCAACGTCATCTGAGCGTTATGGACTCTACGGCAATCAGCCTGTGCATGGATAACAACATCCCCATCGTGGTATTTAATATTGATGAACCGAGTAACATTTTGCGTGCGGCCGCAGGCGAGAAAATCGGTACTCTGGTAGGAGGTAAGGAATAATGGCAACAGTAAGCGAAATTATCACTGGTATTGAGGGCAAAATGGAAAAGTCCGTGGCAGCGCTCAAGGTTGACCTGGCTAGCCTGCGTGCAGGCCGTGCAACCCCGTCCCTGCTCGAAAAGGTTATGGTAGAATATTATGGTACTCCTACACCTGTTACCCAGGTAGCAAGCGTTACCGTTCCTGAGCCGCGTATGATCGTTATCACTCCGTGGGAAAAAACCATCCTGAAGGATATCGAAAAGGCAATCATGAAATCTGACCTGGGCCTCAACCCCAACAGCGACGGCGTGTGCATCCGCTTGAACCTGCCGCAGCTGACCGAGGAGCGCCGTAAGGATTTGGTTAAGGTTGTACACAAAAAGGCCGAGGAATACCGTGTCATCGTCCGCAACCTGCGCCGTGATGCCAACGACGCTATCAAAAAGACCGAAAAGGCTAAGGAAATCACCGAGGACGAGTCCAAGAAGGGCGTAGAAAAGGTGCAGAAGCTGACTGATAAGGTTATGAAGGAAATTGATGCAGCAGCTGCTAATAAAGAAAAAGAAGTAATGGAAATATAATGGAGATTCCACAGGTTTTGGCACTGCCCCTAGATGAGGCTGTGCGCCGCCTGGAGGCTGCAGGCTGCACCTATGAGGTACAGCCATTGCTGCCACCGCGTGCGTCAGAGGCTGATTATGCGGGAAAAACGGTGCGCAAATATGTAGTTAGGCAGCGTCAGCTGTCTGCTAATAGATTAGCTCTTACCATAGTGTATAGATGACAGAAAAGGAGGTGCGACAAAATGGCTCTGAAAATTGATAAGGACGCATGTGTAGGCTGCGGCACCTGTGCTGCTACCTGCCCCGTAGGCGCTATCACCGAGGTTGATGGCAAATACGAAATTGGCGAGGATTGTGTAGAATGTGGCGCTTGCGCTGCTAACTGCCCGGTTGGCGCTATCGAGTAAGTCAAGACTGCAATGCAAAATCAGGAAGGCGGCCTCCCGCAAGGGGGAGGCTCGCCTCTTCTTTAATCAGAGCAAAAAACAATATTACCCTAGTAGCCGCCGGCGCAGTTGCTGGCACAAATTTTGTCGAAGGGCTTGATACTTGTGTTTAAAGGCTTGTTTCAAACAAAATCTAAGACTGTAAATAACATTGAAATGCACACTGAGGATTTGGATATGCAAAACATTCCTCAGCATATTGCTATCATTATGGATGGCAATGGCCGTTGGGCGAAGGCCCAGGGCAAGGTGCGCACCTTTGGCCATCAGGCAGGTGCCGAAACACTCAAAACCATAGTCAGAGCTGCAGATAAGCTGGGAGTTAAGGTTATCAGCGCCTATGCTTTTTCTACAGAAAACTGGAAGCGTCCTGTGACGGAGGTTAACTTTATCATGGAGCTGCTTAGCCGTTATCTGACGAACGAAATTGATGAATTTAACGAAAATAACGTGCAGGTGCGTTTTATCGGTTCGCGCGAGGGTTTGCCGGATATTGTGCAAAAGAAGATGGACCATGCTGTCAGCGCAACGAAAAATAACACCGGCATCATTTTGAATTTGGCTATAAACTACGGCGGGCAGGCCGAAATCCTGCATGCTGTGCGCACAATAGCAGCAGAGGCTGCCAGCGGCGCTCTGGCCGTAGCGGATATAGATAATAAGGTTGTAGAGGATCATTTGTATACGCAGGGTCTCCCTGCACCCGACCTGCTCATCCGCCCTGGCGGAGATTTGCGCATCAGCAATTTTTTGCTGTGGCAGATTGCCTACGCGGAGATTTGGACAACCAAGGTGTATTGGCCAGAATTTACACCGGACCACCTAGTGGAAGCGATTTTGGCTTATCAGGGGCGTGAACGCCGTTTTGGCGGTCTAGTCAGCGGATAACGCACCATATACTTTGTCAGGGCTCCTAGACGTACCATTTAGTACGCCGTCGTCGCCCTTCCGCGTCTCTGGCACGTTCTCCGCTGCCTAGCGGTGATGAAGATAACGCACCATATACTTTGTCAGAGCTCCCAAACGTACCATTTTAGTACGCTGTTGTCGCTCTTCCGCGTCTCTGGCACGTTCTCTGCTGCCTAGCGGTAATGAGGATAACGCACCATATACTTTCTTTATTATTTTATTTACTCAAAAGGAGTTTGTTATGTTAACTCGTATTATTACAGGTGTCATCGGTATTGCTATTGCAGTAGCGGTTATCACCGTGGGCGGCCAGGTTTTTAATGCTGCCGTAGCCTTTTTGGCTGCTGCTGCCTGGTACGAATATCAGAAGATGGTAAAAAGCAAGGGATATAATGCCTATACCTTGACGGGCGGCGCAGGGGTGCTGCTGCTGGTGGCTATGGCCGGTACTGGTATAGAGGGCGTGTATGCGCTGGCTTTTATGCTGATGCTGACGACGCTGTTTTTTATTTTCAGCGCGATTGAGGGCCTGTGGCGTCATTGCAACCGCGGGGAGCAGCATTGGGCGGAAAGCAGTGCGCTTACTGCCTGGGGCATGCTTTATTGCGGCCTGTTGTTTGCGCATATTATCCTGATGCGCTCGTTTGACGGCGGCCCGCATATTGATTTGGGCTTCCGTGTATTTGAATATGGCGAAATCTGCCTGTGGATTGTGCTTTTGGGTACTTGGGCAAGCGACACCTTTGCTTATTTCTTTGGCCGTGCCTTTGGCAAAACACCGTTTTGCAGCGTCAGTCCCAAAAAATCCTTTGAGGGTGCGGTGTGCGGCTTTGTGTGCAGCTTTATAACCGTGCTGTTTTTGTGTATCGTCTGCTTGGGCATTGCCCTGTGGCATGCGGTGATGGTGGCATTGGCGGTGGCTTTTTTTGCCCCCGTGGGCGATTTGGTGGAATCCATCATCAAGCGCAGCTTTGATATTAAGGATTCGGGCAAGCTGTTCCCTGGTCACGGCGGCGTGCTGGACCGTTTTGACAGCGTGCTCTTTACCGTTCCTGTTGTGTATTATCTGCTGATGTTTATCAGCATTTTGTCGATGTATCAGGAGTAATTTGTGATGAAGAATATTTCTATTTTGGGCAGCACTGGCTCTATCGGCCGTCAGACGCTGGAGGTCGCTGCTGCTAATCCGCAAAGGCTGCGGGTGCGCGCGTTGGCTGCGCACAAAAGCGACGAGCTGCTAGAGCAGCAGATCAGGCAGTTTGAGCCTGATATTGCAGTGCTTACAGACAAAGACGCTGCCAAGCGCCTTAATGACCGTTATCATGGCAAAACGCAGATTTTGGCAGGTGAGGAGGGCCTTTTGGCTGCTGCCACCTATGATGCTGCTGACACTGTGCTTGGCTCTATGGTTGGCTATGCTGGCCTGCGTCCGACCTTGGCTGCTATTGAATGTGGTAAAAACATCGCACTGGCGAACAAGGAAACCTTGGTTGCCGCAGGCAGCATCGTGATGGCCGCTGTTAAAAAGCACGGCGTGAGCCTGACGCCTGTTGACAGCGAGCACAGCGCCATTTTCCAGTCTCTGCGCGGCGGTGCGCCACGTGAGGTGAAGCGTCTCATTATCACTGCGAGCGGCGGTCCCTTCCGCGGAAAAAAACGCAGCGAGCTGCAAGGCGTTACCCTGGCGCAGTGCCTGAACCATCCCAACTGGAGCATGGGGCAGAAGGTGACGCTTGATTCTTCTACCTTGGCTAACAAGGGTCTGGAGGTTATGGAGGCACATT
This sequence comes from Bacteroidaceae bacterium, assembly GCA_963611535.1. Classification (GTDB taxonomy): domain Bacteria; phylum Bacillota; class Negativicutes; order Acidaminococcales; family Acidaminococcaceae; genus Phascolarctobacterium_A. The sequence goes on along the minus strand of CAVDRP010000003.1, from coordinate 113,700 downwards.
GGCTGTTTGATATGCCGTATGAGCAAATAGACGTTGTTGTACATCCACAAAGCATTGTACACAGCCTGGTGGAGTTTTGCGATGGCAGTGTTATTGCGCAGCTGGGTGTGCCTGATATGCGTTTGCCGATACAGTTCGCCTTGAGCTGGCCGGAGCGTTATAATTACAGCTTTGAGCAGCTGGATTTGGTGCAGGCAGCGCAGCTGACCTTTGAAGCACCTGATCTGGAAGCCTTTCCGTCGCTGAATCTTGCTATTGACTGCGGCAAGGCAGGCGGCACGCTGCCCTGCGCCTTTAATGCGGCCAACGAGGAGGCAGTATATGCCTTTTTGGCAGGTAAAATAAAATATTTGGATATCCCCTACATTACTGCCACTGTGACAGCGCAGCATAAGAATGTGCTGCAGCCACAGCTGGAGGATATTGAGGAGACTGATGCCTGGGCGCGTCTGGCGGCCAAAGAGGTTATCAGCAAGCTGTAGATTGGAGGCCGTGATTGTGACGGCCGTATATTAAGGAGGGCAAATGCTTACAATTTTAGCCGCCGTTTTTGTTTTTGGTGTGCTGGTGACAGTGCACGAGTTTGGTCATTTTATTACAGCAAAGCTTACAGGGATGCGGGTGGATGAATTCGCTATCGGTTTTGGTCCTAAGCTGTATCAGCAAAAGGACGGTGATACGCTTTACAGCCTGCGTGCTATCCCTTTGGGTGGTTATAATAAAATTGCCGGTATGGATCCTGATGATCCTGTTGAGCCTGATTCCTTTAAGTCCAAGCCGATACCGGCACGGATGCTGGTTATTTTGGCAGGGGCATTGATGAATTTTTTGCTGCCTATTATTTTGTTCAGCGGTATCTTTATGCTCGAGGGTCGCCAGCAGCTGGTGAATGAGCCTGTTTTGGGTGTAGTTGTTGACGAAATGGCTGCCGCTAAGGCTGGCCTTAAGGCTGGTGACCGCATTGTCACTATCAACGGCAAGACGGTGGGAACATGGAACGAGGTTGTTAGCAGCCTGCGCGCTGCCGGCACTAACCCTGTGACGCTGACTGCTAAAAGAGGCGGTGCAGTGGCTGCTTATACCATGACTCCCGTATACGATAACGAGGCTGGCAGGCCGCTTATCGGTATCAGTCCTAAATTTGAAAAGATCAGCCTGGGCTTTTTCGGCTCTATTAAGGAAGGCTGCCTATATACCAAGAACATCATTGTTGCTATGGTCAACGGCTTATATAACATTGTTACAGGCAAGGCTCCTGCCGAGGTTGCAGGCCCAATCGGTGTAGCGCAGATGGCCGGGCAGGTGGCCGAAAAGGGTATGCTGCCATTGATTAGCTTTGTGGCATTTTTGAGCATCAACCTGGGCGTTATCAATCTGCTGCCGCTGCCTGCGCTGGACGGCGGACATTTTGTATTGCTTGTGCTTGAAGCACTGCGCGGCAAGCCGCTTGGCAGCAAGGCTATGACCAATATCCAGATGGTGGGTGTGGCGCTGATTTTGGCGCTGACAGTGTTCAGCACCTTTAAGGATATAACACGTTAAGAGGTGACGATTGTGATAGAACGTAGAAAAACGCGTCAGCTGCAAATTGGCGCTGTTGCCGTCGGTGGCGGTGCACCGATTGCTGTGCAGTCGATGACGAATACACATACGGACGATGCGGCTGCGACGCTGGCCCAGATTGCGCAGCTGGTGGAGGCAGGCTGTGACATTATCCGCTGCGCTGTGCCTGACATGGCTGCGGCTGAGGGGTTGAAGACAATCTGTAAGGAAAGTCCGATTCCGGTAATTGCCGATATCCATTTTGATTACCGCCTGGCGCTGGCGGCGATTGACGCAGGCGTGGATGCCCTGCGCCTCAATCCTGGCAACATCGGCGGCGAGGACAAGGTGCGTGCTGTGGTAGATGCTGCTAAAAAGCGCAATATTCCCATCCGCATTGGTGTCAACGCTGGCTCCCTGCCTAAGGATCTGCTGGAAAAATACGGTCATCCCACCGCGGAGGCCTTGGTAGAGGCTGCATGGCGCCATATCCGTATTTTGGAGGATATGGATTACCGTAATATCAAAATTTCGCTCAAGGCGCACGATGTGCCGCTGACCGTGGCTGCTTACCGCTTAATGGCGGCGCAGTGTGATTATCCCCTGCATGTGGGTATTACCGAGGCTGGCACTGTTAACAGCGGTATTATCAAGTCTGCTGTGGGCATTGGTACGCTTTTGGCTGAGGGGATTGGCGACACTATCCGCGTTTCGCTGACGGGTGACCCTGTAAACGAGGTGCGTGTTGCCTATGATATACTCAAATCGTTGGGATTGCGTGAGCACGGGCCGACGCTCATCAGCTGCCCCACCTGTGGCCGCACCCGCATCAGCCTGGAAAAGCTGGCGCTGGAGGTGGAACGCCGCCTGGCAGGCGTTGCAGACCCCATTACGGTTGCAGTTATGGGCTGCGTTGTTAACGGTCCTGGCGAAGCGCGTGAGGCCGATGTCGGCATTGCTGGCGGCATGGGCGAGGGTCTGGTGTTCCGCAAGGGCAAGGTGCTGCGTAAGGTGAGCGAGGACCAGCTTGTTAGTGAGCTTTTTGCTGAAATAGATAAAATTTTACTTGAGAGGAAGGTATCCTGTTAATGAAAGTTTCTAAAATGTATGCCCCCACACTGCGTGAGGTGCCGAGTGAGGCCGAAATTCCTAGCCATCAGCTGCTTTTGCGTGCTGGCTTTATGCGTAAATCCACCAATGGTATGTACACCTACCTGCCGCTGGCATGGCGTGTTATCAAAAAGATTGAAGCCATCATCCGCGAGGAGATGGACCATGCAGGTGCGCAGGAAATTATGATGCCAATTATGCAGCCTGCCGAAATTTGGAAGGAAAGCGGCCGCTGGGATGCCTATGGTGCCGAAATGGTACGCCTTAAGGACCGCCATGGCCATGAATACTGTCTGGGACCGACGCACGAGGAGATGGTTACTACATTGGTGAAGAGCGATGTGCGCTCCTATCGTCAGCTGCCGCTCAACCTGTACCAAATCCAGGACAAGTTCCGCGACGAACGCCGTCCGCGCTTTGGCCTGATGCGCAGCCGCGACTTCATTATGAAGGATGCTTATAGCTTTGACCGCGACGAGGCTGGCCTGGATGTATCCTATCAAGCAATGTATGATGCTTATACTAATGTTTTTACCCGCTGCGGACTCACCTTCCGTCCTGTAGAAGCTGACAGCGGCGCTATTGGTGGCACTGGCAGCCATGAATTTATGGTACTGGCAGATAGTGGCGAGGCTGAAATTGTTTACTGCACCAAGTGCGATTATGCTGCCGATATTGAAAAGGCCGAGCTGGAGCCGGTTGCAGCACCTGCAGAGGAAATGCTGCCGCTACAGATGGTGGAAACCCCGGAATGTAAAACTATCGCTGCTGTATGCGAATTTTTGCATGCACCGGTAGAAAAATCCATCAAGGCAGTTGCCTACCAGTGCGAAAAGGGTCTGGTGCTGTGCTTTGTACGCGGTGACCACGAGGTTAACGAAACCAAGGTACAGAACATGGTTGGCGCTGTAGAGCTGGAAATGGCTGAGGCTGACCTTTTGGCAGCAGCAGGCACCTTTGGCGGCTACATGGGCCCCGTGGGTATGGACAGCAAAAAGACCATCGTTGTCTGCGACAGCACTGTTATGCAGATGCACAATGTTTGCTGCGGCGCTAACAAGGCTGGTTATCACTATATCAATGCCAACCCTGGCCGTGACTTTACTCCCACCTATGTGGGTGATATCCGCCTGATGGCTGAGGGCGACCCCTGTCCGCACTGCGGTGCGCCTGTGGCCAAGGCCCGTGGTATTGAAGCAGGCCAGGTATTTAAGCTGCACACTAAATACAGCGCTGCCATGAAATGCACCTATCTGGATGAAAACGGCAAGGAGCAGCCGATGGTTATGGGCTGCTACGGTATTGGCGTTGGCCGCACCATGGCTGCCTGTGTAGAGCAGAGCCACGATGCCGACGGCATGATCTGGCCTGTAGCTATTGCTCCGTATGAGGTGCTGGTTGTGCCTGTGAATGTTAAGGACGAGGCTTCCCTGGCTAAGGCCGAGGAAATTTACGACGAGCTGCACAAGGCCGGCGTTGAGGTTGTTATTGACGACCGCAAGGAGCGTCCTGGTGTTAAATTTAAGGATGCTGATTTGATTGGCTACCCCCTGCGCGTGGTTGTGGGTCCCAAGACGCTGCAAAACGGCGAGATGGAGGTTAAGGCACGCAAGACGGGCGAGGTAAGCATGCTGCCCTTAGATAGCGATTATATTGCTGCTATTAAAGAGCTGCTTGCCAAGCTGTAAGCAGCTGCTGCTCTCCCAGGCTGGTGCTGTGAAGCTGGCCTGCGGGGAGCTTTGCATATTGGGTGTTGATGATGTAGTGTGGATGAGGTGATGGCTGATGGATTTTGCCGCTTTGATGCAAAATGAGGACGTGGTTATGGTGGTCCGCCTGGTCGTTGCTGCTATTCTCGGTGGTATTGTGGGTATAGAGAGAGGCAGCGGCGACAGGCCTGCTGGCTTTCGCACGCACATTTTGGTGTGTGTGGGCTCGGCGCTGTTTATGCTGGTGTCCTTGTATGGCTTTGATGATGTGCCTCAGACTGCGGGCGTAGTGGAGGACATTGGACAAAGACGTGATTCCGCGCGTATTGCGGCGCAGGTTGTAAGCGGCATCGGCTTTTTGGGCGCTGGCACTATTTTGCACGAGGGACTCACTATCCGCGGACTGACGACTGCTGCCAGCCTGTGGATGGTGTCGGCCATCGGCCTTGCTGCAGGCAGCGGCCTGTACTTTTTGAGTGCTGTAGCTACTGCTATTACTATGGTAACCTTGGTCACCTTTCATACCTGGGAAAAGCGCTTTGCTGTCACCAGCCGCAACGATAGGCAGTTTATCCGCGTCATCACCGGCAACCGCCCAGGTGCCATCACCGATGTCACAGGCTACCTGTCGCTGAACGGCGTACAGGTAAAATCCCTCAATGTCAAGCGCGATAAGGAGAAAAACCGCCTGGTGCTGGAAATCTTTTTGAAGCTGGGTAAGACCGCACCCGAGGGCAGCGATATTGTGCGCGGCCTGCAGGATATTGAAGGCATTGTGGGAGTAGAGAACATAAGATAGTTGTTGGATTACAGAAAGGAATAGGACATGACACAAAAATATTGCCTGATTCCTGATGAAGAAAAATTTTATAGCTTTTTAGCTGCGCTACCCTTTTCTAAGGTGGAGCTGATGCAGCTGAAGCTGATGCATATCAACCAGATTTGTGTTGACGAAAGCGCCTGTGAGTGGGAGGTTCATTTTAGCTGTGCTGCCCATCTTACTGAGGGACTGATGCAGAAGGCGGCCAAGCAGCTTGCGGCCGCTTTTTCTTTGCAAACGGTGGATATGATTTGCGATGGCGACGGCACAAAATGCCAGCTGCCTGCGCGCGAGGTGACGGCTGATGTGGAAATTACCGACTGCACAGGTGAGCCGCTGCCGGATGAAATCCCGCTGCCGCCCGAGCCGCCTGAGATGAGTGAGGGCGCTTACCTGGCGGAGGAGGAGCTGCCCCTGCCGCCCGAGCCGCCTGCGTTTGACGCGAGTCCGGAATCTGACCCTGATTACATTAAGGCTATGGAGGCCCTGTATGGCAATAAAAAGGACGATGGTCTTTTGTGGGGAAAACGTATTAAGGGCGCTGTGCGCAAGATAGAAACACTGACGGAGGAAGAAAATAACGTTGTTATCGAGGGCACCTTTGTCAGAAGCTTGGACAAGGATGGCGGCCTGCAGACCTTTATTGAGCATGAGCTGCGCACAGGAGCAATTATGCTCACCTTTAACGTGAGCGATGATACTAACGGTATTTTTGTTAAGCTGCGTTTTGATAAGCGCGAGGGCAAGGACGCACGCAAGGAGTGCAACGAATTTAAAAATCTGCTGAAGCCTGGTATGCGCCTGCGCTTGATGGGCAATGTGGCTCCGGACCGCTTTGCCTTTGATGAGATGACTATGATGCCACGGGGCATTATGAAGCTGGAGGTAAAGCAGCGCATGGATAATGCGCCCGAAAAGCGTGTTGAGCTGCACTGCCATACCAAGATGAGCAAGATGGACGCGCTCACGCCTATGGAGGGCCTGGTCAAGCAGGCTATCCGCTGGGGGCATAAGGCGCTGGCCATCACCGACCATGGCGTGGTGCAGGCCTTTCCGTTCTGCTTTGATGCGGCCGAGGGCAGTGATTTGAAGCTGATTTTTGGCATGGAGGGATACCTTATCGGTGACCGTAAGCTGAAGGCTGATAACATTGATACCGAAAACCCCGACGCTGCTACTAACAAGGGCAGAAGCAAAATTTCGAGCTATCACATTATTATTTTAGCTAAAAATGAAATCGGCCTGCGCAATCTGTATCAGCTTGTCACCATCAGCCATTTGCGCTATCTTAACAAGCGGCCGCTGCTGCCGCGAGAGGTCATCGAGGAGCACCGCGAGGGCCTCATTTTAGGCTCGGCCTGCGAGGCGGGCGAGCTGTACCGTGCAGTGCGCAGTGGTGCCAGTGATGCCGAGCTGGAGGAAATTGCCAGCTTTTATGATTACCTGGAAATTCAGCCGACGGGCAATAACCAGTTTTTGGTGCGTGAAAACATCTGCAGTGAAAAGGATCTGCAGGAGCATAACCGCAAAATCTACGAGCTGGGCAAGCGCCTGGGCAAGCTGACGGTGGCAACCTGTGACGTGCATTTTTTGAACCCCGAGGATGCCAAGCTGCGCGCTATTTTGCAGGCAGGACAAAACTATAAGGATGCTGACCTGCAGCCGCCGCTGTATCTGCACACTACCGAGGAAATGCTGCAGGAATTTGCTTACCTGGGCAAGGAGGCAGCCTACGAGGTGGTTGTCACCAATACCAACAAAATTGCCGATATGATAGAACGTATCAAGCCTGTGCCTGACCGCGACCAGCTGTATTCTCCCACCATTCCCGGTGCGGAGGAGGCAGTGCGCGACCTGTCGTATGCCAAGGCGCACGAATGGTATGGCGAAAAGCTGCCGGAGATTGTGGAAAAACGCCTGGAAACAGAGCTTGAATCCATCATTGGTAACGGCTTTTCGGTGTTGTACTATATTGCGCACAAGCTGGTTAAGCATTCCATTGACCGCGGCTATTTGGTTGGCTCGCGTGGCAGCGTTGGCTCATCCTTTGTGGCGACAATGCTGGAGATTACCGAGGTTAACGCCCTGCAGCCGCATTACCGCTGTCCGCACTGCTGTTATAGTGAATTCTTTGAGAATAACGAGGTTGACAGCGGCTTTGACCTGCCGCCCAAGGACTGTCCTGAGTGCGGTACGCCTATGCTGCGTGACGGTCACGATATCCCCTTTGCGGTATTTTTGGGCTTCCATGGCGACAAGGTGCCTGATATCGACCTCAACTTCTCTGGTGGCATTGATCCCGATGACCCGTCGGCGATGAGTGACCAAAGCGTTGCTCATAAATATACAGAAGAGCTGTTTGGCCGCGACAACGTCTGCCGTGCTGGTACCATCAGCACTATTGCTAATAAAACGGCGGTAGGCTTTATCAAAAAATATTATGAAAGCAAGAATCTTCATGCTCATCCTGCGTATATAGCAGCAATGGTAGAAGGCTTTGCCGGTGTAAAGCGCACCACGGGCCAGCATCCAGGCGGCATTATGGTTGTGCCGCGTAATATGGATATTCACTATATTACGCCTATGAACCGTCCTGCCGATGACAAAAACGGGGATACCATTACTACGCACTATGATTATCACAGCATCAATGACCGTTTGGTTAAGCTGGATATTCTGGGTCACGATGATCCCATGGTGCTGAAGATGCTGGAAAAATACCTGCAGGAAAATGTTGATCCCAATTTTGACCCCAAAAAGATTCCTGTGGGAGACGAGCCGACGATGCGTATCTTCCAAAATACATCGTCCCTAGGCATAACGCCAGAGCAGATTGATAGTGCCGTTGGCACCTTTGGTATCCCGGAATGTGGCACCAAGTTTGTCCGTCAGATGATTAGCGACGTACAGCCGAAAAAATTTAGCGAGGTTGTGCGTGTATCTGGTTATTCGCATGGTACAGATGTGTGGCTGAACAATGCGCAGGATTTGATTAAAGAGGGCAAGCCTGTCGCAGAAACCATCTCAACCCGTGACGATATCATGACACACCTGATTGCTAAGGGCGTGGAACCAAGCTTGGCGTTTAAGACGATGGAGTACGTGCGTAAGGGTAAGGCGGCAAAAAAAGGCTTGGAGCCCAAGATGCTGGAGGCCATGCGTGCGGCAGGCATTCCCGAGTGGTATATCGCTTCGTGCGAAAAGGTGCAATACCTTTTCCCCAAGGCGCATGCTGTGGCCTACGTTCTTATGGCCTACCGCATTGCCTATTGCAAGGTGCACTATCCCAAGGAATTTTATGCAGCGTACTTCACGGTACGTGCCAAGGATTTTGATTACACGCACGTTGCTAAGGGTAAGGCTTATGTAAAAAACTTCATCAAAAATGTTTACCAGCAGGGCTTTAAGGCAACCGTGCAGGATAAATCAACTGTAACCTACCTGGAGCTGGTTAATGAAATGATGGAGCGTGGCCTGAAGTTTGATAAAATGGATATTTATAAATCTGACCCGATTAAATTTTTGGTTACGGAAAATGGTCTGCGCCCGCCGCTAGGAGCATTAAACGGTGTGGGCGAAAGTGCTGCTAAAAGCATTGCGGCTGCGCGTGACGTGAACCGTCCCTTTATTTCGCAGGAGGACTTGCGCCTGCGTGCCGGCGTCAGCAAGAGCGTTATTGAAAAGCTGGCCGAGCTGGGAGCGTTGGGCGATTTGCCAGAAACTAACCAGATAGATTTGTTTGGATGAGGTGCGATATGCATAAAACAGTTTTAGCCTTTAATTTTACGCCGCAGCGCCTGCAGGCACTAAAGCTTATCTGCATGATGCTGCGCGTGCAGCTGCGCAGCGTGGAGCGCAGTGAATTTAACCAGCCGCTTGGCCTTTTAGCAGGCGTGGTCGGCCTGCAGGCAGCTGAGGGCGAATACGAGGGCGAGGCGGCGCAGGAGGAAATGCTGCTTTTGTGCGGCTTTAGCCGCCAGGATTTGGACCGCCTTTTGCTTGCTATCCGCAAGGGTGCGCTCAAGCAGGTGCAGCTGAAGGCAATGCTGACACCGACTAACTGCGCATGGACAGCGTTGCAGCTTTTTGACGAAATAAGCGCGGAGCACGCAGCCATGCACAGCAAGGGGCAGGAGTAGCATTTTGCCTGCTGCTGCCAAAGAATAGGGCAGATGCGCCCCTTGCCTAAACCAAAGCTTTTTTGCTATAATTAGGCGAAAGTATTTTACAACGTAATTTATAGGAGGATAACAATAATGGCAAAAGATAGTTCCTTTGACGTAGTATCCCAGGTTGATATGCAGGAGATGGATAACGCAGTTAACCAGGTAAAGAAAGAAATTGATCAGCGCTATGACTTCCGTGGCAGCAACGCCAGCATTGAGCTGGGTGAAAAAGAGGTTAAGCTGGCAGCTGAGGATGAATACAAGCTGGGCGCGATTTTGGACATGCTGCGCCAAAAGATGGCAAAGCGCGGCATTGCTCTGCGCTGCCTCGTTCCAGGTAAGATTGAGCCTGCTGCTAAAGGCACCGTGCGCCAGGAGCTGAGCATTCAGCAGGGTATTTCCAAAGAAAATGGCAAGAAGATTGTGGCTGCTATCAAGGCTACGAAGCTTAAAGTAACTGCGCAAATCCAGGATGATCAGGTACGTGTGGCCGGAGCTAAAAAGGATGATCTGCAGGCAGTAATCCAAACGCTGAAGGCTGGCGATTTTGGCGTAGATTTACAGTTTATCAACCTGCGCTGAGTTTTTCCTGCTGCAGGTGCGGGGGCGAAGAAGATGGCAGAAAAAGAAGGCCTTGACAAAAACAAAATCAATGAAGACGAGCTGGTAAAATATCAGGATAACTGCAGTGAGGAGGGATTGCTGCAAAAAATCCGCAAGTATGGTTCGTCTATCGGTCTGGAGCTGCTTTTTAAGGCGGTGCAGCTGTGGTGTGTGCTGCAAAAAAAGGACGTTCCTGCGAAGGAAAAGGCACTGATTATGGGTGCGTTGGGATATTTGATTGCACCGCTGGATTTTGTGCCGGATCTGACGCCGGTTTTGGGCTACAGTGATGACCTGGTGGCGATAACCTTTGCCTTTTTGAGGGTACAGGGTTACATTGATGACGCTGTCAAGGATGAGGCCAAGACGCTTTTGGCCAAGGTTTTTGATAAGGATGCAGTTGCCAAGCTCAAGTAGCTGCAGGCTGGGCTTTAGAGCAAGACTTAATTGCATAAGCAGTAAATGACGTTTCATTTGTGTGAGCAGGTGAAGCGTCATTTTTACAAGGGAAGGATGCCTGCCAAGGGAGCAGAACCTGACAAGGGGGTTCTGCTCCCTGCTTTTTTTGTAGCTTTACTATAGACTATGAAAGCGCTCTAAAGCAAAAACAAAGCCAAACTCAAAAATTTTGTTCGCTGATATGTTGGCTACAGGGTAAAAGTTTGCTATAATATTACTGTTATGGCGGAGGTAGAAGCGTTTTATGGATACATTGAATATAATCTTGATGGTGGTGATAGCGCTGCTTTTGCTGGTGCTGGTGGCTTTGATGCTGCAGGGCAGGCCCAAGGCAGAGCTAGCGACGCAGCGATTGGAGCTTTTGGAGCGGCGGCTGAGTGAGGCGATGTACGACCTGCGGGGCGAGCAAAGCACATTGGCACGGGCGGCGCGCATGGAAAACCAGGCTGCCAGCGACAGGCTGAGCGAGCAGATTGATAAGCGTGTGGCACGTCTGGCGGATTTGACGGACCAGAACCTGGAGCGTATCCGCGTGACGGTGGACGAACGGCTGAATAAATCCTTGGAGCAAAAATTTGCCCAGGTCAGCCAACGCCTGGGCGAGGTGCACCAATCCCTAGGACAGATGCAGGGACTGGCAGGCGGCGTGGATGATTTGCGGCGCATCCTGTCTAATGTTAAGGTGCGCGGTACCTGGGGCGAAATGCAGCTGGGAAATATTTTACAGGATATTTTGGAGCGGGCGCGGTATGTGGAAAACGCAGAGGTGCGTCCCCACAGCGGCCTGCGCGTGGAATACGCACTGCGGCTTCCCGGCCAGAGGGAGCAGGAGGTGCTGCTGCCGATAGATGCAAAGTTTCCGCTAGAGGATTACCAACGCCTGCAGCAGGCGCGCGAGGTGGGTGACGCACAGGCTGCAGAGGCTGCAACCAAGCAGCTGGAGCGGCGGCTGAAGGGCGAAGCGAAGGATATCTGCGAAAAATATATCTGTCCGCCGTATTCGACCGATTTTGCGGTAATGTATTTGCCGAGCGAAGGCCTTTTTGCTGAGGCGCTTAATATTGCAGGCCTGGCGGAGGAGCTGCAGCAAAAATACAGGGTGTGCCTGGCAGGGCCGACTACTTTGGCGGCCTTGGTGAACAGCCTGCAGCTGGGGTTTAGGACACTGGCGGTACAGCAGCGCACTACCGAGGTGTGGCAGCTGCTGAACAAGGTGAAGCAGGAGCTGGCAGGCTTGGAGGCGGCGCTGGATAAAACAGCTAAAAAGCTGGAGGAGGGACAAAACGCGCTGCACAGCACTGCGCGCTACACGTCACGCCTCAAAAAGCAGCTGGATGCGGTGGAGCTGCTGGAGGAAGATGGCCATGGAGCAAAATAATGCGCCCAATCCCTACAAAAAACCGCCGCTGTGGGTGCAGCTGCTTTTGTGGGCGTATGGCTTTATGTGGCTGAATATGATTTTTGTTACTGGCTTAAACAGCCTGCGCCTGGGCTACATTGATTATGACAGCGGCAGCATCGCTTTAGCGATGACCTGCGGCTTTTGGGTGATTTTTAAGTATTTGCCAAGATTGCTGTGAGCAAGCTGGATAAATTATGCTTTAAGGAGGAGCTGCTGATGGAGCTTTGGGATATATATGATGCAGACCGCCGGCTGACGGGACGCACGATGAAGAAAAATGACTGGATTTTGCGTGATGGTGAATATCATCTGACGGTATTGGGCGTGGTGCGCCATACAGACGGCCGCTATCTGATTACGAGGCGGGTGCTGACGAAGGCCTGGGCTGCTGGCTGGTGGGAGGTGCCGGGAGGCGCCGTGCAGGCTGGCGAAAGCTCGCGCGAGGCAGTCAACCGCGAGGTGCTGGAGGAAACCGGCCTGGATGTGAGCGTCTGTGAGGGCGGCCCTGCGCTCACCTATCACCGCGAAAACCCAGGCGAGGGTGATAATTACTTTGTAGATTGTTATCTTTTTACCCTGGACTTTGCTGCAGAGCAGGTAAAAATCCGTCCCAATGAGGCGTTGGAATACAAGCTGGCGACGCTGGAGGAAATTGAGGAGCTGGCAGCGCAGGGAGTGTTTTTGCATTACGACAGCATCAAGGCTGTTTTTGCAAAATAAACGGCTGCTACAAGGTTGCTTATTGAAAAAACACCATCAGCGTGGTAAAATATTGTGGTAAATACTTAGATATTATAGAAAGAGAAAGTTTGGAGGAATTTTACAATGTCAGGACATTCTAAATGGGCAAACATTAAACATAAAAAAGGCAAGGCCGACGCACTGCGCGGCAAAATCACCACTAAAATCAGCCGCGAGATTACTATTGCCGTGCGCATGGGCGGCGCTGATCCTACCGGTAACATGAAGCTGAAGCTGGCTCTGTCTAAGGCTAAGGCTAACAATATTCCTAAGGACAACATCCAACGTGCTATCCAAAAGGGTGCGGGCGCTCTGGAAGGCCAAAGCTTTGAAGAAATCACTTATGAAGGCTATGGTCCTGCAGGCGTTGCTATGATGGTCAGCTGCCTGACTGATAACCGCAACCGTACCGCTGCAGACGTGCGTCACGTGTTCTCTAAGCATGGCGGCAACCTGGGTGCAAGCGGCTGCGTAAGCTACATGTTCAAGCAAAAGGGCATTTTTGCAGTTAGCGCTGAAACTGGTGTCAGCGAGGACGATCTGATGATGATTGCCCTGGATGCAGGTGCAGAGGATATCAAAAGCAGCGAGGATGGCTTTGAAATTATCACTGAGCCGTCTGCCTATGACGCTGTAGAAAAGGCTTTGGCTGATAACAATATTGAGGTTGCAATGTCTGAAATTACCATGGTTCCTGATACTATGGCCGAGCTGAGCGACGAGGATGCCGAAAAGGTACAGAAGATGCTGGACGCTCTGGACGATTGCGATGATGTACAAGACGTTTACACCAACGCTGACTTGCCGGAAGACGACGAGGAATAAGATTATTATTACGAGGTAACCGCAAAGCTGCAAGGGTTTGCGGATGGGAAAGCAGGCAGTTGTTGTCTGCTTTCTGTTTTTTGCGAGGTATTTATGCTGGTTTTAGGTATTGACCCTGGTACCGCTATCTGCGGCTATGGCGTTGTGGATATGACGGGTAACCGCCTGCGCCCTGTTTTTTATGGCTCGGTGCTGACGGATAAGGATATGCTGCCCCAGCTGCGGCTGAAAAAAATCTATGATGATATTTCGGACATCATTGAGCATTTTCATCCCGATTTTATGAGCGTGGAAAAGCTGTTTTTTAACCGTAACGTGACTACTGCTATTCCTGTAGGCCAGGCGCGCGGCGTGGTGCTTTTGGCGGCGGCGAATAAGGGCCTGCCTGTGATGGAGTTTACGCCGATGCAGATTAAGCTTTCGGTTGTGGGTACTGGCAGCGCTACCAAGGAGCAGGTTATCTATATGGTGATGCACCTTTTGAATATCCGCGAAAGGATTAAGCCTGATGATACGGCGGATGCGCTGGCTGCGGCAATTTGCGGCATCAATACAGCGTCTACGCGCAGATGGCAGGAGGGCAGATAGATGATAGGCTCGCTTAAGGGCAGCGTTGGCTGCCTGGCAACAGATTATTGCATAGTTGAAACTGCAGGCGGCGTGGGCTACCGTGTGTTTATGCCTGCAGCCCACCTGGCGCAGCTGACGCAGGGGGCGGCGGTGCGTGTTTATGTGCATACGGCAGTGCGCGAGGACGCCATTATTTTGTACGGCTTTTTGAGCCAGGAGTATTATGACCTGTTTGAGCTGCTTTTGACTGTCAGCGGCGTGGGTCCCAAGATGGCGCTGGGGATTTTGTCGGCAGTGAAGCCAGATGCTTTTTATTTGGCGGTGCAAGGCCGTGATATTAAAGTACTGACGAAGCTGCCAGGCATTGGCAAAAAGACGGCAGAGCGTATGCTGCTAGAGCTAAAGGACAAGGTTGGCGCCGCAGCAGACGCAGGTGCTGAAAGCGCAGGTGCAGGCGTTGCGGCCGCAGGCAGCGGTGCAGTGGCCGAGGCGATGGAGGCACTGGCAAGCCTGGGCTATACCAACAGCGAAATTGTGCCTGTGATCAAACAAATTGCCGATGCCGATACGCTTACGAGCGAGGCTATTTTGAAGCAGGCGCTCAGGCTGATGATGAAGTAGGAGTTAGTATATGGAGTTTGATGATAGAATTATTGCCGGAGCGGAGCAGGAGGCTGATGGCTGGCAATACAGCCTGCGTCCGCGGCGCTTAAATGAATATATCGGCCAAAGACAGGTCAAGGATAACCTGTCTGTCTTCATCCAGGCTGCTGCTGCCCGTCATGAGGCCTTGGACCATGTGCTTTTGTTTGGGCCGCCAGGCTTGGGCAAGACAACGCTGGCGAACATTATTGCCAATGAGCTGAACGTTAATATCCGCGTGACCAGCGGCCCCGCGATTGAGCGCCAGGGTGATTTGGCAGCGATCTTGACGAACTTAGGCGATAATGACGTGCTTTTTATTGACGAGATTCATCGCTTGTCCAAGACGGTGGAAGAAATTTTGTATTCCGCTATGGAGGATTTTGCGCTGGATATTATCATTGGCAAGGGCCCTGCTGCCCGCAGTGTGCGGTTAGATTTGCCGCATTTTACGCTGATTGGTGCTACCACGCGCCTAGGCGCAATTGCGGCGCCATTGCGTGACCGCTTTGGCGTGCAATGCTGCCTGGAATTTTATAAGCCGGACGAGCTGCAATTTATTATTACGCGTGCGGCCGAGATTTTGAACGTCAAAATTGACACTGAGGGTGCATTGGAGATTGCCCGCCGCAGCCGTGGCACGCCACGTATTGCCAACCGTCTGCTGAAGCGTGTGCGTGATTTCGCGCAGGTGCTGGGGGCGGAGGTTATTGGCCGTCAGCTGGCGGATGAGGCGCTGGCTAAGCTGGAGGTGGACCGCTTTGGCTTTGACCGCAATGACCGCAAGATTTTGCAGACCATTGTCCAAACCTTTGGCGGCGGACCTGTGGGTATAGAAACGATTGCGGCGGCCGTAAGCGAGGAGGCGTCAACGATTGAGGACGTTATTGAGCCTTATTTGATGCAGCAGGGAATGCTTAACCGTACCTCGCGCGGACGTATGGCGACGCGTGAAACCTACAAATATTTGGGGATTCCGTATCCGGAGGCAAAATGAAGCTATTATTACACGCCTGCTGTGGTCCGTGCAGCTGCTATCCAACCGAAAGGCTGACGCAGCAGGGAACGGATTTTGATATTTTGTTTTTTAATCCCAACATTCATCCGTATAAGGAGTTTAAGCACAGGCTGGCTACGCTGCGGGAGTTTTGTGAAAAGCAGCGCTATAATCTGATTATCAATAAAAGCTACCCAATCGAGGACTGTATCCGCGGTATGCTGGCCGAGCCTGGTGTGCGCTGTGCGTTCTGCTACCGCCTGCGCTTGCGTTATGCGGCGCAGTTTGCTAAGGAAAACGGCTATGATGCCTTTAGCACTACCTTGCTTGTTAGTCCCTACCAGCGTCATGAGCTGATTAAAAGGGAGGCACAGGCTGCAGCGGCAGAGTTTGGGGTGCCGTTTTATTACGAGGATTATCGTGAGGGCTATCAGCGAGGGGTGGATATCAGCCTGGAGCTGGGACTGTACCGCCAGCAGTATTGCGGCTGCGTGTTTAGCGAGCGTGACCGCTATGAGGTGCGCAAGAAGCGCACGCAGCAGGCGGGGGAAGAAAAGTTTATCGTTGTGAGCAAAAACATTAAGCTGGTGAATGTTTAGACGAATATATAGGTATTCGCAATTATGTATCGCCTTGGCGATAATATAATTGCTCAATCTTGTTCACCTGACTAACGCTTACGTCGAACAATCCAGGGTATGGTAAAGCCCTTTTTTGCAAAGCTTTTTTGGGCGAGCAAAAAAGCGCTGAGTTTCCCGCGCTTTACCAAAGCGCGAACCTTTCTTGCTTCTTCTTTCAGTTATGAAAGAAGAAGGCCTATACGGAGGTCATCATGCTGAAAAAAGTACTCCTACTTATAACAATTCTCTCCCTTTTCACCTTCGCCGCTTCAGCTAGCGCCGCCGGGCAAATCCGGGTAGCGCTGGCTGTGGGGCAGGCAACAGTGGAGCTTGCCTGTGAGGATGAGCTGACAGTGACAGAGCCTGACGGGAAAAAGGGATCGCTGCCTAAGGGCAAATATTTTGTGCACGTGGAAAATGGCAGACTGGCCTTTGATGATAAGCATGCCTTTGCTTCTGGTGTGTGTTTGACGCAGGCTGCAGGCAAGGCATTGCCACAGGTTAACAAGCGCTCTTATAAGGGACAGCTGCTTTTGACGGTGCAGGGCGGCCGGCTGCTGGTGGTGAACCAGCTGCCGCTAGAGGATTATCTAGCTTGTGTGCTGCCTGCTAAGACCATGGTGGTGTGGCCAGATGAGGCGGTGAAGGCGCAGGCTGTGGCCGCGCGCAGCTATGCCTTGTATAAAAAGCAGCATGCTGCGGCAGCTTATGATGTGCTTGCTACCGACAGCGAGCTTTTTTACGAGGGCAGCGGCAAGCGCATAGAAAAGGACGCAGTGACGAAGCTGATTAGGGCAACGCGCGGACAATACCTGGCAGACGGGAGCGGACGTGCGATAGAAGCAGTGACCACATCTAGCAGCGGAGGGCGCACCGAAAGCGCACAAAACCTGTGGGAGCGGGAGGTAAGCTATCTGCAGTCTGTTGAGGATTATGACAGCGACAGCCCGGAGGGCAGCTGGGAATACCGCATGGCGCCTGCGCTGCTGGAAAGTCTTTTGGCGCAGAGAGGCTATGCTGCTGGCAGGCTGACGAGCATCCGCCTGTCACCGCTTGATGAAAGAGGCGTTGACAGGACGCCTACGGGACGTGTAAAATATATTGTCCTTTCGGGCGAAAATAATACGGTGAAGCTTACGGGAAGCGAGCTGATGCAGCTTTTGGGCCTAAACAGCACGCTCTTTGACGTGGAAACTGGTACGCCAGTACCCGAAACGCTGAAGGTTCCCATCGAAAATTATTATGGTATGCAAATCGGCAGCAAGGATATTGATATTAAGCTAAACGAGGATAATAAGCCGGTATGGAAAAATTTGGTGCGCAGCTACCACATGCTCAGCGGCGGCAAGGAGGAAAAAATCATCTTCCACGGCAGGGGCAGGGGAAGCGGACTGGGACTTAGCGCCTGGGGCGCACGTGGCCTGGCCATTGCCGACGCCAAGGCTACGTATAGGACGATTTTGGCGCACTATTATCCTGGTACGCGGCTTATGACTTTGTAATATATAAGAAAAGAGAGATAACATAATGTTAGTAACAGATTTTGACTACGAGCTGCCCCAGGAGCGGATAGCGCAGCACCCTATGGAGCCACGCGATCATTCACGCTTGCTGGTGGTGGACAAGCACACGGGTGTCATTGAGCATAAGCATTTTTATGATTTGCCTGATTACCTGAAGCCTGGTGATGTGCTGGTGTTTAATGATACACGCGTTATCCCTGCGCGCTTGCACGGTACTAAGGATACGGGTGCTCATGTGGAGGTGTTTTTGCTGACGCGCAAAAATGCTACTGATTGGGAGGTGCTGGTGCGCCCGGGCAAAAAGCTGCAGGTTGGTGCTAAGATTAATTTTAGCGACGAGCTGGCCTGCGAGGTTATTGAGCATACTGATTTTGGCGGCCGTGTGGTGCGCTTTAAGTATGACGGTATTTTTGAAGAGATATTGGACCGCTTGGGAGAAACGCCGCTGCCGCCGTATATCACGGCACCGCTTGAGGATAAGGAGCGCTACCAGACGGTGTATAACCGCGAGCGTGGCAGTGCCGCTGCCCCCACTGCAGGCCTGCACTTTACCAAGGAGCTGCTGCAAAAAATTAAGGATATGGGCTGCGAGGAGGTTTTTGTTACCCTGCACGTTGGTCTTGGCACCTTCCGTCCTGTGAGCGAGGCTAAAATTGAAGACCACAAGATGCATAAGGAATTTTACACCGTATCGCAGGAGGCTGCGGCTGCTGTGAACAAGGCTAAGGCCGAGGGCCGCAGGATTATCGCTGTGGGTACTACGGCAGTACGCACGCTGGAGGCGGCAGGAGCCGACGGCACATTGAGGGCAGGCAGCAACTGGACAAATATCTTTATTTATCCTGGCTATAAGTTCCGTCTGGTGGATGATTTGGTGACCAACTTCCACCTGCCGCAGAGCACGCTTTTGATGCTTGTAAGCACGCTGTCGACGAGGGAGATTATGCTTGCTACCTACAAGACCGCGGTAGAGGAAAAATACCGCTTCTTCTCCTTTGGCGATGCTATGTTTATTACAGATTTACAAAAATAACGAAAAGGAAGCAACATGAAACACGCTGTAACCTATGAACTGATAAAAGAATGCAGCCGCAGCGGCGCCCGCCTTGGCAGGCTGCACACCCCCCATGGCACGTTTGAAACGCCCATGTTTATGCCTGTGGGTACGCAGGCGACCGTCAAGACGCTGGCTCCCGAGGAGCTGTACGAAATGGGCAGCCAGGTGATTTTGTCCAATACCTATCATCTGTTTTTGCGCCCCGGGCACGAGCTGGTGCGCAAGGCTGGCGGCCTGCACAAATTTATGAACTACAAGCGCGGTATGCTTACTGACAGCGGCGGCTTTCAGGTTTTCAGCCTGGGAGCAATGCGCAAGATTACGGAGGAGGGCGTAATGTTCCGCTCGCATATTGATGGCAGCAAGCAGTTTTTGTCCCCCGAGGTTTCTACGCAGGTGCAGGAGGCCTTGGGCGCGGATATCGCTATGGCCTTTGACGAGTGCATTCCCTATCCTGCAGAATATGATTACGCCAAGCGCTCGACTGAACGCACAACGCGCTGGGCTAAGCGCTGCCTGGATACGCATACGCGCGAGGACCAGTCAATGTTTGGCATTGTGCAGGGCGGTATGTACCCCGACCTGCGCCGCCTGAGCGTAGCACAGCTGACGGAGCTTGATTTTGCCGGCTATGGCATTGGTGGCCTGTCGGTGGGCGAGCCCAAGCCGCTGATGTACGACATCTTAGGACAGACAACAGAGCTGATGCCTAAGGATAAGGCACGCTATTTGATGGGCGTGGGTACGGCGGACTGTATTGTAGAGGCCGTAAATTTGGGCGTAGATATGTTTGACTGCGTGTTCCCCACCCGCGTAGCCCGCAACGGCACTGCTATGACGCACACGGGACGTTTGGTTGTACGCAATGCTGTTTATGCGGAGGACTTCCGTCCGATTGAGGATGGCTGCAGCTGCTATGCCTGCCGCAATTTCAGCCGCGCCTACATCCGCCATCTGTTTAAGGCAGAGGAAATTTTTGGCCTGCGCCTGCTATCTATCCATAATCTGCACTTTTTGCTGCATTTTGCCAAGGAAATACGTGAGGCTATCGCCAGCGACACCTTCCCGGAATTCCGTGAAAGATTTTTAGAAAATTATCGAGGATAAAAAGGAATTTTTCATTTTATAGAGAATATATAAAATTGGTATAGACTGTTGCAAGCTATAAAGTCTGCAAGGAGAGCCTGCGAACCTGTCCATTCGCAGGGATTGATAAAATGTGGAGGTGTTCTGTATGCAAGGCACAGATACAATGGCGCTGCTAAATTCCCTTTGGCCCTTTGTTCTGATGGGCGGCATATTCTATTTTATGCTGTGGCGTCCGCAGAAAAAGGAACAGGAAAAGCGCCAGAATTTGTTAAATAGCCTAAAAGAGGGAGACGAGATTATCACTATTGGTGGTATTTATGGTGTTATTACTGCTATTTCCGAAAAACGCGTCAAGGTGAAGGTTGCTGATGGCGTGGAAATTGAAATGGCACGCAATGCTGTCAGTGGTTTCCAAAACCCCTCAAAGAATTCCTGATGGTACTTGTAGGAGAGAAAGTAGAGCTGCGAAAACATTTTAAGAGGCTACGCGCCAAGCTTTCTGCCGAGCAGGTGGCAGCCAGCAGCCTGGCTGTTGCCCGTCATATCCTGGCCTGTGATGCTTATCGCAAAGCGCGCTGCATCATGGGCTATTTGGCTTTTGGTAACGAGCTTTCGGTGGATTGGCTGCTGCGGCAGGCCTTGGCAGACGGTAAAACCGTTGCTGTGCCGCTGATAACGTCGGCTACAGAAATGGTGCCGGCGCTGCTTACAGGCATGGATGATTTTGAGCTGGACCGCTATGGTATACGCAGTGTGCGCCAGCCGGTGCAGCTGGTGGAGCCAGCGCAGCTGGATTTGGTGCTGGTGCCGGGCGTGGCCTTTGGCCGTGACGGCAGCAGGCTGGGGATGGGCGCAGGCTATTATGACCGCTTTTTGCCGCAGGCAGATAAGGCTGCCTGGATGGGTATAGCCTATGATGCGCTGCTAGCGGACGGTCTGCCTAAGGATGAATATGATGTTATTGTGCAGCTTTTAGCAAGTGAAAGCGGAATTACCACTCTCTGACCGCTTAGCTTATAAATTAAAACCAAAATATTTTAAGGAGGAAGTAATTTTGCGTTGGAATGAATTCGGGAAATTCCTGATTATCGCGCTGGCGATTATTGGTGGTTTCTGCGTATACATCTCTCCCCTGGCTAGTTCTATTAAGCAGGGCTTGGATTTGCAGGGTGGTACCCACGTCGTTTTGCAGGCAGTGGATACCCCGGAGCTGAAGGTTGACGATGACGCTGTCAACCGCAGTGTAAAGGTAATTGAGCGTCGTGTTAACGAGCTTGGCCTCACCGAGCCTGTTATCCAGCGTCAGGGCAAGGACCGTATCATCGTCGAGCTGCCTGGCGTAAAGGATCCTGAAAAGGCTATTGCTATGCTTGGCCGTACTGCTATGCTGCAATTTAAGGATGAAAGCGGCAAGGTTGTGCTCACAGGCAGCGACTTAAAGGATGCCAAGGCACAGGTATCCCAAGGCAACCAGGCTGTTGTAGGCCTGGAGTTTAGTGACGAGGGCGGCAAAAAGTTTGCCGATCTCACCGCACGCAACGTGGGTAAAAAGATTGCTATCGAGCTTGACGGCGAGGTGCTCACTGCTCCCGTAGTACAGGAGGCAATCACTGGCGGCCATGCACAGATTTCCGGCTCCCGCAATGTGGAGGAGGCCGAGCATCTGGCAATTTTGCTGCGTAGCGGCAGCCTGCCTGTAAAGATTGAGATTATGGAAAACCGTACCGTTGGTCCTACCCTGGGCCAGGATTCCAAGGATAAGAGCGTTAAGGCCTTCAGCATCGGTATTATCGGCGTCTTTGTCTTCATGCTGCTGTTCTACCGCCTGGCAGGCGTAGTTGCAGACATTGCACTGCTGATGTATGTAATGCTGCTGCTTTTGGTTATGCGTTACCTGGGCGCAACGCTGACGCTGCCTGGCATTGCAGGTATCATCCTGTCTGTCGGCATGGCGGTTGATGCCAACGTGCTTATTTTTGAACGCTTCAAGGAGGAGGTAAAGCGTGGCAAGACGCTGCGCAGTGCTATGGATTCTGGCTTTAGCCGCGCTATCGTCACCATCCTTGACTCCAACCTGACTACCATTATGGCGGCAGCAGTGCTCTTTTACCTGGGCACCGGCCCGATTAAGGGCTTTGCTGTTACCCTGGCACTTGGCACGCTTTTGAGTATGTTTACTGCCGTAACTGTAACCAAGTTTTTACTGCGCTTCCTCATCTATAGCAACATCACCAAGAACCTCTTCTTGTTTGGTGCTAGAGCGCCTAAAACTAATGAGGAGGTGGCAAAATAATGAAGTTCTCTATTGTTAAACGCTACAAAATTTTCTTTGCCATCACTGTTACCTTTTTGCTTATCGGCATTGGCTCGATGCTCTTTAAGGGCTTCAACCTGGGCATTGATTTTACTGGCGGCAGCATTATGGACCTGGAATTTGGCAAGCCTGTTACTGTAGCCGAGGTGCGTGACGTACTCAAGGAGCACGATTTGGGCAATGCTATTATCCAGCTTGAGTCTAATGACAGCGCTGCCCAAAGCGCCAAGGGCGTGCTTATCCGTACAGGCGTTGTCAGCGACGAGCAGCGTCAGGAGGTTATGAGCGACCTGAAGTCCAAAATCGGCGAATTTAATATCCAGCGTGTAGAAAACGTTGGTGCTACCGTTGGCGGCGAGCTGATCCAGCAGGCCGTTATGGCGATTGTGCTGTCGTGGTTCTTGATGATAGCCTATATCACCGTGCGCTTTGAGTTCCGCTTTGCGCTGGCAGCCATCATCGCCCTGATTATTGACGTTATGGTAACGCTGAGCTATTTCTCGCTCTTCCATATGGAGCTTGATTCCAGCTTTGTAGCTGCACTTTTGACTGTAGTAGGCTATTCTGTTAACGGTACTATCGTTATCTTTGACCGTATCCGTGAAAACCTCAAGATTCACCGCCGCAGCGAAAGCATGACGGAAATGGTGGATAACAGCATTTGGCAGACCATGGGACGCAGTATTTACACTGTCGGCACATCTCTGTTCGCTGTTGTGGCCATCTTCGTCTGGGGCGGCGATACCATCCGCAACTTCTCCTTTGCGATGCTGGTGGGCTTCTCTAGTGGTGCCTACACCTCTACGCTTTTGGCAGGTCCGTTGTGGATGCTGCTGCGCAAGCTGACTCCGGGCAAGGATTGATAATTAAAGACTTGTACCTTGCAGGACGTGCCGCTACCGTGGTGCGTCCTGTATTTTTATAAAAAACTTTACAAAAAACTTGCTATTAGGCGATAGGATATGGTATACTATCATAGTATTTGAACCAAGGCTTGGCAGTTTGCGACTCCAACGGCTGCTACGCTTATGGCAATTTTTAAATTTTAGGAGGCAAATAACATGTTAACTAGCGAAGCTAAACAAGCAGTAATTCTCGACAATGCACGTCATGAAGGCGACACCGGTTCTCCGGAGGTACAAATTGCAGTTCTGACCGAACGCATTAAATATTTGACCGAGCATCTGAAAGAACACAAGAAAGACCATCATTCCCGCCGTGGCCTGCTGAAAATGGTAGGTAAACGTCGTGGCCTGCTGAACTACCTGGCTGGCAAGGATATTGAGCGTTACCGCGCAATCATCACTAAGCTGGGCATCCGCAAATAATAGGCTTACAATTTGGCACCTGTCCGTAAGGATGGGTGCTTTTTTGTGCTGCAGGAGTTAAACTGTTACTCCCTTTACAGTTTTGCGTAATTAAAGCAGCAGCAAGAAATTTATGTAAAAAAGTGTTGACTCTGGTCTTTTGCAGTGGTAAACTAGACGCAACTTCAAAAAAACCACAAACCGTTGAGACGGAGATCAAGTCAGTAGATGCGCTTACAGAGAGCCTGGGGGGCTGGGAGCCAGGTAGAGATGCAGGCTGATAAATGGACCGTTGAGGGTGCTGTCAAATCACAGCTGTGAGAGTATTCAGCAACGTTGCGCCAGCGTTAAGGGCGAGGGGTGTGTTAGCACTCTGCGAAAGAGCGCCATGCTTTTGGCGAACCAAGGTGGTACCGCAGGTATTTGTATTTATAGCCTGTCCTTGAATTTGATTGAGTAAATCAAGTTTAGGGGCAGGCTTTTTAGTTTTACTAAGCAGGAAGATTTTACGAGGTGACAAAATGTTGAATTTGAGCTTGGAGCAGGTTAAGGCTTACGCCGCCAGCTACAGGGCAGTGCCTGTAGCTAAGGAATGTCTGGCAGATATGCTGACGCCGCTGGCCTTTTTGGACAACGTGCGCCGCAGCAGCCGCAACTATTTTTTGTTAGAAAGCATTGAGGGCGGCGAGCATTGGGCGCGCTATTCCTTTGTAGGCTATGACCCGGTGCTGCGCCTGAAGCTTACCGATGGCAATGCCGAAATCATCAGCGGCGCTGCTGTTAAGTACCAGGAAAGGGATCCCTTAGGCTGCATCCGCCATATTCTTGACGAATACAAGGCACCGCAGATAGAGGGCCTGCCCAATTTTACGGGCGGCCTGGTGGGAATGTTCGGCTTTGACTTTATGCGCTACTGCGAGCCTGATATGCAGGTAAACAGAAAGCGCAGCGCCGAATTTGCCGACGTGGATTTGATGCTTTTTGATAAGCTTATTGCCTTTGACCACCTCAAGCAAAAAATCTTTTTGATCGTCAACGTCAAGACTGATAATCCAGAGATAAATTACGCTAAGGCAGAGCGCGAGATTGCGGCAATGGAAAAAATGCTGCTTGAGCCGGTGGAGCCTGTGAAGCCCACTAAAGCGCACCTGGGCGAATTCACCAGCAACCAGAGCCGTGAGCAGTACAGCAAAAACGTTCTGCGCTGCAAGGAATATATCAAAAACGGCGATGCCTTCCAGATTGTGTATGCGCAAAAGTTCAGCGCCAGCTACGACCAGAGCCTGTTTAGTGCCTACCGCTACCTGCGCACCACCAACCCGTCACAGTACATGGTCTTTTTGCATAATGACGATGTAGAAATTGCTGGCAGCTCGCCCGAAACGTTGGTGAAGGTGGTTGGCAGGCAGGTAATCAGCATGCCGATTGCAGGCACCCGCCGCCGTGGCAAAACGACAGAGGAGGACAGCGCCCTGGAGAAGGAGCTTTTGGCTGATACCAAGGAGATTGCCGAGCACAACATGCTGGTGGACCTGGGACGTAACGACGTGGGCCGTGTATGCGATTTTGGTAGCGTAAGGGTGAGCGACTACAAGGCCATCAAACGCTTTTCGCACGTTATGCACATCACCAGCAAGGTGACAGGCACGTTGAGCAGTGATAAGGATGCGCTGGACGCCTTAAAGGCCGTATTCCCTGCAGGCACGCTCAGCGGCGCACCCAAGATCCGCGCCTGTGAGATTATTGACGAGCTGGAGCCGGAGCGCCGCGGCATTTATGGCGGCGGAATGGGTTATCTGGATTTTGGCGGCAACATGGATATCTGCATCACCATCCGCACGATGGTAAAGAGGGCAGGCAGGGTTTATATCCAGGCAGGCGGCGGCATCGTGGCCGATTCGGTTGTGGACAACGAATTTCAGGAAACAGTGAATAAGGCAGGCGCCTGCATGACAGCGCTGCGCATGACGGCAGAGGAGGAGTAAGCAATGATTTTGATAATTGATAACTACGACAGCTTTACCTTTAATCTCTACCAGCTCATAGGTGAAATCAACCCAGATATCAAGGTTGTGCGTAACGATAAAATCACTGTTGAGGAAATAAGAGGCCTGCAGCCAAGCCACATTATCATTTCGCCAGGACCTGGCAATCCGCAGCAGGCAGGCATCTGCCTGGAGGTTATCCGTCAGCTGGCGGGGGAGCTTCCTCTGCTTGGGGTCTGCCTTGGTCATCAGGCGATTGGCGAGGCCTTTGGCGGCAAGGTGGTGCATGCACCGCAAATCGTGCATGGTAAAAGCGACAGGATGCACCTTGTAGCACCAACGCCCATCTTTAAGGATATGCCCGACGGCTTTGAGGCTGCACGCTATCATTCGCTGATTGTGGAGCCAGAGAGCCTGCCAGAGTGCCTTGTAGTGACAGCCGAAACCGCAAAGCACGAGATTATGGCGCTGCAGCACAAAACGCTGCCTGTGTATGGTGTGCAATTTCATCCCGAATCGATTATGACACCGCTGGGACGGACGATTTTACAAAACTTTTTGGCTATAAAATAAATAGCTATTGCGAGATATTTAGGGAGGCAAGGACGATGATTAAGGAAGCAATTGTAAAAATAGTTGATAAAAAGGATTTGACCTATGATGAGGCCTATAGCGTGATGAACGAGATCATGGGCGGCGAAACCAGCGCCACGCAAAACGCAGCCTTTTTGGCAGCACTTTCGACCAAGAGCACCACTGCCGAAACTACGGATGAAATTGCCGGCTGCGCCGCTGCGATGCGCGACCATGCCACAAGGTGCGAAACGGGTATGGACGTATTTGAAATTGTTGGTACTGGCGGCGACGGTGCCAACAGCTTCAATATTTCCACAACGGCTGCCCTGGTTGCGGCGGCAGGCGGCATGAAGGTTGCCAAGCACGGCAACCGCGCTGCCTCCTCCAAATGCGGCACGGCCGACTGCCTGGAGGCCTTGGGCGTAAACATAGCGCTGGAGCCGCAAAGGTGCGTGGAGCTGCTGCGTGAGGTGGGGATGTGCTTTTTCTTTGCGCAAAAATACCACACCTCGATGAAGTACGTCGGTCCCATCCGCAAGGAGCTGGGCATCCGCACCGTGTTCAATATCCTGGGGCCCTTAACCAACCCTGCGAGTCCCAAGATGCAGCTTTTGGGCGTATATGACGGCTATTTAGTGCAGCCGCTGGCACAGGTTTTGATGAACCTGGGCGTAAAGCGTGGCATGGTGGTATATGGCCAGGATAAGCTGGATGAAATTTCCCTTAGCGCACCGACGACCGTTTGCGAATTTAAGGACGGCTGGATGAAAAATTATGTCATTAAGCCAGAGGACTTTGGCATGGAGCGTTGCAGCAAGGCTGACCTGATTGGCGGCCTGCCTGCTGAAAACGCACAGATCACCCGTGATATTTTGGCTGGCGCCAAGGGACACAAGCGCAATGCTGTGCTGCTGAATGCAGGTGCCAGCCTGTATATCGGCGGTAAGGCAGAAGGCTTTGCTGAGGGTATTAAGCTAGCCGCAGAGCTGATTGACAGCGGCAAGGCGCTAGCAACATTGGAAAAGCTGATTGAGCTGAGTAATAAATAAGAGGTGCCTATGATATTAGATGATATCGCTGAATATACCGCGCAGCGCGTAAGGCTGCTCAAGCAGCGCAAAAGCCTTTACGCTGTGCGTGACGAGGCCGAGGGCAGGCCAGCTGGAAGGGATTTTGCGGCAGCACTGGCGGCAAAGGGCTTGAGCGTGATTGCCGAGCTGAAAAAGGCATCACCGTCTAAGGGGATAATCTCCCCAAGCTTTGAGGATATATACCTGCATAAGGCTGCCGAGTACGAGGCAGGCGGCGCCAGCGCCATCTCCTGCCTGACCGAGCCCAAATTCTTTTTGGGGAGCGAAGCTTATCTTGAGGCAGTGCGGCGTGCAGTACAGCTGCCGCTTTTGCGCAAGGATTTTACCATAGACGAATACCAGATCTATGAAGCCAGAGGCCTGGGAGCGGACGCGGTGCTTTTGATTTGCAGCCTGCTGAGCGCCCAGCAGCTGGCCGAATACCTAGAGCAGGCGCACGGCCTGGGTATGAGCGCCTTGGTTGAGACGCATACGGCAGACGAGGTGCAGATGGCGCTGGCGGCAGATGCCAAAATTATCGGCGTCAACAACCGCGACCTGCGCACCTTTAGCGTCGATCCTAAGAGCAGCCTGCGCCTGCGTGACGCTATTCCGAAGGATAAAATTTTTGTTGCCGAAAGCGGCATCCGAGGGGCCAGTGACACGCTGGCGTTGAAGGCAGCAGGCGTGCAGGCGGTGCTGGTGGGCGAGGCGCTGATGCGTGCGCCCGATGCGGCAGCAAGGCTGCGGGAGCTGCGCGGTGAATAAGGTTAAGGTGAAGATTTGCGGCCTGCGGCGCACGCAGGACGTGGAATATGTCAACACGCTGCTGCCAGATTTTGCAGGCTTTGTCTTTGCCCCAAGCAAAAGGCAGGTGACAGCGGCGCAGGCAGCGCAGCTAAAGGCGCTTTTGGCGCCGCAGGTTAAGGCGGTGGGCGTTTTTGTGAATGCCAAGGCAGATTTTATCGCCCAGCTGGCGCAGGCAGGGACGATTGACCTCATCCAGCTGCACGGAGACGAAAGCGCGGCCTATTGCCAAGGCCTGCGGCAGCTGACGGATTTGCCCATTATCCGCGCCGTGCGCGTCAAGGATGCGGCCACTGTGGCGGCAGCCAATGCCTATCCAGCCGATTACCTGCTTTTTGATACGTATACGCCAGGGCAGTACGGCGGCACAGGACGGCGCTTTGATGCAGCGCTGCTAGAGGCGTGCGGTGTAAGCAAGCCGTATTTTATAGCAGGCGGCCTGGATGCAGACTGCGTTGCAGACGTGATAAAAAACACTAAGGCCTTTGCCGTGGATGTGAGCGGCGGGGTCGAAACTGACGGCTTTAAGGACGAAAAGAAAATTGCCGCATTTATTGCGAAGGTGCGGCGTGCAATAAAAAATTAGCAGCACACTAAAGGCCTCACCTAGGGATAGCGGTGTGCCAGCAAGTGAAATTTTACTAAGACAAGGGGAGATAACGATGACAAAAGGTAGATATGGTATTCATGGCGGCCAGTACATGCCCGAAACCTTGATGAACGCAGTGCTGGAGCTGGAGGAGGCTTACGAAAAATATAAAAACGACCCGGATTTTAAGGCAGAGCTGGCGCGTTTGTACCGCGAATATGCCAACAGGCCCTCGCTTTTGTATTATGCCGAAAAAATGACCCAGGATTTGGGCGGCTGCAAAATTTACCTCAAGCGTGAGGATTTGAACCACACCGGCGCCCACAAGATTAACAACGTTTTGGGACAGATCCTGCTGGCGCAGAAAATGGGCAAAAAGCGTGTTATTGCCGAAACCGGCGCAGGCCAGCACGGCGTTGCCACTGCTACCGCCGCTGCCCTGATGAACATGGAATGCGTGGTGTACATGGGCCAGGAGGACTGCGAGCGCCAAAAGCTGAACGTGTTCCGCATGGAGCTTTTGGGAGCGAAGGTTGTGCCCGTTGCCAGCGGCACAGGCACGCTCAAGGACGCCGTTAACGAAGCACTGCGCGTGTGGACCGAGCGCGTAGAGGACACCTATTACGTCCTGGGCAGCGTTATGGGCCCGCATCCCTATCCCGAAATCGTGCGTGACTTCCAAAAGATTATCGGCGAGGAGATCAAGGCGCAAATGCTGGAAAGGGAAGGCCGTCTGCCTGACGTTTTGGTAGCCTGCGTCGGCGGTGGCTCTAACGCTATGGGTATGTTTTATGATTTCATCGAGGATAAGGACGTGCGCCTGATTGGCGTGGAGGCTG
Organism: Bacteroidaceae bacterium; assembly: GCA_963611535.1. GTDB lineage: Bacteria > Bacillota > Negativicutes > Acidaminococcales > Acidaminococcaceae > Phascolarctobacterium_A. The sequence continues at coordinate 84,338 of CAVDRP010000003.1, read as the reverse complement.
CAGGACTGGGCGTGGATAACCCCAAGAACGCTGCCACCATGGCTAACGGCACGCTGGGTATCTTCCATGGCATGAAGAGCTACTTTTTGCAGGACGAATATGGCCAGATCGCGCCTGTATATTCTATCTCCGCCGGCCTGGATTATCCGGGCATCGGGCCAGAGCACGCATACCTGCACGACATCGGCCGTGCGGAATATGTGCCTGCTACCGACCAGGAGGCCGTGGAGGCCTTCAACTATTTGTCCAGGATGGAGGGCATCATCCCTGCGATCGAAAGCGCGCACGCTGTAGCCTATGCTATGAAGCTGGCGCCGACGCTGCCCAAGGACAAGATTATGGTAATTAATATTTCCGGCCGTGGTGACAAGGACGTTGCCGCTATCGCACGCTATATGGGGGTTGATTTACATGACTAGGATTCAGGATGCATTTGCTAAAAATAAAAAGGTTTTCATTGGCTTTGTCACCGCAGGTGACCCCAATCTTGCTGTAACCAAGGAGTTGGTTATGGCGATGATCGACGGCGGCGCGGGCTTGGTGGAATTTGGTATTCCCTTTTCGGACCCCGTGGCCGAGGGCGAGGTGATTCAGCGTGCAGATTTGCGTGCGCTGGCAGCAGGCACTACCACCGATAAAATTTTTGACCTGGTGGCCGAGCTGCGTCAGCAAACCCAGGTTCCCCTGGTGTTTTTGACCTACGCTAACCCGATTTATGCCTATGGTGCCGAAAAATTCTTTGCCCGCTGCGAGCAAACAGGCGTGGATGGCGTCATCATTCCCGATATTCCGTACGAGGAGCGGGAGGAGATGCGTCCCTATAGCGAGCCACACAACATTGCGCTGGTGCCGCTGATTGCGCCTACCTCCAAGGACCGCATTGCCAAGATTGCCAAAACCGCGCAGGGCTATGTGTACGTGGTGTCCTCCTTGGGCGTTACCGGCGTGCGCAAAAATATCACCACGGATATTGACGGCATTGTGGCCGAGGTGCGCAAGGCAACAGATATACCAGTAGCCGTGGGCTTTGGTATCGCTACCCCGGAGCAGGCCTATAAAATGGCCAAGGCCAGCGATGGCGCAATAGTGGGCAGTGCCATTGAAAAAATCGTGGAAAGGTACGGAGAAGCCTCTCCTAAATACGTTTATGAGTACGTCAAGAGCATGGCGGATGCTGTGGCTAAGGCGGCAGAGGAAGAGTAAATAGTATAGAGTGATTAAAGGCTGGCGTGCGGCTGTACGCCAGCCTTTTGTTTGCTTTTGTCGAGCAGTATCCTTTTGGAAACTATACTACTAATTAGTGCATACTTTACAAAATTGCGCACATAGCGTATGATAACAAGTTAGAGAATTGTCGCAATTGTTATTGTGAAGTTACTGTTAAAAATGCTTGCGGCTGTCCGCAAAGGATAGCTCTTATGCTATAATAGACAAGCAAAAGGATTAATTAGGAGGTCATCAACATTTTAGAATTCAAACCGATAACATTGGAGCAAAAGCCGATGTTCGAAAGCTATATATCCAAATCACATCAAAGAGGCAGCGAGTGTGCCTTTTCGAACCTGTTTGTGTGGCGTGACTGCTACCACATCTTTTGGTGCGTGGCGCACGACTTTTTGCTGCTGAAGGTAAAGCGCAACGATGTGGATTTTTATATCCAGCCCTTTGGCGGCCGTGACGAGGATTTGCCGCAGCTGATGCAGGAGCTGAAGGAGGAGCACCAGGGAAAACCCTTTGAGATGCATGGTATTTATGATTTTACCAAGGAGCGCTTTGAACGCGTGCTGCCCGGCCTGGTGTACGAGGATGACCGTGACAATTGGGATTATGTTTATCTGCAGCAAAAGCTGGCAACGCTGTCGGGCCGCAAGCTGCATGGTCAAAAGAACCATTACAATGCCTTTGTCAAGGCGCATCCTGATTTTGTCTACGAGCCGATTACTATGGATAATATGATGGAATGCCTGAACTTTGGCGAGCGCTGGTGTGACGAGCACATGGCGGAGGACCCGTCTCTGGAATGTGAAAAGTATGCTATCCAGCAGGCGTTTTTGAGCTTTGAGCAGCTAGAGCTGCGTGGTGGTGCCATCCGCTTTGACGGTGCTATCCAGGCGTTTAGCTTTGGCAAGAAGATTAACGAGGATACGGCGGTGCTGCACGTAGAAAAGGCGCGTCATGATGTGCGCGGCCTGTATACTGCTATTACCAAGGAGTTTGCGGCGCACGCCTGGACGGATGTAAAATATCTCAACCGTGAGGAGGATATGGGCCACCCTGGCCTGCGCACGGCGAAGGAGGCCTTGCATCCTGAGTTTATGGTGAAAAAGTACAACGTCATTATCGGGTGAGGTGCCAGATGATTTACAGAGTTGTGGGCGCAGAGCGCATGCAGCAGGTGGCAGAGCTGTGGGATTACTGCTTTGAAAAAAAGACGGAGCCGTTTTTTCAATATTACTTTGAAAGCTACTGCGGCAAGGATAACATGGTCATTGGCGGCTTTGACAAGGCTGGCGGCGCAGAAAGGCTGCGCACTATGCTGCACGTTAATCCCTATATGCTGCGCCTGCGTGGCTGCGAGCAGCTGGTGCCGTACCTTGTGGGCATCGCCACCGCCCCGGAGGCACGGGGACAGCACCTGCTGCGTCCGCTTTTAGAAACCAGCTTTGAGGTGCTGCGCTCGCAGGGCTACACCTTTGTGACGCTTATGCCTATTAATGCAGGTATTTACCTGCCTTATGATTTTGCCTACTGCTACTTCCGCCATGAGTACAAAATGCCTATGGCAGCTCTTGCGCCTGTGGCTGCAGGCAGCGGCCTGGCTGTGGAGCGGGTGCGGCTTGCAGCTGCTTTGCAGGCTGCAATGCAGGAGGGAGCGCAGGCCTGTGAGGGTAACGAGCTGGCGGCGGTGTATGATAGGGTTACAAAGGCCTGGAACGGCGTACCCAAGCGCACAGACTTCCAGTGGCGCAAGCTTTTGAGCGTGATGACGGCCGAAGGCGTGCAATGCGCTGTTGCCTATCGCGAGGGTGCTGCGGCAGGGTATCTGCTGTATACTATCAGCGACGAGGTATTTACCGCGCACGAGCTTTTGGCAGATGATTTTGCTGTCAAAAACCGCCTGCTGCAGTTTGCTGCAGGACACAAAAGCGAGGCGCAGGAGTTTTGCTGGCTGGCCGAGGACTGGGACAAGGCCTATCTGGGCTTTGCCAAGCAGCAGTACGCAGGCAGGCTGGAGCCGTTTATGATGGCACGCTGCCTGGATGCGAGAAGGGCGCTTAAGGAGCTGCCCGTGCCGCAGCAGGTGCCAAGAGATAGCGTGGTACTGCTCTTGACGGACAGCGTGATTAGCCGCAACAACCATCTGCTGCTGCTGAAGACAGGGCCAGGGCAGCTGGAGGCTGTGAGCACGGCAGCCAAGGAGGAGGTTACCATGGATATGGGCGCCTTTACCCAGCTTTACTTTGGTGCCTTTACTGCCAGCGAGCTGTGGGAGGCAGGACGCATCCAATGCAGTAAGCCAAAGAAGCTGCAGCTTTTGGACGCGCTTTTTCCCAAGGAGCGCACCTACAATAACGAATATTTTTGAGAGTGTTGAGAGCTAGAGAGGCTGCCGCAGATTGCTGTGGCAGCCTTACTTTGCTGCTAGGGCGGCTTGGGCGCAAGGAAGAATTTTGCAGGGCCAGGGTAATAATGCTTGACTTGGAGCACGCTCCAGGTTATAAGATAATGTAAACTAATCTAATATTAATGAAAGGGAGCGAAGCTATGCACAAAAGGATATACATGCTGCTGGCTGCATTGCTTGTGGCAGGCGCGGCGCTCGTGGCAGGCTGCGGCGACAATAGCGGCAGTGCCGCAGACAGCGAGGCCGGCGGCAGCGACACGGCAGTGGGAATTACTAATCCGCGGCAGCTTGTGGCAGCAGATAACAAAGCTGGCCGCACGATTATGTGGGAGGCCAAGGTTAAGCAGGAGTACAGCCTGGATTACCGCCTGGCAGGGGATAAAAATATTACCAGCGTCAAGGCGGCAGACAGCTCCTTTGATGACGGTCCCAAGGACAGCTACATTCATTACACCGCGCGTCTGGCTGGCCTAAAGAGCGGCAGTGACTACGAATACCGCATAAACACAGCGCAGCACAAGGGGCGTTGGCACAAGCTGCGCACGGATGATGGCGGCGCCCTTAGCGCGCTCATCTTCCCCGATTCGCAAAGCGCAAATTACAGCGGCTGGCAGCAGCTGGCGCGCGAGGCCTATAAGCGCCATGCGGACAGCGCCCTGTACATCAACATGGGCGATTTGGTGGACAACGGCCAGGACAGCAGCCAGTGGAAGGCGTGGTTCAACAGCGTGAGCACCTTTAGTGATGCTGTGCCGCTGGCGCCGCTTGTGGGCAACCATGAGGCCTACAACAGACAGTGGCAGGAGGCGCTGCCTGTGGCCTATACGCATTTGTTCAACGTGCCGCAAAATGGCCTGGATAAATATCCCAACCAGTTTTACAGCTTTGATTACGGCCCGGTGCATTTTGTAGTGCTGGATACCAACTTCCCCGAAATGAAGAGGTACCAGCCGCAGCTTTTGGCAGACGAGCTGCCGTGGCTGGAAAAGGACCTGGCGGCCAGCACTGCTAAATGGAAGATCGTCCTGATGCACCGCGACATCTTTTTATACGGCTTTGGGCCAGAGTCGGGCAGGGAGCAGACCAAGACGCAGCTTTTGGCTTTTAGCCGCGAGCTGATGCCAGTGTTTGAAAAATATAAGGTGGACGCTGTGCTGACGGCGCATCTGCACACCTACCGCCGCCGTGTGCCGCTCAAAAACTTTGCCCCCGCGGCGGACGGCATCACCTATATTTTGACAGGCGTGGCCGGCGATGTGCGCTATCCCAAGCTGTGGGGCGACTTTGAATGGGATGCTGCGCGCGCGCCACAGCCGGAGACAACAAACTACATGACGCTTAGGGCGGACGCCAGCTCCCTGGAGCTGAAGGCCTATTTGGCCAACGGCAAGCAGTTTGACGAGGTGAAGCTTACAAAGTAAGGCGGGTCTTGAGCGTGCTTTGGAGGGACGCAGCCTGCTAAACTTACGCGGGCTGCGTCCTTTGCTGTCGCTTTTTTGGGCAAAATGTGCTAAAATAAAGCTACACGGACCGAAAGGAGTGCATGACTATGACAGAGGTATCACAAGAAACCATGATGTTTAAGCGTCAGGACGAAAAGCCTGGCGTTGCAGAAACGATAAAGGAAGTATATGCTGCACTAGAAGCAAAGGGCTACAGCCCTGTAGACCAGCTGGCAGGCTATCTGCTGAGCGGAGACCCCACCTACATCACCAGCTACGCCGACGCGCGTACCAAGCTGCGCCGCCATGAGCGCTATGAGCTGATTGAGGAGATGGTGAAAAGCTATCTGCAGCAGATTAACAAGTAAGGCTGTAAAGGAGATTGTGGATGCGGAAGATGTCCCTGGATGTGGGAACAAGAACAATAGGCATCGCTGTGAGCGATTTGATGGGCCTGATAGCAAGCGGTGTGGAAACAATCCGCCGCACCAGCGAGGAGCGGGACTACGCCCGCATTGCCGAGCTGATTGCCGAGCATGAGGTGGATACACTTGTTGTGGGTTATCCCAAAAACATGAACGGTACCATTGGCGAGCGCGCCCAGGCCTGCGAGGCTATGGCTGGCGAGCTGCGCCGCCGCTTTCCTGCTGTGCAGGTGGTGCTGTGGGACGAGCGGCTGAGCACCGTGGCTGCCGAAAAGGTGCTGGTGGATGCGGATATGCGCCGCAAAAAGCGTAAGCAGGTTATTGATATGATGGCTGCCGTTGTTATCCTGCAAAATTATCTTGACAGCAAAAGCTTTAAGATTTGACAGAAGCGGGCAAGCTATTATACAATAGACAAAACAGGTTTATTTTGTGTGATTTATTTTGAAAAGAGGTGCCTTTATGGAAGAGAAAGACATTAAAAATGAAGAATTAGAAGCTATGCAGGCAGATGCAGACGAAGAAGTGATCTGTGTTGTGCTGACCGACGAGGCCGGCAATGAGCATGAGTTTTATCAGGATATGGTAATTGACGTTGAGGGCAAGCAGTTTGCGGTTTTGGTTCCGCTTGACGACGACTGCTGCTGCGAGGACGAGGAATGTGAATGCCATGACCACGAGCATGAGCATGACGAGGAGGACGATGACAACTGCGTTATCGCCCGCATTGACTTTGATGAAAACGGCGAGGCTGTTTACACCGCTCCCACTGACGAGGAGTATGAAGCAGTGGTTGCCAAATATGACGAGCTGTTTGACGGCGAAGAGGAATAAGCAGCATACGGTAAAAATATCCGGACTTCGGTCCGGTATTTTTATGTAAGCAATAGCGCAGATGGTAGAATTTTGATGGATATAGAAAATATTAAGGGCTTTATCAAGGAATATCCCGCCCGTGCAGCTGCTATCGGTGCAGCAGTTCTGGCAGCTGTTGTGCTGGTGGTTTTTACAGTGCAGCTCAACGCCCGCGGCAACAACAAGGATTTTGCTGCTGGCGGCACGCATTTGGTGATTGTTAAGGACGGCATGACAACGGCCGATATTGCCGAGGCCCTGCACGCTAAAGGGCTGGTGCGCGACCCTGCCGCCTTCCGCATGGAGGCGCGCCTTAAGGGACTGGCCACCAAGCTGCAGGCAGGAGCATACCAGATTGACGGCGGCATGAGCAACAGCCAGATTGTCGACGTGATGGTGAAGGGACGCATCAAGGAGGTGCGCTTTACCGTCCCCGAGGGCTACAGCGTGGTGAAAACAGCGCACAAGCTGCAGGCAGAGGGCCTTGGCAGTGCAGATAAATTCATCGCTGCCGCCAAGGATTACGCTCCCTATGAATATATGCAGACAAGCGATGCCAACGTGCTCTATAAGGCCGAAGGCTTTATCTTTCCTGCCACCTACGATTTCCCTGTAGGCATAAGCGAGGAGGACATGCTCAAGGCCATGGTGGAGCAGTTTGACAAGCAAATGCGCACAAGCGGCGTGGCCCAAGCTGTGGCCGAGCGCAAGCAAAGCCTGCGTGACGTGGTGAACATGGCGGCGATGGTGGAGCTGGAGGCGGTGTTTGCCGAGGAGCAGCCCAAGATCGCAGGCGTCTTTTTAAAGCGCGTGGCGATTGGTATGCCTATCCAGTCCGATACGACGATACAATATCTTTTGGGAGAGCAAAAGGAGGTTGTCACCTTTGCCGACACCAAAATTGCCAGCCCCTATAACACCTACCAAAACCCCGGCCTGCCGCCCGGGCCGATAGCAAGCCCCGGCCTTGGTGCGATTAAGGCAGTGCTGGAGCCGCAGGACACGGATTACCTGTACTTTGTGGCCGAAAAGGATGGACACCACCGCTTTAGCAAAACCTATGCAGAGCATTTGAAGGCTATTGATGAAATTGGCTGATGACAGCCGCAATAAGATACATATCAGGACGGAGAGATTATGACAAGAGCTTTAGTTAAGCCGGAGCTGCTGGCCCCGGCAGGTAATATGGAAAAAGGCAAAATGGCGCTGCTTTACGGTGCAGATGCTATTTATCTGGGCGGCAAGATGTTTGGCCTGCGCGCCTTTGCCAACAATTTTTCGCTGGCAGAAATTGCCGAGATGGCAGCCTATGCCCATTGCCTGGGCAAAAAGGTTTATGTGACGGTGAATATCTTTGCGCACAACGAGGATATCAACAGGCTGAGCGATTATCTGCGCAGCCTGCAGCAGGCAGGGGTGGACGCGCTGCTTATCAGCGACCTGGGCGTGTGGAGCACAGCCAGACAGGTTGTGCCCGATATGCCGCTGCACGTGAGCACCCAGGCGAACACCACCAACTTTGCCGCCGTCCAGGCGTGGGAGCAGCTGGGAGCAGAGCGCGTGGTCTTGGCGCGCGAGCTGTCGCTGGCCGAAATTGCCGAAATCAGCGCCAAAACTACGGTGGAGCTGGAAACCTTCGTGCATGGTGCTATGTGTATTTCCTACAGCGGCCGCTGCCTTTTGAGCGCTTACCTTACAGGGCGCGACGGCAACCGTGGCGCCTGCACCCAGGCCTGCCGCTGGGAATATAATATGTATAAGCTGGGCGAGCAAAAGCGCCCGGGCGAATATTTTGATTTAGAGGAGGATGAGCACGGAACCTATGTGATGAACTCCAAGGATTTGTGCCTCATCGAATACCTGCCCGATTTGATGCGCGCAGGCGTGTGCAGCCTAAAGATTGAAGGCCGCATGAAGAGCGTGCATTATGTGGCAACGGTAGTGAGTGTTTACCGCAAGGCTATTGACAAATGCTGGTCAGATATGGTAAATTACAATGTGCCTGCACAGTGGCTTGCAGAGCTAAACAAGGTGAGCCACCGCCAGTATACGACGGGCTTTGCCATTGCCAAGCCTGACCGTAACGCGCAGGTCTACACCAGCTCTAAGTACGAGCAGACACATGATTTCGTCGGCATTGTGACTGGGTATGATGCTGACAAAAAGCGCGCTTATTTTGAGCAGCGCAACAATGTTAAGGCAGGAGAGCCGTTAGAGCTTTTGATGCCAGATGGCACTACAATGCCGTTTGTCCTGCAGGCTATGCAGGATGAGGAGGGTGCGCCCATTGACTGCGCCCCGCATGCCCAGCAAAAATTTTCGGCAGCCAGCGATATTGCGCTGCTGCAATTTAGCTTATTACGCAGAAAGGTAGTAAAAGAATGAGTGACAATGACCCCGGGCCCCACAGTATGATCTACGCGCAGGTTGAGCCTGAGCGTATTGCAGATGTTAACTGGATTATGGAAGGCTATGAGTACCTGGCTATGGTGAGTACGGTGGATGCTGCAAGCGGCTTGATTAAGTTTTATGCAACACCCGACACCTACTCGGACACCATGGATGTTATCGAAAACATGCCCTTTAGGGTGGAGGTTTTGGATAATATGGAAAGTGGTGTGTACCACAGGCTTTGGCAGATTTAGGGTAAAAGGTTTTATAATGTAACAAAGAGCGCAGCGGTTAATTGCCGTCTGCGCTTTTTTTATTATTTTTTTTGCAGCTTCTGCCGGTGACGGTAGCGCCAGGGCGGCTCAGGGCAGGCTTGGGCCCATAGTCCTATTCGTTGCTTTTTGGCTGCGCGCTCTGCTGCGTCCGCAGCGCTGCAAGCATCCAGTGGCAGATGGTAGTGCATTGCAAGGCCTGCGGCGAGCAGCTTGAGGCTGATATCCTCGCCGCCAAGCCGCACAAGGCACACCTCGCGGTTATATTTGTCGATGCACTTAAGCGATAGGTCCACCCTTTGCTGCAGCAGCTGCTGCGCCAAATACTCCCTTGCCTGCTGCCCGTAGGGCTGCGCCAGCTCGGGTGCGTCCACAAGCGCCAGGCGGATTTTGTGCAGGCCGTTGGCGCTGTCGCGGACGCAGATAGTGTCGCCGTCTATGACGCGCACCACCTGGGCGCTGTAGGCGGAGCCAGTGCGGTGCGCGCCCAAGCATAAGCTGGCGGCCAAAAGGAGGGCGCCGGCGGCGAGGGTGAGGAAAATAGGCTTAAATGAGGGGTGGTGCATAAGGGTGGGTCCTTTCGTGTTAGCTGTTACTTATGTACGGAAACTGCATTACTAGTCGTTCCTGCAGCACGCGGGTGAGGCTGTCGATGTTGGCGCTCAGCCTTTCTATTTTGCTTTCCATGCGCACTAATAGATACGAGCTGACCAGCATCGGGAAGCCGTAATCGGCGGCGGCAGCAAGGAGCTTGTCGATGTCCATGGGTTTACGCCAGTGCTTCTACCTGGCGGCTTACGAGGCGAGCCTCCACGGCTTCGGTGATGTCGCCGCTGGCGGTGGTGAAGATGCCTGCGGCCACGATTTTGGCCATAGCGTCGTCGGCCTCGGCCTTGGTGAGTCCTTCCTTGGGGTTAGTCAGGGAGATGGTTTTTTTGGTGCCTTGAGCGTCCTTAAAGATGAGTTGCAGAGTTTTTTCCATGTGGTGTTCTTCCTTTCGTGTGAGTAAATTGTGGGGTGGGATAAGTTGGAAGATTGTTCTTCCGTTTGGTTGTACTTCTTTCTAGGTCAACTTCTTTCGTCCCCGAAAGAAGTTGCAAGAAAGGGGCGCGCTTTTAGAAAGCGCGGGAAACTCAGCGCTTTTTTGCTCGCCCAAAAAAGCTTTGCAAAAAAGGGCTTTACCATGTCTTGGAGGGGTTAGCGTAAAGCCTTAGTAAAGCAGGCTGTCCCTCAGTCTGTTCGCCCTCCCTTACGCGCTGCGACATCTGGAACGGACGACGGGCGCGGTAGCAATGCTATGTACTGCGTTACTACGGCAGCACGCAAGCCAAGGGGACATTTTTCAGTTGAGCGGCAGAAGTGCTGACGCTTGCACGCAAACGCCCTCCGCGACCTGAAAAATGCGCCAGATAGTCGCCGGAATCCAGTGGAGCAGCTACACAAGGCGCTTTTTGGATACTTTTTCCCGCCATGGAAAAAGTATCATAGAAGCTGCACTAGAGGGAATTGGGGGGACATTTTTAGTGAGGCGCAAGCCTTTAAGCTTACTCCTCCACCAGCTCGCTTTTTTCGTAGACGGATACGCCGCCTGCGGCGCCGTCCATGAGGCTGGCGATGGCGGTGCCGGCGCTGTGCAGGGCGGCCGCCTCGGCAGTGGTCTTGATGCCGCTGAAGGTGCGTGCCTTGTACTTGGTGCTGCCGTCGTCGTTGACGCCGTCTTCGATGTTGATGATGAGGTTGCGTTTGTACATTTCTTTGGTGATGGTCATGTGGTGTTCTTCCTTTCGTGAGTGAAAATTAATTAAAGCCTACGCCCCTAAAAGCTGCAGCTGCTCGCTTGGCGGCGTGCCTAGCAGCTCATCCGCCACGAAGCGCCTGCTGTAAACCAGGGCGCGTTCACGCAGCAGGCTGCCGCCAGGGCGCAGGGCGCGCGTTTCGGGCAGGCCGCTAAGGCTGAGTAAATCCCAGCGCATGTCGGGGTCGTTTTGCCCCGGGCCATAGCCGTCGATGAGGGCGGCCTCGGCGTGGGTCTTGACGGTGCTGAAGGTAATCTCCAGCTCCAGCTCCTGGCACAATATGGCGGTGACAATCGCCATCTGCTCCACCTGCAGCGCCGTGGGGGCAAAGCCTGCAAACACAGGCTGCCACTTGCAGCTGAGTATCGCGCCGTAGGCGCAGCACAGCGCTATGCCTATGCTTCTGCTGTTGCGCTTGTAGGTGTGAGCCTTGTGCTCCGTCAGATGGCGGCAGGTTTGGTAAATTTCGCCGTGCTCGCCAATGCTGAGGTGGTAATCGTCAAAAACCTGGTCATAGCGGCCTGCGGTCCAGTGCAGGTAGATGCAGTCAATTTTGCCGCGGGCGGCGGCGGCCAGGGGACGCAGCTCGTTGTGGGTTATTTTGAGGGGGTGGGGTACTAGCATTTGTTGCTCCTTTCGTAAGGCAGGCGATAAGGTGGGAGATTAGAGGCGGTGCGTTTTTGCCTCTCACTTATATAATGGGGTCAAAAGTACTAAAAGCGGACAGCAATTTGAAAAAAAATTTTTTACGCTCTTTGGCAGGCAGTCCAATTAGTATAAATTATAAACTTGGCTTTATCCTCATAGGCTGCAAACAGCTTGCGTGATCTAGGGCCGTAAACCAGTACGATTTGCGGCTCTAGTTCTGCCAGCATGGCCTCCAGGCCTGCCTGAAAGTGGTATCTGTCATCTTTATAACGTGTGCAGCCATAGGCACCGATGGCAACAATGCTATGCTTTTCTATGCCTAAAAAGGCCAGCCTTTCGCCCTTTGAGCTGGCGGCGTAGGTCAGCTCGCTGCCCCAGCGCACCTGAGGGATAACATATATTCCCTGCCTTTGGTAATAGCTTCCCAGGGCGCGGTTGCGATAAATGTTGGCTAGCTGCACTGCAAGCGGTGCGTTGCGGTATAACGAGCAGTCCGGAGATATTAAAATATACTTGCGGAACACATCCACATATTTTTCCGGCTGGCGCATAACGGCGGCAAATTCCTGGTCATACTCATAAAAGCCTATGGCGCTGTTTTCCTGTGCATATTTGAGCTTGGAAAAGGGAACAATGCTTGCAGGGATGATAAACTGCGCTGGGCGCTTGATTACGGGTATTTCCCAAGTGCCTGCAAACTGCGCGCCTGCGACTAGCTCTGGGTTCATACCGTCATCGATGATGATTTTTCGTTTGCTGCTTGTCATATATCGCTTTCCTCCATACGTAAACTAAAAGGTAGCTGTAAAAATACCTCTCACTTATATAATGGGGTCAAAAATGCTAAAAGCGGACAGGCTTTGCAAAAAAATTTATAAAAAAAACTGCACCGATAGGTGCAGCAGTAAAAAGCTAATTAATTATATCCTCCGTCCCGCCATTTGGCAGCAGCGGCCAGGATGCTTGCGTCCTCTTCGGGAGCGTAGTAGGGATTTTCGACAATGTTAACATAAGCGTAACCTGCGTTTTGCAGGAGGTGTATTGCTAAACCATCTGTGATGGTTATAGCCTCGTCAGACGCAGCCTCATTGCCTAGCCTGTAATACAAATAACCCAAAAATTTATAGGGATCGCGGACTGGCTTTTCGTATCCGCCGTAAAGCCAGAACAGATTGGCGTAATTGTAGGCAGACTGTGCATCTTGGCATTGCGTATAAAAAAATTCCAGCCAGGCCTTTTCAACATCGTTCCACAGGTAATTTTGCAGGAGCTGGCTGGCAATATCCTCGTATTCCTGCTGCAAGGCCTCGTTTTCACACAGAAAGTCATAGCTGACAGAAAAAAGCTTATTGGTTTGCTGGCTTATGTAAGCACTTGTGCTGGTCATCTGTTATACCTCCATTTTGACTTGGGGTGAAATATATAGGGATTTTCTTGATAAAGCTTTGCTAAATAGTCTTCGGCCTTGGGCATAGATTTTATATTAGGCCTGTAGTGGCCGCTTTGGTTATCAATAGCATAAATTTTGCCGCCACGGAATGTAATAATGCCTGCGATTTGTATAGCAGGATTTTTACCGCCTATCAAGGTGGGGTGCGGAGAGCGTTTGCCTGCGCCATTGGGATTACATCTTTTGCCAATAATCATCCGTCCCTGCTTATCCATGACGTATGTTATAGGGCCGTTTAGCTTTGTCTTACCAAGGTAAACACTGTTACCGTTTATTGCGTTTCGCAATTCAATAGCAGTTGGATTTTTGAAGTATCCGTCTGTTTTAGTATATAAGCTGTTGTTTGCCTTGTCAAGTGTAAGCAGTTTTTTGATTACATAGTAAAGCTCGGCAAAAGGCTGCGAGCCGCCTGCTGTGCCGCTATAAGGACCGCCTGCACCGCTACCCATGTAACTGCTTTGCGTTATACCAGCGTTTGCTGCTTGTCATGTATCGCTTTCCTCCATACGTAAATTAAAAGGCAGCTGTAAAAATACCTTTCACTTGTATAATGGGGGTCAAAATGCTAAAAGCGGACAGGCTTTGAAAAAAATTTATAAAAAAAGCTGCACCGATAGGTGCAGCGGTAAAAAGCTTATTAATTATATCCTCCGTCCCGCCATTTGGCAGCAGCGGCCAGGATGCTTGCGTCCTCTTCGCTTGCATACGACGGGGACAGAACATGGCTATAGCCAGCGCCAGACAAAACCGAAACAGCCATGCCGTCTAGTAACGTCAGGGTATGTGCGTCAAGAGCGCTTGGGGGAAGCCTGAAAAAAATATAGCCAAAAAATTTTAGTGGCTCGGAAATTGGCAGTTGCGAGGCGCCATACATAGAAAATAAAAAAATATAGTTCTTTACAGCCTCGGCCGTTGTACATTCTTGGTAAAGATAAGCACTCCATATAGGCCAGACATCCTGCCAGGAGTATTGCTGCAATAACACGTCTGCCCTTTCCTCGTATTCGCAGGGATCAGCATCCAGCAGCTCGCTGTCATAGGGGATGGAAAATAAAAATGCGGTTTCTTGTGTTATAAATTTTTCTGCTTCTGTCATAATCCTTGCCTCCATTTTGAAGTTGCATGAAATATTTCCGGGTGCGTTAAAAAAAGCTTATCTAAAATTTCTTCTACCTTAGGCATTGATTTTATATTAGGCCTGTAGTGACCGCTTTGGTTATTGACGCAGACAATTTTACCGCGCCTGAAAAAGATCATTCCCGCAGCTTTGACTGCCGGGTTTTTACCTCCGACTAAGGTGGGGTGCGGTGCTCTGCCGCCAGCAGTCAAAGGATTTTTGCGTATGCCGATAATGAACTGGCCGCTTTGGCTAACTACATACGTCAGCCAGCCTTCTATGCGCTTGCCGTCTACTACGATAGTGTTACCACGGATTGCGTTTGTAAGTTCAATAGCAGTTGGATTTTTGAAGTATCCGTCTGTTTTAGTATATAAGCTGTTGTTTGCCTTGTCAAGTGTAAGCAGTTTTTTGATTACATAGTAAAGCTCGGCAAAAGGCTGCGAGCCGCCTGCTGTGCCGCTATAAGGACCGCCTGCACCGCTACCCATGTAACTGCTTTGCGTTATACCAGCGTTTGCTGCTTGTCATGTATCGCTTTCCTCCATACGTAAATTAAAAGGCAGCTGTAAAAATACCTTTCACTTGTATAATGGGGGTCAAAATGCTCAAAGCGGACAGGCTTTGAAAAAAATATAAAAAAATTTCCTAAAAGCTGTCCGCTTTTGCCTAAAAAAGACCCATTATATAAGTGAGATCTTCTTTTTTCTCTCTCTCTTTTATTAAATTTTCTCTCTCTGTTTTTTCTTCTGCCAAAATCAATACTACTAACGTAGTTAGTAGTTACCTTGTTCTATAATAGTACTACCTAAAGGTTAGTAGTTAAGTACGGTAGTAGTAGTACGTACAATTCTCAATTCCGCTTTACCTTATCAGGATAAAATAAAAAAAGAGAACTCATCAGCCTGGCTGACAAGTTCTCTAAATTATTAATTATTAATCAGGTAAGTGCTTTTTAAGCTTGCTAAGCGCCTGTGAATGATAACGGCGCACGCTGCGTTCACTGCAGCCAAGCTTGGCAGCTGCTGCTTTTTGCGAAGCATTGCCTTCGTAGCAATATTGCATAACCAGCCTTTCCTTATCAGAAAGCTGCTTAACTGCCTGCGTAAGCGAAAGCCTGCTGCTAGCCTCGTCAATAGGTGAATAGCAAAGCGTAAGCTGCTCGTCCTCCAGGGGTTGCTCCTTAGTGAGATGCCTGCATTTGGCAATACTATGCAGCAATCCATAATGCACATGCTTTCGCACAAGCCCCGGCAGCAGGCGGAAGTTGTTGCCCTTGTACCTTTGGATGAACTCCAAAAAGATAACCCAGGCGGTGTTGACAGCGTCCTCGCCCAATGCGTTTTGCACGTTGCTGCCCTTGGCCTCCTTGTAGATGAGGGGCGCAAAGTCGTGACACAGCATGTCTATAGCCTCTTGCTCGCCTCTTTGGGCGGCCTGGACCAGGTTTTTGAGCTGCGATGGCGTATGAGTGAATTTTTCCTTGGGTGCGGTTGTTATATTGTCCCAATCCTTTCTGTGGCGGCGCACGCTTGCCGCGTATGACAGAATTCTGTGCTGTACTACATCAAGCTTGATAGTTATATTATAGCACAAAATATTAGCAAATTTCTGAAATCGGAACTATACTTCCGATTTTCTTAAAAAATTAATGTTTTGTAATACCCTTATAGCAAAGGAGGGTATTAGCATGAAGCATGACGAATTTTTATTGGCTAAATATTGGGGAGAACAAATTGCCTCGCTGCGCAGGGAGCGCGTTATGACGCAGGAGGAGCTGGCGCAGGCGGTGGGGTTATCGCCAAGGTGGCTGTATATGCTGGAATATGGCCAGGTCAGCGGCAAGCTGTATACTTATGAGCGCATTATACAGGTATTGGGGGAGGATTTTGAACAGGTGCGGCGCTGCGTGCTGAATAATTTGGAGATGGAGAAGTGATGAGCAGGCGTTTGAAAAACTGAAAATAGAGTGATTTTATTTTTTTACCACGCTTCGTCTTTACGGGGGGGACGAATGTGTTAAAATAAAAATACATTCGCTATAAAGGTAAGGAGTTGTGATGATGGCAACAAAAAAATCCTCTAAATCAGTAGAGCCAAATGTTGCAGATATTGCTAATGGCTGGCTAAAGCAATACAAGGTTGATTACAAGCTGGAGCAGGAAAAGCTCAATGCTGAAATAGACAATGCACTGGCTGAATACCTGTCTAAAGGTGGCGGCAAGGGCGGCAACAGGCCTGATGCTAAAGCCTTGCTTGTGGATAAAAATTTAAAAAAATGGCCTGTTTTGATAGAATACAAGGGCTACAAGGATAAGCTGGTGAAGCTGGATGCAGACGGCAGGGTAGAAAACAAAAAAGCAGATAATACAGATCACTACGCAAATATCAAGGCCTATGCTGTGAATGGCGCTGTGCATTATGCAAACGCTATTATGCATTACACCAATTACGAGGATATTATCGCTATTGGCATAACAGGCTACAGGGATGAGGTCAACGGCAAAATTGTTACGCAGATAGGCGTATACTATGTTTCTAAAGATAATCTTGGCTTTGGCCAGGAGGTGGGGCAATATAGTGATTTGTCGTTTCTTAAGGACGAAAACTTTAATGCCTTTGTTGAGCATGTCAAGGAGCTGCAGCTTAGCGACGAGGAGCTGGAAAAGCGCAAGGAAAAGCGCGAGGCCGAAGTCGAAAAAAGCCTTATGCAGCTAAATAACGATATTTATAACAGCGAAAAGGGTCTGAGCGAGGATGACCGTGTTTACCTTGTTGCAGCGTCCATTATAGCGACGCTGGGCGTACCGGGCAAGGTTGCGCCATTGGAAAAGGATGACCTAAAAAGTGTCAGCGAAGCAGGCAACACCGATGGCGAAATCATGATCCGCAAGATTAAGGCCTTTTTGGAGCAAAAGCACCTGCCGCAGGGCAAAAAGGATTTGATTATCCGCACATTGCAAAACACACTGGAAACAGATAACATTAACAAGGTGGAAAACGGCGAGACGCAGCTCAAGCGTGTGTTTAGCAAAATTGTTGATGACCTGGGAATTTATTATAAAATTGGCCTGACCACGGATTTTACCGGCAAGCTGTTTAACCAAATGTACAGCTGGCTGGGCTTTAGCCAGGACAAGCTTAACGACGTGGTGCTTACACCGTCCTACGTGGCCAAGCTTTTGGTGAAGCTGGCGCGTGTTAATAAGGATTCGTATGTGTGGGATTTTGCCACTGGCTCGGCAGGCTTGCTAGTGGCGGCTATGAACGAAATGCTTATAGATGCCAAAAACAGCATCACCTCGCCTGAGCAGCTGCAGCAAAAGGAAATGCATATCAAGTCGCAGCAGCTTTTGGGCCTGGAGATTTTGTCTAATATTTATATGCTGGCCATTCTTAACATGATCCTTATGGGCGATGGCAGCTCTAACATTATGAACAAGGATTCCCTTAAGGATTACAACGGTGATTATGGCTTCAGCAGCACCGTCAGCAAATATCCTGCCGATGCCTTTGTGCTGAATCCGCCGTATTCTGCCGATGGTAACGGTATGGTGTTTGTCGAAAAGGCGCTTTCGATGATGCAAAGGGGCTTTGCTGCTATCATCATCCAGGGCAGCGCCGGCACCGGCAAGGCTGCTGAATACAACAAAAGGATTTTGGCGCGCAATACGCTTTTGGCCAGCATTAAGATGCCTATAGATTTGTTTATCGGCAAATCCAGCGTGCAGACCTATGTGTATGTGTTCCGTGTGGGCGAGGCACACCAAAAGGACGATGTGGTGAAGTTTATTGATTTTACAAGCGATGGCTACACCCGCACCAACCGCAAAAAAGCCAGCTGCAACCTGCGCGATACTGCCAACGCCAAGGAGCGCTACCAAGAGGTGGTGGATTTGGTGCGCTATGGCAGGAGCAAACTGCACTACCTTAGCGAAAAGGAATATTACGAGGGCCACATAGACCCGGCCAGCGGTGCAGACTGGAACCAAAGCGCGCCCGTAGACACCAGGCCAACGCTGGCAGACTTCAAAAAAACTGTCGGTGACTACCTTGCCTGGGAGGTTAGCAATATTTTGAAGCGCAGCACGGAGGACGAGCGCCTGGGAAAATAGATGCCTCACTTGAAGCTAAGCTGCAAAGCGTCAAGTGGGGCGAGTACAGGCTGGGGGATTTGTTTGAAATTAAATCTAATCCTCAATTAGATAAAAGCAGTTTCGTGTTCAGCGAATATGGGGAATATCCGTATTTCACAAGAACTATATATAACAATGGCATTTTAGGTAATGTTAATTATCTGGACGAAGAGCATAAAATAAAAGGTGGTTGCTTGGCTGTTGGAATGATTTCGATGCAGTTTTTCTATATGGAGAAGGATTTTTATGCGGGTCAGTTTACTAAGAGAGCTATACCCAAAACTTTTTATATGAATCCTAGTAGAGCAAAATTTTTTATTAGTTTATTAAATAGATATGGTGAACAATTCAAAAACGTGCTTGTTAGAGATTTTGAAGAGAGTTTTACTTCTAGTAAAATAAGTCTTCCTACACGTAACGGCGCTATTGACTTCGATTTTATGGAAACCTTTATCGCAGAGCTGGAAGCTCAGCGCATCGCAGAGCTGGAAGCTTACCTGACCGCTGCCGGCCTTAAAGATTGCACCCTCACTGCGCAGGAAGAGGAGGCGCTGAGGATGTTTGAAGCAGTGGAGTGGAGGGAATACAATTTAGGAAAATTGTACGGAAAATCTACTCGTGGCAAAAGACTTAAAAGTGCAGACAGAATACCTGGCAATTTGCCATTTGTTACAGCAGGAGAGGCAGATGCAGGAATATCTGATTTCATAGGTAATGATGTTGATATATTTGCTGCTAATACAACAACTATAGATATGTTCGGTTCTGCAAAATATCGCAACTATGAATATGGCGGTGACGATCATGTCGCAGTTGTACATACGGAAAATGTTCCTAAAATGGCTGCAATTTTTGTTACAACAGCCGTTCATAAAGCATCTCACTGTGGACAATTTGACTATTCCAGAAATTTTTATGCCAAGGATGCCGATGCGTTAAACATAATGTTGCCCTGCAATGAAGGTGTACCATATTATACTTTCATGCAAACCTTTATCTCCGCCATCCAAAAGCTGGTAATCCGTGACGTAGCAGCCTATAGCGACCGCAAAATGACGGCAGCAAGGCAGGCAGCGGCGCAGTAAAAAATGCCCAAACGGTAGCGCCGTCCTCCGCATGCTGCTTGCGCAGTGGATAGCACAGCAAACCAGCACTGATAAACCCACGCATTAACCCCACAACAAAAACAGCACCGCAGGCCAACGCCTAAACGCTGGCGGCGGTGCCGCAATGTAACGACTATTGCTAACTTAAAGCCTCCTCTAGGAGAGTAGTTTTAGCTTTAGCGTAAAGCCTTATTCAAGCCTCCCCTAGGGGGGAGGTGCCGAGCTAATGCGAGGCGGAGAGGGGTCTTGCAGCAATGTATAATGTAGCTATGCCTGCACTGCACCCCAAGCTGACAGAAATTTCTCGCAGCTTGCGCCCTCAGCGCTTGCCCGTAAAAAGCAGCCGCAGCACGCCGCAGCGTGCAAACAGGCGCTGCAACAGCATGCTCGCAGCCAGCGAGCCCAGCACCAAAAGCACATACGACAGCGCCACGCGCCTCACGGTCATCACAATGCCAAAATGGTTGTAGGCGCTTGTCATCCAGTCCAAAAGCAGGGGATGGATAAAATAAATAAGCATGGAATAGGCCGAAAGCGTGGCAATGGCCTTGTAGGCGAGGCTGTCCTTGTGGCGGTCCAGATAGGCCAGCGCCAGGCAAAAGAACGCCAGCGAGCCAAGGGTGTACGCCAGTCCCTGCGGGCTGAGCTGGTGGTAGGTGTTGGCCAGATCCAGCAGGCTGTAGCCACGTGCGTGCACAGCGTCGTAGCAGCTGTATACGTCCCAGGCGATTGTTGCCAGGTAAAGGCAGATGACGGCCACAGCATGCCTTTTTAAAAACGCCAGCAGCTGCTGCCAGTAAAGCGCCGCCAGGCTGCCGCTTATAAAAATAAGCAGATAATGCAAGGGCAGGTAGTTGAGGCGATAATCAAAGAAATTTTTAGCAATAACGCTCCAAGTCGCTGTATTTAGGCCTGGATGGGTTGTCCACCAGTTAAAACCAAGCTGGAGCGCAGCTAAAAGCACTAGCATAAAAGGTATATTATGGTGTATAATTATACGCAGAAGCTTGCGCCAGAGCGGATAGCTGCCGTAGAACCACAAAAGGATTACCATAAAGTATAAATGGTAGCAGCCCAGCCCAAAGAAAAGGACGAAGGCAAGGTGCAGGGGGTTCCAGCTGACGAAGCCAGGCGGCAGGATGAGCCAAAAGTACAGCAGGTAAAAAAGCGACCAGCTTACGTAGGGCAGGCCTGCGCCGCGCAGACGCTTCTTGATAAAGCCAACATAATCAAACCGGCCGCCGCCAATAAGGCTGGCATCGCCTGCCGCCAGGCCGTAGCCGGAGATAAAGAAGAAGGAGGGGACGCTGTAGCGGCTTAAAATCTCCAACAATAAGTAAAGAGTAAAGCTATCAGGGGCAAGCGCCAGGCTGCCAATGTGGATGCCGATGACGCCAAGCATGCACAGTCCGCGCATGTTGTCTATAATAGTGTTTCGCATTTTTATTTCCTCGCAAATTTTTTCTTTTCATTATACTACGCCAGCGGCGATATTTCCACAGCTATTAAGGTGCCGCAAATTTTCCTCGTAAATATTTGACGTAAAGGCTACATGGGTGTAAAATATATACAATCATTTTTACACCTTTAATTTGGTCCCGTGAGACTGCAAGGTAAAAAGCTTTTTGTTGACCGTTAAGGCCTTCTTGCACCACTTGGGACGCAGGAAGGCTTTTATTATTTAATATATAACACAGGAGGTAAAGCTAATGGCTAAATCAAATGTATCTCTCGGTGGCAGAGATATACTGGATCTGGAAAGCCTCAGCGTAGAGGAAATCGAGCTGGTTTTGAAAACCGCTGAGGAAATGAAGAAGATTATGAAGAGGGATATCAAGAAGGTTCCCTCCCTGCGTGGCAAGTCTATCATCAACCTGTTCTACGAGCCCAGTACCCGTACCCGCACATCCTTTGAGCTGGCAGGCAAGTACCTGGGCGCCGATGTGGTAAACATCACCACGTCCTCTTCTAGCGTAGTCAAAGGCGAATGCCTGCGTGATACTATTTTGACGGTGCAGTCTATGGCCTGCGATGCCATCGTTATGCGCCATCCTATCGAGGGTGCTGCTGCCTATGCAGCCAAGGTTGCCGACCCTGTAATCATCAACGCCGGCGACGGCGCTCATGCGCATCCGTCCCAGGGCCTTTTGGATATGTTCACCATCCGTGAGCAGGGCAAGGACCTAAAGGGACTCAAAATGGCGATTATCGGCGACGTGTTGTACAGCCGTGTGGCCCGCACCAATATCGCTGCCTGGACCAAGATGGGCGCCGAGGTGCATGTAGCAGGCCCGATGACGCTGCTGCCGCACGATGTGGAGGCACTGGGCGTAACTGTGCACAAGCGTGTGGAGGAGGCCATTGAGGATGCCGATGTTATTGATATCCTGCGCATTCAGCTGGAGCGCCAGAAGAAGGGCCTGTTCCCCTCTCCGCGTGAATATGCACGTATCTTTGGCATTAACGAAAACCGCCTGAAGCTGGCCAAGCCGGATGTAACCGTGCTGCACCCGGGCCCGATGAACCGTGGCCTGGAAATCTCCTGGGAGGTTGGCTACTGTGACAATGCCGCAATCCGTACCGAGGTACAAAACGGCGTAGCAGTACGTATGGCACTCTTATTCTTGACTTTGACAGGAGGTAAACACATTGAAAACGTTGATTAAAAACGGCAGGGTTGTAGACCCCAGCCAAAATTTAGATGCTGTTATGGATATCCTCGTGGAGGATGGCAAAATTAAGGCCCTGGCTGCAAATATCAGCGAGGCTGCCGATGAGGTTTATGATGCAGCAGGCCTTGTGGTTACCCCTGGCCTGATTGACGTGCACACCCATATGCGTGAGCCTGGCCTGGAGGCTAAGGAAGACATTATCAGCGGCACTAAGGCTGCTGCCGCAGGCGGTGTGACCACTGTTGCCTGCATGCCCAACACCAAGCCTGTTATTGATACCTCCATCGTTGTGAGCGGTATCAAGGAGCGCGCCCGTGAGGAAAGCTATGCTAACGTCGAGGTTATCGGCGCAATCAGCAAGGGCGAAAACGGCGAGGAGCTGGCCGAAATGGGCGATATGGCCGAAAAGGGCGCTATGGGCTTTTCTGATGACGGCCATTATGTAAAGAGCTCGCGCCTGATGATGCTGGCAGCAAAATATATCACCGCTTTTGACAAGCCGCTGATTTTACACGCTATTGACCCGGAGCTGGATGCCGAGGGCTATATGCAC
The DNA here is from genome assembly GCA_963611535.1 of Bacteroidaceae bacterium. Lineage (GTDB taxonomy): Bacteria > Bacillota > Negativicutes > Acidaminococcales > Acidaminococcaceae > Phascolarctobacterium_A. Next base: position 61,850 of record CAVDRP010000003.1, on the reverse strand, counting down.
GAGGGCGTTGTTTCCGCACGCATCGGCGTGCCTGGCGTGCCTGCGATTTCTGAGGATATCGCTGTTGCCCGCGACTGCATTATTGCCGAATACACCGGCGCACACATCCACATCTGCCATGTGGCATCCAAGGGCGCTATTGACATTGTGCGCCAGGCCAAGAAAAAGGGCGTCAACGTTACCGCCGAGGTAACCGTGCACCACCTCACCTTGACCGACGAGGCCTGCGCCACCTACAACGCAGCAACCCGCGTAAGCCCGCCGCTGCGCAGCATGGACCACGTGCAGGCAATGCGCGAGGCTGTGCTTGACGGCACTGTGGATGCCATCGTCACCGACCATTCCCCGCACGCTCCCGAGGAAAAGGATGTGGAGTTCCGCTATGCGCCTAACGGCTTCTGCGGCCTGGAAACATCCCTGGCAGTTGTGCTGACCGATTTATATCACACTAACGTATTTGACTTAAAAACTATCATCAGCAAAATGAGCTGCGAGCCTGCCAAGCTGTTTAAGCTAAACGGCGGCACCCTAAAGGAGGGCAGCGTTGCTGATATCACGATTATGGACCTGGATAAGCAGTGGACTGTTGACAGCTCCAAATTCTATACCCGCGGCAAGTTCACCCCCTATGAAGGCAAGGCCTGCAAGGGTAAGGCTGTTGCCACTATGCTGCACGGTAATTTTGTAATGAGAGATGGTGTAGTATGCACAAAACACTAAGAAAAGGTAAATTAGTATTAAAGGATGGCAGTGTCTACGAGGGCACGTTGTATGGCAAGCACAATGCGGTGGGCGAGGTTGTCTTCACCACCGGCATGAGCGGCTACCAGGAAACCCTCACTGACCCCTCCTTCTGCGGCCAGATTGTTGTTATGACCTACCCGCTGGTGGGCAACTATGGCTGCAACGATATGTTTGAGCAGGGCCCGCGCTGCTTCTTCCAAGGCTATGTCATTGGCGAGCTGTGCGACTGCCCCAGCAACTGGCGCAACGAAAAGAGCCTGGAAAGCTTTTTGGATGAGCAGGATATCCCCACGCTGGTGGGCGTAGATACCCGCGCTATCACCCGCAAGCTGCGCCAATATGGCGTTTTGCAGGGCGTTATCGTGCCCAGCGAAATGCCTGAGGACGAGGTGGCTGCACTTTTGGCAACCCCGGATGTGCACGACCAGGTGCAGCAGGTTTCTACCCCCGAAATCTACACGATGGGCGAGGGCAGGCTGCATGTAGCAGTTATGGATTTTGGTATTAAGCGCAATATTTTAAACTACCTGGTAAGCTTTGGCTGCCATCTGACAGTATTTCCTGCAAGCACCACTGCCGAGGAGCTGCTGCGCTACAACGTCGACGGCATCTTTTTGTCCAATGGCCCTGGCGACCCCAAGGATCTGCCAGAGGTTATCGAAAACGTGAAAAAGCTGCTTGGCAAAAAGCCTATTTTCGGCATCTGCCTGGGTCATCAGCTGATGGCACTCGCTAACGGCGCCGATACCTATAAAATGAAGTTTGGCCACCGCGGCATCAACCAGCCTGTTAAGGACCTGCGCAGCGGCCGCATCTACATCAGCTCGCAAAACCACGGCTACGCTGTAGATGAAGCCTCTATCGAGGGCAAGGGTATTAATATTACCCACATTTCTATGAACGATGGCACGATTGAGGGTGTGGAATATACCAATCACCCCAGCTTTACCGTGCAATACCACCCCGAAGCCTGCCCCGGCCCCGGTGGTCACGAGTATTTGTTTAAGCATTTTGTTGATATGATGGAGGGTCGTTAATCATGCCGAAGCTAAGTAATATTAAAAAAGTCCTGGTTATCGGCTCCGGCCCGATCATCATCGGCCAGGCTGCGGAGTTTGACTATGCAGGCACGCAGGCCTGCCGCGCACTGAAGGAGGAGGGCCTGGAGGTTGTGCTGGTAAACAGCAACCCTGCTACCATCATGACGGACGTGCATGTTGCTGACCGCGTTTATGTTGAGCCTATCAACGTAGAATTTTTGGAAAGCGTTATTAAGCACGAGCGCCCGGATTCCCTTTTGGCAACCCTGGGCGGCCAGGTTGGCCTGAATATGGCCATGGAGCTGGAGGAAAAGGGCATTTTGAGCGAATACCATGTGCGCCTTTTGGGTACGCAGATCAGCGCTATCAAGCGTGGTGAGGACCGCGAGCTCTTTAAGGAGACGATGGAAAAGATCAACCAGCCTATCCCCGAAAGCACCATTGTTGAAACCGTTATGGCTGCCTGCGAGTTTGGCAAGAAGATTGGCTATCCGCTGATTGTGCGTCCTGCCTACACCTTGGGCGGCACTGGCGGCGGCATTGCTGATGACGAGGACGAGCTGATTGACATCGTGCAAAAGGGCCTGGGCTACAGCCCCATCGGCCAATGCTTGATTGAACGCAGCATCGCCGGCTGGAAGGAAATTGAGTACGAGGTAATCCGCGACGCTGCTGATAACTGCATCACCGTCTGCTCCATGGAAAACCTGGACCCCGTTGGCGTGCACACTGGTGACTCCATCGTTGTAGCGCCGGCGCAAACCTTAAGCGACCGCGAGGTGCAGCTGCTGCGCCAGGCTTCTATCGACATCGTGCGCGAGCTGGGCGTTGTGGGTGGCTGTAACGTGCAGCTGGCCCTGGACCCGTATTCCGAAAACTACTACGTCATCGAGGTTAACCCGCGCGTAAGCCGCAGCTCTGCGCTTGCTTCTAAGGCTACAGGCTATCCCATCGCCAAGGTTACCAGCAAGATCGCTGTTGGCTACAACCTGGACGAAATCGAAAACGCTGTTACGAAAAAGACCAAGGCCTGCTTTGAGCCTACCTTGGACTACATCGTGCTGAAGTTCCCGCGCTGGCCCTTTGATAAATTTGTCACCGCTGACCGCACCCTGGGAACCCAGATGAAGGCAACAGGCGAGGTTATGGCTATTGAGCGCAGCATGGAGGCTTCTATGCTGAAGGCTGTGCGCTGCCTGGAAATCGGCCTCAACCATTTGGAGATGCCCGAGCTGAAGGCCTTAAGTGACGAGGAAATCCACGACCGCATTAAGCTGATTGACGACGAGCGCTGCTTTGTTGTGGCCGAGGCTATGCGCCGTGGCATTACCATTGACGAGATTCACCGCATCACCAAGATTGATAAATGGTTCCTGTCTAAGATCCAAAATATCGTGAAGATGGAAAAGGCGCTGGAAACCCACGAGCTGACCCCGTCGCTTTTGCGTAAGGCTAAAAGAATGGGCTTTGCTGACGCTGTTATCGGCAAGCGCACTGGCAAGACGGAGTTTGAGGTGCGCGAGCTGCGTAAGGCTAACGGCATTGTTCCCACCTACAAGATGGTTGATACCTGTGCTGCCGAGTTTGAGGCTGCTACACCGTATTACTATTCCTGCTACGAAACCGAGGACGAGGTCGCAGTCAGCGACAAGAAGAAGGTTGTCGTACTGGGTAGCGGTCCTATCCGCATCGGCCAGGGCGTAGAATTTGACTACTGCTCTGTACACTGCGTTTGGGCGCTCAAGGAATTAGGCTACGAAACCATCATCATCAACAACAACCCCGAAACCGTTTCCACAGACTTTGATATTGCAGACAAGCTGTACTTTGAGCCGCTGACAGTTGAGGACGTGCTCAATGTTATTGATAAAGAAAAGCCTGAGGGCGTTATTGTGCAGTTTGGCGGCCAGACCGCTATCAACCTGGCAGGCCCGTTATACCGTGCAGGCGTGCAGATTTTGGGCAGCAGCGTCGACAGCATCGACCGCGCCGAGGACCGTGAACGCTTTGACGAGCTTTTGACCAGCTGCGACATTCCGCGTCCTAAGGGACACACCGTATTTGATACCGAGGGTGCGCTTGCCGCCGCCCACGATGTTGGTTACCCGACGATGGTGCGCCCGTCCTACGTTTTGGGCGGCCGTGCTATGGAAATCGTTTACAACGACGAAGAGCTTAAGCACTATATGTCGAGCGCAGTAAAGGCTTCGCACGAGCATCCTGTATTGGTTGACCATTACCTGCAGGGCACCGAGGTTGAGGTTGACGCTATCTGCGACGGCAAGGAGGTTCTCATCCCCGGCATCATGGAGCACGTTGAGCGTGCAGGCGTACACAGCGGCGACTCTATCGCTGTTTATCCGCCGCGCAGCCTGAGCGAGGGTGTTATCCGCACCATCATCAGCTACACCAACAAGATGGCCCTGGGCCTGGAGGTTAAGGGCATGATTAACATTCAATACATCGTGCGCGATGAGCACGTATATGTAATTGAGGTTAACCCGCGCTCCTCTAGAACTGTACCCTTCCTGAGCAAGGTTACAGGCGTATCCATGGTTGACGTTGCCACCAAGTGCGCTATGGGCGAAAGCCTGCGTGCGCAGGGCTACAAGCCTGGCCTGCGTCTCTTCCCCGACTATTACGCAGTTAAGGCGCCTGTATTTAGCTTCAACAAGATGAGCAACGTAGATATCACCCTCGGCCCTGAGATGAAGTCTACAGGCGAGGTTATGGCCTGCGATTACCAATACAGCCGCGCGCTGTACAAGGCCTGCATCGCCTCTGGCATCAACGTGCCGCACGAGGGCGCGATTTTGATCACAGTTGCCGATATGGATAAGCCTGAGGCTGTAGAAATTGCCCGTGGCTTTGAGGATTTGGGCTACATTGTCTCCGCAACAGGCGGCACTGCCGAATACCTCAAGGAGCATGGCGTAAACGTAGAGGTTGCCACCAAGGTGAGCGAGGGTCATCCCAACATCATCGATGACATCAAGTCCGGCCGCATCAGCATGGTTATCAACACCACCAACCACGGCCGTGATGCCGAGCGCGATGGCTTCAAGATCCGCCGTTCTACCGTAGAGCACGCTATCGCCTGCCTTACCTCCATGGACACCGCCCGCGAGCTGCAGCGCGTTATGAGCGCTATGCGCCGCCGCCGCGTTGTCAGCGTCATCGCTCTGCAGGACTTAACCTGGGAGGACTAATTATGTCTAAGACTATTGCTAAGGCCAAGGTGCTTGGCCAGCGCGTATTAAATAGTTCTACAAAATTAATAGAGGTTTATGCACCGGAAATTGCTAAGCAGGCTGTCCCCGGACAGTTTGTAAACGTGAAGGTGTGCAAAAATACCGCGCCGCTTTTGCGCCGTCCCTTTGGCGTAGCAGGCGTGGATGCTGCCAAGGGCAGCATTACGATGATTTACCGCATCATTGGCGAGGCAACGCATATTTTAGCAGATGCTGCCGCAGGCGATGAGCTGAGCATTGTGGGCCCCTTGGGTCACGGCTTTGACCTGAGTGCGCAAAAGCCGCTTTTAGTTGGCGGTGGCCTGGGCCTGGCACCGCTGCTCTTTTTGGCCAATGGCTTTGGCAGCGGCAGGGCCGATATTTTGATGGGCGGACGCACGCAAAGCGAGCTGTTCTGGACAGAGCTGTACAAGGAGCTGTGCCCCAATATCTATCTGACAACGGATGATGGCAGTGCAGGCACCAAGGGCACCGTTATGGCGCTTTTGCCCCAGCTTTTGGCAGACGGCGGCTATGACTGCGTCTACGTGTGCGGCCCTGTGCCGATGATGCGCGCTGTGGCAGCAGCCTGCCTGGAGGCTGGCGTCAAGTGCCAGGTTTCGCTTGAAAAGTACATGGCCTGCGGCCTGGGCGCCTGCTTATCCTGTGCCTGCGAGGGCATCGGCAGACGCATTAAGGTGTGCAAGGATGGCCCGGTATTTTGGGCCGAGGAGGTGGGCGAATGGTAAAGCAGCTTTATGATGGACGTCTGGCAGTGGATATTGCCGGTCTCAAGATGGCTACTCCCGTCACCACAGGCTCTGGCACCTTTGGCTTTGGCCTGGAATTTACCGACTTCCTGGATTTGGAAAGGGTGGGCGCCGTTACCGTCAAGGGTACGTCGCTGGAGCCTGCAGCAGGCAACAAGGGCCAGCGTGCAGTAGAAACGCCGTCGGGTATGCTCAACTGCATCGGCCTCGAAAACCCTGGCAGCGAATATTTCCTGCAGCACACCCTGCCCGAGCTGCGCAAATACAATGTGCCTGTAATCGTCAACATCTACGGCCATACGCCCGAGGAATACGGCGCTGTTGCCAAAAGGCTGGATGTTGAGGGCGTGGACGCTGTGGAAATCAATATTTCCTGCCCCAACGTCAAGGAGGGCGGCATTGTCTTTGGCACTGTGCCCGAGGCAGCTGCCGCAGTAGTGCGCGAGGTTAAGGCCAACACCAGCAAGATGGTTATTGCCAAGCTTTCGCCCAACGTTACCGACATCGTAGTGATGGCCAAGGCCGTGGAGGCTGCAGGCGCAGATGCTATTTCGATGATTAACACGCTTTTGGGCACCAAAATAGATATTGAACGCCAACGCCCCGTGCTGGGCAACGTCACTGGCGGCCTCAGCGGTCCTGCTGTGCGCCCGGTGGCAGTGCGCCTGGTGTACCAGGTGGCGCAGGCTGTGCACATCCCCATCATCGGCATGGGCGGTATTATGTGCGCCGAGGACGCTATCGAGTTTATGCTGGCAGGCGCCAGTGCGGTGGCAGTAGGCACGGCCAACTTTGTGCAGCCGGATATTGCCGAAACCATTGCGCAGGGTATGCTGGCTTATTTGGACAGGCACGGCAATAATAATATCAGCGAGATTGTGGGGTTGGCGTTGCCGGCAGGCAAGGCAAGCATGCCTCTTTACAAATAAGACGCTGCATAACGCACCATCTGCGTTGTTGGGGCTCCTAGACGTACTAGTAGTACGACGTCGTCGCCCCGCCTAGCAGCTGGCACATTCTCCAGCGTCTATGGGGTAGGTGCAAGACGCACCATCTTTCTATAATATTAATAGTTGTATAAAGGAGCAAGGTTATGCAACATGATGACCGTTTAATCGTGGCTCTGGACTTCCCTACGCTAGAGCAGGCAAAGGCCTGCGTGCTGGAGCTGGGGGAGGCCGTAAGCTATTACAAGGTGGGCATGGAGCTGTATTATGCAGTGGGTAGCGAAATCATCAGCTTTTTGAAATCTGAGGGCAAGCACGTCTTTTTGGATTTAAAGCTGCAGGATATTCCTAACACCGTAGCCCATGCGCTCACTGTGCTCAGCGATTTGGGCGCAGATATGATGAACGTCCATGCTGTGGGCGGCAAAAAGATGATGGCCGAGGCCGTAAGTGCTGTGCATGCTGCTGCTGAGGCTGCAGGACGCACTGCCCCCAAGCTTATTGCTGTCACCATTTTGACCAGTATGGATGATGAACAGTTTGCTGATTTGAATTACAAGAATACTATTGCCGAGCAGGTTATCAGCCTAGCCAAGCTGGCCAAGGAGGCTGGTATGGACGGCGTAGTTGCTTCGCCCAAGGAGGCAGCAGCTATCCGCGAGGCCTGCGGCCCGGACTTTTTGATCGTTACTCCGGGCGTGCGCCCTGCTGGCAGCGATTTGAACGACCAAAAGCGCGTAGCAACGCCTGCAGGTGCCTTGCAAAACGGCAGCAGCCACATCGTTGTCGGCCGCCCCATCACCAAGGCCCAGGATAGACAGGCAGCAGCGCTGGCAATAGTGGATGAAATTAAAGGAGTGTAAGCAAATGGCAGTTTTAGAAGAAAAAGACGTTTTAAAGATGCTGGAGGAAACCGAGGCAGTGCTGCACGGTCACTTTTTGCTGACTAGCGGCCTGCACAGCCCCATGTACGTAGAAAAGTTTAACGTGCTGCAGCATCCCAAATACACCGAGCGCCTGTGCCAGGAAATCGCACGCCGTTATGAAAATGATAACGTGGAGCTGGTTGTCGGCCCTATGACCGGCGGCATTTTGCTGGCGCACGAGGTGGGCAAGGCACTTGGCACCCGTGCTATCTTCACCGAGCGTGAAAACGGCAAGATGACTCTGCGCCGTGGCTTTCAAATCCCGGCTGGCACCCGCGTGCTGGTGGTAGAGGACATTGTTACCACTGGCGGCAGCGTTAAAGAGGTTATGGAGGTTGTAAAGGAGCACGGCGGCGAGCTGGTTGGCGTGGGCCTTTTGGTTGACCGCAGCGGCGGCAAGGTAGATTTTGGTGTGCGCACCGAGGCTCTGCTGCACCTGAACGTAGAAACCTATAACCCCGATTCCTGCCCCCTGTGCGCTAAGGGTGAAGCCTTCACCAAGCGCGGCCGCACTGGTAAATAAGCTAGAAAGGCTTATTTTTCTAAGCGCCTGATATAAGCAGCTAGGGACTGCCTTACGCATAATGCGCAGGGCAGTCCTTTTGTTGTGCGCGTTTACTAGCCTGCTGGCGGCAGCTATGGTATAATTTAAGCGTTAGCTATGAATTTTACCGAGAGCGAGGTTATAGATTATGAAATTATATTCCTGGAACGTTAATGGCCTGCGTGCCTGCATGACTAAGGGCTTTGCTGATTTTTTGCAGGAGGCTGCGCCTGATGTCATCTGCCTGCAGGAAACCAAAATGCAGCGCGAGCAGGCAGACTTTGTCTTTCCTGGCTACGAAGAATATTGGAACAGTGCCGAGCGCAAGGGCTACAGCGGTACGGCCATTTTTACCAGGCACAAGCCGCTTAGCGTCAGCTATGGCCTGGGGCAGCCAGAGCATGATACGGAGGGCCGCGTAATTACGCTGGAATTTGACGGGTTTTATTTGGTGACGGTCTACACCCCCAATTCCAAGGACGGGCTTTTGCGCCTGGATTACCGCATGGTGTGGGAGGATGCCTTCCGCAGCTATCTCAAGCAGCTGGATGCTAAAAAGCCAGTTGTTGTCTGTGGTGATTTAAACGTAGCGGCCGAGGAGATTGACCTGAAGAACCCCAAGACGAACCACAAAAACGCAGGCTTTACCGATGAGGAGCGCGGCAAGTTCCGCGAGCTGAAGGCAGCAGGCTTTACAGATACGTTCCGCTACCTGCATCCTGAGGAGGTGAAGTATAGCTGGTGGAGCTACCGCTTTAAGGCGCGCGAAAAGAACGCTGGTTGGCGTATTGACTATTTTGTTGTGTCGGACCGCATTGCAGGCAGGGTGCAAAGCGCCGAAATCCACAACGAGGTGTTTGGCAGCGACCATTGCCCCGTTAGCATTGAGTTAGAGCTGTAAGGCGCTTATTGTTCATGGGAGGGATTGGCATGGATTTTAAATTGCAGGCGCCCTTTGAGCCTGCAGGTGACCAGCCGCAGGCGATAGAACGCTTGGCAGAGGGCGTGGAAAGGGGCCTGCACACACAGGTGCTTTTGGGTGCGACGGGCACAGGCAAAACCTACACCATCGCCCAGGTGATAAACAAGGTGCGCAGGCCGACGCTGGTGATCGCCCACAACAAAACCCTGGCGGCGCAGCTGGCAAGCGAGCTGAAGGCCTTCTTCCCCGAAAATGCGGTGGAATACTTTGTTTCCTACTACGATTATTATCAGCCGGAGGCCTACATCCCGCAGTCCGATACCTATATCGAAAAGGACGCTTCTATTAACGACGAAATTGATAAGCTGCGCCATAGTGCGACCAGTGCGCTGTTTGAGCGCAGGGATGTTATTATTGTGGCCAGCGTATCGTGCATTTACGGCCTGGGCGCACCGCAGGAGTATTATGATATGGTGCTTTCGCTGCGCCTGGGGCAGATTATCGACCGCCAGAGGATTTTGCATAAGCTGGTGGAAATCCAATATACGCGCAATGATATTGATTTTAAGCGTGGTACCTTCCGCGTGCGTGGTGACGTGATTGAGGTTATCCCTGCTGCCTACGGCGAAAAGGCTGTGCGCATTGAAATGTTTGACGACGAGGTGGACCGCATCATGGAGGTGGACGTGCTGACGGGTGAGGTGCTCTCGCAGCGCAGCCATGTGGCCATTTTTCCCGCGTCGCACTACGTAACGAGCAGGGAAAACCTGGAGCGTGCCATGGGCGATATCCGCGAGGAGCTGGCCCAGCGCCTGGACGTGCTCAACAAGGACTGCAAGCTGCTGGAGGCAGAGCGCCTGGAGCAGCGCACGAATTATGACCTGGAAATGATGCAGGAGATGGGCTACTGCTCTGGTATCGAAAACTATTCGCGCCACCTGGCAGGACGCAGGGCAGGGGAGGCACCGTTTACGCTGGTGAATTATTTCCCTAAGGATTTTTTGCTGGTGGTGGATGAGTCACACGTGACGCTGCCGCAGATACGCGCTATGTACGCAGGTGACCGCTCGCGCAAGCAGATGCTGGTGGAGCATGGCTTCCGCCTGCCGTCGGCCTATGATAACAGACCGCTGACCTTTGACGAATTCCAGGCGCAGATCAAGCAGGCGATTTACGTGTCGGCAACACCTGCGCCCTACGAGCTGGAGCAGGCAGAGCAGGTGGTAGAGCAGATTATCCGTCCGACGGGACTTTTGGACCCGCAGATAGAAATCCGTCCGATTAAGGGACAGATAGATGATTTGCTGGGGGAAATCAATAAAAACAGCGCGCAAAATGAGCGCACCCTGGTGACGACGCTGACCAAGCGGATGGCCGAGGATCTGACGGAGTATTTGAAGCAGGCCGGGGTGCGTGTGCGCTACCTGCATTCCGAGATTGCCACGATTGAGCGTGCCGAGATTATCGACAGCCTGCGTGCGGGTAGGTTTGATGTTTTGGTGGGCATTAACCTTTTGCGTGAGGGCCTGGATTTGCCAGAGGTGTCGCTGATTGCGATTTTGGATGCGGATAAGGAAGGCTTTTTGCGCAGTGATACGGCCATGATCCAGACGATAGGCCGTGCTGCACGCAATGCGCACGGACGTGTTATCATGTATGCCGACCGCATCACAGGCAGTATGCAGCGCGCTATTGATGAAACTAACCGCCGCCGCGCCAAGCAGGAGGAATATAACGCTGCGCACCACATTACGCCTAAGACGGTGTACAAGGAGCAGCGCCAGCTTATCAAGCTCACCAAGGTGGCCGAAGAGGGCGAGGCGGCAAATTATGGCGCAGCGGATGCCAAGGCGCTGAAGAAGAAATCAATGCGCGAGCTGAACACGCTGGCACGCGAGCTGGAACGGCGGATGCAGGAGGCGGCCAAGGCGCTGGACTTCGAGGCGGCGGCCGAGCTGCGTGACCAGCTGATTATCGTCAAGGGACAGCTGGGGCAGAAGCTGCTGCCGAAAAAGAAAAAGCAGTAATACTGTGCATTGATTTGACTTTTGTGGCGGTGCGTTATATAATATTAAAGATAATTTTTACTTAAATTCTGTGAAGCGGAGTAGTAGTCTTCAATAGCTTTCAGAAAGCCGGCGGTGGATGCGAGCCGGCAGGTATTGGCGATGAACTCACCGTGAAGAAGCCGCAAGGAAATGTGCGGACGTGATGCTGCGTCAAGGCTAATTAAGTGGCGGCCCTGGCCGCAATCAGGGTGGTACCGCGAGCTAATTCGTCCCTGGCCTTATTTAAGGTCGGGGATTTTTATTTCTGACCAATATTCAGGAGGTAAAGAAATGCTTCAAGACAAATATGCTCCCCATGACATTGAAGCCAAATGGCAAAAATACTGGGAAGAAAACAAAACCTTTAAGGTAGAAAAGGATGATTCCAAACCCAAATCCTATGTGCTGGAGATGTTCCCCTATCCGTCCGGCAACCTGCACATGGGCCATGTACGTAACTATTCCATTGGTGACGTTGTTGCGCGCTTCCGCACTATGAAGGGCTTCAACGTGCTGCATCCCATGGGCTGGGATTCCTTTGGTATGCCTGCGGAAAACGCAGCTATCAAGCACAACATCCCGCCTAAAAAATGGACCCTCGAAAACATCGCCAATATGACCCGTCAGCTGAAGGCCCTGGGCCTGTCCTATGACTGGGACCGCGAGGTTACCACCTGCAAGGAGGATTATTACAAATGGACCCAATGGTTCTTTGAGCTGTTCTACAAGCGCGGCCTGGCTGTGAAAAAGGAATCTGCTGTAAACTGGTGCGACACCTGTAACACGGTTTTGGCCAACGAGCAGGTTATTGACGGCAAATGCTGGCGCTGCGACCACGAGGTTGTTAAAAAGGATCTCAGCCAATGGTTCTTTAAGATTACCGATTATGCAGACGAGCTGCTGAAGGACTTGGATCTTTTGGAGGGCTGGCCGGAGCGCGTAAAAACCATGCAGCGCAACTGGATCGGCCGCAGCGAGGGCTTGGAATTCAGCTTTGAAATTCCTGCACTTAATGATAAGGTAGCTGTTTACACCACCCGTCCAGACACCGCCTACGGCGTAACCTTTATGGCGCTGGCTGCCGAGCATCCGCTGATTAAGACCATCTGCGAAAACAATCCCAAGGCTGAGGAAATTAAGGCCTTCTGCGAGCGTGTACGCAATCAGTCCGAAATCGAGCGTACCTCCAGCGAATCCGAGAAGGAGGGCATCTTCACTGGCGTATATTGCATTAACCCGTTCACCGGCCGCCAGGTAGAAATCTGGGTAACCAACTACGTTCTGTACGATTATGGTACCGGCGCTGTTATGGGCGTTCCTACGGGTGACCAGCGTGACTGGATGTTTGCCGATAAGTATGGCATCGACAAGATCGTTACCATCTGCCCGGTGGGCAAGGAGCTGAAGCTGGAGGAGATGACCTGCGCTTACGAAGAAAAGGAAGGCATGCTGGTTAACTCTGGCGAATTTACCGGTATGGAAATGCATGCTGCTATGAGCGCTATCATGGACAAGGCCGAAAAGGAAGGCTTTGGCAAGCGCCGTGTAAACTTCCGCCTGCGCGACTGGCTCATCAGCCGTCAACGCTATTGGGGTGCGCCGATTCCTATCATTTATTGCCCGCACTGCGGCGAGGTGCTGGTGCCGGAGGAGGATCTGCCTGTACGCCTGCCTGAGGACGTAAGCTTTACTGCAGGCGCTAAGTCTCCGCTTTCTACTTCGGAGGGCTTTGTTCATTGCAAGTGCCCCAAGTGCGGAGCGGATGCAACCCGTGAGACTGATACCATGGACACCTTCCTGTGCTCGTCCTGGTACTATCTGCGCTATACCGACGCTCACAACGACAAGCTGCCGTTTGCTAAGGATCTCAACAACTATTGGGGTCCTGTTGACCAATATATCGGCGGTATTGAGCATGCTATTTTGCATCTGCTCTATTCCCGCTTCTTTGTTAAGGTGCTGCGTGATGCAGGACTCTTGGATTACGACGAGCCCTTCAGCAATCTGCTGACCCAGGGCATGGTAATCAAGGACGGCGCCAAGATGAGCAAATCCTTGGGCAACGTTGTATCCCCCGAGGAAATCCTGGCTAAGTACGGTGCTGATACCGCGCGTCTGTTTATCCTCTTTGCTGCTCCGCCTGAGCGTGAGCTGGAATGGAGCGACCAGGGTGTAGAAGGCTCCTTCCGCTTCCTCAACCGTATTTGGCGCATTGTGCTGAACTACATGCCGCAGCTGGAGCAAAAGGTTACCAGCTATGACGTAAGCAGCCTGGACGAAGCCGATAAGGATCTGCGCCGCGTGCTGCATGGCAGCATCAAAAAGGTTGCCAACGATATCGAAACCCGCTTTAACTTTAACACTGCAATTTCCACGCTCATGGAGCTGGTAAATGCTCTGTATGCCTATAAGGAGGCTAAGGCCGAGCCTAACGCAGGCTTGATTTACGAAGCAATTTCGGATTTGATCAAGATGCTGAGCCCGTTTGTACCGCATATCACCGAGGAGCTGTGGCGCGGCGCTATTGACGCAGCTAGCAGCGTACACGATCAAAGCTGGCCTGCATACGACGAGGAAGCATTGAAGGTGGATAACGTTGAAATCGTGCTGCAGGTTAATGGCAAGGTGCGTGGCCGCCTGACTGTTCCTGCTGCTGCCACCAAGGAAGAGCTGGAGCAGATTGCGCTGGCAGATGCCAACGTACAGGCCCACATCGGCGGTGCTACCGTGCGCAAGGTTATCTGCGTACCCGGCCGCCTGGTAAATATCGTAGCCAAATAATTTGCGAATCACCAAAGCGTAGCTGCAGCTGCAAGCAGGCTGTGGCACGTACAAAAAAATAAGCAGCAAGTGTCATCAGACATTATTTAGTAGTACTAAATAACGCTTACATTTTCAGAGCTTCTGAGAATAACGTAAAGGTTATTCTTGGAGGCTCTTTTTGTTTTTCAATGGTGCATTGGCTTTAGCTTAGCTTGCTGCGGTTATTATGCTTATGCGGTAGCCGCTTTATATATGCCTCAAGGCGGCGAGGCTGATTATATTTAGCAATTTGGCTAATTAAAGCTTGTGGAGGATGATATCGTGGACAATAAAAAGAAGAAAATTGTTTTTCTGGTAATGCTGCTGCTAGGCTGCGCGCTTACCAGTGTTTTTAGCGATTATGCTGCAACAGGAGGCGATAGGCAAAATAAGCTGCTGCCTGTGGCAGAGCAAGCAAAAACTAGTACGCCAGGCAGTGATAAAAAAATTATGGTGTACGTGAGCGGTGCGGTGCTTGAGCCTGGTATGTACGAGCTTGCCCCAAACAGCAGGGCGCTTGACGCGGTGGCGGCGGCTGGCGGCCTGACGGAGACGGCCGATAGGGAGAGGGTGAACCTGGCGCGCAGGCTTAAGGACGGCAATCAGGTGAATGTGCCAAGCGTTAAGCAGACAGCGGCAAGGACGGTCACACAGGCTAAGGCTAAGGAGGGTGCGTCCGCTAGCAGTGCAGCCAAAGGCAAGGCTGCCGTCCGCGTCAAGCTTAACACTGCCACTGCTGCCGAGCTGGAGGCACTCCCAGGGGTAGGGCCAGCGCTGGCGCAGCGGATTGCGGCTTATAGGCAGGGAAGGCGCTTTAGCAGCGTTGACGACCTGCTTAAGGTAAAGGGCATTGGCAAGGCAAAATTAGAGCGGCTGCGTCCCTTGGTGGAGGTGGATTAGGATGCACTTTGTTTATAGCGGCACGCTATTTTTGCTGCTGGGCATTTATGGCGGCCTGCGCAGCGAGCTTGCTGCCTACGGCGGCTGCTTTGCCTACGCGCTGGCGGCAGCAGCGGCATTGTGCGTGCTGCTTTGGCGTTTGCGCCGCTTTCAGGCAGCTATGGTGCTACTGCCCTTGTGCCTGCTGCTTTTGGGCCTTGGCTGCGCCCTGCGCACGCAGCCGGGTGCAGCGCAGCTGCTTGTGCCCTACCTGGGGCAGCAGGCGCAGGTGCTGGGCGAGGTGGAGCCTGCGAGCGTTTATTTTCACGATGGCTATGGTGGCTTTGTCATGCGTTGCGAAAGGCTGGAGGTGCAGGGAAAGCAAGCTGCCTACAGCGGCCGCCTGCGTGTGGGCTTAAAGGGAGAGGCTCTGCCGCAGACGGGCAGGGTGCTGGTGCGCGGTACGCTGGGCGAGCTGGTAAGCCTGCGCAATCCTGGCGGCTTTGTCGGAGACCTGTATAACAGGATAAATAATTTGGGCGCACGCCTGGAAAAGGCACAGCTTGTGGGAGCGGAGGCCGAAAGCAGCGCCTGGCAGCAGCTGCAGCTGTGGAATTTGGCGCTATGCAGGCATTTGGAGGAGAGGATGGGCAAGGAGCAGGGAGCGCTGCTTAGCGGCATGCTTTTGGGAGGCAGCGGCCGTCTGGATGAAGAAACCCGCGACACCTTTGCCGCTAACGGCCTGGCGCATCTGCTTTCGGTATCGGGAACGCATTTGGTAATGCTCAGCGGCCTTTTGCTGGCGATCCTAGCGCCGCTGCCGCAGCCACACCGCAGCCGCATTGTGAGCGTGCTGCTGGTGCTATACGCGCTTTTGTGCGGTCTGCGTGCTCCCGTCGTGCGTGCGCTGGCCATGGCCCTGGTGCTTTTGTGGTGCGGACGCGGCGGTGAGCGTGGGCGCTTGCTGTGCGTGGTGCTGTGCGTGATGCTGTGCCTGCGGCCGCTGTGGCTTTTAGATATCGGCTTTCAGCTGTCGTTTGGGGCGGCGGCTGGCCTTTTGTGGCTGCTGCCGGCGTGCAGGCGTGCGCTGCCCGGCTTTTTACCTGCACCTGTGGCCGAAGGGGCGGCAGTAACCCTGGCGGCACAGCTGGCTGTAGTGCCGCTAGAGGTATACTATTTTCATCAAGTTTCGCTTATTTCCCTCGTCAGCAATATTGTGCTGGTGCCTGTGCTGGAGCTGGCGGCGCAGCTGGCGCTTGTCGGCAGCCGCATTCCTGGTGGCGAGGTGCTGCTTGGCGCGGCGCAGTTTTTGCTGCAGCAGGTTTTGCAGCAGGCACGTTATCTGGCACGCCTGCCCTTTGCTACCGTTGTTATCGGCAGCCTGCCTGCATATTCTTGCGTGCTGTATTATGCTTTGCTGGCACTTTGGGCCGATTTTGGCTGGCTGCAGCTTTTTACAGGCAGGGAAAGGCGTGCGGGACTGGCTGCTCTTGCTGTGGCCTTAGTGGCGGTAATTTGCTGGCAGCAGCAGCGGACGCTCCCCTTGACGGCGTATTTTTTGGACGTGGGGCAGGGTGACTGCGCTGTGGTGATAACGCCGTCGCAAAGGGTTGTGGTTATCGATACAGGTGGCTTAAAGAATATTGCTACGGGCAGCAGGGTTGTCGCTCCCTTTTTGCGCTCCTTGGGTTATAACAGGATAGATGTGCTGCTGCTAAGTCATTACGATTTTGACCATGCTGGCGGTGCGCCCTCACTAGTGCGGCAGCTAGATGTAGGGACGTTGCTTTTGCCTAATGAGCTGCTGACGGCAGAAAGCAGTAAAATGCGTGCCGCTATCTTGCAGCAGGGGAAGCCTGCTAAAGTGACGGTGGCTGGCAGCGGTGATGCAGTGGTGCTAGATGAGCATTGTACCCTGCAGCTGGTGGATGTGCCGCAGCCTGCAGTGAGCGGCAATGAGGCTAGTACGCTGGTAGCAGTGCGCTGCATGCAGGGCAGCATTCTTTTTACAGGCGACATGGGCATAGAGCGGGAGCAGGGCTTGCAGCTTGTGCAGCAATATACAGTGCTCAAGGCCGGGCACCATGGTTCACGCAACAGTACGGGCGCAGAGCTTTTGGCGCAGGTGCGGCCGCAGCTGGCAGTTATCTCCTGCGGACGTGGCAACCGCTACGGCCATCCGCATGCTGAAGCGCTGCAGCGCCTGCAGGAGGCAGGCAGCAGCATTTTACGCACGGACGAATTGGGGTGCATCAAGATTAGTTTTGACGCAGAGGGGATAAGATGCTATAGTTATGCGGATTATTCCTGGAGATGCTTGCAGCATTATAACATATAAGTTATAATGATAGGAGGAAGTACATGTATAAGATATATTTTTATAAAGACAAACGCGGTAAGCAGCCAGTATATGATTATTTGTTAGAATTAAAGGGTAAAGATGATAAGGATAGCAGGATAAAGTTAAATAAACATAACGATTATCTGCAAGCATTAGCTGAGTTTGGGCTGAAGCTTGGAGAGCCATATATCAAGCACTTACAAGGAGATATTTGGGAACTAAGGCCTGCGAGAGACAGAAGTCTGTTTGCTGTTTGGCAGGGAGATAGCTTTGTGCTTCTGCATTGCTTTGTGAAAAAAACACAAAAAACTCCCAAAAGAGAAATAGAACAAGCTCTAAGGGAATGGTCGGATTTTAAAGCGAGGAGTGTGCAAAATGAAAAATAGTCCCGTTGGTTGCGAATGGCAGGATGTAAGAAAAGAGCTTTTTGCGCAAGAGGAAATTGTAGAGAGTGATTTACGTGTTGCTCTGATTGGTGAGCTGATTAAGGCCAGACAGGAGCAGGGAATCACGCAAAAGCAGTTAGAAATTATGAGTGGAGTAAGGCAGCCTGTAATAGCAAGATTGGAAAATGGTACAGCTATACCCAAAATCAGCACTATATTAAAGCTATTGGCACCGTTGGGGAAAAAATTAGCTATTGTGCCTTTAGAAAAATAAAATGGAGGAAACGCGGTGGAAATAAAACCGGACGAATTACTATACAAGCTGCAGCAGCACAAGGAGCTGCCAGCGGCGCAGGTGCTTGTGCTGTGCGGCGAGGAGGAATATTACCACAACAGTATTTTGGCTGCGCTCCCAGACTATATTTTTGCTGATACCGCAGCAAGCGACCGCAGCATAGAAAGCTTTGAGAAGGACACCAGCATCGCAGAGCTGGCCGTTGCCATCAATACCTATCCCTTCTTTGGCGGCAAATCGCTGGTGCTGGTGCGCGATGAAGGCCTGTGGGGGAAAAGGTCAGCCAAGTCCAAGGCTGGCGACGAGGGCGAGGCCGAGGGCACAGCTGCCAAAGCAAGGCTGGAGCAGCTGACGAAGCTTATGACTGACGTTCCTGAATATTGCTTTGTGGTTATCAGTACCAAAAGCTTAGATAAGCGCACCAAATTTTATAAGGAGCTAAAGGACAAGGCACTTATCTGCGCCTGCGACAGGCTGAAGCTGCGCGATGTGCAGCAATGGCTGCACACGCAGGAGGCGTTTTACGGCGCGCGCTTTACGCCTGATGCCATTGGCACGGTTATGAACTACCTGGAGCCGGTGAGCGATGATATTCCGCTGGGAATTTTGCGGCAGGAAATTGCCAAGCTGGCGTTATACGCAGGCGAGCGCAGGCAATGGACACGGCAGGATGTGCTGGATATTTTTGCTCCCCTTGGCAATCCCTCTGCCTTTGCCATCATTAATGCTATCATGGCAGGCAAGCTGCAGGAGGCGCTAGAAATTTTGTCCATAGAGGCCAGGCGCGGTGCGTATAATATTTTGCCTATCATAGGCATGGTGGCGGCAAAGCTGCGCCAGGTGCTGCGCTACAAGGAGCTTAAACGGCAGGGAATGGACCAAAAAGCGATTATGGATGCTATTGGCGTAAAAAATCCTTATGCCTATAAATTTTTGGCGCAGGACAGCAGGCGCTTTAGCGAGGAGCGCGTCAGACAGGCGTTAGTGGACATGACTGATCTAAACAGCGGCCTGCGCCGCGGCGGCCGCAGCTACAGCAAATTGGAGGAGATTTTGCTGCAGCTGCTTTCCTAGTGTCTCCCCCAAGAAAAATAAAGCTGGACAATGGAGCTGGCTGTCTGCTATAATAAGGGCAGATAGTCAACGAGGACTTTCTTTGGCGTGGGCGAAGTGTCTCCCTGCTTGGGAAGGTCCTTTTCGTTTTTTCTGGGAGAATTATTAGGGAGTATTTAGAAAGGAGGCAGCCATAATGGCTGCATTAGTCATGAACAACAAAGATTTATTGTATGTAATCAGACCTGACCAACAAAATGAGAAGGCTCTGCGCGATTTGCTGGCAGTGCATCCTGAGATTCAGTTTGTATCCTTAATGGGTGTGGATTTTGCAGGTAATGACACTGACGAAAAAATCCCCATGAAGGTTTTCCTGGAGGATATGCAGGACTTTTTAGAGGGCAGCGCTGCCCAGACCGACGGCTCTTCGGTTGTGCTGACGGGAATTGCTACCTTGAATAATGCCCGTGTGGATATGAAGGTGGACAAAAGCGTTAACTGGTTTATAGATTATAATTATGAGCACTTTGATGCCGAAAGCGGCCGTATGATTGGTACGCTGCGCATTCCCTGCTATTTGGTGCATAACAATAATTATGTTGATTCACGCTCTATTTTGAAAAATACCCTGGACTATGTGGAGCAGGAGATTATGGCGCTGTTTGCTAAGCATCCTGTTATCCCAGGTCTTGAGCATGTAAATCCTGCCGAAATTGATAGGCTGGTCTTCACTAGTGCGACTGAGCTGGAATTTTGGGTAAAAACTCCGCGTGAGGATGCACCGCTGGAGGCGCTTTCTTCCTCGCAGGTGATGCAGGAGCAATATTGGCAGCGCACCCGCGGCAATGTGCGCACTGCTTTGGAGCAAACCATCCAGACCCTGGAGCTGTACGGCCTGGAGCCTGAAATGGGCCACAAGGAATGTGGCGGCGTTAAGGGGCAGATTGACGGCGCTGGCCACATGACTCACGTTATGGAGCAGCTGGAGGTGGACTGGAAGTTTAGCGACGGCGTGCAGACAGCAGATAACGAGCTTTTGGCACGCATCATCGTAAAGGAAGTCTTCCGCATGAACGGCTTGGAGGTTTCCTTCCAGGCAAAGCCTATTCCTGGTGTTGCCGGCAGTGGCGAGCATACGCACGTGGGCATGGCCGCCAAAATGAAAAACGGCAAGTTCATCAACCTGTTTTCGCCCAAGGATATGCATGCAGACTTCCTTTCGGCGATTGGTTATGGTGCCTTGATGGGCCTGCTCAAAAACTACGAGGTTACTAACCCCTTTATTTCCTGCACGATAGATTCCTTAAACCGCTTGAAGCCTGGCTTTGAAGCACCTGTGTGCATTGTCACCAGCCTGGGCCTGAGTCCCGAAAACCCGTCGCGTAACAGAACGATTTTGGCAGGCCTGATCCGTGATTTGGATAATTCTAAGGCTACACGCATTGAAATGCGCTCTCCTAATCCCTACACCAATACTTATATCGCCTTGGCAGCCTTCTATCTGTCCTGCCTGGATGGCATTAAGGCCTGCGTAGAGGCTGGCAAGGATCTTAAGGCCTTGGAGAAGGAAATTTCCAAGAAGGCCGGCGAGGAAGGCTTCTACCTGGATAAGGAACGCCAATACCGCACTGAGGACGATGTTTTTGAAGACTTTACCGCCGAGGAGCGCAGCAGGCTGTTTGGCGAGCCTCCTGCTACCGTATGGGAGAACCTGTGCGCCTTCCAAAAATATCCCGAAAAGCTGGCAGTGCTTACCCAGGGTGATATTTTGAAAAAGGAATATATTGATTCCTTTATGCAGGGCGCGCTCATCCGTTGGAAAACCGAGCTTTTGACCCGCCTAATCCCCGAAAATTATCAGGCCGTTATCGATATGAAGCGCCTGCACAGCCAGGACAGCTGCACTGACTGCGATTTGGCAATGTGGCGCAAAATCCAGCAGCTGCGTGCTAAGCTGGCCAAGGATTCCTTTGAGGAAAAGAGCATCTTTACCGCTATCCGCAGAGCTGTTGCCGAGGGTGATTATGATGCTGCCTCTAAGCTGAAGCTGGAAATGGGTGCTACCATGGAGCAGCTTAAGGCGTTGTATCACGATTATAAACAAAATATTATTGACTAATAATTTATGGGCCTGCAAAGCTGCGCAACGCATTTTTGCAGGCCTGCGTTTATGTGGATGTGATTACTATGGTATATGTTTTGAAGCTGATAGCGTCTTTGGCTTTGCCGCCGGGATTGTTTGTTGTGCTGGCGCTGCTGCTGGCCGTTTTGCTGTGGCGCAGGCGCTGCTGCTGGCTGCTGCGCGTTTTATCCCTGCTTTTGGCTGTGCTTTTGTATCTGTCCTGTACGCCCTTGGGCGCAAGGCTGCTGGCCCTGCCGCTAGAAGGGAGCTGCACGCAGCAGGATCCTAAGGCGGCGCAGGTGATCGTTGTTTTGGGTGGTGGCAGCGTTGGCGGTGTGGCCGATGGTGCTGAGCGCGGTAATGTGACGGCTGTTGGGTCAGCGCGCCTCTTGACCGCTGCACGCCTGGCCAGGCAGTACGATTTGCCTGTAATTATAAGCGGTGGCCAGGTATTTGCCGACGGCGCTAGTGAGGCACGCATTGGCAGACGTATTTTGCTGCAGCTGGGGCTGGCAGCTGACAGGATTATCGTGGAGGATGAGGCGCGCACGACGCAGGAAAACGCTGCCTATACAGCGCAGCTTTGCCGCGGGCGTGGGTATAAAAGCGTGCTGCTGGTGACGAGCGCAATGCACATGCCGCGCAGCCTGCAGCATTTTGAGCGTTATCTGGCACCGCAGGGCGTGGAGGTCCTGCCCTATCCCTGCGATTATACGCTTAATCCTGCTAGCAGCCTTAGCGTGCGTCATCTGCTGCCGCAGGCGGCAGCCTTGGATATAAGCTGTATGGCGCTGCATGAATATGTGGGCATGGCAGGCGCATGGCTGCAATGGTAGATATTGCCAGGGAGTTTGCATAAGCTCAAAGCAATAACTTAAAAGTACTTGACGTAATAGAAAGTTTTAGTTATGATATAGATGAGGTGAACAATATGAATAATGCAGTTGGTAGAGATGCTTTGGAATTTATTGATTCTTTTTTAACGAAAGAGGAAATAGCAGAAAGCAATGTCAGAGTTGCTATTATTGGAGAGTTAATTAAAGCTAGGCAGGAAAAGGGCTTTAGCCAAAAAAAGCTTGAAGAACTTAGCGGAGTAAAGCAGCCGGTTATAGCTAGAATGGAAAGAGGGATCACTAGTCCTCAGCTTGATACCATCCTAAAAGTGTTGGCACCATTAGGAAAGACTTTAGCGGTGGTTTCTTTGGACAATCATTGAGCAGGTAAAAAGTTTTGCTAGTTCCTTTCACATGAGAAAAATTAAGTACATATTTTGGAGGAAGAGAGTGAAAACAATCAAGAAGCTTGTAGCTGCTTTTGCTGCTGTGCTGCTGCTTGCAGCTGGCAGTGCTTGGGCAGCAGGGCAGCAGGCCTATTATACAGGTGCAAAAATTAAGGGCTATGACAAGGGCAGCTTTGTGGTTTTGAGCGGTGACGATGTTAACTTCCGCGCTGCTGCCGAAGCGGGCAGGGTGCTGAAGGTGCTGCCGCATCATTCGCTGTTGCGCGTGCTGGAGCAGCAGGGCGCATGGCTGAAGGCTGATTCCGACGGAGTGAGCGGTTATATTTACGCTCCTTACACCAGCACCGGCGTTAAGGATGAGCTGACGCAGGAGGATTTTGCGCTGGGTTACGCCGCTCTTGGCACACGCTTTGACAGGCAGCAGGCAGAAAAGCGTCTTGGCAGCCTGCAAAGGGAAACAGTGGATAAGAAGCGCAAGTGTACGGATTACGCTTATGCAGGCGCTGTTATCAGCGTTGCAAAAAAAAAGCAGCTGGTGCAGTCCATCAAGGTTACAGACAGCAGCTATATCACCATGCGCGGGGTGAGCGTGGGCGACAGTGCTGGCCGTGCCGTGGGGCAGTATGGCCTGCCGGACGCGGTGGTATATGACGCACACAAGACAACCTACGAATATCTGTGGCAGGATGCCGCAGGCCAGTCCATGCGCTTTGCTTTGGACATAGGCACAGACAGCAGGGTGCAGGCTGTTATTCTCGAGGCACTGCCGAAAAAGCGTTGATAGCGCGTGAGACGAATGTTTTGCTTGACAAATGCATGCATTTATTGTATAATAATAAGAGTTTTGGGGGCGTAGCTCAGCTGGGAGAGCACCTGCCTTGCAAGCAGGGGGTCAGGAGTTCGATTCTCCTCGTCTCCACCAAGACGTTAACGCGGTCTGACTAGTAGTAGTTGGACCGCTTTTTTTATAGTGAAGGCCTGCCAGGCTGCGCGTTTACGCTGCAAGCTTGTAGGTAGATAGCAGGCCTACAGCAGCTGCAAGCCTGCAAAGGGAAATTTATTGTAAAATCTTGCAAAATCGCTTGAATATGCTCTCTAAATGTGATATAGTATACACTATATTAAGGAAGTACCCTGATAAAAAGTATAGTATTTTTAAAGGAGCAAATATTATGGAGAAAGAAAAAGCATTTCTGCTGTGGTTTGACCAGTTAGAAAGAAAGGATGTGGCTATTGCCGGCGGTAAGTCGTCCTCTTTGGGCGAGCTGACAAGCCATGTTGATGTACCTGTTCCGTATGGCTTTGCAACTACTGCCTGCGCCTACAAGTATTTCTTTGAGCAGACTGGTCTCTACCAAAAGGTTAAGGATTTGATTGCCGGCCTGGATGTAGACAACAGTGCGCAGCTGCGCGAGGTTTGCGCAAAGGTGCGTCAGGCAATTATGGACGAGGAAATGCCGCTGGATTTGCAGCAGCAGATTGCTGAGGCCTATGAGGAGCTAGGCAAAAAGGTGGGCGAGGCTGACCCGTTTGTGGCTGTACGCAGCAGCGCTACTGCCGAGGATCTGCCGGATGCCAGCTTTGCAGGACAGCAGGACACCTACTTGAACGTTAAGGGTGCTGCTACCATCGTGGCCAAGGTTAAGGAGTGCTATGCCTCCTGCTTTACTGACCGCGCTGTTTACTACCGCGAAAAGCAAGGCTTTGACCATTTGGATGTTGCGCTGAGCGCCGCAGTACAGATGATGGTATTTTCTAAGGCTGCAGGTGTAATGTTCACCGTAAACGTTGCTACCGGCGATGATAAAAATATTCTGATCGAAGGTGCTTGGGGCCTGGGCGAATACGTTGTACAAGGCACCGTAACTCCGGATAACTATACTGTAAATAAGGCTGACGGCGCTATTGTCGAAAAGAACGTCAACACGCAGGATATCAAGCTCATCCGCAAGGCTGACGGTGACTGCGAGGAGGTTATGGTTCCGCTTGACGAGCAAAACGAGCAGAAGCTGACTGACGCACAAATTAAACAGCTGGCTGAATGTGCCAAGAAAATTGAAGCACATTATGGCTGCTATATGGATATGGAATGGGGCGTTGACGAACGCGACAACAAGGTTTACATCCTGCAGGCCCGTCCTGAGACCGTATGGAGCCGTCGTAATAAAGAAAATGGCGCACCGAAAGAGGCGAAAAAAGTGACTACAGATCGCAAGGTTATTGTTAAAGGCTTGCCTGCCAGCCCTGGTAACGTCGCAGGCCGTGTACATGTAATTTTGGACCCGTCCCATATCGACGAGTTCAAGGAAGGCGAAATCCTGGTAACTGAAATGACAGCTCCTGACTGGGTTCCTGCTATGAAAAAGGCCAAGGCTATTGTAACTGATAGCGGCGGTATGACCTGTCATGCTTCCATCGTCAGCCGTGAGCTGGGCATTCCCTGCATCGTAGGCACCAAGAGTCGCGGCGAGGCTGCTACTACTACCATCGCTGACGGTATTGATGTAACTGTTGATGCTACTCATGGCGTTGTTTATGAGGGCATCATTGAAGAAGAAAAGCCGGCGCAGCAGGTGCAGCAGGTTGTTGCTGCTGCCGCAGAATATTTCCCGCCGACCGGCACTAAGATTTATATGAACCTGGGTGACCCCGAGCTGGCTGAAAAATATTCTGGCCTTCCCTGCGACGGCATTGGCCTGATGCGCGAGGAGTTTATCTGGACCACCTATATCCACGAGCATCCGCTGTATCTGATCAAGATCGGCCAGCCGGAAAAGGTTGTAGACCAACTGGCCGAAGGCATTCGCCAGGTTTGCCAGGCTATGGCTCCCAGACCTGTTACCCTGCGCTTCTCGGATTTCAAATCCAGCGAATACCGCGATTTGAAGGGTGGCGATGAATTTGAGCCGTACGAGCCCTCTGCTCTTTTGGGCTGGCGTGGCGCTTCCCGTTATTATGATCCCAAGTACATCGAAGCCTTCAAGCTGGAATGCATGGCAGTGCGCAAGGTACGTGAGGAGTTTGGCCTCAAGAACCTTAATGTTATGATTCCCTTCTGCCGCAACGTGGAGGAATGTGAAAAGGTTGTCAAGATTATGGCTGACTGTGGCCTGCAGCGCGGCAAGGACTTCAAGGTTTGGCTGATGGCCGAAATCCCGTCCAATATTATCCTGGCTGACCAGTTTAACAAGTTTGTTGACGGTTATTCCATCGGCTCTAACGACCTGACCATGCTGGTTTTGGGCTGCGACCGTGATAACGATACTGTTTCGCATATCTACGACGAGCGCAATCTGGCTGTACGCCGCGCAATCCGCCACCTCATCGAGGTTGCCCACAAGGATGGCAAGACCGTTTCTATCTGCGGCCAGGCTCCGAGCGTATATCCTGAGTTCTGCGAGTTCCTGATTAAGAGCGGTATCGACAGCATGTCTGTAAACCCGGATACTGTTAAATTCACCAAAAAGCTGGCTGCCCACATTGAGCAGCGCATCATGCTGGATGCAATGACTGGCAGAGGCCGTCAGGAAACTGAAGACCTGGCTTGGTGAGCAAGGGCCTTAGGCCTTGGCGCTCAAGTGCGTTAGCCAAGATGAGCGTTATACAATAAAATAAGCAGTAAAGAGCTTTTGAGACTCCTGTATTGTAGTAAATTTGCAATGCAGGAGTCTTTTTCTGTTAATTGCGGGGTGTAATCATGGATGTTGTTTTTTTGTTGCTGCTTACTATGCACTGCTATACCGATATTAAATATATGCTGCTCTATGATAAGGTGACGCTGCTTTTGGCGGGGTGCGGCCTGTGGCGTGCCTGGCGCCTGGCGCAGCTGCAGGAGGCAGCTAGCGGCGCACTGGTGCTTTTGGCTGTTATGCTGGCGTTGTATTTTGCCAGCCGTGGCGGCATGGGTGAGGGTGATGTGAAGCTGGCACCAGCGCTGGGACTGTGGCTGGGCGTGCAGCCGGGGCTGGCGTGCCTGCTTTTGGCCTTTGTGAGCGGTGGCGCCGTTGGCGGCCTGCTGCTTGCGTGCGGACGTGCCAGCCGCAGGCTGGCGCTGCCGTTCGGGCCGTTTTTGTGCTTGGCAGCAGTGGTGGCCTACTTTTGGGGCAGCGAGCTGCTTGCCTGGTATTGGGGACTTTTTTAGCAAAAGCAGGCACAGCTTTAGGGAGGGTGATGCAAATGGACTTTACTAAGGAATACAAGCTTAAGGAGCTTATAGAGCCTGTGCTGACGCAATGCAGGCGCAGACTGCGCCGCACGCAGCCATTATTGGTGCTTTCGTTGACGGCTGCAAGCGTAAGCTATTGGCAGCAGGGGCAAATGCGCTGGCAGGAGCAGCTGACGCAGGACATGGATGACGGGCAATGCTTGCAGGACGCATTGCGGGAAGTGCTTTTAGCGCGCGAGGTGGAGGAAGGCATTGCTACAGTGTTAATACCCAAGGCAGACAGCCTGCATAGTGAGCTGCTGACGCTGCCAAGGCTGCCAGCAAGGGAAATGCAGCAGGCAGCTGCCTGGGAGGTGCAGCATTGCGTGCCGTGGGAGGCTGGCAGCTACAGCTACGGCTATAGTGTGAGTAATATTGCTACGGGTGACGAGCAGCAATGTCAGGTGCAGCTAGCGGCACTGTCTGACGCCTTGCGGCAGACGTGGGAGCAGCTGTGCCAAAAGCTATTGCTGCGCTTGGAATACGTCGCTTTGGACACGCAGCTTAGCGCCGAGGAGCTGGCGCAGGCGTGGTACGCAGGCAAGGGATGGCCGCAAGGCTATAGGCAGCAAAAGCAGAAGCAGCTACCGCTACGCATAGCAGGATTGAGGCGTTATCTGCCAAGGCTGGCCTGTGCTGTATTGGCGCTGGCCTTTTGTGCCTATGGGGCAGCCTGGGGCGGCCGTTATCTGGCGCAGCGCCAGCTGCAAGGCGTTACAAAGCAGCTGGCAGGGTATGCACCCTGGCAGGAGCGTCAGCGTGAAAGCAAAATGGTAGCAAAGCAAATCCAGCAGCTGCAAGGCCTGCTGCAGGCGGCAAAGGCACCAGCGCTGCAGGTGAGCAGTGAGCTGGAGGCCTTGAGCCGCCAAATGCTGCCAGGTACCTGGCTGACGGTGCTGGAATATAGCGGTGCGGCTAAGCCGTTGCTGCTGCAGGGGCAGGCGGTAGATTCTGCAGTGGTGCAGGCATTAGCAGAGGGCCTGCAGCAATCTGGCAGATATAGCAGAGTAGAGCTGTTAGAAACGCAGCAGCAGGGCGGTCTTGCTGCCTACAGATTGCAGCTGCTGCCGCAGGAGGGGAAAAGTGATGCTAAAAAAGCTCAATGAAAAAATGGGACTGCTGCTTTCCGTTATAGCTATACCGCTAGCTGTGTGGCTGCTTTTGGCGGCGCATGGCCTGTGGCAGGAGCGGCAGCAGCTTTGCGGCAGCTTGCAGCAGACACAGGCGCTGCTGGCTAAACGGCAGCAGTTTGCCGCAGAGCACGCCGATTATGCCAGCTACCAGAAGCAGCAGGCGGCGAAGCTGGCGCAGCTAAAGGCACAGGCAAGGGAGCAGCTGCAGCTGAATAATGTTATGCAGCGCTTGCAAAGACAAGCACAGGCGCAGGGGGTGGAGCTTGTGGCGCTGCATGCGCTGCAGGGACAGCGTGCGCCGGGAAGACAACTGACGCTGCAGCAGCTAAAAATTGTCGCGGCGGGGGATTACTTTGCCCTGCTGCGCTGGCTGCGGCAGGCAGAGCGTACAGTCTGCCAGGTTAAGCAGCTGCGCCTGACGCAGGGGACGCAGGACAAAGCAAAATTGACCATGGAGCTAATTGCTGAATTGCAAGTAACAAACTAAATTACGGGATTAGCCTAGACTAATTTTAACTTGACAAATTAACGCTTTTGTTAGATAATGTCAAGGTAAAAGTTAGACTAGGCTAATTTGTTTTTACGTATAGTTTAGGCTAATTGTGTGAAGGGAGCTGCTCATGAAAAAATATATATTACTTGTTTTTGTTGTGATTATTGCGCTTGCCGGTTATTTTTTACTGGCACGTGGTCAACATAAATTGGCAGATAATGCTGCTATCACCGTAACCGATAGCACAGGTGCTAAGGTGCATATCCCTGCTGAGCCTAAGCGGATAGTGTTTTTGAACGCTTCTAACCTGGAAATCTTTGCCAGCATTGGTGGTAAGGCTGTAGGCCGCCCCACAAGCAATTCCTATCCTGATGACATTAAGGCCAGCCTGCAGGATATCCCCGAGGTGGGGCAGATCCATGCGCCCAACCTGGAAAAGATTATGGGCCTAAAGCCTGATCTGGTTGTTGGTACTAACGTACCCTTTCATGTAATGCTGCGTAAGCCGCTGGAGATGGCAGGCGTGCCGCTGTATCTGAACATGATCAATTCCTATGAGGACGTGCTCAAGAGTATTGATGAATTTGGCCGCTTTGCCGGCAAGGAAAAGGAAGCTGCTGCTAAGCGCGCGCAGATAGAAAAGGAATATGCCGAGCTGGTGAAGGATGTGCAGCCTGGCAAGGGACCCAAGGTGCTGATTATCTTTGGTGCGCCGGACAGCTTCAATATGTCCACCAAGCTGAGCTTTAGCGGTGATTTGGTAGAGCGCCTGGGCGGCGTAAATATCGCCAACAAGGCCGACAACGTTAAGGACAGCAGCTTTATTCCGCTGTCTATGGAATTTGTTGCCAAGGAAAATCCTGACGTGGTCATGCTGATTACCATGGGTGGCAGCAAGGAGATTTTAGAAAAGCTGCGTGCGAATATGCGTGACAATGTTATCTGGCATGATGTAAATGCTGTAAAGAACAACCGTGTTTACCAGCTGCCGCCAAGCCTGTTTACAGTTAACCCCGGTACGCACACTATCGAGGCCATGAAGATTTTAAAGGAAGATATGTATGGAGATGCTAAGTAATGAGTAATGATGCCAAAACCAAGGAACGATTGAGAATAGCGGTTTTTTTTGGACTGTGCATCCTGCTCGTTATCGGTGTGCTTGTGAGCATTGGCAGTGGCACGATCAGCCTGACGGTGGGTGAAACCTGGGCTGCATTGATGGGTGAGGCTGATGCAGATACTAACCGTATTGTAAATTTAATCCGTCTGCCGCGCACTATAGTTACTGTGCTGGTTGGCGCTAACCTGGCGCTGGCAGGCTGCAATTTGCAGGGTGTGCTGCACAACCCGCTGGCAGACCCTGGCATCATCGGCGTGAGTGCCGGCGCTGGCCTGTTTGCTATGGTAATTATGCTGCTCTTTCCGGAGCAGTCGGCTATGGTGCCTGTTGCTGCCTTTGCCGGTGCAGTGCTTTCTACAGGCATTGTTTTCTTCCTGGCATGGGAAAAGGGCATCAATCCGCTGCGGATGATTTTGGCAGGCGTGGCCATCGCCACCTTCTTTGGCGGCGGCATGGCAGCTCTTAACGTTTTTTACAGTGACCGTATCCAAGGCACGGTAATGTGGATGGCAGGCGGCTTTCAGGGCCGCAGCTGGGGACACGTGGAGATGCTTTTGCCCTACAGCGCTATTGGCATCATAGGTACGATTTTGTGTGCCCGTTCGCTCAATGCGCTGCAGCTGGGAGATGAGCTTGCTAAAAGCCTGGGTGTGCGTGTTATGCGTATGCGCACCATTTTGATTTTTCTTTCGGCGCTTTTGGCGGCGGTTTCTGTCAGTGTTGCTGGTATGCTGGGCTTCGTCGGCCTTATTGTGCCGCACATAATGCGCCTCTTGATTGGCAGTGACCATGAGTATTTATTGCCCTGTGCTGCCATTGCTGGTGGTGCGGTTGTCACCCTGGCAGATACGGCGGCCAGAACGCTGTTCAGTCCGCTGGAGATCCCCGTCGGTATCTTTATGTCGTTTATCGGCGGTCCGTTCTTCCTTTACCTTTTGAAAAGGAGGATGCGCTAAGCTATGCATAACCCGACCCTACGTACAGATAAAATTACGCTCAAATATGGTGAGCGCACAATTATCAAGGATTTGACACTTGATATATCCAAGCCCGAGATTGTTACCATTATCGGCCCCAACGGCAGCGGTAAAAGCACCCTGCTAAAGGCGCTGTGCCGCCTGCTGGAGCCTGCCGCCGGTACAGTGTACCTGGACAGCAAAAATATTAACAAGATGTCTACCGAAGAGGTGGCCCGCACTATGGCAGTAATGGCGCAAAGCGCTAATGCTCCTGCAGGCACTACGGTAGAAGAGCTTGTGAGCTATGGCCGCATGCCATACCGCAAATTTTTTGACGGCTTGGGAAAAGAAGACAGAATAGCTATTGATGAGGCTATTGCCTTTACAGAGCTGGGACCGTTGCGCACCCGCTTGGTGCACACCTTAAGTGGTGGCGAACGCCAACGCGCCTGGCTGGCAATGGCACTGGCGCAGCAGCCGCAGGTGTTGCTTTTGGATGAGCCTACAACCTATTTGGATGTGCATCATCAGCTGGAGCTGATGGAGCTGGTTGTGCGCCTGCACAACGAAATGGGATTGACAGTTATTATGGTGCTGCACGATTTGAACCATGCAGCACGCTACAGCGAGCGCCTGATCGCACTCAAAAAGGGCGCGATTATGGCGGATGGCCCCACGAAGGAGGTTTTTGTGGAGCCGATTATTGAAAGCCTGTATGATGTGCAGGCTGTGATTATGCACGTTGAGGCTAACGGCAACGTGTATCCTGTGTGCTTCCCCTATAGCGTGGAGGAGCACGAGTAGGGATGATAATTAGCAACCAGAATGAGAGGGGTCTGCTTCCTGCGTAGTTTTCTGCAAAACTCTCCGCCTCGCATACGCTCAGCACCCGCCCCAGAGCGCCCTCTCTTGCCCTAACGGGCAATTCACCTTGTCCCCCTAAGGGGAGGCTTGACTAGAGCTTTACGCAATACTAAAAAGGCTCTCCTTGGGGACTGTCAGCGAACGAATGTGAGCTGACTGAGGGAGTCGATGCTTGCAAGAGGGAATTTTCAACCTGATATTTTTATCCTATAGTTAGCATACACTGACTTTAGGATGTGGAAATATACCAAATACATACTTACTAAGAGAAGAGGTAGATTGATGAGACGTTTAAACAAAAAACGTGTAGCTTTGCTCACTGCCTGTGTTATCAGTGCAGTTGCCAATATGGCTTTTGCTGCAGAGCAGGGTGAAATGGATGTATACGAGGGTGCAGATTATGTTGTGACTGCTACCAAAACACCGCTGGAAAAGAAAGAGGTTCCGCAGAGCGTAGAGGTAATCACAAGGGAAGAGATCCAAAACATCGGTGCAATTAGCGTGCGGGATGTGTTAAAGACTGCCACTAATTTAGTTATTTTTGATGGCGGTGGCGGCCATGGCGATAAAATGAGCATGCGCGGCGGCAACAGCAACGATATACTGCTGCTCGTTAACGGCAGACGTGTTGCCGGCGAGAACATGTATACCAACGCTTCGGGTAATGACCGCATTTTAGACCGCTTGAACTTGAGCAACGTGGAGCGCGTGGAAATTGTGCGTGGCACTGCAGGCGCTCTTTATGGCAGCGACGCACAATCTGGCGTAATCAACATTATTACCAGCAAGCCTGATAAGCAGTCGTTTACTGTGGGTGTGGCAACTGGCAGCCGTGAAACAACCAACTACTACCATTGGAACAGCGGCAGAGACGGCAAGGTTAATGCTGCTGTTGATGCAAGCTTTGGCAGGATGCGTGATTTTAGCAGTCAGGCAGAAGGCTTTACCCGCGGGCCTAAGCAGTATTACAGCTTGGATTTGGATTATGATGCCGATGCAAACAATAAGGTAAATTTCTTTGTTGATTATGGCAAGCAAAAGTTTAATTACGATGTTTCGATGAAGATGGGAGGTAAAACATACAGCTATATTAGCTATCGCGACCAGGAGCGCAAGTCTGCTGCTGTAACCTACAATGGTAAGAATGCTAATAGCGATTACAGTATGTCTGTTTCCTACAGCTCTTTAGAAACAACTGCCTGGAAGTCAACAAACACAACCTTGGATAACCGCGAATACAAGATGTGGATTATTGATGCCCGTGACAGTATTAACACAGCTGCTAACAACAAGCTTACGTTTGGCGGCGAGTACAAGGTAAACCAAGGCGCTGCATATATCCAAACTGGTGACGACAGAACCAACCAATACGCGCTGTATCTGCAGGACGAATGGCGCGTGGGGGACAAGCTGCTGTTAGTTCCGTCGGTACGCTACAACCATCACGATACCTTTGGCAGCCACACATCTCCTAACTTTGGTGCAACGTACTTTGTGGCAGATAATTCCCGCTTTAAGGCAAACTATGGCTCCGCCTACCGTGCTCCCTCTGTTGACGAGCTGTATGGCGTAATGGGCAGTCACAATAGCTTCTTCTTATACGGCAACCCCGATTTGAAGCCAGAAAAAACACGTGGCTATGAATTATCCTATGAGCACGAATTTGGCAAGGATACTAGCAGCAAGCTGACATATTTTAAGAATAAAAAAGAGGATGCTATCAACTTTGAGACTATTGCAGGAACAAAAAATTACCAATATGTCAATATTGATAACACCACCTCCGAGGGTGTTGAGTTTGAGCTAAAGCATAACCTGGGCAAGGGCTTTGTGCTGATAGGCGCCTATGATTGGCTTTCTGCTAAAGACGATAGCACCGGTAAGCCTTTGAGCTACACCGCCCGCAACACCTATACTGCTAAGCTTGCATGGGAAGATCCGGCGAATACTGGCTGGGGTGTGAATGTCTGGAACAGATGGTATTCTGATTTTACGGACGATGGTTCTACTTTCGTCAGCGGCAATACCTTTAATATTGCTGTCAACAAGCGTTGGGGTGAAAAATACCGCGTGTTTGCTGCCTTGGATAATGCCTTTGATAAGAAGATCAGTGATTTGAGCTTCTACGGCCGTTTGTGGCGCGTAGGCGCAGAAATGACCTTCTAAGGATGTTTTGGCGTCGCCTGCATGCAGGGGTGCATTGCAAGCGACGCTTAAATAAAAATTTGAGTAAAGAAGTTAATGAGGTGGATTTATGAAGAATGTAAGTAAAAAGCGTTTGGCACTACTTACTGCTTTGGTGGTAAGCTCCGTTGCTAACATGGGCTTTGCTGCAGAAGCAGATGAAATGGATGTATACGAGGGTGCAGATTACGTTGTAACTGCTACGCGTACTGCACTGGAAAAGAAGGAAGTACCTAATGCGGTGCAGGTTGTGACCCAGGAAGATATTAAACACATGGGCGCATATAGCGTGCAGGATGCGTTAAAATATGCAACTGGTGTTGATGTTCAAAGCTTTGGCATGACTGGTAACCAAGTAATGGTACGTGGTATGGATACCATGCACAGCCTTATTTTGGTTGATGGCAAGCGTATGGCTGATGAAGATACTCCTGCTACTCAAAACGTATATGTTTTGAATCGTATCAACATGGCTGATGTAGAGCGTATCGAGATTATCCGTGGCGCTGGTAGTGCAATTTACGGTTCTGAAGCTATGGGCGGTGTCATTAATATTATCACCAAAAAAGCTTCTAAGCCTAATGCTACCATTGGTTTTAGTACTGGTTCTAAAGAAACCAGTGGCTACTTCAACTATTCCTCTGGCCGCCAAGGTAAGGTCGCTGTAAAGGTTGATGGTCGTCGTACTAAGGTACGTGATATTTACAGATCCGAAGGCAACAGTAACCAATTCGGCAACAAGCAATATTTGAATGCTTCTATTGATTATGCATTTGATGACAACAGAGGTTTGGAATTAAGTGCAGGATATATGAAGGAGAAACTGCAAAGCGATAGCGCAAGCACTAGTAGCACGGGTTCTTTCTCTACACAAAATCAATCTTATAACCAAGAGCGCAAAGACGTTTCATTGATGTACTATGGCAAGGATACTAAGAATGATTATACGTTCAGAACTTATTTTAGTGAACTGTCTAAAGATCAAACGGCTATAAAAACCTATCCCAATATTCCAATGATCGGTAGTTTCTTGAATACTAACGATGAGCATACATTCAAAAAATTCGTGTTTGAAGCGAAGGATACTTATGTTGCTAACGAAAGTAATAAAGTAACTTACGGTGCTGAATATAAGCATGAAAAGTCTGATAGAACGTATCGTTCTTTGTTCATGCCCGAAACAATGGGCTTTGAGTGGGCTGTTGGCGTATCTAATCATGCTATTGATACTTATGCAGCGTATGTTCAGGATGAAATTAAGGTTAATGATAAATTGTTAGTGATCCCTGCTCTGCGTTGGGATTATCACGATAAATTTGGCAGTGAGCTGACTGCCAAATTGGGTGCAACCTATAGCATGAATGCTAACAATAGAATTAAGTTTAATGTTGGTACTGGTTATCGTGCGCCTACATTGTATGAATTGTATGCAAACATGGTTAAATCCATGGGTGGTATGACAGTAAATGTATTTGGTAATCCTGATTTACAGCCTGAAAAATCCTTTGATATAGACCTTGCTTTTGAAGGCGAAAGCGGTAAAGCAAATTATAAGATTTCTCCTTTTTACAATCGTGTGAAGGATATGATTTCTAGCTATACCGAACAAATTGGAATGAACTATAACAGTTATTATGTTAACCTTAATAAGGCAGAAATCTATGGTACCGAAGCAGAGTTGGGCTATAACTTTGATGAACATTGGAGTGCAATGGCAAATTACACTTATTTGAGTGCCAAAGATAAGGATACTGATGAGCGTTTGGAAGGCAGAGCTAAACATACTGGCACAGTAAAACTGAGTTGGACGGATGCTAAGGAAAATCCGCTGACTGCAAGCTTGTGGAGCAAATGGTATGTAGATTACCATTATTCCGATAAAGATTACACCTATAACAATGTAAATTTTGTAGTTGATAAAGTGATCAACAAAAACTTCCGTATCTATGCTGGTGTAGATAATATCTTTGACAAGGATCTTGGCACAGATTTGTGGATGGACGGCCGCATGTGGCGCGTAGGCGCAGAAATGACCTTCTAATTTCTGCCTGACTAATTTTGAGTTTTGATTCCATAATAATACAATCGCATACCGCTCTCATCGAGCACCTGGAGGGCGGTATGCACCTTCTTTAACCAACAGACAGTTAATCGTAAAATGTGAGGAAAATATGCAAGCAATAACAGATTTAATCATGTATTTTCACAAGGGCGGGCTCGTTATGTGGCCGTTGCTTTTGTGCTCTATTACCGTGATAGCAATCGCCATTGAGCGGTTTATATATTACCGCAGTACAGATAGCGGCAGTGCCTTTGCCGCCAAATACTGCGCCCTGGTGCGCAGCGAGGGCATTGCCCCCGCAACAGAGCTGGCTGGCGCTACTAGTGGCAGCTGCGCCTTGATGCTGGCAGATGCCGGCAAAATGACCGGCAGCCGTGAGCAGAAGGCTGCGTACCTGGAAAGCCAGGCTGGTATTTTTATTGCCACACTGAAAAACAAGCTGGATTATTTGAGCATCATCGTTACCATGTCACCGCTTTTGGGGCTTTTGGGTACCATTGTGGGCATGATTGGTGCCTTTAGCATTTTCAATTTGCAGGCCGGTGCACCTATTGCCATCACCGGCGGCATTGGTGAGGCGCTGATTGCCACTGCAAGCGGCTTGTGCGTGGCGATTTTGTCGTTGTGTGCGCATTCTTATTTTGCACACCGCATGGACAACATGATTACCGATATGGAGCAGTGCTTTAGCGCACTGTTGGAAGCAGAAACAAGGAGAGCGTAATTATGAAGCTACGAGATGTGCGCAACCGCAAAACACCGGAGCTGATTATTATCCCGATGATTGATATTATGTTCTTCCTTTTGGTCTTTTTTATGCTGAGCACGATGTATATGATTGACCTGAAGACGATCCCCGTAAAGCTGCCGCAGGCAGCGCATGCTGCTACGGATACTACCACCACCTTTGCTGTTACGATGAAGGCGGATGGCAGTATTTACCTGGGCGAGGCACAGACGGATGTGCAGGCCCTGGTTACGCAGGCGGCGATTGAGCAGAAGAACAACAAAAGCTTTGCCGTTGTCATCCGCGCCGAAAAGGATTTGGAATACGGCAAGGTTATTGCCTTAGTTGACAAGCTGAAGGGAGCAGGGGTAACCCGCTTCGGCCTGGCCACGGATGGCGGTAAGTAAATGAATTATGTTGATAAGCTGCAGGCTAAGGCTAGACAGCGCTTTGGCTTTTGCGGCTCGCTCATAATACATTTTTTGCTGTTTATCGTGCTGGCGTTTTCGGGAATGTTCACCCTGCAGGTCCCAGATACTGATAGCGACGTTGTGTACATTGATGCCGGCGGTGGTGGCGGCGGTGGCGGCGACGAGGCTGCTGCAGATGCTGCTGACGAGGCCGCAGAGCAGGTGGAGGACGTTGTTGAGGAAGAAAAAATTGTAATGCCTGATGGCAAGGTGGAAACTAAACAGGTTGTGCATCACGTGAAAAAGCCTGTAGCTGCTGCTAAAAAGGGCAGTGGTACAGGTACGGGCGGCGGCCATGGCACTGGTAATGGCACTGGTCGCGGCAGCGGCACGGGCGCAGGCAGCGGCAGTGGCAGCGGTGGCGGCCATGGCGCAGGCCACGGCACTGGCGTGGGGGACGGCAGTGGCAGCGGTATTGCCACCGCGCCCAAGGTTCCGCCGCGCGTTGTTTCTACGTCCGCACCGTACTATCCGCCTGCACTGCGTGATGCAGGCATTACAGGGCGTGCAGTGGTGCGTGGTGTCATCGGCGTAGATGGCCGTGTGGAAAGCGCACAGGTGGTGCGGTCTACAGGCAACAGCACGCTGGATAACAGTGCACTGAGCGCCTTTTACAAATGGCGTTTTACACCTGCGCGCAACGACGCTAACCAAAAGGTGCGCTGCTACTTTACACAAGGGTTCCCCTTTGTAATTCAATACAAATAGAATAGGATAAAATATGCTCAAGACATTTATGAAATATTACCGCCCTTACAAGCATATATTGCTGCTGCTGGTTGCAGGCTCTTTGCTTAGAGCTCTGCTTGAGCTTTTCTTCCCTTATGTGGTGAAGCTGATGCTCGAACAGCAGCTGCCGCTAGAAGACCTGCCGCTTTTGTTTAAGTGGTCAGCAGGTCTTTTAGCTATGTATTTGGGCAATTTTGCGATTCATTTTGGTATTCAATATTATGGCCAGGTGATGAGCGCTTCTATGGAGCGCGATATGCGCCGTGATTTGTTTTTGCATATGCAAAGGCTTTCCTTCAGCTTTTATGACCGCAACAAAAGCGGCCAGCTGCTTTCGCGCTTAACAAGCGATTTGGGCGAGGTGGCCGGCATGGCCAGCAACGGTCCAAATGATATTATCGTCTGTGGCCTGACGATGCTGGGCACGATGGTGATTTTGGTGTATATGAACCCGCTTTTGGGCGGACTCATTGCTTTTTTGCTCTTGTTTAAAACTGCACATACGGTGTTTGTCAACCTGCGCATGAAGAAAACATTTTTTGCTAACCGTGTAGCTATGGGCGAGCTGTCGGCTAAGGCAGCCGAAAGCATTAACGGCGTGCGCCTGATTAAGGCCTTCGCCGGCGAGGGTAACGACTTTGCGCAGTTTATGACTAAGGCTAATGAATATCTTGCTGCCTGCCGTAAATCGTTTAAGCTGCGTGCGTACTTTATCGGCAGCATGATTTTCTTCAGCAACTTTATCAATGTGGCTATTTTGGTGGTGGGCGGTATTTTGATTAACCAAGGGATGATGACCTTTGGTGAATTGGTAGCGTTCTTCCTGTATGTTGGTTTGTTTATGAAGCCGTTGATGCAGCTTTTGGGATTTAGTGAAATGTATCAGCGCGGTATGGCAGGCTTTAAGCGCTTTTACGAGCTGCTTATGGAGGAGCCTGATATTGTGGATGCAGTGGATGCTAAGCCTTGCGAAGGCTGCACAGGCAGCATTGATTTTGACAATGTCAGCTTTGCTTATGCAGATGGCAGGCCTGTTATCCGCAATTTGACGCTGCATGTGGCACCAGGTGAGACAGTAGCCTTTGTGGGTGCTACGGGCGCAGGCAAGACTACCATTGCCAGCCTGCTGCTGCGCTTTTACGAGCCGCAGCAGGGTCATGTGCTTTTAGACGGGCAGGATATCAAGGGCTTGACGCAGGAATCTCTGCGCAGGCAGATTGGCCTGGTGCAGCAGGATGTATTCCTGTTTGGCGACACTGTTACCTATAATATTGCTTATGCTAAGCCTGAGGCAGCGGAGGCAGAAATTAAGGCTGCGGCCCGTGCGGCGGCAGCAGATGAATTTATCAGCCAGCTGCCTAAGGGATATGACACCGAAATTGGCGAGCGTGGTGTGAAGCTGAGCGGCGGCCAGAAGCAGCGCCTGGCAATTGCGCGTGTTTTCCTCAAAAATCCGCCTGTAGTAGTTTTGGATGAGGCCACCAGCGCACTAGATAATATCACCGAAAAGCAAATACAGCGTGAGCTGGACAATTTGACTAAGGGGCGCACAACGCTGATTATTGCCCACCGTCTGTCAACCATCCGCCATGCAGATAAAATTGTAGTGCTCAAGGATGGGGCCGTGGTGGAATGTGGCAGTCACAAGGAGCTGCTAGAGCGCAAGGGAGCGTATTACGAGATGTATAGCAAGCAGTGAAGCAATTCGCAATTATATACCGTTGGCGAAACAATTTTTAACGACAATGATATATAGAACTACGAACAAGAAGCTATTTGCAGCGAAGCGGCTTGTATAGAAAGCTTTTTGATAAAACTTTTTCTTGAAAAAGTTTTGGCTTTGCTACACTTTCCCGAAAGTGTAAACCTTTCTTGCATCTTCTTTCAGTTATGAAAGAAGATGGCCTAAGCTTGAAGCAGTGAAGCAATTCGCAATTATATACCGCTAGCAACGAAAAATTTTTTAACGGTATTTTCGTGCGGATTCAAGACGAAACTTCGGTACAATCTGTTATTACGTAACTTTTAGTCACGTACCCTCGTTTCTGTGAATCCTAGCACTCATTCCCTAAAATTTTTATGTTGCAGTCGCGGTATTATAATTGCTCAATTCAGCTCACGTCGAACAACTAGATTATCTATAATTTTAACATACAAGGAGAAAAATATGAGAAAAATAGCAATTTACGGCAAGGGTGGCATTGGTAAATCCACCACCACCTCTAACTTATCTGCAGCGCTGGCGCTGCAAGGCTACAAGGTTATGCAGGTTGGCTGCGACCCCAAGAGCGACAGCACCAAAAACCTTATGGAGGGCAAACGCATTCCTACGGTTTTGGAGCAGCTGAAGGCTAAGGGCGAAGGCCTGAAGCTGGAGGATATTGTTTTTGAAGGCTTTGGCGGCGTGCTTTGCGTAGAGGCCGGCGGCCCTACACCTGGCATTGGCTGTGCCGGCCGCGGCATTATCTCTGCCTTTGAAAAGCTGGCAGAGCTGCAGGCCTTTGAAACCTATAAGCCTGACATCGTTATCTACGATGTATTGGGCGACGTTGTCTGCGGCGGCTTTGCCATGCCTATCCGCGGCGGCTATGCCCGTGAGGTGTTTATTGTGTCATCTGGCGAAATGATGGCCTTATATGCTGCTAATAATATTGCCCAGGCAATTAAAAACTTTGGCCGCAGAGGCTATGCCCGCTTGAAGGGCATCATTTTGAATGCCAAAAATATTGAAAACGAAAAAGAGTTGGTAGCTAAGGCTGCCGAGGAAATTGGTACTGAGGTTGTGCTTTACGTTCCGCGCAGCGGCGATATCCAGACTGCCGAAAATATGGGCGGCACTGTGAGCGAATTTGTCAAGGATTCCCCTATGGTTAAGGTATATAACGAGCTGGCAGCACGTGTGCTGGAGCTTAGTGAGGACGAAGAGGAATAAGGAGGCAGCAATGGGCATAAAGGAAGATGCAATGTGGAAGATGGCCGAGAAAATGGGTATGCCTAAAAGTGCCATCGAAGCAATTAAGGAAAAGCAGAAAAAAGGCGAAAAGGTCGCTATGCCGGACATGGGCAAAATGATGTCTATGATGAAGGAAATGAAGGGCGACAAGAAGGATGAAATGCGCAAGATGGCTGAAAAGATGGGAATGCCGCCTCAGGCCAAGGGTATGGACGGCAACGAAATTTTGGGCCATTTGAATAAGCTGAGCAAGGTGGAAACGATTAAGGACGTGCCGCAGCTGACTACGGCGCTTTTCCCGGGCACGCACTGCCCGCTTATGGGCGCAGCCATGGTAGCAGGCGGCATTACCGACTGCCTGCTGGTTATCGTGGGCACGGACGAGTGCAGCTACTATACCAAGAGCCTCACTATCAGCGACCGTTACGGCGGTATTGGCGGCCGTTGTGTATCTGTTGTATTAGACAGCCACGATGTTACCTTTGGCAGCACCGAAAGCATGCACAAGGCCTTTAAGGAGATTGTAGACGAATATCAGCCTAAGTGCGTAATGCTGGTTACCACCTGCGTTATTGAGGTTATTGGTGATGACTATGATGCTATTGCCGTAGAGCTGAGTAAAAAATATAATATTCCTGTTATGGCAGTGCATACCGAGCACTTTAAGTGCGAGGATCACTTCCCTGGTCTGGAGCGCGCTATTACTGCCTGCAGCATGATGATGGAAAAGCAGGCTTGTGATGGCAGCGTCAATGTCTTGGGACAGCGTATGGGTAATTTTGCTGATACCGAGCTGCATGCAATCTTGCAGGAGGCAGGCGTGAAAATTGGCGTACAGCTGCCCAGTGGCTGCACTAGTGATGAAATCCGCCACGCTGCAGCGGCTAAGGTTAATATTGTTGTACATGATATTGCTT
This sequence comes from Bacteroidaceae bacterium, assembly GCA_963611535.1. Lineage (GTDB taxonomy): Bacteria > Bacillota > Negativicutes > Acidaminococcales > Acidaminococcaceae > Phascolarctobacterium_A. The sequence continues at coordinate 20,746 of CAVDRP010000003.1, read as the reverse complement.
TGCCGCTAGCGCAGCAGATGGAAGCAGATTTTGGGATTCCGTATGTGTACTTTAACCGCTTTGCTGCCCCAGAAAAGATTATGCAGGCCTATGAGAAGCTGTTTAGTAATTTAGGCTTGCAGCTGCCTGAGGTGTTGGGCCAAAAGCTGGCTGAATGCAAAAAATTGGAAGCAGAGGTTAAGCCGCTCGTTGCAGGCAAGACCTATATTTATGGTAACACGCAATATGACTGCTTTGAGCTGAACAGTTATCTGTGCAGCTTGGGACTGGTGCCGCAGCTTATCCAAAGCAACCATTTATATGATTACGAGCGTGAGGATATTGCTGCCATCTTAAAGACAACGGATCCGTATATTTGTAAGGCTGCCAATATCGCACCGCTGCAATATGTATATGACGTACTGCATCCCTGGTTCTATATGGGTCACGAGTTTGGCGACCGCTTGCGCCGCAAGGGCATCGCACTGCTGCACAGCGATCCTGCAGGCAAGATGATGGGCTTTGAATGTAATATGTTTATCCTGCAGGCGGCAGCGCATGCAGTCGAGGATGCTAAAAAATTTAGAGAGGAGGCGGGCTTATGAGCTTAGTAAGATTTTTACCCACCCCGTCTGATAGAATGGGTATTATCTGGAGTCTGCTTTCTGTGCAGGGGTCTATTGTGCTGGAATATGGCCCGGCAGGTACTACGCACTATAGCATGGGCCTTTATGGCGGTTTGGGACTGCGCTTTCAAAACAGGCTGTTCACGACGCACATGAGTGAGGACGACGTGGTTATGGGTGACGTAACGCGTCTGGAGGATGCTATTGTTGAGCTAGATAAGAGCTATGAGCCTAAGGTAATCTTTGTTGTTGCCTCCTCCGTGACCGCCGTTATCGGTACGGATATCAAGGGTGTTTGCCGTTATATGCAAAATGAGGTTAAGGCTAAGCTGATTGCCTTTGAGCAGGGCGGCTTCCGCGGTGATTATAGCGTTGGCCTGGTAGAGACCTATAAGCTGCTGGTGAAGAACCTGCCTAAGAAGGACGTGAAGGTAGAAAAGGTCGTTTATAACATCATTGGCGCCTCTGCCTGGCGTTACCGCATGGCCAGCGATATGTGGGAGGTTAAGAGCCTGCTATCTGAGGCCTTGGGGATGAAGTGCAATGCCTGCCTGTGCTGTGATACTAGCGTAGAAGAGCTGCAGGATATGGGCAAGGCTCAGGTGAACATTGTTCTGGGGAACGAAGGCCTGGCAGCGGCAGAGCTTTTGGAGGCTAAGTTTGGCACTCCTTATGTATATGTTATGCCTTATGGCTATAGCGCTACGGCGCAGTTTTTGGAGGCCGTGGGTGAGGCTATTGGCGAAGCTCCAAGTCCTATGGTGCTGATGCGCTTGAAGATGAAGGAAAAGGGCATGTCCATGCTGGGAATGTTCGCTATGATGGGCGGTGCCAAGATTAAGCCTGTGGCTGTGGTCAAGGGTGATTATGATATGGTGCAGGGTGTTGGCAGCTTTTTGCAGCAGGCTGGCATCAAGGTGGCACACAAAATGTGCGCGCATAGCCTGAAGAATATTACAAATCCTGCGGAGGGTGTAGAAGCCTTTGCTGAAGAAAAGGAGTGGCTGGAGCTTATCCGTCCGCTGAAGCAGACCTTAGTTTTGGCTGATGATGTGGCGCTTTTGCAATGCGACAGCAGTAATACTAAGGTGCTTATCAGCGCGCCGTTTATGAATGGCGTGGTGGCAACGCATCTGCCATTTATGGGCGAAAAGGGTGCGGACTTCCTGCTGGAGAAGATTCAGGCATATTATCAAAGCTTTTAAGAGGTAACAACATGAACATAAAAAAACTTCTCAAAATCATCTCCCTGGCGACAGCTATCCTCTGCCTTGGCGCCGCAGGTACCGCCGGTGCAGCCGCACAATTTAGCGATGCCCGTAGCGGCAAGGCCTTGAATGCAGCGCAGCTGGCGCAAAAGCTGAAAAAATATGACGTAGTCTTTTTGGGTGAATATCACGATCAAGGCGAAATTCACGCTGCCGAGCTGGAGCTTTTGCAGGCTATGAACAGGGTGCACCAGGATCACAGGCTGGCCCTGAGCTTTGAAATGTTTGAAGCAGATAACCAGGAAAAGCTGGATACATATTTGGCAGGTGCTATGAGCGAGGAAGACTTTTTGGCTGCTAGCCGTCCCTGGCCCAATTACCGCACAGATTATGCCCCCTTGATGAAGGTGGCCTATGATGGCGGCTTGCCAGTGATTGCTGCCAACGTGCCACGCTTTTTGGCTGCACATGTAGCTAAGAACGGCGGCAGCACCGAGGGTATTGACGCACAGTATAGCAAATGGCTGCCACAGCATACCTATGCTCCTGATGGCGCATATAAGGATAAATTTTACGCGCAGATGAATTCACCTGAAGCGCCGATGAAAATGCCGCCGGCACGGCTGGCCGCAGTGTATGCCGCACAGTGCCTTAAGGATGACAAAATGGCCGAAAGCATAGCTGCCTTTACCGATTTACATCCTGATTTTCAGCTTTTGCATGTCAACGGCTGCTTCCATTCGGATGCACATTTGGGCACAGTACAAAAGCTGGAGGCGCTGCGCCCAAAGCTGAAGGTGGCTGTTATTACGCCTATGGAGCGCAAGCACGCAGGCAATAAGGCGGATGGCGACTTTGTGGTGTGGTTTGACCGCGTAAGTAAATAAGAGCAGCAGATAATTTCATAAAAACTTCTTAAGTTAACTATTGCTAACTTTGCGATGTAGTGGTACAATAAGCAAAGAGTTAGATATAGCTAACTAAAAGGAGAGGCCCATGAAATTATTTGGCTTTAACAGCTTTGATGAGTTAATTGCATATAATTGTGCTCCCGTGCTGGCAGGCATCAAACCAGCTAATTTGCTTTCGCTGCTCCCGGATGATGGAGAAGAGATTGACAAGCAGCTGGTGGAATACAATAAGCAGTTTGCCGACCGCAATATTGTGTTCCGCCGCCTGTGCGGCTGCACCAAGCGCGTACTAGTGCTGGTTTACAACCCGGCGCAGCTAAAGCAGGTGCTGCAAAACCCCGGTTACCAGGCCTATTTGATCGCTGCAGGCTACGAGCCGCAGACGACGCTGGAGCAGAGCCTGGCAACGCTGGAGGCGCATCTTGGCCAAAAGGGCGGCTTTCCGCACGAAATAGGCGTATTTTTGGGTTATCCTCTGGAGGATATTCTGGGGTTTGTGCTCAACAAGGGCAATGGCTGCAAGTATAGCGGCTATTGGAAGGTTTATGGCGATGTACCCAAGGCATGCAGACTGTTTGCAGCCTATGAGTATTATCGTGATATTATATTACAAAAGCTGGCAGAGGGTCTGCCACTGAAGGTAGCTGTGGCTACATTATAAGGAGGTACAAGGTTACTATGAAACAAATTCCTGTTATTTTTTGGACTGGCACTGGCAACACTCAAATTATGGCCGATGCAATTGCTGACGCTATCAACGCTGCAGGCGCAGAAGCAGTTGTAAAGAACGTTAGCGAAACCAGCGCTGACGAGGCTGCAGGCTATGATGCTCTTGCCTTGGGCTGCCCTGCAATGGGCGCAGAGGTTCTGGAGGAATGCGAATTTGAGCCGTTCTTCACCGAGCTGGAAGGCAAGCTGGCAGGCAAAAAGGTTGCTCTGTTTGGCTCCTACGGCTGGGGCGGCACCTATATGCAGGATTGGGAAGGCCGCGTAAGAGACGCAGGCGCAGAGCTGGTTGCTGACGGTGTACTGGCATTGGGCGCACCTGACGACGACGCACTGGCAAAGCTGGCTGAAGCAGGCAAGCTGCTTGCTGAATAAAAAATAAAAGAAGGGCGTGCCGCATATAGCGCCAGTTGATGGTGCAAGGGCGGCAGCCCTTCTTTTTTTATGTTATTTTTCCTCGTTGATGTCGCTAGTAATAAGCTTGGCTGCCTCGCTGTAAATGGCAGGCGACGTGCCGGCTTCAGTGATATGCGGCGTCAAAAGCAGCAGTACCTCGCTTTGGGCGTTCTTTTTGCTGCGGTTGATAAACAGCTCGCCCAGGATGGGGATTTTGCTTAAGAAAGGCACCTGTTGGATAGAACGCTGCTGCTCCTCGCTGATGAGGCCGCCGATGACCAAGGTTTCGCCGCTGAACATACGCACGTTGGTGTCGGCAGTGCGGCTGGTAATGCGGTAATTTTTCAGCTCGCTGATGAGTACGGGTGTGCTCACCTCGGTGTGGACGCGTGCCGTGACCATTTTGCCGTCGCAGCTGATGATGGGGGCATATTCTAGCTTAATGCCTGCGTCTAGATATTCGGTGGCAGTGTAGCTGCCGCTGCTGTCGTGCTTTTCGGTCTGTACGGGAATATGGTCGCCGATGAAGATGCTGGCCTGCTGGCCGGGGATGGTAATGATGCGCGGTGTTGCCAAAATGCGCGCCTTACCGTTAGCAATGAGGGCGCTGAGCGTGGCGTTAAAGCGAAAGGCATAGCCACGCCAAAATTTGAAATTGCCGTCGTAATTGCTGTCGCTATCGCTGTCACTGTCGCTTGTAGTATTCTCGTGCCGCTGGGGGATGGTGTCCCAGGCCCATTTAATGCCAATATCCTTGCTGCTTTCGCGGCTGATGGCGATGATTTTGGCTTCTAGCGTCACCTGCTTGGTGGCAACATCCAGCTTAGGCAAAAGCTGCGCCAGGCGTGCGTGCTCCTCGCTTGCGCCACAAAGGATGATGCTGTTGGTGATAGCATCCAACGCCAGCTTTTGCTTAAAAATGCCCTGCAGTGCTTCCTGTACATCCTTGGCGCGGGCATAGCTCAGGGGATAGGTGGCAATGTGCTCGGCAGGAGGCCTGGCAGCCGCTAGAGCTGCGCCTGCTGCCTTTGCTATAGGCGAACTTGTCCCTGTAGGCAAAAAGGGGTTAGTGAGCGCCTGCTGCTGCGCCAGACAGGGAACTGCATTGATTGCTGCCAGCAAAAGAGCGATAAGAAAGAGTCTTGGATGGTGTTGCATATACTGCTCCTTTCGCAGATGTTTATTTAGATAACGTAATTGCTTGATGTGCTTTTTATTTTAGCCTATAGTGATTGCAAAAGCAAGAGAAAATTGCAAAAATAAAGAAAATTTACACTAATTATATTGATTTTGCCGTTTTTTGTGCTACAATGAAAGCAAATACGTTAGATGAGGTGACGAGATGCAAGGCATACGTACAAATAAATTGGCGCAGGAGCTGCTTGACGAAGCCTTAGACAGGGGTGCAAGTGATATGCATGTAGAGCCTGTGGAGCAGGGAGTGAGGGTGCGCATACGTGTTGACGGACTGCTGCAGGAGCTGCGGCTGCTGCCAGCGGCGCTGCAAAGCACGCTTTTGACGCAGCTAAAGGTGAGCAGTGGCATGGATATTGCCGAAAAACGCGTGCCGCAGGACGGGCGCATGGTTTTGGACAGGGGCAGCACTCAGGTGGATTTGCGCTTATCTAGCTTGCCGACAATTAACGGTGAAAAGCTGGCGGTTCGCTTTTTGCAAAGACAGGACACGCTCCTGCAGCTGGACCGCCTGCATTTTACGCCGCAAAACCTGGCGTGCTACCGCAGGCTTTTTAAGCAGGCTAATGGATTGGTGCTTGTCACCGGTCCCACAGGCAGCGGCAAAACCACAACGCTGTATGCTACGCTGCAGGAGCTGGATGCCGCCAGCAGCAATATTATTACGCTCGAAGATCCTGTAGAATACAAGCTTGACGGCATTAACCAGGTAGCAGTCAACCGCAAGGGGGGTATGACCTTTGCCAGTGCACTGCGTGCGGTGCTGCGGCAGGATCCGGATATTATTATGCTGGGGGAGATCCGCGATGAGGAAACTGCTGTGCTGGCTGTGCAGGCAGCACTCACAGGGCATTTGGTGCTGAGCACGCTGCACACTAATGACGCAGTAGGGGCGCTCTTCCGCCTTTTGGATATGGGGATTGCTGACTATCTTTTAGCAGCGTCCCTACGTGGTGTGCTAGCGCAGCGCCTGGTGCGGCGTCCCTGCCCACATTGCGGCCTGCAGCGCGCGGCATCGGCGGCAGAGCAGCGTTATTTGGGACGTGCGGCAGGTGATAGCGTACTGCTGGCGCAGGGTACTGGGTGCGCTCATTGCCATGGCACGGGATACAGCGGCCGTGTGGCTGTACACGAGGTGATGACAATAGATAAGGCTATGCAGCAGGCGCTGCTTGGCGGCGCTAGTGAAAAGATCCTGCTGCAGCAGGCTGCTGCGTGCGGCTGGCGCAGCTTGGCAGCTGATGCCTCTGTAAAGGCGTTGCAGCAAATGACGACTGTGCAGGAGCTGTGGCGCGTGGGAATTGGAGGCTATCATGCTGTATGAGCTGGTGCGCAGGGCGCGTGAAATGGGAGCTAGCGACCTGCATTTGGCAGAGGGAGTAAGGCCTGCAGTGCGGGTGAACGGCACATTGCTACCCTTGGGAGAGCATTGCTTGGCGCAAGAGGCGCTGCCAAAGGCGTTACAGCAGCTTTTGAATAGCAGAGCCTGGCAGGAGCTGCTGCAGACCGGCGAGGTGGATACAGCCTTTAGCGAGGCGCCTGGTGAACGCTGCCGTTTGAATGCATACAGGCAAGGCGGTGCGATGGCTGCCTCCATCCGTCTGCTGCAGGGGGTGCTGCCAAGCTGCGATGATTTAGGACTGCCGCTGGCGGTGCAGAAATTAGCTAATTTGCAGCAGGGATTGGTGTTAGTAACTGGTGCTACAGGCAGCGGCAAAAGTACTACGCTGGCAGCCTTGGTGCAGCGCATCAATGAAACGCGCGCCGTACATGTGCTGACGCTGGAGGATCCTATAGAATATGTGTATAATCCAAGGCTTGCACTGATCAGCCAGCGTGAGGTGGGGCGCGACACGCACAGCTTCGCCAGCGGTCTGCGCAGCGCTTTGCGCCAGGATCCTGACGTGATTTTGGTGGGCGAGCTGCGTGATGCCGAAACTATAGCGATTGCACTCACTGCGGCTGAAACAGGGCACTTGGTGCTGGCGACGCTGCACACACAGGAGGCGGCAGGGGCAGTGGGACGCATTTTGGACGTGCTGCCAGATAAACGCCAGGTGAGCGTGCAGCTGGCGGAATGCTTGCAGGCTGTGGTGTGCCAGCGCCTGCTGCCACGCGCCGATGCTAGCGGCAGAGTTGCTGCCTTTGAGGTGCTCATAGCTACGCCTGCACTGCGTAACCTAATCCGTGAGGGACGCACGCATCAGCTGGAATCGTACATTCAGACGGGCGGACGCTTTGGCATGCAGACGATGGCGGCAGCGATAGAGGAGCTAAAGCAACGGGGAGTGGTGCGGTAAGGATAGGCGCTGTCAATGGAATATTTATTAGTTTTGGCTGCAAATGCAAAAGACACCTGGGTTTTACTCCAGGTGTCCTTTGCTCATAACGATATTAATGTCAAATCATGGGGATGAGGCGAACCTTTATAGTACCTGCTCCCTGATTAGCGTGTTCATCATCTTTTGCTTGCCCAAAATCCACAGCAGATCGTTTTCCTCAAAGGTTAAGGATACATGTGGGTTAGTGATGGTGAAGGCGCCGCGTTCGAGGCCTATTACCAGACAGCTCCACTTGTTGCGCAGGTGGGCATCCTTGATAGACGCGCCCAAAAGGCTAGAGCTTTTATCAATGGTGATTGCTACAGGTAAAAACTCCTCGCCGGGGTTAGCGCTGTGGTCAGCTAGCATAAACTCACGCAGGCTTAAGGGTTCACCCTGCGCCACAAGGCCGAGGCTGCGTTGCTTGGCTGCGGCAGCAAAGGTTTGCAGCTGCTGCGCTGTGCCTATCAAAAGCAGGGTATCGTCAGCAGCCACAATTTGATCGCCGCCAGGCATATCCAACGTGCGGCGCGGATTGGCAAGCTGCAGCACGTTGCAGCCGTAGCTTTCGCGGAAGCCTAGGGTTTTGAGGCTTTTACCAACAATAGGTGCATGGTCAGCCAAAGCGTAATGCGCAAGATGCAGATCCTCGTCAAACCAGTTGCCGTCGCTGTCGGAGTCGGACGTAGCGCGGTGCTTGCGCATGTGCTTTTCATTGAGGTTCACCAAAAAGCGCGACTCAATGCGCAGGTATTCGCTCATCAGCCAGTCGGAGGAGGAAATGATATAGGCTGCCAGCAGGACGGCTACGCAGGCCAGTACGCCATGCAGTCCCAAAATTGTGTTAAAAATAAAGTAGAGCGCGCAGGAAGCAACAAGCATCTTGCCCAAAATCAAAATCATCAACGGCAGATGGTTGGCACGCTTTTTGAACCACAGCTTGGAAAACAGGTCAGCATTGCCGGCGCGGTTGATAAGCACGGCACGCAAAATGGGTGCCATGACGACAAAGGTGATGGCGGCGGTAAGATAATCACTGTAGGGTAAATGCAGGGTGTTTGCCAGATAAGGCTGCAGATAAAGTGCCGAAGCGATGGCTACTGCCGCCAGCAGGGTGCTGAAAATCAGCATGCGGATTATATAGGCAGAAAGCAGGTTCTTCCAGTCCTGGTCCTTGGAGCTTTCGTCGCTGCTATCAGTATAACGGTTGATAACATTAAGCGCCTTAGATGGCAAAACCTTAAGCAGCTTGTTATAAGCAGGCTCGGCAGCCATAATGCAAAACGGCGTGGTGAAGGTGGTGATTACCGAAACAGCGACGATGATGGGGTACAAAAAGTCGCTGGTAACACCCAGGCTGCTGCCCATGCTGGCAATGATAAAGGAAAACTCACCAATCTGCACCAGGCTGAAGCCGCAGTGCATGGCCGTGTTCAGGCTTTTGCCTGCTGCCAGTACGCCGCAGATGGAAAAGAACATCTGTCCGAAGATTGTTACCAAAACCAGGACGATGACAGGGACGATGTATTGCACAAGCAGGGCAGGGTTAACCAGCATGCCTACGGATACGAAAAAGACAGCGCCGAACAAATTCTTGATGGGAGCAACAAGCTGCTCAATGCGCTCTGCTTCGGGGGCTTCGGCGATGAGCGAGCCCATGATGAAGGCGCCCAGGGCCGAGGAAAAGCCCAGCTTGCTGGCGATAACCACCATGCTCAGGCACAGGCCGATAGAAACAATGACTAACGTTTCGTCGTTCATAAAGCTTTTGCAGCGCTTGAAAAAGCTGGGGACAAGGTACATGCCCAGTACGAACCAAAGGACTAAAAAGAATACCAGGCGGCCGATGCTGAGCAAAAGCTCGCCAGAGGAAATGCCGCTGCTAGCTACAGCCAGGGTAGCAAGCAGCACCATCATAGCGATGCCTGCGATATCCTCCATAATCAGAATACCAAAAACCGGCTCGGTAAAGGGCTCGTTGCGCAGCTTTAAATCATCAAAGGCCTTGATGATGATGGCTGTGGAGGACATAGAAAGCATAACGCCCAAAAAGAGGCTGTCCATATTGCTCCAGCCCAAAAGACCGCCTACCGCATAGCCAAAGATAATCATACCGATGAGAATTATAGACGTAGAAATAAAGGCGGTGCCGCCAACCTGCTTCAGCTTGTAAAAGCTAAATTCCAGTCCCAGTGCGAACAGCAAAAAGATAACGCCGATTTCCGACCAGGCCGAAATGTTGGTGCTGTCGACAATAGTAGGGAAAAAATTAAAGTTGGGACCCGTAATAAAACCAGCCACAATGTAACCAAGTACAAGTGGCTGGTTTATTTTTTTGAAAAGAATAGTGGTTACACCTGCTACTAACAAAATCATAGCCAGGTCACTGATAATAGTAGGTAAATGTGCCATGCGTTACTCCTTTGTGCTTCAAGAATAATTGTTAATACCTACTATTATACGCTATTTTATTGCTTTTGCGTGAAGAAAATGTAAAAATATTGTATACGTTTTTTATAACACCTGCTCCCTGATCAGCGTATTCATCATTTTTTGCTTGCCAAGTACCCATAAAAGGTCATTTTCTTCAAATACCAGTGATACATGGGGGTTGGTGATGGTGAAGGCACCGCGCTCCAGGCCGATAACCAGGCAGCTCCACTTGTTGCGCAAATCGGCTGCCTTGAGTGAGGAGCCCAAAATAGGGGAATGCTTGTCGATGGTAATGGCCAGTGATAAAAATTGCTGCTCAGGCTGATTTTGATGGTTGTCAAGCATAAACTGACGCAGGCTTTGCGGTAGCTGCTGCCTTGTTATTCCTAAATTGCGCTGCTCTATGGCTGCGTCGAAAACCTGCAGCTGGTTTATCGTGCCAATGATTAAGAGCGTGTCACCTGCTGCGACTACCTGTCTGCCTCCAGGCATATCTACAGTGCGCTTGCTGCCTAAAAGCTGTAGCACATTACAGCCATAGCTTTCACGCAGGGCTAGTGCACGCATGCTTTGGCCGATGATGGGGGAAGCGTCCGCCACATCATAATAAGCAAGCTGCAGCTCCTCGTCGAACCAGCTTTCGGCACTGCTGCCTGCGGCAGCGCGATGCTTGCGCATATGCTTTTCGTTGAGGTTTACTAAAAAACGCGATTCAATACGTAAATACTCACTCATTAGCCAGTCGGACGAGGAAATAGCGTAGGCTGTTACGAGCACTGCCAGGCAGGCTATAAGTCCGTGCATGCCTACGAGGGAATGAAAGATAAAATAGAGGGCGGCGGAAGCCGCCAGCATTTTACCCAGTACTAAAATCATCAGCGGCAGATGGTTGGAGCGCTTTTTGAACCATAGCTTGGAGAACAGTTCGCCATTGCCGGCACGGTTAACTAAAATTGCGCGCAAAAGCGGCGACATGACGATAAAGGTGACAGCCGCTGTGATAATATTGCCATAGGGAAGACGCAGCGTATCGCATAAATATGGCAGCAGGTAGTGCTGCGCACCCAGGGAGATGGCCGCTAGCAGCGTGCTGAAGATGAGCAGGCGCAGGCTGTAGATGGTGAACAGGTTTTTCCAATCCTGATCCTTGTCAGCGTCTTCGCTGCTGTCGGTGTAACGGTTAATCCAGTCAATAGCATGCTGCGGCAAAATTTTCAGCAGGTGCTGGTAAAAGGGCTCGGCGGCCATGATGCAAAATGGTGTTGTAAAGGTGGTTATTACCGAAACAGCGACGATGATGGGATACAAAAAGTCGCTGATTACGCCCAGGCTCATACCAAGCGAGGCAATAATAAAGGAAAATTCACCGATCTGCGCCAGGCTGAAGCCGCAGTGAGCAGAGGTATTTAGGTTTTGGCCAGAGGCAAGCACGCCGCCAGTGGAAAAGATGAGCTTGCCGATAATGGTGGCCAGTACAAGTACGAAGATAGGCAGTGCGTATTGCACAAGCAGGGCAGGATTTACCATCATGCCGACAGAAACGAAAAAGACAGCACCGAATAAATCCTTGATGGGCGTTATGAGATGCTCGATTTTTTCAGCGCTGGGTGCTTCGGCGATGAGCGAGCCCATGATGAACGCGCCTAAGGCTGAGGAAAAGCCTAGATGAGTAGCTAGAACCACCATGCCCAGGCACAGGCCGATAGCAACAACGACGAGAGTCTCCTCGTTCATCAGCTTTTGCGCCCATTTAAAAAAGCTGGGGACGAGGTACATACCCAAAACAAACCAAAGAATTAAGAAAAATACTAAACGCGCAATGCTCAGCAAAAGCTCTATAGTAGATACGTCAGCACTGGCAACAGCCATAGTTGCTAGCATTACCATCATAACGATACCAGCGATATCCTCTACGATAAGCACGCCGAAAACAATTTCTGTGAAACGGTGCGCCTTAAGCTTTAAATCGTCAAATGCTTTAATAATAATTGTAGTAGAGGACATAGAAAGCATACCGCCCAAAAAAAGGCTGTCCATATGATTCCATCCCATGAGTGTACCACAGATATAGCCGACAAGCAGCATGCCGCCGATTTCTACGCCTGTGGCGATAAAGGCAGTGCTACCCACGCTTTTTAGCTTATAGAAGCTAAATTCCAGGCCTAGGGCAAACAGCAGGAAGATAACGCCTATTTCCGACCAGGCGTGTACGTTGGCATTATCTGTGATTGTAGGAAAAAAGTTGAAATGCGGGCCGGTAATAAAGCCGGCCACGATGTAGCCCAACACTAGCGGTTGGTTAATTTTTTTGAAAAGAATGGTCGTAACACCGGCCACCAGCAGAATCATGGCCAGGTCACTAATGATAGTGGGTAAATGGGTCATGGTGTGCTCCTTTTCGATAAATTTTTGCCAAAACAGCGCTTAATGGTGTATAATGAAATGCGTGTTGGCTTCTTACATATATTATACAATATTTTCAGATTTCTATATTGAAGAAAAGGTAAATTATTAACTTAATTTATTGTTATATATTATGATAAACGCAAGTGGAGGAATTAAGCATGAGTGACAAGCAGAAATTAGTTTTAGTGGATGGAGAAATTATGCCGCAGGAAGAGGCCTATGTTGACGTAAACGATCGCGGGCACAATTTTGGCGATGGTGTTTTTGAGATCGTGCCTGTATATAACGGCCGTTGCTTCGCGCTTTTGCCGCACATGAACAATTTGTTTGATTCGGTCATCGCCGTAAAAATTCCCGGCGTGTATATGATTGAAGAGCTGGTGGAGTTTCATGAAGGCCTGCTGGCGGCAACAGGCCTGCAGGATTGCGAAATTTACACCCAGGTTACACGTGGCAGCGGCGAATATTCCTTGGCCTACCCGGAGCAGAGCATTCCGCATCTGACGATGTTTGCTGTGCCCGTAGACCGCCAGGCTTTGGCTGAAAAGCGTGCGAAGGGCGTAAATGTGATTACGGTGGAGGACGTGCGCTGGGCGCGCTGCGACGTGAACACGCTCAACCGCCTGCCTGAGGTTATGGCCAAGCAAAAGGCCACTATCGGCAATGCCTTTGATGCTTTGTTTGTGCGCGATGGCAAGATTACCGAAAGCACGGAGGCAAGCTTCTTTATTTACAAGGATGGCGTTTTGTGGACGCATCCGGAAAACAACTTTATTCATAAGAACATCACCCGCCGCCTTTTGGTAGAGCGTTTGTCTAAGGATATGGATTTGCAGATTATTGAACGTGCCTTTGATAAGGAATTTGCCCTAAAGGCTGATGAAGCCTTTATTTGTGGTCCGCGCTGCGAGTTTATGCCCGTTACCAAAATTGACCGCGGCTTTGTGGCTGGCGGCAAGGTGGGCAGCCTGGTGCCGCGCCTGCAGCAGGCTTATCAAAGCTTTGTAGCGCAGGAATGCCCTGAGCACCATGAATAACAAGCGCCTAGTGCGTGGTGCGCTGCTCGTCGCCTTGGCGCTGGCGCTGCAGTCACTGCGGCTGGCACTGCCATTGCCGCAGCCAGTGGGAACGTTTGTTATTGGCAGCCTGGTGCACATGATGCTGGCGCTGACGCTCAAGCTGTGCGGTTTGGGGACGGCGTCGCTTTTGGGCTTTTTGCTGCCGCTTACGGCCTACGTGCAGGGACAGGTGCTTTTAGTGTTTTTGATTCCTGTTATTTGGCTGGGGAATTTGCTGTTTGTGCTTTTAGTGCATTGCTTTAGCGGCCAGCGCCGCCTGGTGCTGCTTATTCCGCCTGCTGCTAAGGCAGTGGTGATGCTTGCTGCTGCCTGGTGCGTGGTGAGCCTTGTGGCTGTGCAGGCGCCTGCTGTGCGTAGGGCAATACTTTTGGCAATGAGCGTGCCGCAGCTGGTGACGGCAGTGCTAGGGATTTTGCTGGCGCGGCAGGTGCTTTTGCGTATCCGCAATTTTTAAAGTTACTTTCACTGCTGTGCAATCTGCTTTTGGTGCGGTCTGTTACAATGGGAAAATAGTTTAATCAATACATACAAAAGCTTAATATGGATATTATCAAAAGACTTCTGCTAGGTATATTCTGTGCGGAAGTCTTTTTTTTGTGAACTATCAGAGTAGAAAAAGCTATGCAGGGGAGACGCGGTTTGCTTTATTTTCAAAATAATGCTATAATAATAAACGCTTTAAAAATTAAAAAAAGAGGAGTGATTCGCGTTATGCAAACAACGCAAGAGAAAAATCAGTCTGGAGGTATTCTGGGACTGATTGAACGCATCGGTAACAAGATCCCTGATATTACGATTTTGTTTATCGGTGCCTTTATCTTGTGCTGCATTATGTCAGCAATTTTATCCACCATGCACTTTGGTTATGTGCATCCCACAACTGGCAAGGAAATCGTCGTCAACAATATGCTCAGCGGCAAAAACCTTGTACAGCTGCTTAGCAAAATGGTTACCAACTATTCTGGCTTTCCGCCGCTGGGTATGGTCATCGTTGCCACCCTGGGCATTGGCATCGCCGATGGCTCGGGTTATATCAACACCGCATTGAAAAAGATTTTGGCGATTACGCCTAAGTTTTTAATCACGCCGATTATTATTTTGGTTGGCATGCTCAGCCATCTGGGCCCTGATACTGGTTATGTTATCATCATCCCTGTGGCTGCTTATATGTTTTATGCCAGCGGTAAGCATCCGCTGGCAGGCATCGGCGCCTCCTTTGCAGGTATTGCAGGTGCTTTTGCTGCCAACTACACCCCGTCTGCTATCGACCCTGTTATCCAAGGCTTTACGCAAAGCGCTGCGCAGATTATCGACCCGTCCTACCAGGTCAACGTGCTGTGCAACTATTTTTATGCCTTTGGCGCCACCTTTGTGGTTATCCCCAGCTGCTGGTACGTGACCGAGCGCGTGGTTGAGCCCTGGCTGTGGAAAAACTGCCCCCTGGACAAGGATATTGAGGTGGGCGAGGATGGCAACACCGCCGTTACTCCGCGCGAAAACCGCGCCTTTTATATCGCCACCGCTGTGCTGCTGGTGATGGTGGTTGGTCTGGTTATGCTGCTTTTGCCTGCTGATTCCATCTTCCGCGATGACAAGGGCATGCTGGCAAGCTTTAAGGCACCTGTTATGCAGTCCATTGTATCGCTGCTGTTTGTTTACACTGGTGCTGTGGGCCTCACCTATGGCGTGCTGGTGGGCAAGTTCAAATCGCCGCAGGATGTGACCAAGGCCATGGAAGACATCACCAAAACTCTGGTGCAGCTGATTGTATTCTACTTCTTCGCTGCGCAGTTCCTTTATGCCTTTGGTGCGTCCAACATGGGTGCGCTTATCGCTATCGCCGGCGCAGAATTTTTGAAGTCGCTGGCACTGCCACCGCAGGTTACTGTGTTTGGCATCATCATCTTTGTTGCCCTGCTCAACCTCATCATCACCTCTGCCTCGGCTAAATGGGCTATTTTGGCGCCTATTTTTGTTCCCATGCTGATGGCAGTAGGCATTGCCCCCGAGCTGACCCAGGTTGCCTTCCGCGTGAGCGATTCGGCTGTGAACGTTGTTACCCCTATGTTCGCGTTCTATCCGCTGATCATTTTGTACTGCCAAAAATATGTTAAGAGCGCAGGCATTGGCACACTCAGCTCGCTGATGCTGCCTTATACCATCGCCCTGCTTGTGAGCCTCACCATCATGCTGTATGTGTTCTGGGGCCTGGATATTCCCCTGGGCCTGCAGGCAGATTATGTATATCCCAGAAGAATGATGTAAACGAAAGAAGGAAAATACCATGTCTTTACAACAACGTTTGACGGAGCGTTTTTTGCGTTATGCCGCTGTAAGCTCGCAAAGCCTTGAGGGCAGTGCTGTTGTCCCCAGCACACCAGGGCAGCGTCAGCTGGCCGAGCTGTTAAAGAGCGACCTGGCAGAGCTGGGCCTGGTAGATTTGGCCATCAGCGAATATTGCGTACTCACAGGCCGGCTGCCTGCTAATTTGCCCGCAGGCCATGCTGCTGTCCCCAAGGTTGGCTGGGTTGCCCATCTTGATACCGTGGACGTTAACCTGTCGCCTGATATCCATCCGCAAATCATCAAAAATTACCAGGGCGGCGACGTGCTGCTGAACGCCGAAAAGCAAATCTATATCAAAACCAGCGAGCATCCCGAGCTGCAGCGCTACATCGGCAGCGATTTAATCACCAGCGATGGCACCTCCGTCCTGGGCGCAGATAACAAGGCTGCTATTGCTAACCTGCTGGTGGCACTCGAAACCATCATCAAGGAAAACCGTCCGCACGGCGAAATTTATGTTGCCTTCGTCCCGGACGAGGAGGTGGGCCTGTGCGGCAGCAAGAAGATAGACTTTAGCAAATTCCCTGTAGATTTTGCTTATACTATTGATTGCTGCGAGCTAGGTGAGGTTGTTTACCAAACCTTTAACGCAGGCACTGCCAGCATCAAGATCAAGGGTGTCACTGCTCACCCCATGTCGGCCAAAAACACCCTGGTTAACCCCACGCTGGTAGCGGTGGATATCGTCAACTGCTTTGACAGAATGCAGACCCCGGAATGTACCGAAGGCACAGAAGGCTTTATTTGGGTGCAGTCCATCAATTCCAACGCCTCCGAAGCAGTGATGGATATCAAAATCCGCGACCACAACAAGGCGCTTTATGAAGCACGCAAGCAATACATCCGCGACGCAGTGAAATATGTACAGGCCAAAAACCCCAAGGCTGGCATAGAGCTGACTATTACCGATGTTTACGGCAACATTGCCGACGCTTTGACTGAGGATAACAAAAAATGCGTGGATTACATCTTCGCTGCCATGCAGGCGCTAGATATCCAGCCCAAGGATATGGCCATGCGCGGCGGCACCGATGGCTCGTTTATTTCCACCAAGGGCATCCCCACGCCTAACTACTTCACAGGTGCGCACAACTTCCATTCTAACTGCGAATTTATGCCTATGGATGCAGTAGAAAAATCCTGTCTGCTCACCCTCAAGCTGGTAGAGCTAATAACTAAATAAGCGCAGGAGTGTGCAAACGCAAAATAAAACTGCTCCCTGCAGCCAGAGCAAAAGCTGGTGCGGGGAGCAGTTTTTTGTTACTTACATATCGTGGAAGTTGATGCCTATGTTGCTGTGACGCAAGAAGTTGAGTGTAACCTCGGGGAAGGAGGCGTAGCTCAAGACGTCCTCAGTGGGGGCGCCGGGGAAGCCTGCTTCGGCCAGCTTTTCGCGCAGCTTTTTCATCTGCGGTGCGATGTCGTCGGCAGGACGGTGGTCAATCTGCGGTGCGCTGCCAATGGCCAGGCGCTGCACCTCGGGGTCAATCGGTCCCGGAGTGCGGCCGTACTTGCCCAGGATGAGGTCCTTAACCTCGCGGGGGATCATCTTATAGCGGCCCAGGGCCACGTTCAAAACGGCCATAGAGCCAACAATTTGGCTGGTAGGCGTAACCAGCGGCGGATAACCCAGCTCGGCACGCACGCGCGGCATTTCCTCCAGCAGCTGCGGATATTTATCAGCAACACCCATTTCCTTCATTTGGTTGAGCAAATTGCTCAGCATACCGCCAGGGATCTGGAAGGTGAGCACCTTGGGGTCAATGGGAATGTTGGGATTAAGGTTAAAGTCGCTGATGAGCTTTTTGCGCACGTCCTTAAAGTAATCGGCCAGGTCGTTGAGCTGAGCAAGCTCTATGCCCGTATCATAGGGCGTATCAGCAAGTGTTGCCACCAGGGATTCCGTGCAGGGCTGGCTGGTAGATTCGGAAAAGGGCGAAAGCGCGGTGTCGACGATGTCCGCTCCTGCCTCGATAGCCTTGAGGTAGGTCATGTCGCCCATGCCGCTGGTGAAGTGGGTGTGCAGGTCGATGGGCAGGTTAAGCTCTGCCTTCAGGCTGCGGATGAGACTGGCTGCGGCATAGGGGCGCAAAAGGCCAGCCATGTCCTTGATGCAGATGGAATCGGCACCCATCTGTGCCAGCTCCTTGCCCAGCTTGACAAAATCCTTGTCCTGGTGGTAGGGGCTGATGGTGTATACAATGCAGCCCTGGACGTGCGCGCCTGCTTCCTTGGCAGCACGCATAGCACATTCCAGGTTGCGCGTGTCGTTGAGGGCATCAAAGATGCGGATGATAGAAACGCCGTTGGCCACAGAGCGGTTGACAAATTCGCGCACTACGTCATCGGCATAATGGTTGTAGCCCAAAATGTTTTGGCCACGCAGCAGCATTTGGATGGGGGTTTTGCGCAAATGCTTTTTGAGCGTGCGCAGACGCTGCCAGGGATCTTCGTTCAAAAAGCGCAGGCAGGCGTCAAAGGTGGCGCCGCCCCAGGCCTCCAGTGCGTAATAGCCAGCGTTATCCAAGCGCTCTAGCGCCGGCAGCATATCATTGATGCGCATTCTGGTGGCAGCAAGGGACTGATGGCCATCACGCAGGACGGTTTCTACTATTTTAATTGGCTTTTTATCCATATTGACACTCCTTGTAAGCATAAAAGCTGAAAATTAACTTCATTGTTGCAAAGATAATTATAACATATATGCGTGCAGCTGTATACTGTATACAGCTGTTGACAACGCAAAAATAGCGGCCGCCTGCTGGCGACCGCTTGCGTGGGCTATTTAGTTGCGGGGAGTGGGCTGGTTGCTGACAACAGGCTTGCCCATAACCTCGTTAACACGGTCCTTCATACTACGCTTTTTATTAGCAGAAGGCTTATTGCTGACAACAGGCTGCTGCGCTTCGGTGGTCACGGTGCTTTTATCCGTTGACTGCTTAGCCTTATCAGTGTTTTTGTCCTTGTCCTTATCTTTATCCTTGTCCTTGTCTTCGTCCTGCTTAATTTCCGGCTCAGGCGGAACGGTTACACCAGGATTGGTAAAGCTGGTGCGCGGCGTGCCTGCGAGGGCGTTGCTCATAAACTCGGACCAGATATAACGCGGCTGGTTGCCACCATACATGTGGCGCAGGGGCTGGTTGTTATCGTCGCCAATCCATACAGCTGTACACAAATCGGGCGTGTAGCCAACAAACCAGGCATCAACAAAGGTATCGGTGGTACCAGTTTTGCCGGCAGCAGGACGGCCGATGCCGCCGCTGGCAGCAGTACCCTTGATAAGTACGTCCTGTAGCATGTTAGTAGTGAGGTAGGCCGATTCGGCATCAACAACACGCTTGGATTCGGTTTTGGCTTCATAAAGCACCTTGCCAGAGCGGTCTACAATCTTCAGCAGTGCGATAGGCTTGCAATAAATGCCGTTGGTAGCAAGTACGCTGTAGGCAGCAGCCATCTCTAGCGGGTTTACGCCCTTGCTCAGGCCGCCTAAGGCCATTGCCAGGTTGGCATCGCTATACGAGCCTGAATCAACAAGAGTGGAGATACCCATTTTTTCGGCGTTGGCAATAATCTTGTCTACACCAACCTCACGGGCCAATTTGACGGTGGGAACATTCATAGACTGCACTAGCGCAGTGCGCAGGCTAACCTTGCCGTGCTCGGCCATATCAGAGTTTTTCGGCTTCCAGCCAGGAGAAAATTCTTCTTCCTTGTCTTCAATGACGCTAGCAGGGGAAAAGCCGTTTTGCATAGCAGTGAGATACACGAAGGGCTTGAACGCAGAACCAGGCTGACGTACTGCCAAGGTAGCACGGTTAAACTTGTCCTGACCACGACCACCTAGCATAGCTTTTACATAACCTGTATGCGGGTCAATAGCAACAAGTGCTACTTGAGGCTGGGTTAGCTTATTATCATCACTATAGTAATCAGGCAAATAATGCATGGCGTTTTCTGCAGCTCTCTGCATATCCGGATCCAAGGTTGTGTAGATCTTCAGGCCGCCCTTGTAAAGTGCATCGGCACCAACCTCGTCAATAACCTTTTGGCTGATCATCTCAAAGAAGTAAGAGCGAGGGTCTGTATTGTTTTTGTGAGAAGTGCTGTAGGACAGCTTTTCGGCCTTTGCTTTAGCACCGTCATCGGCACTGATAAAGCCATATTTAACCATCTGGTCTATAACCAGCTCCTGGCGGGTTTTGCTTTCCTTGGGATTTTCAAAGGGATTAAAGTAGTTAGGACTCTTAGGAATTGCAGCAAGCGTTGCAGCCTCGGCAATATCCAGGTCCTGTACGTGCTTGTTGAAGTAGTACAGAGATGCACTTTCTATGCCATAAGCACCCTGACCAAAGTAAATCTGATTGAGATACATGGTAAGGATTTCATCCTTGGTGTATTTGTGCTCCAATTCCTTGGCAATAAAGGCTTCTTTAATTTTGCGGACAAGAGAGCGCTCCTGAGTAAGGAAAGCATTCTTGGCAAGCTGTTGGGTGATAGTGCTGCCACCCTGTACCTCGCTGCCGCTTAGCGTAGAGACTAAGGCGCGGGCTGTGCCGCGGTAATCAATGCCGCCATGCTCGTAAAAGCGATTGTCTTCAATTGCAATAAAGGCGCGCTGCACATGCTTAGGAATCTTATCAATAGTAACAGGAACCCTGCGCTCTTCTGAAAGCGTGGTATAAATCGCGTTACCGTTAATGTCATAGAATTGAGAAGCAGCGTCCGGAATGAGCGTTTCGTCCATGTTAGGGGGTGCAAAAAGACTAGAAAAGCCATATAGTACTGATGCGCCCATAATAAGGAGGCATACAACACACATGACGAGAAATTTTAGTACCTTAAACATTTTCTACCTCTTCTTCATTAAATTAGTTTTTGCTTAATTACTTGCAGAGAATTAACAAGTCACCTTATTATAGCATTTACAGACAACTTTGTCATAGTATAATGAAGAATATTCACAGATATTTTCATTATACTTGGTAAAGAGAGGTGTAAAAGTAGAATGAAAAAATAAATTGAAAAAAAGTAAAAAAAGGTGTTGACATTACCTTGCCTGCGTGGTATTATATACAAGTCGACGCGATACGGCAACAAAACAAAAGCTAAAATCGCTAGACA
>CAVDRP010000002.1:0-270815 GCA_963611535.1 Bacteroidaceae bacterium | reverse complement strand
GGGCTACCATTCGCCGATAGAATTATTTGACGATATCCTCGATAGGATTTACGCTGTAAATTGCAAGTAGAAATTGAACGCTTCTGAGCAAGAAAACTTTTCAATTGTCAAATATCAACTTTTCTTCCCTATTAAACTTACCAAGTAGCGAGTAAAGCAAAACCATAACTATGTTCACATATTGGATGCTAATATTTTAACAATGCAATGTGTATGTGAATTTCGCAATCGAGGTTTCTGTAAAACATTTTGAAAATATCGAGAGTAGCGCAGGTTGCTATACGCAAAATATTGGATAACATTCTAAAAATGTTATCCAATATTTTTGGAATGTTATTGACTGTTGGTTTTTTAAGTGCTACTATATAACTAAACAGAAAGGAGGATTTCTCATGAAGAAACAGGCCGAAGAAAGCAAGCACGATAAGTTTGTTAGGCTTGCTGAAGCTAGAACTAATAAAATTATTGACACTTTACAGCTACTTGGCAATTGTTCAAATACTTCTGTTTATGAATATACGCAGGATGAAGTTGAGGAAATTTTCCAAGCCATCGAACAGGAATTACGAGAAGCTAAAACGAAATTCACAAAAGTAGAAACCGAGAAATCAACAAGATTCTCGTTAAGCAAGCGTAAGGGGTGAGAAATATGTTCAGTCTTACACAGAAATGGGATTTCCCATCAAACAATTACGGTCAGATATTCGGCATTGCTGATTCTGGCGTTGAAACATTCAAAGGCACTCCTATTAAATCTTTGGCACGAGAAATCTGCCAAAATTCACTAGACGCTGCTCTTAAAAATGGAAAACCAACCCATATCGAATTTAAAACCTTCGACATTGATCCTCGTAAAATTCCTGACTACAGCAGTTTAGAAGATGCCCTTAAAAGAGCTTTGGATTTTTGGTCACAACAACAGTCAACCAAAGCTAAGAATTTCTTCAAACAAGCATTGGATGTAATTCATCAGCCTACCATCACTTGTTTGAGAATCAGTGATTTTAATACTTCTGGACTTGTTGGCTCGCGTGAAGAATATAATTCTCCTTGGTGTAATCTAACAAAATCTTCGGGCGCATCTGATAAATCTGGTAGTTATGGTGGCTCTTTTGGTATTGGAAAATTTGCGCCGTATGCCTGTTCTACTCTTAGAACGGTTTTCTATAGTACCAGCGATAAAGATGGTGTTTGTGCATCACAGGGAGTTTCCAGATTAACTTCATTCAAGAACAAGAAGAATGAAATCACTCAAGGGGTAGGATTCTATGGCAATGACAAGAACAGTCCTATGTACAAACAGTATTCCTTAGACCCTAGCTATTTTCGCAACGCTGACAACTCCGGAGCAGATATTTTTATTGTTGCGTTCAATGGTGATTGCGGATGGCAAAATCAGATGGTTGCTTCTGTTTTAGATGGATTTCTTTATGCTATTTACAACGGAACGCTGGTTGTCGATGTTGACGGAACTGTTATTCGCAAAGACTCTCTTGCGAATTTGATGAGTTCCCACAAAGAATACTTCAAAGAACACGCTGACGAATACTATCAAATGCTTACAGATGAGAGGTTAGCAAGAACATTTACTAAGGAGTTTAATGATGATCCAGAAATCATTGGAAAGCTAACTTTGAAGCTAATGATTATGCCGTCTTTCAGCAGGCGAGTTGCAATGATTCGTCAGACTGGCATGAAAATTAAAGATAAAGGTAATATCAATGGCCTAATTCCCTTTGCTGGAACCCTGTTTATTGAAGGCGATGCTATAAACTCTTACCTCCGTAGCCTTGAAAATCCCCAGCACCTCGAATGGGAAGTTGAACGTGCTGACAACAAGAGTAAAGCCAAACATCTTCTTACTCCACTAACACGCTTCATTAAGGCATCTTTAAATGAAATGAAAAATGATGAAAGCGAAGAGGCCATTGACCCAACTGTTGGCGAATATCTGTCTGCCAATGCCTTTGATAAATCCTCCAATCAGGAACATACCGAAACATTGCGAGATGCTATTAAGGATTTTAAAACTCATGTAACCGAAGTAGCACCAAAGCCGACTGGAAGCCAAATGGGAGAATCAGGATACGCTCTTGTAGACGATGAAGAAGGGGACATTGTTATTACCGACCTTCCTGGCGAAGGCGGCAGCGGTAGCCATAGCGATCAGGGTCGAGGAATCAATCCAGGAGATGGCGGTGGTAATATCCCTGTAGAACACCGTAAGAAACTATCTGCTATTTCCGTAGCCAGCGTTCGTAATGTGGTTAGAAACAAGACTTCCGGTGAATATACGATTATATTTACCCCTAATTCTTCTGCTACAGATGGCCTTTTAGAGGTGTTTATGTCTGCCGAATCCCAAAACTACGAAGCTTCTATTGTTACAGCTTCTTGTTCCGAATGCCCTGATTTAAAGTTCGCTAAAAACAGAATTACGAATCTGGTGTTTACCAAGCAAAAAGCACTCAGGGTCAATATTAAACTTGATTATCACGATTATTGTTCTTTGGAGGTGAAGGCGTATGGAAATAAAGTATAAATTATATCCATATCCTGTCTTGTCCTCTTATTCAAACGATTACGGAACTGGTTCATTTGACGTAAACATTGATATTGTACGTGATGGTTATGATTTACGCATTGACTTCCTTGCAACACTTACTTGTAAAAGCCTTCAAAATTGTATAAAACAAGGGCTTGCAAAATTTGTTTACCATTTAGAGTGTGCCCAAACTGGATTTCGCACTGTTGTTCAAACAGACAAAGTTAGCGAAGTATACACGTTGCTAAATAAGGTTGTAAATGGCAAACTGCAAATATGCCCGTTTATTGTAGCCGTTGATGATTTGAAAGGCTTTACCAGTCCAGATTTTCACGATGATTATCAAGGAATTACATTCGATATTGAAGCCGGTTGCGTGATGGCTGTAGGAAAAATGGTTACTGTAGATATTTCCAAAGATATTGATGACCTAGCAAATACACCGTCTATTTTCAATATCAGCAAAAATCCAGATGAAAATTGTAAGCAAATGGTGGTTGATATGTCTCAGCGTAAAATCATCATTAAGCTTCCGCTTAGCGATTTTTATAGCTACAAAGCCTTAAGTGCAACCCCTTTAGCGCTCCCAATTCTCAATTCTCTCACTGTTATACCTGCTCTTGTATACGTTTTGGAAGAGCTGAAAGGTTTACCATTTCGAGAGCGTAGTGAAAACTCAGACACATTGTGGTATAAAGTCCTATCAAAGGCCCTGCTGACGCAATTTGACTGCGATATTGAAAGTGAAGAATTTAACAACCAAAACTGCTTAGTTCTTGCTCAAAAATTGATAGACAATCCTGTTACAGATGCATTCACATTTTTAACAAGTAGCTTTGGTGCGGCGGGAGGTGACGAATTATGAAGCTACAATTTGTAAGCTACGATAACATTGATATTATCAAGTCTAATCTCAAAAGCTGGGTTGATAATTTTAAACAGGATTCTTCGGAATGGCTACAGGAGGAGTTGGGAAACGCATTATTTTCCGACACAAAATTTACTGAAATACCTGATTTTAGTCTGGATATGTCAAAAGACAAACCATTTCTCACTGAAGCTGAAAATGTCAAACGTATTTACGGCCATTTCCGCTTTCTATCTGATTCTCAAGCTTCTGATGAGCGTTTGTGGGCAGGTCTGTGTCTTGGACCTTTCTGGAATTATGTAAAGTACAGATGGGACATTGAGAAGAAATGCACCGTTGGCAATGTGCAGCAGCATTTTCTGTTTGGCTTTGGTGCAAGACGCTCTCTAACGAGAAATGCTTTATCCAGATTATGGTGGATTGGTCGTCTTACATATGACGAAAGGCGTTCTGACCCATGGGAACTTACAAAATTTGTATGTGAAAGCTCCGATTACATCATGCACATTCTAGAACGTAATACATCCAACAATCCAGCTATTATCCGCCCATTACTTAGTGCGATAATAAAAGCCAAGGAACAGGGACTTCCGATTGACACAAACATTGTAGGCGAACTGGCTAAGTATCTTAACTTACTCGGTGGTATCTACATTTTGGACTGTTTACCTGAACAGCGCATTTACGATAAGATTCTGGCTAAAGCGAATGAGATTTGCAGTTTTCAAGAAAAAGTAACGGCATAAAGCTAACGGGTCGCTCCTTAAAACAAAGAAGTGACCCGTTTTTTTATTTTATAGACTTGTTAAGAATATTGATAACGCTATCAGCGATAGCTTTTGCTAGATACGGAGGTACTGCATTGCCAACCTGTTGGTATTGAGAATCTTTTGTTCCTTCAAAAATGAAGTTATCTGGGAAAGTCTGCAATCTAGCTGCTTCACGGATGGAAATGGCACGATCTAGCTCAGGATGAATCCACATTGATTTGCGCACATTAACAACTGTTCCACACGGTTCGTTATACTTTAAACGCATATAAATAGTATTTTGTGTACGCTCTGCGTTGCTATAGGTTGTTTTAAGCTCAGGATTAAGATTATGGAAATTTTCACCTGCTTTGAGTGCTTTAAATCTCTCCATAGCTGTTTCTCTAGTAGCTGTTGTAATGTGATTATACAGTGCACGGCCTCTTAACTCTTTTTCCAGTCCTACCGCATTAGGATGTGCTTCAAGTTCAATGTAGTCTCCAGTTACTTCGGTAACAGGTGCTACATTCTGAATGTCTGCAATTGCATCATGTACAGTTCTATAACTACCCTCTGCAAATCTGATTTCTGGAGCAACATATTTGATATTCATTTCCTTTTTTAAACCAACAATAATGAACCGTTCCCGTCTCTGAGGAGCACCATAGTGAATTGCGTTAAGCGTGTTTTCGCTTAAGGTGTAATTATAAGGCTCATTCTCTAAAATCGCTCTAATGTACTCTAATACAGGATAAGACTTAACTACCACAACTAAGCTACCGTTATCTTCGGCATACTCAAAAATATGAATGTTATTGTCGGTTAATTCCTTAATTTTTATGATTGCTCTCTGTAGTAAAATTGAATTACTAATTGCCACTACTGCAGCATCAAAGTTATCCTTCTGCTCAATGTATTGTAATATTTCCTTTGCCATTTTTGCATCGTTTTTCTGCAAAACATTAGGATTTTCAACTTCCTCAGTTATCTTCAAAATCTCGTCAAGTTGCGCAAACAGTTTCTTTTTATACTTTTCAATGGTAGCATCAAATTTGGAAACATTAATTCGGTAACGGTAAAGAATATTGATGATTTTATAAAAGCCTTCAGCCCATGCAAATCCTATTTTAGTCCGTGCATTTTCAAGGAAGGCAATAGAGTTATCAAAATTCACAGATTGAGGTAAAAGTTCAATCTTATCTTCTGAAAGAGGGAGCGCTATAATTCTTTCATTGTCAATGTCTTGTTCTTCAAGAAAAAATCTATGTACCTTAGAACGTAGCATAGCAACATTTTCCATAACAAAGGCTTTAGGCTTCAGTTCACAGATTGCACGAACATACTCTTTTACCAGTCTGTTGTTCATGCTAATTACTGTGGTATGCTGGCGATTTGCATTTGAAAAACCCTGACACGGAGGTCCGCCAATCACAATATCAACGGGGCCTACCGTATCTTGCAACTCTGTATAGTCTATTCTCCTCACATCCGAATACAGGCGAGACAATTTAAAATTTCTTTTATAGGTTTTTCTGGCGTTTATATTATTTTCTGCGGCGGCGATTATTTTTACTTGTCCTGTTTGCTTAAAACCCAAACTTAATCCACCAGCTCCTGCAAACAGATCAATCACATTATATGTCATATTGGTTCTTCCCCCATTAACTGCTTACTTACATCGAAGTCTATTCCATGAGCTTCGCAAAAATTATTGATTAACTTCATAGTTTTGAAATTCGGCTTGCTTTTTCCAGATTCCCACCTGTTAACGGTAGCGAATGATACTCCCAAAGCATCTGCAAACTCTCTTTGACTCATCAGGCATTTATGGCGAATCATCTTTATATCATTACAAAATCCCATTTATAGCACCTCCACCGCAAGTATATATCATATATATAACATCTTTATATCTTTTTTGCAAGAAAATTCACCTGAAATAGATAAACTAACGTTTTTCGGAAATCGACTTTAGAAATAAAGACTGGATCATAGAAGGTACTAATTTGGCAAGGAAGAGTTAACGTTGTAAGAAGTCAACTTTTCTTCCCTATTAAACTTACCAAGTAGCGAGTAAAGCAAAACCGCCCCCAAACCTCGTTTGGGAGCGGTTTTGCTTTTCGTGTTCCTATTTCTTTTGGTAATCCCGGCCACCTGCATCCGTAGGATGAAATCGAACTGGCAACTTTTCCTCTCTTGGTAGCAAGGCCTGAACACCCATTTTAGTATGGTGATCCCGGCCAGAATCGAACTGGCGACCTACCGCTTAGGAGGCGGTTGCTCTATCCTACTGAGCTACGGAACCATATAACGCAGCCAAGGCACAGGCTCAAGCCTCCCACGTCCAAGCTACGAATATTATTATACCGCAAAATGTATTTGCTGGCAATGCTTTTTGCGCAAAAGCAAAGGGCAGGCCCGCACGGACCTGCCCCAAAATGCTTATGCATGCTGCTCTGCCAATACCTCGGCTGCAATATCATCCGCCATGCCAGGAGGCATGCTCCATTCCACACGCACGCCGGTTTTGCCCCACAGTCGTGTGAGCGCCACCTTGAATTCCTCCAGGCTTGCCAACGGCTGCAAGGTGACAGTAGCAAAGTCACGGATGGTATCCCCCTGCGGTACGTCCAGCGTCAGCGGCGATGCCAGGTACTGCTCCACAGCAGCCTTGGCCTCTGGTACAGGCAGGGTTACAACGGCAGCTTTATCTGCTTCGGTATATTCCACATAGCCATAATGGCAATTATAGTTTAAGGTTACAACGCAATCGCTCATCTTAATCCCCCTCTACTTTCGCTATTAATTATAGCAACTAATAGGCGCAATAGCAACAAGGGGTTTCAAGTGAACGTTTAAATTAAAGTAAAGACAACCCTTATGCTTTAAACCTCATAATCCTTGATGAAGTTATAGTACACCCTGATGGCTTCATAAAATTGTGCCAACGGCATATGCTCGTTTGGCTGATGTGCCTGCTTGCTGTCGGCAGGACCAAAAATTACCACGGGCAGCCCTGGCTTTACCAGCACCGAGGCATCGGTAAAGAAATTAACGTGCGTGCGCTTGATAGCATAGCCTGCGGCCTTATCCAAATCATCCAGCAGATGATGTCCCTTCGGGCAGGCAACAGGGTTCAGCACGGGTCCCAGGCAGCTGTATTTGTAAGCAAAGGTGACATCGCCTGCAGCGGCCTCGCGCAGGGCCTTGTTCAAAAAGGCTTCTACATCCTCCCACGTCTGTCCTGGAATAGTGCGGAAGTCAATCGTACATTCTGCATGGTCGGGTACAACATTCGTTGCTGCACCGCCCTGCACCGTGTTAATGCTAAACGTCGGCATTCCCAGCTCGGCATCTGGTTCGCAGGGGAACTGCTGCCTGCGCAGGATTTCGATAAATTTGGTCATTTGCAGCACAGCGTTCACGCCCAGGTCTGGCATGGAGCCATGCGCCGTTTTGCCAAAGAACTCCACCTTCACCCAAACGGCACCCTTATGCGCTACAATCAGCTCCATGTTACTAGGCTCGCCTACAAGCAGCGTCCCCACGTCCTTCATGCCATCCTTGGCCACAAAGGCGTTAGCACCCAACGAAAGCGTCTCTTCGCCAGCGGTAGCAATAAACTTCACGTTCTGCTTAGGGACTACACCGTTACGCTTCAGCAGGATGAGCGCATAAAGCATAGCGGCATCCGGTCCCTTCATGTCCGCTGTACCACGGCCGTAAACAACATCATCCACAATCTCGAAGGCAAAGGGATCGTGCTCCCACAGCACCTGTCCCACAGGCACGGTATCCAGGTGGCCTGTAAGCGCCAAGCACGGCTTAGCAGCATCTGCACCAGGATAGGTTATCACCATGTTAGCACGTCCCGGGGCAAACTCATCCACCTCCACCGCCAGTCCTTCCTTTTCCAGCAGTGGACGCAGCTTGTTGATTAACGCCAGCTCGTTTCCCGGAGGGTTCACTGTGTTGGTCGTAATCAGTAGCTTTGCCAGCTCCAGCGCTTCCTGTTTATCAAAATTTACCTCTTGCATTACCAATCAGGTCCTTTCTTAGTTATGTGCCAAAAGATAGGTATTTTTTAGTTCTTCCTTAGAGCCAGGCTCGCTAGCGCTGCAGGAGGCAATAATCTGCCCCTTTTGCAGCAAATAGGCATTATCTGCCATCGCCAAGGCCTTAAAGCCGTTTTGCTCAATCAAAAGCACCGTTGTGCCATCCTGGTTGATTTTCTTAATCGTAGCAAAGATATCGTTAACAACCAAGGGTGCCAGTCCCAGCGAGGGCTCGTCCATCAGAATGATTTCGGGGTTACTCATCAGCGCTCTGCTGATTGCCAGCATCTGCTGCTCGCCACCGCTCATCGTGCCGGCATTTTGCCAGCGGCGCTCTGCCAAGCGCGGAAACATCGTATAGGCACGCTCCAGGTTGCGTGCGATAGATTTTTTATCAGGGTTGCAGCACGCACCCACCAGCAAATTATCCTCTACTGTCATCTTGGGGAATACGCGGCGGCCTTCAGGTACAACACCAATACCCATATGCACAATCTTTTCGGTAGACAGGCCGTTAATCTTTTGGTCGTTAAAAATTACGCTTCCCTGCTTTGGCACAACAAAGCCCAAAATCGTGTTAATCGTTGTCGTCTTGCCAGCGCCATTGCTGCCCAAAAGACAGGTGATCTGTCCCTTGGGTACATGAATATTAACATTCTTCAGGACAGGCACATTGCCATAAAAGGTGGATACATCCTCTAAAAATAACATTATTGCTCATCCTCCTGTCCCAAATATGCTTTAATTACCTTTTCGTTGCCTGCAACCTCATCAAAGCTGCCAAAGGCAATGTTTTCGCCGTAGTTGAGCACCATAACCTTATCTACAAGGCCCTTAATAAAGCCCATGTCATGCTCTACAACGATAATTGTCAGCTGTGGCATCGCCTTTTTTACCTTCAAGAGGTCATACATCAGCTTTTCGGTTTCCATGCTGTCCATGCCTGCGGAAGGCTCGTCCAGTAAAATAACCTTTGGGTTAGAGGCCAGCGCGCGGCAGATTTCCAAACGGCGGCGGTCCGCATAGGGCAGATCCTTCGCCAGCTTATCAGCCTGGCTCGTCAGCAGCGTGCCAAAAATTTCCATCAGCTTCATAGCACGTGCTACAGCATCCGTAGCAATCTGTCTGCCTGCCTTGCCAGGAACCAGTGCTGTCCAAGGAGAGGTTTCGCGCACCTCTTTAAAACCAACCATAATATTTTCTACAACGCTCATGTTCCAGAACAAGCGGCCGTTTTGGAAGGTACGCGAAATGCCCCTGCCAAATACAGCGTCCGAGCGCAGGCCGCCAATCTGCTTGCCATCTAGGGCAATGCTGCCGCTAGTCGGCTTATAAATGCCGCTCAAAAGGTTGAACAGCGTAGTCTTGCCGCTGCCATTGGGGCCAATAACGCCAAGCGTCTTTCCTTCATCCAGCTTAAAGCTGACATTATTGACAGCAGTGACGCCGCCAAACTTTATCGTCAAATTTTTTACTTCCAGCAAGCTGTTCATTGTGCGTCCTCCTTTTGCAAAGCCTTAAAGATGCGTTTTTTAAACGGCAGCACGCCCTCGCGCATAAACAGCAGGCAGAAGACAATGATGAAGCCGTAAAACATGATGCGGTAATCCTCAAAGGCTCTGAATTTTTCGGGGAAAACGGTCAAAAACAGCGCGCCAACAATAGCGCCGGGGATAGAATCCAAGCCGCCCAAGATAATCATACTGATGATGATGATAGACAGGCCGTAGCCAAAGTTTTCGGGAGCAATGAAGTTAATCATACCAGCATAAACGCCGCCTGCCAGGCCACCGAAGAAGGCGCCAATGCCAAAGGCATACAGCTTGTAATCTGTCAGGTTGATGCCATAGCACTGTGCAGCCAGCTCGTCCTCACGCATAGCTGTCAAAAGCAGACCAAAGAAGGAATTGCTGAACTTGTACACGATAACGGTAGACACTACCAAAAGCAGCAGCGACAGATAATAGAAATTAGCCAAATAGCTCATCGAGGTAAAGCCTAAATCCAGGCTGCTGCCTAAATCAAAGCCAAAGATTTTAGGTGACGGGATGTCGATCAGACCATTGGTGCCGCCGGTAATGCTTTCGGCATTAAGAATAATTTCCTGCACTACCAAGCCAAAGGCAATAGTAACAAGGCCCAGATAGTGACCCTTGACGCGCAGCGCAGGCAGGCCCAAAATTACGCCGAAGATGCACGCCAGCACACCGCCCAAGGGAAAGGCCAGCCAAAAGCTGATGCCATGCTTGAGGCACATAATGCCTACAGTATAGGCACCAATAGCTTCAAAGGCAGCATAGCCCAGGCAGATAAGGCCGGCACGGCCAGTCATAAAGTTTAGTCCCAGCGCCATAACAGCGTTTAGCATAGCAAAGTTAATAATTTGCAGCCAGTAGGGATCGCCACCAATGACAAACGGGAAGGTGAGCGAAAGCACAACTGCTACCAGTCCCACCTTAGCAATATTTTCCTTCATGTGCTCGCCCAAGACCTTGAGCTTATCAGCATATTTTTTGCGGATTGCAAAAACAGCAGCAATGACGGCAGCAATATAGGCCGTCACAATTAGCGGGTCCTCCAGCATGACGAAGGCGATAAACAAAATATATAAAACTAGTTCTGCTAAAATAATACTTTTCATCTGCTCTTCCTCCTAAACCTTTTCGTAGGTTTTTTCGCCAAAAAGTCCGGTAGGACGGAAAACCAGACACAAAATTACAATCATAAAGCTAATCAGATCCTGATAGGTGGAGCCACCTGGTAGCAGGCTGACAACAGAAATTTCCAAAAAGCCCAAAAGCAGGCCGCCGACAATGGCGCCGTAGATGTTGCCCAAGCCGCCGACAACAGCAGCAGCAAAGCCCTTAATGCCTGCAGCAAAGCCCATATTGAACTTGATAACTGCGTAGCTCATGCCGTTCATAAGACCAGCAACAGCGCCAAGCATAGAGCCCAGCACCAAGGTGATAATAAACACCTTCTTGACATTTACACCCATCATCATAGCTGCCTCCCTGTCCTGGGCAGTAGCACGGATATAACGGCCAAAGGTGGTTTTTTCAATAAGATGATACATCCCGCTGATTAAAATAGCAGATGTTACGATACACAAAAGCGTTTCCGGCTTTACCAGCGCACCGCCCAAATGCAGGCTTTCCATCTGCAAAAGATCGGGGAACGGCTGCGGGTTGCGTCCGTTAGGAACAAACAGCATCACTGCTTCACGCACGATGATAGAAGCACCAACTGTAATCAAAAGCGTCATAATCGCAGGTGCATTACGCATAGGACGCACAATGAGCTTTTCCAGGGCAGCGCCAAAAACAGCGCCCACCACCAAAACCACCAGCAGCACCGCCAGCAAAAACAGCAGGCTGCCCTGGGTAATACCGCAGCTGGTCAGCACGCCGCCGGCAATCATAGCTGCAAACGCACCCAGCATAAAAACCTCGCCATGGGCAAAGTTGATAACCTCTATTACACCAAAAAATAAGGTGAAGCCAACAGCAATCAAGGCATACATAACGCCCAGTCCCAAGGCGTTAAAGAATTGCTGAATTATTAAATCTAACATAGCCTTACTCTCCCTCAGTTACGCCAAAGCTAAATTGCTCTGACTATTTTTGCTAATTAATACTGGCGGAGCAGCGTCCTTGAGCGAACCTGTCCGCCAGTAAATGTACCCAAATTATTTAGCAGCGATTTTTTTGTCTTTAACAGTCAGGCTGGCCTTATCAAAGGGCACCCACTTGCCGTTATCAGAAATGTAGGTAGTAATCAAAGTGTTTTGGGTTTGGCCCTGTTCGTCAAAGGTTGTGGTACCCAGAACGCCATCAAACTTAATCTTGCGGATAGCATCAACCAGCTTAGCGCGGTCAGTAGCCTTGCTTTCGCCCACTGCCTGCATAATGATGCCTACGCTGTCATAAGCGAACTGGCCAATATTTTCAGCAGGCTCGGCAAATTTTGCTGCAGCATAATCATCCAGGAACTTTTTGCCGCCAGGCAGATCCTCCAGCGGTTTGCCGATGTTGAAGGCAATCATGCCGTTAGCGTCGCTGCCGGCAATTTTGTTAAAGGTTTCAGAGATAATACCAGAATCGCTCAAGAAGAGGCAATCCATATTCAAGGATGCCATCTGACGTTTCAGGAGGCCTGCTTCGGTAGCAACGCCACCAAAGTAAATGCAATCGGGGTTAGATGCCTTAATTTTGGTAAGCAAAGCCGAGAAATCCTGTTGGCCGACGGTAATGCCATCTACAGAAATAACCTTAGCGCCATTTGCTTCAGCAGCCTTACCAAACTGGTCAGCATTTGTCTTGCCATAATCGGTGCGGTCGTTAATCAAAGCAATGGTTTTTACACCCCATTCCTTAGCAGCCAGCTCGCCGGCATATTTATTTTGGATATCAGCAGCTGTAATAACGCGGTTAATTTCCTTGAAGCCCTTAGTAGTAATATCTGGATGAATTGCACCAGTTACAACCATTGGCATGCCTGCCTTATGGAATACCGGAGTAGTAGCCAGGCCGCAGCCGCTATTGAAGTGGCCTGCGACAGCAACAACGCCCTTATCAGCAATCAACTTGTTGGCCGCAGCTACTGCAGTAGACGGATCGCCTGCATCATCCGCTGCTACCAGCTCAAATTTGTAGGGATACTTGCCAGATTTGTTTACCTGGTCTACAGCCAGCTGCGCCGAGTTTTTCATACCAATACCGATAGCGGAGTTACCACCGGTCAAGGGTGCCAAAAAGCCGATCTTGACAACCTCCTGCTTCTTTTCACCACCGCAGCCGGTAAACAAAGCTAAACACATCGATGCTGCTGCCACGCAGCTCAAAACCTTTTTCAAATTCATTTCTTATTCCCCCTCATGGAATCTAAATAGATAAATAAAAAACTCCGAAGCAAATAATAATGCTCCGGAGATGGATAACGATAAAGGTATAGCGCTGAGTATTTCAGAGGCTCTGTCCTTTTGCCTGAGAGATAAGGGCTTCGTTGCCCGTGCACCTTCGGCGCCCATTTAAGGGACTCTCCAGAGATGTGTCCATGCGCGGTTTTTGCTGTAATAGCACCTGAGAGTTTCGCTCCTTCGGTAAGCCTAAAAGGCTTTCTCCCTCGCACTTCATCCACGAATATGATCTTCAAAATCAATTTACTCTAATATATACCTTTTCTTTACATTTTGCAAGTGAATTTCTAATGTATACACGAATACTGTAATTTTCGCAATTTTATTTATCTTGCTAATTCACTGTTTTATACACTGTCAAACGACAGCAGCTTGCGCTCATCGCCTGCTAAACACAGGCTGCAGGCGTTTTTCCATTGGCAGCTCGTCGCCTGCCACCGCCAGCTGTGCCATTTCGTACAGCGTGCTTTGCGCGCTCACAGGCTCCAGCTTGTTGCGCACGCGGCGGTACGTTCCATTAGACTGCATCATGTGCGCGCCAACATTGTCACGCAGATAAAGGTCTAGCAGCGCCTTAACGCGGCGGATATGCTCTTCCGTTTCTACAGGGAAAAACAGCTCTACGCGGTCATTTAGGTTACGCGGCATCCAGTCCGCACTAGATAAATACAGCTGCTCGCTGCCGCCGTTGGCAAACCAGAAGATGCGGCTGTGCTCTAGCTGGCGTCCCACAATACTACGTACCGTAATATTCTCGCTGATGCCCTCTATACCAATGCGCAGGCCGCAGATACCACGCACAATGAGATCTATTTGCACGCCTGCCGCCGAGGCCTCGTACAGCTTTTGGATTACCGGCTGATCGATCAGCGAATTCATCTTAGCGATAATATGACCGCCGCAGCCAGCACGCACCATAGCGATTTCATTATCAATAAGCGCATAAATCTTCTCCCGCAGGCCCAAGGGCGCCATCACCAGCTTGTTCCACACAGGCGGTTCGCTGTAGCCGCTGAGCAGATTAAAGAAGGCCGAGGCATCACTACCAAATTCATCATTGGCCGTCATCAGGCCCAGGTCGGTATAAAGCTTGGCTGTGCTGTCGTTGTAGTTGCCAGTGCCAAGGTGCAGGTAACGCTTAATACCGTTATCCTCCTTGCGCACGATGAGGATAATCTTGGCGTGCGTCTTGAGGCCCACCAAGCCATAAATTACGTGGCAGCCTGCCTTTTCCAGGCGACGCGCCCACAGGATGTTGTTTTCCTCATCAAAGCGTGCCTTAAGCTCTACCAGCACCGTCACCTGCTTGCCGTTTTCAGCAGCACGCGCCAGGGCCGCTACGATGGGACTGTTACCGCTCACACGGTACAGTGTCTGCTTGATAGCCAGCACCTGCGGATCATCCGCCGCGGCGCTCACCAGCTTGACAACAGGGTCAAAGCTTTCATACGGGTGATGCAAAAGGATGTCGCCAGCGCGGATGGCGGCAAACAAATCGCTGTCATCAGGCAGCTCCAGCGGACGCTGCGGCACAAAGGGCTCGTACAGCCAAGGCCACATCCCTGTCATGCCAATAAACTTAAAGAAGCAGGTCGGGTCCAATGGGCCGTTGATTTCGTAAACCTCCATATCCGTAACATCCAGGTTATCTTCCAAAAACTTTTTGATACGATTATTGTTAGTTTTGAATAGCTCCAGACGCACCGCCGCGCCGCGCTTACGCTTGCGCAGTGATTTTTCTACCTCCTTCAGCAGGTCGACGCTGTCCTCCTCGTCCAGCTCCAGGTCACTATCACGCGTCACGCGGAAGGGAACCACGTCCAGAATATGACAGCCCTTGAACAGATCATTGCAATGGCTGGCAATAATATCCTCCAAAAATACAAAGGTGCGTTTTTCCTCGGGCACAACCTCAGTAATACGATTCAAAACGCTTGGCACCTGAATAAGGCCCATGCTGTGCTCGCCATCTGCCTTCACCAGCTCTACTGCCAGGTTCAGCGTTTTGTTAGCCAAAAAGGGGAACGGACGCGATGCATCCACCGCCATAGGCGTCAGCACAGGATACACTACCTCGCGGTAATATTCCTCCAGCCAGTCCTTGGCCACATCGCTCAAATCCTTGACGCGCCTAAAATGCAGCTTGACCGCATCCATCTCAGCTAAAAGCGCAATGAGCGACTTAGTTTGGGTGCGCACCTGCTCGTGCGCCGCCTCGCTGATAGCCACCAGCTGCTCGCGCACAGACATTCCCGATGCGTCGCGCTTTTCAATGCCATTGTCAAAATTACTCCACAGTCCTGCCACGCGCACCATAAAAAACTCGTCCAGGTTAGATGCCGAAATCGCTACGAACTTCAAGCGCTCCAAAAGCGGCGTATCCTTTACCATGGCCTCCTTCAGCACGCGCAGGTTAAATTTCAGCCAGCTCAGCTCGCGGTTATAAAAGTATTCCGGCTTTGTCAAATCCAATTTTTTCATCACTTATTCACCCGTTCCAAACTTGGTTCTATACCAAAAACTTCCTCAAAAAAGCTCGATTTATCTGCAAAGGTCCACATCTCCAGCGCCAAATCCTCCTTACTGGCGGCCTGCAGGCGCAGGCTGTTGCCCTTGAGCACAACGCTGCAGCTATGAATTTTTTGCTGATAGCTGCGGTCAAGCGCATCTGCCAGGCGCACAATGGCCGCCAGCTTGGCAACAACAGGCACCAGCTCCCGTGGCACCTGCGGTGCCTTGGTATTGGTCTTGTCAAACAGCCTGTTAGCATGATAATACGACGCTAGCGCCACAATCTGCTTGTCTGTCTCGCTCAGGCCGATGATATCTGTGGACATAATCAGCTGGTAGGTGTAAATCGAATGGCTGCGCATACAGATGTACTTGCCTATATCGTGCAAAATGCAGGCAGCACGCAAAAGCAGGCGCTCGCGCTCGCCCATGCCGTAGCCTTTGGCGATCTTGTCAAAAATAATCAGTGACAGGCGCTCCACCTGCTGTATATGCTTTTTATCATAAAGATAACGGCTGCCAATAGTATGGAAAAGGCTGATGAGCTCCTGCTCCCATTCCTTACGCATCACAGCGTTAGTCTTTTTGCCGATGTGCAAAAGCTGCATACCGTCAATAAAGCGGTCTGCTGTAATAATAATCTCCTGCGCCGGAATCAAATGCAGCAGCTGCTCGTACAAAAGCACCGTCGGCAGCACCAGCTCTGCCACGCTTTCAGGAATCTTATAGGCCTGGATGAGCTGCGGTAGGTTCATCTGGCGCATCTTATCAAAAAAGGCGTGGAAGTCAGCAGCCTTAATGCGATGCACCATCTGCTCCTCGTCCAATCCCAGCATCCGCAAAAGCAGCTCGGTTTCTGTGCCCGAAAGGACAAGGTATTGCACCCTGTTGTCTCCCAGCTCGCGCCTTACCGGACTGATAGTGCTGCTCAAAAATTCGGTCAGCGCCTTATTAAAATGCATGCTTTCACGGCGGTTGCGTTCAAAGCTTTCCTTGATGCGGATAATACCAATGTGGAAATTTTCCTGGT
This sequence comes from Bacteroidaceae bacterium, assembly GCA_963611535.1. Lineage (GTDB taxonomy): Bacteria > Bacillota > Negativicutes > Acidaminococcales > Acidaminococcaceae > Phascolarctobacterium_A. Next base: position 254,139 of record CAVDRP010000002.1, on the reverse strand, counting down.
AGCAAATTTTATCATCACGCACCAGCGTCACGCCCAGGCCGCCAGAGGAAATATCCATTAACAGCATACCCTCGCGCTCGGTAGAAATCTTTGCCGCCTTCAGCGTGTTGCGGATAGCGACAAATTTAGTATAAATTTCCTTGGGCATATCCACGACATCAACAACAAGGCCTGTCTTATTATAAATCTGGTCCAGCAAAAAAATCTGGTTGCTGGCCTCGCGCACGGCAGTGGTTGCCTGCATAACATATTCCTCTACGCCGTATTCCTCCATCAGACGTTTGAAGCCTGTCAGGATTTCGCAGATTTCGGAAACCAGCTCGAAGGGAATAATTTTATTTTTAAAGGTTGCCTCCCCCAGGCGGATGCGTCGGTTGCAGAGCTCAATAATCTTATACTTATCAGTATTGCGATACTCTGTGATCTGCATGCTTATCATCTCAGAGCCAAGATGGATGGCAGCAAAGGTTGTATAATTTTTACGCTTCATTAAAGCAAGCCTCCAAAACATAGTATTACGTATACTATTCTGTTTAAGAGAAAAAATTCCTGCGAGGCGCAGGGAATTATACAGTAATTTAACAATTTAACAATAAATTTACGCAATCTCGCAGGATTTTTTTCAGTTATGAGTAATATATAAGTATTATGAGGTTCAAGAAGCTTAGAATTTAGATAGTATACATCCGTAAGCAGAACGAATTGAGGTATTTTTGAGGAGAAAAGAAAATGCAACGAATAGCAATCATCGACATAGGCTCCAACTCCGCCCGCCTTGTCATCAGCCACATCTACAAAAACGGCGCCTATAACATGGTATATAACCAAAAGGAAGCACTACGCCTGAGCCAAAAGGTGGACGAAAAAAACATGCTCACTGATGAAGCCTTTAGCAGCACCATAGAAACCATGAAAAGCTTTGCCTATATGTGCAAAATCTACCAGGCCGACAAAACCATCGCTGTGGCCACTGCCGCTATCCGCAATTCGGCCAACGGCAGCGAGCTTGTGGCCCGCGTCGCCGCTGAAACCGGTATCCAGCTGCACATCATTTCGGGCAACACCGAAGCCTACATCAGCTACCTTGGCGTAATCAACACCTTAAACGTCAAGGACGGTATCATCTTTGACCTGGGCGGCGGCAGCACCGAGCTGATCTTGTTCAAAAACCGCAAGATTTTAGAAAGCGTTTCCCTGCCAGTTGGCGCTGTCAACACCACTGCCATGTTTAACACGCGCAACGTTATGCCTCCTAATGTTTTTAGCGATGTCAGCTTTTTTATCATGAGCCGCTTGGAGCAATATCCCTGGGTAAAGCAAAACGGCCTGCCGCTCATCGGCGTTGGCGGCACTGCGCGTACCGTGGCCAAAATCATCCAGCGCGCTAAAAAATACCCTGCGACCAAAATCCACAACTATTCCTATACTGCGCAAACCTACCGCACCTTTTTCAACAGGCTGCGTAGCACAAATTTAGAGCAGCGCAAAAAAATTTCTGGCCTTAGCAGCGAGCGTAGCGATATTATCCTGGCAGGCGCCAGCATCATCAGCTGCCTTTTAGAGGCAACAGGTGCCAAAAAGCTGGTCACATCTGGCTGCGGCCTGCGCGAGGGCTTGTTCTTTGATTATTATTCCAAGGCCAACAATGTACCGCTCATAGCCAAGGATATTTTGGCACAAAGCCGTGAGAACATGCTCAACCTCTATGAAAAGACAGATTCTGGCCACGCACGCCACATCACTCATTTGGCCCTGTCCATGTTTGACGGCTGGAGCGAGCTGCACGGCCTGCGCAAGAATTACCGCCGCCTGCTGGAAACGGCCGCGCTGCTACACGATATCGGTATCACCATCAACTTTTACAGTCACGCACGCCACAGCGCCTATATGATCCAAAACGCCAAGCTTTTTGGCCTGACCCACAAGGAGCAGATTATCACTGCCGCCATCGCTGGCTGGCACAATGGCGTTTCCAAAAACTACTTCAAGGACCGCTTCTACAAGGAAATGCTCAACGAGGCCAATTGGAAGGTCATCAACAAGCTGGCACTGCTTTTGGCGCTGGCCGAAAGCCTGGATTATACCGAGACAACACAAATTCATGTTATCGAGCCAAGCATAAATAAAAAGGCCGCCACGCTCAAGCTTTATGCGCAGGGCATTCCCAGCATCGAAATGCACCAGATCAAGGAGCATCTGCCGTGGTTCAAAAAGACCTTTGGCGTGGAGCTGAAGGTACAGCTGGCAACAGAAAAATAAACAAGTATAGTAAAAAGGCTGTCACACTAAGCAATCTTTGCCAGTGCAACAGCCTCTTTTTATGCAATCTTGCTATATTGTTTTACGTAACAGCCAATCCAATGCGTTTATCTTGCGAATCCCGTCATAGGACATCTCTGGATCTTCATCTAATGTCAATAGGATTTTAGGATAATGGTCAAAGCAAAAAGTTTTGGGAAAATTTTTCCCAAAACTTTGCTGTTTTATACAGTTTTTGGAGATTGATTCCCAAAACTTTTTCAGAACCCACCAATATCTCGCTCTTTCCTCGCAATTATAGCGAATAGATCTACATCATCACGCCCTCTACTTCACGTACTTATCCGCAGCCTCCTGCACATAAGTGGTAGTCAAATAAGGCGAATATTCTGCTTCGTTACCTTCTATCTGCTTACGTAAAATATTCTGCCAATCACGTTTGCCATACAAAAAGCGGATGACGTAAACCGTCTGCTCTTCTTCACGCACAACATAAAACAAAAGATAATTTTTTACAGGTACAAAGCGAATCTCCCACGCACGCAGCAAATCATCATTGCACAAGGGGTAACGGTTAGGAAAAACATCAAGGCTATCTCCCGCAGAGAAAAAATTCTCCACTATCCTATCCGCAGCAGAAATATTACATAAATTATATTTAATATAATCACTAACATTGTCTAAATCTGCTAAAGCATTTTGAGTATAACTTATCTTGTATCTCACCTTATATGCGCTCCAGGATATTTTTTTCTAAATATCTCCTTGGCATCTTCCGCAGAAATCACCCTTCCTGCTTCAATATCATCTAGTCCTTGCTTTAACGCTCCATACAATTCAAACCGTGCCGTTAACTTCTCATATACCTCAATGCTCATCACTGCCAAATCGCCTTTACCATTTTTTGTAATAAAAACAGGCTCGTCATACTGATGGCAGAAGTTAGAAATCTCATTGTAATTGTTACGCAAATCTGCACTCGAAGTAATTTTAGGCATCATCACACCTCCCTATATACAAAAATTATACCTAAATTTTTGTATATAGTCAATTTTTGCAAGCAAAAAGGTCTGTATATCTCCTGACATACAGACCTTAAATTGTTAACACAGCTTTTACTTTACTGCTGCCTTCAAAATACCATGCACCATCAGCGCGGAGTTGTACAAATCCTCCTCCTTCAGGTATTCGTCAACAGTGTGCACGTTAGCCATACCAGTGCCCAAAATTACACTAGGCAGGCCATAGGCATTAAAGAAGTTGGCATCGCTGCCACCGCCAGTCAGCGAAACGTTTGGCTCAAAGCCGTACATAGCGCAGGCAGCCTTAGCTAAGCGTACAACCTCGCTGTCATCAGCAACGAGGAAGGAGCTGTATTTATCTTCAACAACAGCTTCGGCCTTGGCACCATACTTTTCGGCACTTTGTACAATGGTGTCCACAATCTCGCTGCAGATAGCTTCCAGCTTTTCCTTGTTACGGCTACGGGCATCGCCCTCAATGGTCACCAGGTCAGGCACAATATTGGTTGCCTTACCGCCGCCAATAATACCGATGTTACAGGTGGTTTCCTCGTCAATGCGGCCATAACGCTTCACATCGGCCAAGGCCTTGGCCGCAATCATAATAGAGTTGATACCCTTTTCCGGTTCCAGGCCGCCGTGAGCAGTTTTACCGATGATATCTATTTTATACTTTTTCTGTCCAGGAGCGCCAACGACAATTTCTCCTGGTGCGCCCTCACCGTCAAGGGCATAGCCTACATCCGCACGCAGCTTGGAGCGGTCCATGCAGCGCGAGCCGTTAACGCCGCCCTCCTCGCAGATAGTGAAAAGCACCTGGATATCTCCATGGGGCGTGCCTTCCTCCAAAATCAGGCGCAGGCCTTCCAAAATACCCTCTACGCCAGACTTATCATCACCGCCCAAAATAGTAGTGCCATCACTATATAAAATGCCGTCCCTTTGCACTACGGTGGTACCGCCGCACGGCTCTACGCCATCCATATGCGCCGAAAGCAGCACGCGCGTCGCCTCCTGCACGCCCTCGCTAGCAGGCAAAAAGGCCCACAGGTTGCCGCAGTTACCGCCAAGCCTTACGCCTGCATCATCCTCCTCCACTGCAAAGCCCATAGCCTCCAGCTTGCCCTTCAGCAGGTCAAACACCGGACGCTCGGCCAAGCCGTGGCAAGGGACAGCCACTATTTCTTTAAATTCGGCGAGCATACGCTCTTTGTTTACTTGAGTCATAAACATCGTCCTTTCTCTTTATTAGATTATTCCTGTGTGCTCTAGTAAAATTTTCGTACCAATGCAGATAAGCACCGTACCACCAATGATATCTGCACGCTTGCCCACGACAGTGCCAAGCTTGAAGCCTGCGACACCGCCAAAGGTAGCAATAGCAAAGGTCACAATACCGATAAGCGTTGCTGAAAACCAGATATTGGTATTCAAAAACGCCAGGCTTATACCTACAGCCAAGGCATCTATGCTGGTGGCAACTGCCAGCACTGCCATTTCCTTAAACGTATAATCCTTTTTTACCTCACACGATTCACTAGATTCACGAATCATATTCACGCCCAGGTAAACCAGCAGGATGAAGGCAATCCAGTGATCATATTCCGTGATGTAATCACGAAAGGAAACTGCACCAAAATAGCCTATCACAGGCATAATAAACTGAAATGCACCAAACCAGCTGCCAAAGCGCAACGCTCCCCGCAGCCTGCTTGCCGGGCTGAGCACCATGCTGCCGCAAATGGAAACGGCAAAGGCATCCATCGCCAGGCCCACAGCCAGGAGTAAAAGTTCTGCTAAACCCATATTTCATTTCCTCACTTTTAAATTAATGCTTTTCTTCTTTATGCAACAGCTGCACCAGCCGCTTATGGTCCTTACTCAGCTTCAACACGCGGAATATACTGGTCATAAACATCATGCCCAAGGCAATAGCGCTGGCATCCAAGCCAGCGGTGAGCAGGATGTTCACCCCTTGGTCGTAGTGGTTTTCAATAATCTTGGCCATGCCGTTATACATACCCAGTCCTGGGACGATAGGGATGATGCCGGGAATAACAAAAACCGTTACCGGCTGCTTAAACACGCGTGCTGCCAGCTCGCTCAAAAGCGACAAGCTGATAGTGGCAAAAAGGTTGGCATAAAACGAGCTGTATTCCAGGTCCTTGCGCACATACACAAAAACCACCCAGCCCACTGCACCGATAACACCGCTGACAGCAAGGCTTTTGCGCGGAGCCTGAAAGAGTACAGCAAAGGCCACTGTCGCCAAAAAAGCAAAGCCAAAGGCCTCAAAATAATTTATGGCCACAGCTCCCACCCCCAATGATACCAGATGAGCAGGCTAAAGGCCAGGCCGATAGCAATAGACGTAGCAAAAAGCATCGCCTCAGCAATACGCGAATTGCCAGAAATCAAATCTCCAGCCATATAGTCACGCAGGCCATTAGTAAACGCCACCCCAGGCAAGAAGGGCATGAGTGCGCCTACGATAATATTGGTGCGTGTGCATTGCACGCTCACAGCGCAGCAGGCAATCGCCAGCGCGCCGATGGCAGCACCCGCCAGCGCGTTTTCCCAAAAGGCGCTGGGACGATAACCCCCAAGCTGCTTTAACAGCACCATCGACAGACCGCCAGTGACAAAGGCCGCCACGAAGTCATGGCTGTTGCCGCCCAGCATAGCGGCGAAGGCTGCCGAGCTGGCTGCTGATGCCAGGCAAACGCTCCATTTACCATATGGCGGTGCCTTGTGCAACAGCTCGTCAAAATAATCCAGCGTAGCCCTGTAGCTAAGCGGCCATTTTGCCAGATTATATGAAAAATCATTAACCTCGCTGATAACACTCAAATTAGTGCCACGGTAGCGAATGCGGCAAATAATGGTGGAGCCGTCACTAGTTTCGTCACCCAAAATGATGACGGTCGGTGTGACGAAAACATTGATATCATGATAGCCATGCACATGACAAAAGCGCGAAATGGTGTCCTCCACGCGCGAGGTTTCGGCACCATTTTTGAGCATGGCCTTGCCTACAGCAAGTGCCAGGTGCATAGCCTGCTCACGGTTGAGCGAGTCTTCCTCAAGCCTCATGCCCCTGCCCCCCGCTAAAAAGCTGCGCCACAGCCGCACGGAAGCGGTTCGCTCCGCCCATCGAAGGATGCGGCACCGCCATGCAGTCTACGCCATAACGTGCCAGCGTCCCCGCCGCCTTTTGGCCAATGGCGACAATGCGCATTCCAGGCCGCAGCGCCAGCAGCATCCGCGCGTACTCTATTCCTGCATCCAGCTCTGGCGTAGAGGGCGTGCGGTTCGTCAAAAGCTTGCCCGCCTTGTGCGGATGAAAGGGAAAAATATTCCACAAAATCACATCAAAGGCAGCCAGCCCGTGCTGTCCCAAGGTGTTCCAGACAACGGTATCCGTAGGCTCGTTAAAGCCCTTGGCCCTTTGCGTATTATTCAGCAGCGCGCTTTGCACGTCGCTCGTGCGCTGGTAGTTCCATTCACCCAGCACACTCTTTTGCTGTACGTCAGGATGGTTACCCAAAATAATGCGCTCGGATGTAATTGCAATGCCCGAAAAATGTCCGCCCTGATAACCCAGAGCCTCGGCAATAAAGAGGTAGTGCGCATTTTGCCGCAGCTCCAAATAACGGCGCAGGTTGGCGCTGCGGATAACAGGGGCCTGCGGTCCGATATCACAGCTTGCATCAAATTCGCTCCAAGGGTTAAAAACCAGCGGAGCATGATAGCCTTGTAGCTTATCAATAAAAGTATTAATCTCCATAATTTCCTCCACGCCTTATTATAACGCATGAAGGTAAATGCTAGCAATACGCAAAAATACTACATCCCCTCCGACTGTACATAGGCAGAGGGGATGTAGTACATCAAGACCTGCTTATTTTATTTCGATTACGCCAATGCCGTTTTCATTGGTGATGGTTGTACCATAGGGAGCCGAAAGCTCGGCTATTTCGCTAATAACGCGGTCAGCTGTCTCCCTGTCGGCTAAGCCCGGACGGCCGCGCATAGCACGTCCTGCCTTAAAGTTCAGCTCCAGCGGTGTCAGTTCAATGCGGCTGATCTTGCCATCGCTGATAGCAAAGGAAGCAATGGCCGATTCATAGCACTGCCTGTCTACTGCCAGCCCACGGGTATCGTTGGCGCTACGGGCATCCAAGCCATCAGCTACAGTGTTCTCCTGTCCCAAATCATACAGGTCGTAGAACTCTGTCGGCTGACGCTCTACGCAGTCATTTTGGAAGATAAAGTCACCCAGGCTGTAGAAAATCGGATGTCCCTCATAAATTTCCACGCCACGCCAGATGTGCGGACCATGACCGATATAGGCATCAGCACCGCTATCAATGCACAGCTTGGCAAAGTCGCGGCAAAAATCTGCTGGCAGATGCTTGTCCATACCCTTACGCTCATGGCTATGGTGGCTTACGAGCACGATATCTGCCTGGCGCTTGGCCTCTTTGATCGCGCGCACAATGCGGTCTGCATCCTTTTTGTTCATCTTGGTGACAGTTCCAGGCTCTGCATCAGGCTCAAAGCGGATGTTACCGATAAAATAACCGCCAACTACAGGCTTAGTAAAGCCTTCCTTTTCGTTTAAGCGGCGGTTAGCATTAACCTCCGTCTGCTCCACAATTTCCTGCAGCTTTGCAAAATCCTCAGGCTTTACCTTATGCACTGCCTGATATCGCAAAACATTAGCACCAGGACGCCCCAAGACATCACGACGCGGATTGCTGGCCATACCCCATTCATTCATGGTAGAAGTTACGCCGATAATGGCCACGCGTGCCTTAGGAGTATCCAGATACTTGGGCTGAGCAGCCTCCTCCAGGTTACGGCCGACACCTGCATGCAGGCAGCCACCGTCATCCAAATGCTTCATCGTGGTCAAAATGCCGCCTAGGTTCCAGTCAATGGTGTGATTGTTGGCCCAGGTGAACATATTAAAGCTCAAATCCTTGAGGTCCTGCAAAACAGCAGGACGGGCAACTGCCCAAGTACCGCCACTTACGGGAGCAGGATACACCTCAAAATCGTGCAGCAGGATTTCAAAATTGGTAAAGCGCACGTCGTGCTTACCTAAAAACTGCTGCAAAGCCGCAAATTTCGCATCACGCGGCAAACGCTGGGTAATAAAGGAATCGCCTGTTAAGGCTACAGTTACCTCTTTTTTCATAGCTATCACGCTGCCATTACCAAAATAGTCATACCAACGATCATAGCAAATACCATCGGCAGAGCGTTACGCTTAGCAATTTCCATCGGGTTTACACCGGCAATACCAGCAACGATGATAGTTGCACCAGCGATAGGAGACATGGTACGGCCCAAGGTACCGCCCAGGGTTGCCATGCTGCCCATTTGTACAGGTGTCATGCCAAAGTCAGCTGCATGCGGAGTAATTGCTTCGTTGAAGGCAAAGGTTGCAGCATCGCCAGAGCCAACGATGAGACCCAGCAGGAAAGGACCAACAGAAGCAGCGATCTTGACGATAGCAGGATTGTTAAGCATAGCATTGGTGAAGGCTTTTACCAGACCCATAGCGTTCATACCTGCTACAAATACGCCGGCAGAAATGATGATACCGATGATATCAGCATAAGCCTTGCCCATGCCATCAAAGAAGGACTTGGTCAGCTCGGCCGGGTTGGTTCTGGTAACAGCCAAGGCCAAAATGCAGCCGATGATCATAGCCTGTGCTACGCCCATCTTGAACATGGGAACAATCTTGGTTGCACCCAAAAGCAGGATAGCGATAGGAATAATCGGCATCAGTGCATACAGATAATTTACCTTAAAGTTTTCTTCCAGCTCTAGGCCTTCAGCAGTATGACCGCTGTTTTCCTTCATGAAGTAGGCAATCGCAGTGATGGTGATGGCCGCAATTACCAGGGAAGCTAGGTTTGCCTTGTAATGGAAGGCAATAACGTCCATAACACCAACGCCGGCAATCTTGGCAACAAACGGGTTATGTGCCAGGCCAGGGTTGAGCATACTGCCATAGGTGCCGCACTTAACAGCAGCAGCAGCCATTGCAGGATGAATGCCTGCGCCCATCATAATAGGAATAAAGATGGCACCTGCAGCAGCAGCAGTACCAGCAGCGCTCGGCAGCGCCATATTAACGGCAAAGGTAGCCAGCACAACGCCAGGGATAATCAAAAAATGCACCTTGGTGAGGCCCTTAGCCAAAAAGTTAATCAAGTGCTTATCGCAGCCAGTAAAGCGCATTACCAGTGCAAAGCCCATGCTGGAGCAGGCAGAGGAAATCATGCTGCTGCCCATGCCCTTAGCAAAGGAATTGAGCGCCGCCATCGGATTACCTGCGCAGGCACACATAATGATACCAGCAGCAACCAGCACCATTCTTGCTTCATAACGCTTAATCAGCAAAAACAGCGTTATCAATACTAAAATACAACCTAAAATTAACATCTCTTGTACCCTCCATAACAGCAAAAAAATATTTCTGTAACATTATAAAGCATTAAGCCTTGAATGTGAAGACAAAGAGAGATTGTATACAAAATACTTTTGACAAAAACTGTACTTATAGTATTTATGCGGTTTGCAGGCTTTTCGCTGTGCTTTTTGATACTGTTTTGATACTATTTTATATTTTATCTAATAGTTCAGCTATATTACTGGCTTGCTTCTCGTATAAGTGCCCATAAATATTTAATGTCGTTTGTATATCCTCGTGCCCTAGTCTTTCAGAGATAGCTTTTACATTTACGCCTGCATTTATTAGCAAGCTGGCGTGCGAATGTCTTAAATCATGTAAGCGTATTGACTGCACGCCTGCTTTTTGTGCTAACCTGTGAAAATGCGCTAACGCACCCTCATTTGTAAGCATGCTAAATAGCCGCTCTTTAGGCTGTGGCTCATACAATCGGCTAATATATTCATCCAGCACAGCGGTTGCTTTGCGAGGCAGTACAATTTTGCGTACTGCTTTGGGCGTTTTGGGTGCTGTGATGTGTTCAACACCGCCAACTTTTGAAAGTGTCTTGCTAATGCTGATTGTACGTGTTTCCTTGTCATAGTCTGCTACTGTCAAGGCCAATAATTCACCTATTCGCAGGCCGCTATAAAATAATAGTGTAAATGCTGTCTTGTAAACAATGTCTGTTTCCAGTTCTATCGCCTTGTTAAATTCCTCCAACGTCCAAAAATCCTGTCTGTTAGATTTAAGCGTTCCTATGCCGCCCGCCTGCTTTGCAGGATTGATGCGCAAGCCGTAAAATTTTACCGCAAAATTAAATATAGCTGATAACACGGTGTGTCTTTGACGTTGGGAAGTTGGCGAAAAATGCTCTTTTATATCATTTTGCCATTTTCTAATGTGCGCCGGCGTTATATCCGTTATTTTCATAGCGCCAAAATATGGCAATATTGTATTTTTAGCCACTGAATCCCTGCTATATACAGTAACTGGTTTTAAGTTTTTCCTGCAATCGTCTATATAAATATTATACAGCGCTTCAAAACTCATATCCGCCTGAGTGCTGTATTGGTCAAGAAAGGCACGTTCAGCGGCCTTTGCGTCTTTCATCCGTACAAATCCACGCTGCATTTTGCGCCGCCGTTCTCCCTGCCAGTCAACATAATAGCAGGTAAAGTAATATGTTTTGGTCTTTTCGTCTAGGTATGCAGGCATCTAACATTCCCTCTTTCTAAAAACAGCGCCTACGGCTTTATAAAATCGCCGTAGACGCTTTTTGTATTGTTTAAGATACGGACTGTGCCTCTTTAATGCTTTTCAGACTGCTTTTCGTGCGTCTGATGGGCTGCCCACTGCGCCGCTGCTATGTATTCTTTTAGTTCTTTACAAGCTGCCGTTATGCTACTTTGCTGCCTGTACTTTGGCAGGCTGTATTCGTCAAAAGCGGCTTGCCAGTGTTCACCTAGGCAGCTGTTTACTGTTTTTAATCGCAGATATGGCGAAATTGCTGGCGCTGGCAGCTTCTGCTTTCCTGCCAGCTGCCTTACAGCTTCCTGTGCACGTTCCTTGTAAGATTCATCGTGGGTTATGTCGCCTATATATTCCAGCGCCATAAGCAGCAGCACACACGGTTCGCCGCCTCTTTGGACTTGCTGCAGCAGCGTTTCCTTGCTTTTTCTTTGGTTGCTGGCTGCTGGCGCTTGGGGCTTGCCTAAAATACCGCTAAAGTCTAACGTCAGCATTAAATAGCATTTCCTTTCTTGTCGTATCGTTCCAACAATTCAAGCTCTTGGCTGCTGGCTTCTCCAAAATTATTAAACATATTGCAGCAGGCCAGCTTGATAGACTGGTTAGAGGCTGACAGCCTGCTTTTCAAGATTTTCAATTCCACTACAATGTTATGGCCTTCTTTTGCCAGCTTTGCATTTTCCGCTAAAAATTTCTTGCGCTGCTTTTGGGCTGCCGCTGACTTTCCCTCTGCACATTCAGGCAATGCTACTTCTAAGCCTATAACACAATCTGCTGTGTATTCAATCATGCCGCTTTCCTTAAAGCTGCCCATGTTCAAGGGTTCATCATAGCTCATGCGGTTAAGGCTGCTAATGGCCACGATAGGAATTTTTAGGTCTTTGCTGATGGTTTTTAGTTCCTCGATGGCGGTATCCATTTTTTGCTTATCGCTCAAATTGCTTTTATCCGCCAGCGCTATAAGCTGCAAATAGTCAACGAACACTACCGGGTAAATCCCATAACGCTTTTTATGTGCTTCGATTATTTCTTTTAGCCTGCCTGCACTTATAATGCCGTCACGCTCACGAATAAATAGGTTTTTGGCAGATGTATAAAAAAGGTTAGTTGTTGCCTGCTTGAACACTTCCTTTTTCGCCTCTATCCTTGTCATATTCTTGCTCAAAATATCGTTTGTAGTGCACGCTGCTTGCAACAGCTCCTTATGCGTCAGGTTCTTTTGCTTGGCAATCAAGTATGTGTTGCGGCTAATGCTCTTGGTTATAAGTTCGGCTGTGGTCATTTCAAGACTGAGATACAAAACATCCTGCCCGCTGGCTGCAATATTATTTGCAATCTGTAATGCTAACGTGGTCTTGCCAGCACCGCTCATAGCGCCCAAAACATACACACCTATTTTAATGCCGCCGTTTAGTGCTGCATCTAGTGTTTCAATGCCTGTGCTATAAGAAACGCTGTAAATGGCGCTTTGTATTTCGCCTAACACTTCCTGCAGATAATTTGCTGCTGGCTGGTTGTTCTTGTCTAACAAGTTAATATGACGCTGGATGTTGCGTTCTAGCTGTTCGCTGTCTGCCCTTAATTCATCGTTAATATCCTTGCAGCGTTCGGCGTGCTTATACAAAATAGCCTTAACACCATAATTTGCAAGCAATGCCAGCAGCTTTACACCTGCCTTGCAGCCTGCGTCGTCTGCATCCAGTGCAATAATAAGCGGGCGCTTTAGTGGCGTGCCGCTGCTTTGCAGGTCTTGCAGCACCTGCAGCAGCTTGCTGTCCCCTGTGCCATTGAGTGCTACAGCGTCGCCGCCGCTTTCGATAACGCTTAAAGCGTCAAGCTGTGCCTCTGTAACAAAAAGCGGTTCTGTGGTGTCCTTGTAGAGTGCAGGCAGGTTATACACTGGCTCACTCCCTGCCAGCTCTTCAGCAGGCTTTCTAAACTGCTTTACCTTTGTCGCCCTAGTAATATAATACGTGCAACGTGCAGTGCCTTCAGCATCCAGCGTGAAGTAGGGAATGAAAATGCTATCAGCTTGCAGCTTGTACTTTGCCGCTAATGCTGGCGTGATGTATCCCAGCTTGTAAGAGTCAACCACACCTTTAGTCAGGCCACGCTCTGCAAAATAGCTGCTTTCGCCTGCGGCCTTGTGTGCCTCCTGCATCAGTTCGGTAAAATCAGCCTTGGGCTTGGGGGCTGCCGCTGGCGCTGCCTTAGCCTTGGGCGTGTAAGCTGCATTATAGGTGTTTAGTCTATAGCCTACAGTGTTTGCTACGTCTTGGGCGATTTCTTCAAAATCGCTTTTAGCGTCCTTGCCCAAAATTGCCGCTGCAAGGTTGAACACGTCGCCGCCATTGTGGCAGGAATGACAATACCAGCTGTTAGTGCCATTGTACACCTTTAATGCTGATGTGTGATTTTGGTTGCCGCCGCTGTTGCATACCGGGCAGGTGTATTTGCTTCCTTTGGCCAGCTTGCACTTGATGCGCATATAGGTTTGCAGGCTTTCTTTCAAGTTGTTTATATCCAATGTGTTAATCATAATTTTCTCCATTCGTTTGGTGTGCGCCCTGATGAAAAGCGCCGGGCACACATTCACGATTAATTGCTAATAGCATAGTAGCAGGCACGGCGTTAGCTGAGTGCCTGCTGCTGTGCTGCTAAAGTACTTATAAAACTTATAGTACTTACTCCTCACTCAAAAATGCCCTCTAGCCCTTGCCCCGCAAGGCTTACGGGATTTTTGAAAGTATCACGAAAGTGGCAGCAAGTATCACGAAAGTGGCAGCAAGTATCACGAAAGTGGCACTAAGTGTCACGAAAGAGGCAGTAAGTATCACGAGAGTGGCACTAAGTGTCACGAAATCGGCAGTGCCTTAACATTTCAAAATATAAATTCCGTCTTCTATCCGCCCTTGCTTTGACACTTTCCAGCCTGCGATATAGCCTTTGCTTTGCCAATCCTGCAAGAGCGCTTTTATAAAATTTCTTGCTCTCTGCATTTGCAATTTAGTGTTAATATCAGTATGAGTGTTGGCGAAAAGTGTTTCATAAGTTATTTTATTTTTGCAAATTTCTTTTTTGCCCTTGTAGTTTTCAGCTACACTTTGCAAAATGTAGTTGGCTGCCCACAACAAACACTCCCTTAGCTCTATGCGCCATACCGTGGGGCGGCTGCCTTTAGGCAGCAGGCGGCTATTTTCTTTAAGTGTTGTTATGTGCTTGATATCCTTGCAAAAAGTTAGAAATATAGGCTCTTTAGCTATAGCCCACACCGTATCTTTAAGCTTATACCCATTGTTAGCGCTAAAGGTTCCGCTCATGCCTTCAAGGTATATTAAATTACCGTGGTATATATCAGCTGTGAAATGATATTTTTTATATTCTTTCGTCAAGCGTAAAGCAGACACGTCCATTTTCACAGTATGCCCCATAAGCCGATGCAGGCTGCTGTCTATTTGCTCTTGCCAACATGCAGCAATTACACCGTTATTAGGCGCTTTTCCGCATAAAAAGCTGTACACCATTTTGGATGTAAATTCACGCTTTCCGCTTTCCCAAAATGATGCTATAGCCTGCATTACTGCCATGTCAAAAACAGTTAAATCCTCTATCTTGCAATCATCTTTCAGTATTTCTATAGGCATCCTTGCCCCGCTAAAGTCTACTTGTTCTATGTCTTCTTTCTGTATTTGGACTAGCTTTTGCACTGGTTTAGCACGCAAAAGCAGCTGCGTAACTTTGCCGGATGTGTTGACAAAATGCTGCTGGGGCAGCTCTGTGAGTAGTTGGTCAATTTCTTCCGCAATCTGTTGTTGCAGCTTTGGCTTATCCTCGTATAGCGGCTTTATCTTTAGTGTATAGCCTTTTATTCGTGCTTTAGCTAATACTGCCAGCTTTTTCCTGTCCATACTAGCAATTTGGCCTTGCTCTTTTACTTCTTCTAACGTATCTGCGATAAAACAGTTAGCCATATATTGGGGGTCATAAACTAGATGTTTTCTGAATTTAGCATTGATAAGCTCTATATTGACTCTGTCTATAGTGTCTTGAATATAGTTCAGTTCGGTTGTTTTCATGTGTCCTATTCCTCCAGCCCATATATAGCACGGCAAGACTTGTGAAAATCGCCTTGCCGTGCTATAATTTGGGTGATTTGAAATTAGTTTTTGGTTGTTTTTATTACAGTGCTGTTTGCGTCAGCGCTGTATTTTTTTCGCCCAAAAACTGGTTTTACCATTGCCCCGTCCCTCTAATAAAGGCAAATTTGGCTGCTGCGTTAGTGGCGACAAAGACCAGCAGTGCCAACGCCCATACATAAAAGGCCGCCAGCGGATAATTAACATGCCTAACCTTTCTTGTTCTCATTTTTACACCTCCAATTTCTTTTCCAAAAAGCGTTTGTTAATCTTGCCGCTAATGGTCAGCTTGCCCGCCTGCTGCAATTCCTTATTCCATGCAGCTATAAGCCTGTAGGCCTTGGACTTGCTAATTGTAAGGATACGTGCAACTTCATCAGCGTTCACAAACATTGTTTCCATGATATTTCACCTCCTTTGCAAAATAAGTGTGCCCTGCGCCCTTGTAAAACGCCCCTAGCGTGCTTTTTATTATCTGCTAATGGTTTTATACCTGCGGCACGTTTTGAGCGCTTATATGGGGCGCTGTGTGGCGCTGGCGGCTATTCCGTTGGGTCTGCGTCGGTCTGCAAAAACACTTTGTCAACCTGTGCCGGGGTTAAATTCCAGCGTATTTTTAGCGTTTGGATATCTGCACGGCTAAAGTCGCTGTTGTTATTTCCGTTAACGCAATTAGAAACGGTTACGCTACATTTTCCTAAAGCAGCAGCCAGCGTCGACATTGTTTCGCGATTTTTCACCATGAAATATTTGAAAAGTGCCTTGTTCATAAAATTCACCTCCATATTGTTGCATAAAGCATAATATGGTTGTAAACCATATTATGCTTTAATTATAGCATTCTCTTTATGGATGTCAACCATATTTTGAGATACTCGAGTTATCCACTTCTCTTTTTTTTAGTAATTGATATAATAAAAGCAATCTAATTGTGAGGTATCAACTATGGAAAATGCAGAAGAACGCCAGCATATAGGCGAAATAATACGCAATGCCCGTAAAGGTATGAAGATGACACAAAAAGAATTATCTAATATTTTGGGAGTTCGTCAGGATGTTATTTCAGATTATGAAAACGGTAATACAAAAGTAATTCCATTTAATCGTCGTGTACAATTAAGTGAAGTTTTAAGTATTGATTTTTCAAAATTAATCTATGAAGACGAAAACATTCCTTTAACTACCAAAATTCTTGATAACGCCTCAAATGCTCTTGTTACTGTCAGAAAAACTCCATACGATAAAGGTAAAATCGATGAGATTATCGATGCTTTGTCGGAAAAAGAAAAAGCATCTTATGTAAGATATTTTATTTCTCTAACTGATAAATGCAGTTTAGCAGAATTGTTATATATACTTTTTGCAACACTATTGCAAAATCGTGTTATGAATGAAACAGCTGAAGAAATAATCAGCAATGTTATAGAGTGGAGATTTAGACTGTTTGGCTTACAACACGAAATAGCCATGCACGATGCGGAGCAACTAGCACTACCGTTATCATATTTATACAAAAGCGAAAAAGAATCTTTGTATGTTGACGAAGAAGAGTTGGATCTAATAAGCTATTTCATTGTTGATACTACAAACGATGATTTTCAAAGAAAATTAGCAGACGCTTTAAGTCACTTCAATAAGCGTGAATTCAACTAAATGATAATTGAATTTAGTGTTACCACTTTTCACCGCTAATTCACCGCAAAACACAAAAAGCATCAGCATTTTAGGCAGCTGATGCTTTTTCGTTTGGCGTTCATCCAGCGCTGGCGGATAAAAAGAAAACGCACCGACAAAAAGCCAATGCGTTAATGTGTTCTATTTGACTAAAGCTGACAAGTTTTATAAAATATAGTTGCTGTGTCCTTCATCCTAGCAGTAGGAAGGGGGTGAAATTATGCTAATAGGGTTTATCGCATCATTCCTTTCTTCTGTTGTGGCAGGTGTAGTTAGCTATTATATCTGTAAGTGGCTAGACAGTAAGAAGTAGAACACAGTTAGCCCATAGAAAAAGCCCCGGAGTGGCCTTCCGGGGCTTTTTCGTTTGGGATGAAATTATGCTGTGGTTTCATCACATCTTTCTTCACCCTTATGCTAACACACCCATGTTAAAAAGTCAATAATCCCCACGCCCTTTATAATCCGCTGCCAAAAGGGAAGGAAGTTGACAAATCTTGTCCATAATCTAAACTGTTTGCGGGAGTCAGGCGACCCGCCCTTTCCGCCGCTCGCTGAAAGAACCTATAAACACCGTCCTACAGCGCCGCTTTTGCCCCTCTAACGTGTTTATATAAGCAAGCCTATAGTTATTACCTGTGCTTGTATTAATAGCTCTACGGGCTTGCTAGAATCGTCTGTGATGTGTCTTTCGGCTCTAGCCTATATAGGTATACCCACAAAAGCGTCTGCATACGCTTATTGCTTGCAAAATGTTAACTTTTGTTAAGTTCTCTAGACTCTTTTAAGTGTTCTTTTATTGGTATGATGATGGTCAAAAAACCACGATTACTTTCAAAAGTACCGTTTTGGTAGTTTTGCCTATCATCTTCATCTGCATGACTGCTATAATGTCAATCATCTTGCTTTATTTTTCTAGCCGTGATATGCTGTATATATAGACGTTAACTGTGTTTTTCGTGTTTCTCTGTTCACATAGATTTTATCATAATCTATATTATCGGACGTAAATTATTATTTTTCGTGTCTTTTTGTTGTATATCATGTGTTTTTATACACAATCATTGCATATTTATCACTTATTTATGCAGTTACTAAAGCAAGCGTTTAGTTATATAGCTATGTATAACGGCTGTATAACAGAACGCTTTTTTGTTTTACGTTTTTGCAGCTGGCGGAACGCTTTTCCGCTAACGTACAAAAAGAAAAAGGCAGTGCCTGTTGTGGTTGCTGCCTTTTAGCTTTTTTAGGTTAATGCTGCCTTGCTCTCTTGTCTTGCTTCGCTCTTGCTTTGTACTGACATAAACTCAACGACAAAACGTCGTTGAGTTTAGGCTCTTGTCTTGCTTCACTCTTGCTTTGTACTGACCTTAGTTTCCCTTTTTTAGGTTAATGCTGCCTTACTCTCGTGCCTTGTCGCCATACAATAACCACAGCTTAATTTGCTTTGTCCTCTGATTGTGGTATAATATAAGTGTCTAGGTAAACAAATACTTTTCAAGTCAGTAAAAGCCGCTGCCGGTATCATCCGGGGCGGCTTTTCTGATACTGTTTTGATACTATTTTTTCTAAAAGCTCAAAAACGTAGTATTATTTTCTGCTAAAAACGCTACAAAAAGCACAACATCTTGTATTTGTAAGCCTATATAGCCGTTGTTGTGGTTTACAAAATACTTTTGATTATGTAAGTAAACTAAGCTATATCATATTTCTCTAACAAGCTCTCTGCCACACGTAGCATAATAAAAACACACCTCCATCAGCAGCAGCGATAGAAGTGTGTCTTATGTTTTGTTATATATGCTTAATCCAGAACGGATAGGTGCTGAGTACAACAACCAATGCCAGAACAAGAAAATCCAAAACAGTCATCGGCTCAGACGGCATATTTTTATAGGTATTACTGCCAAAGCCCTTCAGCTCCATCGACAGCGCCAGAGTTTCGGATTTGGCGACTGCACGCATAACCAGCGGACGGATAACAACGAGGTAGGCAAAAAAACGCTTAAATACATTGCCGCGGTTGCTGTAGCCACGGCAGCTTTGAGCATCCAGAGTAATTGAGCTGTCCGTCAAAAAGTTAGGTACAAAGCGCAGCGCTGTGGTCAGCATGAAGGCATATTCACAAGGCATATGAAAGCGATCCACCAATGCCTTGGCGATATCCTGAATGCGGCTGGCGGCCAAAAGGCACAAAAACGCCATCGTCATAACCAGCATACGCAGGCCGCCCGTCAAGGACACATCGAGTGGCGAGCCAAAGAGCAGCTGCAAAAGGATCATCATGCCGGTGAACACTGCCAGGCCGCCGATAGCCGCCATAGTCATTTTATCATGCTTGATGTAAAGCAAAAGCGCCAGCTCCAGCACCAAAATCATCGCCACCGCTTTCACAGGCAGAATAAATACCCAGGCAGTAACTGCCAACGTTACAATAATTTGAGTAAAGGCAGTAAGCTTCATCATGCCCCCACCTCCTTGCGCTCTACGCAGGCACAAAGCTCCGCAGGTGTCGCTGCCTCCACGCCCAAGGCTGCTGCTAATGAAGCTACAGTCGGACGGCGCAGTCCCCAGCGCTCCACATTCTGGCTGCCGTCAAACAGCTTAGCAGGAGTGCCGTCAAACACTAGCCTGCCATAGTGCAGCACAATAGCACGCTTGGCGTAACGGCGCACAATATCCATATCATGCGAAATAAGCACGATAGTGATACCACGCTTTTCATTGATAGCCTGCAAATAGCTCATCATACCTTCTTTTTCCAGTGCATCCTGACCGTTAGTGATTTCGTCCAAAATCAGCGTGCGCGGATTCAGCGCCAGCGCTGCCGCCACACCCAAACGACGCTTTTGGCCAAAGGATAAAAGACGCGGATATTCACCTGCCAGCTCTGTCAGCCCCATAGCCTCCAGCGCCTCTGTCACCTGACGCTTAATGGTTTCCTCCGTCAGCTTTTTGGCACGCGGGCCGTAGGCCACCTCGTCATATACCGTGTCCTCCAAAATCTGCAAATCGGGGTTTTGGAACACATAACCAATCTTATCGGCCAAATCAGCAGGCTCGCACCTGATGATATCCTCGCCATCAACCAGCACCTGGCCGCTACGCGGATGGCACAGCGCCATAAACAAACGACTCAGCGTCGTCTTGCCGCTGCCGTTGTGGCCCAAAAGCGCAACAAACTCTCCATCCTCTATTTTGCAATCCATATCCTTGATTACAGGCTGCCCACGCATGTAGGCAAAATTGACATCCTTCGCCTCTAACATCAGTCAGCCCTCCCTTCTACTGGTGCAATACCATATGTCTTAAAGTCAGCCAGCGCATCCTCTTCGCTGCGCCAGTCACCCAAATCCAGGCCCAGCTTTTCCTCCAAGCCCAGCTTTATTTGCCACAGCGCTGGCAAAAGTGGGCGCAAGGATGGGTTTTCGTACATTTTAGGTGCAGCAGCCTCAAAGGCATCTGCCGCCACCAGCTCGCCTTCATTGAGTATAATCATATCTGTAACGTAGGGCAGCAGATAATCAACGCGATGCTCTACAACCACAATCGTCGTGCCATAGCGCTGGTGGATTTCATGCACCAGCTTATACAGTGCCTGCGCCCCGTCAGGGTCCATGGCCGAAACCGGCTCGTCTAACACGATAATTTCCGGATGTACTGCCAGCGTTGCCGCTAACAGCAGACGCTGACGCTGACCACCGCTCAGCTCGTCCAGCTGATAGCTTTCCCGTCCGGGCAGGCCAACATCCTCTAGTGCGTGGCTGGTACGTTCAGCAATTTCCTCCTGCGCAAAGCCATGGTTCAACAGGCTAAAGGCAATCTCCTCGCCTGCCGTAAGCGACACCAGCTGGCTTTCATAATCCTCCATAATAAAGCCTACGCGCATGGCAATATCACTGACACGCTTGCCCTTAGTAGTTTCGCCGTTAATCTTCACGTCACCGCTATAACGGCCGCCCATATAATAAGGAATTATGCCTGTCATGGCCTTGCACAAGGTTGTCTTGCCAGCACCGCTCGGGCCGGTGATGACGGTGAAGCTGCCTTTTTTTATCTCAATATTGATGTCCTTGAGCACCAAATCTGATTTTTTATAAGCAAAGTAAAAATTCTCTACACTGATAACGCTTTCCATTATTTTTCATCCTCCTGCACATAGAACAGCTTCCTCACAGGAGCATACATAAAGAAGGTTATAAGTCCGTTTAAAATGCCCACAATGGCAACCACTGGCAGCATAGCATATATCCATACGTGCAGCGGCAGTCCCAAAATCAGCTTGAGGATAAAGGTAAAAACGCCGCCGCTGGTAACAGTTGCCACAAAGCCTGTCACAAAGGGACGCAGCTTCCATTCGCCCAAGCCTGCGCTAAACATAGCCTTTACCAAAAGACAGCAAACAGTGGCACCTGCCAGCTCACTGGCAATATTACCCAAGGGAAACGCTGACTTAGAGGAAGGCACCAGGGTCAAGCCTGCGATAAAGCCCATACCAATGGCCTGCGACAGCTTAGGCCGCGTCAAATTAATAACAATAGAATACATAGCAATCGTCCAGTTGGGGGTTACGCCGCCAACGTTAGGGCTGACCGTATGCAAAATAATACCAATAGCGTAAAGCATCGCCGTCATTGCCACCCAGCGGTAGCCATCCTGCAAAGGCTCCACCTCTATCAGCTCTGGCAACGGCTTGTTAGATTTTTCATCCATAATTTGCGTGCACCTCTCTTGCATCAAAATGCGCTAAATAATACGCCTTACCATTATACTATATAAAGCTCTTTTTGTATCGCTTTAGAAGAAAAAAGTGCCCTGCACTCACAGGACACCCTTTTATTGTTAAATTGTTACATTATGCCTGCTTTGAAGACCAAAGCAAATTATGGAAGCAGGAATAGGCACCTGTATGGCAGGCTACGCCTGTCTGTTCCACCTTCGCCAGCAGTGAATCGCCATCGCAGTCGTAATAAAGCTCTACCACCTTTTGCAGGTTGCCGCTGGTCGCACCCTTGTTCCACAGCTCCTGACGGCTGCGGCTCCAAAACCAGGTGTAACCAGTTGCGATGGTCTTAAGTAACGATTCCTCGTTCATGTAGGCCAGCATAACGACGTCGCTAGTGCGCACATCCACTACAACCGTAGGTACCAGGCCGTTCTTATCAAATTTAATTTTGGAAATATCTATCTGCATTATAACCTCACCTCTATACCACGAGAACGCAGATATTCCTTCACCTGCTTGATAGTGAAGGTTTTGTAGTGAAAAACAGAGGCTGCCAGCACAGCATCAGCACCACCTTCTGCCAGCACGTCATAAAAATCCTCCAGCCTGCCTGCGCCGCCGCTAGCGATTACAGGCACATTCACAGCACTGCTCACGGCCTTGGTCAGCGCAATGTCGTAGCCGTTTTGGGTGCCGTCAGCGTCCATGCTCGTGAGCAGGATTTCGCCTGCGCCCAAAGCCACGCCGCGCTTAGCCCATTCCAC
Source organism: Bacteroidaceae bacterium (assembly GCA_963611535.1). Lineage (GTDB taxonomy): Bacteria > Bacillota > Negativicutes > Acidaminococcales > Acidaminococcaceae > Phascolarctobacterium_A. The sequence continues at coordinate 231,838 of CAVDRP010000002.1, read as the reverse complement.
AGCATCAATGCCTGTGGCCTTGCGTCCGCCCTGCACATAAACCTCCCATTTGTTTTCACCGCATTTGCGTGCATCAATAGCCAAAACTATGCATTGGTTGCCAAACAGCTTAGCCCCCTCGGCAATAAGCTGCGGATTTTTTACCGCCGCAGAATTGAGAGAGGTTTTATCAGCACCTGCACGCAGGGCATTGCGAATATCATCCACGCTACTGATGCCGCCGCCGACAGTGAGAGGCATAAATACCTTAGCTGCAGTCTTGCTGATAACATCCAGCATAGCCTTGCGCTTTTCTACGCTGGCCGTAATATCCAAAAACACCAGCTCGTCCGCCCCCTCAAGATCGTAGGCAGCAGCACGCTCCACCGGGTCGCCTGCATCACGCAGGCCTACAAAATTAGTGCCCTTAACCACGCGGCCTTCCTTTACATCCAGGCACGGGATAATTCTTTTCGTCAGCATGCTAGGCCTCCTTTGCCAGCTTTAAGGCAGCAGGCAGGTCCACAGCTCCGGTATAAATAGCCTTGCCGATAATGCAGCCGGCTACGCCGTCCTTTTCTACAGCCTTCAGGCGTTTGATATCATTAAGCGAAGCAACGCCGCCGCTAGCAATGATAGGCACGCCGCAGGCACGGGCAAGTGCTGCAGTTGCCTCGGCATTTACACCGCTAAGCATACCATCACGGCTGATATCGGTAAAAATTATAGTGCTTACGCCATAATCCGCCATTTTCTTTGCCAGCTCGGTGGCAGCTACGCCGCTGCCCTCGCCCCAGCCTTCAATAGCAACATCACCATTTTTAGCATCAATGCCAACAGCAATATGCCCAGGATATTTAGCGCAGGCCTCCTGTACCAGCTGCGGATTTTTAACAGCTGCACTGCCCAAAATCAAGCGCTCTACTCCCAGCTCCAGCAGCTTTTCTATAGCCTGCATATTGCGGATGCCGCCGCCAAGCTCTACAGGAATCTTTACAGTTTGCAAAATACGTTCAATCACAGGCAGGTTTTTACCTTCTCCCGCCAGGGCGCCGTCCAAATCCACCAAATGCAGCCACTCGGCGCCACAGGTAGCCCATTTTGCCGCCATCTCAGCCGGGTCATCTGCAAAGACGGTTTCTGCATCAAAGCGGCCTTCGGTCAAGCGCACGCAACGGCCGCCACGTATATCTATCGCAGGATAAATTATCATAGCTTACTCCTTACATCTCTACAAAATTTTTCAACAGCTGCATACCCACCCTGCTGGATTTTTCGGGATGGAACTGAAAGGCCTGCACGTTGCCACAACCAACCGACGCAGTAACCTCCATACCATAATCACAGACGGAGGTAATGATGCCTTTATCCTCAGGCTCGGCATGGAAGCTGTGCACAAAGTAAACGTATTCACCCTCTGCTCCTGCTAAAAGCGGAGACGGACTGCGCAGCTTTAGCTTATTCCAGCCCATATGGGGAATCTTTAAGCTTGTTGGCAGATACTTAACCTGCCCTTTAAAATAACCCAAGCCTGTAACGCCAGGAGCTTCATCGCTGCCTTCAAATAGCAGCTGCATTCCTAGGCAGATCCCCAAAAACGGCCTGCCGCTAGCAAGCAGCTCTCTGATAACAGGAATAAGGCCGGATTTTTCCAGGTTGGCCATACAATCACCAAAGGCACCCACACCTGGCAAAATCACTCTTTCGGCAGCAGCAATAACATCCCTGTCGCTTGTTACTACAGGCTCTGCACCCACGGCCAGCAAGGCATTCTTTACACTGTAAAGATTACCCATGCCGTAATCTATAATCACTACCTTTTTCATTCTATAAGCTCCCCTTGCTGCTCATCACTCCATGCACACGCGCATCCATCGCTACAGCCTCAGCCAGCGCCCTGGCAAAGCCTTTAAAGATCGCTTCAATCATATGATGCGTATTCTTGCCATACAAAATGCGTATATGCAGCGTCAGGCCTGCCTGCACCGCCAGCGCGCGGAAGAATTCTTCCGTCATCTCCGCATCATAAATCCCCAGCTGTACACGAGGGATATCGCCCTCAAACACCAGATACGGACGGCCGCTAAAATCCAGGCACACCTGCACCAAAGCTTCGTCCATCGGCAAAAAGCAGTTACCATAGCGGTGAATGCCCACCTTATCGCCCACAGCCTGACGCAATGCCTGTCCCAGCACAATACCACAATCCTCGACAGTGTGATGGCTGTCAACATCTAAATCGCCTACAGCATGCACAGTTAAATCGCTAAAGCTGTGCTTAGCAAGCAATGTCAGCATATGATCAAAAAAACCGATGCCTGTATTGATTTCACAAAGGCCGCTGCCATCTAAGCACCACTTGGCGCTCACGCCTGTTTCTAGGGTTTTGCGTTCCACGCTGCCGCTTCTCATGCTTTAACCTCCGCACAAAGTGCCGTTATCTTTGCGATAATTTTTTCGTTTTCTTCCGGCAGACCCACGCTAATACGCAGGCAGCCTGTAAGCACAGGGTGACTAGTAAAGTCGCGCACTAGAATGCTATTTTCCAAAAGATATTTAAATATCAGCTTACCGCTAGCAGCCTGCTCTGCGAGCTTGCCGCCATATCTTGCTTGATAGGCCCGCGCGAGCTGCTGCATCAGCTCACCCTCGGCGCGGAAGGTGACAAAGTTAGTCGCTGTTGGCCACACACGCAGCCCCAAGGCGGCGAAGCTGGCAGCCATCTTGTCGCGCTCAGCACGGATGGTTTTAATGCGTTCCTTGTACAGCTCCTTGTTTTCATACAACGTTTTAGCTACCATCAGCGTAAAGGCGTTAACATGATATGGCAGCAATGCCTTCCCCAGCTGACGCACGAGTCCAATAGCACCAACAGCATAGCCACAGCGCAGGCCTGCAAGACCATAGGCCTTGCTAAACGTGCGGAAGACCATCAAATTGCTGTAGCGTCCCAACAGGCTCAGCGTAGAGCCTGCAACCAGCCACAGCTTGTGCAGCGGACGCAGGTCACTTGGGTCAAGCTCCTTACCATCAGCAAATTCCATATAAGCCTCATCCATAATTACAGGACAGCTGACATTAGCAAGAATTTTTTCCATAGACGACAGGCTATTGTAATTGCCTGTCGGGTTATTAGGATTGCAGATAATCAGCAGGGATGGCTTTTGCTCAGCACAGAAGCTGATTACAGCATCTGCATCCACATAGCCTTCCTCCGTCAACGGATAACGGATCTCTTCGCTGTCAGATAAAGCGGCATATTCACCATACATGGAAAATGACGGCCAGGGCACAGCAATCTTTTTACCGGGCCCGCCAAATACGTAGCAGGCCTGCTGCAGCAGCTCGCTAGAGCCATTGCCAATTTTTACGCAGTCTATGTCAACTGCCAGTTCCTTGGCGATTACCTCGCACAGATTCTCAGCTTTAATAGGCGGATAGCGGTTAAAGGGAAAGCGGGCCGTGCGCTGCGCCACCTTTTCTGCCAGCTCCTGCGGCAGCGGGTAGTTGCTTTCGTTGGCATTGACGATGATATCAGCAGCTACACTTTCCACTGCATATTCTTCCATCGCCTCAATGCTTTTACGTACAGAAAAATCACTCATGCCACTACCTCCTCACTTACCAATACGCTTACGGATAGCGTTTGCGTGAGCCTGAAGTCCTTCGGCCTCGGCCAAGGTAATAATATCATCAGCAGCTGCCAAAAGTGCAGGTGCAGTATAAGCAATAATGCTGGTTTTCTTCATAAAGGTTTCCACATTCAGCACAGAATAGAATTTAGCCGTACCACCTGTAGGCAATACGTGGTTGGGGCCTGCATAGTAATCTCCCAGTGGCTCAGGGGAATAAGCACCCAGGAACATAGCGCCAGCGTTACGGATATAAGGCATAATTTCAAACGGTGCCTTAGTCATAATTTCCAAATGCTCCGGAGCCGACAGGTTGGCCATTTCAATAACAGTTGTCATGTCCTTGGCCAAGATGATTTTACCAGCCTGCTTAAGCGAGGTGCCGGCAATTTCCTTACGCGGCAGCTGCGCCAGCTGCTCTTCAATTTCCGTTGCCACTGCATTTGCTACACGCTCGCTGTCGGTAATCAAAATGGCGCAGGCCAACGGGTCGTGCTCTGCCTGGCTCAGCAAATCGGCTGCCAGATAGGTGGGGTTGGCGCTGTCATCTGCTACAATCAAAATCTCACTGGGCCCTGCCAGCATATCAATATCTACATGACCGATGACTGCCTTCTTGGCCAAGGTCACAAAGATATTGCCAGGGCCGGTAATTTTTTCAACCTTTGGCACAGTAGCAGTGCCAAAGGCCAGGGCAGCAATGGCCTGTGCGCCACCCATTTTATAAATTTCGGTAACACCAATCAGCTTGGCCGTTACCAGTACATTAGCGTTAACCTTGCCGTCCTTTCCCGGAGGCACAGCCATAACAATGCGGGGAACGCCTGCAACCTTAGCTGGGCAGGCATTCATCATCACAGATGAAGGATAAGCAGCAGTACCGCCAGGTACATAAATGCCAACGGAGTCAACTGGTGTAACCTTCTGTCCCAAAAGCGAACCATACGGACGATTCGTCAGCCAGGTTTTAGGCATCTGCTCCTCATGGAACTTCATGACGTTAGCAATAGCACGCTCCAAGGCAGCTTTAACCTCAGGTTTGACAATAGCCTCAGCCTCGGCAAACTCCTCCTCGGTAACGCGGATATTTTGCGGTGTCAGCTCTACGCGGTCAATCAGCTTGGTGTAGTAAAATAAGCTTTCATCACCATTTTTGCGCACGTCGGCAACAATTTGCTCCACAACCTGTGCTGCTGTCATATGTCTGCCAAACATAGCATCCGTTCCTGCCTGAATACGCGGTGACAGCTCCACCTCGTCAAAGGCCTTCTTTTTCATCAAGGCGGCAATCTCTACCGCATTCAGCTCTCTTGCATCTGTAACCTGCATTTATTTTTCCTCCTCATTCAACACAATACGTAAATCCTCTACCAGCTTATGTAAGCGTGCAAACTTCAGCTTGAAGCTGGCGCGGTTGGCAATTAGCCTGGCTGTGGCAGTAAAAATGGAATCCACCTCTGCCAGCTTATTCTCTTTCAGGGTACGCCCTGTCTCTACTATATCAACAATCATCTCGCTCAGTCCCACGATGGGACCCAGCTCGATAGAACCATTAAGCTTAACAATTTCTGTCTGAATGCCCAGCTTATTAAAATAAGCCTTAGCGCAGTTGGGATATTTAGTGGCAACGCGCAAATGCGCATAATCTGTCAGCCGTTCACGGCGCTTGGCCTCTGGCACAGCCATCATTAAGCGGCAGCGGCCAAAGCCTAGGTCCAAAAGCTCCACTACGTCCTTATCCTGCTCTAGCAGTACGTCCTTACCGATTATGCCAATGTCAGCAGCACCATATTCCACATATGTGGGCACATCAACTGTTTTGGCAATAATAAAGCGTACCTTCGTTTCCTCGTTGCTGATAACCAGCTTGCGTGAATCCTCCGTCACATTTTCCGCGCTATAGCCAACCTTGGCCAAAAGACGCACAGATTTATCAAACAGCTTACCCTTAGGCAAGGCAATTGTAATATATTCGTCCATAATACCCCTCTTACTCCACATAAACTAGTGACTTGCAGGCATATTCCTTGACAGCCAGCGCTGCCTCCTGCAGCCCTGCCGCCTCGGTAAGCAGCTTAACGCTACGGCCCTCAGCTCTGAGCGCTGTGGCTTTGGCGATAGCCTCTGGCAGCTTGCCTTCATCCCAGGCAACCAGCACATCCCAGCTACGTTTAGCACTAGCCTGCCCGCTACGCTCCAACGCCAAAAGCACCCTGTCCACACCCACAGCAAAGCCTGTAGCCGGGCATTGCAGGCCAAAGCGCTGCATCATCTTATCATAGCGGCCGCCGCCCGCTACAGGATAGCCCATCTCTGGCAGATAGATTTCAAAAAGCATACCTGTGTAATAATCTAATGAACGATACAAGCCCAAATCAAAGCTCAAATAGCCTGCCGCGCCATATGCATCCACCAGCTCATAAATTTTGCGCAAATCCCCCAAAGCACTTTGGCACTTGGCATTGCTAACAACGGCACCAACCTTATCCAAAAGCTCCACGCCTCCCTGCAAGAACAGGAAATCTGCAAAAAGCTGCTTCACCTCTGGCTGGATTCCCTCCATAGCATCAGCCATCTGCTGCATCCCCACCGCATCATGACGGCGCAGGCAAGCCTTCAGCTGACTGCATTGTGCTTCATCAAAGCCAGCTTCCTCTGCCAGGCCGTTAATGAAATCAACGTGCCCCAGGCTGATAGCAAACTTTTGCAAGCCTGCAGCCTGTAAGGCCTCGGCCGCCAGCACAATCACCTCGGCATCGGCAGCAGCACCGCTGGCGCCCAAAAGCTCTACGCCTGCCTGTTCAAATTCGCATTGACGTCCTGCCTGAATTTCCTCGTAGCGGTACAAATTAGCTAGGTAGCACAGGCGCTTGATTTTCTCACCACCCTGCAGTCTTGTTGCGGTCAGGCGGGCAATAGGCGCCGTCATATCATTACGCAGCACCAAAAGATTGTTATTGCGGTCAAAAAAGCGAAAATCACCCTTTGCTCCTGCTGCACCAAAGGTATCCACATATTCAAAATCAGGAGTTTTGACCTCGTCATAGCCCCACTTGTCAAACACGTTGACTATCGCGTTTTCAGCAGCGCGGCGCGTCTTCATCTCCCCTGGCAGAATATCCTTGGTTCCGTAGGGAACCTGATACACCTTATTCATCATTACCTTTCTTCCCCTCTTTTAATACTCCCATTACGGAATTGTAACCATCAGCGCCATAAACCAGGCAACGCTTTACGCGCGAAATGGTTGCTGTGCTGGCACCAGTTTTTTCTACTATTGTTTCGTAAATGCAGCCCTCATCGAGCATCCTTGCTACCTCCAGGCGCTGCGCCATAGCCTTCAGCTCGCTGATTGTGCAGATATCCTCAAAAAATTTATAGCATTGCTCCTCATCCTTCAGGCTGAGAATTGCTTTGAATAATTGATCTGTCAAATGGTCATGTATACTTGCTGCCATAATCATCCTCCTAAAATACTTTCACTCACTAACTTGTAAAAATACTTTAATACTTTATCTAGTGAAAGTCAAGAGGTATTTACAAAAAATTTTCTTTGCACAGCTAAACGAAAAATTTATGTGAATCTCCCCTTTACAAATTCCTAGTAATCTGATATAATTTGGGAAATTCTACAAAAATAGTAGGGATAACACTTCAAAGGCCTAAAAAGCCTAAGTTTTTTAGGACAAACTTGTTGACAACAATAAAAAATAGATGTATGATTATCTCATTAAACTTCACAGAGATTTCATCAAGAGTAGCTGAGGGACTGGCCCGATGAAGCTACGGCAACCACACTGATGTGAACGGTGCCAATTCCAACGGAAGATTCCGGCAGATGAAGATATACAATCGCAATGTATCCTTCACCGAGTCGGTGGAGGATTTTTTATTAGCACAAGCTAACATTAAGCTCTCTTGACGAAATCTTAGCTCTCACTAATACGTAAAAGAAAGGACCACTAGAATGATAGAACTAGTTAATGTAGAAAAAACCTACTACAGCAAGGCCGGCGATATCCATGCTCTGCATCAGACGAACCTGAGCATTAAGGCCGGCGAAATTTTTGGTATCATTGGTCTGTCCGGTGCAGGCAAATCCACCTTGGTGCGCTGCATCAATATGCTCGAAAAGCCAACCGCAGGCCAGGTTTTTGTAGACGGTGCCGAGCTTACCGCTATGAACGAGGCACAGCTGCGCAAGGCACGTCAAAGCATCGGTATGATCTTCCAGCACTTCAATTTGCTGGCCAGCCGCACTATTTATGATAACATTGCCTTCCCTCTGGAAATCCAGGGAATGAAAAAGGCTGAAATCGAAAAACGTGTCCGTCCGTTGCTGGAGCTGGTGCAGCTTGAAGAGCGTGCCAACTACTACCCCAGCCAGCTTAGCGGTGGCCAAAAGCAGCGCGTAGGCATCGCCCGCGCCCTAGCTAGCAATCCCAAGGTGCTGCTGTGCGACGAAGCAACCAGCGCCCTTGACCCACAAACCACCAAGTCTATTTTGCAGCTTTTGCAGGATATCAACAAAAAAATGAACCTTACCATCGTGCTGATTACACACCAGATGGAGGTTGTCAAGACCATCTGCGACCGTGTTGCCGTAATCGAAAGCGGCAATATTATTGAAGAAGGCCCGATGATTGACGTCTTTACTAATCCACAGCACCCCACCACCAAGGAATTCACCAAGAGCGTTATCAACGCCGAGCTGCCTGACATTGTTAAGCAAATGCAGCTTAACGATACCTATACTGATGGCAGCAAGCTTTTAGTCCGTCTTTCCTTTGTCGGTGACAGCGCCAGCGAACCCATTGTTTCGGGTATGGTTAAACGCTTTGATGTAGATGTAAGCATCATCTCTGGCAATACCGACCAGCTCAAGGATGTGCTCTTCGGCACCTTACTGGTAGAAATCTCCGGCACCCGCGACGGCATCCAAAATGCGCTGGAATACCTGCATCAGCAGCACCTGAAAACGGAGGTAATTGGCTATGAGTCCTGATATGCTTGATCTTTTGATAAAATCCTTTTGGGAAACCTGCTACATGGTTTTCGCTTCTACCGCACTGTCTACCCTAATCGGCATTCCCTTAGGCGTAATCCTTACCGTAACACGCAAGGATCATATCCTGCCTAACCAGCCGCTTAACGCAATTTTAGGAGCCATTGTCAACGCTACGCGTTCCACTCCGTTTATTATTTTAATGGTAGCAATCATCCCGCTCACCCGTTTAATCGTTGGCTCGTCCATCGGTACAACGGCAGCCATCGTACCGCTGACCATTTCGGCAGCACCCTTCATTGCCCGCATTATTGAATCCTCCCTGCTGGAAATCAACCCCGGCATTATCGAGGCAGCACAGGCTATGGGTGCCAGCCCCCTGCAGATTATCACCAAGGTGCTCATCCCTGAAGCACTGCATTCCATCGTTTTGGGCGTAACCCTGGCCATCATCAGCTTAATCGGCTACTCCGCAATGGCTGGCACCTTAGGTGGCGGTGGCTTGGGCGACCTGGCCATCCGCTATGGCTACCAACGCTTCCAGATGGATGTTATGATTGCCACTGTCATCGTGCTTATTATTATGGTACAGGCAATGCAATCTTTAGGCGACTACGCTTCCAAAAAGCTTAACAAAAATAAGCTGTAAGCTTTTACTATGTTTTACCTTGCGGGTTCGCGCGCACCCGTCTGAGTAATAGATTTTGTTTTATCATGCTGCTTGTGCAGCAACTATACCACAGTATATTACGGGAGGAATCATTAATGAAAAAATTGACTAAGATTTTACTCACCGCCATCTGCGCTCTGTCTATTATTGCAGCAGGCTGCGGCGGCGATAGCAAAGCAGATACCAAAAAAGCAGATCCAAACGCACCTGTAAAGATTGGTGTAACCGCTGGCCCGCACGCTGAAATTATGGATAATGTTAAAAAGCTGGCTGAAAAAGAAGGCTTGAAGATTGAGGTTGTAGAGTTCTCCGACTATGTAACCCCCAACGTTTCCCTGGCACAGGGCGAGCTGTTTGCTAACTCCATGCAGCACGCACCGTATTTGGCTGCTACACTCAAAAAAGAGCCTAAGTTTGAACTGGTAGAGGTTTTCAAAACCGTAAACTTCCCCATGGCTATCTATTCCACCAAATATAAAAAGGTTGAAGATATCCCTGCTGGCGCTACCATCGGCATCCCCAACGATCCGTCCAACGGCGCACGCGCACTCTTAGTTTTAGCTGACAAGGGCTTCATCGAAGTTAAAGATAAAAACGATGTCAACACCTCTGTAGCAAGCATCACTGCTAACCCCAAGAACTACAAAATCCAAGAGCTGGACGCAGCTTCTATCCCCAAAGCAATGGGCGATTTGGATGTTGCCGTTATCAATGCCAACTATGCATTAGTTGCTAAGCTGAACCCGTCTAAGGATTCCCTGCTGGTTGAACGTGCTGATAACCCGTTTGTTAACATCTTTGTAACCAACAAGGCCAACGCTAAGGATGAGCGCATTGCTAAGCTGCAAAAGATTTATACCTCTGCAGAAAACAAAAAGTTCATCGAAGACCATTTCAAAGGCTCCATCACCCCGGCATTTTGATTTAGGAGTGTAGACAAAAATTTAGCACATGAGGCGCAATGCTTCATGTGCTTTTTTAGTATAAATGTCAGCTATTGCTAACGTCTTTTTTCTGCTCCTGCGTAAGCTTGACAAAAAACGTAAAAACTCAGATAATAGAAGCAATATAGGAAGATTGATAAAATGGCTGGCGTTTTAATACGTCTAGAAGCGCTAACAAAGCAGATGGCGTTTTATCAGCGGGCTGCTATATAGAAGGAGAAGAGTAATGAAACAATGCATGGACACCGAAAACCTCCATAAACGACTCAGCAAAATTACAGGCCAGGTACAGGCCATCAATCGTATGATAGAGGAGGATGTTGCCTGCGAAGACATTCTGACCCAGATTAACGCTGCCAAATCGGCACTGCACAAATGTGGGCAGATTATTTTGGAGGGTCACATCAAGCATTGCGTTAAGGACGGCATTGAACACGGTGATGCCGATAAAACAATAGAAGAGTTTACCAAGGCTGTAGAGCGCTTTGCTAATATGGGCAAATAAATTCGTATTTAAGCTGTCTTTTTGGACAGCTTTTATTTTTTGTTCATTGACATACCTATGGGGGTATATGTATAATTAACTCATGATATACCTATACCCCGTATGGTATTTATTTTGGAGGTGCATTATGCAAACATATCTAAACAGCCTGCAAGCTAACGGCTGTTCTTTACGCAAGCTTATCAGCTTTCTTCTTGCCTTTATTGCTCTTATTGCCAGCTTTTGCGAATTGCCATTACCTGTAGACGCCGGCTGGCTCACCATTGCCATTTGCGGCGTGCCGATTATCTGGGAAGCCTTTCATGCTGTCATCACCAAGCGTGACATTAAGGCAGACTTTCTGGTATCGCTGGCGCTTTTGGCTTCTATTTACATCGAAGAAATTTTTGCTGCTGCCGAAATTGCCTTTATCATGCAATTAGGTGCATTCTTAGAAGAAGTAACCGTCAGCAGAGCGCAGAGCGATATTCAAAAGCTTATCAGCCTGACTCCGCAGACGGCACGCCGCCTGTTTAATGGCGAGGAGCACTACATTCCTGCCGAGCAGGTGCATGTTGATGATATTATCAAGGTCCTGCCAGGCGAAACCGTCCCGGTTGACGGCATCATTATCCAAGGCCAAACAGCTATCAACCAAGCTGCTATCACCGGCGAAGCCCTGCCTGTAGACAAAGCTGTTGGAGATAACGTCTTTTCTGGCACTATCAATCAGTTAGGTGTCTTCACCCTGCGGGCCAGCAAAAGCGGCGCCAACAGCTCTATGCAGCGCATGGTGCAGCTGGTAAAAAATGCTGATGCCGACAAAGCTAAAATCGTCGGCCTTGCTGATAAATGGGCCACCTGGATTGTGATCATGGCACTTATAACTGCCTTTGGCACCTGGATCTTTACTGGTGAAAGTCTCCGCGCCGTCACGGTCTTAGTTGTTTTTTGCCCCTGCGCCTTGGTTTTGGCAACACCTACAGCCATCATGGCTGCTATTGGCAATGCCACACGTCACGGTTTTTTAGTACGCCAGGGTGACGCTTTAGAGCGCTTGGCTAGCATCACTCAATGTGTTTTTGATAAAACAGGTACGCTCACCTTTGGCAGATTGCAGGTTGTAGCCGTAAAAAGCTGGCAGAAAGCTTATACGCCCCAAGAGCTTTATGCCCTGGCTGCTGCCGCTGAAGCCCAGTCCGAGCATCCATTGGGCAAGGCTATAACTAGTTGCTATAAAAAGCAGCACCAAGCCTTAGCTGCCGTTGACAGCTTTAGCGTGCTTCCTGGCAAGGGAGTGCAGGCAACAGTTGATAACAAAGAGCTGCTTTTGGGTAATATCAAACTGCTGCGCGAAGCAGGCATCATCCTGCCGCCGCAGCTAGAGCAGAACACCAATTCCTATCTAAAGCAGGGTGCTACTATCATCTATATTGCGCAGTCTGACAAACCGCTTGGCTTCATCGCCCTGGCAGATACCATCCGCCCACAAAGCGCTACTATGCTGACGGCCTTAAAGGAGCAGGGACTTGCAACCACTATGCTCACCGGAGATAACGCCCATGCCGCTCAGAGTGCTGGCGCAAGCCTTGCAACAGATAATATTCTGGCCGACTGCCTGCCTGAAGACAAGCTAGCCTATATTAAAACACAACAGGCTAAAAAGCAGCGTATTTGCATGCTCGGCGACGGTATCAATGATGCGCCCTCGCTTAAATACGCCCACGTTGGCATCGCCATGGGCGGCATTGGCAGCGACATTGCTATCGACGCTGCTGACATTGTTCTTGTTAAGGATAAAATCGAAGAGCTGCCACACCTTGTGTCGCTTAGCAGGCAGATGCTCAAAACCATCAAATATAATATTATTTTCTCACTAACGCTTAATGCTGCCGCTATTGGCCTGGCTGTTAGCGGCTGGCTTGGTCCTGTAGCAGGCGCGCTCATTCACAACGGCTGCTCCCTCGCAGTCATTGCCAGCTCTGCCCTGCTACTAAATTGGCAGGCACACAAGCTGCCAGCAGCGCCAAAGGCCACAGCAGCAAAAGCTGTATGCAATAACTAATACACCCTAAGGCGTCATCTTTAACAAAAGATCAGGCAACAAAAAAGGACTGTTACACTAGCAAAAAACGCTTAGTGCGACAGCCCCTTTTTTTATTTGACTATATCTAAATCGCCGAGAAGAGGTTTGCCTACTGCCCTATATTAGGACAGCAAACCATAAATAGTTTAGTGCTTTACGCTATCCTGCGGAAATTTAGGACGTGGGAAGTTGGGGCCAGACGGCTTGAGCGTAAAACCGCGGCCAAAAACATCGTTAACATCGCTGATAATCATAAAGGCACCAGGATCAATTTCGCGCACAATGGAACGCACCTTAGCTAGCTGCGTCAGCTTGATAACCACAAAAACCAGCTCGCGGTGCTGATGCGTAAAGCAGCCCTCGCCGCTGATATAGGTGACACCACGGCCCACAACTTTAATAATTGCCTCGGCAATATCCTCATAATGCTCACTGATAATAATAACCTTCTTTTTATAATCAAAGCCTGTGATAAAAGCATTACAGCTTTTGCTCATAATGAAAAAGGTCAGCAGTGTGTACAGCACAGGCTCAATACCAAAGAACGACACACTAGCCAAAAGCAGGCAAATATTGAAGGCAAAGCCAGTAGTACTAATAGGAATAGAATAATGCTTCTGGATTATAGCACCAACGATATCCGTACCGCCGCTAGAGCCGCCCACGCGGTACATAAAGGAGGCTCCTATGCCATAAAGCACACCGCCGGCAATACAGGCTAAAAGCTTATCGTGCACAACAGTATAAGCAGAAAGGAAATGAAAAAAATCCAGCGAAGCCGAAAAAGCAATAATGCCATAAAGCGTACTGACGCAATATTCCCTGTCCATATATCTATAAGCAAGGAAAAATAGCGGTATGTTGCAGACAAGGCTGGTAAGCCCCATTGGCAGGGCAGCAATGTAGTACGCCAGCACCGCTACGCCGCCAATGCCGCCACTTAGCATCTTGTTAGGCATATAAAATGTATTCATTGCAACACCCATAATGGCGCAGCCCAACGTTACCATAAAATAATGATACAGCTTTTTTTTAATTTCCGGGTTCATGATCTTCTCCTTTGCAAGCTAATTACTCCACTTATATTGTAACATTTTGTACAACAAAGGCAATATGCAAATAATTTCAGCGAATCTTTTCCCGAACGTTCGAAAAAAATCTTGCTATGCAGGCTCAAGAAGTATAAAATAATACTGTATACAAAATTAGGCAGGTGAACATAAATGATTAAGCAAGTAAAGGAAACGGCATATGCCAAAATTAATTTAGGTCTAGATATCATAGGCAAACGCGACGACGGCTACCACGAGGTAAGCATGATTATGCAGAGCGTCGGCCTGTGCGATGAGATTGTGATTACTAAGGGAAGCGGCATTCAAATTACCAGCAATCTGCACAACCTCAGCTGCGGTCCCGACAACCTGGCGTACAGGGCAGCGGCCCTTCTTGCAGGTCATTGCAATATTACTCCGAACGTTCACATAGCCTTGAACAAAAAAATTTTTCTGGCCGCAGGCCTTGCTGGCGGCAGCAGTGACGCAGCAGCAGTTTTGCGCGGTTTGAACCGTTACTGGGAACTGAACTTGGAAAACCACGAGTTAGAACGGTTAGGAGCGCAGCTGGGCAGTGATATACCCTTTTGCATTGAGGGCGGTACGATGCTGGCAACAGGTCGTGGCGAGGTATTGACAAAGCTAGCAGACCTGCCGACAAGCTGGGTCGTTTTGGCTAAGCCCAAGGAGCTGGAAATTTCTACTGCTTGGGTTTATCAGCACTATAACTACGGTCGTGTTGTTCATGCTCCTTGCATTTGGCAGCTACAGGCGCATTTACCGTCCGGAGCTGCAGCCATCACCCCCTACATGGGCAACGTACTGGAAACCGTCACTATCCCAGCGCACCCCGTTATCGCCTCTATCAAGGCGAAAATGCTAGGAGCTGGTGCCAGCTATGCGCTTATGAGCGGCAGCGGCCCCACTGTGTTCGGCCTTGTACCTGACAAGGATACTGCCATACGCGTGGAGCAGGCACTGACAGACTTTGCTGTAGAAACAGCAGTTACTACTACTATTGGGAGGAGAGATTAATATGTCCGGTCATTTGCAGCCAATTAAGCTAGACAGCTACAAACCCCTACGCGAGCTTGTCTGTGAAAATATCCGTCAGGCTATCATCGACGGCACCTTTAGTCCAGGTGAACGCTTGATGGAAATCCAGCTGGCCGACGAAATGGGGGTCAGCCGAACCCCCGTGCGTGAAGCTATCCGCAAGCTGGAGCTTGAGGGCTTTGTGGTTATGATTCCACGCCGCGGCACCTATGTCGCTGATATTTCAATTAAGGATATCACCGAAATTTACGAAATCCGCATCAGCTTAGATATCCTGGCAGCAGGCCTGGCAGCAGAGCGTATTACAGATGAAGAGCTGGAAACCCTTAGCGGTTACCTGATGGAAATTGGCCAGCACATTGCCAATAATGATATGGATAAAATCGTCGAGGTAGATACAGCCTTTCACGATGTTTTGTACACTGCCAGCCGCAACGAGCGTCTGCGCAGCATTATCAATAATCTGCGCGAGCAGATGACTAGTATCCGCGGCCGTTCAATGAGCTATCCCGGCCGCCTGATAGAAACCATGGATGAACACCGTAACCTAGTAGAAGCTATTGCCTCCCATGATGTAGAGCGTGCCCAATATGCAGCGCGTATCCATCTAGAAAATGCAGAGCATACCCTTATGCGCTCGCTGACAGAGCATTTGCCAAAGAAGAAGGCGAAATAATGTCTCCTAGTACTGATGAAGCAATAGTGCAGCCAGCTACTGCAGCCCCGGTCGATGCCTTTATCCTGGCAGGAGGCTGCAGCCCCTGGCTAAATGAATACGCAGGCACGCAGTACCGCTGCCTTGCACCACTAGCTGGCAAACGTCTTGTTGATTATATAATCGCTGCTTTGCAAGGCAGCGGACGCATCCGCCGCATCGCGGTAGCTGCCAAGCCTGAAGCTATGGCACAGCTGGCAGGAACACTAGCTGCGGATGTTATCCTGTGCGAGGCCGAGGGTGACCTGCCTGCAACAGCCTACGCTGCAGCCCGCGCCTTGGGAGATGATGCCAGCGCTAAGCTTTTAGGAGTGTGTGATGACATTCCGCTGCTCACACCGCTGGCTGTGCGTGATTTTTTAGCTGCCTGCGATGCTTATCCTGAAGGCCAGCTTTATTACCCTATTATTCCTAAGGAGGCCTGTCTGGCGGAATTTCCACAGGCCAGACGTACCTACGGCAAGCTACTTGACGGCAGCTTTACTGGTGGCAATATGATGCTGGTAGCAAGGGACATCATACCACGCGGTCAGAAAAAGGCACGTGAGATTTTTTCCCGCCGCAAATCGCCCTTCAAGCTATGTAACTGGCTGGGCTGGAGCTTTGTGCTGAAGCTTTTATGTCACCGTCTAACGCTAAAGGTGGCTGAAGCACGCACCAGCGAGCTACTAGAGATGCGTTGCAAGGCCATTATCACCAGGCACGCATGTATTGGTATGGATATAGATAAACCAAGTGATTTAGAATTGGCAAGGAGGACGGTTACATATGGTCAAAGCCAAAAGAATTGAGCGTGTTGCCGCGCTAAGCAAGCTTTTAGCCGATCATCCATATCGGCTGTTTTCATTTTCTTTTTTTTGTAAAAAATTTGTCATTGCCAAATCCACTCTCAGCGAGGACGTTTTGGCAGTAAAATCCGGCTTAGAGCTTTATGGCCTGGGCAAGGTTGAAACCGTTTCCGGTGCTGCCGGCGGTGTTCGTTTTATTCCCTGCCATCTGCCGGAGGATGACAAGGCCTTTTTAGAGGAGCTGGCAGGCCGCTTAACCTCACCGGAGCGTATTTTAGCAGGTGGCATGCTGTATATTACAGATATTTTATGCCATCCGGAAACCATAGTGCGTTTGGGAGAAATTTTTATGCTGCGCCTGCAGGAGCTTGCTCCTGACTGCGTCATGACAGTTGAAACGAGCGGCATACCACTAGCTATGCAGGTAGCACGAGCATTTAACGTCCCCTTGGTTATTGCCCGCCACAACAACAGTGACATCACAGTTGGCAGCACCGTCAACATCAACTACGTCAGCGGCTCCACCAAGGCCATCCAAACAATGGCTATGCCCAAGCGTGCCCTACAGCCAGGCAGCCGCGTACTCATTGTTGACGACGTTATGAAGGGCGGCGGCACTGCTAAAGGCATGGAAGCATTAGCGCACGAGGTTGGCGCTCAGGTTGTCGGCAAGGCCTTTTTGATAGCTACAGCTACCCCACAGCGCAAGCTTATAGATAATTATACAGCCTTCTTCACACTGCATAACGTGGATGAGGAAAATCAGCTTGTAGAGCTGGATATAAACGAATAAGCATAAGGAAGGAAGAATAAATTATGTCTGATATAGTAGCAATAATCCTTGCCGCTGGCAAGGGTACCAGAATGCGTAGCAAATATCCCAAGGTATTGCATAAGGTTGGCGGCAAGCCGATGCTGCAGCACGTAATTGATGCTGCTACAGCTGCAGGTGCACAAAAAAAGGTTGTCATCGTAGGCCATGAGGCCGAAATGGTTGCAGCCATGGTTGGCACCCAGGGAACCATGGCCCTGCAGGCCGAGCAGCTTGGCACCGGCCACGCTGTTATGCAGACTGCCGAAGCTTTAAAGGGCTTTAGCGGCACCGCCCTCATCCTGTGCGGTGATACCCCGCTGCTTGACGGCGAGGAGCTGAAAAAGTTCTGCGAAGCGCACCAGGCCAGCGGCGCTGCTGCTACCGTACTCACTGCTATCATGGATGACCCCTTTGGCTACGGCCGCATTATCCGCGACGCCGACGGCAATGTGCAGGGTATTGTTGAGCAAAAGGACGCTACCGAGGAGCAAAAGGCTATCCACGAAATTAACACCGGCATTTACTGTATGGAATGTCCGCAAATGTTTGACGTTTTGGCGACACTCACCAATGACAATGCCCAGGGTGAATATTACCTGACAGACGTCCTGCAAAAGCTTAACGCCGCAGGTGCCAAGGTTGGTGGCATTTCTACAGCTGATAGCGACATGGTTATGGGCATCAATTCCCGCAAGCAGCTTTCTGTAGCGGAAAGCGTAATGCGCCAACGTATTTTAGATAAGCTGATGGATGCAGGCGTAACCATTATGGACCCTGCCAGCACCTTTATCGAAGCCAGCGTTAAAATCGGCCGTGATACCATCATCTACCCATATACCTGGCTTGAGGGCAGCACCGAAATCGGCGAGGACTGCGAAATCGGTCCCAATGCCCGCTTCACCAATGTCAAGATCGGTGACGATAATCACCTACAATTTATCTACGGCCATGACTGCGAAGTTAAAAGCCATGTAACTGCAGGCCCATACGTACATCTGCGTCCTGACACCATTATCGGCGACAAGGTTAAAATCGGCAACTATGTGGAGGTTAAAAACTCTAACATCGGCACAGGCACCAAGCTGCCGCACCTCACGTACATCGGCGACAGCGACATCGGCAGCGGCGTTAACATGGGCTGTGGCTGCATCACCGTAAACTACGACGGCAAAAAGAAGCACCGCACCGTCATCGGCGATAATGCCTTTGTCGGCTGCAACACCAACCTGGTTGCCCCTGTAACAGTGCAGGCCAACACCTATATCGGCGCTGGTAGCACCATTACCAAGGAGGTTCCCGAAAATGCTTTGGCCATTGCCCGTGCTCATCAAAAGAACATCGAGGGCTGGGCTGAAAAGTACAGAAACGACAAGTAATTTCTGTCAAAAAGTTTACACATGGCACTAATATAGTGTATAATTAAACGTAGATTAATTGACTCTTACACGAGCAACACAACAAACAAGGTGATTTTGGAGGGATTGGACATGTTGTCTGACGAAAATAAGCTAAGAATATTTACCGGTAATGCAAATCCTGATTTGGCGCGCGAAATCGCCGCTTATCTGGGAACCACCGTTGGTGATTCTGTAGTTAACCGCTTCAACAACGGCGAAATTCAGGTTATGATTAATGAAAGTGTTCGCGGCAAGGATATCTTTATTGTGCAGCCTACCTGCGGCCCTATCGTTAACGACAACGTTATGGAGCTTTTGATTATGGCTGATGCCTTTAAGCGTGCCAGTGCAAATCACATTACCGCTGTTATTCCTTATTATGGCTATGCACGCCAGGACCGCAAAGCTCGCGGCCGTGAGCCTATCACTGCCAAGCTGATGGCAGACCTTTTGGAAACTGCAGGCATTACCCGCGTAGTAACCATCGACCTGCATGCTGCCCAAATCCAAGGCTTCTTCAACATTCCCTTTGACCATATGCCCGGCGGCCCGCTGCTGGCAGAATATATCAAATCCAAAAACCTGGAGGACCTGGTTGTCATTTCTCCGGATCTGGGTGGTGTAAGCCGTGCCCGTGGCTTTGCTGAAATTTTGAACGCACCTATGGCTATCATCGACAAGCGTCGTCCTGAACCCGGTGTTGCCGAGGTTATGAACCTGATTGGCGATGTTAAGGGCAAAACCTGTATCCTGGTTGATGATATGGTTGATACCGCCGGCTCCTTAACCGAGGGCGCACGTGCGCTGAAAAAATTCGGTGCCAAGGCTATTTATGCCTGCTGCACCCATCCTATTCTCACTGACCCGGCACTTTCCCGTATTGCGCAATCTGATATCAGCGAGTTGGTTGTTACCAACACCATTCCGCTGGCTCCTTCCAAAAAGCACCCCAAGATCAAGGTGCTTTCCATTGCGCCGATTTTGGCAGAAACCATTCTGCGCATTTACAATGACTGGTCTGTAAGCCAATTGTTCGACATTAAGAAATAATTGCATTGCAAAAAGGCTTGCCAATGGCAAGCCTTTTTCTTTAAGCAACAGCTGGCTAATTTTTTGAGGAAAATCCATGCGTATAATTTACATTCTCATTATCTGCTCCCTCATAGGCACTGCAGCCTTATGGCTGGGACATTTTGGCAAAACCTCTAAGCGCAACGCAGCTATCACCTGCCTTACAAGCCTGGCTCTTGCAGGCGGCCTGCTGCTTTTGGCAGTACTGCCAGGCAACAGCTTTTATGGCAAGGTGCTGACGCACGCACAAAATACCAACGGGCGCAAGCTTATCGCCCTTACCTTTGATGACGGTCCCTATCCGCCCTATACCCAAAGGCTGCTAGCACTTTTGGCAGAAAAAAACGTACACGCAACCTTTTTTATGGTTGGTGAAAACGCTGCCAAGCACCCAGATGTCGTCCGTCAGGTACAAAAGGAAGGACACCAAATCGCTTTGCACGCAGGCAGGCATCAGGACCTGCTCAAGCTGAGCGCTGACGCTGCAGCACGCAACATAGCCTATGGCAAAAAAACACTGGAAGACATAACAGGCAGGCCTGTGCTTTATATGCGTCCGCCTCACGGCTTTAAGGATTGGAGCGTAGTGCACGCCATTAACAATGCCAAGCTTACTATTGTCAACTGGAGCATTATTCCCCGCGATTGGACTAACCCAGGCGCACAGGTAATCGCTGACCGTGTCTGCGAAGCTGCTGCTCCCGGTGCTATTGTGCTGCTGCATGATGGTGACAGTCCTAAAATGCAGGCACCACGCGACCAGACTATTGAAGCAACAGGCATTATTATCGATACATTGCGGGCGCAGGGATATGAATTTGTGACGATAGAAGAGCTTCAACAACACTTATAAATTCTCTTATTAAGGCTTATTCATACGAAAGGAGCATGAACACATGAAACTAATCGTCGGCCTTGGCAACATTGGCCGTGAATACGAAAATACCCGCCACAACATTGGCTTTATGGTAGTAGACGAGCTAGCACGCCGCCTAGGCGTAAGCTTTGGCAAGGAGGACCGCAGTGCCTATATGGCCGAATACCGCGCTCCCGAAAAAATCCTTATCATCAAACCCACCACCTACATGAACCTCAGCGGTATCGCTGTCGGTGCCTATGCAAACTTTTACCACATCGACCCCGATAATATTGCTGTAATCCAGGACGATATGGATATGCCTGTAGGCCAGCTGCGCATCCGTCGCAAGGGCAGCGCTGGCGGCCACAACGGCATCAAGTCCATTACCGAGCACCTGGGAACGAGCGAATTTCCCCGCTTCAAAATCGGCATTGGCCACCCTGCACGCAACAACAAGGCCGTTATCAGCCACGTACTGCACGCCTTCCAGGGTGACGATAAGGCTGCTATAGATGAGGCAGTAAAGGAAATGGCCAGTGCTTTAGAAGAATGGATAAAGACAGACGATATTGAACAGGTTATGCAAGGGCATAATAAGAAAAAGGTCAAACCTGAAAAAACAGAAGCCTGACGCAATTTAAAAGAACTAGCAGGAGCACAAGTAGCTCAAGCTAGTTCTTTTTGGGTTATGCAATGTTTAAAATTTACAGATTTACATAGGCAGGCGTAGCAATAGAAGCCGTAGCACCTGTATCAGGAGTCAGTGTCACGTTTCCTTTTAGCACGATATTGTTCGCCAAAACAAAGCCATTAATGCTACTACCTGCGCCAATAGTTACTGTACCCTTGGCCATTATTAATGCCTGCGACAGCTTCACATTGCTGCCAAGTGTAATATCTCCGTTTTCGCTGATAAGCACTAGCCTATCGGGAAACCGCGAGCCTGCAGGTATGGTTATGAAGCCCTGCTTTACCAGCAGCGTCTGCCCACGCAGGCCGTTACTGCTGCCTAGGCTGAGCGTGCTATTAGTGTTGATGTAATAAAAACGGGAGCTAAAGCCTTCGTCCTCCACTGTCTTTTGACTGATAGCGTTGGGACATTTGCCTTTTAAGAAGCTTACCTCAGGCAGCTTTACTTCTTCTACGCTTGTATATAATGCTGCCTGCGAAAGATAATCTGCTCCTTCAAGCTTGCGTGCCGCCAGGCAGGAGGCTGCCGCCATTTCTTGCAAGGTTGGCGAAAACCCGACCTGAAGCCTGCACAAGTGCTGCACTGCGCCAACATCAGCAGCACTTGCCTTCACCTCCAAGAAATTTGCCTGTCCGTCTGCACTATATGTGCTTTGACAGGTGACCTTAACCGCCAGCTTGCCTGGCTGCAGCGTGCCTTCATAGCACAGCTCCTCGCCTGCTGGCTGCAAGGCATCATTTTTTGCCAAAAACACAGAGCTGCACAGCTGCCGCAGCTGCTGCATGCGGATATAGTCCAGTTCACGCTCATAAGCATTGCCTGCATACAGCAGCACCAGCTGAGCGCACAGCAAAAGCACCAACGCCAGCACCACGCAGGGCAAGCCTATTGCACCTTTTTCACTAACCATCATCTGCTATCACCGCATTACAGCAGGTAAAGTAATGCACTATCTGCTGCTTTGTCTTGTTTACACTCAACGTATAGCTTAGCTTTAATACATGCTCTGCCCATCGCTGCACCTGCCAATCACTTACGTCCACCTCTGACAATGACACAGGATTGATGCCTGTACCTTTACCTGTACGTGTACGCAAATACAGTCCTCTGCTATCAGCATAAAGGGTATATTGCTTATTTCCCTGTACCCCGCTATAGCTAATTTTGCCATCTGTCTGCAAGTTAATACTGCGTGCATCATAAGCTAAGTATTTTTCCAATTGTACAGCAATATGTCTTTCTGCCTCCTGCAGCTGCCAGCCATCATGTAGGGCAGCAAGCGTACAGCGCAGGCTGGCTGTAGCGTTAAATGCTATCGTTATTGTCAGCAGTGCTATCATAAACGCCAGCACCAGCTCCAGCAGCAGATAACCCTGTTGCCTGGATAAGTGTATATTGTGCCCTGCCATAGCTTGCCTGCACCTCCAATAGGGACAGCTCCTGTAGTTGTATTTTACTTTGCGTCATTATCACACTGCCACAATAATCTTCACCAGCAGCAAGCTGTTGAGCAGCCCTAGCACATTCTGCCAGCTGGTGGCTTTGCTGCATTGTGGCGGTTGCGCGGCACAAACTAAGTACAGCCATTGTCAAAAGCATTGCTGCCAGACACATATACATTAACTCCTGCAGCAGTAAAAATCCTTTATTACTTTTCATAAACCGTTACCCTGCCCGTAACAGGCTGCACCGTTAAAAGATAGTAGCTGTCAGCAAGCTGGCTGTGGCGCAGGCGGTAGCTGCCGCTAGCTGTCGGGCTGCCGTTTTCACTATAGCTCAACACCTTCATCTGCGAATCCCCCTCCAGCAGCACGTCAGTAAACTCTACCCGCCTGTCCACCTTGTTGTTGCGATAAAGTATATACCCATACTTATTGCTACTGCTAAGCCTCAAAGTGCACATATTGTTCTGTGCTTGAAACATCGTCTGCTGCTGTATATTACGTATATCGGACGCCATTGTATAAGCAGCCAGGCGCAGCTGCTCCCTATAGTATTGCCGTGTCAACGGTGCATTGCCTGCCGTTAGCGCAGTAAGCAAAATTCCCAGGCAGCCACACAATAAAAGTAGTTCCGTCAGCAAATATCCGTTAGGCTTATTATTCACCCGCTGCCTTGCTGCCAGAAGATGTTACATCCACACCCTTGGTATTTTTGCCACTAAGTGTATAAGTACCTGTATCTGCATTGGGAGTATAAGTGAGTGCGTCGCCCTTGGCATCCTTAAATTCCAGCTTGCCTCCCAAATAATCTCCATCTAGTTCAGTCAACGCTGTAGGCACCTTACCCTCTTCCATCCTGTAAAGCTGAATAGCCTGATCTATTGTCGCCAAATCATTTTGCAAGCGGGCGTTTTTCACCTTATCGTTAGCCCCAGAAAGTGAAGGCATGAGCATCGTCGCCATAATACCAATAAGCGCTGCTGCCGCCACAACCTCAATCAAAGTAAAGCCACCCTGTTTACGCATTGTTTTTAACATAACCGCACCTCCATAAATTATTCCGGCATCGCCGAAAGCATCTCAAATAGCGGACCGATAACTAGGCAAACGATTCCCGCTATAACAACCGCCGCCAGTAACAGCAGCAAAGGCACTAACAGCTGCTTGAGCCGCTCCAGCTGCTGCTCCAGTCTCTGCTCCCCTGCTGCCACTGCCTGCTGTAGCATCTGCGGCAGACAGCCAGTCGATGCACCAACACACACCAGCTCCAGCACAAGAGGCGTAAATATTCCCTTAGCCCCTGCTGCAGCCTGTTCAATAGCAATGCCACGCCGCAGCCTGTTGTTTAAAAGCTGCAATTGGCGCACGTATTGTACATCGTCTATAGCCTCTGCGGCTATAGCAATCGCCCTTGTAATTTCCAAGCCGCTTTCTAAAAGCAGAGCAAGCAGCCTACAAAGACGCACCTCTTGTAAAAGAGCATGAAAATTACCGCTTAGCGTGCTACGCAAAAACCATCGCAGTAAAGCCTTACCACCTGCCCCAAGCAAGACAAGCATAACTACAATTCCTGCTGCCACTGCTAGCGGCCAGTTAGTCATAAAATGCTTAGCAGCCAGCAACATTGCCAAACTACCACTGGCCTGCACACCCATTGCGGCATAGGCATCTGCCAATACTGGCAGGATGTAAAGCACAAACAGCAACAATACGCACACTGATAGCAAAAGCAAAATAGCAGGATAAGTTATAGACTGCATGACAAACTGCCGCATTTTATGCTGTTTTGTGTAAAATGCCGCCAACTGCTGCAATACAACCGCCAGCTCGCCGCTTTCTTCACCAACTGCCACCAATGTTACTGCTAAATGGCTAAACTGTGTCTGCTCTCTGCTCATAGCCTGCGCCAGACTGCTGCCACGCCGCAGGCTCTGCTGCAGGCGGTAGCACACAAATGCCTGAGCCGGCTTGGTATGCTGCTGCAAAAGTGCCAAACCAGAAAGTAGCGGCAGGCCACTTTGTAAAATCACTGCCAGCTGCTGGTAGAAGGCTACCTGCTGCTGCAACGACGCGCATCTTCTAAGCCATATTTTCATCACCCCCACAGCTCCGATTATAGACAAATCCTGCATAAGACGTACAATTAGTTTTTTAAAAAGTGTGAAATTTTTATGGCTATTATATGTCAATATTATGTGTTTTTAAGCAAAAAAGCTCTGCGACCCCATTCACCAGGGCTCACAGAGCTTCTATATGTCATAAATTCTCTAAAGATTATTTGTAATTTGTTACTGAAATACTAGCTAAGACGAGCTGTTTTACTCACGTCCATGACGCAGCCACACCAAGGCGCTGATGCTACAAAGTACTATGCCTGCAACTACGAACAGGCTCTTGAGCGGAGCATAAGTAGCAATAAAGCCACCAATCAAAGGTCCTATCATAGAGCCAAACTGCTGCGCGCTGAACATAAAACCAAATACACGGCCTCTTTGATCTGCATCCGTATTGCTGGCTAAAATGGCACTCAAGGATGGCTGAATGCCTGCACAACACAGTCCATAGCAAAAATTGCATACACAAAACAGCACCAACGTCTGTGGTAAGGCTACAATGCAGCTCATTATTCCAGAAAGCAGCGTTGTCGCGCACAAGGCCTTGTAAAACCCATAATCTTGGCCAAAGCGTCCCCAGCTTGGAGCTGTCAAGGCGCTGGCTATACCAACAAGCGAAAAGGCCACACCTGATAAGAAAATTAAATTGCCCTCACCATGGTTCAGCTCTGCCACATACAAGCTAAGTATCGGCTGAATCAAAAGGATAACCATCTGCGCAACTGCAACATATACCAATGCTTCGCGTACTATAGGCTGCTTTAAAAGCTGTACCCTTGGCTTTTCCTCTGTCTGCTTTTTCATCGGCATGGCCTTAGGCGGCTCTGGAATATAAAACATAAACACTAGCGTTATAATGGTCAGCAGTGAGCCTGCAACGAAAAACGACGCACGCATACCAAACAGTGTAGCAAGTGAGCCACCTACAAGCGGTCCCACAACATTGCCACAAGTGAGCCCTGCCTGTAAAATTCCCAGGCTCACGCCCAGCTTATCAATCGGCACCAGACTGGTTGCGATAGCCAGGCATACACTCCACAAGCCTGCTGCAAAGCCTTGGATGACACGCACGCCAAACATCTGCTCCGGAGTAGTTACCAAGCCGCCCAAAAAGTATGAGATAGCAAGACCTGCACCAGCACGCATTGCCATCATCTTTTTGCCCTTAGTATCGGCCATTTTGCCCCAAATAGGTGCCATAATACCGCCTATCAAAAATGTGATGGAAAAAATAGCACCATTCCACATTTTTACGTCTTCAGCACTCACACCCAGCTCGTTCATCAAATACATAGGCAGGAAGGGTATAAGCATAGTGTAGCCTGCAGCCATCATCACCACGTTAGCAGTGAGGATGCCTAAAATTATCTTCCAGTTTTTCAAAATATACACCTCTTTTAAGGAACAAAAAACCGCGGGCTATAGCTCCCACGGCTCATCTATCTGAGCACAGCCTGCACTGCGCCGCTCCCTCTTTCTCTACACTACAAGTATAACGCAAGTAGAAATGCTTGTCAATGAAAGCAAAACAGGGCAGCACTCTTACCGTACTGCCCTGCTTCAATCCCATATTTATACTGCTTACTTTTTCTCTGCTGCCTTAGCCTCTTCTGGCTTTTGTGGCAGCATAACGCTAAAATCCTTCAGCAATGCCTTTTCGCCGTTCAGTTCAAAAAGATAAACAAAACGGGCAGCAGGCATCTTTTCTGCCGTTACCTGATACAGCAGCACATCTGCATTTTTATGCTTTTCTACAACAATGAGCTGGTTAGTAGTCAGCTTGCCAAAATCCTTAGCAATCTGAGCTTGAAAATTACTGTAGGTCTTTTCGTCCCAGTTCTTCTTCATTTCATCAGCCATAACGGAGCTTACAGCGTTATAATTGCCGCCAGCAAGGAACTTAGCAGCAATTGCTTCCTCTGCATCCAGCACCTTACCATTAGAAGCGCTGCATACAGCGCTGATAGCAAGCATCATCATCATAACAACCATCATAACTATTTTTTTCATTGGAATATCCTCCTCTAAGCTAAAAGCTGTTCTAATTATAGTCTTTTATACAGCTAAGTGCAAGCAGCACGCCAAAGCTTTACAATATATTTGCAAAATTATTGTATGAAACAAAACAAAGCTGCTAAGACTAGCGTAAATTTGCTTCCTGCCATTGTCCTAAAAGCCTGCTAAATGCTTCCCATTGCGCTGGCAACGCCTCCAGCGCTGCGTCAGCCTTAGCCTGCCCCCAGCCACTAAAAAGTGCAGCCTCGTAGCGCAGGTCGGTATCCTTGGGATGAGACGCGAGCAGCTGCTGCAACAGCAGGCTGTTGATATAATCATCATGCAAAAGTCCCAATGTGTCCTGCAAATACTTCAAGCTGCGCAACAGGCGAGGCTCTGCTGCCAGCTCCGGCACGCTTTGTAGCGCATAACGGAAGCGTTTAAGCTTAATGCGGATGCGGTGCAGCTGTTCCATATCACGCAAATCAGGATACCTTTCCGGCAGCTTCAGCAGCTTGTCGTACCATATACCAAAGCGGTGCGACAAAAACTCTGCCAGCGTCTGCCCTTTGACAGGCTGCGGCGCGCTATAGAGCCACAAAAGTAGCTGCGCCAGCTCCAATGTCAGACGGTTCAGCTTCAGGTTACGCAAAGCCTTTTGGGCAGCAGCAGCACGCAGCTTTTGCACAAGCTCCGTCAAATGCGGCACGGTTTCACCCTGTCCCTGTCCACTTTTTAGCCTGCTGCAGGTGTGCAAAACTACATCGTACTCACGCACATCACTTAAAAGATTGGTACGTGACTTTAAGACTCCCTGCCAATGAACTGCTTCCTCCTGCGGCAAAAGCGGCTTGCACAGCGTCAAAAGCGACCGCAAGCGCCGCAGCTTTACGCGCAGCTGACGCATGAGTGTTTTTTCCGCACCACGACGCAAAATTTCCTGCCACAGCTTGCTGACATAATAAACCTGCCAGGGAAGATGGCAGTATAACAAGCTCATAGCATTAGCTTCATCGTAGGCCGCCAGCTGCTTTTGGTCAAAATAGCCACGCAATTGATCCAGACGCTGCGAAAGCTCAGGCTCCTCCAGCACAAACTTTATGCGTGCTGCCAAAAGCCTGGACAAAAGCTCTGCCACTACTGCCACAGCCTTGGTATTAGCAGCATCAAACTCCAGGATAATATCCGCTATAGGCAAAAGCTTATCGCTCACCAAAAGCACACCCCAAGCGCACTCTGCACGCCAGCCTTCGGCATTTTGCGGCACAAAACGCGTCAAACGGTATTTGTACATATCATTGTCGTTAAAATATTTTTCTTTAAGCTTTATCTTAGTTTTACATGCAGGCAGCAGTCTTTTCAGCAAATTTAAAAGCTGTGCCTGGTGCTTGACCTCTAGTCCGTGCAAGCACAGCCTATGCTTCATCAAATCACCTGCTTATTTAATTATTTGTCCTTTACCTGCGCCAGCATAGGCTCGCCAGTGAGTGCCGCTACAATATTATCCACCGTCAAGAGTGCCATAGCATCACGAGTTTCGACAGTAGCACTGGCCATATGGGGCGTAACCGTCACATTTGGCAGCGTCAGCAGCTTGTGTTCGCCAGACAACGGCTCTGGATCGGTCACATCCATAGCGGCATAGGCCAGCTTGCCGCTGACCAACGCAGCATACATTGCATCAGTATCAACAACCGCGCCGCGGCTGATATTAATCAGGCGCGCTCCCTGCTTCATCTTGGCAAAAGCAGCAGCGTCCAGCAAATGCTTAGTAGATGGGTTCAAATTAACAGCCAGCATCACAAAATCTGCTCTTGCCAGCAAATCATCCAAGCTGACATATTCAGCGCCTAGCTGAGTATCATCCTGACGCTGGTGGCGGTTGTGGTATATAACCTTCATTTTACTGGCCTGGGCACGCTTGGCAATAGCACTGCCAATATCGCCCATACCAATAATACCTATTACCTTATGCGCCAAATCCGTCGTTAGGCCAAAGGGCTTGCGCTGACCCCACAATCCCTGCTTAACATGGGCATCTGCCTGCACAATATGGCGTGCACTGTCCAAAAGCAATGCGTATGCCAAATCAGCTACAGCGTCAACCAATACACCTGGCGTATTGCCAACCAAAATACCACGTTCAGCACAGGCTGCCAAATCTACATTGTCATAACCAACCATAGCTTGGGCAATAACCTTCAGCTTAGGCGCTTTATTCAAAAGCTCTGCTGTAAAACGCACGTTACCTGTAGAATACACAGCGTCGGCCACTTTCAGGCGCGCCTCCAGCTCCTCCTTAGGCATGCGTCCGCCCTGCTGCCAATCCAACAGGTTAACCATGTTTTTTAATTTTTCGTAAGCACAGGGACGCAGCTTACCTGTCGCCACAACTGTAAATTTTTTCAAATCCACCATGTCAGCCTCCCCTTACTCACATCAGTACCTTTCTGGGAATTTGCTTACTGGCAAAATTTCCAACCAGTAATTATCTGGGTCTGTAATAAAGTATATCCCCATGGCCTCATTTTCATAACAGATGCAGCCCATTTCCTTATGCTTAGCATGTGCTGCCTCGTAATCATCCACCAAAAAAGCTAGGTGGAATTCGTTCTCACCCAGGTTGTAAGGCTCCTTACGGTCGCGCAGCCAGGTAAGCTCCAAAAGATGCGGTGTCTTGCCATCCGTCAGATACACAAGCGTAAAGCTGCCATCATCTGCTACCTTGCGCTTGTATTCAGTCAAGCCCAATGCTTCTTCATAAAACTTCAAGCTCTTTTCTAAATCCACTACGTTAAAGTTGTTGTGAGCAAAAGTAAATTGCATTTTTCTCCACCTCTTATATATGTTAAATTAAAAGAAAACAACCTGCTTTAACAGCAACGCCGCCAGCGCAATTCCCGCCGCCAGCTTGCCAATGATAGCTAAAAACCGCATCTTTGCTGCCGCCAGGGCCAGCTGTATTGCGTCTGCCGAAATCCCCGTGCGTGCCAGCTCGTAAGTGAAGGCACTGACGAAGGCTCCTGCCATGCCGCCCAAAAGCGAGCCTAAAATAGGAAACACAAGTGTACCTAAAATGGTACCGACAAAGCCGCCCAAAGCGATAATAAACACTGCTCCCCAGGAAACCTTTTTACGTTTGATACCAAATAGTTCCACGCAAAACTCCCAGCATTCGCCAACAGCATAAATCAAAACCATTGCTGAAAGCAATCTGCCGTTAAAATACAACACTTCGTCAAAAAAAGCAAAGACCAGCGATGTAAGCAGCAAAAGAGTATTGCCAGGCAAATCAAAAATCGTCAGCACAGGTCCCAAAATAGCTACACAAATTGCAAACGTGCGCTCAACCAGCAGTTCCATAATTATCCTCCGTATATGTATATCGAACTAATTATACCACATTCAACTACACACAAGGATAATAAAGTGTCACGAGAATTAGAAATAAATGTAAAATCATTGTGCACGGGTACATAAAATGTTAAAATTATAAGGAAATCAAAACATTCAAGGAGGTTCCCCGTGAACGACATATTAATCACCCTCAGGCCCTGGTACCCATCTATCAGTGCCTTTCTCTTTTTTACAATTATACGTTATATCTACAAAAATTTCGTCATCCGTATCCTGCGACATTTTAATAACAAGGTTTCCTTTGATTACGGCGAAGATTTTCTCAATGCCTTTGAACGGCCGATAAATATTGCTCTCTTTGTTTTCGCATTTTATGCAGCTATCAACCTATCTCCACTGGCAGCAGATTATAATCTCAAGATCACTGATAGTATTTTGCGCACTATTATCGTTACCAATTTTTTCTGGGGCTTGTACAACCTTGTCAGCACTACTCATGGTGTTTTCTTCAACCTGCTGGAAAAATTTGGTATCCAGACAGACGAGGCCATTACAAGCATCATTGCCACCATCTTCCGCATGCTCATCGTTATGCTAGCCTTTGTTACCGTTGCCCGCGAATGGAATTATGATATCAGTGCCTTTATCGCCTCACTCAGTATTGGCTCTTTAGCAGTCGCTTTTGCTGCTAAAGATGCGCTAGCTAACGTTTTCGGCAGTATGATTATCCTTTTAGATAAACCCTTCAGCGTGGGTGATTGGGTAATGGCCAATGGCATTGAGGGTATCGTAGAAAAGGTTTCCTTCCGCAGCACCTGTATACGCACCTTTCCGCAGGAATTAGTTTATATTCCCAACTCGCTTTTGAGTAACACCCCTATCACCAACTTTACCCTGCGCGAAAAGCGCCGTATTAATTTCACCTTGGGCCTCACATATAATTCTACAGCAGCACAAATTGAAAAGCTCATTGTCAGCCTTAAGGAATATTTGTCTTCGCATCCTATGATTGACAGCAAAGATATCCGTGTGCACTTTGTTAAATACAACGACAGCAGTCTGGATGTGCAGGTAACCTGCTACGCACTCACTGGAAGCCACGTGGAATACTTGAACATTTTGCAGGAAATTAACCTGCACACACTAGCATTAATTGAAGCCGCTGGCGTAAGCTGCGCCTTCCCCAGCACCAGTGTTTACTTTGAAACATCGCTACACGAAAAAATTGTTGAGCGTCAAACTATTAAGCAAAAGCCTGGCTTTGACCCTCAAAAGGATAAGAAAGCTTCTGTCAGCAAATAGTTTCACTATTAATTTGCAGAAAAAGTTTTCTATATAGGCTATAATGAAGCGAGAGGCTGAATATTATAATTTAGCTGTCACAAGTAATTATAGGAGTAAGCACATGAAAGATAAAAATATTCAAGCTTTTATCATTGGCGGAGGTCCTGCTGGTGTAAGTGCGGCGCTTTACCTGGCACGCGCCGGGCAAAATGTGTGCATCGTAGAAAACGGGCCAGGCGCCCTTGCCCGTGCTCATAAAATTGAAAATTATTATAGCACTACCGCCACTGGCAGCGAGCTGTACGCCCAAGGACTAGCGCAGGCTAAAGCACTAGGCGTCAGCATTATTAATGACGAGGTCATCAACGTTGATTATGTGGACGGCTTTACAGTCACCTGCAAAGGCCTGTCCGAAGTGCTAAAGGCTCCGGCCTTGATTTTAGCAACCGGAACAAAGAATATTACGCTTAAGCTACCTGGTCTAGCACAGCTAGAAGGACGTGGCATAAGCTATTGTGCTGTCTGCGACGGCTTCTTTTTCCGCAAAAAGCATGTCGCCATACTTGGTAATGGTGCCTACGCCCTGCACGAGGCTGAATATCTGCGTCAGCTGGCAGCAAGCGTAGTCATTCTCACCAACGGCGCAGAAGGAGAGCTGGCGCAAGCAGCAGGCTATAATGTTATCACCACCAAGCTCAAGGCTGTTGGTGGACAAGAGCAGCTGCAAAGCGTGCTTTTTGAGGATGGCAGCAGCCTTAACATTGACGGCTTGTTTATCGCCCTAGGTACAGCCGACAGCACTGATATCGCCCGTAAGCTTGGCGCAGAGCTAAGCGGCCGCTTCATCCGCATAAACAATGATGGAGCGACTAATATTCCCGGCCTTTTTGCTGCGGGGGACTGCACTGGCGGTCTTTTACAGGTTGCCAAGGCAGTATACGAGGGCGCACGCGCCGGTCTTAGTGCTGTACAATTTTTGCGGCAGCACGCATAATATTATGTTATAAATTAGTATGATTATCCAACGAAGGAGTTGATTATTATGGCACAAGAAATTACCACTGCAACCTTCGATCAAGAGGTAAGCAAAGCCTCCCAAACTGTACTAGTGGATTTTTGGGCATCTTGGTGCGGACCCTGCCGCATGCAAGCCCCTATCTTAGACGCCTTTGCTTTAGAAAACAGCAATATTAAGGTTGTCAAATGCAACGTGGACGAAAACCCAGAGCTGGCAGAAAAATTTAGCATTATGAGTATCCCCAGTCTCCTGGTTTTCAAAAACGGCAAGCTTGTCAAATCTGCAGTCGGCTTGCACGACAAGCAGGCATTGGCAGAAATGGTTAAATAAGCACAAAAATCGGCTACAGCATTTTAACATGCTGTAGCCGATTTTTTATTCGCCATATTTTTTATAAGCAGTATGATTAGTGCAGCCAACAATGCTATTAATAGCAAAGCCGTGCTTTAAAGCTGCAGTAACAAAGTGCTTAGCCTGCAGCACCGCGTCCTTCATAGCAAGGCCGCCAGCCAGGCCTGCTGTGATGGCTGCCGAAAAGGTACAGCCAGCGCCATGATTATACGAAGGATAAATTTTAGGCACAGCCAGCTCCACGAACTCTGTACCATCATAAAAGATATCTATAGCAGCATTATCACTCAGACGCTCTCCGCCCTTAATAACAACGTTTTTGGCACCAGCACGCACAATCTTACGTGCTGCCTCTTTGATATCATCCACAGTGCTTACTGCTTCCATATCTGCAAGATAAGCGGCCTCCACCGTGTTAGGTGTAATAATATCACAGCGCGGTAACAGTAGCTCCTTAATGCTGGCAGCTGCATCCGGCACTAAAATCAAATCGCAGCCCTTGCACACCATAACAGGGTCAATAACCACGTTTTTCAAAGCGTATTTGTCAATAGTTGCTGCAACCAGCTCCACCAGCTCGCGGCTTCCTAACATGCCAGTTTTCATAGCATCAATGCCCACACCCTCAATAGCGGTCACCAGCTGCTTTTCCACTAAATCCAGCGGCAGGGCATATACGCTGTGCTCCCAGCTTTTAGGATCCATCGTTACAATGCAGGTCAGAGCAGGCATACCATAAATCCCCAGCTCCTCCATTGTTTTAATATCGGCCTCCATACCTGCGCCACCGCTGGTATCGCTGCCGGCAATCGTTAAAGCTTTATTCATAAAGGTCATTAAGCTCACTCCATTCATCAATAATAACATCATTATAGATGACAAACTGGCATATGAGTAAGCTCAATTTATGGATATTTAATATGGTCAGATAAAAAGGGCAGCCGCATTTTGCAGCTGCCCTAAATTTATAGGCTAGATATGTTATTCCTTACCTGCCAGCTTTTTGTAGCCTTCCAAACGGTTTTTAGCATCCTGCTCTGTCTTTTCAAACAGTGCTTCAGCAGTTTCAGGGAACAGCTTCTGCAGCGAGCTGAAGCGAACCTCACCCATAAGGAAGTCACGGAAGCTTTCCTTAGGCTCCTTGGAGTCCAAAATGAACGGGTTCTTTCCCTGCTCCTTCAACTCCGGATTATAACGGTAGGTTGCCCAATAGCCGCAGTCTACAGCACGTTTTTCTTCCAGCTGGCTGCAGCCCATGCCCACCTTAAGGCCATGGTTGATGCACGGTGCATAAGCAATGATCAAAGACGGACCATCATAAGCCTCTGCCTCGGCGATAGCCTTCAGCGTTTGGTTCTTATCTGCGCCCATAGCTACCTGTGCTACATAAACGTAACCATAGCTCATGGCCATCATGCCCAAATCCTTCTTTTTGGTCTTTTTGCCGCTGGCAGCAAATTTAGCAATTGCTGCAGTCGGGGTAGATTTAGAGGACTGACCGCCGGTGTTGGAATATACCTCGGTATCAAATACCATAACGTTAACATTTTCACCAGTTGCCAGCACATGGTCCAAGCCGCCGTAGCCAATATCATAGGCCCAGCCGTCACCACCAAAGATCCAATGACTGCGTTTTACAAAGAATTGCTTTTCGTCGTACAAGGCTGCACACTTATCACAGCTATCCTTGTATTTTTCCAGCACTGCTGTCAGTGCGTCAGCACGCTCGCGGGTGCCTTCGCCCTCGTTAGCATGCTCCAGCCAATCGCTCAAGGCAGCCTTCAGGTCATCAGGCAGCTCGCCTGCGAGCATTTCAGTAGCCATTTGCTCTACGCGCTCACGCGATTGCTTAACACCCAGGAACATGCCCAAACCATATTCAGCATTATCCTCAAAGAGGGAGTTTGCCCAGCTGGGGCCATGACCCTGGCAGTTTTTAGTGTAAGGCATAGACGGAGCAGAAGCACCCCAAATAGAGGTACAACCGGTAGCGTTAGCAATCATCATACGGTCACCAACAAGCTGGGTAACCAGCTTAGCGTACGGGGTTTCACCACAGCCTGCGCAGGCACCGCTGAACTCCAGAAGCGGTTTTTCAAACTGAATACCCTTCATGGTCTTTTTGTTAAGCGGATTCGGCTTTTCACTCACCTGATGCTGGCCATATTCCCAAGCTTCGGCAACAGGCAGCTGGGTTTCCAGCGGCTTCATAACCAAAGCCTTAGCCTTAGGAGCAGGGCACACCTGAGCGCAGTTTCCGCAGCCTGTGCAGTCTAACGGCGACACGCTCATGTTAAAGAAGAGACCCTTAGCACCCATAGCAGGCTTGCTCGGCATCGTAGCAGGTGCCTTAGCTGCTTCCTCTTCAGTCATCAATACAGGACGGATAGCAGCATGTGGGCAGACAAAGGCGCACTGATTACATTGGATACAGGTATCCATCTGCCATTCAGGCACGTCGATAGCAATGCCGCGCTTTTCGTAAGCAGCGGTGCCGCTGGGGAAGGTGCCGTCAGCATAATCCTTAAACGCGCTGACAGGCAGCTTGTCGCCCTCTAGCTTGTTCATCGGGATAAGCAGCTTGTCAACAAAAGCATTGCCAGTTGCTGCTTCAGCTGCGCTGTCAGCAGCCTCAGCCCAGGCTGCAGGCACTTCTACCGCAGCAATAGCGCCAATACCCTGGTCAATAGCGGCATTATTCATATCAACAATGTTTTGGCCCTTTTTGCCATAGGAATGCTCTACTGCATCCTTTAGGTACTTCACTGCATCAGCAATAGGAATGATGTCTGCCAGCTTAAAGAAGGCCGACTGCATAATCATGTTAATACGGCCACCTAAGCCAATTTCCTGTGCAATCTTCACTGCGTCGATGGTATAGAACTTAATATCATTTTTAGCGATATAGCGTTTTAACTGTCCAGGCATCTGTGTATCCAGCTCAGCAGCGCTCCAGTTGCAGTTCAAAAGGAAGGTGCCGCCCTTTTTCAGACCTGCTAAAACGTCATATTTGTTAACATAAGATTGATTGTGTACAGCAACAAAGTCAGCTGCATCAATCAAGTACGGTGCCATAATCGGCGTATGTCCAAAGCGCAGATGCGAAACAGTTACACCGCCGGATTTCTTACTGTCGTAAGAGAAATAACCCTGTGCGTACATATCTGTGTGGTCGCCAATGATCTTGATAGCACTCTTGTTTGCACCAACAGTACCATCACTGCCCAAGCCCCAGAACTTGCAGCCCTTAGTGCCTGCAGGAGTAACGTCTACGCCAGCAGCTGTCGGCAGGGATGTATTAGTAAC
Organism: Bacteroidaceae bacterium; assembly: GCA_963611535.1. Lineage (GTDB taxonomy): Bacteria > Bacillota > Negativicutes > Acidaminococcales > Acidaminococcaceae > Phascolarctobacterium_A. The sequence continues at coordinate 195,728 of CAVDRP010000002.1, read as the reverse complement.
ATCATCAGTAATGCTTAAGGTAAAGCCGTTCTTAGGTTCAGCACTTGCCAGATTGTCATATACGGCAACGATATCTCCAGGCAGCAAATCCTTAGAACCCAAACCATAACGGCCGCCGATAATAAGCGGCTTGCGCTCGCTAGTATAGAAGGCTGCACGCACATCCAGGTACAGCGGCTCGCCAAAGGCACCAGGCTCCTTAGTGCGATCCAAAACAGCAATACGCTTAACCGTTTCAGGAATTGCACCCATAAAGTGCTTAATGCTAAACGGACGATACAGGTGCACGCAAAGCACGCCCACCTTTCTGCCCTCAGCATTTAGCTTTTCGACAACAGTGCGCACAGTTTCAGTAGCAGAGCCCATGACAATAATCAAATCCTCTGCATCCTGCACGCCATAATAGTTGAACAGATGATATTCACGGCCGGTAAGCTCGTTAATCTTACCCATATATTCTTCAACGATTTCCGGTAAGGCTTCATAATAGGTGTTTACAGCCTCACGAGTCTGGAAATAAATATCTGGGTTTTGCGCCGTACCACGGATAACAGGATTATCCGGATTCAAACCACGCTTACGGAAAGCATCCACAGCGTCACGGTCCACCAGCTTACCTAAATCTTCATAATCCAAAAGCTCGATCTTTTGAATTTCGTGCGAGGTACGGAAGCCATCAAAGAAGTTCAAAAAGGGCACACGGCCTTTGATAGCACTCAAATGCGCTACGCCTGCCAGGTCCATGACCTCTTGTACACTGCCTTCTGCCAAAAGGGCAAAGCCTGTCTGACGGGCAGCCATAACATCCTGGTGATCACCAAAGATGGACAGAGAGCTGGTTGCCAGCGCACGTGCAGACACATGGAACACTGCAGGCAGCAGCTCGCCAGCCATTTTATACATATTAGGAATCATCAACAACAGGCCCTGGGAGGCGGTGTAGGTGGTTGTAAGCGCACCTGCCTGCAGCGAGCCATGTACTGCGCCAGAGGCACCAGCCTCAGACTGCATTTCCATCAGCTTTACGCGCTGCCCAAAAATATTCTTTTTGCCCTGAGCGGACCATTCGTCGACAACCTCAGCCATAGGAGACGACGGAGTAATAGGATAAATTGCGGCTACATCAGTAAAGGCGTAAGAAACGTACGCAGCAGCTGTGTTGCCGTCCATTGTTTTCATTTTAACCATCGGATTCCCTTCTTTCTTAGATATCACAAAAATCTTGACCCTTATGTGCAGGAAAAATTCCAGATTACACAAATAGTATACACTATTTGTATGCTTTTGTAAAACACCAGCTAAATGTATACATGATTATTAGAGTAAAAAAAGTGTGAAAATGTAATAGCAAAATTACCGCCTCAACTGCAACAGCTTCAATGCTTTTACCTATTCTATTACCAGCCTGCCGTCAATTTCGTAAGCGTAGGCTTCCTGCTCCAGCACACGCGCAATGCGTAAAAAATCAGCTGTAACGGTTGATGAATCACAATAAACTGTAAGCAGCTTTTCGGCGTAGCTTCTACCCTTGTAATAACCAATGGCATCAGTAACAAAAAAGCCATCAGTATGCAAGTACAGCTCTTGGGCAAATTTATCTATAACCTGCTGCCAGGGTACAGGCTGCAAAACTCCATTTTTACACGTACAGCACGGAATATGAAAAACCAATTTGTGCATTATTATTCACCTCAATATTAAATGCTCGCCAGCAAAGCGACGCTTGACGCATAGAACAGTACCTAACCTATATTCTACACCCTTCTACCTTATCCTGCTCTAAATATGCTAAAAAAGAGGCAGACACCTTTCGTCTGCCTCCGTAAAAATTCATCTATTGAAGATATGTATTTTTAGAAAAAAAGAAGATCAATCGTAGATTATCTCAAAAATCTGCCCCCAACCTTTTATCCCTCTAAATAAATTGCTGCCTCCAGCTTTTCGGTAACGTAACCGATGATCGCAGACTGTGCCGCCACCGCTTGCAGCTCCTGCAGGCATGCCTGCGCCTCTGCCTTGGGAATAGCTACCAAAAGTCCGCCGCTCGTCTGCGGGTCGTAGAAAATATCCTGCAACGCGCGTGGCACATCGCCTATGAGCTTCACGCTGCTCTCCGCAAAATCACGGTTGCGGTAGGCTCCTGCAGGCACAAAGCCCATGTCTGCCATTTCATAGGCCGCTGCATGATACGGCACGTCCTTGGTACTAATGTGCAGCGTCACGCCGCTTCCCTGCGCCATCTCCAGGCTATGCCCCAAAAGCGCAAAACCCGTCACATCCGTACAAGCATGCACGCTGTAATGCACCAGTACATCACGTGCATATTTATTTAGCGTACTCATCTGTGCATAAAGCTTTGTCAGCAGTGCAGGCTCTACCAAATCGGCCTTAGCCGCTGTAGTCAAAATCCCCACACCCAATGGCTTGGTCAAAACAAGCACGTCACCAGGTTTGGCACCGCTATTACGCCAAATTTTTTGCGGCTGGGCAAAGCCTGTCACCGCCAGGCCGTAAATCGGCTCCGCGCCATGAATGGTGTGACCGCCAGTGATAATAGCTCCTGCCTCATAGGCCTTGCTGTAGCCACCACGCAAAATTTCCTGCACCACGTGCTTTTCCATCTTTTCCGGAATACACATGATGTTTAGTGCAAGCTTAGGCTCGCCACCCATAGCATACACATCGCTAATAGCATTAGTCGCTGCAATCTGTCCATACATAAACGGATCATCCACGATTGGTGGGAAAAAATCTGTTGTCTGGATAATAGCAAGCTCGTCACTGACAGCATAAACACTAGCGTCATCGCTCTTGTCATAGCCAACCAGGAGCCTGTCATCGTAGTGCGTCTCAAAGCCTTGCAAAAGCTGGCACAGCGTTCCTGCGCCCACCTTAGCGCCACAGCCGGCGCAGCTCGCCAGCTTAGTCAGCTTAACCTCGTTTTCCATGCGCGTCACCTTCTGAATTCCATAACTGTGACCACAGATAGCATAATCTTAGCAACCACTATCTGCTACCACCTAATTACTAATCACTGCTATAAATAACCTTATAGCCATCTGCCTGCTGCACCAGCTGCTCCAGCTCTGGCGTGCGCAATTGCTCTAGCGCAGGCAAAACATCTGCCACAAAATATACGCAGGTGCCGCAGCTGCTGCTGAGAGTGCGGGGTACTGGCCGCAGCTGCGGCTGCCAGCCGCGTGCCTCGCAGGCACGCGCAAAGCGTACAGCACCAAAGTGCGAATAAAAGGTAGCAATATATTGGTTCATTTGCTCAGGTGCAGCGTAAAGTCGCCATCGCACTCTGTAAACGTAACCTTATAGCCCTGGTGCTCAGCATAACGGGTAACATTTTCCTTGGAAGTATTGTTATCCACGATAACCTCGTAGCAAGCAGCGCCATCAGCCATAGCCTGACGCGTCAAAATTACCGGTTCGGGACAAGATAAACCACGTGCATCAATAACCTGCATTCTTTTCACCTTACTTTCTATATGTATTAAAATAGGCAATAGCAGTTACAACTACAATACCAATAATAACAGCTACCTGGCCGTTGAAGGTGGGGCCGTTGCCGCTAGAGGCCAGGCCAAAGTTGTGGGCGAAGGCAGCACCCACCAAGAGACCAATGATAGTAACGGCACTGTCAGAATTTCCCTCACCTGCCAGCACCAGCTGACGCATGGGGCAGCCACCCAAAAGCACGCAGGCAAAGCCTGCAAGGAAAAGGCCCAAAACATTCCACAGCGCGTCGGTGTGGGCAATAGGCTGTGCTGCAAAGCCCAGCTTAAAGAACGGTGTGCCAGTTACAGCACCCAAAATAAGGTTGCTGGCGCAAGCAGCAATAACTACAGCTGCAAAGCCAAGTAGCATCTTGCTTTCTTTAAACAAGATGAAGTCACGGATACCAGCAATCATACAAAAGCGGGTGCGCTGGGTCAAATATCCCACGCCAAGACCAGCAGCCAGGCTGATAGCAACAGCTGCATGCTTAGCGCCAGGGCCACCGCCTGCCTTCGTAAAGTGGATAAAGGCAGGAGCCACAGCCAGCAGCACCAGCAGGGTAACTGCTATTGCAGGCAGCAGGCTGCCTTCCATAGCGGTCATCTTATAGGTACGCTTTAAGCTATAACCACGGTTCAAGAAGAAGATACCAGCATAAATACCACCGGCAAAGCCAACTAAACCAACCAAAGCATTTAAGTCACCGCCTGCCAAGCGCAGCAGCATGCGGAAGGGGCAGCCCAAAAACATCAGGCAGCCAATCATAGCAAAAAAGCCCAGCACAAAGCGTGTCAGCGGCGAGCTGCCACCCTTGGGCGCAAACTCCTTGTGCATATAGGCAGCGCCCATAGCACCCAAAACCAAACCGCTGATTTCAGGACGGATATACTGCACCGCTTTAGCAGCGTGCAAGCCTAAGCCGCCAGCGGTATCACGCAAAAAACAGGCTATACAAAAGCCCATATTGGCAGGATTGCCAAAGTAAACCAATAGCGAGGCGATTATACCAACCACCGCACCAGTCGTAATTATTACTGTTTTTTCACTTCGCATCAAAAATAGCCTCCCATGTTAATTTATCAGCAAAAGTATATCACAGCACAGAATATTACTCCAATAACATTTATAGATAAAGCGAATGAATTAATCGAAAAAATAAATAAATCGTCACAATACGTACAGACTGTATATGTAAGCTACAAAGATAATCACAGAAAAAAGCTGTTCTCCAAAAAAAATTCTAATTTTATACTTGACATCTGCGGTAAATGTCTTATAATAGTAACATCTAATGACGTTAGTAATATGGAGGAGTATCTATGAGATATAATGAAGCTGCCTTAGAGCTTGTAGAAAGCATGAAGATCATTTTCCTTGGCCCCATCAAAAATGCTGCCGAGCTGTTGAAGGGTGAAATCCCTGTGCTCTGCCACATTTCCGAAAAGCAGGAAATCACCCCAACAGAGCTGGCCCGCAAGTTTTCGCTGACCACAGCTAGAATTGCGACCATCCTCAACCATCTGGAGGATAAGAGCCTCATCGTCCGCATCCATGATAACCAGGACCGCCGCAAGGTGTACATTCACCCCACCAAGGCAGGCCTGGAGCTGGCCAATATCAAAATGGCTGAGCTGCATAACCAGCTGAGCGAGCTTTTGCAGGCACTAGGAGAAGAAGACGCTAAGGAATACCTGCGCCTTACTCAAAAGGTAGCCGAACATCTAAAGAAGCACTAAATGCTCACTGCAGCCCTGTCCCATTTAGGCTACAGCCGCTTGCGCTTCACCACTAATCCGCTGCAAGGCGGATTATCTTTTACACATTTTGCTAACGTCATTAATATATAATGTTGTTTATTATAAATCTCGTTATGCATCCCTGAAATAAAGGAGAAATGTTCACTATGAAACTAAACAGCCAGCCCAAAAAAGTCCTAGCAGTCTTCGTTGGCCTGCTCATCGCTTCCGGCCTGCTTTTGCTCTACAAGGGCTTTGACCCTGTCGAACAAGCCAAAGTGCGCAAGGACGGCATCCTCACAGCCGAGCAGGTTAAGGTTGCCTTTGATTCTGTAGGCGGCCGCCTCATCCGTGAAGCCGTTAAGGAAGGTGACCATGTCAAAAAGGGTGATATACTGATGGTTATCGATCCCACCGACACCGACCTGTCTATCGAAAAAACCGAAGCACAGATTGCACAATTGGACGCTCAGATTGCCGCCCAAAGCCAAAGCATTGACATTGGCTTTGCCCAGGCAGATACTAGCGAGGTGCAAACCTTCCGTCAGATTGATATGCAAAAAGCCGCCATTGATTCGGCCAATTCCACCTACGCCACCAAGCTGGCCGATTTTAACCGTATGGAAAAGCTTGAGCGCGACGGCGCCATCTCGCACAAGGAGCTGGACGCCTACCGCAACGCCATGGAGGTTGCCCGTGCCGATGTAAATTCTGCTGTCAACGGCCTCAACCAATTATTGGGCGGTGCCTATGACACCGGTGACACCAATAGCCTGGTGCTGCCTGCTATTCAAAACCAGCGCGCCGAGGTTGCCAACCAAAAGAATACCCTTGCCAGCCTAAAGCAGCAAAAGAAGCAATTAGAGGTTACGCTCAAGGAGCTGCAGGTGGATAAAGGCCGCTTGGTGCTGCGTGCTCCCGAAGATGGCAAAATTTTGAAGGTCATCGCCAAGGAGGGCGAAATGATTAGCGCTAATTCGCCCGTCATCCTTTTGGAGAGCAACCGTACATATTACGATATCTACGTACCTGAAAATGATTTGGGCACACTCAAGGAAGGCAGCAAGGTAGAAGGCACCACCATTGCCGGTAAAGTTAAGGTGCCTGGCACTGTAAGATTGGTTGCCCGCGCCGACGGCTTTGCCGATTATAAAATGTCACGTGAAAAAAGCTCTGCCGACATCACCAGCTTTCAGGTGCGCATCTACACCACCCATGTAGACAACGTCATCCCCGGTATGACCATCGAGGTGCATCATGATCAATTCGCTAAAAAATGAAATCAAATATCTTTTTTCCGGCTTGGGAATGCCTTATGAAAAGCTGTCTCTCATAGTCGCCATCTTCGTCACAGTCTTCTTTAGCATTTATCTTGGTAACAACACCACCCGTGATGTTGCCGTAGCTGTTATCGACCTTGACCATTCACGCTACAGCCAGGAGCTAGTCTCCAAAATTGATTCTTCCCCTAACATGCGCGTTTCTTCCGTAGTATATACCACGCAGGAGCCAAAGAAATTTCTGGCGCAGGATAAAAACTTTGCCGTTATTGTGCTCCCCAAGGATTTAGAGCGCAACCATTATTCCGGCCAGGCTGCTTCCATCGGTCTTTTTGCCGATAACAGTAACACCTCGCTTAGCGCCACCATCCGTTCCGCTATTAATAACCTGGTAGCACTGGAAAACTCCAACATCACAGTTTCCGGCAGCAGCTCCAGCAGCGGTATGGTGCTCAACGAGCGCTTGCTATTTAACCCTGTAAGCTCTACCTGTAACAGTACAACCCAAGGCTTTCTCTTTATGTTTTCATCCATGTTCTTCACCCTAGCGACCATAGGTATGGTACCTCGCCTGCGTGAAACAGGTGAATGGAACGAAATCTTAAAAAGTGGTAATCCTATGATGCTTGCAATACGCCTGCTTCCCTACATGGGCTGCCTTTTTGTGGCGCTTTTTGTAGGCATGGCAGTACTGCGCCTGTTTGGTGACATGGTAATTTCGGGTACGATTTGGGAATTTGTAATCACACAGTTTTTTTACCTGCCCGCGCTGGGACTTATGACCCTGCTCTTTGGCTGGGGTGCAGCCAACCCTGGTGTAGCAGGCGGACGTATGGTGTTTTTGATTCCCGGTGGCTTTGTCTTCGGCGGCGCCACCCTTCCTCTTTCGCTATTTCCCTCGTGGGTAATACTTTCTACACACTTTTTCCCACTAACATGGGAATTCAATTTTGTCCGCGATATTATCATCCGCGGCTCACATTTATGGGAAATTCCTGATGTTATAGGTGGCTTCTTTATCTACCTGGGTATCATCATTGCCGTATTTTGTTATCGCTTTTATAAAAATGCCGCAGAATTGGAGGAGCAAGAGCTGTATGTTTCCAGTCTGAAGGCCGAATGGGAGAAATAAATGATGAAAGTAAAAAAATTAAACAACATTCTCGTTCCTGTCGATGGCTCCAAGGAATCCATTTGCGCCTGCAAATGGGCCTGCACTGTAGCGCAGGGCACAGGAGCAACCATAACGCTTTTGCACGTTGTGGATCTTAACCTCAAAATGACATCCTTTGACCGTGTTTCTATGAGCGGCTATGTTCCCGAAAGCATCAAAAAGCAGGGGGAAGACCTGATTGCCGCTTACCGTAGCCATATGCCCCAGGAGCTGCAAATCGAGCAGGTTCTGCAGGCAGGCTCGCCGCATCAAACCATCGTGGCTGTTGCCGAAGAGCTGCACCCCGACTGGGTGATTATGGGCAGCCGCGGTGCCAGCAATCTTAAAGAAATCGTCATGGGCTCTGTCAGCCAGTATGTATTGCACCACGTAAGCTGTCCTGTAATGATTGTCAAGAACAATGATAAAAATGCCTAATATTTGCCCTCCTGCCTCCATTGATGATACAATGAAGCAGGAGGGATTTTTATGCGCCAAATTTATCTTGATAACGCCAGCACCTCCTTTCCCAAGCCAAAAGTAGTTGCTGACGCTGTTTATAAATATATGACCGAGGGCGGAGCCAACCTTGGCCGCGGCAGCTACGCCAGCGCTACCGCCGCCGCTGAAGCTGTGTTTGACGTGCGCTGCGACCTGTGCACCTTCTTTGGTGCACGGGATGCCCAAAACGTAGTTTTTACCAAAAATATCACCGAGGCCTTAAATGTTATTATCAAAGGCTTGCTGCATCCTGGCGATCATGTACTGGTATCATCACTCGAGCACAACGCCGTCATGCGCCCCTTGCAGCAGTTAGGCGAAGAGCTTACTGCTAGTACGCCTGCGCACGCTATCAGCTTCAGCCGTATCCCTGCTGACAGCGAAGGAAATATGCAGCTAGAAATGCTGCCCCAGCTTGTGCGTCCCAACACGCGTGCCATCATCTGCACGCACGCCAGTAATGTCTGCGGCACCTTGCAGCCACTTGCACAGCTGGGAGATTTTTGCCGCAAGCATGGGCTTTGGTTTATTGTTGACACGGCGCAAACCGCTGGCAGCCTTGCTATTAATATGCAAGAGCTTAACATTGACGCGCTGGCCTTCACAGGGCACAAGGGATTATTAGGGCCACAGGGCATTGGTGGTTGCATTCTGAGTGATGAAATCGCCCACGGCATCACACCCCTAGTCGTTGGCGGTACGGGCAGCGCCAGCCACAGTGAACAGCAGCCAAACTTTTTGCCTGATAAGTTTGAAGCAGGCACACTCAACATTCCCGGCATCATCGGCCTGGGCGCAGCCCTGCGCTGGCTGCAGCTGCAAGGCATAGACAAACTGCGTGAGCGCGAGCTGGCGCTGACGCAGCAGCTTTTGCAGGGACTGCAGCTACTAGAAGCCAAGCAGCTGCTGCACATAGTTGGACGCAGGGACTGCAGCTGCCGCACCAGCGTAGTTTCTATCAGCTCGCAGCGCCTGGATATCGCCACCCTTGCCTATGCCTTAAGCGAAAAGTATGGTATAGCTACACGCGTTGGCCTGCACTGCTCCCCCTATGCGCACAAGGTGCTGGGTACATACCCCACAGGCACGCTGCGCTTTTCCTTAGGCGGCAGTAACAGCGCGCAGGATGTAGCAAGCGCGCTGCAGGCATTGGAGGAGGTGCTGACGACACATGGAATTTAAACAGCTGCAAAGCTTTGTCGCCGTAGTGCAGGAGGGCAGCTTTACCCAGGCCGCAGCCAAGCTTTTCATCTCCCAGCCCACCATCAGCCTGCACATCAGCCAGCTGGAGGCCGAGCTCAACACCAGGCTGATTTTGCGTACTACCAAAAGCATCCGTATCACTGCTAAAGGACACGAGCTGTACGGTTACGCTATAAATATATTGGAGCTAAAGAAGCGTATGCTGCAGGCCTGCTCCATTGAAAACCAACGTATTATCCACCTGGGAGCATCCACCATTCCTTCAGCCTATATTCTGCCACAGCTGCTACCGCAGTTTGGCAGCCTGCACAGTGATATCTACTTTGTTATTCATCAAAGCGACAGCCAGGGAATCATCGACGGTCTGCACAGCGGACTTTTCAATTTAGGTTTTATCGGTATGCAGGCAAATGATGATGACCTCATCTGCCAGCCCTTTTGCCAGGACCGTATGATTATAATCACACCAGTCAATGAGCACTTTCTCGCGCTCAAAACCAGCGGCGTCTCTGCTATATCGCTGCTAGAGCAGGAGCCGCTCATTTTGCGTGAAAACGGCAGTGGCAGCCAAAAGATTGCCGACAAATTCTTAGCAGGCAGTGGCCTGGACGCAAGCAAATTACATATCGTTGCCCGCGTCAACGACCAAGAGGCCATCAAAAACCTGGTCGCAGGGGGATTGGGTATTTCTATTATTTCGGCATTGGCAGCGGCAAACTTTATCCAGGAAAAGCGGCTGCTCGCCTTCACGCTACCACAAAGGCTGTCCGAGCGCAGCCTGTATATGGTTTATCGCAAGAGCTATCTTTTACCCACATATGTACAGGATTTTCTTAAATTCATCATGAATAGTGCTAAATAACGCACGCAAAAAGCAGGTACGTCCACATCCAGGACATACCTGCTTTCATCTTACTATTTACTTTACCAAGGTTACTGGTACCTTAGCATTTGCTGCAACCGCTTGGCTGACGCTGCTGCGAAGCAGGCCCTCTATAGCACCCATTCCTCTGCAGCCCAATACAATCCCATCACAGCCTTGCTCATCTGCAATGCGTAGAATGCTTTCCGGCACATCGCTATCATTCTCCAACAAATAAGTGCAGTCCACATTCTTACCACTCAAAATTGCATGTGCTGCATCAAGCACCTCGTCACCAATCTGCGCATATAGGCAGTCTCCATCCATTTCTATGACAGGCTGTCTAGTTTTTCCCGAAGTTACTGTCATTATCACCAGCGCACCATGAGTATAGCTCACCAGCTCGCAGGCGTACTCCAAGGCTCTCCAGGAATGATCCGTACCATCAATTGGCACCAAAATACGGCGCAACATTTTATTTTACAATCAGGACAGGAACTGTTGCATATTGCGAAACCTTAGAGCTTACGCTGCCCAAGAAGAATTCCGCAATACCAGAAAGACCACGGCTGCCAATTACAATAGCGTCTACATCAGTCTTTTTAGCAATAGCAATAATACGCTCAGACGGATGGCCAACCTCCAAAGTAAATTTGGTTTCGCCTTCATAGCCTACCAAACGCTCCTGCGCCATTTCCAAAACCTTGTCACCAATTTTTTCCAGCTCGCTGTTGCCTTGGCTTACAGTTGCATGATCCAGAGGCACTGCCAGCAATGCAGCATTATTATACGGTTGGATAACATTGACAACATGCAGCTCACTACCAAACTTTTTACCTAACTCTACAGCAGTATTAAGTGCTCTCCAGGAGCCTTCACTGCCATCAACAGGAATAAGAATTTTCTTAAACATATCAAAGCACCTCCATATTAATACAAGTAAATTGCAAACTAATTTATTTAGAAAGCTCTTAACTTTCTATAGTCTATATTCTGCCTGAAAAGAAAAAATCCTGCCTATAACTATTTAGCTGCGCGGTTTTTTCTCTTTTCGTGAATGCGGGCAGATTTTTTGCTGAACTTTTTGGGTTCATCAGCCAGCCTTGCCAGCTCAGAGGGTGTTTTTTCTGTACTCTCAGCAAAGCTTTCGCCCTTCACAAAGCGAAAATACAATGCAATACCGGCAATCAAAAGCAGCGGGACACTGCCAACGATATAACGATAGCCCTGAGGTGCGGCCATAGTGATGAAATCATAGATAACAATGCACGCAGGCACCAGGATAATCTGTCCTAGACGTGCGGCAAAGCCCTCCTTGCCCATGAAGCGCACCACCATACCATAAGCCAAAAAGGCTACAGCAAACGAAACAAACGACATAAATACTAAAAACGCAAAAAACTCAAAGTTCATCTAAAGAGCACCTTCCTTATTACTTCTGTCCGCAGGCGCGCTGACCAATTATACGTGCTACCCAAACGCCGCTGGCGCTGGCCTGCGACAGGCCACGCGTAATGCCGGCACCATCGCCCACAGCGAACATATTCGGCACCTTGGTTTCCAGATTTTTGTCCAGCTCCAGACGCGCACTGTAAAACTTAACCTCTACACCGTAAAGCAGCGTGTCAGCATTAGCCATACCAGGAGCAATCTTATCCAAGGCGTAAATCATTTCAATAATATCATCCAATTGGCGTTTAGGCAAGACCAAACTTAAATCACCGGGCGTTGCGCTGAGCGTCGGCTTAGTAAAGCTTTTGAGCATACGCTTTTCGTCAGTGCGGCGTCCCTTTACCAAATCGCCAAAGCGCTGCACCAAAACACCGCCGCCAAGCATATTCGAAAACGAAGCAATACGCTTGCCATATTGTAGCGGCTCATGGAATGGTTCCGTAAACTTGCTGCTTACAAGCAGGGCAAAATTAGTATTTTTGCTGTGCAGCTTAGGATCGCGGAAGCTGTGGCCGTTAACAGTGATAATACCATCCGTGTTTTCTGCTACAACGTAACCATAGGGATTCATGCAAAAGGTGCGCACTACATCGTTATATAGCGAGGTACGGTACAAAATCTTGGCCTCATACACCTCGTCGGTAATATGCTTGAAGATCTCCGCAGGCACCTCCACACGCACGCCAATATCCACCTGGTTATTGATAAACTTCAAGCCCATCTTGCCGCATTGCTCTGTATACCATTCTGCACCTGCACGCCCAGGGGCAGCGATTAAATATTTGCTGCGTACCTCATCGCCCTTGCTCAGCTCCAGCGCAAACGTGCCATCCTCCTCGCGGCAGATTTCATCCACAGCAGTGTTGCAGCGGATTTCAATATTATCCTGCAAAAATTTATAAATATTTTCCATGATGATCAGGTTGTTTTCGGTTCCCAGGTGACGCACCTTGGCATTCAAAAGATGCAAATCGTATTTGAGCGCCTGTATACCGATTTTGCTGTTTTTGGTGGTGAAATATTCCCCAGGCGCACCATGGCGGCAGTTTAGCTCATCAACATAGTCAATGAGATCAATAACAGTTTCCTCTGGCAGATAATCACTCAGCCAGCCGCCAAATTCAGTTGTAAAATTGTATTTGCCATCAGAAAACGCACCCGCACCACCAAAGCCGCGCATAATACTGCAGGGCTTGCAATTAATGCAATGGTCAACCTTTTTTGCCGCCAGCGGGCAAAAGCGTTTATCAATATCATTGCCAGCCTCCAGCATAATCACCTTCAGCTCAGGATATTTCATTACAAATTCGTAGGCCGCAAAAATCGCTGCCGGTCCACCACCAATAATCGCTACATCATACATATTTTCTTCCTCCTAGTTTACTCCCAGCAAAAAACCGCAGCTCAGCTTGTGGACCGCGGTTTAAGCCTGAGATGGTTTATTATGATTTATTGCTGTTGATTTTGCTGCTGCAGGCCGTATCCCGGCTGCGCATTATCAATATTCTTGTATCCCTTATAGCCTTCATTACGCATAAAATCTGTAACCAGATAGCTTGCCTCACCCTTAACAACCAAAGCATGAGTGGCGTTTTTTTCCAAATAGGGCAAAATCTTAGCGATGTTTTCTTCCCTATCCACCAGCTCTACTACTACAGGGAAATTAGCATTGCCGCTGATAAACGTACTCACTGCACGCCCTACACCGCGCACCTGCGTAGCATAGCCTTCAATACCTTTTATAACTGTTCCGCCTGCCAGTCCCAATCTGCGCGCTTCACGTAAAATTGCCTTGTACAGCGGCACATCATCCAGCATAACATCCTCACCCGTATAAATTTTCAAAAATGTTGTATTTTTAAATTCGATAGCCATACACGTCACCTCCAGGGAATTTTTCATCATCTATTTACTTCCCTTTTTATATTAATTCGCTATCGACGTAAGCAATTCCTGCCTAAAAGGAAAAACAGATTAGAAAAAGTGTAACTAAAGCGCAATAATCTGCTTGTCATATGCTGCAGAATATTTTATTATATAAGCAGCTTATCCCATTAAGAGCTAACTAAAAAGTTATCGAAAGAAGGTATAAATATGTCTAACCTTATCCCCGGTCTCACAGGCAATGCCAGTGTAGCTGCCAACGCTGCCAACAGTGCCGCCACCATGAAGAGCGGTTCGCTCGCCGTTTTTGCCACTCCCGCAATGTGTGCCCTTATGGAGGAGGCTGCCTGCGCTGCCGTCAACGCACAGCTTGAAGCAGGCAGCGGCACTGTTGGCATCAGCCTGAATATCACCCACGACCGCGCTACTAAGCTCGGCGACACTGTCACTGCCACCGCCACGCTCACTGCTGTGGACGGACGCAAGCTCACCTTTGAGGTGAAAGCCGAAGATAGCAAGGGCGTTATCGGCAAAGGCTCGCATGAACGCTTTGTCATTAACAATGACAAATTCATGGCCAAGGTCAATAAATAAGCTGTCATTCTACAAAGGCTACCGCTACCTGCGGCAGCCTTTTTTACACAACAAAAAACCGTCCTTCTTGCGAAGAACGGCTTCAAATTCGTGGTGATCCACCCGAGACTCGAACTCGGGACACCCTGATTAAAAGTCAGGTGCTCTACCAACTGAGCTAGTGGATCATTGGCTGGGGCGGCTGGACTCGAACCAACGCATGCGGGAGTCAAAGTCCCGTGCCTTACCGACTTGGCTACGCCCCAAGCATAAAATGTGGTTATCAGATTAACCTATCTGAGAAAGGTGGGGTGACTGGTGGGAGTCGAACCCACGCGTAACGGAGCCACAATCCGCCGTGTTAACCACTTCACCACAGCCACCAAATTGTTTCCAAACTGAATAGCTTGGCGACGAATAGTATTATACTATATCTGTAGCTGTAAGTCAAGCACGAAAATTATTTTTTCGTAAGGATATACACACTTTTTCTGCTTTTAGCGGCTGGCAATAACCTCAATCTCCACATGCGCTCCCTTAGGCAGGGCTGCAACCTGTACAAAGGAACGTGCAGGCGGATTAGCTGTAAAGGCCTTGGCATATACGCCGTTAATAGCACCAAAGTTTTTAATATCATCAGCATAGACAGTGGTCTTCACAACATTGCTAAAGCTGAAGCCTGCTGCTGTCAAAATTGCGTTAATATTGTCCAAAACCTGCTGAGTTTCTGCCTCAATAGAGTCTTGAACCATCTCGCCGGTTGCAGGATTAATAGCAATCTGGCCAGAGGCAAATAAAGTAGAGCCTTCTAAAATCGCTTGAGAATATGGGCCCAAAGCTGCGGGGGCATTATTTGTTGCAATAACTTCCATGATAAAGTCTCCTTTTACTTATTATTCTGGGCAAAATATTTAGCTGCCCATTCTATAGCCGTAGGCGTAGCGGCCATACCGCCGCCTGCAGTTTCCTTCAAAGCGCAGGGAAGTGCATCTCCCACGCTCTTCATAGCATCAATGGCCTCATCTGCGTTAATGAAGCTTGTAATACCTGCCAGCGCCAGCTCTGCTGCCAAAAGCGCCTGCAAGGCACAGGCACCGTTGCGCTTAATGCAGGGAACCTCAACGAGGCCTGCTACAGGATCGCACACCAGTCCCAACACATTTTTAAAGACAATAGCTACGGCCGTACCCACCTGCTGCGGCGTGCCACCAAGCATAGCTACCGCTGCACCGGCCGCCATGGCCGCCGCACTGCCACATTCTGCCTGACAGCCGCCAGTCGCGCCTGCGAGCGAAGCACGCTCAGCAATGACCATACCAATGCTGCCGGCAACTACCATACCACGCTGCAAGGCCTCGTCGCTCAGGCCGCAATGCTTTTTGAGTGCAAAGAAAACGCCAGGAAGCACGCCGCTGGCTCCTGCCGTGGGAGCAGCCACGATACGTCCCATGGCCGCATTACATTCGCCCACGGCCGTGGCATAAATAACAGCATCACGTGCCTTATCGCCCAAAAGACTGGTATAACTGCCTGCGCCAACCGCAGCAGCCAGCTTTTTGGCATCACCACCGGTCAGACCGCTATGCGAACGCTTGCCCGTAAGGCCAAACTCCACAGACTTTTCCATAACATCAAGCATGTCCTGCATCTTGCCCAGCAAATCCTCCTGGCTGCATTCCAGCTCACGCATGTTATAGTCAATTAGAAAATCATCCAAGGACTGCTGCCAGCTAGCAGCCTCCTCTATCCAGCTGTTTAACGAAAGCATTTCCTTTTTCATGCTGCCTACCTCACAAAACACTGGCGATAAATCGCACAGATTCTATCTGCTGCAGCGCACCGATAAGATTAATAATCTCATCTGGAACTGCCTCGTCACATTCAATAACCATCGAAGCCATACCACCCTTATCGCTGCGGAAAAGACGCATAGTGGCGATATTTACACCGGCATTGGCTAGTGTACTCGTCACCAAGGCGATAACGCCGCGGGTATCAATATGCACAGTGAGGATTGCTGGCAAGCGTCCCGTAAGCTCTACGGGGAAGCCGTCAATTTCGGTCACCTGCACCTGGCCGCCGCCTATGGACGAGCCTACAATGTCGCAATGGGATCCATTTGCGGCCGTAAGCTTGAAAAATACTGTATTAGGATGAGCCTTGTTGCCCAAATCTATTTTGCTGTAGCTGTATTCGAGGCCGCTTTCCTTAGCATAGCTGCTAGCATTAGGTATGCGCTCATCATCTGGCAGCCAGCCCATAAGCCCGGCCAAAAGCGCCATATCCGTGCCATGTCCCTTATAAGTTTCAGCAAAGGAGCCATGCAGGTAAATTTCGGCCTTAGCAGGCTTTGCCCCCAGAATGCTGGCGGCCAAAAGTCCCAAGCGCACAGCCCCTGCCGTATGCGAGCTAGATGGGCCAATCATTACTGGTCCGATAATATCCAAAATACTCATAGCGCACCCCTATTCGTCACTAGCCAGCGAGCGGTGTGCCAAGCCAACGCACATCTCATTGAGGTTGAGCACGCCAACTCCCATATAAATAGCTACACAAAGATGCTCCCCAGCTCGTGCTAAGCCGATTTTGCCGCCAACATTAAAGCCAAAGGCCTTCACCTTTACCTGCTCTAGTGCCTCATGGGCAGCTCCTGCCACAGCACCTGCTCCTACATGGGTTTCGGTAACCAGCCCCTGCCTTTGCGCCGCTACCACAGCACGCTCGATGATTTTTACAATCGAGGGAAGAAACTCTCCGCCAAAATCTACAGCAGTAGAGCGGATGCCATGCTCCGAGAGGCGCTCCTTAACCTTGTTTTCTTCAACACGGCTGGCTGTGAGCGCAATACGCAGCGCTGCACGGCCCACCTCTATGCTGTTGAGGCAGCTTTTGCCACATTCATGCATAAAATAGTCACTCTCCTCTAACAAGTCAAGCCTTTTTAGTCTTCTTCAGGAACTTCTATAACGTCTTTAATCTTGTTTTTGTCAAAAAGATATACCAAAATGAAGGTAATAATGCAGATAGGCCATTCAAAGTAAATAACCTCGTTAGCAAACATCGGCTTGATGCCTTCAAGCGGACTGCCAGGCATAAACCAAAGAGCGATACCGATAAGGCTCACAAGCGTAGTCCAAAAGGCAGCACTGCGGCGGCACAGACCAGGCGCAAACATCGTAAAGAAGAAGACGCAGGTCAGGCCACAGGTCATAGAAAGACCTGCAATCATGGTTTTAACGATGCCTGCTGCATTAAAGGCAAACCACAGAGTTACCAGGCCGACAACAAAAACAGAAAGACGGTTGATGATCACAAATTTATCTTCTGCAATCTTAGGATTAATAAAGCGTTTGTAAATATCATTACTAAAGAGCGTTGCCGAACCCAGCAAAATGGTGCAGGCAGTGGATACGTCCGCAGCCCACAATGCAGCCAGCGTTACGCCGCCAGCCAGCGGGTCCAGCGTCATAACAACCTTAGGCATAGCCAAAGCGGCCTGCGCCAAAGGCATTTCGGGATACATAGCCCTGCAAACGATACCAAGCACAGCACAAATGAAGCCAACCGGGAAAATCATCAGGCCTGCAAGGATGTAGCCGTTGCGGGCAGCCTTGGCGTTTTTAGCGCCACAAGCAATCTGCACAGGTCCCTGAGCAGTAATGGTTTGGGTAATCATAACGATAATCCAGCCAAGGATAGTAGCAAAGGCCAGGCCGCCAACGGGACTGCCCATCATCTCAGCCTGCGGCACCTTGCTCAGCACTGCGTCCCAGCCACCAACGTTAGCTACAGACTGGACAGCAGAATAAATAATGCCAATATAAATCAAGGTAACGCTGACGATGTTAGCCAGGCCGCTAGACCACAAGCCGCCAATGAGCGTAATTCCGATAAAAACAACAGCACTCATAATCATGCCGCCCTTAAAGGAAAAGAACTGCGGCAAAAGTGACGACAAAATTGCACCGCCTGCCATATATTGCAAAGCGGTAATAACGCACATAATAATTACCAAGCCGATTGCAGCGATCGCACGGCCCTTGGTGTCGTAGTAGTACTCAAAAAATTCGGGAATGGTGGAAACCTTCATCGAACGCAGCTTACCTGCTGCCAAAAGGCCCATAACGATGGCACCAATAGACCAGGCGCCATTGTACCAGCCAGCAGCCATACCAACGCTAAACGCACGCTGTGCTACACCTACGGTAGAAGCAGCACCAACTGCAAGACCGGTTACATTTACTGCTACAAGGATCGTCCCCAGCTTGCGGCCTGCAAGCAAAAATGCGGTAGAACCGCTGTCTGCCCTGTGCTTTGCCCAAAGGCTGATGCCAAAGAGCAGCGCAATATACACCACAACAATAACCAACTGAATAGACATAAAAAAATACACTACCTTTCTTCCATGCTGCCATAGCACGTTAATACTGCTATGCTGTAAGACTATTAACCATACTACCATCCTACAACGCACAATAATTTGTGTAATATTATACCAACTTTTGCCTTTAATTAAAAGCTTATCGGATAAATTTTCTCCCACACCAGCACTAGCGTTATAAATTTTACACAAATTTTCTTTCCCACGCGCGTCTGAAAAAGGATTTTATTTATTTTTGTCGAATTGCATAATGTATGTTGTAATGCATTGGAGGGAATATAATATGTATACATATAATACCACGGGAGTTTGCTCCCGTCAGATTCATTTTGATATAGTTGACGGTAAGCTGCACAATGTGCGTTTTGATGGCGGCTGCCCAGGCAACCTGGCTGCTATCTGCACTCTCATCGAAGGCAAGGATGCAAAAGAAATTGCCACGCTTTTGGCAGGCAATAAATGTGGCAACCGTCCCACTAGCTGCGCTGACCAATTATCCAAGGCCATTTTAGAACACCTTTAATGCAGCCTTTTCATTGTGCGTTACTAGCAAGGTAGCAAATATATTGTAGTCATAAGTATATTAAGACAAGCATTGTAATACAGAGGGCGTTTTACATGCGCCTTTATTAAGGAAGGAGGACATTATGTACAAAATCACCAAAAGCACCGATACCGGACTAGATGAGCTGGAGCTTGACCGTCTGGAAAAAGGCTACTGGCTGGACATAGTGGCTCCTTCTGTCGAAGAGCTTAAGGAAATTGCAGCAGCCACCAAAATCCAAATGGATTTTTTGAGCGCTGCATTGGACGAGGAAGAAAAATCACGTATAGAGGTAGAAGACGATCAAATCCTTATTTTGGTTGATATACCCTTTTTGCGTAGCAACAAGGATTATGACACTCTGCCTTTAGGCATCATCGTCACCGAAATGGGGCTTGTAACCATCTGCCTGGAGCCCAACGCTGTTACAGCAGATTTTGGCGCACATAACAGCAAAATGTTCAGCACGTTCAAAAAAACGCGTTTTCTCTTTCAAATTTTGTATAAATCTGCCACTCTCTATCTAAAATATATCCGTATCATCATCCGCCGTACAGATGAGCTGGAAATTCACCTGCGCCAGTCTATGGAAAACAACGAGCTGTTTAACCTGCTGGATTTGCAGAAATCCCTCACCTATTTTTCCACGTCACTGCGCAGCAATTCCATCGTGCTCGAAAGGCTGCTGCGCCTGCGCAATGCTACGCAGTCCCAGCATCTAGTCAAGGTGTATGAGGAGGATGAGGATTTACTAGACGATGTTATCATCGAATACAAGCAGGCCGTAGAGATGGTAGAAATGTACAGCCACATTCTTAACAGCATGATGGAGGTTTTTGCCAGCATCATCAGCAACAACCTCAACCTTGTCATGAAGTTTTTGGCTTCTGTTACCATCATTTTGGCTATCCCTACGCTCATCAGCGGCCTGTGGGGAATGAACGTGCCTGTTCCACTTGCCGAAAGCCCCTACGGCTTTGCCTTTGTCGTTATGCTGGCGGCCTGTATCGCCTTCGGCACCGCCTTCCTGCTTTGGAAAAAGCGGATGTTTTAGTTTATACAAATTGAGGTTTTGCAATGTCCAAGGTTACAAAAGAAAAGCTGCTCGCCGGTTATATTTTCGGCGACAACGACAACGAAGAATATATTTACCTGCCCGGTGGCGAGGTAGGCAGCGATGCTCCGCTGTGCGTTTTAGAACGTGGCAGCTCGCGCGAAGATTTGACGCTAGAGGAGGCTGCGCATATGGTGCACCGTCTGGCACTGCGTCCCTGCCAGCACCCCGTATGGGGCAGACGTTCATACTAATTTAGTTAGAAGGCTGTGAGGAAATCGCAGCTTTTTCCATATCAGCACCAATAGAAGGAGGATGTTTTTATGTATATCCCTAAGCTGCACAAAATTTGGCTCTGTCAAAATAACAACGGCGGCATTTATATGTATCCCAAAATGGCCAACCGTCATGGTCTTATAGCAGGTGCAACAGGCACAGGCAAAACTGTAACGCTCAAGGTATTGGCCGAAAGCTTTAGCGAAATGGGCGTGCCCGTATTTTTAGCAGATATCAAGGGTGATGTATCCGGCATGTGCCTGCCAGGCGAGGACAGCGAAGGCTTCCAAAAACGCTTAAAGACTAAGCTTGGGCTAGAAACACAATGGAAGTTTGCCGGCTATCCTGTGCGCTTTTGGGATGTATATGGCAAGGGAGGCATCCCCATCCGTGCCACCGTGTCCGAAATGGGCCCCGATCTTTTGAGCCGCCTTTTAGAGCTCAATGAAACGCAAAGCGGTGTTATGAGCATCGTCTTCCGCGTAGCCGACGATCAGGGACTTCTGCTATTAGACTTCAAGGATTTGCGCAGCATGGTGCAGTACGTCGGTGACCACGCTGCCGAATACAAAACTACCTACGGCAATGTCAGCGCTGCCAGCATCGGTAGCATCCAAAGAGCACTGCTCAAGCTGGAGGATCAGGGAGCAGACATTTTCTTCGGCGAGCCCGCGCTCGATATCCACGACTGGTTTGCAACTGCCGAGGACGGCCGCGGCGTTATCAACCTGCTACATGCCACCGAGCTCTTCCAACGGCCGCTTTTATATTCCACCTTCCTTTTGTGGATGCTCAGCGAGCTATACGAAATGATGCCAGAAGCAGGCGACTTGGATAAACCTAAAATGGTATTCTTCTTTGACGAGGCACATTTAATTTTTAAGGATGCTCCGCAATCCCTGCTCGATAAGGTAGAGCAAATCGTCCGTCTCATCCGCTCCAAGGGCATTGGTATTTACTTCATCACCCAACAGCCTGCTGACGTGCCAGAATCGGTGCTGGCACAGCTGGGCAACAAGCTGCAGCACGCTCTGCGTGCCTACACTCCCAAGGAGCGCAAAAGCCTGAAGGCCACTGCGCAGTCCTTCCGCGAAAATCCTGCACTTGACGCAGAAGCAGCCTTGGGCGAGCTGGGTACCGGCGAAGTGCTGGTTTCCCTTTTAGATCCCGAGGGTATCCCCACCATGGTGCAGCGTGCTTACGTTATGCCGCCGCGCAGCTACCTAGGTGTGTGTGATGACGAAAAACGTCAACAAATGATCAAGGCCTGCCCTCTTTACAGTAAATATGCTGAAGCAGTTGACCGCGAATCGGCCTACGAGCTGCTGACACAAAAGGCTACCCAGGCGCAGGAGGAGGCCGCTGCTACCGCCAAAGCTAAGGAGGACGAAAAAGCTGCTGCTCTCAAGGCCAAAGAAGACGCAAAGGCCGCCAAAGCAGCAGAGCGTGAGCGTGCTGCACAAGAGCGCAGGCAGGCTGCTGAAGCAAAAGCAGCAGAACGTGCGCGCGCCGCCGAGCAAAGAGCTGCCAGCCGCAAAAAAGGCGTGCTTGACAAGGTAGTAGACAGCGCCATCAACACTGCCACCCGCCAGATCGGCAACAAAATTGTCCGTGGCCTTTTTGGCAACCTGTTCAAGGGTTAAACTACAAAAAACACTGTCAGGCGTGTATATCATTGCACCTGACAGTGTTTTTATCTGCTTATTTTTTTATTACCAAGGCTTGCAGCAGCAGGTCGCAAGCTGCGTCAGCAGGGTTACCGATAGAATGGCCTTCGCCGCTAGGGCAGTGCACAGTATCACCTGCGGCCAGCAGCATCGGCGTACCGTTGTCGTTGTATTCGGCTTTGCCTGCAAGCACTACTATGGTTTCGCTATTGCCATCATGAACATGATACCCAAGGCTGCAGCCAGGCTTTAAGGTAACCTTAGCGTACATCACTACGCTGTCATTTAACAGCTTTTCGTCAATATAGTGTTCAATAATAACATCACCATTGCCGCCAAAGCGGTTAGTGCTGATATCTGTTTTGGTATTTTCGATTTTCATTACCATGACCTCCTCATGTCTATTTGTTAACATTATAAGCCTATTACCAGCGCCAGGCAAATATTTCCTACGACAGCCTATATTGCAACACCCTACCTCAAAAGCTGCGCAAAGTTATCTCAAAAAAATCTTAAAAAATTTTCACGTTAGTGCTTTACAAATTTAGCATACTAAAGTATAATGGGTACATGCTAAATTGCAATCAACAAATGAGGTGTAAAGGATGAAAAAATTATTAGCTTTAGTAATGGGTCTCGTAATGATGCTCATGATGGTTGCCGGCTGCGGCAGCGACGGCCCGAAAAAAATGGTAATCGGCCTGGACGATAACTTTGCTCCTATGGGCTACCGTAACGAAAAGAATGAAATCGTCGGCATGGATATCGACCTCGCACGCGAGGCCTGCAAGCGTGCTGGCATGGAAGTAGAATTCAAGCCTATCGATTGGGGTGCTAAGGAAGCAGAGCTGAAATCCAAGCGCATTGATGCTATTTGGAACTGCTTTACCGTTAACCCTGAGCGTGAAAAGGTCTATGGCCTGTCTAAGCCTTATATCAGCAATTCGCAGCTGATCGTTGTTCCCAAGGATTCCCCGATTAAAACCATTGCAGACCTGAAGGGCAAGATTGTAGCCGTACAAGACGACAGCACTGGCTCCTATCTGTTAGAGCAGCCTGCTCACAAGGATCTGGCAGCTGGCTTGAAGGAAATCCGCAAATACCCTGATTTTGCTGCCATCTACATGGAAATTGATAATAAGCGCGTTGATGCTGCTATTGTTGACGCAGTGCTCGCTCGCGGTTATTACGATAAAAAGAAGCCCGATACCTACAGAATTCTGGACGAAACCATGGGCGATGAGGTTGTAGCCGTTGCCTTCCGTAAGGATGACAAGGACTTCAAGGACCGTATTGACAAGGCTTTGGACGAAATGAAAAAGGACGGCACCACCAAAAAGATTTCCGAAAAATGGATGGGTGCAGATATCACCAAGTATTAATTTAAGGCTTTTGCTTATGAGGGCTGTCGCGTTTTGCGGCAGCCCATATTCTGGTTATATGGAGAGAGTTTATGGATTACATTTTGAACATCATTCCGCAGATGCTTGACGGCTGTCTGGTATCGCTGCAGGTTTTTTTAATCACTATAGTTTTGAGTATTCCCCTTGGCATGCTGCTAAGCCTGGGCCGCGTTTCCGGCATCCGCCCGCTGCAGGCTGCTATCGGCTGCTATGTGTGGATTTTGCGCGGCTCACCCTTAATGCTGCAAATCTTTTTCGTATATTTCGTGCTTCCTGCCGTTGGCATCCGTCTGCCGGATTTTCAATCGGCCATCGTTGCCTTTGTTTTGAATTATGCCGCATATTTTTGCGAAATCTTCCGCGCTGGCATTCAGGCTATCCCACAGGGACAATACGAAGCGGCACACACCTTGGGCATGAACTACGTACAAACCATGCGCCGCATCATATTGCCGCAGGTTGTCCGCATCATCCTGCCGCCAATCAGCAACGAAACCATCACACTGGTCAAGGACACCTCCTTGGTATATGTTTTGGCTATGAACGATTTGATGCGCACAGCCCGCAACCTTGTGCAGCGTGATTTTTCTATCACTCCCTTCATCGTAGCTGCTGTATTTTATCTGCTGGCAACGCTGGTTTTGACTATTCTTTTCGAACGTCTGGAAAAACGCTTCTCCAGATATGACCAATAAGGAGGAGTATATAGCATGAGCAGCAAAATCAAAGCAACTAATATCTGGAAGAAATTTAATAACCTAGAAGTATTAAAGGGTATAGACCTGGAGGTAAACGAGGGTGAGGTTGTAGCAGTCATCGGTCCCTCCGGCGGCGGCAAGAGCACACTGCTGCGCTGCCTCAATAAGCTGGAAACCGTAGATAATGGCAGCATCACTATTGACGGTGAAGCCTTGTGCCAAGAGACTGCTAGTGGTGCCGAATACGTTAGCACCGCCGACGTGCGCCGCCTAGCCTGCAAAATGGGTATGGTTTTTCAGCAATTTAACCTTTTCCCGCATATGACCGTATTAGAAAACCTTATCGAAGCGCCCGTCAATGTACAAAAGCGTGACAAAAACCAGGTTATCAAGGAGGCCGAAGAGCTTTTAGCCAAGGTAGGCTTGTCTGATAAGCGTGACGTTTATCCACGCAAGCTGAGCGGCGGCCAGCAGCAGCGTGTAGCCATCGCCCGCGCCTTGGCGATGAAGCCTGCAATTATGCTCTTTGACGAGCCCACGTCTTCACTCGACCCAGAGCTGACAGGCGAGGTGCTGCGCACTATGCGCGAGCTGGCTGAGGAAAAAATGACTATGGTCGTAGTAACCCACGAAATGGGCTTTGCCCGTGAGGTTGCCACCAAGGTTGTGTTTATGGCCGACGGCCGCGTACAGGAGCAGGGCAGCCCTGCTGAGCTGTTTGACAATCCCAAAAACGACCGTCTAAAATCTTTCCTCAATGTAATCCTCAAGTAGAGCTTATTTTGAAATAACTTCACACAATTCACCTACCTTTGTCATAATCCCCTGCTATAATATTAACCGAGGATGAGAGGAACCTATTGAACCTGGCAAAGCAAAGAAAGGTGATTTCAATGCATGTAAAGATTCTTGGCCCCATGACAAAGCAGGCAGAGCTGCTAATGCAAAATACAGCAATTGCACTGAAGAAAATGAAGGTCAAAGCTAAGTTTGAAAAAGTTTCCGAATTCCGCAAGGTAGCAGCCTATGGAGTGATGGCCTTCCCCGCTTTAGTCATTGACGAAAAGCTTGTAGCCTTTGGCAGCACGCTTTCTGTTGATGAAGCCATGACTCTCATTAAGCAGCTGCAGTAACATTTTTTCATCATACACCTCTCCTTATAAAGCACCGTGCCTGTCCGTTGGGCGCGGTGCTTTTTTGTCTGCGTCAATGTAAAATTTATGTAAAGTTCTTTACATGCTTTTAACGTAGGCTTTTTTTTAGTATAATAGACACAGTGGGTAACAAAACTGTCCCACTGCTTGCAAAATTCATTACGAGGAGAAATTTTGTCTATGACAGCTTATTTTTTGGGGTTCTTGGGCGGTATCGCTTTGTTTATGTACGGCATGCAGCTTATGGGAGACGGCTTGCAAAAGGCTGCTGGCGCAAAGCTGCAAAAGATATTGGAGGTTATGACCGGTGTGCTCGCTATGGGTATTTTGCTGGGTGCTGTAGTAACCGCAGTGCTGCAGGCCAGCGGTGCCACCACGGTTATGACGGTAGGCCTGGTCAACGCTGGCCTGCTCACACTCAAGCAGGGCTTTGGCATTATTATGGGCGCCAATATCGGCACCACCATGACGGCCCAGCTCATCGCCTTCAAGCTTTCTGACTACATCACCATTCTCATCTTTATCGGCTTTTTGGTACAGCTGCTGGCCAAAAAAAGCCGTAGCAAATATCTGGGTCAGGTTATGCTGGGCTTTGGTATTTTGATGCTGGGTATGGATATGATGGGCAAATCGGTTATGCCTCTGCGCGACTACCCTGGCTTTGTTGATTTTATTGAACGCTTTTCCAGTAATCCGCTGCTCGGCATCATTATCGGTATGCTTATGACCGTTATCATTCAATCCAGCAGCGCCACCATCGGCATTCTTATCGCTATGGCCAGCCAGGGCCTGATTCCCCTGGAGGGCGCCATTCCTGTGCTCTTAGGCGATAATATCGGCACCTGCGTTACTGCGGTGCTAGCTTCGCTGCGTGCTAATTTAACAGCTAAGCGCGTTGCTGCCGCCCATGTTATGTTCAACGTCATCGGCAGTATTATCTTCGTTACCTTCATGCCTTGGTTTATCACGCTCGTGCTCACCGTGTCGCCAGCAGGCGACATTGCGCGTCAGATAGCCAATGCACATTCTGCCTTCAACGTCATCAATACGCTGCTGTTTATGCCCTTTGTCAATCCGTTCATCAAGCTGGTCGAAAAGGTTGTCCCCGGTAAGGCTGAAATCATTTCCATGCGTCCTGTTTATCTGGACACAAACATGCTGCATACCCCCTCCATTGCCATTAGTCTGGCAGTCAAGGAAGTTGTACGCATGGGCAACCTGGCGCGTAAGGACGTGCGCCTCGGCATGGAGGCTATCCAAACCTTTGATGAACAAAAGCTAAAATACGTTTTGGAGCATGAGCCTGTTGTCGATGCCCTGGAACGTGATATTACCGACTACCTTACGCAGATGAGCTCCACCGAAATGAGCGACAGCCTGTCTGCACGCCATACAGGCCTTTTGCATGCCTGCACTGATATTGAGCGTATCGGTGACCACGGCGAAACGCTGGTTAAAAAGGCACGTATGATTTTTGAAGATGATATCACCCTTTCCCAGCAGGCCAAGGAGGAGCTGCTGCAGCTGAGCGAGATGGTGCTGCGCGCCAGCGGCCGTGCGCTGGAGGCCTTGGAAAAGGACGACAAGGCGATTGCCGATGATGCAGTGCGCCTCTGTCGTGAGGTGAAGCACTATCAGAAGGAAATCCGCAAAAATCACATTACCCGTCTTAACGAGGGCAAGTGCAATCCCGTTGCTGGCTTTGTTATGATGGAGCTGTTAATTAACATGAAGCGTGTATCCGACCATTCTAAAAATATTGCGCAGCTGGTGCAAGGCACATTCTAAGGCAGCACCGCTTGTTGCAGACAAATAAATATCACTACGTTTTATCTTCCGCTCACAGCCCATGAAGGATTGCAGCCTGCAACATGCTTCATGGGCTTTTTGCTGCTCTTGTGACCAATGTCACACTTTTTTTACTTTCAATACTACCTTTACGTTTTACTAAATCCTACTAAAGTATTACAATATAGTGTGAGACATTATTAGTCCAAAATACTATTAACATAATTGCGAGGATTCTATGCAGATAGGTTTAGACATAGGCAGTACAACAATTAAAATTGCCGTGCTTGATGATGCAGGCACTCTGCTATTTCATAAATACGAACGCCACTACAGCCAGATCGCCGAAAAGATTTTGGCCTTACATACAGAGCTTTTACAAAAATTTCCTACGCTGCGCAGTGCACGCATGGCCATCAGTGGCAGTGCTGGCATCGGTGTTGCCGACAGCTGCGCTATCCAATTTGTGCAGGAGGTTTTTGCCGAAAAGATCTGTACCGAACGCCTTGCCCCTGGCACGGATGCTGTAATTGAGCTTGGCGGCGAGGATGCCAAAATTCTCTTTTTAGGCCGTCATTTTGACGCCCGCATGAACGACAGCTGCGCTGGCGGCACTGGCGCCTTCATCGACCAAATGGCTTCACTTTTAAACGTAGAAACCCCGGAGATGAATACCCTGGCCGAGCGTGCTACTAACACCTACACCATCGCCAGCCGTTGCGGCGTTTTTGCTAAAAGTGACATCCAGCCACTGTTGAATCAGGGTGCAGCCAAAAGCGATTTGGCTGCCAGCATTTTTCATGCTGTTGCCAGCCAAACTATTACTGGTCTGGCCAAGGGCCGTCCCATCACGGGCAAGGTGCTCTATTTAGGTGGTCCGCTCACCTTTATGAGCTGCCTGCGCAATGCCTTTGACGAGGTATTGCACATTCAGGGTCACTGCCCCGAAAACAGCCTCTATTACGTAGCAATAGGTGCTGCCCTGTGTGCAAAGCGCGAGGTTGACCTGCTCACGCTCCCGGATAAGCTGAGGGAAGCAGCAGCAAACCACAGCTTTGAGCATATGCCGCCACTCTTTAAAAGTGAAGCAGAATACACTGCTTTCCGAGAGCGCCATACCAAGGACAGCGTCCCCATTGGCACTCCTGCACACGCCAAAACTGCTTTTATCGGCATTGATTCAGGCAGTACGACAATTAAAATTGCTGTCATCAGTCCCGAAGGCCAGCTTTTAGATTCCTTTTACCAAAGCAACAAGGGCAACCCTGTTGTTGCTGTGCGTAATTACCTTACCAGCTTTTACGAAAAATATCCGCAATGCCAGCTTTTGGCAGGTGCTGTCACTGGCTATGGTGAGGACCTAATCCGTCACGGCTTTGGCGTGGATTATGGCATTGTCGAAACTATGGCGCATTTTTACGCAGCGCAATATTTGGAGCCTGAGGTAGACTTTATTTTGGATATCGGCGGTCAGGACATGAAGTGCCTGAAGATCCACAACGGCGCCATCGATAACATCTTCCTAAATGAAGCCTGCTCCAGCGGCTGCGGCAGCTTTTTGCAAACCTTTGCCGAAATTTTGGGCTACAGTGCCGAGGAATTTGCTAAAATCGGCCTTACAGCCGATATGCCTGTAGATCTAGGCAGCCGCTGCACCGTTTTTATGAACAGCAGCGTTAAGCAGGCGCAAAAGGACGGTGCTTCTATCGCCAATATCAGCGCCGGCCTGTCTATCAGCATCGTCAAAAATGCTTTATATAAGGTTATCCGCCCTGCCAGCAAGGAGGCTATCGGCAAGCACATAGTAGTACAGGGAGGCACCTTCCTCAACGACTGCGTGCTGCGTGCCTTTGAGCAGGAAATGGGACTAGAGGTTGTGCGTCCAAACATCGCAGGCCTCATGGGTGCCTACGGTGCAGCGCTTTACGCTATGCGCCGCTTTGCGGCCGCACCGCACCCCACAACCCTGCTAAACGCCAAGCAGCTGGCAGAATTTGTCCACACCGTCAAGGGTACAACCTGCGGCTTGTGCAATAATCACTGTCATCTCACCATCAATACCTTTGCCGGCGGCAAGCGCTTCATCAGCGGCAACCGCTGTGAACGGCCCATAACCCACATGGCGCCGCGCGACGATTTTAACCTGTACCGTCAAAAGCTGGAGCTGCTCAAAAAGCTGCCAGTAAACGAAGCGCCAACACGCGGCGTGATGGGTATTCCCATGGGACTCAATATGTATGAGCTGCTGCCGTTTTGGACTGCGCTTTTGAGCTCGCTGGGCTTTAAGGTAGTACACAGCCCTATCGAAGACAAAACCATTTACCGTTTGGGTCAGGGAACCATCCCCAGCGATACTGTCTGCTATCCTGCCAAGCTCATGCACGGCCACATCAAATGGCTGCTAGCGCAGGGAATCACCAATATTTTTTATCCCTGCATGACCTACAACATCAATGAGCAGGGAACCGAAAACTGCTACAACTGTCCTGTAGTTGCCTACTATCCAGAGGTTTTGCACGCCAATATGCGCGAGCTTACAGATGGTAACGTGCATTTCTTCTTTGATTATTTGGGCCTTTTGCACAAAAAGAAGCTTTTACAAAAGCTGCAGGAAATGTTTGCCCAAACCCATCCCGATATCAGCAAAAAGGAATTCAAAAGGGCTATAGACGCTGCCTTTGCCGCTTTTTATGGCTACGAAGCGCAGGTTAAGGCCAAGGGACAGCAAATCATCAACCAGGCGCGTGCCCAGCACAAGCCGATTGTAGTGCTTGCAGGCCGCCCCTACCATATCGACCCCAAGGTTAATCACAGCATTGACCGCCTTATCACAACTATGGGAGCTGCCCTCGTCAGTGAGGACGCTGTCAGCAGCCACATATCACCGCAGCAGCTGTCGCAGGACCTGCAGGTGCTCAACCAGTGGACCTACCACGGTCGCCTGTACGCCGCTGCCAAATACGTTGCCGAAAATCCAGATATGCATCTCATCCAGCTGGTAAGCTTTGGCTGCGGCTGTGATGCTATTACTGCAGATGAATGCCGCCGCATACTCGAAGAACGTGGACGCATTTATACGCAGATCAAAATCGACGATATCGACAACCTGGGAGCGGCCAAAATCCGCATCCGCAGCCTGTTCTCTGCGGCCCAGCTGTTTGATTTAGATAATAATTAAAGGAGCACTTCCTATGACAGAAGCCTCTAAGACCAGCTTTACTCCCTTTACGGAGGATATGAAAAAAACGCATACTATTCTTATCCCTGGCATGCTGCCGATGCATTTTGCACTTTTGCAATCAGCGCTCACCAGCTGCGGCTACAAGGCCGAAATTTTGCAGAACACGGGGCGTGATGTGATAGAGACTGGCCTAAAGTATGTAAATAACGATATCTGCTATCCGGCGCTTTTGGTTATCGGCCAGCTTTTAAACGCTTTAGAAAGCGGCAAATACGATTTGCAGCACACAGCGCTCATCATCAGCCAGACTGGCGGTGGCTGCCGCGCCTCTAACTACATCTTTTTGCTGCGCAAGGCACTGGAAAGGGCAGGCCTCACGCACATTCCTGTTATCAGCCTCAACGTCAACGGCCTGGAAACGCAGCCAGGCTTTCACCTAGACGCATCCATGCTGCGTAAGTTTTTGGCCGCCGTTATCTATGGTGACGCCCTCATGTACCTGACGAACAAAATCCGTCCCTATGAGGTAGTGCAGGGTGCAGCCGACAAGCTGGCGCAAAAATGGCTGGGACGCCTGGGTGCTGCCTTTCAAAGCGGCAAGGCGCAGGCGCTTAGCAGCATCAAAAGCTTTACTAATGCTATCGTCCGTGAATTTGCTGACGTCCCTATCACCAACAAGGAAAAAACCAAGGTAGGCATAGTGGGCGAAATTTATATCAAATACGCCGCACTAGGTAACAACAATTTGGAAGGCTTTTTGCAAAAACAAAATTGCGAATATATGCTACCAGGACTTTTAAATTTTGTGATGTATTGTGTTGATACCTATATCACAGACTACAAGCTTTACGGTGGCAGCTTTTTGAAGTATGGTGCCAACCAAGGTGCCATGTGGTATTTAAAGCACATGGAAGCCATTCTGCACCAAGCACTCAACACAGCACCCTTCAGCGCCCCTGCCACCTATGAGGAAACGAAGGCTATGGCTAAGGGCATCATCGGCTACGGCAACAACATGGGCGAGGGCTGGCTGCTTACTGCCGAAATGCTAGAATTAGTGCACAGCGGTTATTGTAATATCATCTGCGCCCAGCCCTTCGGCTGCCTGCCCAACCACATCGCTGGCCGCGGTATGATTAACAAAATCAAAGAAATTGCCGAGGAGGCTAATATCCTGGCATTGGATTATGATGCTAGCGCCTCGCGCGTCAACCAGGAAAACCGTATCAAGCTAATGCTGGCAACCGCAAAATAAATTTTTGCAGCCTGCAACATTTGCTGCCTCTCAGCTGTATCTATTATAGAGAGCTAAAATCGCTCCACTAAAACAGCTCGAAAGGATTTGATTTATAATGATGTTCAAAAAAACCGCTCTGCTTACTATCTGTGCTGCCATGCTTATTGCAGGCACTGCCCTTGCCAACGAACCAGACTATGCCAAAGTCCCTGCAAAGGAAGCTGCCGCCGAACCCCTCTGCGGTATGCCCAATCCCTTTACGGACCACAGCAGCCTGCGCCAGGCCGCAAAGGCCGCAGGCTACAAAATCAAGCTTCCCCAAAGTATTTGCGGCTCTGATAGACGCGTTTACCGCACTAGTGCCGATATGCTGGAGGTAATCTATTATAAGGGTGACACCGAGGTAGCACGCGTGCGTAAGGCTGCTGGCTGCCACGATATCAGCGGTGACTACAACAGCTACAGCCAGGTAGAGCGCCAGTCTACAGCCACAGGCTTTGTAGAGCTAAAGGGCAACGACGGTAAGTATACGCTTGCCAACCGCGTAGAAAACTGCTACAGCTACGCCGTCAGCACTGCTGCCTGCAGCAGGGAGGAGCTACAGCAGCTGCTAAAGCAGATAAAATAACACCAAGCTATTGGGGGAATTACAATGCTTGCAATATTGCAGCATCCATACTCCTGTAAAAATATCTTAACAATGCTTGCTGCTGCCATGCGCACGCTGAGCGGGGAAAAGCCTGCCTTAGAGCCACAGTCAGCAGCACAAAGCCAGGCAGCACAGCTTTTAGACAGCTACGGCAATGCAGTGCTGCGCCTGGCTTATTCGTATATGCACAATATGGCGGACGCTGAGGACATCCTGCAGGAGGCGCTCATCAAATATCTGCAAAAAAAGCCTGTGCTCACCACAGATGAGCACAAAAAGGCCTGGCTTTTACGCGTAGCAGCCAACCTGTGCAAAAACAGACTGGACTATAACCGTCTGCGTCAGGCTGACGATATTGACGAGCTTGCGAATACGCTTGCCAGCGAAAACCGTAGCGACCTTGCCTTTATCTGGCAGACGGTAAAGGCCTTGCCTGCAAGCTATCGCGATGCCATTCATTTGTACTATTACGAAGGCTATTCTACCAGCGAAATTGCCAGCATCCTTGACCGCAACGAAAGCAGCATCCGCAGCGACCTGCATAGAGGGCGCGCCAGGCTCAAGGAGCTGCTAAAGGAGGTGTATGATT
The DNA here is from genome assembly GCA_963611535.1 of Bacteroidaceae bacterium. Taxonomy (GTDB): domain Bacteria; phylum Bacillota; class Negativicutes; order Acidaminococcales; family Acidaminococcaceae; genus Phascolarctobacterium_A. The sequence goes on along the minus strand of CAVDRP010000002.1, from coordinate 162,959 downwards.
TTGAGTAAGGCCTATAAGGAAATTATGGACAAGGTGCAGGTGGACACTGCTATGCGCGGCCGCATTTTAACAAACGTGCAACAGCAAGCAGCTAGCAAGCCCAGATTTTCCTTGCCCAAAATCATGCGCATAGCCTCCATGGCAGCCTGTCTGCTGCTTTGCATTGGCTTCGTGGGTCTTTATCCATGGCAAAAGCATACGCCCGTTGTTTCGCCGCCGTCGCTGCCACATATTGAGCAAACAGCTCCCAAGCCGTCGCCGCAAACGCAGCCTGCAGCGGAGCATAGCAAACGCGACGATACCAAAGCAGAAACAAAAGCAATACCAGCTGCCCCACAGCAGCCACTGCCACAACAGACGGCAGAGCCACAGCCCCCTACGGCTGCAACAAGCGAAAATGACCTGCAGCTTATGGGTGCAGGTGCGCCACAGATGCAAAGCTTTGAAACAGACGAGGAACTAGCACGCTATGTCGGCTTTGATGTACGCGATTTGAATAACGTTCCATTTTGGGTAAAAGAGGTTAAATACCAGGCATTTGACAAGGACTTAGCGCAAATCACCTATACCGACGGCAAGCGCAGCCTCGTTTACCGCAAAAGCTTGGGGCACGAGGATAATTCCAATGACTACACCCACTATCCCTTTATCTGGGAAACAACCCAAAACCGCCGCAATATCTCCCTCAAGGGCAACGGCACGCTGTTTCACCTGGCTGTTTGGCAAAAGTACGGATATACCTATTCCCTGCGCAGCAGCAAGGGCATGAGCAGCAAGGATTTTCTCAAGATTATCCTGTCGAATGAAGAATAAGCAAAAACACACGATAAACCCCGGTGGTCCGTCTCAGGCCGCCGGGGTTGTTGTATCCCCCCATCGCCTCTTGCCATATCCTCGCATTTTATTTATAATTAATAAGTGAGTAAGTTTACAAAGAAGGAGACTATTTATTTTATGCCAACGCATACACCGATTATCGCTAAACAAAAACCATCCCGCAAGCCAACGCTGCTGGCCTGCTTACAAAAATACACAAAAGACAAGCTTGTTTTTGCTGCACGCCAGCTGTGTGTAAGCTACAGTAAGCTAAAGAAAAACGAGCTGATAGAAAAACTGGCTGTAGAAATGCAAAATCCCGAAATTGCCGGCAAGCGCTTTTCTATTATGCCAGATGAAAATATCCATGCCTTTGCAGAAGCATTGGATAAAAAATGCTTCTTGCCCAGTAACAGTGAATACGCGCTGCTTTTGCCATTTATTTCTATGGGCTACGTTGCTGCCTATGATGACCATTACCTGGAAGCCGTAAAGGAAGCGCGCACGCTGTACAAAAAGCTTAATACTCCTGCCTTCCATACACACCGCCAAAAGCTTGCCTGGCTGCTAGACTGCATTACTGCTATGAGCAGCCTGCACCTGTGCCTTCCTGTAGAAGCTTTCTGCGCTATGTATAAGCAAAAGGAAGGCTTTAGCCTGTCTGCCGACGAACTGCGCCAGCTTTTAGCCGAGGTTCCCGTCAGCTTTAACCCCTGCCTTATCGCTGACGGTAATATCCAGCTCAAAAACATCGATGATCCTCAGGTGTTTGCTGCACTGGAGCAGGGCAGCAAGACTTTTGGCCTGTATCTGCCCACAGCAGAAGAAATTACCCAGCTGTCACACTATGGCTACCTGAAAAGCCAAAGCTCCTACCAGAATCTGTACGATTTTTTTGTCGGAGACTTGGCTGTTAATACAGTAGAAGCGCACTACTGGTGCCAATATATATACGAATACGAAAACGTCTTTGAACTGCGCCCCCCCGCTGATCTTATCCAAAAGCTGCAGGATAACGTCCCTGCCTGGAGCAATTATCAGCATCTAGGCAAATTTTCGGTGCTGCTGCAGGCGGCACACAACAGTGGCACCCGCATGTTCTGCCTTGGCGGCCACACCCCGGACGAGGCAACCAAAATTGCTATAGCCCAAAAGAATGCTGCCAAACCCAATGGACGCATTGGCGCTAAGGCTAAAAAAGTCTATCCCAACGATCCCTGTCCCTGTGGCAGTGGTAAAAAATATAAAAAGTGCTGCGGCAAGAAAAATTAAACAGCACACATTGCAGTTCAAAGAAGGTAACATGATGAAACAATTTTTAGTTGTCGATTTTGAATTTACTACCTACGAGCGTCCTGTGGGACGTCCGCGCGGCTTTTTTTCGGAAATCATCGAGATTGGCGCTGTAAAGCTGGCAGGCGAGCCTTTAGCTGACAGCGGCCGCATCCAAAGCTTTGTTAAACCGCATTTTTTCCCCAAGCAGGCCAAGGATTCTATGGATTTTTGCATGATTACGCCCAAGGATATGAAAAATGCTGTTGAATTTCCTGCTATGGTTGAGCAGCTGGCAGCACTGTACGAGGCAGGCGAAACCTACTTTGTCGCCTGGGGCACCGAGGATTACAAGGTTCTCAATACAGGCTGCGAACGGCACAAGCTAGCAAACCCTGTGCAGTATGAGGACTACCTGGATTTAGCACTGGCCTACAGGCTGTGGAAGGGTGATGACTACACCACCGGCCTGAAGAAGGCTACCGAGGAGCAGGAGGTTGACACCGCCGGCCTGTGGCACACAGCCTTTGATGATGCCAACAACACTGGTAAGCTGTTAATTGAAATGCTTAACCGCGGCTGGAAGCTAGAAGACTTTTTATCCGCACGCGAGGTATACGAGGCTGAGCGTGAAGCCCGCAAGGCGGAACGCGAATACCAAAAAAAGCACGGCTACAGAAGCTGGTAACGACATCATATTAGTAAATAAAAAAACGCTGTAATCCGCTTGCCTAACGGATATACAGCGTTTTTTCATTTTGGAGGAGAAATATGAATTTGCTTATAAAAGCAAATAGCAGCTTGTTTTAAAGTAAGGGGCTAACCAATGCACCTATGGAAATTGTCAAGGTCAAAGGTCAAGGCTGCAATGCAAAATCAGGAAGGGACGATATGCATTGGTTAGCTATCACTAACTTCATGATTATTGTACCACACATTTTTTGAGTTAGCAATAGCTAATTGAAAAATTTTTAGAGATTTTTTTCTTCAGCACTTGCAGCTGCTTCCTTAGCCTCCTCCTGATGCAAAAGCTCCATAAACTGCTCGCCTGTAATAGTTTCCTTTTCCAGCAGGTACTGTGCCAGCACATCCAGCTTGCTGCGGTTTTCGGACAAAATCTTGCGCGCCTTTGCGTGTGCTTCTTTAATCAAAGCCAGCACCTTGGCATCAATCTTGCCGGCAGTCATCTCGCTGCATTGCAAGGCTGCATCGCCACCCAAATATTGGTTAGTGATAACCTCTGTAGCCATCATATCAAATTCTTCCGTCATGCCCAGGCGGGTAACCATGTTGCGCGCCAGCTTGGTAGCCTGCTCAATATCGTTAGACGCACCGCTGGTGATGCTACCAAAAACAATTTCTTCAGCACTGCGGCCGCCAGTCATTGTGACAATCTTATTAAACAGCTCCTCACGCGTCATCAGCACGCTGTCGTTTTCGCTAATCTGCATAGTGTAGCCAAGCGCACCATTCGTGCGGGGAATGATGGTAATCTTATGTACAGGTGCACTGTGCTTTTGCATAGCTGCTACCAGCGCATGGCCAATTTCGTGGTAGGCAATAACCTGTTTTTCCTGTGGTGAAATTACAGCTCCCTTACGCTGGTAGCCTGCAATAACAGTTTCGATAGATTCTTCCAGATCCTCCTGCTCTACAACATTGCGGTGCAGCTTGACAGCGCGCAGCGCGCCCTCATTGATGATGTTGGCAAGCTCTGCGCCGCTGGCACCTGCTGTTGCACGTGCCAGTGTACCATAATCAATATTGTCTGCCATATGCACAGCGCGCGCATGTACCCTAAGTATAGCTTCACGTCCCTGCAAATCAGGCAGCTCTACAGGAATGCGGCGGTCAAAGCGCCCTGGGCGCAGCAGCGCCTTATCCAGAGATTCAGGGCGGTTGGTAGCTGCCAGAATGACAACACCCTTGCTGCCATCGAAACCGTCCATCTCGCTCAAAAGCTGGTTCAGTGTCTGCTCACGCTCGTCATTGCCACCAAACTGGCCGCTGTCTCGACGCTTGCCAATCGCATCAATCTCATCAATAAACACAATACAAGGAGCCTTTTCCTGCGCCTGCTTAAACAAATCGCGTACGCGGGCAGCGCCCATACCCACAAACATTTCTACAAACTCACTGCCGCTAATGCTAAAAAACGGCACCTTGGCTTCGCCTGCCACAGCCTTGGCTAGCAGGGTTTTACCTGTACCAGGAGGCCCCACCAAAAGCGCACCCTTGGGCATATTAGCGCCAATTTCCTTGTACTTGCCGGGGTTGTGCAAAAAATCCACCAGCTCCATCAGCGCTTCCTTGGCCTCGTCCTGTCCGGCAACGTCGGCAAAGCTTTTGCCCGTCTGGGCCTCTACGTATACCTTAGCATTGCTCTTGCCAAAGGTCATAGCGTTGCCACCCATGCGCTTGCCCATAAAATACATAAACAGCTGCCCCAAGGCAAAGAAAATCAAGATTGGCAAAATCCAATTGGTAAAAAATGCCGCAATCGGATTTTGCTCCTTGGGTACAACCTGAGTAAATTCTACATTTTTGCTCAGCAGACGCTTAACTATTTCAGGATCTTCTACCCTGCCTGTTACATAAATCTCTTTTTCATTGCTCTTATCCACTGCCGCAAGGCGTTTTTCAGTAATTTCAACCTTAGATATCTTACCCTCGTCCACCATCTGGATAAAGTTATTGTAGGATACCTCCTTCATCTTCGGGCTGAAGAACAAAGGCGTAATTACCGAATTGAACACTAAGATAATGAGCAGCGTCAGCACATAATAATAGGTCAGCGACCGCTTCTTGTTGCCGTTATTATTCATAGCTTCATCTCTCCTTAATATGCTTGATACTATTATTGTATACCTATATATTGCCTCATACAACTGAAAAAAGTGTGAAGGCTTTAGGGCAAAGAAAAGGCTCTAATTTGCTAGTATCTGGCTGTCCCGTCCTGCAAGAATACTTGTATACATAGCTTTGACAGCTTGAAATTATATAAAATTTTCTATACAATTAATATGTAAATATCTAAGGAGGTCAACCCCATGCCTAAAATTAATACAGTTTTAGTTGCTAACCGCGGCGAAATCGCTATCCGCGTTTTCCGCGCCTGCAATGAATTAGGAATCCGCACTGTTGCTATATATTCTAAGGAGGATACGCTTTCGCTGCACCGCAATAAGGCAGACGAAGCTTATATGGTGGGCGAAGGCAAAAGCCCTACTGATGCTTATCTTGATATCGAAGATATCCTGCGCGTAGCCAAGGAGCATGACGTTGATGCCATCCATCCCGGCTACGGCTTTTTATCAGAAAACAGTAACCTTGCACGCCGCTGTGCCGAGGAAGGCCTGATTTTCATCGGCCCTCGTCTGGAGCACCTGGTAATGTTCGGCGACAAGCTGAACGCCCGCAAGCAGGCAGAGCTGGCAGGTATTCCCATGATTCCTGGCAGCAATGGCACAATCAGCAGCATGCAGGAGGTACTGGACTTTGGCGAAAAGTTTGGCTACCCCATCATCATCAAGGCTGTTAATGGCGGCGGCGGCCGTGGTATGCGTGTAGTGCACAATGCCGAGGAAGCAGTTACTGCCTACGATATGGCCAAGAGCGAAGCCAAAAAGGCCTTTGGCAATGATGAAATTTACTTAGAAAAATATCTGCAAAACCCCAAGCACATCGAGGTGCAGATTATCGGCGATACTCATGGCAATTTAATGCATCTGTTTGAGCGCGACTGCTCTGTGCAGCGCCGTCACCAAAAGCTGGTAGAAATCGCCCCTGCCTTTGCCCTGCCCTTAGAGCAGCGCCAGGCCATCTGCGATGCTGCCGTCAAGCTGATGAAGAACGTTGACTACATCAGCGCTGGCACCGTAGAGTTTTTAGCTACTCCTGACGGCAAGTTCTACTTCATCGAGGTTAACCCCCGCATCCAGGTTGAACACACTGTTACCGAGCAGATTACCGGTATTGATATCGTGCAAACCCAGATTAAAATTGCTGAGGGTGCTAACCTGCACGGTCCCGAAATCGCTCTGCCGGAGCAAAAGGATCTGCACACCATCGGTCATGCTATTCAATGCCGTATTACGACCGAAGACCCAGCCAACAACTTTATGCCCGATACAGGCAAGCTGATCACCTACCGCAGCGGCGGTGGCTTCGGCATCCGCTTAGATGGTGGCAATGCCTACACTGGCTCCGTCATCACCCCGTATTACGATTCCCTGCTGGTAAAGGCAACAACCTGGGGTCTGACGCACCAGATCGCTATCACCAAAATGCTGCGCTGCCTCAAGGAGTTCCGTATCCGCGGCGTTAAGACCAATATCCAGTTCTTGGAAAACGTATTGCAAAACGACCACTTTATTAAGGGCGATTATACAACCGACTTTGTAGATACTACTCCCGACCTGTTTGTCTTCCCCAAAACCTTGGACCGCGGCAACAAGCTTTTGCATTACATTGCCGACATCACCGTCAACGGCTATTCCAACGTCGGCGTACAGCCTAAGCCTGACTTTGCACCGCTCAACATGCCTAAGCCTTATAATGGCATCCTGGCGCTGGGTGCTAAGCACGTCCTCGACACCCGCGGACCCGAGGCCCTGGCCGACTGGGTTATGGCACAGCAGGAGGTTTTGCTCACCGACACCACCTTCCGTGATGCCCATCAATCCCTGTTTGCTACCCGTCTGCGCACAGCTGATATGCTGCGCGTAATGCGCGACACAGCAGGCAAGCTGCCCGGACTCTTCTCGTTTGAATGCTGGGGCGGCGCCACCTTTGACGTTGCCTACCGTTTCCTGGACGAAAGTCCTTGGCAGCGTCTGGCACAGTTCCGCGAGGCTGCGCCTAATATTCTCTTCCAAATGCTGCTGCGCGGTGCTAACGCTGTAGGCTACACCAGCTACCCCGATAACGTAGTTAAAGAGTTTATTAAGCTGGCAGCTAAAAATGGTATTGACGTGTTCCGTATTTTTGACAGCCTCAACGGCTTGGACAATATGCGTCTTTCTATCGACACCGTGCGCGAATGCGGCAAGGTTGCCGAAGCAGCCTTGTGCTACACCGGCGATATTTTGGATCCCACCCGTGATAAATACGACCTGCAATATTACGTTAACATGGCCAAGGAGCTGGAAAAGGCCGGCGCTAACATCATCGCTATCAAGGATATGGCAGGCCTGTTAAAGCCAGAGGCAGCCTACCGCCTCGTAAGCAGCCTAAAATCCTACGTCGGCGTACCTATTCACCTGCATACCCACGAGGGCAGCGGCAATGCTATCTACACCTATGCACGCGCTATCGACGCTGGCGTAGACATCGTAGATACCGCCATGAGCGCCATGAGCAGCGGTACCTCGCAGCCTAGCGGCAGTAGCCTGTATTACGCTTTAAGCGGACATCCGCGTCAGCCGCGTCTGGACGTAGATGCTATGAACGAGCTGTCCCGCTATTGGGAAACCGTACGTCCTTACTATAAAGCTGCCGACCGCACCGAAAACTTCCCCAACCCCGAGGTTTACGTGCATGAAATGCCAGGCGGCCAATACACCAACCTCAAGCAGCAGGCGCAGGCACTTGGCCTCATCCACCGCTGGGAGGAAATCAAGGATATGTATCATCGCGTATCCATGATGTTTGGCGATTTGATTAAGGTTACTCCGTCGTCTAAGGTTGTAGGCGATATGGCGCTCTACATGGTGCAAAACGAGCTGACAGAAGAGGACGTTTACGCTAAGGGCGATGTGCTGGACTTCCCTGCCTCCGTAGTAGAATTCTTTGAAGGCCGCATCGGCACTCCTTACCAAGGCTTCCCCGAAAAGCTGCAGCGTATTGTACTCAAGGGCCGTGCTCCCATTACCGAGCGTCCGGGTGCAGTGCTGCCGCCGGTAGATTTTGAAGAGATCCGTAGCAAGCTGGCAGAAATGGATGCTCCCACCTCAGACGAGGCTGTAAGCGCTTATTGCCTCTATCCCAAGGTATTCACCGACTGGGTAAAACGCTACAATGAATTTGGTGATGTATCCGTACTTGATACCCCCACCTTCTTCTTTGGCATGACCCCGGGCGAGGTTATCAAGGTTGAAATTGAACAGGGCAAGGTTCTGATCATTAAATTGGATCACATTTCTGAAGCCAACGCTGCAGGCATGCGCACCGTAGTCTTTGAATTCAACGGCCTGCCGCGCGAAATCGAAATCAAGGACCGCAACGCTAAGGCTACTACCGTCAGCCGCAAAAAAGCAGAAAAGGGCAATATGGGCGAAATCGGCGCTTCCCTGTCCGGCTCTGTCGTTAAGGTTCTTGTAGAAAAAGGCCAGTCTGTAACCAAGGGTACTCCGCTCATCGTCACCGAAGCCATGAAGATGGAAACAACGCTGTCCGCTCCTATCAGCGGCATCATCAGCGCCATCCATGTGGCAGCAGGCGAACGTGTAGAAAGCGGCGACTGCCTGATGGAAATCAGCACCCAAATGTAAAATAGTATAACGCATATAGTAAAAGCAGCACCTCGCGGAGTTTAATCCGTCGAGGTGCTGCTTTGTTATACGCTCACAAGCTGCGTGCGCTTTTTGTTAAATTTATCAGAAGTTACGTTGGTAGGAAATAGAAGCAATTTTAGTAAAGCTATCACGGGTATGTGCATTAGTAAAGCTATCACCATGATCAGGTGTACCTGCAAAATCCAAGCCACCAACATTCATCCAAGCCAGTCCAACTGCCAGTGTCTGCTTTTTGTCATGATATTGTGCACCAAAGGAATAGGTAGAACGTGTACCCGTAGGAATCATGAAGTCGCCGCCATAATAAGGAATGGACGAAGCATCGAAGGCATAACCCAATAGTCCAGAATACTTATCGCTAAACTTATGCTCTAAGCCAATAGCAAAACGCTTACCATTGCTCCAGTTTTTAGGCTGCTGCACGGTAAAAGCGCTAGCACCAGTATTAGGAGCAAAATTAATATCCAAAGCGCCATAGCGATCCCAACGTGTCCAAATATAATTTAGTTCCACGCGAGTCTTATCGTCAAATTTATGATTATAGCCTATAGTCAGGCTTTCAGGCAACGAAACACACGCATAGGCATCACCAGCAGAGCCGTAGCCATTATACGGCAGAGCTCCATGGGCATCGTAATCTGCTTCCATAGAGTGATTAATTTTACTACGATAAACTACACCAATCTCATTCTTATCATCAAACTCATAGTTCGCTGCCGCATTCCAACCCAAGGCATAGCTTTCACCCTCAATATGCAGCGGAGAAGCATTTGGAGTTGTTGAGAAAGCATTCTTATCTAGTTGCAAACCAACGTAGTTGATTTCTGCTCCCAAAGAACCTGTCCATTTTTTATCCAGCTTACGTGCATAGTTAACGCCCAAGGAAACGCCACTAAGCTTAGAGCTAAAGGCATTACTGCCAGGAGTAGAATTCCGCTCAAATTGGGAAACCATACCAAAGCGGCTGTAGGTACCCAAGGCAATCCATTCTTTGTCATTCATCTGACGCACATAGTACATTCCAGGAGCCCACGCAGGATGTACGCGGTTATGGCCAGATTCCATTTTTTTACTATGGACATTATCAATATCATATTGACCATGCGGACTTAAGTAGGTTGCAGAAATCTTTGCAGCCTCACCCTTCACCTTCGTAATGGACGCAGGATTATAAGCCATATTAGCAGCATCATTGTCGGCAAACATGCGCGCGCCGCCCATGGCTACGCCCTCAGCAGACCACTCATAAATAGCAAAGCCCTCGGCCCCTGCCACCTGCGGCAAAAGCAGCGCAGCAACTGCAGTCAAGGCTAAAACGTGTTTTTTCATTTATATACATCCCTTCTCAAAAAATTATCTCGTACTATTGTATCAGTTTTGCGAAGAGAGTGTATAATTTTCGTTAATCATGTATTTTAATCGCTTATTTAAATTTGTTAATTAAATTTTCTGCCTCTGCCTTGCCATTTGCTTCTGCCTGCTCCTTGGCCTTTGCAGCCTCGCGCAGGGCAAAATTACGCTCCTGCAGGCGGCGCACATCTTCTAGTGTAGGCACATTATCGCGCTCCCACGGCTGGTATTGAATAGTAGTGCAATGCAAATATGCCTCATAGCGTTCCTTGGCAGCGCTGATAGCGGCCGCAGCAGCCAAATCACGTCTGCCTGCCTCATTCAGTGGAAAGTAGGCATAAGCATCTGCCAGCAGCAAGGCTGCCTTAGCATATTCGCCCTGCGCAGCCAAGCCTTCTGCCATAAACTTGAGGGCATGAAAGGCATAAGGATTGACGCTGTGCTGCTTGCCCTCTGCTGTCAGCATCGCACGTGCATCAGCCAGTGCGCCGGCCTCGTCGCCGCAGCTGCGCCTGATTTCCAAAGCGCGTGCCCACACAGCACCTCGGTCAGCGCTGCGAAACACCTTGTCATAGGCACGGCACAGCCTGTAGGCCTCCTTAAGGTAAACAAGAGGTGCATCGCCCGTACCCGTCAGCTGCCACACGATTTCGGCAATATCGCGCAGGCACAGCACCTTATGCTCTGCCTCGCTCAAGCCAAATTCAGGTGCGTCCGTCATATCCGGCTGTACATCCTTTACTGTCGCCAGCACAGCCATCGCACCCTCAATGTCCTTCAAAATCATCAGCATGCGTCCCACATTACTGCGACACTTCCAATCATCATAATCATTGATCAAATTCAGCGGGATCGGGTAATCACAGCTTGCTACCTTACGCACATATTCCTGCCATTCCTGCTTTTCCATAGGCCTTGCCTCCTTTAAAAGTAATTTATCTTGACAAAATCCGCTTGCAGCTATACGCTTTGCACCATCCGCAAAAATTCTGCCTCATCAAGCACCGTGACTCCCAGCTGCTGCGCTTTTTCCAGCTTACTACCTGCCTCTGCCCCGGCGATGACGTAATCTGTCTTTTTGCTAACACTGCCGCTCACCTTAGCGCCCACGTCCTGAGCCATGGTTTTGGCCTCAGCACGGCCAAGCGTCGGCAAGGTACCCGTAAACACCAGCGTCTTGCCAAAAAACGGGTTATCCTCACGGCTTGCAGGCGCAACAAAGCTCATATTCAGCCCCGCCGCCTGCAAACGGCTGAGCAGATCAATATTTGCTGGTACATTCAGCCAGGTAACAACGCTTTCGGCAATCTTGGCGCCGATATCACGGATTTGCGCCAGCTCCTCTGCACCTGCCTGCTGCAGGCGCTCCATGCTGCCATATTCCGTCGCCAGCGTGCGTGCCACCTTGGCGCCCACATGACGGATGCCCAAAGCAAAAAGCAGCTTATCCAGCTCGTTACCCTTGCTTGCCTCCAAGGCTGCCAAAAGCTTATCTGCTGACTTTTCACCCATACGCTCCAGCTGCAATAGGTCTGCACGCTGCAGGCTGTATAAATCGGCCGCATCATGCACTAAATCCGCATCAATGAGCGCGTTAATAACCGATGGTCCGCAGCCTTCAATGTTCATAGCATCACGGCTGACAAAATGGATAAGTCCCTCGCGTCCCAGCGCTGGGCAATGCGGATTAGTGCAGCGGATAGCTGCCTCGCTTCCCTGACGCTCCACGCACCAGCCACATTCGGGGCAGGCTGTGGGGATAACAACCTCCTTTTCCTCTCCTGTGCGCTTTTTTGTCAGCACCTGCAATACCTCAGGAATAATTTCGCCAGCCTTGTTGATAACAACCCTGTCGCCAATGCGGATATCCTTATTGCAGATAAAATCCTCATTGTGCAAGGTGGCGCGGCTGATGACGCTGCCGCTGAGCTTGACAGGTGTCAGCACCGCCGTAGGTGTGAGCACTCCCGTGCGGCCAACGCGCCAGTCAATATCCTCCAGCGTTGTTTCGGCCTGCTCTGGTGGATATTTATAAGCAATGGCCCAGCGCGGATCCTTGCCTGTTGCACCCAAAAGCTGCTGCTGCCACACATCATTGACCTTGATTACTGCGCCATCCGTATCGTAGGCAAGGCCTTGACGCTTATCGTTAAAGCTGCTGATAAAGTCCAGCGCTTCATCAATGGTATGCACAACCCTGTAGCCCTCGCTCACCTTAAAGCCGTAATGCGCCAAGGCTGCCAGCGATTCACTGTGCTTAGCCTGCGCGCCCTCGCCTACCAGATAATAGGCAAAAAAGCTGAGGCTGCGGCTAGCTGTAACCTGCGGGTCTAGCTGGCGCAGGCTGCCTGCTGCCGCATTGCGTGGGTTGGCAAATTCACTTTCGCCGCGCTCCGCACGCTCCTCGTTTAAACGCATAAACGCACGCCGCGGCATATACACCTCACCGCGCACGTCCAAAAGCTCGGGGACAGGCTCGCCCTCTGGCACCTTCAGCGTCAGCGGAATGCTGCGGATAGTGCGCACGTTGGCTGTGACGTTTTCGCCAACCACACCGTCACCACGGGTAGCAGCGCGCACTAAAACGCCATTTTCATAAATCAAGCTACACGCCAAGCCGTCAATTTTGGGTTCCAAAACGTATTCCACGCTGCTGCCTGCAGGCAGGCCGCTTTGTACACGCTCATCAAAGGCACGCAGCTCTGCTGCTGAAAACACGTTACCCAACGACAGCAGCGGTTCTAGGTGGCGCACCTCGGTAAACTGCGAGGAAGCACGCCCACCCACGCGCTGCGTCGGCGAATCTACCGGCACGCTCTCAGGATATTCGGCTTCAATCTCACGCAGGCGCACCATCATCCTGTCATATTCTGCGTCGGTAATTTCCGGTGCATCCAGCACATAATACAAATATTCGTTATGGCGGATTTTTTTCCGCAGCTCCTCAGCCTCTGCCAAAGCCGCCGCTTTTTCATCAGCAAATAAATCTAATTCTGCCATTTTCTTCCTCCAAAGGTTTATACGCTGCTAATCATTTTCTATATACGTGCAAGCCGTTTCTCTCCCTGCCGCTATCCTTTGCGTTAAGCATTACAGAGGCACTCACAGCTTTTCCAGCTTAGCGTATTTTGTCAGCAGGCTGCGGATACCGGCACCGGCAAAGGCCACGTTAACCTCCTGCCCATCCTCCGACGGCTTGACGCTGACAACAGTACCTGCTCCCCACTTTTTGTGCATCACCTTATCACCTACGCGAAAGCTGGTGCCAGCTGCAGCACTGCTGTCAGCAGGCATAAAGGCTGCCATAGAGGCAAAGGACCAGCCGCTGGCGCTGTGCCTTGGCTCCGTCCTGCTCACAGTCTCGCGCACCGCTTTGCGTGGCTGCGCCTGCGGCCGCCTATATTCGTGGATGAGGTTACGGGGAACCTCCTGCAAAAAGCGTGAAGCAGGATAATATTGAGAACGTCCGTAAATTGTGCGCATCCTGGCATTACTCAGAAATAAATGACGCTCTGCACGGGTAATACCCACATAACACAAACGGCGTTCCTCTTCAATTTCACTTTCATCCATCAACGTGCGCGAATGTGGGAAGATGCCTTCCTCCATACCCACGAGAAAAACTGTAGGGAACTCCAAGCCTTTAGCAGAATGCAGCGTCATTAGCGTGATCTTATCTTCATCCAGGTCGGCATCATCGATATCTGCAACCAAGGCCACGTCTGCCAAAAAGTTTTCCAGCGTCGGCTCATCACCGCTACGCTCGCACTTGGCCGCAAAATCCTCTGCTACGCTCAACAGCTCGTGCAGATTGTCCACACGGCTTTGGTCCTGTGCATCACCGCTGGTTTCCAGCTCGGCCAGGTAGCCTGTTTTTTGCAGCACATCCTCAACAAGCTGCTTTACAGGAGCATCGGCCGCCTCACCCATCAAATCAAAGAGCACCCCTGCCAAGTCATCCAGCTTATTAACAAAGCGGCTGGCCAGCGACGGTACGTCGCCAGCGTTAGAGACAACATCAAAAAGGCTTTGACCGCTGGCAGCGGCATATTCAGCCAAGCGCGCTATAGTTGCATCGCCAATGCCACGGCGTGGAACGTTGATAATGCGCAGCAGGCTGAGGCTGTCACTGGGGTTATAAATAAGGCGCAAATACGCCAGCACGTCCTTAATTTCCTTGCGCTCATAGAACTTGGTGCCACCCACCATATTGTAGGCAATGCCGCTTTTGATCAGCATTTCTTCAAAAACACGTGACTGCGCATTCGTGCGGTACAGCACTGCCATATCACCCAGCTTGGCCTGCTCCCTTTGCTGCAGCTGCTGCGCGCGCTCAATCACAAAGCGTGCCTCATCACGCTCATCCATAGCCTGATAATAAACTATCTCACTACCGCCATCGTTATCCGTCCACAGTCTTTTAGGCTTGCGGCCGCTATTATTATCAATAACGGCATTGGCTGCATCCAAAATAAACTGGGTGCTACGGTAATTTTGCTCCAGCTTCACTAGCTTGGCATTGGGATAATCCTTTTCAAAATCCAAGATATTTTGGATATCAGCACCACGCCAGCCATAAATGCTTTGGTCAGCATCGCCCACCACGCAGATATTTTTGTGCCCAGCAGCTAAAAGCTTAGTCAACAGGTACTGCGCATGGTTGGTGTCCTGATATTCGTCTACCATAATATAATCAAATTTGTTTTGATATTTTTCGCGCACCTCGGCGTTTTCCTTAAGCAGACGCAGCGTCAGTAGCAGCAGATCATCAAAATCAACAGCGTTGTTAGCCTGCAGCTTTTTTTGGTAAGCAGCATAAACCTTGGCCACCTGCTGCTCATAATATTCACCCGCCTGCTGTGCATATGCTTCTGGAGTTTGCAGCGCATTTTTAGCATTGCTGATGTGGCTGATAATCCCTGGGATAGGAAAGCGCTTATCATCCAGATTCATCTCCTTCAGCACCTGCTTGATGAGGTTTTTGCTGTCAGACGTGTCATAAATGGCAAAATTGTTGCTATAGCCTGTCAGCTTTTCTAAATCATGCCGCAGCACGCGTGCACAAAAGGCATGAAAGGTAAACAGCCACACATCACGCGCCGCAGCGCCTGCCATGCGATCCACGCGTTCACGCATTTCGGCGGCAGCTTTGTTAGTAAAGGTTATAGCCAAAATGCGGTAGGGACGAACGCCCTGCTGCAACAGATGCGCAATACGGCAGGTAAGCACCTTGGTCTTGCCGCTGCCGGCACCCGCCAAAATCAGCATTGGTCCGTTTATCGTCTGTACAGCATCCTGCTGCTGTCTATTTAAGCCTTGTGTTGTATCTGTCATATGCTTCCTCCATAATCTATCACAGGAGCAACGGCCCCTCTTTGTGCAAAAATATTTTTGACCTTTATATTATACCATAAAGCGTCTGCCCAGGCGAAAAGAAAAGCATTCTAAGTTGACATCTAGTTTGTTGGACAAACTGCGCCCTTGCTTCATCTTTGCCTATAAATACACTAGGAATCATACATGCTTTGTGCTAAAATAAGCATATGTATTGCAAAAAAAGGAGACTGTATATGACTAAAACAAACACCTTTGTGCCTGCCAAGGATTTAAGCAAGCTGTGGCGGGCAATTATAGAATTTGATATGCTGCAGCCAGGAGACCGCATCCTTGTCGGGCTGAGCGGCGGCAAGGACAGCATGCTGCTGACCGCCATGCTGGCAGAAATAAAAAAATACTCACCCATTCCCTTTGACCTGGCCTGCTACACCGTCAACGGCATGTTTGCGCCCGATTTTCCCAAGGCAGAGCTGGAAGCATTTTGCGCACAGTTTGGTCTGGTGCATTACAGCGACGAGGTGGATGTAATGGCCGCACATGCCAAGAAGGGCGGCAGCCCCTGCTTCACCTGCGCTTACTTTCGCCGTGCCGCCACCAACCGCCGCGCCAAGGAGCTGGGCTTTAACAAGGTGGCACTGGCACATCACAACGACGACGCTGTAGAAACATTTTTTATGAACCTTGTCACCAGCGGCCAGCTGCGCACCTTTTTACCTGTCACACAGCTTTCGCGTAGCGGCATCACCGTACTGCGGCCGCTTTTATATTACCGTGAAAGCGAAATCCGTGCCCTTGTAGCCAAGCTTGGCCTACAGCCTATCAAAAATCCCTGTCCCTACGACGGCCACACCATGCGCCAGGACATCAAGGAGCATATTGCCGCCCTCGATGCGCAATATCCCGAAATCTATGATCATCTGGCCGCCGCCATGCGCAGCAGCGACCGCCAGGAGCTGTGGCCTGCTAAGCCTGGCAAGGAGCTTTTAGGTAAGTTCCACGCCTTTTGGGGACGTGGACGCAAGGACGGTGAAGCAGATTGAAGGCCAAAGCCTACTTATACATCATCACCGCCGCTTCCTGCTGGGGTTTAATTGGTCTTTTCGTCCGCCACTTGGCAGCAGAAGGCTTTTCGTCGCTGCAAATTGTAGCACTGCGCTCGCTGGTAGCCGCAATCTGCATCACGCTGCTGGTAGCACGAAGCCCGCGCCGCACGCTCAGCATCCGCCCACGCGACTGCTGGCTGTTTATTGGCACAGGCATTTGCAGCTTGGTATTTTTTAACTTTTGCTATTTCAATTCTATGCAGCAGACTAACCTGGCAGTAGCAGCGCTTTTGCTCTACACCGCGCCTATTTTCGTCATGCTGCTGTCACTCGTCTGCTTTGGCGAGCACTTTACGCGTAGCAAGGTCATTGCTCTTGTGCTCACCTTTGCAGGCTGCGTGTGCGTCACCGGCGCTTTAGGCAGCGGCCTCACGCTCAGCACCAGCGGCCTGCTTTACGGCCTAGGCAGCGGCTTTGGCTATGCGCTCTACAGCATTTTTGGCAAGTACGCTGTCAAGCGCTACTCTTCATTGACGATTACTGCCTACACCTTTTATTTTGCAGTCATCGGCTCCTGGCCCTTGGCCGGCCTGCAGCTGGCAAGCCTTAGCAGCCTCAGCAGCCAGGCCATTTTCAACATTTGCGCCTTGGGTCTTCTGTGTGCTGTACTGCCATACCTGCTTTACACCAAGGGGTTGGAGGGCGTAGAGGCTGGCCGTGCTTCTATTTTGGCCACCATTGAGCCCTTTGTAGCTGCCGCTGTAGGCGTGCTGTGCTTTGCCGAGCCGCTGACGCTGACAAAGATTGGAGGCATGGCACTCATCCTTGCAGCTATCATCGTGTTAAACATAAAAGAAAAATAATCAATTACGCACAAGCAAAAACCGCCTGTTACCTCTGCCAGATTATTTCCAACAGAAGTAACAAGCGGTTTTATATTTGTCTTTTTATTTTTAGCGCAACCTCTAGCACCTTAAACTGCTCTTGCCACAAGCACACCTGCACCTACAGCCACAAGACCAAGGAAGCTGCTGGCGCCTATATAGCCAAGCGCTACAGCCAGCTTCCCCTGCAAAAGGAGCGTCACTCCTTCGTAGCCAAACGAAGAAAAGGTAGTGAAGCCTCCCAAAAAGCCTACGCAAAGAAATAAGCGCCAGGCCGCAGGCAGCAGCTGCCGTTCCACAATCAGCGTCATCAACGCGCCCATAAAAAAGCAGCCCGCGATGTTAATAACAAATGTTCCCCAGGGAAGTACGCTGCCTATATTCCTAGCAATGATGTTCCCCAACAGGCAACGGCACAGCGCGCCTAGTGCTCCGCCTGCCGCTATACCGATAAACTCCATTACGCATTCTCCTGCAAATTGTTTATACACGCCAACATCTTATCCCATTCCTCCTGCGCATGCAAAAGCTGCTGCTTTACAGCCTGCGGCGCAAAGTCCTCGCTGCGCAAAAGGGTGACGATAGCCGCAAAGGCTGCAGCCAGCCTGCCCAGCTCCAGCGTTGCACACACTCCCTTTAGGTTATGCGCCAAGCGCAGGGCCTCCTGCCAATCATCTGCGGCCACAGCGGCTTCTAGCTGCACAAACTCCTGCGATGCGGCAAGCTTGTGCAAAAAGCGCACATACAGCGCCTCACTGCCCATAAAGCGCTCCTCTAAGCCTTGGGCAAGATTAATGTCTATGTAATTGGGCAAATCCTCTAAAAGCATCCCCCATGCCTCCCTTAAAAATTAATGCTGCAGATACTCTCCCATCTTCTGCGCCAAAAGCTTCATCTGTACTGGCTTGACCATGTAATCATTCATCCCGGCGCTCAACGCCCGCTTAACGTCGCCAGGCGCACTGCTGCCCGTAAGCGCTATAATAGCTACAGACTTGGCATCAGCGCGCTCCAGGGCACGGATAGCACGCGCCGCCGCACAGCCATCCAGCTTAGGCATCTGCATATCCAAAAGCACCATGCTGATACTTCCTGCTTGCGACTGCTTAAAAAGCTCCACTGCCTCCTGCCCATTCGCAGCAGGCAAAACCTCTAAGCCGTTCATCGTCAGCAGCTCGCTGATAATTTCCATATTGATATCATTATCCTCGGCCACCAGCACCCTGCAGCCTGCAAAATCTGCCAGCTTGGGCTGCCCTTGCGTACTGCTGCTGCCAGCCTGCTTGACCAGGTTAAACGGCAGCGAAATCAGCACGCAGGTGCCTTCATCTACGCGGCTGCTGATATGAATACTGCCATCCATGCGCTCTACCAGGCTCTTAACGATAGTCATACCAAGACCCGTGCCCACAACCTTGGGCACACCAAAGCGACTGTCACGCTCAAATGGCTTGTAAATCTTTTCTAGGAACTTAGCCGACATACCACAGCCTGTATCTGTAACAATAAAGGTATAACGCGCACGGTTGCGCTCCTTAGTCACTTCCTTGCGCACCATAAAGCTTATTTTACCCTGGGCCTTGGTGTATTTAATCGCATTGGACAAAATATTATTCAAGATCTGCTGCAGTCCCTGCAAATCACCGCTTACAGTTTCGCCCTCTGGCAGCAGCAGCTGTGCATCAAAGAACTTTTGCTCCAGCTCGGCCTGGGCCGCAAAAATATCGCTGATATCCTGCACTGCCTTACCTATAGCAAAGGTTTCCTGCACATGCTCTACCTGGCCGTTATCCAAACGCGCCATTTCCAGTATATCGTTAATCAGCGTCAGCAGCTGCTGCCCTGCACCACGGATCTTACGGATATATTCCTTAACCTGGCCGCAGTCGTCCTTGTGCAGCTCAGCCAGCTCGGCCATGCCGATGATACCGTTGAGCGGAGCGCGCATATCGTGCGACAGCGCCGAAAAGAACATATTGCGTGACTTGGCGTTCTCGCGTGCCACACGCAGGGCATGCTCTGTAACCTGCATACGCTCCAGCTCCTTTTGCTTTTCGGCATCCACCTCACGGAAGAAGAAGATCGCCTCGTCAGCCTTAAGCAGGTCGTCGCGCACTAGACGCACATTAAGCCATTTGTATTCCTTGCCAAAGCGCTGACGGAATTCACCACCAAAGTCATAGATGTGACGGTTCACCAGCTCCTTGATGTTGTCACGCGAAAAGGTTTCGGCAAATTCATCGGCCGCTTCTGGTTCCACATAGGCCAGCAGACCCTGCAAAAGCTTGTCATAATCACCCTCGGCCTCCTGCGGGCCAAAGGAGGCGCTTTTAAGCATATAATAACGGCCAGTCACAAAGTTTACACGGAAAACCGCCAAAAACGATTTGCTCATCACGCGGATAACCTCGTTAATGCTTTGAATCTGCTTATTGAGGACGTGCTCGCGCAGCGCCAGCCCTGCCGCCAGCAGCAGCAGTACGCCAAGCGTCAGCATAAACCAATGCAGCAGGCTTTCGTAATCCCCCAGCAAAAAGTCATAGGGGATCGTGACAATAGAAATCCAGCCCTTGTCCGAGGTAGTATAATACACACCGCGCTTATTACCGTCGTAATCAGTAATATACGAAACATCATCGGCATTATTATTGCGTATTTCCTTAAAAATCTGCTCCACATAAGGCTGCTGCTCTTCTATAGACAGATTGCGGTCATTAATCGCAAACATAATATTACCATCAGGGTCGCACAAATAATAATAGCTGTGCGGCGGCAGCTGGTTATCTGCCAAAAGTGCGTTGAGCCTTTCCGGATAAATATTCATTGCCAGCACGTCGTCATCACCAAAGCTCACAGCCAGGGTCAGTACACGTCCACTGCTATTATCCTTGCGATAAAGATTAGTATAAGCTACGCTATTTTTATTTTTTAAAGCTGACTGATACCATTTTTGGTTGCGCGCATCGGCATCTGTACCAGCAAGCTGCTTGCCCACAATACGGCCATTAACAACAGCGCACATCTCAAAACGGCCCACCTCGGAATTTGTTTCCATATATTCCGTAAAGTGCGCCAAGGCCTCCTCCAGCTCATTCTCTGTTATATCCGGCTTCATCTCCAGCAGATGGGCCATATTCTGCGCCGCACTACGCAGCAGCATTTCCTGCGATTTAATGCGTCCCGTTTCCCTTGTAGCAAAGCGGGCAGCAATCTCCTGCCCCATAATGTGTGAATTTTCCAGTATTTTATCCCGCACAATATGCAGGCTCACCAAGGAAACCAACAGGAAGAAGGCAAAAATTATCACGCTAAAGAAGGATATTTTAATTTTTCTTTGGAAAAACTTAAACTCCATGTTCCCTCCATACTACCATCATTCATAAACAACTGTATATCCCCAAAACATCATCTCTTATTATATAACAGCCTCATGCTCTCTACAAGTGCGCAAAGCAAAAAGAGCTGCCGCAAATTCAGCAGGCAGCTCATGTAAAGAAAGAGAGGTTTATTTTTATGCAAGCTCGGCTCTGGCATCAATAGCCGCAGCCTCTTCATCCGTCATGTATTCCGGCTTAATGTCACGTCCCATATGGTTAAGCATTTTGCGATCACTGCGGATAGTAGCGCAGGCTACAGTTGTCAGCATATTGCCGGTGATAGTAGCCGATGCGCCAGCGCGGAAGGCAGTTTCGCCATCGCCTGTCAAAAGCGCACGGCCTGCACCCAGGCGGATATTGGCCAGCGGATTAATATAACGGAAGAAAGCAACAGTACGCAGGATGTCAGCCTCGCTCAAGCGCGGCAGATGCTCTAGCGGCGTGCCAGGGATAGGCATCAAAGCGTTCAGCGGAATAGAATCAATTCCCAGCTCCGCCAGGCTAATGGCCATATCTAAACGGTCCTCCCAGGTTTCGCCCATGCCAATGATACCGCCGGAACAGGCGCACATGCCCTCCTCCTTAACCATCTTCAAAGTATTGATCTTCATGTCATAGGTATGCGTGGTGCAAATGTTGGGGAAATTGCGCTTAGAGGTTTCGATATTGTGGTGATAGCTGGTAACGCCAGCCTCATGCAGGCGGTGCAGCTGCTCGCGCGACAAAAAGCCCATAGAAGCGCACAGGTCAATTTTCAACTCACGATGCATAGTGTTATAGGCATGGATGGCCTTGTCAAACTCCTCGCCTGTCAGCGCCTTGCCTGCAGTTACGATAGAAAAGCGGTGCACGCCCTCCTCCTGGTTAAGTCGTGCCAGGTTAACAATTTCCTCCTCAGGCAAAAAGTCGTACACCTCACAGGTTGTGTGGTTATGTGCCGATTGCGCGCAAAACTTGCAGTTTTCAGGACAATGACCACTGCGGCCGTTGATGATAGAACACAAATCTACGCGTGCGCCTACAAAATGCTCACGGATTTTATCTGCACCCTCACACAACGCTTGTAAATCGCAGGTCAAAAATGCTTGTAAATCGTCTTCGCGAGTCAGTCTTCTGCCATCAATAATTTCCTGTGCTAATGCCTTGGGATCCATATTATCTCCTCTTTCCTAAATAAATACCTACTTACTTAGTAGTTTAATATTGCAAAAATTATAGGTTAGCGTAAACCTTGACCATGTCTTACGTTAACCTTATCGTTAACCATGATTATAGCACAAGATAACCTAAAGAGCAAGTGGGATTTATGTAGCAGTTGCAGCCTGCCAGCATTTAAGCATTTAGTCTTACCAATACAGCAAAAAGCCCCCGCAAGGCTGCGCAGCTTGCACGCTTGTGGGGGTTTAGCATTTATGAAATTACTTGTTCAGAAATACCAGGCGAAAATCACCTTATATTGATGCTGTACGGCTGGCCGATGCTATCAGCACCAGCATAGAATATAAGCGTCAAATCCCTGTTATTAACATAATACGGAACCTCAAAGGCCAATGCTATCTCACCAGTTGTAGAATTAGGAGCCATACGCTCAGTCATCCAATAAGTGTTGCCATAATCATTATAATAATGTCTCATAGCATCTGTAGCAACCTTATAAATGTTGCCACTTCTTCTATCCCAAAGCCGTACCAAGCCAGGCGTAGTGATGGGACGGACATAAAGATTAGTCAGGTTTCTGGCCTTCGTCAGCAAAATGATAAATTTGCCATTAGCCCGCACGTGGCCCAAATAGCTATCCTCGTAGATATCGTTGATATAAAATTCCCAATTAGAATACCTCACAGGATAGGTTAACGAATATTCACGTTCCAATGGTATATCCCTCTGGAAATAGCCTTCAAAAATTACTCTCGAATTTTGGCCCAGCTTGCCGTAGCCTGTCAACTCGTCGTTAACAAACGTGCCTTCACGCCACACCTTGGTGCTATCTAAGTCAGTAACCCTACCTTGCCCTTCGAAATGGCCGTTGCGAAATTCGCCCTCGTATCTCCATCTGTCGGTATCATTAGTATATGTCGTAGTAAAGCTACCACGCCCGTCCGGCAATCCCTGGGCGTTGACTTCTCCCTGATAAAGACCATCAGCATCCTTATACGACAGGTGCAGCGTCATGCGACGGGACACATAATTGGTTTGGTCGATTTCAGAATAGCTGCCAGCAGACGGCGCACTGTTATAGGTAGTGTCGTTAGTCCTGGTTTTGTAAGGGCTTTGCGCAGGTGCAGCATATACATCAGCCAAGCCTGTACTAGCAAAGCACAGCGCCGACAGCGCTATCCCCAAAAGTAGTTTTTTCATTTTTGTCTCCCTTCTACAGCTTATTTAACTTCATCCCAAAACAAGCCTATCAAAGCGCGCTACTCTGACAGGCTTGTTTTTATTATACTTTGCTTGTGCACAGGGCAAGCCTATCTAAGAACAAATCCCTGCACTGATTATAAATGGCGCGTCAGGCATTCCATCAGCATCATGTTGCTTACAACGCCAATGCCTCCCGGCACTGGCGTAAAGGCGCTAGCCTTTTGGGCTACGGCAGGGTCTACATCGCCCACCAGCTTGCCTTCTACAGCATTAATGCCCACATCAACGATAACAACGCCTTCCTTGACCATTTCGGGCTTCACAAAGCAGGCCTTGCCCACCGCTGCGACAATCACATCCGCCTGCTGCAAAAGCTGCGGCAGGTTGCGTGTGCGTGAATGGCAGACAGTGACTGTAGCATTTTTCGCCAGTAGCAAAATGCTCACAGGCTTGCCCACAACGTTGCTACGGCCAATGACTACAACATGCTTGCCCTCTAGCTCTATGCCGTAATGCTCCAGCGTTGCCATACAGGCGCGCGGAGTACAAGGGGCAAAGCGGCTGCGTCCCATAAACACATCACCCACGTTCTGCGGACTCAGGCAGTCCACGTCCTTGTTAGGCGAAATAGCAGCACCGATAGTATCGCCGTTGATATGCTTCGGCATAGGCATCATTGGCATAATGCCTGTTACATAACGGTTGCGGTTAAGCTTTTTGATAGCACCCACAACCTCCTCCTCTGGCGTATCTGCCGGCATCAAAATGACCTTGGCAGCACCGCCCAGACTTTCGATTAACTTGACCAGCCTGTCCTTGTAGACATGAGATGCAGGATCATCCCCCACAACCAGAATAGCTAACGTAACAGTCAGGCCACGCTGCTTTGCTGCAGCAATCTTTTTAGTAATAGCCTCACGGTAAACGTCGGCAACAGGCTTACCCCTCATTAAAATTGTTTCCATGACATTTCACCTCAAAAAATAATGTAAAGTATATGTTTTTATATTTCTATTTCTCTATAATTGCTATTGGAAAAGGAAAATTCATAAAGCAGATGGCGCCTTATTCGCCAGTCTTACATCAGAAGAGGCCGCTGATAACCCCCTCATCCGACACATCAATCTTTTCTGCGGCCGGAACCTTGGGCAGACCAGGCATAGTCATAACATCACCGGTCAAAACAACGATAAAGCCAGCACCAGCTGAGATGCGGCAGTTTTTAATAGTAATGCTAAAGCCACTAGGACGGCCTAAAAGCGCAGGGTCATCCGAGAAGGAATATTGAGTTTTAGCCATGCATACAGGCAAATTGCCATAGCCCAGGTCCTCAAATTCCTTGAGTGCCTTGCTGGCCTCTTTAGTGTAGTTTACACCGTCTGCACCATAAATTTCCTTAGCGATGGTAGCGATTTTGTCCTTCAAGCTATATTCCAGCGGATAGATAGGTGCAAAAGCGCTCTTACCGCTTTCTGCCAAGGCAATAACCTCTTTAGCAAGATCAATGCCGCCCTCGCCGCCCTTGGCAAAGACATCAGACAAGGCCACGTTCACGCCGTGCTTAGCGCAATGCTCGCGCACTGCCTCCAGCTCCTCGGCGGTATCCTGAGCAAAGATGTTGATAGCAACCACGCAGGGAACGCCAAACTTTTTAACGTTTTCGATATGCTTCTCCAAATTTACCAAGCCTTTTTTTACTGCCTCCACGTTAGGAGTGGTCAGCTCAGTCTTGGGCACACCGCCATGCATCTTTAAGGCGCGCACAGTAGCAACGATAACTGCTGCATCAGGCTTAAGGCCTGCGTAACGGCACTTAATATCAAAGAATTTTTCTGCGCCCAGGTCAGCACCAAAGCCAGCCTCGGTGATGGTGTAATCAGCAAGCTTCATGGCAGTCTTAGTAGCCATAACACTGTTGCAGCCGTGGGCGATATTAGCAAAGGGACCACCGTGAATGATGGCAGGCACGTTTTCTAAGGTCTGTACCAGGTTAGGCTTAATGGCATCCTTCAAAAGTGCTGCCATCGCGCCCTGGGCCTTAATCTGGCCTGCGGTAACTGGTTTGCCGCTGTAATCATAGGCAACGATAATCTTAGACAAGCGCTCCTTGAGATCGTGCAGATCATTAGCCAGGCACAGAATTGCCATAACCTCAGAGGCAACAGTAATATCAAAGCCATCCTGACGGGGAACGCCGTGTGCCTTGCCGCCAAGACCTACCACGATGTTACGCAGCTCGCGGTCGTTCATATCCACAACACGCTTCCACACAATGCGGCGCGGGTCAATGTTCAGCGCGTTACCCTGCTGGATATGGTTATCAAGCATAGCTGCCAGCAGCATATGTGCCGAAGTAATGGCGTGAAAATCGCCTGTAAAGTGCAGATTGATGTCCTCCATAGGCACAACCTGCGAATAACCGCCGCCAGCAGCGCCGCCCTTAATGCCCATGCAGGGGCCGAGCGAAGGCTCACGCAAGGCCACGATAGCCTTTTTGCCCAGCTTGGCCAATCCCTGTGCCAAACCAACGGTAGTAGTAGATTTACCTTCACCTGCCGGAGTCGGGGTGATGGCTGTCACCAGCACCAGCTTGCCTGCCTTATTGTCTGCCACCTTGCGGATCAGATCATAGGACAGCTTCGCCTTGTATTTACCATATAATTCAATATCATCCTCACCTATGCCCAGTTTGGCTGCTACATCGGTAATCTTTTGCATTGTTGCCTTTTGTGCAATTTCAATATCGGATAACATTTGTGATTCCCCTCCTGTTTTCTAATTCAAAAGCTATCTAGTATAATTCTTCCCTGAGCATTTATTTTCCTGCCTAAAAAGGTCATGTATACAAAATAATTCTACTTAAACCAAACCTCAACCGTGCTGCCCTCGTCCACCTCACTGCCTGCCGGCGGCTTTTGCTGATAAGCAGTGCCACTGCCATATGGCTTAAGGCGCAAATGTCCTTGTTGCAAAAGCTCGGCAGTATAACGCATGTCCAGGCCTGTAAAGCCAGGCAGCTTGATTTTACCATTGGGCAGAAGCTGCATCGTCGGTAGCTCCTTGGATTTTGCGGCCTCCTTGCGTCCTACAGCGTTCATCTCTTCAAACGACGGTAACCCTTCGCTGGAGGCAGGCTGAATACCCTTCGCTACCAAAATCTGCTGCAACGTATCGCGGAAGATAGGTGCGCTAACCTGCGAGCCATAAAATGCTCCCTGTGGTGTATCAAGCATTACCAGCATCGCATAACGCGGTTTGTCTGCAGGCACAAAGCCCACAAACGAAGCGATGTATTGGCCTGCGGCATATCCACCACCCTCTGCCAGCTTTTCAGCTGTACCTGTTTTACCGGCAATGCGGTAGCCCTTGATAGCGGCAGTCTTACCACCACCCTCACTTACTACCATTTCCATCATAGTGCGCATCTGACGTGCCACCTGTTCGGTCATCACGTTACGGACAACCCTTTTTTGTCCTTCACGGATGGTGCTTCCATCTGCTGCAACAATCTTTTTTACGATATATGGCTGCAACAGCTCACCGCCATTGGCAATAGCGCAAATTGCACGCAGCACCTGGATAGGCGTCACTGCTATACCCTGACCTATAGCCATTGTTGCTACGTCTGGCTCATACATGGCCTTAGGATCGTACAAAATACCGCCCTCCTCACCTGGCAGATCTATGCCTGTAGGAGTGCCGAAGCCAAACTTTTTAGCATAGCTGATGAGCCTGTCAGCACCAAGCTGCATACCAAGCTGCACCATGCCTGTATTGATAGAAAACTTGATAACTGTAGAAAACGGTACCGTCCCCATACCTTCGCTATCCCAGTTATGGATGACACGATCGGCAACACGTATGCTGCCCAAATCCTGAAACGTGGTATCCGGTGTAATAATACCTTCGGTAAGTCCCATGCAGCCAACCAAAGGCTTAAATACCGATCCTGGCTCATATATCATGGAGATAGCCTTATTATTCCAGCTATCAGCGCTATATTTGCCAAAATTATTGGGATCAAAGGTAGGCCTGCTTGCCATACCCAAAATCTCACCTGTATACGGATCCATAATTATAGCCGCTGCCCCTTTTGCTTTAGTCCGTGCAATGGCATCGTCCATAGCATCCTCCAGCACATACTGGATTTTGCTGTCCAACGTCAGATACACCGTCGGCAGCTGCTCCTGCTGCTTTTGCAGACCAGGCTCCTTGTCGTTAACCATCGTTCCCAAAATCTGCTTACCAAAGGCATCCTGCAGCTGCGAATAAGTACTTTCCTTGCCCTTGAGGATATCGTTAAGCTCGTATTCCAAACCGCTCAAGCCCTTATCATCAATACCCACAAAGCCCAAAATTTGAGCAGCAGCACGTTTTTTGGTATAATAGCGCTTGCTTTCCTTCAAAAAATGTAGGCCAGGCAACGCACTATTTTGGATAATTTTACGCACCTTTTCCATATCATTAGGTTCCATAGTACGCTTTAACCAGACAAAACGTCCACCGCCGTTAAAAATAGCATAGAGCTTATCGGCATCTATTTTCAGCACTGGCGCCAAAAGCTCCGCACTCACACGGCGCGCATCACGTCCAGGCCACTTTTTTTGTGCTTCAGGCTCATCCTTCATTCCCTCTGGGTCTACATAAAGCGAGCCAGTCATGATGCTTACTGCCATCTCTTCGCCATCGCGGTCTACAATACGCCCGCGCGGCGTCGTTATCTTATAATCCATCTGCAGCTGCGATTGGGTGAGCTGCTTCAGCCTGTTACCATCAACCAGCTGCAACCAGATAAGACGCAAAAATACACCTATAAGCAGGAGCACCATGAGTGTACAGAGCCAGGTAAAGCGCCTTTTCCCAGTCAATAAAGTAAATAATTTCACAGCCTTCACCTCCTGCTATGCACAAAGCGGAAGCTGGCGCGCCGCTGCTCCGGCGTCTGGGCATCAACCGCCATCTGTCTTTCCTCTTCATCGTACACAGAAAGTAAAAGACCGATAGCGCACATAGAAATAATCATAGAGCTGCCACCATAGCTGATGAAAATAAGCGGCACGCCAATAACAGGCAGAATACCGCAGACCATTGCCATATTTGCAAAGGCCTGTCCGATAATAAGAAAAGTTACACCTGCAGCCAGCAAAAAGCCCTTGGGATCGCGGGTGCTAATGCTAATCCTATAAAAGGCTGCCCCCATAACAGCAAACACTAAAAGTAAAAGACTTGCTCCCAACAGTCCATTTTCCTGACAAAAAATAGCAAACGCAAAATCCGTATGCGCCTCAGGCAGGTAAAAAAATTTACCTGCACCATGTCCCCATTCCGTACCTGTCAAGCCCCCGCTGCCAATCGCTAACAGTGATTGCACCATCTGGTAGCCATTGCCACGCTCATCCAACCAAGGATCAAACCATACCTTAATGCGTTCCCAGCGGTAGGGTGACGTAATAGTAAGTACAGCAGCGCCCACAAAGCCTGCACCTATAATACTCACTATCCATTTTTTTGCCAGGCCGGCAATAACAAACAATCCTATCAAAAGTGCTACAATAATAGCTGCCGTTCCCAAGTCAGGCTGCTTAACAACCAGCGCCGCTACAGCCAAAGTCGCATAAGTAACGTGTCCGCATTCACCGGTAAACAGCTCTACTTTTTGCCCGCGCTTCATGGCACTGCCCAAATAACGCGATGCCAGCAAAATGATCACCAGCTTGGCAATCTCTGACGGCTGAATAGAAAAGGCTCCCAGATAAATCCAGCGTGTCGCGCCTTTATTGGCAATGCCCATGTAGTCAACATATAGCAGCATAAGAAAGGTAAGCACATAGCAGTACCACAAAAAGCGCTTATTCAATATCCTTTTGTAACCAATGCTACGCACGATATGAATAACTAGCATCCCTACTGCTGCGAAACTAAAGTAGCGTCCAAGATAATACCAACCACTGCTAAACATATCCTGCGCTGACACAAAGCTGGCGCTGTAAACATTGACACCACCGGCTAGCAGCAGGATGAACATCAGCATATAAATTGCCTGCCGTGGATTATCCCACAGCAAAAATCTTTTCTTCATGGCACTCAACTCAATTTAAAATACAACCTCGCAAAAGTTTATCGGCGTACCTAGCGCACTAAACTTCTGCTCATATTCTGTCTGCACAGGATTATCATACTCTGAATGATGCAGGTCATAGCTCAGGCCAACAATCTCTAGTCCAAATTCTTTGAATTCCTCTACTGAAAAATCAAATAGAGCACGGTTATCTGTTTTAAAACGCAAATGTCCGCCCTTACCTAACAGCTTTTGGTAAAGTGCAAGAAAGTTGTGGTGCGTCAGGCGGCGCTTAGCATGACGTGCCTTAGGCCAGGGATCGCTAAAATTTAAATATAGCTCCTTGATTTCACCAGGCTCAAACCAGTCCAGCAAATTTTCGGCATTAGCGCAGATAATGCGTACATTATTCAGCTTTTTATCCTTTGCTGCCTTAGCAGGAAAGTAAGCGATATCATGCTGCGTCTCAATGCCTATAAACGCCTTATCCGGGTTAAGCTCAGCCATACCGATGGTAAAACGGCCCTTACCACAGCCAATTTCCAGGCACAGACGCTTACCAGGGAACATTTCCTGCCAATGGCCCTTAAACTTATCAATATCGTGCATAAAAACGTACTCGCCCAACACATCCTTCATTGCTTCTTCAATCCACGGTTTTTTTCTCAAACGCATATCTATACCTCACAAAAATATAATGTTTTATTTTATATTATACACTAAAACATGCTGCGACGAAAAGAAGTTTTAAGAGAAAAGGACTGCCGCTGCCAGCAGTCCTTCAAGCTCGCTGTTTACTTAAAAATCTCCTTAGCCTTGCGCAACACATCATCTGCACGCTTGCTTACCTTGTCAAAGGTGTTTTGCATATCCAAATCAAATTTGCGTGCTTCATCCCCCAACGGCTTATCCTTGCAGGCCAAATTCTTCAGCTCACCCAGCATCTTGATACCCTCTAAGCGGGCCTCCTCATAGGTTGCCCTAAAGGCCGAAAGATCATCGGGTCTGCCTGCCTCCAGCCAGGCGTTAGCCACCTTGCCCACAGCGTAGGTCACAGACACGCCTATGGGTATCTGCACTGGCGCAAAGGGAATTAATGTTGCCAGCGTCTGCCCCACGAAGGCCGCTCCTAGAGATCCCAAAAGGCCCAGGACCGCGCTTTCAGACAGCTCTATTCCGCGCAGCTTAGCCAAGCGCGTAATCATATATACCTCGTTGGCCATCAATGCCATGGTGCCCACACCTGGAGCCACCACAATCACGCCGGCACGGGCAGCAGCCCAGCGGCAGATTGCTTCTGCTTCCTTATCCACATCAACAGCGTATTTCATCTTGTGCTCATCCAGTCGTTCTGTCATCTGCTTCACCTCATCACAGTAAACATAAATGCGCAGCGCCACTAGCAGCCTGCGTTTACTTTATTTACATTATATCCTAAAGCCTGCGGCTGTCCAATGACATTATCGTGAAATCTTTTGCTTATTTTTACTGCGCACACTGCGCTGAAGTATGGTAAAATAATAGCATACGAATTTTTGTGGCAAGGAGAGCGAAGCGGCATGAACGAAACAAACAGCACGCCCTATGTTGGCCGCTTCGCGCCCACGCCCAGTGGCTTTTTGCATTTGGGCAATATCTTTTGCAGCCTGCTTGCCTGGCTCTACGCAAAAAAGAGCGGCGGCAAAATTGTTTTGCGCATCGAAGACCTTGACCCACAGCGCTGCTCGCGTGCTAAGGCTGATGCCCTGGCGCGTGACCTGGAGTGGCTTGGCCTGACGTGGGACGCTGGTGCCTATTGCGCTAGTAACAGCGACAGCTATTTTCAAAGTCAGCGCAGCGAAATTTACGCGCATTACTTTGCCATGCTGCAGAAGCAAGATTTAGTTTATCCCTGCTTTTGCAGCCGTGGTGAGTTGCACGCTGCCGAGGCACCCCACGCCAGCGACGGACGTATTATTTACGCCGGCACCTGCCGCACACTTTCGCAGGCAGAGCGTGCCGCCAAGGCCCAAAAGCGCAATCCTGCCTGGCGCGTCAAGGTGAGCGATGACCCTATCAGCTTTAATGACGCACACTATGGCGAGCAGCAAGCTAATCTCGCCCAAGATGCAGGTGATTTTATCCTGCGCCGTAGTGACGGCGTATATGCTTACCAATTAGCTGTTGTTATAGATGACGCACTTATGGGAGTGACGCAGGTAGTGCGTGGTTGCGACCTATTAAGCTCCACACCCATGCAGCTGTACCTATACAAGCTTTTGGGGTTTGCACCGCCAAGCTTTTGCCACATTCCCCTGCTTACAGACGCACAGGGACGCAGGCTGGCCAAGCGCGACGGTGATCTGGAGCTTGCTGCCCTGCGCGCACACTTTGGCGCAAGCGAGCCCATCATAGGCATCCTGGCGCAGCTTGCAGGCCAGCTGCCGCGTCCCGAGCCTATCACGCCAGAGGAGCTGCTAAAAATTTTTGACCCTGTCAAAATTCCCAAGCATAACATTGTCGTTCCCCAGATTATTTAAATCATTCACATAACCCAACAGGAGGAGTAAGTCAAAATGAAAAAGCTCTTAATGAAAATCAAGGTAAATATGCTAGTCGTTGTCATCGTCAGCCTTTTGGGCGGCATGGCAGGCAGCTACTTTTTTGACAACAGATGGCTAGGCCTCATCATCGCCCTGCCGCTGTGCGCACTGTACATTTACCAGGTATACCAGGTTCAGGCTGATTACCGCGAGCAGCATACACGCAAAAAGCATACTAATAAGTATAGGTAAGAAAGCTTAAAAGGACTATTACGCAGTATCCTGCAAGGGATAGGCGTAATAGTCCTTTATTTTTATCTTCTTACCACTGCTCAGGCACTTCGCTCAGCTTGTCCATAACAAACATGATGTAGCTGACGTTGCAGATAAGGTTGCCGCCATCATCGGTAATTTGCGAAACAATGTTAATGGTAGACTGCCCCTTATGCACAATTTTGCTGGCTACAGTCAGCGCGCCTAAGCCGCGCATGTTGCTGATATAGTCAATATTCATATTCAGCGTGGTGCAAATTTTGCCCACCGACGCACAGGTGATACCTGTTACGCAGTCAGCCAGTGCCGCCATAGCGCCACCATGCACGCCCAGCCAATGGTTGGTGTGGATGTCAAAATCAATGGGCATAACTAGCGTAGCACCGCCGCAATGCACCTCCTTGATTTCAATCTTCAGGACGTTCATAAAAGCATTACTGCTCCACATTTTACGGATTACTTGTTCTGGATTCATGAAAAACCCGCCTTTCTGAAAATAGTTATATATTGTTATACAAAGCAGATGGCGTGCTAGCGCAAGCCGCACTTGCAGCACTACCTGCGCCAGGCTTGTGATAGTGCGTCAGATGCGCGAAAAGACAACGACGGCGTACTTTTAGTACGTCTAGGAGTCTTGACAAAGCAGATGGCGTGCTAGCGCAAGCCGCGCTTGCAGCACTACCTGCGCCAGGCTTGTGATAGTGCGTCAGATGCGCGAAAAGACAACGACGGCGTACTTTTAGTACGTCTAGGAGTCTTGACAAAGCAGATGGCGTGCTAGCGCAAGCCGCGCTTGCAGCACTACCTGCGCCAGGCTTGTGATAGTGCGTCAGATGCGCGAAAAGACAACGACGGCGTACTTTTAGTACGTCTAGGAGTCTTGACAAAGCAGATGGCGTGCTAGCGCAAGCCGCACTTAGAAGTACATGTTGACAACAGTCATATATACCGGAATCATCAGCAAGCCGCCGATGATCGTGATGAATGACAAGGCTGCGGCGAACTGGCTGTCACCACCGTACTGCTTGCAGACGATGGCCATCTGCGTCATAGCAGGCATGGCAGCCTGCATAGCAAACACCTTGACAGAAATCGGCGATACGTTGAGAAACGGCACCAGGCACAGCACGCACAGAGGGCAGACGATGAACCGCCCAAAAAGACCGCCCCAAATATCCTTTTCAAAGTTAAAATCGCTTAGCTTAATCTTGCTGATTTCTATACCGATAAAAACCAGGGAAAGCGGCGTGGTCAAATTACCCACATATTGAAAACCGCGCATCAAAAACTTGGGCAGAGGCAGGCCGATGAGGATGAGCACAATAGCAGCCACAAAGCCCATCAGCGGCGGCGACCATAGCTTTTTGAGCACCTGCATGGAAAAGAAGCTGCTGCCTGCACCCTCTACATCAGCTACGATGTTCTGCACACCCAGCGTCCAGAAGAAGGTCAAATTCACCATATAATACAGCATAACGGACGGAATGCTTTCGTCACCAAAAAGTGCCAGGTTAACCGGCAGACCTATAAACATAGTGTTGGCGATAAAAAAGTTAGTGACAAAGACACCGCGCCTGCCCTGGCGCACATTAAACAAGCGTACCACCAGCTTGCCTACCACCATAGCCAGCAGCATAGAGCACACAGGCAGCAGCATATCTGGCGCCAGGTCTAACAGCTTTTGCGCCGTAAAGTTTTTGGTCAGGCTGGTAATCATGTACAGCGGCAGCGAAACTGTTGTAACCAGCTTGGCAATCAGCGCACTGCTTTTGTCATCAAACCAACCCTTTTTACTCAAAACATAACCAATACCAACAACAAGCACAATGGTAAAAATGCCATCTAGTGCCTGCAAGACATAACCAATCATAAACTTATACCTTCTTTCAGAACGCACAACAAGGCACGGCTGTCCCTACCGTACCTTGCGTGCTAAAATGGAGGAGTATTAGCATCATCGTGCTAAGCATTTGTATGTCAAGGAGCTTTCCTGATATATCATGTCCCTAAAATATATCGTGGGGAAATTCCTTATGTGCCAGCAAATATAAAGTTATTGTAACAGAAAGCAGATCTGCACTGCCTCCCGGACTAATGCGTCTTTGTAAGAAGTACCTCTCGGTTTCGGCAATAGCCATCCTGCCTGCTTCGGTAAAGACACTACCCTTTTGCAGAATGTCACGTGCAATTCTCTGCACTTCTAACAAAGTTTCGTAATCGGTGCGCCAGATAACGTTGCTATCCTCTACTACTGTCATCAGCGCCAGCAGCGTGTGCACCAGTGCGTCGTTAAGTGACGCTCCCTTGTCCAGTGCTTTGCAAAGAGCGGGCAGACCGTGGTTAACCACACTGGGGAAACCCTTTTCTACCTCACCGCGAATACCGGTAATACCGTATTTGTGATACAGCTTTTCGCCTGCAGTCTTATCTGCATGACTGTTGTTTTGCAGCTCACTAGCTACCAGTCCTGCCGCCATTTCCTTAATCAAAGGAATCACAGCGTCCTTATTAAGGCCCATATTCATAGCATAGCCGGCAACCGCACTAACGATGCCGCCGGCAAACAAAATGCCGCGTTGCGTGTTTACGCCTTTAGTAACATGCAATAGCTCCTTTTCCGCAATTATACCATAGCTGCGGATTTTACCAAAGAGCTCTGCGAGTGTTCCCTTATGTGACTGCCCTATTGCCTGCAAATTGCCAAAGGCCTTGCTAAGCACGGCAGAGCTCATCATAAAGGTGAAAATGCTCATATCCTTGTGCGAGCCGTTAGAAAGTCGTGTCACAAGACCCGGTTTGGGATGCGTTGTGACCTCCAGTAATATTGCCTGGGTTAAATATTGGCTTGTGCGTTCCAAATCAGCATCGAAGGGAGAAAGCTTGCAGGTATATACCTCATTGGCAGTTTTTATTTCATTTTTGTCTACTCGTTGAAGTAAAAATTGTTGCTCGATCATATTGCCTACCTACTTTCTCCGTATCATATGCCTTGAAAAATTTTTTATACCCGGACTATTAACCGAAAATGGCTTTAGTCAGGAAGTAGAAAATGGACGGGAAGGTTAAGCAGCCAGAGCCAGTGTAGAAGGTTGCAGTCATTGCTGCATACGGAACCAGCTTAGGATCTACAGCAGCCATACCAGCCGCAGTGCCGGAGGTAGTACCTGCCAAGCCGCCGAATACCATTGCAGATTGCGGGTTATCAATGCCCAAAGCTTTAGCAACGAACGGAGTGAAGATCATAACTGCCAGGGATTTTACAACGCCTGCAGCGATGGAAATTGCGATAACCTCAGAGGATACACCCAAAGCAGCACCAGTTACAGGGCCAACAACGAAGGTTGCAACGCCGGCGCCGATAGTAACCAAATCTTCCGGAGTGGTGTAACCCAAAGCATAAGCAACAACTACGCCAGCTACCCAGGAAGTAAACAGGCCAAGAGCCAGGGAAAGTACGCCAACAAAGCCTACTTTTTTAATTTCACGCAGGTCAGCGCCGAAAGCGGTAGAAACAATTGCAAAGTCACGGAACATTGCGCCACCCATCAGGCCGATGCCGGCGAACATGGGAATGGTTGCGATACCTTTGGCGCCACCACCGATATATGCAAGAACAAGACCGAAGAGAATTGCTACAGCACTGCCGTGAATACGGCCCTTAGAAAGACCAGCAAATTTATAAGCAATCAGGTTTACAATTGCGATAATTACGAATGCAGCGATCAAGCCATTAGATTTTAAGACTTTTGCAAACATTGCGACTAAATCCATAATGAATACCTCCTATACGTATTTTATTTTTTATTTCCTAGAAAGCTTGCTCAGCACAGGAATCAGAATAAAAGCCAGAGCACTGCCCAAAAGACCGCCCAAGAAAGCAACAGCACCACCAGATACAGCTGCTACAACGTTTTGGATGGAGCTCATAGCTACTACGATAGGAATGTACATTGCAGACCAGAAAGCAATACCTTCCTGGCTTTTTTTATCCAGCCAGCCTGCGTCAATACCCTTGTTAGACAGGATAATGAGGAACAGCATTGCAAAGCCTACACCGCCGATATTTGCCTTAACACCCAATACAGCACCAAGGATATCGCCTAAAAATGTACCTACTAAGAAGCAGGCAGAAAGTAAACCAACACCATAAATTACCATAATATCACCTCATAGTACAATTTTTTATTATCACCGCCCCCAAAAGCAGGGGCGGCGAAACAACTAAGGGTTAAACAGTAAACAAGAAGGACGCTGGCACTGTTATGCCACATTAAGCCGCGGACAAGACCGCCATGCAGCCTAATGCACAGCTCGTCCTGCTAAAGCTATTATTCTACAATAGCTACTACTTGGCCAGCGCTTACGCGGTCGCCAGGTTGTACCTTGTATTCTTTTACAACGCCTGCTACCGGAGAGGGTACCAGCTGTTTCATTTTCATTGCTTCCATAACGATCAGAACGTCACGAACTGCAACGGTGTCACCAACTTGTTTTTCAAAACGAACGATTTTACCAGGTACGCGAGATTTAATTTCCATGATTTCTTACTCCTTTAATTTTTCAAGTTTTTAGTACGGGTTAAAAATTTTTCAATCTTAGTAGTCATGACAGCCACAAAGGCAGTCATTCTGTAAATATTCCATGACATCCTTGCGATTGAGCAAAGCAACATCATCTAAACTTTTACCAAGCACTGTCTGCGTCTCCATAAACATTTCGGCAAGCTTTACGCCGTAGCCATTAGGCAGATCAAGCTCAAAATCTGTGTTGATGCCGTCAGTGCAGGCCTGGGCCGCACGATAGAACTGCAGTAGCCTGTTGTAACGCGCCGGCTGTATAAGCAGGTCAATGTCCGAATTTTCGTCTGTATAAGGCAGGCCGGTAATAAGCTCTAAAGCCGCACTACCAAGCACGCCTACACGCAGGTCAAAAATTTCGGCCAGGTTGTAAAGCTGCAGCACACTTTCCATACAACGGTTCCTGGGCTTGCAGGCGTAGGCCTTGCGCACCATAACCTCATAAGGGGTCATTACAGTTACAACATCCTCAGTAGCAGCAAAAGCACCTATGCGGATACGGTTGCCAGCAAGCCTTTCATGGTGTACAAAACCAACAGCTACTACACCGTCAGGCCGTTCGCTACGCCGCATAAAGCCAGGTATGTCAACTTCTCCCTGCAAAACCTCTTCTGCAAGGCGTTTAGCTTCACCATCGTAGCGGCTTGCAATATCGCGCCAGATTTTGTTTTTGCCCTCTTGGGATACAAATACCAGGTTGTGCCTTTTTAACTGCGTTTTGTCCATGTCGGATCCGCCTTTGCTTTCTGTTGATAATCAAGCTGTGCCTGCACCATATCATCAAAGAACTTGGTCTTTTCAGGACCTTCAATAATAATTCCTTCCTGTAAGCCTGCGCTGATATAATCAGGACGCAGCTCCAGAACTGTATGTGCAGCACCAGTTTTTACATCAGGAGCGATTTTTACAACACGGCCTTTAATACGTAGGATAGACCTTGCAACCCTGCCTAGGGTAACAGCAGATGTAAGTGTTGTTTCCTTAACAATCACTTCATATTCAGGATAGGTCCGCTCACGACGGTAGGTAATGATTTTACCTTCGCTATTGCAGACATGACCGCTGGCGGAAACGGGAAAGCTGTCGCCCATAGGCAGACCGCCCACAACCAGCTCGTACATATCCTGCCCACCGTTATTGGGCAACTTCACAAGCTCAATATCTTCACGTAACGGCACACCATCCATACACAGCCAGCCAAACTCCTGGCAGCCGTATAGGTCATGTACCTCGGCCTCCAAGACCTCCTTCGCTACCGGCAGCAGCTCCAAGTCAAGCGGCGTGCCAGCTGTAAGCAAAACGAGTTTCTTGGGCAGCTCTTCAACAACGCCCATATGCTTAGCATCCTCTAAGGCAGCCCTGATAAAGGAGGATTCTCCTACAACAGCCTTGGGCTGGAATTCGTATAACGCA
This sequence comes from Bacteroidaceae bacterium, assembly GCA_963611535.1. GTDB lineage: Bacteria > Bacillota > Negativicutes > Acidaminococcales > Acidaminococcaceae > Phascolarctobacterium_A. Next base: position 125,161 of record CAVDRP010000002.1, on the reverse strand, counting down.
GCCAGAAAGGCATCTCTGCTGGAACGAACCAAAAATTGCCATTCCAGCCCATACTGCTTGAAGGAATCACCACTAAAAACATTTACCAGCGGCGGATAGGTGACAAGCACCTTATCCCCTGCCTTGAGCCCTGCACGCTCCAACACATTAAACGAGGCCTTGATTCTTTGCGGCAGCTCCGCGAAGGTAATGCCTACAATATTTTGGAAGGCAGACGAGCCTGTAGTAAAAGTGAGATAAGCAAAATTTAGGGGAGTATGAACCTCTTCAATCGTATGGGCAGCGGTTGGTCCGGCTATACCCTTGTCTGCCAGCGACTTGCGCGGCATCTCCTCAAATGTAGGCGCAGAACCAAAGTCCTTGACCATAGATGCTATTTCAGCAAGAATACCTTTCATACTACCCCTTCTTTCTTCAACTAATTAAGCGTTGATATATTTGTCAGCAACAGCTGCGAACTCTTCGTTCATCTTAGCCATAGCTTTCAGACGGTTTACACGGCCACCGCGTGCATCGCCATCCAGGCCGCGGCCCCAAGGACCAAGCTCTTCGTATTTGCCAGCAGCCTTCAAAGCCTGTACGTCTTTAACGTGCTTAGCAACTACGTCGCGCATATCTTCAACCTTGTTAACGATTTCCTTTACGCCGCCCAGGTTGTAGAAGAAGTTAACACCAGGAGCGAATACGGGGTTAACCTTAGCCAGCTCTTCCAAACGCTCGATATCCATTTTGGTGATACGGGAGATGGAGGTCAGCGGCATTACGTGAATCATGGTGCCAAATTCCGGAGACAGAGCCAGGATTTGGTCAGCCTGCAGGCCATGGCACAGGAATGCACCAGAGATTGCACGGCCGATTACCATTGCTACGATAGGATGGCCAGCCTTACGGGCTTCAGCCAGTGCCAGCTGGTAGCCACCGGTGGATTTGTTCATACCGGCGATTTCTTCCATTTTGCCAGGGCCGTTGCCCGGGGTGTCAACAATCAAAACGATCGGGCGCTTTTCAGCTTCCGGTTTTTCCTTGTCAGCTTCCATGGTGCGGTAAACGGCAGTTGCCATTTTGTAGCCTTCTTCCAGGCCGATTACGCCGCCGAATACAACGGGGAAACGGTCATTGAAAGCATATGCGTCGTTAGCGATAACGGTAATGGTTTCGTCTTTCAGCTTAGCAGTACCAACTACTGCGCCTGGGCCATAGTCAGGGTCAAAGTCAGCAGCGCCAACCTTATTTTCTTCGAAGGAGCCTGCGTCAACAATCATGTCGATTGCGTCACGACCACGGCCAATCATAGTGTTTTCCATTTCATCCATGTTTTGTTACCTCCTTCTCTTATGCGCGCTCTCTGCGTTTTACAACCTTCAGGAAGTCTGCGGTAGACATTTCCGGAAGCTCTGCAGGGTTTTCATTGCCAAAGTGTTTCCACAGATCCATAGAATCCTTGGGCTGCATTTCAGCTACCAGTTTAACCAGGCCTTGCTGCTCTTGAACCAGCTTCAAGGAACCAATGCGGCGCATCTTTTCGATTTCGTCCATGGAAAGGTCAGCAACCTCTGCCAAGGCCTTTTTGAAATCGCCGATAACGTCTTCAACCAGGTAGTTGCAGTCGCCGATGATATATTTATGCTTAGCGCCAGTGGTGCGGTATACCAATGCTTTGTTAGAAGCATCGAATTCGTCCTTGCCCATTTCCTGCTCGATAACCTCAGGACCGGTCAAGCCGATACGGCCTTCCTCGTTCATAACGATTACGTCGGTAGCAGCAGCAACGAAGCCCATGCCGCCGAAGCAGCCAACCTTGGAGCCAACTACTGCAACAATCGGGAGAATGCGGCGGCAGTCTTGGATAGCGTCCATAACCTCAGCATGAGCTAAGAGGCCTGCATTTGCTTCATGCAGACGTACACCACCAGTTTCAAAGGAAATAGCAACCAGCGGACGGCGGGCAGCATATTCTTCCGGATGAGCAGCCTTGATGTCCTTAGCAGCCTTCAAAGCCAAGCGCAGGGTGTTAACCATTTTTGCACCGTTAACCTCGCCGATAGCGCCACCGATGAATTTGCCTTCCATAGATACAACGAATACAGGATGCTTGCCAATCAGGCCAACACCAGTAACGGTGCCGTCATCAAATTCTACTGCAGTGCCCAGTACAGGCAGATGCGGGCTTTCAAAACGGTCATCAGGGCCGAGGAGTTCGGTAAAGGTGCCTTTATCGCAAATGCCTACTGCACGCTCACGGGCATTAGCATCAAAGAAGCTGCTTTGTTCCAGCTCGTTCCAACTTTTCATCTTATTCAGCCTCCTTTGCGGTTGCTTCTGCCAGAGCCTGGCGCAATCTCATGTATACTACGATAGGAGTAGCATTATCATCATTGATTTCAATAACGATGTTGCCTACGCCAGTATCATTAACGAATTTACCCAGCATTTTTTCCCAAACAGCATCAAAGCCAACTACCGGAGTGCAGATCTTTGCTTTTACCTTGCCACCAAGGTCAGCTTTGGTGAACATAACTTCCAAATCGCCGCTGCCGGTTACGCCCATATGGGACCATTCCGGGGTAATGGTTTGGGTATTTTCAGATTCAAACTCAAATTCCAGATTTTGTAATGCCATTTTGTGCTCCTCCTATTACCAGTTTCTGAATTTAGCAGGCGGATTGTACAAGCCACCGGACCATTCAACCAGGTCATGTACATTCTTAGCAGCCAGCATGGAGCGGTTAGCTCTGCTCATATCGATACCCAGATCCTGCGGGGTCTTGATAATGCCAAGCTCACGCAGACGTTTGGTTTCCTTCGGATCTGCCTTCATACCTACTTCTGTGAAGCCTGCGATACCACGGATAGCAGCGGTGCGCTCTTCCATGTTGCGGCACTTCGGCAGGTAAGCGATACCTTCTTCAGTAATGATATGGGTCAGGTCATCGCCATAAATCATTACAGGCTCGATTGCCAGGTTAGCGTTCTTAGCCAGCTTGAAAGCATCCAGCTCTTCTACGAAGCCAGGAGCCAGTTTTTCGCGGAAGGTTTCTGCCAATTGTACAACAAGGCGTTTGCCGCGGCGTACAGGTCCCCACAGCTCTTTGTTGAGTGCGTATTCTTCGCCGCATTTGAGCCATGCGCCAGAGGAATGACGACGGCCCTTCGGGTCGCAGCCCATGTTCGGAGCACCGCCGAAGCCTGCAACACGGTTAGCAGTAGCAGTGGAGCTGTTGCCATACGGGTCAATTTGCAGGGTGCCGCCGATGAACATATCAATAGCATAGTGACCAGCAGTCTGGCTGAATGCGCGGTTAGAACGCATGCTGCCGTCCGGGCCAACAAAGAAGATGTCGCTACGGGCAGCTACATAGTCTTCCATGCCCAGCTCGCCGCCAAAGCAGTGAACGGATTCTACCCAGCCGGTTTCGATAGCCGGAATCAGGGACGGATGCGGGTTCAGGATGAAGTTCTTGCAGATCTTGCCTCTCAGGCCAAGCTCTTCGCCGTAGGTCGGCAGCAAGAGCTCAATAGCAGCGGTATCAAAGCCGATGCCGTGGTTCATGGATTCAACCTGGTATTCACCGTAAATACCTTTGATTGCCATCATGCCCTTCAATACCTGTGCGTCGGTAATCAAAGCAGGGTCACGGGTGAACAGAGGCTCAATATAGAACGGTTTCGGAGATTGGATTACATAGTCAACCCAGTCAGCCGGGATATCTACGCGGGGCAGCTTGTCAACGATTTCGTTAACCTGTGCGATAACAATGCCCTGACGGAATTTAGTAGCTTCTACGATAGCCGGAGTATCCTCGGTGCTGAAGCCGGTGAACAGGTTGCCTTCCTTATCAGCCATAGTAGCTGCAACCAAGGCAACACGCGGAGTCAGATCCAGGAAATAACGGCCATACAATTCAAGGTAAGTATGGATTGCGCCAAGCTCCAATTTGCCTTCCTGCAGGAATTGGGCAATACGGCCAGCCTGCGGACCAGAGAAGGACATATCCAGCTTTTTAGCAATACCTTTTTCAAATACATCCAGATGTTCAGGAAGAGTCAACACGGATTGAACCATGTGCAGATCATGAATTTTGGCAGGGTCAACCTGACACAGGCATTTTGCCAGGAAGTCAGCTTGCTTTTGGTTGTTGCCTTCGATGTTTACCTTATCAAAAGGTTTGATTACTGCTTCCAACAATGCAACAGTATCCTTGGCATCAACGATTTTCCCTTCCTTGACCAGCGGGGCAGCATTCTTTGCGCGCTCCAAAGCGTCCTTTTTCAGAGTGTCCCACTCGCGGGTAACTTTTTTGAACTCCATTACGGTCTCTCCTTTCTGAATTAAGAAAACCTTCATATAATAAATCGGACAAAAAAAGAGAGAGGAAGATGACGGCCACTTTATCTGGTCGTCTGCACTCGCTCTCTCAATCACCACTATGAAGTTTTATTTAGGGGCTTCCCGTCCGATAATATATGCACCTTATATATGCATTATACCCAAGCCTGCTCGTTCATGGTTGGTCATATAATGCAGTGCCGACTTACCAAACAGGGCAACTGCTATCCAATGCTCATTTCTTGCTACTGCTATTTTCATAGCTAGGCTTGCACTTGTGCTTACACTCACTAATAAACCCTTCTTAGCCTCTTCCGTAGCATGAATCACTGCATGGATATCGTTACTCGTCTTTTCGATGATACCTGAGTTTAAACAGGCACCGATTACAGCTCTGTTAATCCTCTCGTTGAAATCATAGAAGCTGGTTTTGCCACCTACCTCGGTCACCACAGCCTTAAAGCCCTTTTTGGCTACTAGCTGCTTTGCCATGTCCTCATCATAAATTGTCTGGGTCATAGCCAGCAGCATCACTGCGGTACCCGGGCTGACAACGCTGTTTTCCAGGAAAACCGGTCCAGAACCTGCCACCATTTCGATCACTCCTTCTCTCTCTCAAATGCGAACCCTTAACGGATACTTATTTCACCAAAGTCAAAGCTTTGGACTATCCCTTCCTCATTGCGCACCATCAGCGCGCCCTGGGCATCAACCGCTGTCACGGTACCAGCAAAGATTACCTGGTCGTTATCCTTGACCAGAACCCTTTTGCCAACCGTGCAGTTGAGGCGTTTCCATTCGTCCATCACTACAGCTGCGCCCTGTGCAAGCCATGCATCGTACAGGCTGGCAAAGTCTGCCATAATGGCAGCGAGCACCTCGCCTGTGCTGTAGGCCTTGTGCAGGCTGGCGTTGAGTGAGGCAGCCGTAGCTGCCAGCTCCTTTGGGAAATCTGCTTCCTTCAGGTCCACGTTAACGCCAATCCCTACAACAGCATAGTCTATCGCACCGTTTTCATCAAGCTGTAGCTCGGAGAGAATTCCGCAGACTTTTTTGCCATCGAGCAAAAGGTCGTTAGGCCATTTAATCATCACGCCATCTGTATTATACATTCTGCGCAATGCTTTGGCTACCACAACCCCTGCCAGCAAAGTAACCTGGGCAACAAATTGGGGGTCGATTTGCGGCCGCAGGATAATGGTGAACCACAGTCCGCCAAGCGGGGAATTCCACACTCGGCGCATGCGTCCGTGGCCGCCCTCCTGCCTATCCGCAACAATGACGGTTCCTTCGGCCGCGCCATCCTTGGCAGCAGCTACAGCAGTAACATTTGTAGATTCCAATACATCAAAGTGTCTAAGCTGTATATTCATAGTAAGCTAAACTTATAGGTAATTATTTAACCAGGCCGATAGTAGCGATGAATACGCCGCAAGCGATAGCGGATACGATAACGCCACCGATGTTAGCGCCCATAGCTACAGGCATAACAACTGCAAACGGATCCTCGTCTTCTGCAGCATGCTGAGCAATCTTAGCAGTGGTCGGTACGCAGGATACGCCGGAAATACCAACAACCGGGTTGAAGTCGCCCTTCTTGAACCAGTATACTACGTAGCCGCCAATAATGCCGACTGCGCCGGATACTGCCAGAGCAAGTACGCCTAAAACGATCAGCGGAGCAACCTTGGGATCCAGCAGGGTGGAAGCTTCGCACAGGGTGCCAAGCAGCAGGCCCAGCATCAGGGTGCCGATGTACAGCAGGGTATTTTCAACCAAATCCTGGTACGGAACGATTTCGGCTTCTTTGATAGCCATGCCCAGGAAGAAGGACATGATCAGCGGAGCGCCCATCGGCAGCAGCAGGCACAGCAGTGCGCAGCAAACCAGGATGAAGATAAATTTCTTAGTTTTAGGAACCTCGGGAGCGTAGTACATGATATCCTTACCACGCAGAGCTTTCGGAACCATCATCTTGACCAGCCAGGGATAACCAGCATAGGTCAAGGACAGGTACAGGTAAGCAATTACGGAGATAGGTACGAACAGGTGCGGAGCCAGCATCAGAGAGGTGAACAGAACCATCGGGCCGTCAGCGCCGCCGATAGAAGCAACTGCTGCTGCTTCCGGAGGAGTCAGGCCAAGGTGAACACCCAGCACCAGGGTAACGAAGGTACCACATTCAGCGAAGATTGCAATAATAATGGAGGTCCAGGGATTAGCCAGGATGAAGCCAATTTCGCACATAGCGCCAACGCCCATGAATACGACGCAGGCAACCAAGCTGTTGCTGAAGGTCAGGTTGTAAATCGGCTGCAGGAAGTTAATCTGCATAATATCAACTAATTTAGCAGGGTCAGAAATCAACGGATCTAAGAACAGAGTACCAAGCTTGCCGCCATCCAGGAAGAGAACGCCGCAGTTGATACAAATCATACCAATGCCCATAGGAACCATGATCAACGGCTCGAGGACACGTTTAAAGCCAAGATAAGCTAAGATAAAACCAAAAACAATAAGTGCGAATCTAGCAATTGCAATCGTGGTATCTTGTACAGCAAAGGATGCAATGCCAGGGAATAATTGTGCAAGGATATTTGCGTCCATTGTTATTCCATACCTCCTTCATCATTATCGCCGCCCATAATCTTGTTGAGCAGCACAACAGCACCAATCATAACCAGAGCAATTGCTGCGGTAAATGCGTAAGAGAACAACGCATAGAGTTCAACGCTCATAATTAATTAGTCTCCTTTCATCCATATAAAGATTTAATAATTTTTATGAGTACGGATACGCCTGCCGCAGTGATTTCCGGACATCGCTGCAAACAAAAATATCCTTTTCTGCTACTGGCGGAAAAGGATACATTACATCTAGGCATAGATATCTCGTATACACTCCGTCTCTCGCAGAAATATATAACATAATTAAGGCTGCGATCTGACTTCGCCTCCCAAAATTCTCAAGAAGCTTCACAGTGGCGTGACCGTAGCAGATTTACACTGCTTTCCCTAATTTACCCTGCAACGTGGCAGGCACCTTAATCAGTTTTTCTGTTTTCAGTTGTCTTTTTCTCTCAAAATTACTATCTCAATTAACCCAAAAGCCTTATAGATTGCTTTTCTAAAGCAAAAAAAGACCAAATGATTTCGCTCATGCACTCAAATCACTCAGTCTCCACATCTTTAGTTTTCTCTTTGAATGTTATACTAATAGGCTTTTTTCTCTCATAATCTCTCGATGGCTATATTTTATATCCTTTTGCTGTTTTTGTCAACATTTTCTCAAAAAATATTCCTAACACATTTTTAATGGGATTTTTTCGCATTTACACTAGTCGCGTCATTAGTAACGGCAGCTAAAACGGCACACTCGCCGAATAAATTAAGCTAAAAGAAAATTAATAGTCAATTGACATACCTGTATATTTTATTGTACGATGGTTATTATAAAGAACATTATATAAATTCACCCTATAGGAGCACACATAAAATGCAATTAAAATTAGGCATTATCGGCGAGCAGCACGCCTTGGACACCTTGCAGGAGGTTATGGCAGAATATGATGATTATTCCCCCCTGCTCTTTGCAGATAACCTGGAAACACAAACGTTAGAAATCATTGCAGCGCACCAGGAGGACGTGGATGCCTGGCTGGTGTTTGACCAAGCCAACAACCTGCGCATAGAAAATTGGGGGCAGGCCAAACGTCCCGTTTACTACATCCCCTACCGCGGCGCCAGCTTTTACAAGGCGCTGTGCAGTGCGCTATATAAGGGCTACAAAATCGAAGAGCTGAGCATAGACACCATTCCCTATTATGACATCACCCGCGGCCTGGATGATATGCAGATTGCCTATAGCGTCATTCACCACATGGCGGACGAGGCTGGCACGCTTTCCAGCGGCAGCTATTACGACTTTCACCGCAGGCTCTTTAAGCAAGGTACGACCAAAGCAGCCATTACTAAAAGCTACTATGTAAAAACACTGCTGGAGTCAGAAGGCATCCCTGCCCTTTGTATCCTGCCCATGCGCGTCACTATCCGCAACATTTTGAACCTCATTCTCAGCCACTTCCGCATCAAGCGCTTGCAGGATTCGCAGATTGCTATTCAGGTTTTCAGCTTTAACCTGTTAACTAACAGGGACGAATTTTATTCGGTTGATGACCTGTACAGCCAGGAAATCGCTATTTCGCAAAAGCTTATCAGCTACACCAAAAGCATCAACGGCTCGCTTAAGCCTGCCAACGAGGGTAACTTTTATATTTTCACCACCCGCGGTATCTTGGGCAGGCTGACGCACAATTTTACGCAGCTCCCTAACATCCCTGCCCTGCAGGATGTCAACAAAAAGCTACGCGCCTGCGGCATCGGCATCGGCAACAGTGCCAGCGAGGCTGAGTTTAACGCCATCATTGCGCTCAAGCACGCCTGCGCCTCTGCCAAGGGCAGCTGGTACGCTGTGCTAGATGACAAAACCATCTGTGGTCCTTTGGGCAGCACGCAGCAGCTGGAATACCAATACGCCTCCAGCCATTTAGAAGCCATCAGCCGCGCCACCTCGCTTAGCCAGGCAACGCTCAGTAAGATCTGCCACGCGCGCGCTGTCTACGGCCGTGACGAGCTCAACGCACAGGAGCTAGCCAGTACGCTGCAGGTAGTGCCACGCAGCGCCCGCCGCATCCTCACCACCTTAGTAGAGCATGGCTACGCCGAAGAGGCAAGCTCCGAAATGACCGAGGCCAAGGGCCGCCCACGCAAGGTGTATCGCCTCAAGCTTTAGCTGCAGGCTAGCAAACATAAATCGACACATGAATTCTGTATACATCGCGCTTTGATATTGACACCAGAGCGCGATTATTTTATTCTTTATTTATGGACTAGTCTTTTAATAGTCCTATATTTATTCTTGGAGGGGGAATATACATGAAATTTTCTATTGTTGCTACTGGCGACTCCTTGCTTACGCAGCGCCTGCCGCGGCAGGATAAGACCTGCTTAGCATTAAAAGAGCTTTTTGAGCAGGCAGATATACGCTTTACCAATTTTGAACTACAGGTGCACGATTTTGAGGTTGCACCCTCTGCCGTCAGCGGCGGCACCTGGGTAGCAGCACGCCCTGGTGTCATCAAGGATTTGAAATGGCTGGGACTGAACCTTTTTGCAGGTGCCACCAACCATTCCCTAGATTGGGGACACGATGGCTTGAAGACCACCATGCGCCACCTTAAGGAAAATGACTGCACCTATGCAGGCATCGGCATGAACCTTGCTGAGGCAAGCATGCCCTGCTATATAGATACACCCGAAGGCCGCGTTGCCTTAATCAGTGTCTGCTCCTCTGGTAAGGACTGGCATATTGCCGGCGAGCAGCGTCCTGATGTTGCCGGCCGCCCCGGCATCAACATGCTTCGCTTTAACCTCATCAACTATCTGCCAAAAGAGGATATCGAGGTTTTGCGCAAAATTGTTGATAAAACCTATGTCAACGCGCGCCGCCTGCAGCTGGAGCGCGAGGGCTTCATCAAGGCCGAAGAGGGCTTTGCCGTTGGCACCAGCCGCTTTGAGGTGGGCGAAGCAGGCACCAAAACCTTCTGCAATCAAAAGGATTTACAGCGCATTTTAAGATATATTTCTGAAGCCAAGCGCCAGGCCGACGTTGTTTTGGTCAGCCACCATGCGCACGAATTCCGTGGTATTGACAAGGCTGTAGCCGCCGACTTTACCCGTGAATTTGCCCACGCCTGCATTGATGCCGGCGTTGACGCCTTTTTGGGACACGGCCCGCACATCCTGCGCGGTATAGAAATTTATAACAGCAAGCCTATTTTTTACAGCTTGGGCGACTTCTTCATCCAAAACGACAGCGTAGAGCGCCAGCCTGCAGACTTCTTTGACATTTACAACCTGGGTCCTGACAACACTCCCTCTGACGGCTGGGCAGCCAGAAGCAAAAACGGCACCAGCGGCCTTGTTGTCAACCGCAAGGTTTTTGAATCTGTCATCACCCGCTTTGTGGTTGAGGACGGAAGCATAAAACAGGTAGAGCTTTTGCCCATAACCCTGGGATTTGAAAAGGCACGTTCACGCAAGGGCAGGCCCGAGCTTGCCAGCACCAGCGACGGTGAACGCATTTTACAGGATCTGCAAAAGCTTTCCGATGAATTTGATACCAAGATTACCATCAAGGATGGTAAGGGCTATATTGATATAGTATAAGAGAGGGGAATTACTCATGACAATGCAAATGCTTATAGGTCTTGTCGTTGTTGCCATCATGATTTATTTGATGGCCAAGCGCAAGGACCCCAAAACCCTGCTTTTTGCCGCAGGTATGATTATGATCTTGCTCGCCGGCGATATCACCGGCACCTTTAAGGCCTTTTCGGCTTCAATGAAGCAGGCCAACGTTTTTGAAACCATTATCACCTCTATGGGCTTTGCCGCTGTAGTCAAGCTGTGCAAGGCAGACAAGCATCTGGTTTCGCTCTTTGCCAGCATTTTGAAAAAGGCCGGCCCGTTCCTGATTATCGGCGTAGCGCTGGCAACCATGGTCGTTAACACCTCCATCACCAGTGCCGCAGGTGTAACTGCTGCTATGGGCACTGTTTTTATCCCGCTGATGGTAGCTAGCGGTATTCCTGTGCCCTTGGCGGCAGGCGCTATCATGTGCGGCCTCTACGGCGGTAACCTTAACCCCGGCCACGTGCATCCCACCATCGTTGCCCACCTGGCAGGCGTTGAAGGCATGGACTTTGTCAACGTCGCTGCTCCCGCGCTCATCGCCTCCGTTGTTGTCAGCTCCTCGGTGCTCACAGGCATGGCCTTTTACCTGCGTAAAAAGCACGGCAAGGAAGCCATCGCTGCCCAAGCTGCTGCCTTTGGTGAAATCGAAACCGTCAAGGCTAACCCCTTGTATGCCATTTTACCGCTTGTACCTATCATCATTCTGCTTTTGGGCAATATGAAAATTGTACCAGCCTTTAAAATGCCCGTACCGCACGCCATGATTATCGGCTGCCTTTTGTGCATGCTCGTCACCCGCACCAATCCGCAGGAGGTGTGCAAGGAATTCTTTAAAGCTATGGGCACTGCCTTTGGCAACGTTTTTGGCCTTTTGATCTGCGTTAACATTTTTGTCGCAGGCCTCACTAAGCTGGGCTTTATCAAAATGCTCATCGGCTTTATGACCACCTCTCCCTCCATCGCCAAGCTGGCTGCGGTCTTTGGTCCCTTCATCATGACCCTCATCTGCGGCAGCGGCGAATCTGCCTCCATCGCCTTTAACGAAGCAGTTAGCGTCCACGCTGCCCAATTTGGCATGGACACCTTGCACATGGGTGCCATGGTTGTACTTTCCGGCGGCATCGGCCGTTCTATGGCAATGTTCTCAGCAGCTATGATCCTGTGCGCAGGCATTGCCAAGCTGCAGCCAATGGATATTATCAAGTATAATGGCTGGGCTATGTTCGCCGCCCTGCTGACAGCAGCAGCCTTTTTGATGTTCTAAAGATAGCGAGGTATAGATATGCAAGCACAAATTATCCAAGATTTAATAGAATTAGTCCAAATCCCCGTACAATCCCGCAATGAGCGTTTGATTGCCGATAACCTAAAGGCTAAGCTGACAGCCTTAGGCCTTAGCGTCATTGAAGACCCCGTCTGCGTCGACGGTGGCAACACCGGTAACATCCGCGCCGTGCTCAAGGGCGACCCTGCCATCGAGCCTGTGCTCTTTTCGGCGCACATGGACCGCGTACAAAATAACAATGCTATTCATCCTGTATTGGATACCGAAAACAATATCCTGCGAGCCGATGGTGTCACCATTTTAGCAGCCGATGATGTTTCGGGCATCAGCGTAATTTTAGACGCACTGCGCCGCATCATCGCCAGCGACAAGCCTCACGGCGATATTGAAGTTGCCCTTTCCGTCTGCGAGGAGGCTGGCGTATTGGGTTCGTCCTATTACGACTTCAGCAAGTTCACTGCCAAAAAGGCCTATGTCTTTGACGTTCCCGGCCACGTCGGCAAAATCGTGCTGCAGGCTCCCTCTAAAGCCAAGCTCATCTACAAAATTCACGGCAAAAGCGCTCACGCTGGCAATGAACCCGAAAAGGGTATCAACGCTATCCGCGCTGCCGCCGCTCTTATTTTGCAGCTGCCTGACAGCCGCATCACTCCCTTTACCACAACTAACATCTCTACCATCCACGCTGGTACCAATGCCACCAACGTTGTCTGCGATTACGCAGAGGTGCTGGCAGAGGCGCGCAGCACCGATGACGAAGAATTTGCCGCCGTTTTAGAAAAATTTGCTGCTCCTGTAGCGCAAATTGAAGCAGAATACGGCGTAACCATTGATTATAACCCCAAGGTGCTGTACCACACCTTTAAGGTGGAGCAGGAAGCAGACATCACCAAAATTGCTGCTGGCGCTATGCAAAAGCTGGAATTGGAAATTGTTTATGCCCGCGGTGGCGGTGGCATGGACGGCAACCACTTTAACAAAAACGGCATCCAAGCCATCGGTATCGCTCCCGGTTACTTCAAAAACCACACCCCGGCAGAGCACATTTATTTAGACGATTTGTGCAAGTGCGGCGAAATTGCTGCCGAAATCGCCTGGGGCATGAAGCGCTAAAGCTCCGTAGTAAATCTATAGTAGCATTTTTCCTGCCTGTCGTTGTATAATGGAATGCAGGAGGATAAATGCTATGCAGCTACAAAAAACAGCCCTAGTACTAGAAGGCGGCGGTATGCGCGGAATGTTTTCGGCCGGCGTGTTTGAAGCCTTTATGGCACGCAGCATAAACTTTCCCTATATCACCGCTGTATCCGCCGGGGCCTGTAACATTTTATCATATATGTCGCAGCAGCCGCTGCGCACACGCCAGCTCATCGAGCACTTTGTTACCGATAAGCGCTATTTCAGCCTGCAAAATTGGCTCAAAAACGGCAGCTTTTTTGGCTTTGACTTTATTTTTGAAGAGCTGCCAAAGCACCTGCTGCCTTTTGATTACGCTGCCTACCGCCGCTATAGCGGCATGCTGCAGGTAGCTGCCACAGATATAGTTAGCGGTGAAACCGTTTGGTATGACCAAGAGGCGCTAGGAGAGCACTTTATTCCAGTGCGTGCCTCGTCGTCCATGCCCTTTGTTGCCCCCATCGTACAGCACGGGGGACGCTTTCTTCTGGACGGGGCACTAGCAGACCCTATCCCTTATCAACGCGCTCTGGATGCAGGCTACGAAAAGCTTGTAGTAGTGCTTACACGTAATGCCGGCTACCGCAAGAATAAAAGTGTGCCGCGGATGTTGTTGAAAACTGTATATAAGAACTACCCCAAGCTGTGGGAAATCATGCAAAAACGTCCTGCCCTCTACAACAGCCAGCTGGAAAAGGTCGAAGACTTGGCAAAAAACGGGCAGGCTGTCATTATCCGTCCGCAGCTTCCTCTGCAGATAGATAAGCTAGACATCAAACCTAAAAAGCTTTTAACCTTGCATGACCACGGCATTGGCTGTGGCCTAGCAGCTATAGAAGCAATTTTAAAATTAGAAGCTGAAAATTAATACAGAAAATCCCTGCGTGCATAGCAAAACGCAGGGATTTTTCTATGCAATATTTTATTAGCTCATGGTTCTACCACTAGCCTACCCTCTACTTCACGCTTCAGATGCTGATGCAGCATAAAGTACTCCTCAATCACGTCGCGGTAGGATGTTGCCAAAACACGCACACGGCCGTTAGCTTCAGCCTCCTCCAGCGTAATATCTAAAAAATCCTTGAGGTTCATATAATGATACTTACAAACACCCACCTTATAAACATGCTCCAGCTCCAACGGACGCCCATCCAGCGTCAGCTCCTTAAAGCACTGCCCGCTGCGGCTCCACACCACGCGCATGCCCTGCGATAGCTGGTAGAACTCCGTATGCTCACCATTAAAGGCCCCCTCACGTAAAAAACGACGTATCATCCGCTCTAGCTGCCTACCTGTCACTGGCAGCATATATACAGGCTCATCGTAAGGGAAGCACTCCACAAAATCGCTGTACAAAACCACTGGTCCAAGCCAATAGCTGCGTATAGCACCAGAGCCCATCAGCATTACGTCAATCCCCAGGCTTTGCTGCAAAGCATCTGCCACCAAAATGCCAAGCGGCGTTTCCTGCGTACGCTCAGGATGCTCCAGCTTACGGGCAAAGCGTGTTACCAGCCGGCTATACTTTTTATCCGTCAAATCCTTGTAATGCAAAATGAAATTCTCTATGACCTCATCTCGCGGACAATGCCTTTCATCAATAGGCACCGTAGACCAGGTAAATGTATCAACTGCATTCAAATCGGTATCCACCATAATGTCAAAGCGCCCTATTTGGTCTGTACCCGTCCCAGCCTGCACAATTAAAATATCGTTTACCTTAGCAGGCGCCTCCAAAAAGGTATGCGAATGACCGCCAATAATTACATCCACGCCCCAGGCAGGATCCAGCATTGCTGCTAGCTGCTTATCCTCTTCAAAGCCAATATGCGTTAAGATGATCGTAAAATCTATATCAATAGGATTATAGGTATTGCAGATGCGTCCGATTTCAGCTGCAGCCTCACAAATATCTACAAAGGAGCCGATAATATGATCCATTTTAGTCTGCGCCAGCACCTCTTCTGTGATAATACCAATGAAAAGTATCTTCATTCCATCTACATGGGCAATGTAAAACGGCTGAAAAAGACGTTTATTGTTAGTCCGGATATGCAGATTGGCATTTATAATAGGAAAGTTGGCGCATTTTTCAATAAAGAGCAGATGTGACAAGCCATAATCTACCTCATGGTTGCCAATAGTAGCTACGTCAGGCCCTAAAAGATTCATAATTTCAATAGTCGAAACACCTTTGTATTCTGAATCGATGACTGACCCACGAAACATATCGCCTGCAATACAGTAAAGTACGTTTTGTTCCTCGGCACGAACCTTATTAATATAGCCGGAAAGCATGGATACGCCACCAACCAGCTTGTTATCTATCCTTTCGGCCAAAAAATCGCCATGTAGGTCATTGGAATGTAAAAGTACCAGCTTTTTTAGATTTTTCATAGGTATCACCTCGATTCGTATTATCAAACAGACTGGCAAGTATATTATAAGCTTATGATAGCAAAAGCTCCCCACCCCAAAGCATACTAAAAGGTAGGACTAGTAAATTTTTCTATACTTTTACCTGCAAGCTTTACAGCAACAGTAATACGTTGTATTATAGCTATACCTGAATATATTTATATGTTCGTTTTTCTCAAATTTACCATGGTCAGAAAGGACATCAGCATGCTTACCTATAGCTTTGCCAACCTTGCAGGCGAGAGTATGTACTCGCATCTATATAAATGTATAAAAAATGATATTACCAGCGGCATCCTGCGCACAGATGAAAAGCTGCCCTCCAAGCGCACGCTGGCCAAAAATCTTGGCATCAGCCTGATAACTGTAGAAAACGCCTACGCCCAGCTTTTGGTAGAAGGCTATATTTATTCCAAGCCCAAGCGCGGTTATTACGTCGCCCTGCCAGAGCAGCAAACACCGGTAAATACCAAGCCTGCGCCCACGCTGCCGATAGCAGCTGCCGCTACACCTTACTTTGCCAGCTTTGCCAAAAGCAGCGTTCCTCCTGACACCTTTCCCTACAACATTTGGGCACGCCTTTTGCGTAACACCCTCACCAGCGCCGACGAGCATGCCCTCATCAGCGACAGCAGCGTTGGCGGCGTTTTACCTCTGCGGCAGGCACTGGCACACCATCTGTACCAGTTTCGCGGCATGAGCGTCAGCCCGGAGCAGATTATCATCGGCGCAGGTACACAGACATTGTATAATCTGATAGTGCAGCTTTTGGGACGCAGCTGCGTTTACGCACTCGAAAACCCTGGCTACCCGCAGCTGGCAGCCGTGTATAATGCTAATAATGTTGCCTGCCGCTATCTGCCCTTAGATAAGCAGGGTATACGCACCGACGTGCTCGATGGCAGCGGCGCCGATATTTTGCACATCAGTCCCTCGCACCAGTTCCCCACAGGTATAGTAATGCCCATCAGCCGCCGCTATGAGCTGCTGCGCTGGGCCAAACAAAAAAGCAGCCGTTATATCATCGAAGATGATTACGACTGCGAATTCCGTCTCTATGGCAGGCCTATCCCCTCGCTACAGAGCATCGACAACGCCGGCAAGGTAATCTATATCAATACCTTTTCTAAAACACTGGCACCAACCTTCCGTATCAGCTATATGCTGCTGCCTGCACAGCTGGCTGCCATTTTTTATGACAGGCTGGGTTTTTATTCCTGTACTGTATCTAACTTTGAACAGTTTACACTGGCAAAATTCATCGAAGACGGTTATTTCGAGCGCCACATCAACCGCATGCGCACCTACTACCGAACTAGGCGCGACCAGCTTTTGCATTATCTGTCCACCTGCAGGGCAGCAAGCGCCCTCACGGTGGAGGGTGCAGACAGCGGCCTGCACTTTTTGCTGCATTTAGCCACCACCGCCAGCGACAGCGAGCTGACACAGATAGCAGCCGAAAATAGCATCCAGGTAAAATTTCTTTCTGATTATTATCACGATAAAACCTGCGATGACTCGCACACCCTGCTGATGAACTACACGGGTCTGGATGATGCCGTGCTATATGCAGGACTAGATAAATTATTTGCCGCGCTAGAGCCATATTTAAAGCTATAAACTAGCACGCTAACGCTTCAGAAGCTCCCATAGCGGGAGCTTCTTTGCTTATATCATATCAAGTTGTCCCTGCGCAGGCTAGCTCAGCAAAAATTTTACGCCTGTAATAAACACAAGCACGCTTGCCAGCTTCATCAGGCTAGCCGATTTAAGACGCTGCGCCAGCACTACGCCACCCTGCGCCCCAATAAACGCGCCTATGCCTATTGCCAGGCCGCTATCCCAGACAATATGCTGCAAAAAGGCATGCGACACCACTCCTGCAAGTGATGACACCGCCAAAATGCAGGTAGACGTAGCAATAGCCACATGCACCGGAAACTGCAAAACGTATACCATAAACGGTACGTGGACAATACCACCACCGATGCCAAGAATACTGGCCAAAAAGCCCACACCAATGCTACACGCTACGCCCAGCTGCCAATTATATTGCTGCGGCACCTCGTCCGCCATATTTTTGACGCCGCCCTTATCTGCCTTGCGATACATATTAACCGCTGCCAGCACGAAAAAAATGCCAAACACCCAAAAGAAAATTTTTCCCTGCAGGTATTCGGCAGCGTAGCTTCCTAAAAACGCACCAGGTATCGTTGCCAAGGCAAATTTGACTGCTGCATCCACGCATACCCTGCGCTGACGGATATAGCCCAAGGTTCCCGAAACCGCATTTAAAAGCACCACCAGCACCGAAGTGCCAATCGCCAGCTGCGGCTCGTAACCATAAGCAAACACCAAAAGCGGCACAATAACCATACCGCCGCCAATACCAAGCAGCGAGCCTAAAAGGCCCACGCCGACACCTACGCCTAAAAAGCTTACTAATTCCATCTGCATCTCCCTCAATCTCTCATAATACTCGTCGCAGAATCACAACATTATTTACTTTTGCAGGAATACTTCCTTCTCGTCGGTCATAAGCATAAAGCTGACCATTATTCTCATAATTCTCTGCTGTCATTCCATAAACATGTAAAGACAACGCTAAATATTTTACACCTAAATGCACAAAAAGGGAAGTGCCCCAAGCGCCAGGCACTTCCCTTTTTTATAAAATTTATACTGGCACACCAAATAAATTTAACAGTACACGGGTAAGCAGCATGCTGATAACGGCGTCCACAACAGGAATAGCCATGAGCAGTGCATGATGCTTGGGGTTAGCACCGGAGGCCATAACGCAGCGTACAAAATGTCCGATGAGCGTGCCCATCGTGATGCAGGCAGGGAAGAGAATAGTAGCCTGAGCTGCATTAATAACGCCATCGTTATACAACGTAGCCGCTGTAGCACAGCCTGCAGCCTTCGCAAAGAACGCCGAAATGAGCGCTACAATTGCCTCACCAGGAAGGCCAAATAGCCCCATTACAGGTGCTACAACAGTACCAATAATGTTCATCAGTCCTGTTGTCTTCAAAAACAGAATGAGCACATAAGCCAAAATCATCGCAGGAATAATGCGCTCTACCCCCAGATAAAAGCCGTTCTTGGCACCAAAGACGAATTCCTCTATTAATGACCTTTTGCTTGCAGCTTTTGCAGCTTCCATATTATACAGCCTCCTTTGCTAATTGCTCTGTCTCTGCGCCTTTTTTGATAAGGTACAGACGGATGAGGTTAGCGCCAATAATCTTTACACAGATTTCTACAGCGATAATAATGCCAACAGGCAGTGCCACGATGGACAACAGCGGAGCACCGCAGTCAAAGGTATTGGTAACAACGCCGCTGGCAGCATATTGGTAGGCAACAAAGATGCTACGTTCACCATCTGTCAGCTTCCCCTCCTCCGTCAGCTGACGTGTCATGGCTGCGCCGACATCAGTGCTCGTCATAGAGCTTACCAAGGCCAGGCCTACATAACCCGGCAGACCCATCAGCGGACGCAATATAGGACGGATGCAGCGTTCTGCCGCCAAAAGTGCTCCTAAGGATTCCACCACGCGGATCAGACCCAGGGCAAACATAATCGTAGGAATCAGCGTCAGGCCAAACATAAAGCCCTCGCGTGCGCCCACACCGCCCTTACCAGTAAAGGTGGCAGCACCAATCTTGCCAAACTTACCAATCAAAACCGAAAAGTCAAAGGCGCTCCAAGCACCTGCGTGCGCTAATACCCCTGAAAAGGATACCACGATAAAAATAAAGGATAACCAGCCGCGCCAGGTTAATTTGTGTTCATAATCCATCTCTTACACCTCAAATCTTCAATAATACGTTAATGAAAAGCTTACATCTGCTATACAACGTGGGCAACACTGCGTATTCCTCTGCTGTATGGTTGCGTGCTCCCTGCACGCCCATAGCGCAAATTGTAGGCACGCCTGCCGCTGTAGTATAGGCGCTGTCGGACGCACCACCCACAGCCTTAGCCTGCGGAATTGCCAAACCGCATTCGCCTGCTGCCTCCTGCACCAGGTTCAGCAGCTTCATCGTTCCCGGCAGTATATGCATTTCCCTAAATTCGGTAATCGTAGTCAACACCGTTTTGGTATCAGGCACATATTGCTTAGCTGCAATTGCGGCCAGCTTTTCCTTCATAGCAGGAATATTACTATAGTCAACGTAACGCATATCACAAAGAATTTTAGCGTAGGCAGGAGCTGCATTGCACACCGTACCGCCCTCAATAACGCCAACATTGAAGGTAGTGCCAGTTTCCCAGTCGGTCAAGGCTTCGATATCTAAAAGCTTATGGGCGATTTCTTTAATCGCACTGCGGCCGTTTTCAGGATCATTACCTACATGTGCGCCACGGCCAAAAACCTCCAGCATAAATTGGTACATACCCTTGCGCTCCGTAACAAGGCCGTTATCCAAAAAGCCTGTTTCAAAGTTAAAGGCAGCAAAGGCACCCTTGCTTTCAGCCATAATGTAATCGGGAGCAGCACTGTTAGCATGGCCAACCTCCTCGTCACCCGCCAGAATAACCTTAATAGGATGCTTGGCGTACCCCTGCGCCAGCACCAGCTTTAATGCGGTCAGCATAATGACAATGCCGCCCTTCATATCCAGGCAGCCAGGGCCGTAAACCTTGTCACCTTCGATTTTGAACTGACGCTCTGCCACTGTACCCTTTTTAAACACGGTATCCATATGGCCAGTGAGCACGATAAACGGCTTCGTCATATCGCCATATTCGGCAACCAGCATATTGCCTGCTTCTGTAAACGGCACCTGCCTTGCGGCAAAGCCCATGCCCTCCAAAATAGTCTGCAGCTTGTCTGCAATGCCGTCTACACCTTCCTTGCAGCCAGGACCACAGTCAACATTTACCAGCTCCTGCCACAGCTGCAGCATATAGTCATGCTCTTTATCTACCAAAGCTATAACTTCCTGTGCCTTCAAAGCAAATCCCTCCTCAAAAAACAAAAGCGCCGCTTACACTTATCGTGCCAGCGGCGCTGCTCATATCGCAAAATCACTTGTCCATTGTCAAAGTTATTTTGTGCCTATATCATAAACTAAACCTAAAACTCTTGTCAAGCAATTTTCTATTGTATTTTGTATACATTCTAATATTGCCTTTATTTTTGCGCTCATCAGTGCTATATTATTCTCATGAAGAATATCTTTAAAAATGACCTCAGCAAGCACACCACCCTGGCAGAAAAAATTAGTGTCCAGCTGCGCGAGCAGATTTTAGGCGGCGTTCTTAAGGGGGGCACATCCCTAAAGCAGGACCAGCTGGCGCAGCAATATGTCACCAGCGTCGGCGTGCTGCGAGAAGCTTTAAAAACGTTGGAGGGAGAAGGCTTCGTAGAGTTTGTACCCAACAAGGGAGCTTATGTCAAACGCCTGACGGCGCAGGAAGCGTTGGATATCTTTGATGTGCGCCTGCTGCTGGAAACAGAAGCGCTGACGCGCTCGCTAACACAGCTGACAGAAAACGACTTTTTTTTGATGGAGGGACTGCTAGATGAGGAAGAATTTTGTAACGAGCCCTTGCGCTACAACGATTTGAATATCAAATTTCACGCCTCGCTTTACCAGCATTGCGGTAACAGCAAGCTGCTAGAAACCATCCAGCAGCTCAACAACCAGGTGAGCCGCTACATGATTTTTTATCTTAATAACATGCTGCAAAAGCAGGAATCGCAAGCAGAGCACAGGCAGCTTTTGGCAGCCTGCAAGGCGCAGGACAAGAAAAGTGCCAAGCTTATATTAAAAAAGCATATGCAGAAGGCCGGCAAGGCTCTTGCCGATTATCTGAATAAACATCCTGAATTGTAATTTTTGTTTTTTCATGAGGGGGATATTATTATGGCAACAAAACGTATTTTAGATTTCAAAGCAGACTACATCGCAACTAAACCATCTATCAGCGCCACCCGCGCCCAAATCTTTACCGCTTCCCACAAGGAAACCGAAGGCGAGGCAGTATGCCTGCGCCGTGCCAAGGCCTTTTTGGCAGTGTGCCGCGAGATTCCCACACCTATTTTCCCCGGTGAGCTTTTGGTCGGCAGCATTGGTGAATTTAAGCGCAGCGGTATTATCTGCCCGGAATACTCCTGGAAATGGGTGGACGAGGAAATGGATAACTTCGCCAGCCGCACCCAGGACCAATATAACATCAGCGATGAGGCTAAAAAAGTCCTGCGCGACGAGGTCTTCCCCTACTGGCAGGGAAAATCCTTGGAAGAAACCTTCCTGGCACGCTTAGATAAAGACACTGCCAAGGTATTAGTAGACACAGGCATCGTTGACAACGATTCTAAATGGCGCAGCGCTGTAGGCGAGGTAACTGCTGATTACGCCGACCTGGTCTTCCAAAAAGGCTTTGGCGGCTTTATGGAAGAAGCCAAAGCACACCTGGCACAGCTTGATTTAGCTAACGCTGATGACCAGGACAAAATTGATTTTTATAACAGCGAGCTGCTGGTGTGCGAAGGTATCATCACCCTGGCCAACCGTTATGCCGACGAAGCAGAGCGCTTGGCTGAAACAGAAACCGACGCAGTACGCAAGGAAGAGCTGCTGACTATCGCCAATGTATGCAGGAGCGTACCGCAAAATCCGCCCACAAGCTTCCGCGAGGCTATTCAATGCGTGTGGTTCACCCAGCTTGGCTCCATCCTTTCCGAAAACAGCCTGGCCCTCAACTTGGGCCGCTTTGACCAATATATGTATCCCTATTACCAAAAGGACGTTGACGCAGGCCTGCTCACGCGCGACGAAGCCTTGGAGCTTATCGAAGCACTGTGGCTGAAGCTGTCGGAATGGGTATGGGCAATTTCTAGCAATACTGCGCAATTCTTTGCCGGCTATAACTCCTTCCAAAACCTCACCGTCGGCGGCCGTAAGCGTGACGGCAGCGACGCTACTAACGAGGTATCCTACCTCTGCCTGGAAGCAACTGAGGCTATCAAAACCCATCAGCCCGGTTTAAGCGTGCGCATCCATCCCAACTGCCCACCCGAATTTTTGCTGGCAGTCTGCAAGCTTATCCGTTGCGGCACAGGCTTCCCGGCCGTACATAACGACGCAGCAGGTGCCGAAATGCTGATGGCCGCAGGACTGCCGCCTGAAGACGCACGTGACTGGAGCAACTGCGGCTGCGTAGTGCCACACTTCCGCAAAATTGGTGAATGGACATCTGCCTGTAACATCAACCTGGCTGCTGCCATGGAATACACCATGCACGACGGCTATAGCTCGATCACAGGCAAGCTCATGGGCCTGCCCACTAAGCTGGCAGACTGCCAAAGCTACGAGGACTTCAAGGCTTTGTTCTATCAGCAGGTTAAGCACCTCATCCGCATAGCCATCATCGGTTCGCTCACCTGCCAAAAGGTTCATGCTGATATCGTACCGCGTCCTTACCTGTCGCTTTTGGTAGACGGCTGCATGGAAAAGGGCAAGGACCTCAGCCGCGGCGGTGCCAAATACTGCCTTGGTCCTGTACTCACCGGCATTGGCCTGGCCGACAGCGCCAACGCCCTCATCGCCGTAAAGAAGCTTGTTTTTGAAGAGAAAAAATATACGCTGGCCGATTTTGTTGCCGCATTAAACGCCGACTGGCAGGGCTACGAGGCTATGCGCCGCGATGTGCTGGCCTGCCCCAAATATGGTAATGATGATGACGAGGTGGATTATACTGCCAGCCAGCTTTCGGACTTTTACCACGACGAAATCGTCAGCCACAAGGATATTTTCGGCGCACCGTTTAACAGTGCTTTTATGGGCATTTCCAACTACATCCCTGCAGGCACGGTTGTCGGTGCTACTCCCGAAGGCCGCATGAGCGGCTCGCCACTCACCGAAGGCGTTTCGCCGCACGCTGGCACCGATATTACCAGCCCCACCGCTGCCCTGCGCAGTGCCGCCAAAATCAACCAAACCTTCCACAGCGGCGGTACCTTGGTCAATATCAAGCTGTCGCCTGACCTCATCGCTACCGACCGTGGCCTGGCTAACCTTGCTGCCCTCATCCGTGCTTACTTTGCCCAAGGCGCCTTCCATGTGCAGTTTAACGTTATCTCGCCCAAGGTTCTGCACGAAGCGCAGGAGCGTCCTGAGGAGTACCGCGATCTGCTGGTGCGCGTAGCCGGCTACAGCACACAATTTGTCAACCTGTCCAAAAAGGCACAGGATGCCATCATCGAGCGCACGACCTATGAAACCATGTAATATTTTTCAAATTCAGCGCCTGTCCGTCAACGATGGTGAAGGGATACGCACCACAGTGTTTTTTAAGGGCTGCCATCTGCGCTGCCGCTGGTGCGCCAATCCCGAATCCTGGCGTTTTGAGCCGCAGCTGATGTTTTTACCACATAAATGCGTAGGCTGCGGTGCCTGTGTCAAGGCCTGCCCCAGGCAAGCCAACTGGCAGGACGAAGCGGGCACGCTGCACTTTAACAGCAGCAGCTGCACTCTCTGCGGCAGCTGTATCAGCAGCTGTCCTGCACAGGCACGCCAGCAGATGGGCAAGGCCATGAGCATTGACGCTGTCATCAAGGAGCTAAAAAAGGATTATCTCTTTTATGCCGAATCTGGCGGCGGCGTCACCTTTTCGGGCGGCGAGCCTTATCTGCATCCCGAATACCTCAGCCAGCTGACAAGCACATGTCACGCACTTGGGATTGATACTTGCACTGAAAGCTGCGGCTTCTTCGACTTTGATGCAGTCAGCAAGCTGATTGCTGATATGGATGCCCTCTTTTTTGACATCAAAATCATGGATACAACCAAGCACAAGCATTACACCGGCCAGAAAAATGATGTTATCCTAGAAAACATCGCCAAGGCCAGCGCCGTGAATAAAAATATCACTGTGCGTGTGCCTGTAATCGCCGATGTCAATGACGATTACGCCAATATCCACGCAATGTGCAAATTCTTGACGCAAAAAACACGCATCCGCCGCGTAGAGCTTTTGACCTACCACAAGCTGGGGCTGGAAAAAATGACCGCTTTGGGCATGCCTGCCATCATCTTTCACCCTCCCACAGAGCAGCGTTTGGAGGAACTAAAGGCAATAATCGCAGGCTACGAAATTGAAAATGTAAGCTATAAATAAAAGAGAGGCTGACCCTAGCGGTCAGCCTCTTTTGCTTTACATAGCTTTATATTTTTGTCATTACAGCAATCAACAGCTTAGCTCTGCTAAAGAGTGTATCCACAACTGCATATTCCTCCGGAGTATGGTTGCGGGCACCCTGTACGCCCATAGCACAGACGGTGGGAACGCCTGCCGCCGTAGTATAAGCACTGTCGCTGCCGCCGCCTACAGCCTTAGGAGTGGGAGCAGGCAGGCCTGCCTCCAAGGCTGCTGCACGCACCAGCTCAAACAAATCCTGCGTGCCTGCAACCTGCTGCATATTGCGGAACTCTGTCAAGCTAGTGAACACGGTCTTGGTATCAGGAATATATTGCTTATCAGCGATTTCCTGTACCTTCTTTTTCATTTCAGCAACATATTTAAAATCGCTGTAGCGCATATCGCATTTAATCTTAGCATAAGCAGGAACAGCGTTGCTCACAGTGCCGCCTTCAATAATGCCTACGTTGAAGGTGCAGCCTGTATCCCAGTTAGTAAGCGCGTTAACGTCAATCGCCTTGTGGCAGATTTCCATAATAGCGCTGCGACCGTTTTCAGGATCATTGCCCACGTGTGCGCTACGGCCATAGGCCTCCAAGGTAAACTGCCATACGCCCTTGCGCTCTACAACCAAGCCGCCATCCTCAAAGCCTGTTTCAAAGTTAAAGGCAGCAAAGGCGCCCTTGCTTTCAGCCATAATAGCCTCTGCAGCCTGTCCCTTGCTGTTGGCGTGACCAGTTTCCTCGTCACCCGCCAGGATAACCTTAATCGGATGAGCGTTGTAGCCCTGCGCCAAAAGCGCCTTAAGCGCACTCAAAAAGATAACGATACCACCCTTCATATCCAAGCAGCCAGGACCGTAGGCCTTGCCATCCTTAATGCTGAAGGGACGCTCAGCAGCAGTGCCGTCCTTAAAAACGGTATCCATATGGCCAGTAAAAATAACAAATGGCTTAGTCATATCACCAAGCTCGCCCACCAGCGTATTACCGGCATTTTCAAACTGCACCTGGCGGGTCTTAAAGCCAAGGTCCTGCAAAATCTTTTCTACCCTGGCGCCAACGCTGTCAACACCAGCCTTATTGCCGCTGCCGCAATCTACGTTAACAAAATCCTGCCACAGCTGCAGCATATTTTCGTGGTCTGCATCAATAGCAGCCCAAGCATTTTTTCTTACTTCTTCTACAGACATGTCTATCCCTCCGAAAACAAATAAAATTTACGTACCTTCTCTGTCAACTCTCTATCTCTACGTGTACGCCTCATACCATATAATCATAGTAATACCCAGAGATTTTGTCAACTATTTCTTATCTACAGGAACCTCTGCATATTCTGTGTCTTCTAAATCCAGCTCTATTCTCTGATTAAGATTTTCTGTCAGCCAGGCCTCTGCCTCCTCCTTTTGCTCTGCACGCAGCTTGAGGATGACCTTAGCCCGCAAATCATAAACTACATCAGCAATTTCAAACAGGCTTTGCTGATAGAGTACATTCAAAATGCGGCCCACGCTGTTAACATCGTACACAAAGCTGTAATTAGCAAGCAAAATCTTCTGCGCCAGGCCTGCCTCCTTCAACGCCCCTGCCACGCTACCGCTATAGGCACGCACCAGGCCGCCTGCTCCCAGCTTGATGCCGCCAAAATAACGCGTTACTACGGCGGCCGTTTCCGTCAGGCCGTTTTTTCGCAGCACCTCCAGCATTGGTATGCCTGCAGTGCCGCTTGGCTCGCCATCATCACTTGAACGCTGCGCCAGCTCATCAATAATGTAGGCAGAGCAGTTGTGCGTTGCATCCCAAAACTCCTTTTTTATCCCTTTGATAAATTCCTGCGCTTCGGCCTCGCTGTGCACCTTTTTTAGCGAGCAGATAAAGCGCGATTTTTCTATTACTATTTCCTTGCGGAAATCACGGCAAATTGTATACATTATCTCACCACCAGCTTTAGTTTTATACTATTATAACATACGTCAGCATTTTTATAACAAGCACTTATGTACATAGCTTTAGTGTGCGTCTTGTAATATTATTACACTTTGCTGTCACTAGTATAAAATTTTACTTTTTTTTCACTTTTGCCTTTATTTTTTGCAGCAGTTTTGCTATAATAGTGGGCGTTTACAGACAAAGGAGAAAGCAACAGCTATTCTCCAATTATTATTTTTTATATTAAGGGAAAGAGGTAAAATTTAACATGAAACAGATTTGTGCTTTAATCGGCAAATTCTTTGGCATCATCGCCATCGTTTTTCTGGTTCTCGGCATGACTATGCCGCAGAATTTCTTGTGGGTGCTTGGCAAGGTTGGCGGCATCAGCGTGCTTAGTTGCCTGCTTGGCGTTGTAATGTTTGGTATGGGCACCACGCTTAACCTGAAGGACTTTGCTTTGGTTTTAAAGCGTCCAGTTGATATTATTATCGGTGTTTGCGCCCAATACTTCATCATGCCGTTTTTGGCCTTTGGTTTATCCACTATCTTCAACCTGGATCCTGCACTGACCACTGGTGTTGTATTGGTTGGTACCTGCCCCGGCGGCACCTCCTCCAACGTTATCACCTTCATGAGCAAGGGTGACGTTGCACTTTCCGTAACCATGACCAGTGTTTCCACTGTTCTTTCGCCAATTTTGACTCCGTTTATCACCTATCTCATCATTGGTGAAAAAATCGCTTTTGATCCTGTAGGCATGTTCTGGAGCATTGTACAAATCGTTATCCTGCCTATCTGCCTGGGCCTGGCAGTTAAATCCTTCCTGCCCAAGCTGGCAGCTGTTGCAACCGACTATCTGCCGGCTGTATCCTCCATCGCTATTTCCTTAATCATCGCTGGCGTTATCGGTGCTAGCCGTGATTTGATTTTGAAGGCTCCTGGCCTGATCCTTTTAGTAGTTATCCTGCACAACTGCTGTGGCTACGCTTTAGGCTTTGCTATTGCCCGCTTCACTGGTCTGTCCTGGAAAAAGGCTGTTGCTCTTTCCGTCGAGGTTGGCATGCAAAACTCTGGTCTTGCTACCGGCCTTGCTAAAGCTCACTTTGCCGCCCTGCCTGCTGCCACCGTTCCTGGTGCAGTGTTCTCCGCATGGCACAACATTTCCGGTGCTTTGCTGGCCTGGGCTTACCAAAACTACCTGAACCCCAAATTTGATCCTGACTACGGCAAGGACGAAGCAGCAGAAGCAGAGGCTGCCAAGGCCTAACCCCATATAAGCAAGCTAACTCCCCCTGTGGCAATGTGCTCAGGGGGAGTTTTGTGCTATAATAAAGTTACTAAAAAATCTACGGAAATGAGATATACATATGGATGATAAAAAACAAAAGCTTAATACCTACCGCTCGCTAAGCGACATGCATAAATTTCGTCTGCGCCTGTTTGCTGAAGGCATTTTGACAGGTATATTTGCAGGCCTCGTCATCTGCGTCTTCCGCTACGCGCTGGTAGAGGCCGAATATCTGCGCAGTGCGCTTTATAACCGCCTGTGGGTGAGCGATGCCATTGTCAATATCTGCTGGTTTGCTGTGCTCATCGCTATCGCCTGCCTTCTCTACAAGCTAAACCGCCTTGAGCCTATGGCCGCAGGCAGCGGTATTCCCCAGGTCAAGGGAACAATCCTTGGGTTGATGAAGATGCGCTGGCTGCACGTGCTCTGGGTAAAGCTTGTAGCAGGCACTATTGGCATTGGTGCAGGCCTGTCCCTGGGACGCGAAGGCCCGTCCATCCAGCTTGGCGCTGTGGCAGCGCAGGGCATCAGCCGCCTGTTTGGACGCACGCGCATGGAGGAGCGCTACCTTTTGACCAGCGGCGCCAGCGCTGGCTTGGCTGCCGCCTTTAACGCACCGCTTGCCGGAGTCATCTTTGCGCTGGAGGAGCTGCACCGCAACTTTTCTATCATGGTGCTGCTGCCTTCAATGGCTGCAGCCTTCACTGCTACCATCATCTCGCGTGCTATCTTCGGCCGTGCCACTATTTTTGACATTCCCGACTTGCAGCTTCTGCCCATAAGCTATTATGGCATCGTCGTCATCGTCGCTCTTATCAGCGGCCTTGCAGGTGTTGTCTTTAACCTAGGTCTTTTAAACATCGGCCGCTTTTACAGCCTGCCCTGCTTTAAGCACCCTGTACACAAAATCGCCTTCGCCCTTATCTGCGCTGGCGTTTTAGGCTACTTTTTGCCCGAGGTTCTAGGTGGCGGCAACCAGCTCATCAACCACCTGGCTAAAGCGCCTGCAAGCCTGCAAATACTGCTTGTTTTTTTAGCAGGCAAGCTGCTTTTTACACTCATCAGCTATGGCTGCGGCGTCCCTGGTGGCTTCTTTTTACCCATGCTCGTCCTCGGCGCGCTTTGCGGCAGCATCTGCGCCCAGGTGTTGATACTGCTTGGATGTATTGAGCCTATTTATGCCACCAACATCATGGTTGTTGCTATGGCGGCATTGTTTTCTTCTTCTGTGCGCTCACCTATCACTGGTACCGTACTAATTATGGAAATGACTGCCAGCTACCAACAGCTTTTATCACTAGCTATTGCTGCTATGGTAGCCTTTGTTATTGCCGAGCTGTGCCACAGCAAGCCGATTTACGAGGAGCTGATGCAGCGCATGCTGCAAAAGGACCAGCCTACGCCAACTGTTTTGGAGCAGCGTAACGTAGTAGAGCTGGCAGTATGTAGCGGGTCAGCCGTCTGCGGCAGGCTCATCCGCGACATCCACTGGCCAGACAATACCCTGCTGGTAGACGTTAAGCGCGGTGAGCAGCAAATCATTCCTGCTGGTGACACGCGTCTTTTGAGCGGTGATTTCATTTACGTGCTGACCGAAAACGAGCACATAGAGGAGCTTGCTAAAATGGTCGGAGCTGAATAAGCTAAAAAGCAAAGCTGCGGTTAAAAGCCTTTGATGACTTTTAACCGCAGCTTTTTGTCTAAATCATATTCCCAGCATTACGTCAATAATCTCTTTATCAGTTTCCACCATGCCCTGGCTGGCAATTTTGCCTACAGCCGCTATCGTTTCGTCAGCAGTGTCCTGTACAATACCATCCCCGCCGGCAAAGTTACGCTCTGCCAGCGCCATATCAAAGCCCAGCAAGCCGCCCTCTACCGCCATAGCAATCTTGGCCGCGCAGGAGGATTTCGCACCATCGCAGATAATACCACTGTTAATCGCCAAAGCATTCTCGACAGCGTGCTCAATCTGCGCATCCGTGCAATCATGCAAAAAGGCAATGCCTGCACCACTGCCACAGCCTGCACTCACAGCACCACAATATGCAGAAAGCTTACCAATCCCCTGCTTCAGATA
This sequence comes from Bacteroidaceae bacterium, assembly GCA_963611535.1. Lineage (GTDB taxonomy): Bacteria > Bacillota > Negativicutes > Acidaminococcales > Acidaminococcaceae > Phascolarctobacterium_A. The sequence goes on along the minus strand of CAVDRP010000002.1, from coordinate 95,242 downwards.
AACTGTCACCAGATCGCTCAAAAGCACTGCTCGCAGCATTTTTTCTTCGCTTACAGCCAATGCCTGCGCATAAATTACCACGGGAACGCTGGCCGTAATACCTTGGTTACCGCTACCAGACGTGATAACAACAGGCAGCTCACAGCCGTTCATGCGGGCGTCACTACCTGCAGCCGCACTGGCACGTGCGCGCGTACGCAGGCTGTCAGGATCTCGGTGGAGCAAGATCTTGCCAATGCTTGCACCGTAATCATGCTTCAAGCCTTCTTTAGAAATAGCCATATTATAAGCAATCTGACGTTCTAACAGCGGTCTTACCGCAGTTAGCGGCATATTGCGTGCTGCCTCCAGCACATCCTCGATATGCCACAGGCTCTTAGCTTCTTCCTCGGCAGGAACAATAGGCTTTTCTAAAATTGTTACGCCATTTTTCTTAATACAGGTAACATTAGTATGATCTGTGCGAATAGTAACCTCGGCATTCTTCTCCCCTGCTGCCAAAAAAATGCGGATATAAAAAATATCTGGTTCTTCAGACACATGGATTTTGATTTTGCCAGATTCTGCCAGCTCCTTCAGTGCTGCCTTTTCAGGCTCTGTGATGTAGGCCAGCACCTCCAGCTGACGCTCCGGATGTGCTGCCACTATGCCAGCAGCGCAGGCAACCTCTATACCCTTCATCTGGTTCGTGTTAGGCACAACCACGCTTTTTACGTTTTTGATAATATTACGGCTCACCCAAATCTCCACCGCCTCGGGCGCGCAGCCCAGCTGCTCGCGGCAAACCGCTGCACAATAAGCAATCGCAATAGGCTCGGTACAGCCCATTGCAGGAATCAGTTCTTCTGCCAAAGCCTGTTCATACACAGCATACTTGTTTTCCATATCACAAATTCCTCCAACTGTCTTTAAATTTCCTAATAGATTTATTGTAAACTAAAAGCGCTCAGTCTACAAGAGTAAACCAAGCGCTTTCTTTTATACGGAAATATTACGGGCAGTTAGGCAAACATTGCCACTTACATTTTAATCTTGGCTTCCTCTGCCAGCTTGGGGCCAAATTCGCCAAAATCAAAGGTAGCAAAATAGTCAGCCGGGGTTTCAGCACGACGGATAAGCTTAGCACTGCCATCCTCCTGCAGCAGGATTTCGGCACTACGCAGCTTACCGTTGTAATTGTAGCCCATTGAGAAGCCATGCGCACCTGCATCATGGATAAACAGCAGGTCGCCGATAGAAATTTCAGGCAGCATTCTGTCAACAGCAAACTTATCGTTGTTTTCGCACAGGCCGCCAGTTACGTCATACTTATGGTCGCAGGCAGCATTTTCCTTGCCCATAACGGTAATGTGATGATAAGAACCATAAATTGCAGGACGCATGAGGTTAGCAGCGCAGGCATCGCAGCCAATGTATTCTTTATAAATATGCTTTTGATGGATAGCAGTAGTAACCAAACCACCGTTAGGCGCAAGCATAAAGCGTCCCAGCTCGGTGAACAGCTTCACATCGTCCATACCTGCAGGCACCAGCACCTCTTCGTATACCTTGCGCACGCCCTCGCCGATAGCCAATACGTCATTATCCTGCTGCTCAGGCTTATAGGCAACACCAATACCACCAGACAGGTTAATAAAGGCAATATGAGCGCCTGTTTTTTCGTGCAGCTCTACAGCCAGCTCAAACAGAATGCGTGCCAGCTCGGGATAGTATTCGTTGGTAACGGTGTTAGAAGCCAAAAACGCATGAATACCAAAATGCTTTACACCCTTAGCCTTTAAAATCTTATAGGCTTCAATAATCTGCTCATGGGTCATGCCATATTTGGCATCGCCAGGGTTATCCATAATGTTGTTGGCAATAGCGAAATGTCCGCCAGGATTGTAACGGCAGCAAACAGTTTCAGGAATATCAGCAACCTTCTCCAAAAAGTCAATGTGAGTAATATCATCCAGGTTGATGTTTACGTTCAGCTTGCGTGCCAGCTTAAAATCCTCAGCTGGAGTAGCGTTAGAGGAAAACATAATCTCGCTTTCCTTAAAGCCTACAGCGTCGCTCATCAGCAGCTCTGTGTAAGAGGAGCAGTCAGCACCGCAGCCCTCTTCACGCAGGATTTTGAGCAGGTAGGGGTTAGGAGTTGCCTTTACAGCAAAATATTCTTTAAAGCCCTTGTTCCAAGAAAAGGCCTTGTTCACCAGGCGCGCAGTACGACGGATGCCAGCCTCATCATACAAATGGAAGGGAGTGGGATATTGTTCAACAATTTTCTCTAATTGCTCTTTTGTAACAAAGGGAACCTTTTTAGACATTCATATCACCTTTCTGTAATTCAATTAGCGCAATTTCATTTTTCAGCGCTTCCTTAAACAAATCTACCAGATTACGCTTGCAGGAATACAAGCAGGTCGAATCCTCGTCATCCTGCAAATCCCCCGTCAAGACAGTATGGGAATCGGCAATCAGGCGTATTTGTTCGCTTTGCTTTGTTGTGCCATAGCAAATTGCACCTGGCAGACAAAAGCTCTTATCGCCAATAATTACCACCTTTAACCCACGCTGCAGGGCGGCCGTCAGTTCTGGTGTCAAAAGCTCCAGCATCCTGGTGTTGGCCGAAATATAAATTCTGGCCTGTGCCTGGCTCACAGTGTTGCGCAGCTTGTTTATTATCTCCTGCGCACCCTTAATCGTGATATAGCCTTCGGCATCATTGCTCAGCACTGGCAGCTGCTGAAGTATATCCTTCTTTACTTGCTCCAGATAGCTGATTTTGTTGCTGCAAAATTCTGCCGGCGCAACAGGAGTATAGCGCGTTACCTTGCCCTCCTCCAGCACATAGGCCGCACCCTTATCCACCAGCCCTGCTAACGCAGTATAGGTGTTAGAGCGCGAAATGCCAGTCTGCTTGGCTGCCTCGTAGCCAGTAAGCTGACCCGATTTCAACAGCAGCACATACAGTGTTGCTTCCTGCTTTGTTAAGTTAAAATTGGTAAGTCCTTCGATAAGATCCATAAACCCTCATTTAGCACTTCTTGCTTTTTCGACGGAACTATATAAGCGCTTAAAATACGCATTTTCTCGATTGTTCCTATTCAAGAACACTATACTACTAGAAGCAGCAGTTGTCAATAGCTAACTAGCATTTTTTTGTGTATACATATAAGCAATAAAAAAGCCGGAGGTGCATCATCAACGCGACCTCCGGTAAAGCTTAACTTTTTTAGTTTTTATCAAAAACCATTACTCTGTCAAAATCCAGATAAACCTTAGAGCCATCAGGAATGGCATCTAAATCGGCACCCTTGACGATTACGCGGACATCATGTCCATGCACGTTTACGCGATAGTCAACTGCATCGCCCAAGAAGAAGCGGTGCGTCAGCTGGCCTTCCATCTGCCCGCCGCTAAGCGACATGGTGATGTTTTCAGGACGCACGGCAATAGTTGCCTCACCTGTTGCTTTGCCTGTGTTGGGGAAGGAAACATTGCTGCCCTTAATAAAGACTCTATCGCCCTTCACCTCGCCATCAATAAAGTTAACCAGGCCGATAAAGTCAGCAACCATCTTGTTGGCAGGCTGAGTATAAATTTCGTGCGGTGCGCCAATCTGCTGCACAACGCCACGGCTCATAACAACCACGCGATCGCTCATCGCCATTGCCTCACCCTGGTCATGAGTTACATAGACAACTGTAATTCCCAGTTCCTTTTGGATAGCCAAAATTTCAAAGCGCATAGATTCACGCAGCTTGGCATCCAGGTTAGACAAGGGCTCGTCCAAAAGCAGCAGGCCAGGCTGCGCCACCAGTGCACGTGCCAATGCTACGCGCTGCTGCTGTCCACCAGACAATTGGTGCGGATAACGCTTGCTATATTCCCCCAAATGAACCAGCTCCAGCATCTTCTGCACGCGCTGCTCACGCTCTGCCTTATCCACCTTTTGGATTTTTAGCGGATAGCCAACATTTTCGGCAACCGTCATGTGCGGCCATACGGCATAGGACTGGAACACCATGCCAATGTCGCGCTTTTCGGGCGGAGCAAAGGTGCCTTTAATGGAAGAGCTTACACAGTGGTCACCAATATAAATTTCACCCTCAGTAGCTCGCTCAAAGCCTGCTATCATACGCAGCGTAGTAGTCTTACCGCAGCCAGAGGGTCCCAAGATGGAAACAAATTCGCCATCCTTTACTACCAAATCAAAATCGTTTACAGCAGTTACACCGCCAAAACGTTTAAATACATGCTCAATTCGTACTTCAGCCATTTATTACACTCCTTCAATCAAATACCAACATTACCCTTGGAAACCTTGTTCAAAATCAGGTTGCCAATTAATACAATCAGCAGAATAATTACAGAAAGCACAGATGCGTTCTGTGTATCCGCATAGGTCTGTAGTTCATACAGTAATACGCCGATGGTCTTGGTATCACTGCCGTAAAGGAGCAGGGACATAGTCAACTCGTAAAACGACGGCATAAAGATCAAGAACCAGCCTGCGATAATGGACGGTGCAATAAGCGGCATGATGATATCCTTGCAGCAGCGTAGCCAGCTGGCACCAGAATTCAGTGCTGCTTCCTCCAGGGATACGTGAACCTGGCTGAGGGAAGCGGCAATGGTGCGCACGGACATCGTCATATATTTTACCAAATAGGCAACAACCATAATCCACATCGTAGAATACAAATTCAGGCCAAAATTACCGCTAAAGGCGATAATCAGCGCCAATGCAATTACGATGGACGGAGTGCTGCCGCCGATAACTACCAAAAGGTCCGGAATGCTGCGGCCCTTAACCTTGGTCTTAACTGCCAGATAGGCAACAAAGATGGATAGCAGTGTACCAATGCAGGCAGCAATAACAGCATACAAAATAGAATTCCAAACGCTTTCCATGTATTGGGAGCTGGTAATAACAGGGATCCAGGCATCAAAGCCCAAATTATCCAATCCAATAGGCTTGGACAGCGAAATAATAAGGCTAGTCAAAACGATAGAACCTAACGGAATAATGATAGAAATCATGCTGTAGGCACCAACCAGGCAAAAGCAGGGCCATTTCCATTTTCCCAGCTCTACGATATTGGGGCGGGTGCTCTTACCGCTAATGGTCGTGTAATCCTTTTTGCCAACCATCCAGGTCATACCAAACAGCAGGATGTTAGCCAAAAACATCAGCGACGCAGCCAGGGCAGTAGCATCACGCACGCCTGCAGTATCGCCCATGTAAATGTAGGTGACAATACGCGTAGTCATAACCTCGATATTGCCAGGCATACCAACAATAGCAGGGATACCGAAGCAGCTGCCTGCAGCAATAAACACCAAAAGGCCGCCAGCCAAAATACTCGGTGCCATCAAAGGCAGTGTCACATCAACAACGGTGCGCAGCGGAGATGCACCGCTTACGCGTGCTGCCTCCTCCAGTGTCGGGTCCATTTTTTCCATAGCGCGCGAAATTGTGATAAAAGCAAACGGCGAATAGAACAAGGTCAAAACCCAGCCCAGGCCTGTCATCGTATAAATATCAAAGGGTGCAGCCTCCAGCCCAAAGATAAATTTAATAATCTCATTCAAATAACCTACGCTGGGATTCAAAAGCTGTACCCAGGCAATAGCGCCAACATACGGCGGAATCATATAGCTGGAAACCAGCAGTGTGCGGTACATCTTTTTGCCTGGCATATCAGTACGCCCTACCAGCCAGGCCAGCGGAAAAGTAATAATAACGCTGACAACCATAACTGCCAAGGAAAGCTCTATGGTATTAGTGAGCGCGCGCCAGTTTACGTCCTGGCTATATACATTGCGGTAATTTTCTAGGTTAATAGCACCATCGAGCATAATGCTGTCATAAAGTAAAATTCCCATAGGAAAAATTACAAAGTACAAAAGCAACAGCACGGAGATGGCGATGACAATAAATTTACTGTTAAATCTTGACATGAATCGCTTTTTTCTCCTTCACAAAATTTTGTAGGCTTCGGCTGTAGCTGCCAGGGGTGCAGCCTGCCGCCGTCTTTATTGAGCAGAAAACAGGGATGGCCAAAATGGTCTCCCTGTTTCTGCTATTTTAGGTTAGCAATAGCTTATTTATCCATAACTCTCTTGCGGAATTCTTCTTTAATCTGGGCATTGTTGTCAGCCAGTTTCTGCCAATCAACCTTGATTCTGCCCTCAACCAGCTTTTTAGTTTCTACAGAACCAACAGGCTCCTTAACGTCACCGCGTACAGAGTGCATCCAGCCCTTAACAACAGCCTCCTGACCTTCTTTGGACAGCCACCAGTCAACCATTGCCTTTGCGCCCTCAGGATTCTTAGTGGTGTTGAAGATAGCAATAGGAGACGGGATGTTGATAACGCCGTCGGTCGGATAAATAACCTTCAGCGGCTCTTTCTTGGTATTAGCCAGCTTCAGGATATTTTCTTCCAAAATCATAGCGGCAGCGTATTCGCCGGTCAGCAGCTTATTTTGGATAGCAGAGTTGCCTTCCTCTACACGGATACCGTTAGCCTTCAGCTTGTCGAAATATTCCCAGCCATATTTGTCAGCCAAAGCACCAACTGCCACATAAGCAGTACCGCTCAGCATCGGGTTAGGCATAGCAATTTTGCCCTTCCATTTCGGGTCAGTCAGGTCAGTCCAGTTTTTCGGTGCATCTTCAGCCTTAAGCTTATTGCCATTATAAGCAATAATCATATTGCATACGCGCACTGCATACCAGGAACCGTCAGCAGCCTTATCGCTGATTACGTTAGCGTCTTCTTTAGATTTATACGGTAAGAGCAGGTTTTGCTCTTTCAATTTCAGATAGTAGGAGGGATCAGCCACCATCAATACGTCGGCAGCAATCTTTTTAGCTTTGATTTCACCGGTGATCTTGGTAACAACCTTCTCGGTACCGCCCTGGAACCAGTTAACCTTCATATCAGGGAAGGCCTTGCCAACGTTAGGCTTGCACATATTGTCGATGATATCAGGATAGATAGAGGTATAAACCATCAGGTCACCCTTGACACCGCCGGCAGCTTTGCCATCATCCTTTTTATCTCCACCGCCGCAGCCAGCCAAGGCTACAGACAAAGCCAGCATTGCAGCTGCACCAAGCATCCATTTTGATTTTTTCATTTACATGCACTCCTTTTTTACATCATCGTTGATATCTTCTCGAGCATTCAATCTAAGTGTAAGCTCCTTCTACACCCACGTTAGTTAATTTCGCTATTACTCGCTTTTTCCCTGCTTACACTTTACACTAATTTAACATATATTTAACTTTTTGTGTTACTTGTACATTTATTAGACGGACATTCCACCACTAGTTTACATTTGACGTTTTTTGTCCTATATGGACGTTTTGCGTCCCATGTTTATGAAGAATTCAACAAACGTACTGCAGCTGCAGCTCAAGCTAAGCCTCATGGCACGCTTCAATAAAAATATCCTGGAAGCCTCTCTCCCAGGATAGTATCATCATGATTATATAAAATTTTTTATACCTTGCAGATGAAATTCAGCTCCCACGCCGGCACATACGGATGCTTACGCAGATAAATTTTATATTCTGGCACCAGCTGCCACAATAGCAGCGGCAAGCGAAACAAATCTACATCGTAATGGTAGGCCGCCACAAACAGCTTAGGCCGGCAAGCGCTAATAGTCTGCCTGCCACCCGCTATGGCCTGCATCTCTGCACCCTCCACGTCCATCTTTATCAAGGTCACAGCCCGTCCGGCCGCCACAGCATCAATAGTTGTCACAGGCACAGTCCGCTTTTGCGCACCGATAAAGGTTGACTGCCTGCCACCGCTATCGCTAAAGCCCAGCTCACCTGCTTCACTCCAAATACCGGCCTCATATACCTCAACAGCCAGTCCCTTCTCCTCCAAGCCTTGTGCTAATGCACGCAGCTTGCGGCAGCTGCGCCTGTCAGGCTCTACTGCCAAGGCTCCGCGCCAATGCCAGTCAGTCAAACGGCCCAGCTCCTCAATCGTATCACCGTTATAGGCACCCAAATCCAGGTAAAGCTCATCCGCTGTAGGTTCAACTAGTTGGCGCAAATCCGCCTCCCTCTGCGTAGTGCAGTCAAAAAGATATTCTATCTTTCCGCTCAGCTTATAATTGAGCGCAGCAGCAAACACCTGGCGCGACTGGTCATCTGCCAGATTGTCATACACCTGCTGCAATTCATGCTCGTATTTAGCAAGCCATGCCATGCTGACAGTCTCTTCCTCTTCAAAGAGCGGCAAATGCGGAGCCACTACCTGCGTAGTCCGTGCCAGCTGGGCAAAGCGCTCCAGCACCTCTGGCCGCTCGCTGGCAAAGGCAATTACTACCAACAGCTCGTCCCCCAGCCTTGCACGCAAGGCATCGTAGCGCTCTACCGTAAAACCACGGAACTGCTGTCCCCGTACAAACTCATCACTGGCAAATACACCCTCTACCTGCACAGCATTTGCCTCGCACCAATCAAAAATTTTATCTGCGCCATTTCCCATGCCATATAACACAACAGGCTTATGCGTCTGCCGCAAAACGTCCCAGGCACTAAAGCTTTCTTTAATAAAATCCAACATTATATTTTCCTCTTTTCGGCTAACTATCCTGCAGCGGTAAGCCGAAGCTTACCAAGCTTATGGATTTGCTTTATTTTTTATTATACACCATCTATCCTAGTGACTGTTAGAGTAAAATGTGCTAAAATAATAATAATTCTATGGATATTGCAAGCTCACAGAGTTTTTACGGAGGTAATAGATATGTCGTTATTAGAGTCCGGGGAAAATTACCTGGAAACAATTTTAGTACTTACCAAACGCAACGGCAACGTGCGTTCTATTGATATCGCTGAGGAAATGGGCTTTACCAAGGCCAGCGTCAGCCGTGCCATGAGCATATTAAAGCGCGATAATTACATCATCATGGAGCCTGACGGACGCATCCTGTTGACTAAGGATGGACAAAGAAAGGCTACAGCCGTCTATGACCGCCATGTAACGCTCACCCGCTTTATCAATGAGGTGCTAGGTGTAGCCGAAGACATTGCCGAAAAGGACGCCTGCCGCATCGAACACATCATCAGTCCGGAAACCTTTGCTGGCATAAAGGCTATGCTAGCAGATAAATAAAGTAAAGCACTACAAAGGGAGGGACGAAAATGAAAAAAATCTTTATGCTTGTGCTTGCTGTAATGTTGCTGTGTACTAGTGCAGTAGCGCTCGCTGCCAAGCCCTACAAGAACCCCAATTATAATTTTCAAAACGTCAAAAATATTCATCTGACTGTTATCGACAACAGAGCAGGTGCACCTGTCAGCAACTTTGTTGCTGACCAGGATCCCGAGGATAAGGTTGTTGCCGCTATCTATGAGGCTGCTGGCAAGGTAAATATAAATGTGCTAGAAGAGCCTAATGCAGTTTATAATACCGATCCCAATGCCGCAGCTGATAAAAACCCCAAGGATTTAGAACTGCGCATTACTGTTAACCATTGTGGCTATACTACAGTTTACGTTCCTGGTTATTATGAGGATTACAAGGAGGCTGTCACCCGTTACTACTATGATGAAAACGGTGTGCGCCAAAGCTATACCGACTACGTGCCGAAAAGACGCTGGGTATCCGAAAAGTACTACAATAATGCCTACCTGAGCCTTATCTACAAATTCTATGATATGCAGACCGGTGCTATGGTAGCATCGTTGAGCGACTCCCGTGATAGGGATTACGAGGATAATCCCGCTGGCGGCATGCTCAGCCGCTCCACTCGCGACTGCTTCAAGAGCATTTTTAAAAAGTAAATTGAGTTAAAATAAAGGCTACCTTCGGTTATATGCTGAAGGCAGCCTTTATTAGTTTACAAAAAAGTAAAAATATCTTCTTTGCATACGATTATCTCAACAGTGACGCAAAGAAGCATACAAAAAAGCCGCCTACATTTCTGCAAGCGGCATATTTTCATGGTGATCCACCCGAGACTCGAACTCGGGACACCCTGATTAAAAGTCAGGTGCTCTACCAACTGAGCTAGTGAATCATTGTGCTGCCTTTAATCAGCAACATTAATATTATACAGACCCGCATAAGCAAAGTCAAGTATTTTACAAAATATTTTTGTAAGAGCTAAGTCTTTACAGCAGCTCCTTGAGAACGATGGTCTGCTCGCGGTTAGGACCTACGGAGACAATGCCCAGCTCTACGCCAGCAACCTCACTGAGGCGTGCCAGATACTTTTTAGCGTTTTCAGGCAGCTCGTCATATTCGCGGATACCGCTAATATCAGTCATCCAGCCTTCAAACTCCTCGTAGATAGGCTCAACCTTAGCCAATACGTTTAAGCTTGCAGGAATGCGCTTCAGCACCTCGTCGCCAATCTTGTAGCCAACGCACATCTTAATCTTAGGCATGTGGTCCAAAATATCCAGACGGGTAATTGCCAAATAATCCAAGCTGTTCAAGCGGGCGCTGTAACCCAGCATAAAAGCATCCAGCCAGCCACAACGGCGCGGACGGCCTGTAACAGTACCGTATTCGTGGCCTGTTTCGCGAATCTGAGTACCAGGGCCATCGGTGTCCAGCAGCTCTGTGATGAAGGGACCTTCGCCAACGCGGGTAGTGTAAGCCTTAACTACGCCCACAACGTGGTCAATAAAGCGGGGGCCAATGCCACTGCCAGTGCAGGCATTGCCTGCTGTAGGATTGGAGCTGGTAACGTACGGATAGGTACCATGGTCAATATCCAGGAAGGTTGCCTGTGCGCCTTCAAAAAGCACCTTTTTATCAGCAGCAAAAATCTCATCCAGAACCACGCCAGTATCAGCCACATAAGGACGCAGCTCTTCAGCGTAGCCAAGATATTCCTTGAGTACAGCTTCATAATCAAAGGGCTCGCCGCCATAGATTTTAGTGATAATAGCATTTTTAGCTTCCAGGTTAACCTTCAGCTTATCAGCAAAGGTTTCAGGCTCCATCAAATCGCAGATACGGATACCAACGCGGGCAACCTTATCCATGTAGCAGGGACCAATGCCACCCTTAGTAGTGCCAATCTTGTGAGTGCCCAGTGCTTCCTCCTGTAGCTCGTCCAAACGCTGATGGTACGGCAGGACAACATGCGCACGGTCGGAAATAACCAAATTGCTGCAGTCGATGCCCTTTTCCTTCATGCCAGCAATTTCTGCCAGCACTACACCAGGATTAATGACAACGCCATTACCCAAGACATTAGTTTTATCTTTGAACAATACGCCGGACGGAAGCAGGCGCAGCTTGTAGGAAATATCGTTGACTACAACAGTATGGCCTGCATTGGAGCCGCCGCTATAGCGGACTACAGCATCAGCCTTTTGCGCCAAATAATCAACAATCTTACCTTTACCTTCATCGCCCCATTGGGCGCCCAATACAACAACAGATGACATTAGCAGTCACTCCTTCTCCTAATTATAAACCGAATCTGGCAAAAATCTCGTCAACGTGGCGCAGCATCGGTTTCGGGTCAAAGCAATGCTCTACCTCATCATCAGTCAGATATTTTTTAATATCCGGATCAGCTTCAACATTGGTCTTGAAGTCTGCACCCTCCAGCCAGCGGGCCATAGCGTTACGCTGTACCCACTTGTAAGCATCCTCACGCAGCACTCCCTTGCTAACCAAAGCAATCAGCAGGTTCTGGCTGAAGATGAGGCCGCCGGTTTTGTTCATATTAGCAATCATAGCGTCCGGATATACCAAAAGCTTGTCAATAATATTACTGAATTTGCGCAGCATATGGTCCAAAGCAATAGTAGCATCCGGCAGGATTACACGCTCTACAGAAGAATGGGAAATATCGCGTTCATGCCACAGGGTAACATCCTCCAAAGCAGCTACTGCATAGCCACGCAGCAGGCGGGCCATACCAGATACCTTTTCGCAGGTGATGGGGTTACGCTTGTGCGGCATTGCGCTAGAACCCTTTTGTCCGGGAGCGAAGTATTCCTCTGCTTCACGGATATCAGTGCGCTGCAGGTTGCGGATTTCGGTAGCCATCTTATCCAAGGAGGAACCGATAATTGCCAGCGTAGTCATAAAGTGTGCATGGCGGTCACGTTGAATAACCTGGGTTGCCAGGCGTACAGGCTTCAGCTCCAGCTTCTCGCAGACATATTTTTCAACAAACGGGTCAATGTTGGAATAAGTGCCAACTGCACCGGACAGCTTGCCCACTGCCATCATCTCACGTGCTTGCTTCAAGCGTTCAATATTACGTTCAATCTCGTCAGACCACAGCAAAAACTTCATGCCAAAGGTCATAGGTTCAGCATGAATACCATGAGTACGGCCAATCATTACAGTATATTTAAATTCAGCAGCGCGGCGGCGCAGGATTGCATGGAAGTTTTCCAAATGACGCATAATAAGGTCAGCAGACTGCACTGTCATATAGCACAAAGCTGTATCCTTAACATCACTAGATGTAAGTCCCTTATGAATGTATTTAGATGCATCGCCAACGTACTCTGCAACATTCGTCAGGAAAGCGATAACATCATGGTTGGTAACTGCTTCAATTTCCTTAATGCGATCCAGACGGAAGTCGGACTTGGTCTGAATGTCCTTCAGGGCATCATCAGGTACAACGCCCAATTTGTTCATAGCCTCGCAAGCCAGAATCTCTACCTTCAGCATGGTACGGAATTCGTTTTCGAGGGTCCAGATATTACCCATTTCAGGATGAGTGTAACGATCAATCATTTTCTGTATGCCTCCCAAGACAATTTTATTCATGAAAAAACATCTGAAAGCCAAAGACTTACCTTCAGATTCTTCATCACAATTTAGTGCATAATTATCATATCATTTTCCGCGCTTTCCCGCAAGCTTTATGAACATTTTTTACACAAATAACGAAAAATATTCGGAAATAAAAAGGTGGCTGACCACATTTAGGCGGCCAGCCATCTGTTCATCAGCCTTCCATCTTCGTAAAGCCAACAAATTTTGTAAATTGCTTTTGGAAGAACAGGTTCACTGTATCAACAGGGCCATTACGATGCTTGGCGATAATCAGCTCGGTATGCTTGTTTTCTGTTTCAGGGTTATAATAATCCTCACGGTACAAAAAGGCCACAATATCCGCATCCTGCTCCAGGGAGCCGGATTCGCGCAGGTCGCTGAGCATCGGGCGTTTTACCTGACGCGATTCCACGCTGCGGCTAAGCTGTGACAGCGCCAGTACAGGCACATTCAGCTCGCGCGCCAACGCCTTCAGCGAACGGGATATTTCTGAAACCTCCTGCTGGCGGTCGTTGGAACTGTTGCGTTTGCCACTACCCTGCATCAGCTGCAAATAATCGACAACGATCAAATCCAGCCCGTGCTCGGCCTTCAATCGACGCGCACGGCTGCGCATATCCATAGCGGTAATGCCTGCGGTATCATCAATATAGATTTTAGCCTTGCTCATAACGTCACAGGCATCCCAAAGGTGCGTCCAATCCTCATCATGCATTTCGCCTACGCGCAGCCTTTGGCTATCTATACCAGCCTCAGCGCACAGCATACGGTTAACCAACTGCTCCTTGCTCATTTCCAAGCTAAAAAACGCCACACTGCGAGCCTCGCCGCCCACCTTTTTTTGCGCACGCAGGGCCACATTCTGCACAATGTTCAGCGCCAGCGCCGTTTTACCCATAGAAGGACGCGCCGCCAAAATAACAAAATCCGAAGGCTGCAGGCCACTTGTCAGCTTATCCAAATCAGCAAAGCCTGTAGGCAGGCCAGTAAGACCGCCCTTATTGTTCAGTAGCTTTTCTATACTTTGCACGCTCTCCATAAGCACATCATTGATCGGTGTAAAATCGGCCTTCTTTTTGCGGTTAGAAATTTCCAATATACGGCTTTCAGCGTTATCTAAAAGCGTACCTACGTCATCATTGGCCTCATAGCCCATGGCCGCAATTTCGGTAGAAACGCGCACCAGCTGACGCAGGACGGATTTTTCGGCCACTATGTCCGCATGATATTTTACGTTAGCTGCCGTCAGCACCACGTTTGCCAAGCTGGTGATATAGGCAATACCGCCAACATCCTCCAGCTTGTTATCGCGCTTCAAAATTTCGGTGATCGTCACCATATCAACCGCTTCATTTTTATTGTACAGCTCCATCATAGCATTAAAAATAACGCGATGAGCCTCGCGGTAAAAATCATCAGACGTAAGGATTTCCGTTACCTTGGCAATGGCTTCCTTGTCAATCAGCATAGCGCCAAGCACGGCCTGCTCTGCTTCTATATTTTGTGGAGGAACTCTTTCTTCTAACATTTTCATACTCCTATTACGCAAAATAAAGCAGCAACTAGCATATAAAAGTAGTCGCTGCTTATATTATACTATATACTTTGTGTGCTGTTAAGAGAGGATGCGCCTCACAAAAGAAGCCTGTCTAAGGCAGCATTTTTAACTCAACATATCTTTGCACCAAGTATATTCCATATTTAAGATTTTTACGGAACGTATTCCCTAAAAATTGCTGGTCTTGAGCTCAGCTTTTATACCGGACCAAGGTTAATCGCCGTAGCGTAGGTCAAGAAGCAAAAGGCCACCAGCCACCATACTGCCAACAGCGGCAATACAAAACGTAGCCATTTTTTGTAAGGGACATTTGCCATAGCCAGGTAAGACATGGTTGCACCGCTGGCCGGTGTAACGCAGTTGGTGAAGGCATCACCAAAGGTAAAGGCAAAAACCGCAGTCTGGCGCGTTAAACCAACTATATCAGCAAGCGGTGCCATGATAGGCATAGAGATTGCTGCCTGTCCGGAGCTGGACGGAACCAAAAGGTTGAAAAAATTCTGAATGATGAACATACCAAAAGCAATGATAGAAGATGGAAAAACATCCAGCATACCAGCAAGATAATAGATAATAGTATCCATAACCTTGGCATTATCCAAAAGTATGGTGGCAGCCTTACACATTGCTACAGCCAGGCAGGGAAGCATCATACCCTTGCAGCCATCAAGAAAGGCATCGCAGATATCATTCGGCTTCAAGCCGCAGATGATACCAGAAAGTATGCCCATGATGATGAACATAGCAGAAATTTCATTCATGTAAAAATCAAATTTCAGCACGCCTATGATAATACAAACAAAATTTAGGCCCAAGAGCGACAGGCTCACAGCCTGCGGCGTAGTCAGCTCTGCTGTATCATCAAGCTGAACTGTATCGGTCTTGGCGCGGTCAATATCATACACAGGACTGCTTTGGGGATTTTTCTTTACCTTATAGGCATGATACATGACATAAGCAATGTTAATCGTAAGCAAAACCACAAAAATACCCACACGATAAGGCAGACCGGAAAAAATAGGAACTCCTGCGATACCCTGCGCTACGCCTACAGAAAAAGGCTGCGTGCAGCCTGCACCATAGCCTGCAGCTACAGAACAAAACAGCATACCTAAGGCAGTAAGTGAGTCAAATCCTAGTGCCAAAGCCACACTCACTACCAAGGGTGTGAACGCCAGGTATTCTTCATTGCAGCCTGCTAAGGTAGAAAAGGTTGCTAATGTAGTCATAAGTACAGGAATAAGCAAAATGCTGCGATTGCGCATTTTTTTCACCAAGGTGCTCAACCCGGCAACAATAGCGCCCGTCTTGCTCAAAATGTTCAACGAACCACCAACCATAAACAAGAAGGCAATAATACTAATACCACCCTTAAAGCCCTTATTGATGGAGGTAAAGAAATCTAAAAAGCCTGTTGGGTTTTGCTTCACATAGTGGAATGTGGCAGGATCAACAATCATTTTACCGGTGCTGGCGTCCTTAACGCGGTCATACACACCTGCCGGGATAATATAGCTTGCAATGGCACAAAACACAATTACGCAAACCAAAATAAGAATTGGACTGGGAGCCTTAAATACCTTTACTTCATCCTTTTGCATTAAACATCTCTCCTATTGCTTTACAAAATTTTCTACGTAGCTTTCTATTTCCATAACGCAGGCCATAGCGATAACCCAGCGCTCAAAAAAACTTTCCACAGAAGCCTTTTCTTCGCGTGTATGAGCACCAGAGCCCCTGCCACCCATAGAGCAGATAGTGGGCACGCCCACACTGGCGATATAAGAAGCATCCGACATACCACCTACATAAATAGGTTCAAAGGGCTCATAGCCATATTGGGTGACAACGCTGTTGATATAAGCTAAAAGCCGATGATTTGCTTCTGTTTCCTCAAAAGCTGGCATGGGCGAAACAAATTCTACATCGGTGGTCGTGCCTTCAACGTAGGTTTTAGCGCACACCTCACGGATGCGTTGCTTGATATATTCCATATGTTCAAGCTTTTTGTAACGTACATCCAGCTCTGCGTAGCAATAATCAGGTACAGCATTAGAAACCAAACCGCCCTTGACAACATCTGCACTCACAGTCAAGCCTTCGTCGTAAAGGGTAAGCGCCTGTACAAGTGGCAGCTTATGCGACATTTCGATTATAGCATTGCAGCCCTTCAGATAATCATTGCCAGCATGGGCAGCAACGCCGTGTACGGTAATGTGGCAATCCATGCCGCCCTTGCGCCCTACGGTCAAATGATTATCCCAACGGCCGCTTTCCATATTAAAGCAGCACAAGCAGCCCCTTGCTTCCTGCATAAGGATTTCGTCAGCAATACCCTTACCATGGCTATTTTCCTCATCACCCACAATAACAACCTTTACCGGGCGCTCTGTGTAGCCAAACTGCTTTAACGCTACAAGCATATAAAACATCTGCGCCACACCGTTTTTCATATCAACAACTCCAGGCCCGTGTGCAAAGCCTTCCGCATCTATATAAAAAGGGTTGTCCGCAAAAGACCCTGACGGGAAAACCGTGTCGCAATGACCTGCTAGCAATATAGGCTTGCCTGCTGCCTCTTTGTTCAGCTCGGCAACCAAAACGTCGGCGCTGCCTTGAGAATCCACCAGGCGGCAGTCAATACCTTCTGCTATAAAGTGCTTCTGCAAAAAATCCACTACAATATTAACCTTTTCCGGTTCGTAGGACCCACCCTGTAAATTTACAAGGCTTTCCCAAAACAGCAGCATCTCGTGTCTATTTTTTTCTACAAAGGCACGCAAATCATTAATAGGAGCTTTCATAACCAACCTCCGCTCGCAGCACAAGCTATTTCAACAAAATTTAAAAATCTTTTTTATTTTACAAGATTAATCCTGCGCTTGTCAACAATGCACTTGATGTGCATACAAAAAGGCTCCTGCGGCAGCAGGAGCCTTAAGAGTACATATTATTCTGCTTCTACCATAACCTTGAAGCTGGCAGTAACATCTGTGTGCAGCTTAGCCACAGCAGCATATTCGCCCAGGCCCTTAACAGCGCTCTTGAGCTCAATCTTGCGGCGGTCAATATCCAGGCCAGTTTGCTTGATTAAGGCTTCAGCAACATCCTTGGAGGTTACAGAGCCAAACATCTTGCCATTTTCACCCACGCGTACCTTCAGGGTAACAACAACCTTTTCTACCTGTGCGCCCAAAACAACAGCCTCATCCTTCGCCTGAGCGGCACGATGCTTAGCAGTAGCCTGATCCTGCTTGGCCTGGTTTAGGTTGGCAGCAGTAGCCTCCTTAGCCAGCTTGCGCGGCAGCAGGTAGTTGCGGCCGTAGCCCTCAGCAGTTTCTACAATATCACCTTTTTTACCTAAGCTTTTAACATCTTGTAAAAGAATTACTTTCATCTGTTTGACACTCCTCTAATTGTTTTTTTGTCAGCTCTATGAGCTGCTCTTGCACATCCCCAGCACGCTTGCCTGCAAGCTGCACGCCAGCCACCGTCTGGTGACCGCCGCCGCCCAGCTCTTCCATAATAACCTGCACATTGACGCTGCCGTCACTGCGGGCACTAATGCTCAGGGAACCATCATTATATTCAACAATTGCCATGCCCACAGCTACACCCTCAATAGTAATAAGGCTGTCCGCTGTCTGCGCAGCAAGTACGGAAGACATAGTAACATTTTCGGCATTACGCATAACAGTAATAGCCAAGCCTGCAATAGGCATTCTGGCCGTTGCAAGCAGCTTGGCCTTTTGCTTTACAAAGCTCATATCATCTTTAAACAGCTGACGCACCAGGTTAGGGTTAGCACCGCAACGACGCAAAAGCGCCGCAGCCTCGAAGGTGCGCTCACCCGTCTGCACGTTAAAGTTTTTGCTGTCTAGTACAATACCCGAATACAGGGCCGTAGCCTCAGCCGGAGTTATATCTAACCTGTCGTCAAAATAACCGATAAGCTCTGTCACCAGCTCGCTAGCAGAGGAGCTGGACGGCTCCAAATAAAGCAGCATGGTTTCACCGATAATATCCTCAGCACGACGGTGGTGATCAATAATGATACGGTTTTTGACTGCCTCCAGCAGCGCCCTGCTTGCCGAAAGCACTGCTCTATGATGGTCCACCAGCACCAGCAGGCTTTTGTTCGTCACCAACCCCAACGCCTGCGCCTCATGCAGCATAATATCCATATATTGGGTTTCGCTATCCGAAAGAATAATATTTTCATTATCCAACACCTCGGCGATACGGTGATAATAGGCATTGTGCTCACTGCAGACGATATAGGTTTCCTTGCCCAGCGACAGGCTGAGCTTGGCCATACCCATAGTGGCACCGATGGCATCATAATCTTCATTGGTATGCCCCATAACAAAAACCCTGTCTGCCTGCTGCATCTGCTCGTGAATAGTCTGCGCCACAATGCGTGCACGCACACGCGTGCTTTTGGCGCCCACACTACTGGTGCCGCCAAAGAATTGCGTATTTTTGTCCTTCATCACAACGGCTTGGTCGCCGCCGCGGCCCAATGCCAGGTACAAGCTTTTGTTGGCGTTGCCGATGAGCTCCTCCAGCGTTACGCCATCACAGGATACACCGATGCTCACAGTCGGCGGTATTTTGTTGCCACTGCGGATTTCGCGCACCTTATCCAATATGGTGAACTTATCCTCCATCATATCCAATACTGCGGACTGCGAAAAGCCTAAAAGGCTGCTTTCCTTGTTCATGCGGCAGATAAAGCCCTGTTGTGAAGCTGTCCACTTAGTCAGCAGCTCGTTGATTTCACCATTAAGGTTAGCAATATTCGTTTCGCTCAATCCACGCGTAACCTCTTCATAATTATCAAAGCGTACATACGCCAGGCACAGCTTATCATTATTGTACTTTTGGCGCATCAGCTCATAATCCGTTATATCCGTCAAGTACAGCATCAGGCCACTGGTAGTATCATCACGCTTGCTGCGATGCTCCTGTGTCTGCACGCTATAATAGCGCATGCGGTAATAGCGGTCTTCTATCTGGACAACCTGCTCGCCATCATGCACACTCATCAGATCAAAGGCATTGGCTGCAAGCGGCAAAATCTCCTCCGGTTTTTTCCCCTCCAGGTTCTTTTTGCCTACCCAAGCAGAAAAAAGCTCGTTTTTCCATTGTAGCTTGCCATCCTTAGAAAACACCGCTATACCGATATCCAGCTTGCGGACAGCAAAATGGTTTGTGCGTTCAATATTACGGATGATATTATCCAAATAGCTGCTGAAAAAAATCTCCTTATTGATGATATTCTGGCGGCTGAAGTAATAAACTATGCCAAACATAATCAGTGCCGGAAATATCAGCTTTGGCTGCAAATAGCATACCAGCACTGCTAAAAGCACGATTATCAGCAAATAAATATTGGTATCAACCTTAGAATTCATATTCCTGTTGAATCTATTGAACATTCAGCTCACCTCATCACAGGACTGACGCAGGTCTATTTTTTGAGCCTATGGGGCCGGATTTTGCGAAAGTCCATAACTATATCAAAGGCACCTACATATACCATGATCTGGGTAAAGATAGGTATAATAAACAACAGAGCAACACCGATATTGGCCCACCAGCGCGGCTTATTTTTACTTTCTACAAACCAATACAGCAGCACTATACCCTGCAGCACCAGCACAAAGCTGCACACAGTCTGCACGTTTACCGAAAGCGTATACAGCCAGCTCGACTGGTCTGTCTGGTAAAAATACGTCACTGCCAAAAGCGAAGCAGCATAAGGCCACAAAATCCAGCCAGGCACCTGCAGCATGGTAAAGGCAGGAAAGGCTTCAAAGCTTTCACCAAGCTTAGTCAAAATCTTCTTGGCCGCTATGTAGTTGACAAAGGCCATAAGCGGTGCGCACAGCAAAAACGCACCAGGCATAATAATGCGCATCATGCGCAACATTTCACTGTAGCCTGCTATGCTGGCCTTAATATCGGCCTCACTCATGCCATGCTCACGATAATAGCCCTCAAGCTGCACCAAGCTTTCATTAAAGGATGTAAACATCATCTCGATAGGGTCAATCCCCAATACCCAAAAGCTTAGTACGATGTTTAAAATGAGTGCTATAACCGCGCCCACGCTGCCATATAGCATCATTTTCATCGGTGGCAGGTGGCGGCGCATACATTCGCCCAAGATCAAACCCAAAAGGCCAAAGATGGCTGCCAAAAAGAACGCATTAACAGGACTGATAACCATAGCAATAATCGCCGTTGCTACCAGCAGCGTCATAATGCTCCATTTTAATCCATGCCTACAGCCACAGATAACTATCGGCAGCGGCCAGACAAAATTGACGAAGGCCCCCAAAACAGGCACATACATACTTATCAACGCCATAACGATAGCGACAGCGGCTAAAATGCCAGCCTCCACCATGGCGGAAGTTTTGCGAATCACGTAGTATCCTCCTTCATGGATATATTTCTTCAATATATTATTGTACTACATCAACCGCCGAAAAGCAAAGTCTTTGCAAGGCTTCTCCCACTCTTGTATATTACATATTAAAGTGGTATAATATATAGGTAATAGCGCTACTGCGCAGCCTATGCTGTGCACAGGCGTCTTTTATTTTTATACAGAAAGGAGCTATAGCTTTGACTAATCAACATTTTCCCCAACGCTGCTGCATGTTTGCAGCAGGCCTCTTCGCTATGACCATAGGTATAGCTCTTTCCTGCAAGGCCGATCTAGGAACCTCGCCTATTTCTAGTGTTCCATGGGTTTTGAGTATGTTCACTAATTGGAGTATTGGCGAAATAACCATTGTCCTAAATTTACTCTTTATTGTAGCGCAGCCAATTTTGCTACGGCAAATTTACTGGCGCGAGCTTTTGGGCCAGCTGATCACCCTCATCGTCTTTGGTAACTGCATAGATTTTTCTATGTATCTTCTAAGCTGGGTAGCACCAGAGGCATTATTTTGGAAGTGGTTTGACTGCATTTTAAGCACCATCATTTTGGCCTTCGGTGTGTTTTTATGTATCCGCGCCAAAATTTTTGTTGCCGCAGGCGAAGGCATTGTTCTCGTCATCTCCTTTGTCACCAAGGCCAAGTTCAGCAACATCAAAAACTGCTTTGACTGCTCACTAGTTGCCATCAGCCTCATTATATCATTTATGCAATTTGGCGAAATGCGCGGCGTAGGCGTCGGCACCATCGTTGCCGCCATTTTAGTCGGCCGCTGGGTGCAGCTATGCACAAGCAAAGTACATATTTTTGACAAATGGAGCGTTTTGGAGTAAGAAGAAGCTAGCTTCTTCCCTCCAATATATTTTTATTTTAATTTTCTGAATTTTTCTTGTATTATGTAATTTGTTATGCTATAATAAGCATCGACAGCTGTTATAGAATTTAGCTAACGGAAGGAGTCCTCTTATTATGCTTTGTATCGGTATTGTAAAATGGTTTGATGCCATAAAAGGCTATGGCTTTATTGACCGTGGCAACGGGCAGGATATTTTTGTACACTTTTCTTCTATCAAGGCCACAGGATTTCGCGCGCTAGAGCCAGGACAGCGTGTTTCCTATCACCTGACCCGTGGCAAAAACGGCCCTATGGCCATCAACGTTACTCCCATTATGTAAAATTTCACTTTCGTGCTGGCAGTCAACCTGTCAGCACTTTTATTATCTATACAAAATATTTATGAGCAAATTTCTTTAATTATAAGATACTTCACTGAAATAGAGTACGCTATTTTGGCGCTTACTTAAGTAAAAAAACTACACAAAATCCACAAATTGCCTTGCAGTTTGGTGAATTTTATGTTAAATTTAAGTAAAGTATTGTTGTGTAACGCTTGGACAAAACGCGTCCCGTTAATGCAGCAGCAACAACCGCTGTGACTTTTAGCGGTATACTTGAGGAGGTTTTATCAATGGCAAAGAAAACTAGTCTATGGGCACTCCTGCTCGTAATGCTCGTAACTATGCTGACAGCTGGTTGCGGTGGCGGCGGCGATGAAAAGAAAGCAGCTCCCGCTAGCGACGGAAAGAAGCTTATCATTTACACCTCTATGAAGGAATCTCTGATTAAAGGTATCGTTGATGGCTTCAAGAAAAAATATCCTGATATCGACGTTGATTACCAATCTGCAGGCGCAGGCAAGCTGATGGCAAAAATCGCTGCCGAACGCCAGAGCGGCAAAATTTTGGCAGACGTTATCTGGACCAGTGAGGTTCCGGATTTCTATAAAATGAAGGACGAGGGCATTCTGGCAAAATACGAAAGCCCTGTATTGAAAGAAACTGTTAACCCGTTTACTGATTATGACGGCTCCTTCCATGCAGCTCGTCTTGGTACACTGGGTATCATCATCAATACCGACAAAATCAAAACTGCTCCTACTCAATGGTCCGACCTGATGAAGCCTGAATTTAAAAACGGCTTTGGTATTGCTAACCCGGCTCTGTCCGGCACCTCTTACATGAGTGTTGCCCTGCTGGAAAAACAATTCGGCTGGAAGTTCTTTGAGGACGTAAAGGCTAACGGCGGCCGCATTGGCAAGGGCTCTGGCCAGGTAATCGACGATACTGCTTCTGGCGAGCTTTGCGCATCTTTGGCAGTTGACTACATCACCAACGCTAAAATTGCTAAAGGAGCACATATTCAAATGTGCTATCCGCCCGAACTTTTGGTAGTTCCCAGCCCGGTTGCTATTTTCAAAGGCACCACCAAGCTGGATCCTGCTAAGAAATTCGTTGATTATCTGCTGAGCAAGGAAGCTCAAACCCTGGTTGCACAGCAAGGCACCATCCCCGTACGCGAGGACGTAGAGATTCCTGCTAAATTCAACCTGCCTGCTCCTAAGGCTGCTCTGGAAAAATCCATTAAGATTGACTACAAAGAAGCTGTAAAAACCAAAGAGGATACTATTAAGAAGTTCTCTGATATCATGCAGATTAAGAAATAAGCTTCAGGCAAATCTAGTCAAATTTAGTAAGTCAACAATGGCGGCACAGGTTTGACCTGTACCGCCACTTTTTTAACGCAAAGGAGTTTTATTTAGATGGAAGACATTATTAAAGTAGAAAATGTCGCCAAGGGTTATGCCAAGCACCAGGTTCTGCAAAATCTTAACCTGGGAATCAAAAAGGGTGAATGCTTTACCCTGCTTGGTCCCTCTGGCTGCGGCAAAACTGTCCTCATCCGTCTTATTGCCGGTCACGAGGTCCCTGATAGCGGCAAAATCAGCATTGATGACACCGTTGTAGCCGACAGCGCCAGCGGCGAATATATCCCGCCTGAGCGCCGTGGCCTGGGCATTGTGTTCCAAGACTACGCAGTATGGCCGCATATGACGGTTTATGAAAACATCGCCTATCCATTGAAAATGGAAAAGCGCCCTAAGGACGAAATCGACAAGCTCGTCATGGATATGGTAGAAATCGTAGGCATGAAGGGTTTGGAAAAACGTCTGCCCTCTGAGCTGAGCGGCGGCCAGCAGCAGCGTGTTGCTCTAGCGCGCGCCCTTGTAGCCGACCCGTCCGTAATGCTTTTGGACGAACCATTGAGCAACCTTGACGCTAACCTGCGCGAGGAGATGCGCTTTGAAATCAAGGCACTGCAACGCAAGTTTGGTATTACTGTTATGTACGTAACCCATGACCAGGAGGTTGCGCTGGCAATTTCTGACCGCATCGCTATCATGGATAACGAGGGCCGCATCCGCCAAATCGGCACTCCCTATGAAATCTTTGAAAAGCCTGCAGATTTGTTTATCTTTAAATTCATGGGCATTGCCAACTTCTTAGCAGTACGCGAGGAAAACGGTAAATTCGTTGTCGGCACAGGCACGCAGGAGGTTCCCTGGGAAGCACCGCAGGGCAGCGCAGCAAGCTGGGTGGCAGGCTTCCGTCCTTCCGATGTAGAAATTCACCGTGAGGGTCCCGGTCTGAAGGGCATCATCCACCGTGCCAACTTCCTTGGTGCCACCATGGATTACAGCATCGACATCGACGGCGAGCACCTGCGCACTGAGCTGGAAACGCACACCGCCATTAACAATAATTTGATGTTTAAGGAAGGCGAGGAATGTTATATCACCTTCCGCAGCCTGCTCTGGTTTGACGCAGAGCAATTAAAGGAGGTAGAAGAATAATGAGCAATGGCACCATTAAAAAGGATTCCGGCTTTGGCGTAGCTCAGCTGATTCTTTTTATCTCTATCGCTGTACTGGTCATCTTTGTTGCCTGGCCTGTACTTTTGATTTTATTCAACGCCTTCTTCGTTGACGGCACCTTCAACAGCACCGACTTTTATGAAGTGCTCACCGAGCCTGAAACCTTCCAGGCTCTGACTAACTCGCTGATTATCGCCAGCATGACCACGATTGGCAGCACCATAGTCGGCACCTTCTTTGCCTGGTTGGTAACCCGCACTGACCTGCCCTATAAGAGCTTCATGAAGAGCCTGTTTTTGGTTCCCTTCATGCTGCCGTCCTTCATTGGTGCTTTGGCTTGGAAGATGCTGCTTTCGCCTAACAGCGGCTATATCAACAAGTTCTTTATGGAGACCTTCGGTTTTACCGGACCCGTGTTTGATATTTACACTTATTATGGTATTAGCGCGGTAGAGGTTATGTATCTTTTCCCCTTTGTCTTCATCCAAGTTTGCGGTGCGCTTGAACGCATGGACCCCACCTTGGAGGAATCCGCCCGCATTTCTGGCGCAGGCCTTTTCACCATCACCCGCAAAATCACCATTCCCCTGGTTATGCCATCTATCATGAGCGGTGCGCTGCTTATTATGCTCTATTCCATGGCACATTTCGGCACCGTTGCCGTGCTAGGTATCGAGCAGGGCATTTATAACATCCCGACACTGATTTACGAAAAGATCCACCAGAGCGGCGGCAGCTTTGAATCTATCCGCACTGGTACCGTTTTGGCTACCGTACTCGTAGTTTCTGCAGCCTGCATCATCTGGGCACAGCAAAAAATTCTCAGCAACGGCCATTACCAAATCATCGGCGGCAAAAGCTTCCGTCCTATGGAGCTCAAGCTGCGCGGCCTGCGCTATCCGCTGCTTTTCTTCTGTCTGGCATATATCGCCTTCACTATCCTGCTGCCTACAGCAGTTATCTTCTTGGTTGGTGGTGTGCAAACCTACGGTCTGCCCTTTACCTGGGAAAACCTGTCACTGGATAACTACAAATATATTCTTTTTGAATATGAAGTCACTAAGGACGCTATCTTCAACAGCATTACGCTGGGTCTGGCAGCTGCGGTTATCACCATGTTTGCTGGCGTAATGATTTCCTACGTAATTGTCAAGATGAAGGTACGCGGCAAGGGTATCTTGGAATTTTTGGGCATGCTGCCCTTCTCCGTGCCTGGCAGCGTTATCGCCCTTGGCGTAATCCTCGCCTGGAGCGGTAAGTTTGGCATCAACCTTTATAATACCGTGTGGATTATTTTGGTTGCCTACATCGCCCGTTATATGGCCTTCTCCCTGAAGGCTAACAGCGCCGCCCTAGAGCAGGTTCATGATTCGCTGATGGAGGCCTCCCGCTCCTGCGGTGCTACCATGTGGCAGTCCCTTAAGGATATCGTTATCCCGCTCGTAAAGCCTGGTATGATCAGCGCCTTCTTCCTGATCTTTTTGCCAGCACTGCGCGAGCTGACCGTATCCATCATGCTATATGCACCGACCACCAGAACTATTGGTGTAGCCATCTACACCTTAAACGAGGACGGTGAAACTGTTATGTCTACAGCCCTCGCAGGCATAGCCCTGATCCTGATCGTTGTCGGCCAGATGCTTATCAATCGTTTTACCAAGAAAGTAGAGGGTTAAGCTTATGTCATATATCCGTTTAGTAAATGTAACCAAGCAGTTCGGCAATGTAACTGCTGTTGATAACCTCAATCTGGAAATTGGCAAGGGCGAATGCTTTTCTATGCTCGGCCCCTCCGGCTGCGGCAAAACCACAACCCTGCGCATGGTAGCAGGCTTTGAGGATTTGTCTGACGGCGAGGTCTGGGTAGGCGACCGCCTGCTTTCTTCTCCCAAAAAGCATCACTACACTCCTCCGGAAAACCGCAACTTTGGCATGGTGTTTCAGGCCTTTGCTGTTTGGCCGCATATGAGCGTTTACGAAAATGTTGCCTTCCCGCTGCGCCTGCGCAAGCTGCCCAAGAGTGAAATCGACCAGCGCACCCGCGATGCACTCACAGCCACCAATCTGCTGAAATCCGCTAACGACAGTCCTGCTGATCTTTCGGGCGGCGGCAAGCAGCGTGTTGCCTTAGCGCGTGCTCTGGCAATCAATCCCGACGTTATGCTGCTGGATGAACCACTGTCCAGCCTTGACCCTCACCTGCGTGAGGAAATGCGCTTTGAGATTAAGGACCTGCAGCGCAAATATGGTTTTTCTATTATTTATGTAACCCATGACCAGTCTGAAGCAATGGCCTTGAGCGACCGCATCCTAGTTATGAAGCTTGGCGTTATGCAGCAAATTGATACACCGCTGAACGTTTACAACAATCCGGCCAACAAATTTGTCTTTAGCTTCATTGGCGTATCTAGCTTCACTGATGTCACCTGGCAGGGCGGCAAGGCCTTTATCAAAGGCTCGCAGCACGCACTGCCCTCTGGTCTCATCGTGCCAGAGCGTATGCATGGCGAAGAGGTCTTCAACCTGGCCAGCCGCCCCAGCGAGATCCGCTTCACCAGCGAAACCGATCCCAACGGTGTACGCGGCGTAGTCATCCGCAAGGCCTTCCTGGGCGAAATCATCGACTACCTGGTAAAAATTGGCGACCAAGAGGTACGCGTACAAATCGGCCGCCGCGACCCCGGTCCTGAGGTTGACGAGACTTGTTATCTACACTTTTTGAGACCGTTTTGGTATAAGGTAAACGAATAAAGCTTACTCATAAGAAAATTCCCTGATATGGCAAAAGTCATATCAGGGAATTTTTTGTATTATTTTATCTGCTTTTCTTACTCGTCTTTGCCTTCGCAGCGCCAGCGTTAGCAACATCCGCCCAGGCCAGCAGCATGTCAGCGCAGGCTGATGCGTACGCCCCTGCGCTGCCAAAGGAACCTGCGTCCTGCGTATATAAGCGCAATACCTGAATATCATCGTAATAAATATCTGCCGTAGAGCCGTTATCATAGACTACAAAATGGTTGGGGTTAACCGGGCCACGCTGACGCACGCACCACAGGCCGCCAGCCAGCATATAAGCACGATATTTTGCCTTGGTGTTACCAATGCTCTGGCTAATATTAAAGGTCCAGCTGCCTTCTGTAACAGCAGCATGGTCATCATCTGTTATTACTACATCAGGATGGATATTATATTCCTTGAGCTGCTTAGTAACACGCTTCACACGCTCCTCCGGCTCGGGATGACTGCTGAACAGGCCGTAGTTGCTGCCGCCGCCCTGCTTGGATAAATCATCCAGCTTCCAGACCGTAATCAGCATGCTATAGGGGTTATAGCCGGCAGCAATACTGTTTTTGACACCTTCCTTATCCGCACCACGCTCGTCTGTACGGCTGTAGCCTGCAAATAAGGCCTGCTGCGCTGCCTGAATCAGTCCCAAACCTTGGCCGCGGGTAGCAGCAATCAAGATAAGCGATGTCCACAGCTGCTTTTCAATCGCATTAACCGTATGCTTTTTGGCAACGTGCCCCACCTCATGGCCCAAAACACCGGCCAGCTCCATATCTGTAGGCATATAATCGAGTAAGCCCTTATATACATACACAAAGCCGCCAGGACAAGCCAAGGCGTTGACCTCGTTATTATTCAGTACCTTAAAGGAAAAGGTGATATCATCACGCCCACACACTGCAGCCAGGCTTTGTCCAATGCGGTTGACGCGCTCCTGCAGGTATGGATCCTGCACTACGCCGTACTGTGCCTCCAGCTGCTGCGCCGTGCTTTTACCCATCTCAATTTCCTGCTCCCTGCTAATCAAGCCTGCTTCTGCAGGATTTACGCCCACAAACAGGCAGCAGGAAAACACAAACACCACAAAAAGCTTTAATAGCTTATTCATGCTTACCTCCTTCTTCAACCATCCACTCGTTGCTGCTAAAAGCAAGCTTAAATTGCACCCTCTTCGTGCAAGGCTGTAATTTGGTTATAATTATATCCCAGCTCCTGCAAAATATCCAGCGTATGCTCGCCTAATTTAGGTGCACGGCAGCGGATAATGCTTTGTGCTGTACTAAATTTTACGGGGCCACCTATGTAGCGCAATTTACCCAAATCACTGTCTGCCTCCTGCACCATTTCCTCCTGCTTTGTCAAATCACTTGCCAAAGCCTCCTCCAGGCTACATACAGGTGTTACGCAAAATTCTGCACCGCCAATCAGCGCCAGCCACTCGGCCTGCGTTTTGGCAGCAATTTTTTGCGCTACAATACTTTGCAGCTCCTCCTCATGGACAAAATCATATTGACGTCCCACAAGCTCCGGGCAGGCAAGCAAATCACAAAAACGCTGCCAAAACTTGGGTTCAATTGTGCCAACGGTCAGATAACGTCCGTCAGCTGTACGATAAATATTATAGTAATGCGCAATACGCCCAAAAGGCTTTTGCTTTGTTTCCTCGCAGCCCCACAGCGCGCTAATGCCTGTAACCTGCATCGAAAGCGCTGTTGCATACAAATTAACGTCCAGGTGCTGCCCCTGTCCTGTGCGCTCACGGGCAAAAAGCGCCATGCTTATCGCACTGAGTGCATTCAAGCCACTGCCCACGGCGCTCACCTGCACCTCTGATACACAGGCCTGTCCCACATCGTCCAAGCTGTTGAGACCTGCCAGCCCGATAACGTTTAAATCATGCGCAGGCTTGTGACAGCCTTGCCCAAAGCCTGTAATTGAACAATAAATAAGACGAGGATTAATTTTATGCACCGTTTCGTAATCCAGCCCGTAGCGTGCCAGATAGCCTGGCCTAAACCCCTCTAAAAACACATCTGCCTCACGCAGCAGTGCCAGCAGCAGCTCACGGCCGCCGGCTTTTTTTATATCCAGCGCCACACCCCGCTTATTGCGGTTCAGCATTAAATGCCAGTAGCTCATGCCTTCGGTCTTGGCAGGCCAAAAGCGGCGTGTTGCGTCGCCTGTCAAATCCTCCACCTTCACCACGTCTGCACCATAATCCCCCAGCAGCATGCCGCAGTACTGCCCAGGCAGCCACTTAGAAAAATCTATCACTCTAACGCCTTCTAATAAATTCATGCAAGTCACTCCTATCATAGTTATTATGCCTATTATATTCTACAAAAAATCCCTGTAACCTTTTCAAATTTGTTCACAAATCATCTATTTAGATGATATAATAGAGGTTAGTATAAGACAACCGTATTTTGGAGGAGGAGAGTTTTATGCAGACACGTAAGCTTACATCCGCAGCACTTTTGGTTGCTATCGGCACCTTGAGCGCACACTTGGTCTATATTCCTGCCGGTGTTTCCCGTTGCTTTCCGGTGCAGCATGCTATAAATGTTATGGGAGCAGTGCTTCTGGGTCCGGATTACGCTATAGCTATAGCCTTTATTATTTCCTGCCTGCGCAACATGCTAGGCACAGGCTCCATTTTGGCCTTTCCCGGCAGCATGATCGGTGCAGCACTCGCAGGCCTGGCTTATAGCCGCTTTAAGGCAATCCCTGCAGCCATGGCAGGCGAAGTGTTTGGCACTGGCATCGTTGGCGGCTTTGTAGCCTGGATTATGGCAACTCTGCTTTTGGGCAGCAAGGCTGTAGCCTGGTTCTTCATCCCGCCATTTTTAGTAAGCACCATTGGCGGCAGCATTATTGCAGGATTGCTTTTAAAGAGCGGTGTCTTTAAGCAGTTCAGCAGCAGCAGAGCAGGAAAATAGCATGAGCTTTGGCGCAATTGTCAACTTTTTACTATATGCACTCAGCGGCATCTGCTTCGGCGTTTTTGCCTCACGCTACAGCGTGCTCAGTGCCTTGCACATCAAAAACAAATGGTGCGAGGAAGGCATAGCTTGTTTTTTCAGCTGTCTGCCACAGCTACTCTTTTTAGCTGTCAGCTTTTTTCTCTTTCCCACATGGTTTATCAGTAAAACACCCACAGGTGGCTTCTTTTATTACGCTGTGCTTGCTTATTTTTTTAGTAAGGGCATGCGGACGCACCGCAACAAAAATTAAAGCAGGAGAATGAACAAATGACACACACCCATATACATGCACTTCCGCTTCCAGGGCACGAGGATGAAAAATACATCCAGCCCATGGCCGATATTTTTAAGGTTCTCAGTGACCCCACCCGCATCCGCATTCTTTCCTTACTGGCACACGAGGAAATGTGCGTAACCTGCATCGCCGAAGCTCTTGGTATGACCCATTCGGCAATCTCGCACCAGCTGCGTCTTTTACGCGCTACCAATTTGGTTAAGTTCACCAAGGATGGTAAGGAAGTAATCTATTCCTTAGATGACGCTCATGTCCTCAGCCTCTTTGACCAAGCATTAGATCACGTAAAGCACAAAATGTAATAACAATAGCAACAAAAGCCTTGCGCAAGCACCTGCAGCATCATGCTGCAACGCTCGTGCAAGGCTCTTTTTTATTGCGCACTGCGCCACTGGCGGATAATTTCGCTTTTATAGACCGACGTCCAGCTCAAATCATCCACAGGCACACGCACATTACCGATTAATTCCCTACGTCCGTCATTGTAGGGATATTTTTTTACGTGCCACATATAGTGATAGCCATTCGCAGGCAAAAGCTCTACTCCTGCGTCGCTCATCAGGTAATCCAAAAAGCTACGTGCTTCCTCCACGTGTCCCGCGCTGCGCATAATAGCAGCACCCGTCAGCATGGTGCGGTTGGCATCCTTTACTACCGTAGCAAAGAGATGGCTGTGACGTGCTTCCATCAGCAATGCGTAATCCAGCGGCACGACCGCAACTGTCTTTTTACCGATATAAACAAGGTCTACAGCCTCACCAAAGCCCTTGGTATAAGCCGGCTGCTGCGCATTGAGCTTGGCTGCGTAATCTAGCGCCTGTGCCTTGCCACGTAGCTGCCAGATGCTCGTAAGCATACCGTAGCTGGCGCCGCCGATATTAAAATCAGGCACTGCTATTTCGTCCTGCAGCTGCGGTGCTAAAAGCTCATCCCAGGTTTCCGGAGCATAAAGGCCATAGGCGTGCAGATTATTCTTGTTACTCAAAAGCGCAATATAGCTAAGATAAAGGCTTGTCCATTGACCGCTGCGGTTACGTAGCTCTGCCGGCACCTTGTAAGATTCCTTGGCAATATATGGCTGCAGGATATTCTGCTCATCCGCCATAAAGTATTCCTCGCTGGTGCCGCCCAGCCACACATCAAATTTGTGCTGACGCAGGTAATCCATACGCTCCCCCTGCGTACCACCAGGTAAATAGCTGACATTCACCTTTACACCGCTAGCCTTGCTATAGCTATCGGCAATAAGCTCTGTAAGGTTCTTGCCCATACTGCTGCACAGTGCCAGCTCCCTGGCCTCAGGCTGCTGTTGCCTGCTACAGCCTGCAAGGAGCGTCACAAGCAACACTAAAGCATATATTATAAGTTTACGCATTATAAATTCCGCCTTTCGCTATTATTATAACACGAAAATTCAATTGTACGCACCTTCTGCTACACTTCGCTTTTGCCGTTATTGCCTGCCGTTTTACAGCAAAATAAAAAATACCCCTGCACCACAAGCACAGGGATATTATGCGTATATTTATAACACGCTTGCTACATCTCTACGACCCAACATATATACCGGTAAAGCGCTGCACAGCGCACCGCTTAGCAAAACTACAGCAGCCAAAAAGCCCTCTGCAGGCAACAGCAACTGTGGTAAATACAAACCGGCACTTTGCTCCAGCAGCATGCCCAGTAAGCTGTACACTAAATGGCCGCCAAGCACCCCCAAGCCCAAGCCTGCGCCTACCAGTACCATTCCCAATGCAAAGTACAGCTGCATCACCTGACGCACCCCAGCCCCCAGTGCCCGCAGCACAGCCTGCTGACGCAGGCTGCCCCACATTAACCAGTAAAGTGAGCTGCCAATAATCAACAATGCCAAACAGATTACGGCTACGCTCAAAAGCTGCAGCAGCCTTTCAACATTGCCCATAAGTGAAAAGAGCTGAATTATAGCCTTGGCAGGAAAAATCACCTGTACCTCGGTACTTTTACTGTACTTAGCAGCAAGCTGCATGCTGGCCGCATAACCTGCAGGACGGATAAGGATAGCTGTAACCTCTTTATCTGCCGCCTGTGCGCCCTTACCATGGCTGTGCTGCTGCCACAGGCTTTCCATGCTGACGAAAATCGCACTATCATAAGGACCGTGCACGCTTTGCAATATGCCTACTACCTTATATGTATCATTATGCTTTTTGCTGTTAGCGTTTGCAACCAGTCCGTGCACCGATGCAAAGCTATCACCCAACTTCAGGCCACTGCGTTTAGCCGCTTCTGCACCCAGCACCGCCTCACCGGGTGCTGTAAAAGCGCGGCCTGCTGCCAGCTGCAGCCATGGCTTGCCACTGCCCACGCCTCTAAAGCTAAAAATGCCAGCTTCGCTGCCAACAATGCGCAGTCCCTTATAATTATCGCCAAAGCCTAACGGCACGGCCAAAGCTACATTTTTATCCTGACGCAGCTGCTGCAATTGTGTATAACTGATATTGCCCACAGGCTCATCCTTTAAAAAGATGCTGTTAAGCACCAGCTGGTTAGGGCTTCCCTTGGCACCCATCAGCAAAGGAAACGGCTGCCCTGCCTGCGTAATGCTGCTATGCAGGCCGCTGGCTAAAAGTATTACCGTTACCGCCAGGGCCACGCTTACTGCCATCACCAGCACTGCCACCGTATTTTGCAACGCCCTGCCAAGCAACAGGCGGTACAGCAATTTGAGCTTACTCATAACAGCCTCTCCTTACATCATATTTCTTAGCAAACTGCGCTTTAACAGCCTCGTCATGCGTACTCAAAAGCAATGCAACCTGCTTATGCCTGCACAAATCCCTTATCAGCTTCAGCACTATCTGCCCATTGGCAAAATCCAGGCTGGCAGTAGGCTCATCCGCCAATAGCAGGCGTGGCTGATGCACCAGCGCACGCACTATAGCAACACGCTGCTGCTCGCCTATGCTGAGCCTATGGGGAAAACAGTCAGCCTTATCTGCCAATCCCACCAGGTCTAAAAGGTCCTGCGCCTGCGCCTTGTAATCTGCTCTTTGCTTGCGCCAGCATTGTGGCAGCAAAATGTTTTCCATAACCGTCAGCTCATCCAGTAAATTCAGACGCTGAAAAATGTAGCCAATATTTTCGGCCCGCCAAAGGTCGCGCTGCGCTGCGCCCATATCAGTCAGCTCGCAACCGTCAAAGCAAATGCTACCGCCATCGGCAGTCAACAGGCCGGATATAAGATGTAGCACCGTGGTCTTGCCACTACCGCTGGCTCCGTCCAAAAGCAAGGTCTCCCCTTGCTCCAGCACCAGCTGCGGAATGCAAATCTTACTGCTCAATTCTCCTGCAGGAGTATAAAAGCTTTTGCACAAATTTTTGATTTCCAGCAATGCCATTATAACGCCTCCAAGCCTGTCGCCCTAATGCGTACCAAGCTAACAAAGCCTGTTTCGGCATCCACCTCGCTGCCAAGCTCCAATGTGCCTGTTACACGTATAGGACTATCAAACGGCAAGGCCGTCACAGGCTCCGACAGCTTCACCACCACAATATCGGTAGGCCAGTCAGCATCACTGCCGCAAAAGGGACAGATAGACATTGGCTCGCGTGTCAAAACAAAAAAATTTATGGTTGGCGTCAGCGGCGGCGCCATAAAGCCAACCATGCTCACGCTGCAGCCCTCGTTGCTGCGCAGCTTATCGCTGATAGTTACCCCGCGCGACGACACCGAGGAATATAGATCATCAAAGCTAAGCTCTGTAGTACTGCCCCAAAATGCTTCCGCCCTGCCGCATAAGCCAAAGAACGGCCCCGATGCAGGGGCCGTTCCCAAAAGACTTACGGGCGCAAGAAGCATTATTAGCAGCAAAATCCGCATTATTTTACTTACCATTGCCCTTTCGCCTCACACTGCCATGTTTATTTGCTGCTTTTTACAGTCTTGTTGCCATCCAAGCCCAAGGCTCTTACCATGCCGAAGAATACTTCGGTATTATCCATAACGCCCTTAAAGTATTCACTACCAGGACCACCTGCATTCAATACAACGTCATCGGCAGAATGTACCTCTTGGTCAGCGCTGGCAGGAATATCACCACGCAGCAGCTCGCCAGGAATTTGCGGATTAGCAATAGCCTTGCCGTCCTTGCCCATGATTGCAGGGTCGGTAGGAACAGCCTTAAATTTATAGTTTTCGTTGCAATCCGGATGGTTAGCAAATTGTACTGCCAAGGTTACAGACGGATCAGGATTATCCGGATAACCATCGCCATCCCTGTCCTCAAAGGTAGGCCACTTAGCATCAGCATAGGTTCTTACAGCCTCACGGCCAGTTTTACCGTCCAGCTCGTGGTAGGTACCGGTGATGCTAGCGCCATGAGCATGGTCTGCTACAACGATAATCAAGGTGTCGTTATCCTTAGCAGCAAATTTTTGTGCTACGCCCACAGCCTGGTCCATTTCAATATTATCATAAGCAGCACGCTGCCAATCCAGCACATGCAGCTGCTTGTCGATGCAGGCCCCTTCAACCATCAGGAAGAAGCCGTTGGGGTTCTTGCTCAGCGTATCAATAGCCTTTTGCGTCATTTCCACCAAACCGGGCTGATCGTTAAAGCCCTTCAGCACCTTGGCATTTTTGGTAACCTCGCGGTCAACATATACGTTCATGTTATTCAGCTGATACAGACCCAAAATTTTGTCTGCAGCTGCTGGGGTGTTCTCTAGCTCGGTCTTGGTACCAGAGAAGCTGTAGCCCAAATCCTCAAAGCTTTGAATAACGTTTACATTATCCTTGCGCTTAGAGCCAGGAGTCCCCAGCGGCAGGAAATGACGGGAACCGCCACCCATAATTACGTCTGGTCTGTGCTTAGCATCCAGCATATCGGCAGCGATAAAGTTTTGCTCAGCACGACGGCGCGTATGTGTCAGCATCGCTGCAGGCGTAGCATCAGTGATATTAGCAGTAGATACAATACCAGTTGCCATACCACGGGTGCGCTTTGCCAGCTCAATAATGTTTTCTACCTTGGGATCATCAAAGGGATCCTTAGTGCAGTTTTCGTATACGCCCATAGCGTTAACAACGCTCTTGTGACCAGTTGCATAAGCAGAAGCACTATTAGCAGAGTCAGTAACGATGGAATCATAACCAGAGGTAGTAATCAAGGCCATATTATCAAGCTTTTCCATGTTCAGCAGGTCATTATACTTACCTTCGGTGATACCCTTAGACAAAATACGGGCAACCTCACGAGCCTGCAGGCTCATGCCGTCGCCAACAAACAAGATAACGTTTTTGGCACGCTTGGAAGCTTTTTCGTTGGTTACAACATAGCTGGCCTTGCGTTCATTAGCGCCATCCTTTACTTCAATGGCGATTTTGCCGGCCTTAGGAAAGCTTACATCATCAATTCTATAAACCGCAGTGGTTCCCTCCATGGTTCTGCTAGCATCCTTGCCAAAGAATTTATCGGCATCCTGTCCGTTAACCTTGACCTGCATAGCAGTGTCACCATTTTTAACTTCAATAGCAAAATCAAATTTTTGTCCCTGCAAAAATTTAGCGTTATCAATAGGCAGCACCTTAATTGCCTGCTCCTGCGGAGCCAAATATCCAGCAGCCTGTGCCATCCCAGGCAGATAAGCGCTCATAGCACAGCTCACACTGACTAAGGCAGCAGCCAGCAGAGCCTTTTTCTTGTTCATAAAGTTCATGCTCTTCATCCTTTCACCATACAATGCTTAATGCAATTATTGCTTTACTATGCTTACATTATAAACGACGTATGTTAAGGAAAAAGCATATATAGGTAAAAAAGGCGTAAAGCCTGCACCAAAAGCAAAACCCCGCCCTCAAGCAAGAGACGGGGTTAGAATCCAACGTAATATTTATTTCACAGCCTGCGCCACCGACAAATGCAGCTCTGCGCTACCTACAGGGGTAACAGGCTCCACCTCTGCCTTAACACGCTCCCAAATGACAAATTTAGCCTTGCTAAAGCCATTAAAGGTTGTTGCACTAGCAGATGTATAAGCACCGCAGCTGGGAACCAAAAGCAGATCACCCACCTCTAGCGGCACTGTCAGGCGCCCACGGAACATGATATCCAACGAATCACAGCTGGGGCCGGCAAACGTAGCAGGAACAAACTCATCACCCTCCTTGAAGCTGATAAGCTTAAAGTCCCATTGGTCAAAAAGCACGCCTGAAAAGGTACCATACAGGCCTTCATCCAAAAAGTACCAGGGCTGGCCGCCGCGTTCGGTGACACCAATAACGCTGGTGATGAGGTTAACTGCAGTGCCGCAAATATAACGGCCTGGCTCGGCCCAAATTTCAGCTTCGGCAAAGTCCTCGTCTAAGCGGGCATTAATCTGGCGAAGCATTTCCGGCAGATTAAATTTAACCTTGGGCTCGGGGATTGGGAAGCCGCCGCCAATATCCAAAATACGCAGCTTCAATCCTGCCGTCTCTGCTTCTTCAAACAGCTCACGCGCAATATCCAAAGCATAAAGATAGGGATCGGCGCTCACTGTCTGGCTGCCTACATGAAAGGCAATACCTGCCATATCAAGACCTGCTTCCTTGGCACGTTGCATGAGGGCAATAGCGTTTTCACGTGCAGCACCAAATTTTTTATTCAAATCTACGTGAGCAGATGAATTATCAATGCGCAGACGCAGCAAAACCGTCGCATCTGGGCACTGGTTTTTGATTTTATCTATTTCACTGGCGCTGTCAAAGGTCATCTTACGCACGCTGCAAGCGCGGCAGGCCTCCAAGCCGCTGGAGGTCTTTACCGGGTTGGCATAAATAAGGCGGCTGCCATCTACACCCATATCATAAAGCGTGTGAATTTCACCATCACTAGCCACATCAAAGCAGGATCCCATATCTGCCATCACCCGCAAAATTTCCGGATGAGGGTTAGCCTTGATAGCGTAATGAATCTTGACGCGCGGCATATATTTTTTCAATACCTTATAATTTTTCTTTACTTCTTCAAGAGAAAGCACAAGCAGTGGCGTCCCAAAACGCGCTGCCAATTTTTCTACAGCCTGCTGGCTGATTTGAAAATGCTTTTTAATTCTCATAACACTCTCCCCTTGCTATTGCAAATTTTCTTCTATGATTGTACCACAATGAGCTGAAAGTACAATAGCAAAACGGCAAAAAAATGAATTTTTTTGAGGAGCTTGGGAAAATTTTACAATAATCACGGATTGACGTGCTTTTATATAGGAAATTCACTATTTTTCAGACTAAAAAGTCCAAAAAACAAAAATTCCGCCCCCCAAACGAGGACGGAATTTTATTACAGCTTATGCTTATTTCTTAGGTACTTCGATAACGTCGCAGCCCATGTACGGACGCAAAGCCTCAGGAATAACTACGCTGCCGTCGGCCTGCTGATAGTTTTCCAAAATCGCAGCCACAGTACGGCCTACAGCTACACCGCTACCATTGAGGGTGTGCACAAATTCCGGCTTGCTCTTGGAATCGCGGCGGAAACGGATGTTAGCGCGGCGTGCCTGGAAATCCAGGAAGTTGGAGCAGGAGGAGATTTCGCGGTAGCAGTTTGCTGCCGGCAGCCAAACCTCCAGATCATAGGTAGTAGCAGAGCTAAAGCCCAAATCGCCAGTACACAGACGTACAACGTGATACGGCAGGCCCAGAAGCTGCAGCACTTCTTCCGCATCATTAGTCAGCTTATCCAGCTCAGCCCAGGACTCTTCCGGTTTGGTGAACTTAACCAATTCAACCTTGTTGAACTGATGCATACGGATAAGGCCACGAGTATCACGGCCTGCAGCACCAGCCTCGGCACGGAAGCAGGCACTATAAGCAGTATATTTAAGCGGCAGCTCATCGCCGGTAAGGATATCGTCGCGGTGGTAGTTGGTTACAGGCACCTCTGCAGTAGGAATGAGGTACATGTCGCCGTTTTCCAGCTTGTACATATCCTCTGCAAACTTAGGCAGTTGGCCGGTACCCTGCATGCTGGCACCGTTAACAATGAACGGGGGGAAGAATTCGGTATATCCATGCTTGCGGGTGTGCACATCCAGGAAGAAGCTGATAACTGCACGCTCTAAGCGGGAACCAAGACCTTTATAGAACACGTAACGCGCACCGCTAACCTTTACGCCGCGCTCAAAATCTAAAATACCAAGCTTTTCGCCAATTTCCCAATGCGCTTTGGGTTCAAAGTCAAACTTCGTCGGCTCGCTCCAGGTGCGGATAACGGGGTTGCAGGTATCATCCTTGCCTACAGGCACATCAGCTGCAGGAATATTAGGAATGGTCAGCAGGATATGCTTAATCTTATCCTCAATTTCCTTCAGCTCCTTGTCATCCTCAGAAATCTTGTCGCCAAGAGCACGGACCGCAGCCATCTGCTCGGCAGCATCCTGACCTGCCTTTTTCAGCTTGCCAATTTCCTGGGAAGCGCTGTTGCGCTCCTTTTTGAGTGCTTCTACCTGCTGGGTAATTTCACGGCGTTTTTTATCAAGCTCCAAAAACTCGGTCAAATCAAGGCTGCCATTACGGTTTTTTACTGCCTCTACAACCAGCTCCGGGTTTTCACGGACAAACTTCAAATCTAACATAATTAAGCCTCCAAA
The DNA here is from genome assembly GCA_963611535.1 of Bacteroidaceae bacterium. Taxonomy (GTDB): domain Bacteria; phylum Bacillota; class Negativicutes; order Acidaminococcales; family Acidaminococcaceae; genus Phascolarctobacterium_A. Next base: position 56,063 of record CAVDRP010000002.1, on the reverse strand, counting down.
CAAAATTTATCATAAACTATATTTTAGCACAAAAAGAGCACAGAAAAAAGATTTTCTAGCAAGTTTTAATAGCTGACGCCCTCATCACGACGTCCCAAATAGCGTATTGCCGAAAGCGCAGCCTTTTGTCCCTGTCCTGCTGCACGATTCACCTGCCACGGCTGACCTGTGCAGTCGCCACCAGCAAAGACACCTTCTATATTAGTCTGTGCCTGGTCATCTACATAAATACTGCGGCCACGGATTTCGAGCCCGGGCAAAAAGCTATTAAGCGGGTCGGTAGCACGGAAGACAAAGACAGCCTTAACGCTGTAAAAATCCTCGCCGGCACGCAGTCCTGTAACCTTATCCGTACCAGTTATTTCCGTCGGCTTATCCAAGATTACAGTAATATTTTTCTTTTTGGGCGGAATGTACCCTGAATATTGCGGAAAGAAGAAAACCTGCTCGCATTGGTCAGCCAAGTATTCTACCTCTTCCAAGGCATCAGGAACCGTAGCAATAGCAGCTACTGGTCTGCTTTTGTATTTGGCAGCATCCACCACGGCGCAATAGCTTACGCCCTTGCCCAAAAATTCCTTTTCACCAGGCAGCAAGCTGGAGCGTGAAATACCAGTTGCCAAAACAACAGCGTCTGCAGTGTATTCTCCATGAGGCGTTCCCAGGATAAACCCCTCGCCTACCTCACGCAGGGAAATGATTTTTTCTTCAACAATATCGACAGGCATATCTTTAAGATGCTTAACGAAAATATCCATCAGCTCGCTGCCAGACACATTGGGTACACCCATGTAGTCTGTTATCTGCGCAACACTGCGCAGACGCGGGCTAAAGCCGTGTGCTTCAAAAAGTACAACCTTGCGTCCCTTGCTGGAAGCCGTAATAGCTGCAGAAATTCCGGCAGGGCCGCCACCAATAACAGCAATATCGTAATCCATACATCTATCCTCCGTAAATTAATAAATAAGAGCCTACTTTAACAATTTAATTGTATGCTTTTCCACAGGCATAGTCAATTATTTTTGTAGGGTCTGAAGATTTTTTAACTTTTTCTCAAAAAAACGCTTGACAATTTAGGGGATATAGGTTATTATAATCAAGTAACGTGACCACGGCCCATTAGCTCAGTTGGTAGAGCACCTGACTCTTAATCAGGGTGTCGTAGGTTCGAGGCCTACATGGGTCACCACACTTTGGCCGGTTGGTCAAGCGGTTAAGACACCGCCCTTTCACGGCGGTATCGGGGGTTCGATTCCCCCACCGGTCACCAATTACAAGGGCGCTTAGCTCAGCTGGGAGAGCGTCTGCCTTACAAGCAGAATGTCAGCGGTTCGATCCCGTTAGCGCCCACCATTTTTTTATGCCCATTTTACCTCAATATAGTAATGGCCCGGTGGTTCAGTTGGTTAGAATGCCGCCCTGTCACGGCGGAGGTCGTGGGTTCGAGTCCCATCCGGGTCGCCAATCTTTGCCTCGGTAGCTCAGTTGGTAGAGCAAAGGACTGAAAATCCTTGTGTCCACAGTTCGATTCTGTGCTGAGGCACCATTCCAAACGTAACACCTGCTATTGCGGGTGTTTTTTTATTATATTCTAGTGTCCCCTTAATCATGCTATCTGCTTACGAGGAGTGTTATCATGTTTGAAAAATTCTTTCACGAAGTAACCGGTCCCTACATTTGGGGCTTAATCCTGCTTTTATCCCTGCGTGCTATTTATACCTCCGCGCGCAAAAAGGATTATCCACATGCTGCAGCCTTCATCGTTGTAGCCATTGTCGCCTTGTTTATGGCTGCCAATTCTCTAGGAATGCTGCCACCAGCTATCGCCGAAATTTTTGCCTAAACAAAAGCCATCTGCTATCTGTTCAATTTGAAGATAGCAGATGGCTTTTTTGCTTAAGCTAGCAGGAAATGCTTGCTTTCCCACAAGCATAGACATAATAGCATTTTTACTCCTGCTGCTCTGCATGACAATGGCAGCAGCCAGCATCAGCAAGCTGCATAGAGCATTCCGGGCAAATTCCCTCACCCTCCAAAAGCCTGCTGCCCCAGGCGTACATAGCCTGTAAAATTGGAAACAGGCTTTCCCCACGTTCTGTCAGCGAATATTCTACCTTAGGCGGCACAACCGGGTACACCTTGCGTGTAATCAGGCCGTCGCCCTCCAGCTCACGCAGCTGCTGCGTCAGCATCTTGGGCGTAGCCTCTGGCACTAGGCGGCGTAGCTCATTAAAGCGCAGCACCTTCCCCGATAAATGCCACAAAAGCAACGCCTTGTACTTACCGCCGATCAATTGCAAGGTTGCAGCAACAGGACAGTTGGCATTAATATTTTCTTTCATTTGCTTCACCTCTGCAGTACCTTTTTGGATACTATATACCAAAATAGTGCATTCTTGAAATAAAGATAGCGTTTGTTATAATAATAACAGACAACATAGCCTTAGTCAATTTATATAGAGGTAAGCATGAAAGGAGCATCCATGAAAAAAGAGCTATTAGATATCACTGGCATGAGCTGCAGCGCCTGCAGCTCACGTATCGAAAAGGTTGTTAGCAAAATGCAGGGCGTTGAGCAGATTAATGTCAATTTGCTGACTAATAACGCTCACATAACGTTTGATGAAAGTCTGATAGAGGCAGCAGACATTATTGCACGTATTGAAAAGCTTGGCTTTGGTGCCAATGTACATACACAAAGCAAGTCTACAGCACCCGTAAAGCAACGGGACGCAGCAGCTGCAGAAATGGCAGAAATGCGCGAGCGCCTCATTGGTTCTATTATCTTTGCGGGACTAATTTTTTACCAGCACATGGGCCGTATGTGGGGTTGGCCGCTGCCTGCCTTTATCTTAGGGCAGGAAAATGAGCTAATCAACGCTCTCATACAAATGCTTTTGTGCATTCCTGTTGTCTTTATCGACCGTAAATACTTTATCCACGGTGCACGCAATCTGCTAAACGGTGCTCCCAATATGGATTCGCTCATCTGCGTCGGCAGTGGCGCCTCCTTCATCTACGGTCTGTATTCCGTCTTTGGTATGGCCTATGCCTTTGGCCACAACCACCTGGAACTTTTGCCAGGCTTTTCCGATGCCTTATATTTTGAAGCTAGTGCTGTTATCCTGGCCCTCGTCACTGTAGGTAAGTTTATGGAGGCCCGCGCCAAAAGCCACACCTCCGACGCTATCAAGGCGTTGATGAACCTGACTCCCAAAACAGCATTGGTAGAACGCCACGGCCTGCAGGGCGAAATCCCTGTTGAAGACGTTGTAACAGGTGATATCCTCATCGTCAAATCTGGCGCCAGCGTACCAGTGGACGGCAAAATCATTGAGGGCAGCGGTGCCTTAGATGAAAGCGCCATCACTGGCGAAAGCCTGCCTGTAGACAAGGCTGTAGGTGATGTCGTAACTGGCGGCACCATCAACCAAAGCGGTTATTTTAAAATGGAAGCCACCGCAGTGGGTGCCAACACCACATTGTCTAAAATTATTGCCCTGGTAGACGAGGCCACCTCCTCCAAGGCCCCCATCGCCAAGCTGGCAGATAAGGTCAGCGGTTACTTTGTCCCCGCTGTCATCAGTATCGCCGTCATCGCTGCCGCCATCTGGCTGGCACTGGGTGCAAGCTGGCATTTTGCTATAACCATCGCTATTTCGGTGCTGGTAATCTCCTGCCCCTGCGCGCTGGGACTGGCAACCCCCACCGCTATCATGGTAGGCACAGGCCGCGGTGCTAAAAACGGCATTTTAATTAAATCTGCTACTGCGCTCGAAACTGCCCACAAAATCGACACCGTTATTTTAGATAAAACTGGCACCGTCACTGCAGGCAAGCCTGTTGTGACTGATGTTTTGCCAGCAAACGGTAGTAAAGAAGCACTGCTGGCCCTGGCTGCAGGTTTAGAACAGCTATCTGAACATCCGCTAGCGCAAGCCATAGTCAGCGCCGCAACCGAAGCTCAGCTAGAGCTGCCCACCGCCGCAAGCTACCAGCAAATCCCCGGACAGGGACTCACGGCCACCATCGCCGATGCCACCTATACCGCCGGTAATTTAACACTCATGCAGGCGCAGGGTGTAGATATAGGCAAGCTACAAGCACAGCACAACGAGCTGGCAGCCTTAGGTAAAACACCGCTGTATTTTGCCAGCGGCAGCAAGCTTTTGGGCTGCATCGCCGTTGCTGATACCGTAAAGCCCACAAGCAAGGAGGCTATCGCCCAGCTCAAGAGCATGGGCATACGGGTAATCATGGTTACGGGTGATAACAAGGCCACTGCCGAAGCTATCCGCACCCAGGTTGGCCTGGATGAAGCTATCGCCCAGGTGCTGCCGCAGGACAAGGAGCAGGTAATCCGCAAGCTGCAGGCAGAGGGCCACAAGGTTGCTATGGTAGGCGACGGCGTTAACGATGCTCCTGCCCTGGCGCGCGCCGACGTGGGCATCGCCATCGGCGCAGGCACCGATGTTGCCATCGAAGCAGCAGATATGGTGCTCATCAAGAGCGATTTGCTTGACGTATCCAAGGCAATCCGCCTCAGCCGCAGCGTCATGAAGAATATCAAGGAAAATCTTTTTTGGGCCTTTATCTATAACACCATCGGTATTCCCCTGGCAGCAGGCGCGTTTTATACCGCCTTCGGCTGGCTGCTCAACCCGCTCATTGCAGCTGCCGCTATGAGCTGCAGCTCTGTTTCCGTAGTCACCAACGCCCTGCGTTTGCGCTTCACCAAGCTTTAACGCAGCCCGCTGCCTGTCAGACACACGCCTGTAGGCAGACATATAATATATTACACAAAGGAGAGATTTATTATGACTAAAACTATTTCTATCGAAGGCATGCACTGCCAGCATTGCGTAGCAGCAGTTGAGGATGCTCTGTACGCTGTAGCAGGTGTAAGCTATGTGGATGTTTCTTTGGAAAAAAACAACGCCGTCGTTGAAGGCGAAGGCCTGGACGACGCTGCCTTAAAGGCCGCTGTAGAAGACACTGGCTTTGACGTAAGCGCAGTAAAATAAAGGCTTACACGTGCAAAACTCCCTGCCTGGCCTAACACCTGGCAGCAGGGAGTTTTTTGCTTCTTTAATCCGCTCTAAGCACAAGCGTAACAAAACGCCCCGTCCCTACTGCTTCAAGTATACAGTAAGGACGGGGCGTTGCTACGTGCTTATTAATGCACCAGCCACATATAGAACGGAATCGCGATTACTGCCAGCAGCGTGCTAACCGCCGTCAGCATAGCAGCATATTTATAATCGCCGCCATAGCCTTTAGCCACAATCGCCGTATTAGTCATAGCAGGCATGGCCGCCATAATTACAAACACCTTCTCCATCATCGGGTCCAGGTTAAAAAACGGCACAAGCAAAAAGACAATCCACGGGCAGATCAAATAGCGTCCCAGCATGGCCACCACAAGCTCCTTGCCCAAGGCTATTTCCTTCCAGTTAGTCTTGCTCATAGCAATACCGATAAACAGCATCGCCAGCGGTGTCGTCATACTGCCAAGGTAACGAAAGGATTTAAAAAGTGGCTCAGGCAGCTGCAGCTCTAAAAGCACCATCACTACACCCAGCATAAAGCCCATAAGTGGCGGCGATATAATGCTTTTGAGCGTTTTGAGGCTAAACAGCGGTGTTTCTGCCCCACTGCCGATGGTCAGATCGTGCAAACCAATAGTCCAAAAAAGCGTTGTGTTCACCATGTAGTAAATCATGATATAGGGTGCGCCCTCATCACCAAACAAGGCGATGCCCAAGGGCAGGCCGATAAAAATTGTGTTGGAAAAGCTGACGCAGATAGAAAAAATCCCTTGGTGCTCATGCGGCACACCCGTCAGCCGTCCCAACAGCTTGCTGATGAAATAACCTGCCAGCATCGATAGCAGCGGCACGACCAAACCATGTGAAAGCGTAATCAGCTGGTCATGCTTAAACTGGCTCAAAATATTAGTCATCATATAGGTTGGCAGACACACATAATTTACCAAACGCGAAATCAGTGATATGCTGTCTTCACTAAACCAACGCCTGCGCTCCAGGCAAAAGCCAACGGCAATCATAATCATCACCGTAACTACGCCGTTTAAGGCGTGCAAAACTATTTCCATTCCTCATCATCCCTCATTTATTGCGAAAAAAAGCCCACCAGAGCAGTGCTGCCCTGGTAAGCCTTACGAGCTTAGTGTTTACTCTTTTTAAGCTCTTCTAATTTGTTCTTCATCCAGTCAATCATAGCTACCTTGCCAAATTCATGCCAGGTTGTACACTCAGTATTTTTGGCAATGTATTCATTCCATTTATCCTGATTAACGTTTTCTACCTCCATCAGGTTCATAATGCCAAAGCCGCTACGCCAAAGAATATCATCCATCGAGGTGAATTTGCTGTTTTCCTGCAGGAACTTGGGGTTGAACAGCTCCTGAAAGGTAACCTTGTTCAAAATTTTCGCCAGCTCTTCGTCTTCGGTAAAAATTCCCAGGTAGTATTTAAAGGTTTTGTCTAATTTATTCTTCTCCATGCTAATCCTCCAATGCTTGCTTATATGGGTATTTTAACACAAAAGCCTCCAAAATGGCACTAATATTTTCATTTTACAGCTTCCAGCTATTTTTAGCTTGCTAAATCTTGCTGTATACATTGCTAACTGTTGAATTCCTACTAAATTCATAGTAAAATATAGACATTAGAAAGGTTGTGACAGTAAATGAAGATTTCTACCAAAGGCCGCTATGCCCTGCGCTTAATGCTGGATTTAGCTATCAACCATACAGGCAGCTATATTCCTCTCAAAGCGGTTGCCCAACGGCAGGAAATTTCAGATAAATATTTAGAACAAATCATCCACCAGCTGAATAAGGCAGGCTTTGTGCAAAGTGCCCGTGGCGCCCAGGGAGGCTACCGCCTGGCGCGTACACCAGACAAATATACAGTCGGAGAAATCTTCCGCACGGTAGAGGGCAGTCTGGCGCCTGTTTCCTGCCTAGATTGCAGCACACCCTGTGACAAGATTGATTCCTGCATCACCATAGGCCTGTACAAACGCATTCAGGATGCTGTTGACGGCGTTGTGGATAATACTACGCTCGAGGATATGATTAACGACTACCGCAGTAAACACCAGGTAGACTACAATATTTAAGGAAGTGTAATTGATAATGAAAATTGCTAAACACCTGACAGACCTGATTGGCAACACTCCGCTTTTAGAGCTTGCCAATTACGGCGCAGCACTCAAGCTGCATTGTACTATTCTTGCCAAGCTGGAATATTTTAATCCTGCGGGCAGCGCCAAGGACCGCATTGCCTTTGCCATGATCGAGGATGCCGAACAGCGTGGCCTGCTGCAGCCTGGCTGCACCATCATCGAGCCAACCAGCGGCAATACCGGTATCGGCCTGGCATCCGTTGCTGCAGCTAAGGGATATAAGGTTATCCTCACCATGCCCGATACCATGAGCATTGAACGCCGCAACCTGCTGCGTGCTTATGGAGCGCAGCTGGTGCTCACACCTGGTGTCCAGGGCATGAAGGGCGCTATTGAAAAGGCTAAGGAGCTTGCCGGCGAAATGTCCGGTGCCTTTATCCCCAGCCAGTTTGATAACCCTGCCAACCCTGCCATCCATTACCGCACCACTGGCCCCGAAATCTGGCGTGATACTGACGGCAAGGTGGATGCCTATGTTGCCGGCGTTGGTACTGGCGGCACTCTTTCGGGCGCAGGCAAATATTTAAAAGAACATAATCCACAAATCAAAATTTTTGCTGTAGAGCCTGACACCTCCCCCATTTTGAATGGCGGCAAGCCTGGCCCGCACAAAATTCAGGGTATTGGTGCCAACTTTGTACCTGCTAACTACAATGCTGCAATCGTGGACGAGGTTATGGACATCAGCGCTGAGGATGCGTACGCTACCTGCCGCCTGCTTGCCAAGCACGAGGGCCTGCTGGTTGGCATTTCGGCCGGTGCAGCTGCCTTTGCTGCCACCAAGCTGGCACAGCGTGCTGAATTTGTTGGTAAAACGCTGGTTGTGTTACTGCCTGATACAGGCGAGCGTTATCTAACAACGCCTGGTTTTATAGAGTAATATTTTATTTATTTTGGAGGGACAATCAATGAACAGACAAGAAGCCTGGGAGCTGCTTACAGAATATAACAAGGATCATTTTCATCTGCGTCACGGCCTGACGGTTGAAGGCATTATGCGTTATTTCGCCAAGGAATTAGGCTACGGCGAGCAGGAGGAATATTGGGGTATCGTCGGCTTGCTGCACGATTTGGATTTTGAGCTTTATCCAGAGCAGCATTGCATAAAATCCCAGGAGCTGATGCGCCAACACGGTGTAGACGAAAGCATCATCCGCTCCACTGCCAGCCACGGCTGGGGCCTGACTCCTGTAACCTTTGAGCCTGAGCACCAGATGGAAAAGGTTCTCTTCGCTATTGACGAACTTTCTGGTCTCATCGGTGCCGCTGCCCTCATGCGCCCTTCTAAAAGCGTACAGGACATGGAGCTGAAATCGCTGAAGAAAAAATTTAAGGATAAGCACTTTGCTGCAGGCTGCAGCCGCGACGTTATCAAGCAAGGTGCCGAAATGCTTGGCTGGCCACTGGACGAGCTGATGGAAAAAACCATCGCCGCTATGCGCGTGGATGAAGCAGCCATTAACGAAGCCTGCGACAAATTATGAAACGCACAGCGCTAATCTGCAGCGCACTTTTGGTCTGCAGCAGCATTGGCCTGGCCGCCAGTCCTGACACGCTGTGGCAACAATACCAGGAGCATCCCTCGGTAGTTTCGACCGTGCCCGTAAAGCCTGCTGCTGAAGCCAAGCCTGCCCCCCATATCACAGTAGAGACCGCTAACGGAGACGTTATCACGCCAGGACAGCAGACTACTACTGGCGATGCAGCAGAAGAGCAAACAGGCACAGCTAACGCAGCAGATGATCCGACAGCTGCTAAAGTAACAACAGAGCCAAAAGCAAAGGAAACTGCTACGGATGATGCAGCAGCTGCAGCAGTACACGAACCTGCTAAAGAGCCTGCTACGAATGATACAGCAGCTGTTAGCAAGATAGAAGCATCACCATCACCCACCACACAAACGACAGCAGTCCAGGAAGCAGCCACCAAGACACCTGTAATCAGCAATAAGCCTGTAGCACCTGCTGCTAAACCCAAGCCCAAACCAAGCCTAGTAGGAAAGCCGCCGCTGCCCAAGCAGTACCTGCTTACACCTCAGGCAGGCGATTTTGTTACTGTCACCAACGCCAAAGGTGGCTACAGCCTTGCTGTACCAAGCAGCTTCGGGACCAACCCGTTAGCACAGCTGCCTGGTGCCGAAGGCAGCATGCTTGTGCGCACGGCCAGTGATGTTTTGATGCTTGCTGCCACTGTGCTGGACACAGGCGACAGCACTAGCTACAAGGCAGCAGAGCCACTGCCTGCCTACACAGACGCCAAGCTGTATTGTGCGTGGCTGCATCCTGGCTCACTCAGCTGGGACTGCCGCCTTGCCCGTCACAACGATTACCATGGCGATAAGCTGCTTTTACAGGCACAAACGCAGCAGGCAGGCAAAACCTATCAGCTTTTGTTTGTTATGCCCAAGGCAAAGCAGGATATCTACCTGCCGCAGGCCTTATATTCCCTGCACAGCTTTAAGCTTTTATAAGTGCATATACGACAAAGGAAAATCCTCCGACAGCTCGCCAGCTGCGGAGGATTTTCCTTCTTTCTCGCTCTCGGTAATTATAAGTGCGGGGGACATTAGCAGGTTTGGGACATTGGCTAAGGTTGCAAGGGGTGTTAGTTATTTTAAGAAGAAATAAGTAGAGGGAAACACCATTTGCAGATAAAGGACTAAATAATCACGAGAGTTTTATGCAAATTGACTATTAAGAAAGGCTAGGTTAGCTTAATCTTTTGAGATATTCCTGACCCTTGGCGTGCTCGGACATAAACTGGAACAGGTACAGGCCGCACAGGAATAAGAAGATGTTTGGCAGGAAAGGCACATACTCCATAGACACAAAATCTGCACCAGGCAGGCCCAACCATACGTTCCAGTCGCCGTACAGGAAAGACGGCAGATGTCCTATTATCTTACCCTGCCAGATGATGACACCATCTGTAAGATGCCTTGTCAAATCATAGGCTATGGCACACAAGAGCCACCCGCAGGAACCAGGAGACCTTTGCAACCACCAATGAATCGGCTGCACAACCAAATATGCAACACCCAAAAAGGTAAAGATGCCAAAATAGATTACGTGCTGCGCCGCGAAGATGTATGTATAAAGTGAAACCGCCGTACCTGCCGCCAAAAGCCCTATCCCCCACTTGAGGTAGTTACTGCCCTGGCTAAAGGTCATACCGCAAAGCACGATGATACTCCACAGTGTCAGCTGCTGCCACGCGCCATAGCTCCATGAGATATCATTTCCCTGTACAATATTAACATTGTACACTAAGTAGAACAATGCCAGGCTAACGAAGGCTGCAAGCTTGAGAATATTGAGCTTGCGATATTGCTGCTTTTGAGCCACTGCCTTAGGCTCTGCATACATTTTTGCTAATAACTTTTCCATGATATTTACCTCGCTTTCATGCTGTGAGGTAAAGCGCCGCGCAAACCTTAAGGGGAATATTTGTTATTCCCTACAGTTATAATATAAACTATTCTGACAGTAATTGCAAGAGGTCAAATTATAACGTTTGGGAATAGTATAAGTAATTTTATATAAGTTATGCTTTATCGGAATATAATTAATGCTTATGTGGAATTAAATTTCTAGAAACTGTCTATTAAAATAGAAAAACGCATAAAATTTGTAATAAACATTACAGATTTTATGCGTTTTTGTTTTTTGCAATTTTATTTTGTTATTCCTTACTTGCAGCGAACGTATTAGTCAAGGCTGCAAAGTCCTGCAGACTCAAGGTTTCGGCACGACGCTTGCCATCTATACCTGCAAGCTGCAGCCATTTAGCACACTGCTCACTGGTGATGCCCATATTTTTGAGCGAGTTGCTGATCATCTTACGGCGCAGGGAAAAGGCTGCCTTCACTACACGGAAGAACAGCTCTTCATCACACACCTCCACGGGCGGCTTTTCGCGACGCTTGCACACAATAACAGCAGAATCCACCGCAGGTGCAGGGATGAACGAGGACGGCGGTACGATAAAGGCTATCTCAGGCTCAGTGTAATACTGTATTGCCACCGAAAGCGCGCCGTAGTCCCTACCACCAGGCTTAGCGGCCATGCGCTCGGCAACCTCCTTCTGCACCATAGCTACCAGGCGCTCCATGGGCAGGCGTTTTTCCAGCAGAGCAAAAATAATCGGCGTAGTGATATAATACGGCAGATTGGCGCACACCTTAAATTCAGGTGCTGCTACCGTCTGCATAATATCCACCTGCAAGATATCGCCATTAACAATGCGCACATTGTCATAGCCATCAAGCGTAGTGTCCAGCACAGGCAGCAGACGCTTATCCAGCTCTACGGCTACCACGCTGGCACCGCTCTCGGCCAGTCCCTGCGTTAGCGTGCCAATGCCTGGGCCAACCTCCAAAACCGTATCTGCCTCCGTCAACTCGGCAGCCTCCACAATACGGCGCACAATATCCTCATCAATCAAAAAGTTCTGTCCCAGCTTTTTATCAGCACGCAGCTTAAAGCGGTGCAAAATATGGTTAGTCACCTGGGGAGAAGCAATTACCGGTTTATCCACTCTTCACTCTCCAATTTATCTAATGCGGTCAAAAATTCCTCACGGCTCACACCATAATGATTCAGCCTTTCTAAAAAGCGTTTGGCGTTGCCATAGCCTATGCCAAGCAGCTCTCCCAGCGCATCACGGCGTGCGGACGCACTAGGACTGCCATTCAAATCATAGTGAAACAAATCCATAGCGGTAAACTCCTGCTGCGGACGATATTCATGGTGGCGCACCTTAGCCAGCGCCGCCAAAATCGCCTCTGGCTGCGCCTGCTCCACGCCCACATCATTATTTGCTGTTGCCTGCCGCTTAGGGATAAAGGCCTGCCCGGCATCAGGAAAGCGCTCTGTCAGATAACGGCGGATGCGCTCACCCGCACCATCAGGATCAGTCAGAATGATAATACCGCGTTTTTTATAGGCAGCTTCAATCTGCCGCAAAGTATACGGTGCCAGCGTAAAGCCGCCAGTTTCGATAGTATCGGCCTCCAAGGCTTTGGCAATCGCCACCGTATCCATTTTACCTTCTACTACAAGCACTTCCTTAAGCATGCAAATATTCCACCTTAATCAGCTAAGATATAAATTTCGATATCACGTCTACCCCATTGGATAGCGCGGTGATAATCATTAAAGAACAAATCTACACGGTGGCCAATCATATCGCCACCAGTATCACCTGCCATAGCAATGCCATAGCCAGGGATATACATTTTGGTATAAAAGGGAATCATGCGCGGGTCAACCGCCACAATGCCCTCATAGGGCACAAGGCCTATCGCCGTCCTATTGCCAGTAGCAACATAAGCAGACGCATGAGCATAAATCTTTTTAGTATAGCGCTTATAGCCCTCAGGCGTATACACACTCATCGCCATCCCCTTACGGATAATTTTGGTTTCCGGCTCCACCAACACCTGACGTGTCAGCTCGTGCATGCTATGGCTGCCGTCCGTATTCTTTACACGCTTAGACACAACCATAGCCGTACCCGCCTTACCTTCATTGCTCACGCTTTCCGTACCAAAATTCATATTATAATCCTCTTCGTACTTCACAGGAATATCAAGACTGGCTTCGCTAAAATGCAAGGTCTCGTCATCACCTAGAACATAAACCTGCATCCCCTGTTCCAAGGGAGCACCTACCTCTGGATATACATGTCCCTTTCTAAAAGGAATACCCAAATCTTTAAGCGCCTCGCCCACAGTCGGCCTATAGCTTTTATATTCCAAGGTATCATTACCACGGATAACACTAAAAGGCTTGCCGCGCAATACCTCGATAACGCTGCCATCACGTACACGCTTAGTGCTGCTACCCTGCAGCTGCCAGCCATCACCCTTTTCTAAAACAATGCCGGCTTCCTGCAGAATTTTATCTGGCTTTTGTGTATTCGTGCGCAGCTCCTTTGTCTGACCGTCACAAAGAACCGTAACCTGTTGCGGAATATCAAAACCTGTCAGGAAAGGCACCATCAGCATAAGGATAACGGCAGATAATAAACAATGTAAATGTAATCTGCATATATTCTTAACCATAGAATCCTCCTTAATACAGTTATTATTTTAACATAAAACAACAGGAAGCGTCAAATATGTGACGTCTAGCACATATTTGCCTATCTTGAAAGCCTAATTTGTTAGCATATAGACTAGCTAAGTATAAAAAATATTGTTGGTTACGGAAGTTCTTATTCGTAATATCTCTGCACCTGCTCGGTATAACTGCCGTCGGCGTTATACATGACTAGCGGCGGTAGCACGTCCAAGCCGTAGCTGCCACCCTTTTGCATTTCCATCAAAAAAATCCATGCAGGCTTATCAATACGCGAATGCACCCATTGCAGCCGTTTAGGCTGCAGACCGTACTTAAACGCCAGCTGCATGCTTTCAGCAAAGCGCTCTGGCAGCTGCACCAGGGCAAAGCGGCCACGATAGCGCACAGCGTAGGCGGCAGCACGGAAAAAATCCTCCAGTGTTGCTGTCAGCTCGTGACAGGCAGCAGTGCCAACCTGGCGCACGTTGCCGCTATTGCGGTACGGCGGATTTGCTGCTACCAAATCCATGCTTTCTGGCTGCAGCAGCCTTTTATAATCACAAATATCACCATCTACAACATTAATCTTTTCCTGCAGGCCGTTGTCTGCCACACTGCGGCGCAGCAGCTGCGTAATCCGTTCATTGCAGTCAATAGCTGTTACCTGCGCTGCTCCCCTGCTTTCGAGCAGCATGCTTATAGCACCTGTACCGCAGCCCAGCTCCAACACCCTGGCCTTGCGCACTACATGTGGAAAATTGCCCAAAAACACTGCATCGGTGGTATAGCAAAATTCTCCTGCATCCTGCCAGATTTTATAACGGCAGCCTGGTAGATAGTCACAGCGCAGGCCGCTCATGTTCTCAGACATCGTCGGCCTGGGAAGCATCCACCAGCTCGTCCCATGCCACCTGGATAGTATTATCCGCTGCCAGCTGTACAGCAGCTGTGTGCTCCTTACGGTTGATGCCCACAACCTTGCCCTTGCCCATAGTGGTTACAACCATACTGCCCATCTTAGGGATTTCAATGCGCTCGCGTCTGCCGCAGCCGCCGCAGCCATTTTTGCAATACATATGGTTCTCGTACTTTAGGCAGCACATCAGGCGGCCGCAAATACCCGAAATCTTAGTTGGGTTTAGCGACAGGCTCTGATCCTTAGCCATACGGATAGAAACAGGCTCAAAATCACCCAAAAAAGTAGCGCAGCACAAGGGACGGCCGCAGCTGCCAATACCGCCAAGCATTTTGGCCTCATCACGCACGCCTATCTGGCGCAGCTCTATACGGGTGCGGAACACCGATGCCAGGTCCTTCACCAGCTCACGGAAATCAATGCGTCCATCAGCAGTGAAGTAAAAAATAATCTTGTTGACATCAAAGGTAAATTCCACGTCAATCAAGCGCATAGGCAGCTCATGTTTTTTTATCTTGCGCAGGCAGATATTAAAGGCTTCCTTTTCGCGGATTTTATTTTCGGCCAGCTTCATATCATCATCTGCCGTAGCCTTGCGGATTACAGGCTTGAGCGGCGAAACAATCTGCTTATCATCCACCTCGCGCGGGCCGATAACAACCTCACCGTATTCTACGCCGCGGGCCGTTTCGACAATGGCACAATCTCCCTTGGCTGCTCCCGTTTGCGCAGGGTCGAAATAATATATCTTGCACGCTTTTTTAAAGCGGATACCTACTACTGTCGGCATTTATCATCACTCCTTGTATATTTGATCTATTTTAAGCGCCATGGCCTCCAACGCTGCCTTAGCGCCAGCGTCATGGGCTATATCGTCATAGGTAGACTGCAGCAGCGCCAGCGCACGCTTGAGCGCGGCAAGCTGCCAGCCACTGGCCTGAGCCTTTAGCTCAGCCAGCAAATCTATGTTATATATTCTATCATAAAGCTGCAATTTGCACAGCAATAAATCATACAGCAAAAGCTGCCACAGCTGCACCAGCAAAAGCGCATCCAGCTTTTGGTAACCCTTCACCTGCCAGCTACGGCCAGCGATATAATTGAGCGGTGCAGCTAGCGGCAATGCTTCCAAAAAGGCCCAGGCCTGCTCGCGCATGGCCAAAGTATTAAAATCCTTGGCATTTGTCCTGTGCACGTCACTGTTGCCCTCATATAGGCGTAGCGCCTGGCCGATAGAGCCTTCGGCAAGGCGCGCCAGTACAGGAGCTGCAGCCTGCGGCACACCCTTTTGCAGCAGCACCTGCTCAACCAGCGGCAGCTCTAGCGCCTGAAAGCGCAGCTGCACCACGCGCGAAAGAATTGTAGGTAAAATTTTATCAGGCTTACTGGTAAGTAAAATAAGCACCCAACCCTCAGGCGGCTCCTCCAGCAGCTTCAAAAAAGCGTTTGCCGGTGCAGCGCTGCCATTACACATGGTGTCAGCGTCTTCAATCACGCACACCCTAGTCTGCGACAGCACAGGTGTCAAAGCGGCCTGCCCAATCAAGCCTCTTATTTGGTCTATAGATATATCCTTATAGCGTATCTTACCGTCTTTTTCATCAAGCTCACGCTTTAGCAGGAAAAAGTCTGGATGGCTTTGGCTATCAGCCTCCAGCTTCATCAAGCGGCAGGCCCTGCAGTTATCTGTTCCTGTCTGTGTAACGCACAAAAGCGTTTTGGCAAACTCCAAAGCCAGCTGACGCTTGCCCAAGCCGTCAGGTCCGCAAAACAGCAAGGCATGCGGCCGCTCCTGCGCCTTTAAATAGCGCTGCAGGTACTGCTTTTGTGCTGCGTGGCCAACTACATTGTCCCACATCTTATTTTTCCTCATTAAGCACGCTGCCAATAGCTGTCAGCACTGCCCTGCTAACCTCGTCCACACTGCCACAGGCATCAATCAGCTGTATCCGCTTTGGCTCGGCCTCTGCCAGCTGCAAAAAGCCTGCACGCAGGCGTTTTTGAAACTCCAAGCCCTGCTGCTCATAGCGGTCGCTCACGCCCCGCTGCTCACGCCGTACAAGCAGCCTTTGGGGACTAGCGTCAAACACCAGCGTCAAATCAGGCTCCAAGCCGCCAGTTGCGAAGTCATTCAGCTGGCGCAGCGTATCGAGCTCCGCCAAGGCCTTGCCCTGCGCCAGGCCTTGGTACACCAGCGTGCTGTCGCTAAAGCGGTCGCAGATAACGATCTTGCCTGCTGCCAGAGACGGACGCAGCAGCTTGTCAACATGCTCACTGCGCGCTGCCAGATACAATAGTGTCTGCGTATCCGCTGTCAAGGGCAAGGAGGCATCCAGCACCAGCTGACGCACGCCCTCCGCCAGCTGCGTGCCACCAGGCTCACGGCTTTCAACAACATCATAGCCCCTGTCACGCAAGGCTTGCGCCGCCAAATGCTGCTGTGTGGTCTTGCCTGCACCGTCTATACCTTCAAATGTTATAAAAATGCCCTTCATCATGCGCACCTCAATCCTTTAGCACCCGCAGTGTTGCCAGCGTGCTGTCCGCAGGGCCGCTCACAGGCAGGCCCAATGCCTTTTGAGCCTGGCAATAGGCTACCAGCTCACGGCTCACAAGCTCACCCGGCAGCAGCACAGGTATCCCTGGCGGATAAAAGCTCACCTGCTCACCGCAGATTTTGCCAACAGACTGCGCCAGAGGCAGCGCCTGCTTTTGACGGTAGAACACATCCCTAAGCGGCAGTACAGACTGCGCTACAGGCACAGGACCTGCCGCCAAAAGCTGCACAGGCTCACGTTTGGCAGCTTCTAAAGTACATAATACTGCTTCTATCCTTGCCAGCGCCTCGTCATAATCAGCAGTATTATCTGCATAGGTAACCAAAAACAGTACATTGCAGGCATCCACAAGCTCCACAGCAATGCGCGCCTTGCGCAGTACCTCGCCCACCTCAACGCCTGTGTAGCCCCAGGCAGCGAAGTTCACCGTCACCTTAGTGCTATCCAGCCGCAGACCTGCGCAATCCGCTTCCTCCAGCACGCGCAGTCCTGCGTGCGCCGCGCACAGGCAGCGCAGCTTAGCAGCAGCCTGCATTGCGGTCTCTGCCATCTCGCGTCCATAAGCCTGCACCTGCGCACGTGCTGCATCCAGCGAAGCCATCAGCAGATAGTTGGGACTAGTTGTCGTCAGCAGGCTCATAACATCAGCAGCGCGCTGCAAATCTAGGTGCTTTCCCTGCACATGCAGCATGCTGCACTGCGTCATTGCGCCCAAAATTTTATGCGTGCTCTGCGCGCAGGCATCTGCCCCACACTGCAGCGCTGATGGCGGCAGCAGCTTGCTAAAGCCCAAATGCGGGCCATGCGCCTCGTCCACCAACAGCACTGCTCCATGCGCATGACAGATATCCGCTATTTTGCGAACGTCAGCCGCTACGCCGTAATAATTGGGACTGGTAAGCAGCACGGCCTTAATGGCAGCATCCTGCGCCAACGCCTGCTCCACCGCCTGGGGCGTAACCTGCATTTGCAAGCCAAAGGCTGTGTTAAATTCTGGCTGCAGATACTGCGTTTCAATACCGCCCAAAACCAAGCCGCCAGCAACGCTGCGATGCGCGTTTCGTGGCAGCAGCAGCTTCTCCCCCGGGTTCAGCGCCGTAAGCAGCATCGCGTGAATCGCCTGACTGGTACCATTCACCGCCCAAAAGCAGGCATCACTGCCATATGCCCGGGCCGCCAGCTGCTGCGCCTCCTTGATATAGGTTTCAGGCTCATGGATATCGTCCAGCTCACTCATCAGTGACACGTCCATAGCTACAGCTGCACCCAGCTCCTGCCGCAGCAAACGCTGCATACCGCGTCCGCCCTTATGGCCGGGAGTGTGCAAGGGATAAACATCTTCATTTTTATATTGCAGCATTGCCCTTACCAAAGGCATGGCAACGCCTTGCTTTGCTTGCTTCATCGTTTTGGCCTCCGTCAAAGCGTCCTAATTTAGTACATCATTATATTTTAACATATTTAGCTCTATAGATATAGCTATAACACAAAATAAGTTGACAGTGCTACCTGCAAGCTATAAACTAATATTGTAAAACAATTGTGAAAGTAAAGAAAGGATGATTTTAATGAAACTTACAGCTCTGCGCACTGCACTCGCACTTGGTCTTTTGTGCTTTGCCTTTAACGGCACTGCTGCTGCCAGCGGCACCCCTACCATCAATTTAGAATTACAGCACAACGACCGCCCCTTTGTCCAGCTCATAAGCGACGTTACCTATGCCCAGGTTCCCGACCGCGGCTACACCAATAAAGATCTCACCATGCATATCGTTATGCCCAGGGACGGCCAAAAGCACCCTGCCATCGTTTACGTTAACGGCGGCGGCTTTATCAACGCCAACAAGGACGGCTACATGCAGCAGTGGCTGGATCTGGCCGAGCACGGCTACGTAGTTGCTAGCATCACCTACCGTGTTGCTCCCACCACCACCTTCCCCGGTCCCTTGGAGGATGTAAAGGCTGCAGTACGCTATTTGCGCGCCAATGCAGATAGATTTGGCATAGACGCTAAGCACATCGGCGTATTTGGCGGCAGTGCAGGCGGTTACCTGGCAGCCATGGCTGGCACAACCAACGGCGTCAAGGGCTTTGACAAGGGCGCCAACCTGGATCAAAGCAGCGACGTGCAGGCCGTCGTTGATGTTTACGGCGTATCGGATGTTAATTATATCGGTGCGGATTACAGCGAACAGGTGCAGGCCATGCACCGCAGTGCTGCCGCCACTGAAGCCCTGTGGGTTAATGGTTCACCTGTCTTTGGCGGCAAGGACGGCGGTATCAGCGCCAATCCCGAAGGAGCTAAGGCAGCCAACCCGCTCACCTACATCAGCAGCAAAACAGCTCCCTTCCTTTTGATGCACGGCGATGCCGATGTCGTTGTTTCTCCCAGCCAGACAGAGCTTTTGCGTGAAGCATTGGCGCAGCACAATATTGAAGCAACCCGCTATCTGGTCAAAGGCGCTGCCCACGGCGGCCCGTTCTGGGTACAGCCCGAGATCATGGATATCATCATCGCCTTCTATGACAAGCACCTAAAAAAATAAGCTTACATAGCCAAAACCCCGGCCCTGTCCCTTGTGGACACTGCCGGGGTTTTATTGTATGACCAAAGCCTGCAAGCTTATTTTATTTTCCAGAAAAGGCGCTTAGTGTTCGCCGTCGCAATGGCCGCCAGCTCCTCAAATTCCATGCCCAAAACCTGCGCCGCATTGCGTGCGGTGTATTCCGTATACGCAGGATTATTACGCTTGCCTCGAAAGGGTACAGGAGTCAGATAGGGACTATCCGTTTCAAAAAGCAGCAGCTCTTTGGGTACGTATTGCAGCACCTCACGCACCTTTTGTGCATTTTTGTAGGTGGACGTGCCGCCAAAGCCAAAGTAATAGCCGCGCTTAGCTAATTCCCTGGCCATCTCCAGCGAGCCGCTAAAGCAGTGAAACACCGCCTGAACGCCTGTTATCTCCTTTTGGAACAGCTCCAGCATATCTCCGTGCGCATCGCGGTCATGAATAATGACAGGCAGGTTAAACTGCTTCGCCAGGTCCACCTGCTCCAAGAAAATGCGCTTTTGCACCTCCTTAGGCTCGTTTTCCTTCCAATAGTAATCCAAGCCAATTTCACCAATCGCGACAACCTTAGGATGCTGCGCCCATACGGCCAGCTCGTCCAGATAATTGGGAGCGATACCCTTAAGATTTTCGGGATGATAGCCCACGGCCGCATAAATAAAAGGATATTTTTCGGCCAGCTGCACAGCAAAGGCACTGCTTGCGCCATCGCAGCCAGGATTAACGATACCGTCCAAATCCTGACCTAACTGCGCAACCAGCTGCTCCCTGTCCTCATTAAAGGCTTCATCATCCAAATGCGCGTGTGAATCCCACAAACCAGTTCTACTCATAAGCTTACCTCAAATACATAAACACATTCAAATATAGCTGCAAAAAAAACAGCAAACTGAAAAGCACAAAGCGGAAGATGGCCGCCTTGCGGGAATAATATTCGCAGCCAGGCAGATAAAACTGCCTAGGGTCCTGCGGATTATAAACTATTTTGCGCGGCAGCTTCAGTGTAAAGCCACGCTCGATAGCATCACCATCCTTATCTCTTGCACCCTTCGCCTCGTTTAAGGCCTCACTGTAATCCTTGCCATCCACGGTATAGCTAAGCACAGGGCACAGCTGCTTGCCACGGCTCCAGCTCTGCTTATAGCTGGTAATAACGGCGCGCGCCTCTTGAGTGCACAACGCATCCAGTTTAGCAAAATAGCGCTTGTACACAGCACGCACCACGCACCAGATATACAGCAACAGCGCCAGCTTAATCATCCAGGCCATAGCCTTAAACATATACAGGTCATAGCCGGGATAATTTTTTCCCAGCCAGCCATGCGGCAAAAGGTAAGGCATCAGGCTGCTGGCCAAAACCAGCAGCATACTGATGCCAATCAAGATATAAGGACGCCAATACAGTCTGGAAAAGAGCTTTTCTGACATAATGACTCCTTTATATATTCTACTTATTTAACGCGGCTACCGCTTGCCAGGTCCTGCGGATCAACCAAGGCCAGCTTGCCCTCACCGTCAGACGCGCACAGCAGCATACCACAGGATTCAATACCCATGAGCTTAGCCGGTGCCAGGTTAGCAACAACTACAACATTTTTGCCTACCATCTGCTCTGGCTCATAATGTTGAGAAATGCCGCTTACAATAGTGCGCACCTCGTCACCGATCTCCACCTGCAGCTTGAGCAGCTTTTTAGATTTTTTCACCTTTTCGGCTTGCAGAACCTTGCCCACACGCAAGTCAACCTTGCTAAAATCATCAATGCTAATTTCCGGCTTAATCGGCTCCATAGCAGGCTTTGCTGCTTCTACAGGCGCAGGTGCTGCTGCCTTGTGCTCGTAACGCTTGCCACCGATGATAGTAGCACCATCCTCGGTAACCTCAATACGCGGATACAAAGGCTCACCCTTGCATACCTTGGTGCCGTTTGCCAAACCACCCCACGCAGCATCTGCCAGCAGGAACTGCTCCGGCACTGCTAGGCCCAGCTGAACATAAATCTTGGGACTGGTAGCAGGAATGTACGGACTAACAAGAATTGCCACAATACGCAAAGCCTCTGCCAGATTATACATAACAGTTTTCAGGCGGTCAGCCTTGGCAGCATCCTTAGCCAAAAGCCACGGCGCAGTTTCATCAATATATTTATTAGCACGGCTAATGAGCGCCCACACGCCCTTGATAGCAGTGTTAATTTCCATAGCGTCCATAGCCTTAACATAGGCTGCGGTGGTTTCGGCAACCAATGCCTTCAGCTCGTCATCAATAGGCTCGCTGGCGCCAGCGTCCTCCACAACTCCTCCATGATATTTCTCAATCATGCTCACGGTTCTGTGCAGCAGGTTGCCCAAATCGTTAGCCAAATCGGCATTAATGCGGTTAATCAGCGCATCACGGGAGAAATTACCGTCACTGCCCAAATTGATTTCGCGCAGCAGGAAATAGCGGATAGCATCTGCACCAAACTCGTCAATCAAGCCCAGCGGGTCGATAACATTGCCCTTGGATTTGGACATCTTATCGCCATCAACAACCAGCCAGCCATGACCATAAACCAGCTGCGGCATTTCTAAGCCCATAGCATGCAGCATGATCGGCCAGATAATAGTGTGGAAGCGCACGATCTCCTTGCCAACCAAATGCAGGCTTGCAGGCCAATATTTATGGAAGAAGGCATCATCTGTGCCATATTTAATACCAGTCAGATAGTTTAACAGCGCGTCAAACCAAACATAAACAACATGCTTCTTATCAAAGGGAACCGGAATGCCCCAGTCAAAGGTAGTGCGCGTGATGCACAAATCCTCCAAACCCTGCTTAACGAAATTAATCATCTCGTTGCGGCGGCTTGCAGGCTGGATAAAATCAGGATGCTCTTCAATAAATTGCAGCCACCAGTCTTGGTACTTGCTCATCTTAAAGAAGTAGCTTTCCTCCTCCATCTCCTCCACCGGGCGGTGACAGTCGGGGCAGCAGCCGTTTTCATCCAGCTGACGCTCCAGCCAATAGGATTCGCAGGGAACGCAATACAGACCCTTGTAATTCTTTTTATAGATATCACCCTGCTCATAAATTTTTTGCAAAGCATCCTGCACAACCTTGTGATGACGCTCCTGGCTGGTGCGGATAAAATCATTGTTGGAAATATTCAAGCGCTGCCACAAAAGCTTAAAATTAGCAATAATAGCGTCAACATACTGAATAGGGGTTACACCCTTTTCCTTAGCCTTGCGCTGAATTTTGAGGCCATGCTCGTCACTGCCGGTCAAAAGGAAAACATCCTCTCCCTTCAGGCGGTGAAAGCGTGCCAGGCTGTCGGCGATAGTAGTGCAGTAGGCATGGCCAATATGCAGATTATCGCTAGGATAATAAATTGGTGTTGTAATATAATAACTCGGTTTAGTCATTGTCAGACCCATCTCCTTCAGAAATTAGTTGGTTATATAGCTCCCGTTTGGGGATTTTACGTTTTTTTGCTACCTGCGCTAAGGCAGTTTTTTTATCAACGCCTTGTGCCATCAGACTGCGCACCTCGTCCAATGGCTCCAGCTCAGGCTCTGCGCTAGAGCACGCACCGTCGCCAGCGCCAAGCACTAGGCAGAACTCGCCGCGCGGCGGGTTTTGCTCCAGCCACGCCAGGCAGCCGCTCACGCTGCCGCGGTAAAACTCCTCGTGCAGCTTAGTCAGCTCGCGTGCTGCTGTCAAGGGTCTGTCACCCCAGGCCTCTAAAATATCGCGCAGCACCTCCACGATGCGATGTGGTGCCTCGTACAAAATCATCGTTGCAGGAATATGCTGCCACAGCTCCAGCTGCTCGCGTCTGTTACGCCTGCTCTTGGGCAAAAAGCCGCCAAAGAAAAACGGATAGGTAGGCAGGCCGCTGGCAATGAGCGCACACAGCGCCGCATTAGCTCCAGGCACTGGCACCACGCGCACACCCTGTGCTATGGCAGCCTGCGCCAACGCCTCGCCTGGGTCGGCAATGCCAGGGAAGCCAGCATCGCTGACCAAAGCAATACTTTTGCCAGCTAAAAGCTGCGCAAGCAGATATTCTCCCTGCTTTTCCTTGCTGTGCTCATCGTAACGCACCAAGCGGCCCTTAATACCAAAGTGATTCAAAAGCTGCAACGTATGGCGTGTATCCTCGGCCGCAATCAAATCCGCCTCCTGCAGCATGCGCAGAGCGCGCGGCGTCATGTCTTCTAAGTTACCTATAGGCGTTGCGCACAAATAAAGCGTACCATATTCCATATTACCTTGCTCCATTGTCACAGCCTCGCCTCCGCTAAATCTAAGTAATCGGTCAAGCGTAATACGCACTAACCCATAATATATTAATTTTATCACACTGCACGTGATAAATAAAGAAAAACGCGCAACGAAAGTTGCGCGCTAACTCATTAATTACGCTAGATCATCTAGCATCCACAAAAATTTCATTACCATGGGGCACATTAGGATTCATTGCATCCGCAAGCTGATCCTTAGTTACACCAAGATCAGTATTCTCTCTCACCTCAACTTGGAAATCAGTACCTGCAGGATAGTTAATGTTGCTCCCCTTCATAAAGATACCACCAATCAAACTAACTGCTGCTGCTACAGCTACTGCACCACCATCAGTCTTACCTTTGCCTTCTAGGCCTTTTTTCAAAGGAACGGTAACATTATTAATAGTCTTAATCTCTTGTGCAGCAATGCGCAACACGCCTTTTCTGCCAAAACCGCCTGGTTTTTGCGACTCATAAACGTATCCCTTGCCAAGCGCACCTTTAGGAATAACAATTACACCATTAATAATTAAATGCTCCGCCATTCTAAAATCCACTTGTTGGTTCTTTTTATGAGTTTTAGGATTAGCAGCTTCAACAAGCTCTACGTTAAGCACCGTACCTTTAGGAATATATATATGACCTGGCAAAACATTATCAATAACAATCTTCTGATTAGATTTCTCTTCTTCCTTTTTCTGCAAAGCCAACCGTTCTTTGAAAGTTAATTTACTAGTATCAGTTGCTTGCGCTGGTTTTGCATCTTCGTCTGCAAACGGGTCATAATTTTCATCCACCTGTACAAATCTCGGTTGAGATGCAGCCGTTACAATAGAAACACTAACCCCATTCATAAAAACAGCTGCACTAAGCATAGCGGCCACAAATTTAGATACCTTTCTCATCATCAATACCCTCCTTCGATAATTTATATAAAAGGTTTCACATTATAAGTATAGCGCTTATCATAGTCAATAATTGTCTATTCGTCATCTTTGTTACTTCATATATTCTTTGCTAATTTCCGACGAAGATTTTCCACTACTTTTGTCCCCGCTATCCGTTAATAATCTCCCCAAACAGCATCATCTATACACCGCAATCTCTATCAAATTGCCATCTGCATCCCGCAGATAAATGCTCTGCATTGCTCCCAGTGCACCATGACGCAGGACAACACCCTCCTCAACAGGGTATCCTTTTGCTTCTATCTCGCTTTTTATCGCGTTTATATCTCCCTCCGCTATCAGGCACAAATCCTGACTGCCGTACGTCGGCTGTAGCGCAGCTGGCAAAAATTCTGCTGGAGATGTATGGATATTAATTTTCTGCGCCCCAAAATAAAAGGCGTGCCTGCCATTTTGCACCTCGTGCCGCAAGCCTAAAATGCCCTCGTAAAAGGCAATGCATTTATCTATATTTTGCGTTGTAATAACCAAATGATCCAGGCCTGTTATCTTCATGCTCATATCCTCCCACATCAATCTATATTAATTTTATCATTTCAGGCTAACGCAGCGCAACACCTGCAATACCAGCCTTCTATAAAAACAACATTTTACCTTTGTCTATACATTTTTAGCCACATCTGCTAAACTATAGGCAAACACAACCAAAAGGAGGCTGCCCATGTTAGGTGCAAAATTATGCCATGCCTTAGAAGCTTACCTGCAGGATAACTATATAGATATAAAAGAGTGTTACTGCTGTCTTTGTGCTCCCACAATGGATAGCCAAGAAGCTACTGCTGAACAAAATAATGAACTGCTATTAGAAGACAGCTGGCCTGCATTTATTCCTGAGCCAGACAGCGACACCTTTTCAACCAAGCTTTTTCGTCTTATCGACCAGCAAGGGCTGGAGGATGCTGACGTAAAGCAGCGCGGCAAATAATTAACGCTTACCACCTTTTTATAATAAAGCACAGCAAGGCTCCTGTTACCCACGCACCGCGGGCAGCAGGAGCCTTGCATTTTGGCCTTTATTCAATGACTGTATATTTCTTTTCCAATAAGCGGATAAAATAGTGATAGGCTGCAAAGACAAAAACGGAGCAGCTAATCCAGGCGATTGGCTCTGCCAGACAGATGCCCACATAACCGTAGGGACCGCTGAGGTAAACAGCAGCAATCGAGCGCATAATAAGCTCCACCACGCCCGAAAGCATAGGTATCATCCCAACGCCCATGCCCTGGCAGGAATTGCGGTAGATAAAAATTTGGCTGAGGAAAAAGTACACAGGCACGGTATACAAAATATACAGATGCGCCGCTTCCATAACCGCAGGCGACGGGTTATCCAAAAAGATACCAATAACCTCTTCGCCAAAGATGAACATAACCACCGCAGCAAAAACGCTAAAGGCCAGAGTAAGCTTAGAGCAGCTGCGCACAGCGGCACGGATGCGGTCAAAGCGGCGTGCGCCAAAGTTTTGCGCCGTAAATACTGCCATAGCAATACCAAAGGAAATCATCGGCTGCAGCGCCAGCTGCTCCACGCGCATAGCTGTAGTGAAGCCTGCAATCTGCTCACTGCCAAACTTGTTACACACCGACTGTAAAATGATGATACCCAGGCCCAGTACAGAAAATTGCACCGCCATAGGCAAGCCCATCCGCAGATGCTCCCAAATTTCGGGCCAGTCAAGACGCAGGTCCCTGCGGTGGATGTGCAGCTGCGGAAAGCGTTTGTAAATGTACCCCACGCACAGCACGGCTGAAAACGCCTGCGCGATAACCAAGGCAAACGCACTGCCAGGCACGCCCCAGCCAAAGCAGATAATAAAAACCAGCGCCAGCACAATATTAGCAATGCTAGATATAATCAAAAAATATAGCGGTGTCTTGCTGTCACCCAACGAGCGCATAATACCGGATAACAGATTATAGGCCATCATCGCCAGAAGTCCATCCACAATAATCATCACATAAGCATAAGCATCTGCCAGCAGCTCCTGCGGTATATTCATCAGCACCAGCATAGGATCCATAATAAGATGCATGACCGCCATAATCAGCAGCACAAAAAACAAGCTCAAGGCAATGCAGGTGCAGATGCTGCGCCTCATGCCTGCCATATCCTGCGCGCCATAGCGCTGGCCTGTGACCACCGTAAAGCCGTTGCTGAGACCAACCGTAAGTACAAGCGTAAGCATAAACAGCGGTGAAACCGCACCCACGGCTGCGAGGGCATTTACGCCAATCGTCCTGCCGACGATGATGATATCGGCAATATTATACAGCTGCTGAAAGATGTTACCTATCAAAAGCGGCACCATAAAAGGGATAATCAGCTTTAAGGGCGCCCCCTCCGTCATATTCTTTAGCATAAAAAAAGAACCTCCTCTAATACCAATATAGCAATAGCTTCAGTCCATCACTTTAGTAGCAAATATTTCATTGACTCACAAGTCAAATATATCACAAACATCAAAAATATACAAGACGCACGTTTTGCACATGCGCCTTGTCTGCATACTATTCTTCCATAATCACCCTGTTGGTGATGCTGCCGATGCCTTCAATTTCTACCGTAACCTCATCGCCCTCGTTCAAAAGGCCACTGCCCACAGGTGTGCCCGTAAGCACCAGGTCACCAGCATCAAGCGTAAAGCTTTGCGAGATGTAGCTCAAAATCTCATAGGGATTATACACCATATTGCTAGTGCGTGCGTTTTGCTGCAGCACGCCGTTGACATAGGATTTTAAAGCTAAATCGCTGGGATCCAGATCGGTTTCCAGCCACGGACCCAAGGGACAGAAGGTGTCAAACGATTTACAGCGCAGCCATTGACGTTCCTTACGCTGCAGATCATGCGCCGTAATATCATTAGCGCAGGTATAGCCCAAAATATACTTGGGTACATCCTTAGCCTTCACGTTTTTCATCTTCTTTTTGATGACTATCCCAAGCTCCACGCCAAAGGCTAGCTCCTCCACCTGTCTAGGCCAGATGATGTTGGCATCAGGACCGATAACAGTGTGCGCTGCCTTAGAAAAAATGCTAGGCTCCTGTGGGATTTCCACGCCAAATTCTGCAGCGTGCTTTTTAAAGTTAAAGCTTACGCAGATAATCTGCTTGGGTACACAGGGTGCCAAAAGCTGCACATCGTCTAAATCATAGGTTTCATCAGTAATCTGCCAATAGGTTTCCAGCGTGCCATATACGCAGCGGATAATACCACCGTCAATATAGCCTATGCGCTGGTGCCCCGTCCTGGGATCCTCAAAACGTACGCATCTCATTTATAACCCCTCCATAATCTGCATCCTTCTAGCCTTAAAATATACAGGTGTAAGGCCTGCCTGACGCGCCAGCTCCAATGCCGGCTGCAACCGGCGGCCAACATGCTCAGCGTAGTGCGCATCGCTGCCAATAGTGCAATATTTACCACCTAGCTCGTGATAGCGCTTATATATGGGCAGCAAGCCTGCCACTGCCGCAGCATCATCCAAGCGGCGTGTATTTATTTCTATCGGCTTGTTTTGTGTAACCAAAAGCTGCAGCAGCCTGTCAAACTGCTCTGGCGCATCCTCTAAATGCAGCTCACGCTCTGCGCCCTCATACGGCCAATAGCGGCAGATATAATCAATATGGGCAAAGGCATCAAAGTCGCGCTTTTGCTCCAGGCAGGTAATGCTGTCGTGCAAAAACTCCTCGATAATCTGCTGACGCGTGCGTCCCTCATAACAGGTAGGCTCGTACAAATCACGACCACCAATGCAATGAATGGAGCTAAGCACGTAATCAAAGGCATGTGCCCGCGCCACCTTAGTATCCTCGCTGGCAGTATGTATCTGCATACCAATTTCGATACCTATGAGCACCTTATCGTTACACAAAGGCACAAAACGGGCAAAATATTCATCTATGTCAAAGGTAAACGCCTGCGGATTGGTAGGATAATCATAATCCCAATGCTCGGTAACCGTCATGCCGATTCCCTGGGCCGTTGCAGCCGCAATAGCATCAGCAAAGGTCATCTCACTATCGCACGAATAATCGCAGTGCATATGTGTATCAAATATCATTTAATTTCTCATCCTTCCGTAAATTATATTGTATCAAATTGAAAGGAAAAATCAACGGGAAAAGGAACGATTTCTGCTATTTAACACAAAAATTACAGGTGAGTTAGCGGCAGGTAAGCAGCATGACATGATAAAGGCCAGAGTGCTTATAGTATATTCTCTCGTAGCAAAAAACGCGGACTGCTTGTGCCGCCCGCGTCATTACTGCAATTTATACCTTTTACACATTAAAGCGGAACTCAACCACGTCGCCGTCCTGCATTACGTAATCCTTACCCTCCAAGCGTACCAAGCCCTTTTCACGTGCTGCCGCCTTACTGCCGCAGGCAACCAAGTCGTCATAGGATACAATCTCGGCACGGATAAAGCCGCGTTCAAAATCGGTGTGGATTTTGCCTGCTGCCTGCGGTGCCTTGGTATCCTGCTTAATCGTCCAGGCGCGCGATTCGATCTCACCCGCAGTAAGGAAGGTCATGAGCCCCAAAAGCTTAAAGCCAGCTTTAATCAAACGGTCCAAGCCGGTTTCCTCAAGGCCTGCCATCTCCAGGTACTCCCTAGCCTCTTCCTCAGGCAGCTCAGCAATATCGCTTTCCATTTTAGCCGAAACAACGATAACCTCAGAGCCTTCTTCAGCAGCATATTTTTTAACGGCCTGCACATGTACGTTAGCAGAGGTATCAGCTACCTCGCCCTCGGCCACGTTAGTTACATAAAGCACAGGCTTCATGGTCAACAAATGCAGCTCACCCAAAAATTCTTTTTCCTCGTCCGTCAAGCCTAGGCGGCGTGCAGGTACAACGTCCGACAGGCCCGCCATAACCTTTTCCATAACAGCCTGCTCCTGCTTAACCTTTTTATCACCAGTCTTAGCCAGCTTCACCAAGCGCTCCTGACGTTTTTCCACAGTTTCCATATCTGCTAGGCACAGCTCGGTATTGATGATTTCAATATCGCGCAGGGGGTCAATACTGCCCTCTACATGGGTAATGTTCCCATCCTCAAAGCAGCGTACAACCTCTGCCACAGCATCTACCTCACGGATATGGGACAAAAACTTGTTGCCCAGGCCCTCGCCCTTGCTGGCGCCCTTAACCAGACCAGCAATATCCACAAAGCGCATAGCTGCAGGCACAATCTTGCGCGACTTAAACATTTCACTCAGCACGTCCAAGCGCTTGTCTGGGACATCCACCACGCCTACATTGGGTTCAATAGTGCAGAAGGGGTAGTTGGCTGCTTCAGCGCCAGCCTTGGTAATAGCATTAAAAAGGGTACTTTTGCCCACGTTTGGCAGGCCTACGATACCAACCTCTAAATTTGTACTCACTTAAAATCGCTCCTCGTCTATATATTAGTGTACTTAAAACTCTATATCTAATATATTTTACAATAATCCCCTGCCATATGCAACAAAAAAGAGACGGCCATGCAGACCGCCCCTTTAAGCGCTAACATAATAGCTAGTTGCTAAATTAGAAAAACTCCAATTCTCTTTCAGCAAAGGCACCTGTAACAGGGTTCAGCTTAGCCTCTACCTTTTTGTATTTCGGAGTGGTAAACTTTGCTTCATAATAAGTGTTGTTACCTTCCTTTTCGGTTTCAATCACAATATTTTGCGCATCAGGATATGCTTCCAAAATAATGGCCTTGATATCCTCAACAGTTTTAGCGATCGTGGTGCTGCCAGCAATGTTGCTACCCTTAATTTCAACTTCCTTTACCTTAGCGGTAGCAGTGATAACATCCACCTCATATTCCAAATAGTTATCGTTGTCGCGGAAGTTGAGCACAGTTTTATCGCCATCCTCCTTATAGCCATACATTACCGCAGCAGCAGGAACCTCGGTGCGGGCAGCGTCAATAATGCTTTGCTGGCTGTTTTTAGCAGGAGCGGCCATAGCCACAGCACTCATAGCCATAACAGCCAAAGCAGTTACCAAAAGAATAAATTTTTTCATCATTCTAATCACCCTTTCTTAACCCCAAATTTATTTATGTTGCATCAATCGGTTAGCATAGTTACGCATTGCAGGATCTGCAACCTGCTTAAAGTCAGCAGGAGGCAGGGCAAAGGCTGTTTCTACATCTACCTGGTCCGACACCTCCACCACGTTAAACATTGGCAAATAGCTTACCTCATAGCCCTTCCAGTTGGCAGTATCCTTTTCGTAATAAAAGCTGAGGGTATTGGTGCCCTTGATCATTTTGTCGTAATCCCAGCCAGTAACAACGTCGTTGCCACCCTCAGGACGGTTATTAAACCAGCTCACCAAGGTTTCGGCAAAGGCCATGCTCATACCAGGCAGCTCAGGAATACGGTCATAGGTTTTGTTGGCATAATCAATAGTATACCAATAGCCACCACGTACAAAGCTGACAGTATCCTTTATCACCTTGCCCTCACCATCTGTTTTGGTGATGCGCTCGGCATTGATGCCCTTAGCTTCGTTATATTCGGTGCGGTTGGTAATTTTTTTCTGTGCAGGCGTCAGCTTAGCATAGGCCTCAGCAGTGAGCACGTCACGCATATCAATGGTCTGCGTAACCACCAAATGTACAGGATGCTTATCGCTATTTAAGGTCTGCCCCAAAAGCTGGTAGGTGCGCTGGCCAGGATTGTAGGCCAAGGCCACTGCAGCACACATCACAGTAAACAAAAGGGTTAATAATAATACGAATAGAGATTTTCTCATCAGGTTCACCTCTTCAATCTTATATATTTACATTATAGCATGATAGACAGATTGCTGGGTACATGTCAAAAAAAAGTCACAATTAACAAGACAAAAAGAAAATCCCGCAACCTGACGGTTACGGGATTATTCATCCTTGTATGTTGCCTAAGCCTTATTCGCAGGTAAACGGCAGCAAAGCAACGCAGCGAGCGCGTTTGATTGCTACGGTCAGTTGGCGTTGGTGCTTAGCGCAGGTACCGGAAATACGACGCGGTAAAATCTTGCCGCGCTCGGTGATGTAGCGTTTCAGCTTAGAAGCATCCTTATAATCGATTTCTTCTACTTTATCAACACAGAAGCTGCATACTTTTCTTCTGGGTCTTCTGCCTCTTTCACGTTTCATTGCATAACCTCCCTTAAATTAGAATGGAATTTCCTCATCAAAGGGAACTGCTTCGCCCATGCCACCCATGCCACCGTTTGGCGCCGGTGCAGGATTATTAGCTGGACGTACAGCATTGCTATGTGCGGCAACACTATCAGCCTTGCGCTCAATGAACTCAAAGCGGTCAGCAATTACCTCGGTGGCATAACGTTTAGTGCCATCCTTTGCATCATAGCTGCGGATTTGCAGGCGGCCTTCTACCAGCGCGCGCTGCCCCTTTGTGAGACTGTTACCGCATGTCTCGCCTTGTTTACCCCAGATAACTACAGGGATAAAATCGGCTTCTCTCTGGCCTTCCTGATTGGCAAAAGGTCTTTCTACTGCAAGAGTAAACTGGCAAACAACCTTACCAGTAGACGTATAACGTACTTCTGGATCTCT
This sequence comes from Bacteroidaceae bacterium, assembly GCA_963611535.1. Classification (GTDB taxonomy): domain Bacteria; phylum Bacillota; class Negativicutes; order Acidaminococcales; family Acidaminococcaceae; genus Phascolarctobacterium_A. The sequence continues at coordinate 23,943 of CAVDRP010000002.1, read as the reverse complement.
AGTAAGTCTGCCTAGAAGAATAATCTTATTCATGATTATTCACCCTTTCTGATAATCATATGGCGCAGTACTTCATCGGTAATTTTCATAACACGATCAAGTTCTTTAACAGCAGCGGCTTCAGCCTGGAAGGTTACGAGAACATAGATACCTTCATTCAGGTCCTGAATCTCATAAGCAAGGCGTTTTTTGCCCCAACGATCGGTTTTTTCTACATTACCACCGTTTACAGCGATCAGCTTTTCAAACTTAGCAACAACTGCTTCAAAAGCTTCTTCTTCAACGGGTTTAACGATGTACATGACTTCGTATGCGTTCACGAAATCACCTCCTCCTTTGGACTTTGGCTCCCCTCTTATGTGGGAGCAGAAGAAGTATATATAATATATACAAGCTTAATAATTATATCACCTGTTACGGTGCTTTGCAAGCCTTTGGCAATAAATTTTCTGCGCAATAATTAGAGGCAGCGTATCTTTTTGCGTAACGGCAAAATGCACGCCGGGCTTACCGAAAGCTCGTCAATACCCATACGTAAAAATGCTTCTGTCAGCGACAAATCTGCTCCCAGCTCACCGCAGATGCCGCACCAGATGCCAGCTGCATGAGCAGCGTCTGCCGTCATCTGGATCAAGCGCAAAATGGCAGGATGATGCGCGTCAAAAAACGGCTCCAGCGTTTGGTTTTGGCGGTCAATAGCCAGCGTATACTGGCTCAAATCGTTAGTGCCAATGCTAAAGAAATCAACCTCTTTAGCTAGGTCGTCAGCAATTAACGCAGCAGCAGGCGTCTCTATCATAATGCCCACTTCCATTTTGGGATCAAAGGGAACGCCTGCATATTTCAGCTCTGCCTGTACCTCGCGCAGGATAGCGCGCGCACGGCGCACCTCGTCGACGCTAATAATCATGGGGAACATCACTGCTACCTTACCATAAGCAGACGCACGGCAGATAGCGCGCAGCTGCGTAGCAAACAGCTGCTGCCGTTCCAGGCAGATGCGAATTGCGCGATAGCCCAAGGCAGGATTTTCCTCCTTGGGAAGCCCAAAATAAGCAGCCTGCTTATCCGCACCAATATCCAATGTGCGGATAATTACGCGCTTGCCGGCCATTGTCTCGGCAGCAAGCTTATATTTTTCCAGCTGCTGCTCCTCCGTAGGATAATCGCTGCTTTCCAAATACAAAAATTCGCTACGGAAGAGGCCTACGCCCTCAGCATCGTTAGCCAGCACGCTCGCTAGGTCGCCAGTGCTACCGATATTAGCATAAACATGCACCTGCTGGCCGCCACCGGTGATGCTCTTTTTACCCTTAAGCTCTTCTAAAAGCTTTTTGTGCTGCTCATCATCAGCAATCTTTTTTTGAATGCGCGCAATAGTCTGCTCATCCGGATCCACAAAAACCTCGCCTGTATAGCCGTCTACAGCAACAGCTTTACCATCATATTCCTCGCTGATAGCTGCACCTGTGCTGACTACAGCAGGAATACCTATCGTCCTTGCTAAAATAGCTGTATGAGAATTAACGCTGCCTGCAGCCGTTACAAAACCCAGCACACGCGATTTATCTAGCTGCACCGTCTCGCTCGGAGCCAGGTCATCTGCAGCCAAAATATATTTGGCATCGCCCTTTTCCCAGGTGCTGCCTGCTTGCCCCAAGCATACCAAAACCTTATTGGATATATCCTTAACATCGGCAGCCCGACCACGCATATAATCATCTTCCATAGAAGAGAAAATTTCTGCAAAATTAGCTGCCGTCGCCTGCACTGCATATTCTGCATTAACACTCTGTGTACGAATTATGCCCTCTATAGATTCAATATAATCCAAATCCTCAAGCATCATCTGGTGGATTTCAAAAATAGCAGCATTATCCCTGCCAACATCCACCACGGCCTTGTCATACAAGGCTGCCAGCTGTGCAATTGCTTCCTGGCGCGCCTGCTGAAAGCGCTCCACCTCCGCCTCGGAATTGATAACCTTGCGGCGCTTAACCTCAGCCGCACTGCGTCGCAGCACTGCCAAGGTTCCCAGCGTTACACCACCGCAGACACCCTTGCCTTTTAATGAAAGCATCTCTTTACCTCACAATCTACTATAAGTTAGCCTTAAAGAAGGCCTCCAAGGCAGCTGCTGCTGCCTCTTCGTCTGCACCCTCACAAATAATAGTTACCTCTTCACCTTTTTTGACACCCAGGGCCATAACGCCAAAAATACGCTTCAAATCGCCCTTTTTGCTGCCCTTGGCAATGCTGGTGCTGCTGGAAAACTTAGCAGCCTCCTTCACCAAAAGTCCTGCAGGACGGGCATGAATACCAGCGGGGTCAGTAATAACATAGGTAAATTGTTTCATAATATATTCCTCCTTATTCTTCGTTAACAGTTTTTTTGAGCAAACCCATCAGTACAGCGCTAAGCACGCTGCCAGCTGCCAGGGCTGTAAAATACATTGGCCAGTTTTGCACCACGCCAAAGACAAAAACACCACCATGAGGAGCAGGCACACTGCAGCCAAAGGCTGCCGAAAGCGCACCAGCTACAGCGCTGCCAATAGCGCAGGCAGGAATCACACGCAAGGGATCGCTAGCAGCAAAGGGAATTGCCCCCTCAGTGATAAACGACAGTCCCATAATAAAGTTAGTGAGGCCAGACTGACGCTCCTTGGCTGTAAATTTGCGTTTAAAGAGCACCGTACACAGTGCGATAGCAACGGGAGGCACCATGCCACCAATCATCACGGAGGCCATAATACTGCTGCTCACAGCACTGCCATCCGCTGCTGCCAGCGATGCTGTACCAAAGACGTATGCCGCCTTGTTCAGCGGACCGCCAAAGTCAATGGACATCATACCGCCCAGCACAAAGCCCAGCAGAATTTTACTGGTTGTGCTCATGCCAGCCAGTGCTGCTGCCAGCCATTGGTTAAAGGCCGCCGTTGGCGGATTGATGATATAGGTCATAATAACGCCCACCAGCAAAAGACCGATGACCGGGTAAAGCAAAATAGGCTTTAGTCCCTCCAAGCTATCGGGCAATGCTGCCAAAAGCTTGCGCAGCGCAACAATAAGGTAACCAGCAATAAAGCCTGCAAAGAGCGCGCCAAAAAAGCCGCTGCCACCACTAGCTGCAATAAAGCCGCCCACGATACCAGGCATGAGCGCAGGACGCTCGCCAATGCTCATGGCAATATAGCCTGCCAAAATAGGCATCATCATACCAAAGGCCAGGCCGCCAATGTTTTTGAAAAAGGCAGCTAAGGGCGTACCACTGCCAAACTGCGCCGTACCGGCATATTCCATATCCAGCAAAAAGGCCAGTGCGATGAGAATACCACCACCAATAACAAAGGGCAGCATATGCGATACGCCGTTCATCAAATGCTTATAGATCTGCCTGCCCAGGCTTTCACCTGCTGCTTCTTCGGCAGCAGCTGCAGGCCCATCACCCTTGCCGCTGTACACAGGCACGTTGCCACCCAAAATCTCTTCGATTAGCTCCTTAGGCTTATTTATACCATCGGCCACCTTCACAAAGATCACAGGCTTGCCGGCAAAGCGCTCCACAGGCACATTTTTATCTGCTGCCACGATGATACCCTCAGCCTTGGCAATATCAGCAGCTGTCAGCTTATTTTTAACGCCGCTGCTGCCGTTGGTTTCTACCTTCATCGCTACGCCCAGCTTAGCGCCCATCTCCTGTAGCGCTTCGGCCGCCATGTAGGTATGGGCAATACCAGTCGGGCAGGCAGTAACAGCCAGCACCAGCCTCTCATCTGCCTGCTGCGGCTCTTCAGCTGCCTCGGCCGTCTCGCCTTCCTCCTCGGCCAGCTTAGCTGCTTCGTATTTATCTATAACCTGCAAAAATGCTTTGGCATCCTGCGCAGCTAAAAGCTCTGCGCGAAAGTCATCATCCATCAGCAGCATACTCAAACGGCTGAGCACATCTAAGTGCACATTATCTTCGGTATCAGGTGCTGCAATCAAAAAGAACAGCTTCGCTGGCTCGCCGTCCAAGCTATCAAATTCTACTCCCTGCGGCACCACCATCGCCGCCAAGCCCGGAGTGCGCACTGCGTCCGTCTTGGCATGGGGAATAGCAATGCCTTCGCCAATTCCTGTGCTGCCCTCGGCCTCGCGCGCCAGCACGCAGCTTTTATATTTTGCTGCATCGGCCAGATTACCGCCTGCAGCCATCAACGCCACCAATTTATCCAGGGCAGCAGGCTTATCGGCCACCTGTACTGCCAAATCAATGCTTTGTTCCTTCAGCAAATCAACTATCTTCATACTACTCCCCCTTTTGTAAATCTGCAACCGCCATCTGTGCCAGCAGTCTGTCAATATCAGCCTGCGTTGCCAGCCAGTCCTTAAAGGCACTGGCGCTGCCTGCAGCCACGCCCAGCTGCAAGGCCTGCGCATAATCACCAGTCTTTAAATAGCCTGCCAAAAAGCCTGCTACCATACTATCACCTGCACCTACCGAATTTACCAAACGCCCTGCAGGCGAAGCGCAGCAATGCAAGACTCCTGCTTCATCAAGCAAAATAGCACCGTCCGCCCCACGCGATACCAGCACGTTGCGCGCGCCCATTTCCTGCAGGCGGCAGGCAGCAGCCACAATATCCTGCGTTGTCTCAAGCGGCGGCAGGTGAAAAAATTCACCCAGCTCCTCATGGTTAGGCTTAATAAGAAAGGGATGATAGGCCAACACCTTCAGCACCAGCTCACCAGTAGCATCCACCACCGTGCGCACGCCCCTGCCATCAACAAGACGCATAATCTGCTCATAAATATCCTTAGGCAGATCTGCCGGAATGCTGCCTGCCAAAACCAGCACATCACCTGCACGCAGCTTTTGCAGCTGCTCAAACAGCTGCTTCAGCTGCTGCTTGCCAATCGCAGGTCCTCTGCCGTTAAGCGCAGTTTCTGGCGAGCCTGCTATTTTAACATTAATGCGCGTATAGCCGCTGCTCAGGCGGATAAAGCTTTCCCCTGCACCCTGCAAGGCCACCAAGCGCTTTAGCTCTTCGCCGCTAAAGCCGGCTACAAACCCCAGCATGACAGATGCCACCCCTAGATTTTGCAGTACCAGCGACACGTTAATACCCTTGCCGCCAGGATAAATGCACTCCGACTGCGTGCGGTTTATAGCACCCACGGCAAAACCGTCTGACTGCACCACATAATCCAGCGACGGATTAAAGGTTACTGTATAAATCACCTGCTCTTCACCTCCGCTATTATTAATATTTATTGGTTTTCTTCCAAGTCAACTTATAATTCACCGATATTATATAATATCTGACCTGCTAAAATCAATCTTGTACAGGTAAAGAAAATGTGGCAAAGCAGACCAACACTTATAATTTTACTAGTGATTGTCTCTTTTGCTCCCAGCGTGCTACAATATGCTTAAGGCTGGTATAGCTAAAGGAGGAATATATAATGAAATGTGATTGCGCCAACTGTCCCACCCACGCCTGCTACACCAAGGGCGTCAACTGCACAGGTACGCCGCTCGATGACGTTCGCGCCGCCTACACCGACGAGGAGCTGAAAATTATGCAGGCCGCTGCCTATGTAGAGGGTACCTTTTATAGCAACGTCTGCCGCTTGCAGGAAACTGCCGAATTTGCCAAGGCTATGGGCTACAAAAAGCTAGGTATGTCCTTTTGTGTTGGCCTGAGCGATGAAGCACGCTACATTGCCAAATATTTTACCAAGCAAGGCTTTGAATTTTATAGCGTATGCTGCAAAAACTGCAGCTTCCCCAAAAAAGAATTAAATTTGAAGCAGGTAAAGCCTGAGCTTGAACACGAAGCTATGTGCAACCCCAAATTTCAGGCAAAATTTTTGGCCGAAAAGGGTGTAGAGCTGTATATTTCTGCCGGCCTATGTGTAGGCCACGATGCTATTTTTAATATGAATGCCGCTGGTCCTGTAACCAATTTGGTAGTAAAGGACCGTCTGCTTGCCCACAACCCATTGGGTGCTATCTATTCACGCTATTGGAAGCGCAAACTTGACATTATGGACGAGGATGAGATTTAATAGCAAAACCATAAAGCGATAGCCTAACAAAAGCGTTCTTCCCTATGTGGGCAGAGCGCTTTTTGCGTATTGACAGACGTGCGCTTTTACTTGACAAATCTATTTTTGTGCAATATAATTACCTACGATAATTACTTTAGGTAATTATATTAAGGAGTGATTTTATGCAGCACACATTACCTATAGAAGCTATCAAGGCTCTGCTTACAGCCTGCCATGAGGCCAAACGCGTCACCGAGCTGCAGCCGCCGCTGCCTGAAGGCTTAACGCCTGGCAACCTAAAGGTTTTAGATTACATTGAATATCTTGAACGCACAGCGCAGCCACCCAAGGTAAGTGATATTGCTGATTTATTACAGGTTACACGACCGGGGATTACCCGCCTTGTGCGCGAGCTAGAAGCCATCAGCGTTATCGAAAAAATAACAGATGGGCAGGATAAACGCATCGTCCGCCTGCGCCTTACTAACGAAGGACGCACACTGCATGCTTATTACATCGCCCAATACCACAGCTGGCTGGCAGCGCAAATTACAGATATCAGCGAAGACGATATCCGTACCACCGCAAGCACTATTGCTAAATTATACGCCATTATGTCTACACGTACACCCAAATTACAAGGCACAGCACCAGCAGCACACAAAGGAGGTAAAGCAAAATGAATAGCAGCGCACCCCGCGTATTAGATACACGTCTTTTATTATCTATTATCGCCGCAGGCATAATGTCCTTTAGTGGCGTTGTTGTAGAAACCGCTATGAACGTTACCTTTCCCACGCTCATGCACGAATTTAATATCGGCACCTCACTCGTACAATGGATAACAACAGGCTATCTGCTGGTGCTGGCGCTCATCATCCCTGCATCGGCCTACTTAAAGCGCACCTTTGCCACACGCACACTGTTTGCTGCAGCCATCAGCAGCTTTTTAGCAGGTACACTGCTAGCCGCCTGGTCACCCTGCTTCGCTGCCCTGCTCTTTGCCCGCATCCTACAGGGCATCGGCACAGGTATCGCCCTGCCTATGATGTTCAACATTATCCTGGAGCAGGTACCAGGAGAGCGCCTAGGCTTTATGATCGGTGTAGGCTCCCTCATCACCGCTATGGCTCCTGCTGTCGGCCCGTCTCTTGGCGGCCTCATCGTCAGCTATTTTGGCTGGCGCATGATTTTTGTCAGCCTGCTACCCTGTCTTGCGCTTTCTGCCGTGCTAGGCCTTTGCTGCATCCGTCAGGCAGGCGAGCTAACTCCTTCTCACTTCAGCCTTGGTCTTTACAGTCTGCTTGTCATTGGCTTTGCCAGCCTCATCTTTGCCACCACCCTGGCAGCCTCCCACGGCTGGCTCAGCGCAGGCGTTTTACTGCTCTTTGCTATCTGCCTGGCCGCACTAACATTGTTTTACCGCCTGTCACGCACAAGCAGCTCGCCTCTGCTACACGTAGAAATCTTTCATCACAGCGCTTACACCCTTAGCACCATCAGTCTGATGCTGCTTGGCTTTATCTGTTTAGGATTGGGCTTTTTGATTCCCAACTACGCCCAGCTGGTATCGCACACCGACGCCTTCACAGCAGGCTGCCTGCTGCTGCCAGGCTGCCTTTTGGGTGCAGCCCTTGCTCCCATTAGCGGCCGCCTGCTAGATAAGTTTGGTGCCAAGCGCCCTATACTCATCGGCAATTTATCTATACTTATTGCAGTAGTCTGCTACAGCCTTTATCCTGGCGAGCTCAGCTCACTGCTGTTTATCGTCTTCTATTTGTTCTTTGCCTTCGGGCAAGGGTTTACTATGGGCACCACCATGACGAACGGTCTTGCCCAGCTGCCGCAGGAGCTCAACGCCGACGGTAACGCCGCCATAAACACCCTAATGCAGCTTGCCGGCGCTGTTGGCACCGCTGTCATCAGCACTATAGTTGCAGCAGCGCAGACCGCGCAGCCGCAAAGCCTGGCAGCCGCCACCATCACAGGCAGCAGATACAGCTTTTGGCTGCTTGTCTGCTGCGCCATAATCATCCTGGCCTGCTCGTTAAGGGTATTTGCCATAACCAGCAAACAGCAAAAATAGTAAAAGCTACGCTTAGCACCGCTATCCACTGCGGCCACTAGGCGTAGCTTTTTCATATCACTGTATTGTCTGCTTTTGATAACCTTCGCCCCAGGCTGCCATGGCCACAAGTACAGGCTGCAGGCTTTGCCCCAAGGTAGTAAGCGAATATTCCACCCTTGGCGGCACCTCGGCATACACCCTGCGCGCCACCAAGCCCCTGGCCTCCATCTGCCTTAGCTCGCTTGTCAGAACCTTTTGGCTGATGCCTGATAGAGATTTCTTTAATTCGCCAAAGCGCTTAGTCCCTGTCAGCAAGTCGCGCAACACCAGCACCGCCCATTTGCTACCAATCAGCATCAGGGTTGTTTCTACCGGACACGCTGGAAAGCTCTGCTGCTCCTGCTTACCCATATCAGCCATCATCCCGCTCCTTTATCAAGTAATATAATACGTTTATCTTATCAAAAACCAGCTTTTTTGACAAGCAGGACATATGAAAAAGGCCGCTCCCTGCGCACAACTACGCAACGGGCGACCTTTTTAGATCTTGATTACCTTTTTACCTTATAGCGCAGCCATACAGCATCGCTAGCAAATTGCCGCACCTCTAGCAGCTTTAGCTGCGTCACCCCGCTACTCATGGGCAGGCCGTCAAACACGGCAGCCATGCCGCCACGCCCGTCGATGCCAGCGCCTACCAATATACTCACCTCATCCAGCAGGCCTGCTGTCAAAAAGCCGGCATTGACGTGTCCGCCGCCAACTACAGCAAGACGCTTTACGCCAAATTTCTGCGCCAAAATATCACAGGCACGCACTAGGTCAATGCTTTGCCTGCCACAAGCAATCCACGAAATATTTTTGCTGTCCAAATAGGCCAAATATTCCTCACTAACCTGCTCGCTAGTAATAATAAGCAACGGACGTTCGTTAGCTGCCTCGGTAGCCTCCCACAGCAACGTACCTTTGGTATCCATAATAATTTCATAGCCTGCAGCAGCTTGCTTTTTGCCAAAGGCTTCCTTGCCTATAGGCGTAATAGTGCTGCTTGTAAATTTACCAGGAAGCGCCATCTCCAGCTCGGCTGTTACACGTCCGCTGACGCGGCTTGGTGCCTTTAATGCGTCAAGCGTTGCATAATATTCCTGCACTCCCGGCAGGTTTTCCGTCATGGCGCAGTCAATGCGGCCATCTACTGATGTCATCATATGACAGATAATATAAGGCTTCATGTTATCTTCTCCCTTCATTACTTATCCTTACTCTACACCTTAGAGTAAAGTTTAAGTCAAGGGAGTAAGAAAAAGTTTTTGTATAAAATCTAAAAAGGCCGCTCCCTGCGCACAACTACGCAAAGAGCGACCTCTAATTTTTATACTACAAGCCTTGCAGCTTATTTATTTATTTTTTACGCTGCGTTTATAGCTCATATTCTTTCCCTTATTTTTAGCGCAATCCTGGCAGCAAGTTTATTTTTATACGCCAGCTTTAGCGGATTACGTCTTTCCCTTATTATTTATCAATGTTAGCTACTTGCAGCCACTGCTGTCGCTGCAGTTAATTATTTCTTTTTCAAGAAGCTCATCATGCCACGCAGACGGGCACCAACCTGCTCAGCCTGGGTTTGTGCTGCATGACGGCGCATAGCGTTGAACTGCGGACGGCCGCATTGGTTTTCCAGCAGCCACTTTTTAGCAAAGGTACCGTCTTGGATCTCCTTCAGCACTTGTTTCATTTCAGCCTTGGTAGCCTCGGTGATGATGCGCGGACCAGTTACATAGTCGCCATATTCAGCAGTATCAGAGATGGAATGACGCATCTTAGCCATGCCGCCTTCATACATCAGGTCAACAATCAGCTTCATCTCGTGCATGCATTCAAAATATGCGCTTTCGGGCTCATAGCCTGCTTCAACCAGGGTTTCAAAGCCAGCGTTCATCAAAGCGCAAACGCCACCGCACAGTACAGCCTGCTCGCCAAAAAGGTCTGTTTCGGTTTCTTCACGGAAGGTGGTTTCCAAAGCGCCAGCACGGGTGCCGCCAATGCCCTTCGCATAAGCCAAGGCCAGGTCATGAGCCTTGCCGGTCGGGTTTTGGTAAGCAGTTACCAATACAGGAACACCACTGCCCTCGGTGTAGGTGCGGCGTACCAAATGGCCAGGTCCCTTAGGAGCAACCATGAATACGTCTACATCAGCAGGAGGAACGATTTGGCCAAAGTGAATATTAAAGCCATGAGCAAAGGCCAAAGCATTACCTGCTTCCAGGTTCGGAGCAATATCGTTTTTATAAGTTGCAGCCTGCTTTTCATCCGGAATCAGCATCATGATGATATCAGCAGCCTTAGCAGCATCTGCAGCAGTCATAACAGTCAGGCCTGCAGCTTCAGCCTTAGCCCAGGATTTGGAGCCCTCATACAGACCAACTACTACATTTACGCCGCTTTCCTTCAGGTTCAGGGCATGGGCATGGCCTTGAGAGCCATAACCGATGATGGCAACGGTTTTGCCGTTCAATAATTCCAGATTTGCATCGCTGTCATAATACATTTGTACCATTTGTTCATACCTCTTTCTTTTCTTGTTTTTTATTTATAAATATTTAAATTAAAATATTTCCCTTATTCCATGGCCGCGTTTTATGCGCGTTCCTTTTAATGTTCTACCTTGACAAAATCATCCACAGCAGCACCAGCCGCTACCATAGGCTCAACCAAATCGCCCTGTTCTACAATTGCTTCAATTACAAAGGGCTTATTGGCCTTACGCGCCTGCGCCAGTGCTTCTTTAAATTCGGCACAGGTTGCTGCGCGTCTGCCGCCAGCACCACAAGAGTGGGCAAAGCCGATAAAGTCGAACTCTGTCAAAATGGTGGATGAATAGCGTTTACCGTAAAACAACTGCTGCCATTGTCGCACCATGCCCAGACAGCTGTTATTAATAACGATGCTGATGAGGTTTTGGCCTTCCCGCGCCGCAGTGTACAGCTCCATACCTGTCATCTTAAAACCACCGTCGCCGCAAATATGCACAACCTGCGTGCCATCCTCCACAGCAAAGGCTGCACCCAAGGCGCCAGGCAGGCCAAAGCCCATGGTGCCACAGCCACCGCTCGTCAAATGATGACGTGGCCTATCAACAACTAAATGCTGCGCTGCCCACATCTGATTTTGGCCAACATCGGTAACATATACAGGGTTTTCGCCTGCAAAGCTGCGGCTCAGCTCCTGCATCAGCCAGGGAGCGGTCAGACGCTTGCCCTCTAGCAGGCTGCGGTCCTCCTTAGCATCCCAGGTGCGTATCTGCTGCCACCAGCCACTGTGATCACCAATTTGCACCAACGGCAGCAGGCTTTGCAGCGTTTCCTTAACATCACCCATAACAGGTATGCCTACAGCCACATTTTTATCAACCTCCGAGGGGTCAATATCTAACTGAATAATTTTCTTTTGGCCTACGTAACGGTTGCGGTCACCAGTCACACGGTCGCTAAAGCGGCTGCCTGCAACCACCAGCACATCTGCATGCGACACCGCCATATTCGAAGCAATATGCCCATGCATTCCTGTCAGTCCCAAGGACCGCTCATCCGATTCGGGATATACACCCACGGCCATCAGCGTGTTGACCACGGGCAAATCCGCCTTATGTGCCAGCTCTAACAGCTCTGCCTGCGCCCCGCTGTTTACTGCGCCGCCGCCCACCAAAAGCACTGGTCTCTGTGCCTTGTTAAGGATAGCAGCAGCCTGCTCCAGCTGCTCGGCCGTTGCTTTAGGCAAGGGCTTCTTAGGAGCTAGCGGCTCCGGCTCTGTCCAGTCCAGCTCCTCCACCTGTACGCTGCTGGGAATATCCACCAGCACAGGTCCAGGACGCCCTTCGCGAGCCAACGCAAAGGCTCTGCGCAATGCCGGCAGCAGTTCTTCCTTGCTACGCACTAGCATATTATATTTTGTAATAGGCATCGTCACGCCTACTATATCAATTTCCTGGAAGGAATCGCGTCCTAACATACTCACGCCAACCTGGCCTGTAATTGCTACCAGAGGGATAGAATCCAAATATGCTGTTGCCAAGCCGGTAACAATGTTAGTAGCACCCGGTCCTGATGTGGCAATGCAGACACCTGTTTTGCCGCTGGCACGCGCATAGCCGTCAGCTGCGTGGATAGCACCCTGCTCATGCGCTGTGAGCACATTTTTGAGTGGTGCCTTATATAATGCGTCATAAAGCGGGATAACCGCACCGCCGGGATAACCAAACACCGTGTCTGTTCTCTGCTCCAAAAGTACCTTAACTATAGCCTCTGAGCCCTTCAGCTTCATCAACAAATCCCCCTTACGCCATGGTTGCCACAGACGTTACTGCGACCTGCTTTTCCAAAAGCTTGGCTACCTGGGCGGCAGCCACGTTTGCCAGCTGAATTTCCAGCTTCACCCTGTCTGCTTCAGCATCCATATGCAGGGAACGCACCCTTGCACCCTGCTTGGACAGCACACACAATACACGCGGCAGAAAAGTTTCATCATTGTGACCAGTTACCAGTACTTTTTCAAACATGTTAATTCCTCCAATCAAGAACACCTAAATTACTATGTATACGTTAGATTTTGATGGACTTTTCGGGAGTAGTATAACAAAAACGCCCCTGCATATATATGCAGGGGCGTATAATACGCGGTACCACCCTAATTTATTACTTTTGCACCAGTCCATCAACCGGCTCGGAAATAACGCATCCGTTGCGCATCAGTCTACTTGCATTGCTTTTGCTGACGAGTTCATGGGTGATTTAATCAACAAGGCTTTGTACCAGCTTGCACCAAACGCTGGCTCTCTAAAACTCTACGCTTATCTTTAGTCCCAATCATAACCTTTATAAAGCGATTTGAAATTACTGATACTATACACTCTTTTTACAGCTTTGTCAACTACTTTTCGTAAAATCTTTTCAAAACCCTGTTTTAGTTATTTCCAAAACACATTTCACGGAATTTGTACGCGCTGAGCATACTTTTTAGTTGAAGGAAAATTTTACGTCACCAGCAGCTAGACAAAGTTTATTACAGCTGCTTAACAAAGGCCTCTACCTTGCTTAATACCTGCTGTACATACTCTTGCCTATGTTCTGCTATAAAGGCTTTCATTTCTGCTGCTACATTGCCTTCAGCTTTTGGATTCAACACTATTTTATAGCTAGCAGCCAGCAAGCCTTCGTCACTTCCGTCTGTACCTGCCAAGGCGCACAGCTTATCATGAAGCGGTGAATTCTTTTCTGCGGCCAGGCGCACAGCACTCAACCACAGCACATTGTTCAGCTTAAAATGCACCTTACCCTTTAAATACTTCATCGCCAGACCCGGATCTGCCAGCACAATATCTGCATTAGCAAAGCTCAAACGGTAGCCAAAGGTATCGGCGATTTCACAATGCAGCTGTAAATTTTCGCTCAGCGTCCTGCCATCCTTCAAGCCGTCCAAGCAAATTGCACTCAGCTTAATGCCATTGCGCTGCAGCTCGTTGGCGATAAGATAATGCTCCTGCGGTGTGAGCACCTTACCTGGTTTGGAAAGCGCCAGTTCAAAATCAATATCCCAGGGAGTATTCTTGAGATAGGAATTGTAGATAAACTGGATATGCATAATGGCCTCGCCGTATTCCAATACAATGCGGTGCAGCTCGTTTTCGCTAAAGGTAATTTTGCTGCTGCCAGCCTTAAACTCCGCATTCAGATACGAAGCATGCACTGCTGCGCGGAAGGTATCGTTAAACTGTTCAAAACGCTTGTCGACAGCTTCATCCGACAGCTTTTCAATCTCCAGGTTAATTTTATCACTGCAATCAAAGCCAATCATACTGTAGCCATACAACAGTGCTTTAACAATTTCCTCTTCCGTTTTCAGTCCGGCAGCATTCGCACCATAGCCTTCCCTGTAGCCTGCTTGCAGCACACCCCAGGTAGCAGTATCCACCGCCTCCAAAAAGTTGCGCTGTAATGCTTCACTATCCTCAGGCGTAAAATCCACAAGCACAGGCTTCAGCTGACGCTTTGCAAACACGCTGGTCACTACGGCAGCTGCCTCACCCAGCCAGTCGCTAAAGCCAAAGCTTGCACCCTTACTGCCACAGGCCGTAGGTGCTGCCCACTTCACATAACGACGTACAACAGCTGCATTATTGGCGTTGAGCTGCATAACGCTAACCTGCAGCTTGCCTGCCTCTACAGTTTTTTCTACGTCCTTCCACAGCTTACCCAAGGCGCTTTCACCCTGCGCTGCATACGCCAAACGCTGCCCTTGCTCTGTATTAACCAGTGCCAGCCACGCTCCCTGCACCTCGCACAAGGACGCTTCTATAACTTCGCCTGCAGCCTCGTGCAAAGCTGCCAAGGCTGCCTTTTGATTTAATGCCATAACTTCATCTGCCTCCATTTAATCACAATTATTCATATTAATATTATCTACAAAATTTGTCCTTTACGCAAGCAAAAACTAAAAATCTACGTCAAAAACCTGCGTTTGTATACAAAATGCATAGCAGCAGCTGCTGCCACTTTCGGTCTTCGCCGCATTCTCCTGCTCCTATCCGCTATTTAGTGCCAGTTTATCAACAGTATTCACACACTTATCCACAGATTTTGTGTATAACTTTTAGCTATCTACAATTTATCCACCAAGGCATATTTTTCATAAACAGCCTTGTTATGCACTTTTTAGCTATTTATCAACATGTTATACACAATCTGTGGATAACTTTGATAACATTTTCCCACAGCTTTCCACAGCCCAAGATATAGGGATGTGCTACAAGCAGCTTATTTTTTATTTACCGCATACAGCTGTCAAGAGCGTTTTTGGCTGTAGCTGTACAATTTTACACAAATTTTACTCATACTTGCCGCAAAGCCTTGATTTTAAGGCTTATAAAAAGTCTGAAAATAAAAATTGACGGTTAAATTTTTACGTTTAACCGTCAATAGCACTATAAATTTTCTATGAACAAATTATCGTCCATTTATCTGCTGCTTCTATTACCACAGCCCCAGCGCGCTTTGCAAAAGCAGGCTCATCACACTAATTCCCAACCAGCAGGCAAAGCCCAAGGCCAACGGCTTGCTGCTTGTTTTTACCAGCTTGATAATGTTGGTGTTTAACCCCACCGCCGCCATAGCCAGCACAATCATAAACTTACTCAACCATTTCAAGGGAGCGAATACCTCTGCCCCCATACCCAAGCTTGTCGCAACAGTTGTCACTAATGAGGCCAATACAAAGTACAAAATAAAGCTAGGGAAAATATTTTTAATGCTCACGTCAGCTGCACCACCCTGCTCCCTGCGGCTCACAAGGTACCCCAACGCCATAGTGATAGGAATTATTGCCAACGTACGTGTCAGCTTCACAGTAACAGCCTTATCCAATGTCGCCGACCCCAAGCTAAACATAGCATCCCAGGTAGCCGCTGTTGCTGTAACAGACGAGGTATCATTCACCGCCGTACCAGCAAAAATACCAAAGGCCTCGCCGCTAGTTGTATCAAAGCCCAAAACTGTTCCCAGCCAAGGAAAAAGCAGCGCCGCAAGCACGTTAAAGAAGAAGATAACGCTGATAGCCTGTGCTACCTCCTCATCATCTGCCTTAATAACAGGAGCCGTTGCTGCCACCGCACTACCGCCACAAATAGAAGAACCCACGCCAATTAACGTAGAAATTTTATCTGGCACATGCAAAAGCTTATGCAAACTGTAAGCTACTAACAGCGATGTAGCAATGGTGCAGACAATAATCGGCAATGACTGCTTGCCCGTCGCCAATACCACAGAAATATTCAGGCCAAAGCCCAATAAAATAACTGCATATTGCAAAACCTTTTTGGATACAAAGCCAATACCCGTCTTATAGCTAGCTGCAGGTGTCCAAAAGGCTGCCAGCAGCATACCCAATAAAATAGCAAAAACCGGCCCGCCGATTACTGGCACCAGCTTACCCAAAAACCAGCTGGGAATTGCAAGCAGCAGGCACAAGAAAATGCCTCTGCCCTTGTCATGAATAAAACTCAATATACACGCCTCCTAGTATAATAACTGTCGCCCTGCCTATGAAAATGACAAAGATTATTATAGCATATATCAGAAAAGGTTAAAATATACTAAGAGTTTTATGAGTTATGCCAGTTCGCTGCTGCAAGTATGTTCCCTACGGTCAAAGCGTGCTTATGCTTTTTCCTGCCCCTTACGACAGGAGGCACAATAGCCGTACCATTCCAGGTTATGCCCCACTATAGAAAAATCGGTCTTGCCTGCCAGCTGCTCCTCAAAGCTGGCAATAGGACAGTACTCCACCTCTACAATGCGATGACAGCCCAAGCAGATAAGGCGGTGCCTATGCCCCAGCGCATGTAGTACAAAGCCATATTTGCGTGCATCCGCCAGATAGCTTTTTTCTGTCACGCCCTTTTGGGTAAAGCTTTCTAAAATACGGTATACCGTTGAAAAATTAATATCCGCTCCCTGCGCCTGCAGCTCGCTGTAAATTTCTTCTGCCGTCAGCACGCCCCCCTGCGCCTGCAAAAGCTGCAGCACCAGCTGACGGTGCTTGGTAAACTTCAGGCCGCAGCGATGTAAATAGGCACTGCAAGCGGCCTTTTCCTCTAGCTTATCCATTCTATCACCATCCTGTTTCATAACACCGCTCGCAATTCATTATAAGCTATCACTAAAAGCAGCAGCGCCACCGAAACCAGCGCTGTAACGCCGCCAGGAGCTGCCCCCAGCCAGTACGAAATTGTAAGGCCTGCCGTTATAGCTACAAAGCTGAGCAGCATAGCCGCCAGCATGGTCACCCTAAAGCCCTTGCCTAGCTGTAACGCCGCCGCTACAGGCAGGGCAATCAACGAGCTGATAACCAAAATGCCCACTACGCGGATGGATACCGCGATCATTGCTGCCACCAGCAGGGCAAAAATATAATTTATCAAACGCGTTCTGACACCAGCAATCTGTGCTCCATCCTCATCAAAGGTGAGCATCACCAGCTGCGGATACAAAAAATAAATCGTTGCCAGCGCCACCACGCTAAGCACTGCCACAGCAACCACATCATCAGGCGTAACAGTCAGTATGCTGCCAAACAAAAAGGCCTCCACATTAGTATGCACAAGGCCGCTGCTGATAATGGTAATTGCAATACCTACGGAAAGCGACAGGATAATCACCAAAATCAGCTCTGCATAACGCCTGAAGCGTTGGCGCAGCACCTCTATCAAAAGGCCAAAAAGCGACGTTACAGCAAAGGCGCTGATGATAGGATTAACTCCTGCTAAAAGGCCGACAGCAACACCTGCAAGCGAAGCATGAGCTAACGTGTCACCAATCATAGAATAGCGCCGCAGCACCAAAAACATACCTATCATGGGACAGACCAGCGAAATAAGCACCGATACAATAAACGCGTTTTGCATAAAGGCATATTCAAACATGCAGCTCACCTCCCATGTTATTTGCTACGTATTCGCGCAAATAGGCCTGCGGCGTACAAAAATGCCCGCGCCCATTATTGATATGATACATCCTATCTGCGTTGGGTGCTGCAAAGCGCAGGTTGTGCTCCACCGTTATCAGCGTAATCCCCTGCTCATGCAAATGCTGCATAAAGGGATACAGCTCTTGCTGGCTTTTAAGATCTATACCTGTCGAAGGCTCATCAAAAATCAGCAAGTCCGGCTTGCCCATCAAAGCACGTGCAATCAGCACCTTTTGGCATTGGCCTCCAGAAAGCGTGCCAATAAGGCGGTTTTTCAGCTCATATACGTGCAGCTGCTCCAGCGAGCGGCGCACAGCATCCCTATCAGGCACATCAAGCACACGGCGGTAATATTCCATAACCTCCCCCACCGTTATAGGGAACTGGCTGTTGAGCGTTTCAAAGCGCTGCGGCACATAGGCAGTGCGGACAAAGCTGTTATGCACCTCGCCACTGACAGGCGTAAGCAATCCCAAAAGCAGCTTGAGCAGTGTGCTTTTGCCACTGCCGTTTTCACCGACGATGGCAATATATTCTCCATCCTCCACGCGCATATTGATATCCTGTAAAAGGTCACTGCCAGGCTCATAGGAAAAATATACATGATCTAATTCCAGCATAGATTAAAACATTCTCCTTTAATAGAATAATCCCTCAACCAGGCCCTTTACAGACACCTACGCCAAGGATTTTGACACCTATTATAACGCTTTTGCAGGCAACATGCAAGTCATTTGCATTTAGCTTGACATGCCCCTGTTTTAGTGTTATGATTACCCCTAAATGCTCATGAAGGCGCTACTAGCCTTATAGTATATACGGAGGATTATCTATGCGAAAAATTTTTACAATATTACTGCTGCTTGCAGGCCTTGCCCTCTTAGCAGGCTGCTCCCAAACACAAGAGCCGCAGACAACAAGCAGCAAGCCCAAGGTCTTAGTCACCTTTAACGCTATCAAGGAGTTGACGCAGGCCGTCGCCCAGGACAAGGTCGAAATCATCACCCTCATCCCCGATGGCAGTGAACCGCACGATTTTCAGCCTACTACTAAAAGCATGCAACAGCTTAGTAAGGCCGATATACTCATTTGCAACGGCGTAGGCATGGAGCCTTGGGTAGATACAGCCGTCAAGGCTGCTGCCAACAAAAAGCTGCTAGTAGTAGAAGCAGCAAAGGGTGTTGACCTCATCCGTCTCACAGATAAGGACGATATCAAGGAGCATGGTGCCTACGACCCACACACCTGGCTAAGCCTCACCTGCGCCCAAACTGAAGTGGAAAATGTTGCACAGGCCTTGGCACAGGCAGATGCGCAAAACGCCAGCTTTTATCTGCAAAACGCCAAGGATTATAACGCCAGGCTTGCGTCCCTGCTAGAAAAATACCAGCCTCTTTTTGCACAGGCACAGCACAAGGATTTTGTCACAGGACACGCTGCCTTTGGCTATCTTTGCCGTGACCTGGGCCTTACGCAGACCAGCGTAGAGGATGTTTTTGCCAGCGGAGAGCCTAGCGCACAGCGTTTAGCGCAGTTAGTAGAATATTGTAGGACGCACAGCATTAAAACTATCTTTGTCGAAGAAGCCGTCAGTCCCAAAATTTCGGCAACCTTAGCCAAGGAGGTAGGCGCCAAAACGCAAACAATCCACACCATCGAAAGCAGTGATGGTGACAAAGGCTATATCGACAGGATGCAGGAAAATTTAGAGCTGATTTATGCAAGTGTGAGGTAAAACTTACGTATACTAAAAAACGCTTCCCCATCACGGAGAAGCGTTTCACTTTTACCCTACAATTTTTACTTATTTGCGCACCTGCGACCACACAAACAGCAGCACTCCCAGCCAAATAAAGCCAAAGGCTATTGCCGTACTTCCGCTAAAAGGCTCGCCGTACACCAGCACTCCCAAAAGCAGCGTAATAGAAGGCGAAATATATTGCAAAAAGCCAATCAGCTTAAGCGGCAGCAGTCTGGCGCTGGCCGTAAACAGTAATAGCGGTGTAGCCGTTGCTGCCCCGGCACCAGCCAAAAGCAGCAGCGTCGCCAGGTCACAGGACTGGTACACATTGCCGCCTGCACCGCCCAGGTAATACAAATAACCTGCCGCCAGCGGCGAAATGAGCAGCGTTTCCAGCATGATGCTTGTCATCGCCTGTGCCACAATAATTTTCTTGAGCAGGCCGTAGCAGGCAAAGGTTACAGGCAGGCTCATCGCTACCCACGGCAGGCCACCATTGGTAACAATAATTACACCAATGCCAATGGCCGCGCTGATAACGGCTGCCACCTGCAGCTTATTCAAGCGCTCATGCAAAAAGAGCACCCCAAACAATACATTCATCAGCGGATTGATGTAATAACCCATACTGGTTTCTACAATACGCCCTGCTTCTACCGCCCAAATGAAAATACCCCAGTTGAAGCTGATCATAATCGCCGCCAGCAGCATACAGCAGGCGGTTTTTTTCGTGCTGAAAATGGCCTTGGTTTCCTGCACAAATACCTGCAGCTTACCAGTCACTACCAGCAAAAGAAAAACAAAGACAGCCGACCACAAAAAGCGGCTGGCCAAAATTTCCATAGCATCCACATGCTGCAGCAGCTTCCAATAAACTGGCAGCACACCCCAAAGTAAATAGGCAGCCAAGCCATATAACACGCCTGACCTGTAATTGTTTTGCATAAAATCCCCTCTAATCATATAATAGTGTAAACTAAGGTTAATTATAACATATCAAAAGAATGGGGACAATTTTATTTTGTAGATTATTTTTGCAGCTTTTTAGGTATGGGAATTTGCGTTGCCACTACAGCAGCCACCACAGGCAGCCACACCAAAAGCTGCATTACTACAGGTAAGCCAAATTTATCGGCCAGCGCGCCCAAAATAGTCACACCAAAGCCGCCAAGCCCCACGCTAAACCCGATTGTTAAACCAGAGGCCATGCCTACGTTATTGGGCATCATGCACTGGGCCAAAATAATGGTTGTTGCAAACGAGCCAATGATAAAAAAGCCTGCTGCTACTACAGAGACCATTGCTAAAGCAGGCGTTGTCACCACAGTAATGCCAAAAATCGCCGGAATGCTGAGCGTAATAGACCCGAGAAGGATTTTGCGTGCTCCCAGCCTGTCGCTCAAAATGGAGCCAACGAATGTTCCTGCCACGCCTCCCAACAAAAAGCCAGATACCATACCGCTGGCAAGCACAGGCTCAAAGCCACGGAATTTGATAAAGAAAATTGGCAGATAGGTAGAAATGCCGCTATGGATGGACGAACGCATAAAGATATAAAATAAAATGAGAAACAGCGCCCAGTAGGACATTTTTTCACCTGTACCTGCTGCAGCTCGCTGTGCCTGCCGCTTTTCGTGCTCCTTATTGACGCGCACAAAATCCGGCATAGCCTTAGCCATCACTGCAAAAACTAAAATACCGGGAACAGCAAAATACATGGTATTATGCAAGCCACCCTCCAAGCTCAGTAAAAATGTCATCAATATAGAGCCAACTGCCATACCAGCGTTACCACCGATCGAAAAAATACCCATATTACGATTGCGGTTGCTGTCATCGCTCAAAAAATTGGTGGTTTTGGATGCCTGTGGGTGATAGGTAGCACTTGCCAGGCTTATAATAATAACCGTTGCGAGCAGCAAGCTATAGCTGCTCACCCAGCCTACAAAGGCAAAGCCTGCGCCGGCCATAGCCGCACACACAGGCAAAAAGCGTGGCAGGGAATGTCTGTCAGTCAAATAGCCAAAGGCAGGCTGGATAACAGAGGACATAACGTTTTGCAGCAACACTATGGCTGCCAGCTGCGAATAGCTAAGGGAAAACATTTCCTTGAGCTGCGGCAGGACTATAGGCAGCGCGCCCCCCTGCATATCTGTAACCAAATGGCCTATTGCCAGCGCTATTACGGGATAATAAAGCTTATTATTCATATACACACTCCTTCTATAGTATGCTTATACGCAAACATTAAGCGTTTAGCAGCATCAGCAGCTATTATTATAACGCAGTTCCCTTCACTGGTATAGTCAATTTGCTCATATCTACGCCCTCTAGCTCCAGTAGCTGCACCTTGCGCCACATACCGCCGCCGTAGCCAGTAAGGCTGCCACTTTTACCTATAACGCGGTGGCAGGGAACAATAATACAAAGGGGATTGTGTCCTACAGCGCCACCAACAGCCTGCGCTGACATGCGTGCCATTCCCCTTTGGGCAGCAATTTGCCTTGCTATCTCACCATAAGTAACAAGCTGGCCATAAGGAATTTTTTGCAACAGCTCCCATACCTGCAGCTGAAAATCACTGCCAAGCAATTTTAACGGCACGACTATTTCAGACTCCTTGCCGGCAAAATATTTGCTAAGCCATTTTTCTGCCAGCTCAAATATTGGCAAATTTTTCACCTCTGCACCTGCAATATCCTTATCACCATAATGCTTATCACCGCTAAACCATAATCCTGTCAAATACTCTCCATCACTACGCAAAGTAATCTCACCTAGAGGAGAAGTAATTTTTTTGTAATATAGCATTATTCTACCCCTTTATTCTTCTGCCTGCTAGCCTTAGTTTTCTTTACTATCTTCTTAACGGGTGCATAATCCTTCATCCCATCAATTGCACCTCCTGCAATTGCCCACAGATAAATTGCTGCTGTGCTGCCATAGGGACTGTAACGCTTTTGATACTTGCTAAACAATTCGCGCGTAATTTTTTTGTGATGATACAGCATCCGCAAACCGCGTTGGATGGCTAAATCGTCAAAGCTCAAAATATTAGGCCTTGCCAAGCAAAAAAGCAGGATCATTTCTGCAGTCCATCTGCCTATTCCTTTCAAACTGCTAAGTGCGGTAATTACCTCCTCATCTGACATGTCTTTCACTGCCTGCAGATCAAATTCATCAGTCACAACCTTATGTGCAAAGTCCTTAATATATTCTGCCTTACGCGTACTCATACCAATTGCCTGCAATTTCGCCACCGTTGCTGCTGCCATATTCGTTGCGTCTAAAGGCACAAAGGCTGCCTCCATCCGTGCCCACACTGTTGCCTGCGCTTTAGATGAAATCTGCTGTCCCACAATGTGGCGCACAACAGCAGTAAAAAGATTAGCATCCAGCTTGCGGTTAACCTGCCCAATCTGTTCTATTGCCCTTGCAAGACGTTTATCCTTGCGTTTAAGATAATTTATTTCAGTTTCACCATAGCTAAAATACATGCCAGCACCTGCCTCAACTTATAGTAATGTAATTATAACGTCTTTTGGGCCGGAATAATAGCATTATTTACTGCAAAGTTAACGCACTAGTACTAAATAAAGTCAAAAGACTGAGCAAGGTGCCATAAGTCTTTTGCTCAGTCTTTTACAATTCTTCTATAATCGCCTGCATGGTAGCAACAGTTTTTTCTAATGGTAAGGCCAGCGCCTCATTCATAACCATCTCTGGCAGCAATGGTACGTGTACAAAGCCTACCTTCGTAGCAGTACCATAATAAGCATGGGCGGCCAAATAAAAAACATCATTGCAGACAAAGCCTCCGGAAGAAAACGCTAAATCTACAGGATACCGCTGCGCGCGCAATTTTTTGACCATATCATGCACAGGAATCGTTGCCAAATAGGCAGCTGGCCCATTTTCTATAATTGGTACTCCCCATGGCCTGCGGCCCATATTATCCTCCAAAAAAGCGTCACGAATATTTAGGGCAGCAAAATTAAGCTCCAAACGTGTACTAGCACTGTTCATACCACACATTAAGATAACATCTGGCTGAATTTTTTCAGCTTCTTCTAAAAGCATACGTGCGCCTAAACCGTAAATATTAGGCAGCATAAGCTTATGTAATTGGTAATTATTTATCACATCAGGCAACGCCCTTACAGCCTTCCAAGAGGGATTGATAATGTAATGGGCAAAGGGATCAAAGCCTGTGATAAGAAGATTTTTCATAGCTTGCTCCAAATTTAATTTCTGTTCAGCAAAGCACTGTGCCATTTTATGAAATCATTATAGCTTAAAATTGAAGGATTGTAAATTCGTTATCCTGATGGGTTCCACATAAGCTGTTGTTCGACTATCATCCTTATCCGCAAGCTTGCTAAATGATTATACAATCTATCCTCAGTCGACTCATAAGGCTCATCTTCCTCCTTTAGCAATCACCATATCCTGATTGGTTCCACATGAGCTTAGGCAAACGAACTTAATAAGTAATTATATTATCGCTAAGGCAACATAAAAATTTTAGGGAACGAGTGCCAGGATTCACAGAAACGAGGGTACGTAACAAAAGGTTACGTAA
>CAVDRP010000001.1:0-481309 GCA_963611535.1 Bacteroidaceae bacterium | reverse complement strand
GGGCTACCATTCGCCGATAGAATTATTTGACGATATCCTCGATAGGATTTACGCTATTGAAAAATTTTTTTGATCAGAAGTGTTCAATTTCAACTTGCAATTTACGTGGCAAATTTATTATTTGCTCTCTAAATTTTCCTGCCAGCAGATATAAAGACCAACTACCCCGCTGCTACAATTACAGCAAATGCTATCTGCAGCCTGCTCATTGCTGATAGCATAGGGATAAAGCTGCTCTAGTCTTGCGTTATTAAGTGGCCAGCGCACACCTGCAAAATCCACCTGTACATCGGCAGTTAGCGGCAGCAGGGAGATCGCCTTTGCCTTTTGCAATAAATCCAGCTCTGCGCTTTCGCCAGCAGCCAAAAGCAGCATAAACTCCTGCTCATCTGCCAGCAGCACCTGACATTGGCGCTGCTTTTTGGCACCTAAAAGCGTAAAAGCATTGCTATAAAGGTGGTCGAAGCGCCCGCCCCAAATGCCTGTAGCTATAATGTCACCAGCAGGGAGATTTTGCAGCAGCAGCTGTAAATCTGTATCATCCTTAGCTGGGTTGAAGCTATGAACCCTAACACCTAATTCTGCGGCCTTGGCATAGGCTGCCTCTGTTGAGCTGTCGCAATCACCAAAAAGCTCTCGTGGCACAACTCCTGCCGCAAGGCAGGCCTCTATACCACGGTCAGCGCAGTAAATATCCTTGCCAACCGCAGCCTGCTGCAGCCATAGTATTTGTGGTACGCGTCCTCCGGCCACAAGCAGCTTGTCGGCAGCGGGGGAGAGCGCGGTGCTATGTTTCACGTGAAACATTACCCGCAGCTTTAGCTGCGGCAGCACAAATAGCTTGCTGTTCATTATTTTTTAGCTACAGCCACAGGCTTAATTACAATTTCGCCGTTTTCCTTGAGCACCTTCCAGTTGCAGTCACCATTTTTGTTTTTCAGCCACTCCATGCTGATTTCCAGCAGAAAACGGTTTAAGCGCTCCTGTGCCTCCTCGGGTAACAGGATTTCTTTTTTGGCAGGAGCCTTAGCACCTTTAATTTTACTTTGTTTAACCTTCTCGTCCGCATACATGCCATTTTCAAAGGTCAGTTCTTCACTAAAGCCTTTCAGCATATCTGCATCCGATAATCCTTTACGAATTTTTGCCATAATAGCACCTCTTATAAATCCAGGTTACGAACCTTCTTGGCGTTATCTTCAATAAACTGGCGGCGCGGCTCAACCTTATCTCCCATTAAAATCGAGAAGATGCGGTCAGCCTCAGCTGCATCCTCTAGTTGTACCTGCAAAATGGTACGGGCAGCAGGATCCATGGTTGTTTCCCACAACTGGCCAGGATTCATTTCGCCCAAGCCTTTGTAGCGTTGAACGTAAGGGTTATTTTCACGGCCAACCTCATCTAAAATTTGCTGCAGCTCCTCATCACTATAAGCATAATAATGCTGCTTTTGATTTTTGCGGATTAAATACAGTGGCGGCTGGGCAATAAAGACATGGCCCTCCTTAATCAACGGCTGCATATAACGATAGAAAAAGGTAAGCAGCAATGTACGGATATGCGCACCATCAACATCAGCATCAGTCATAATAATAATTTTACCATAACGTGCTTTTTCCAGATTGAAATCGTCGCCAATACCACAGCCAAAGGCTGTAATCATATTGCGGATTTCCTCACTGCTCAGCACTTTATCCAAGCGAGCCTTTTCTACGTTCAAAATTTTACCGCGCAAGGGGAGAATAGCCTGAAAGTCGCTGTTACGTCCCTGCTTAGCACTGCCACCTGCAGAATCACCTTCGACCAGATAAATTTCGGTATCATCAACATTACGGCTTTTGCAGTCAGCTAGCTTACCAGGCAAGCCACCCAAATCCATAGCGTTCTTGCGGCGCGTCAGCTCGCGTGCCTTGCGAGCAGCCAAACGGGCGCGGGCAGCGATAATGGCTTTTTCTACAAGCTTTTTAGCAATCTGCGGATTTTCCTCCATAAATTCAGCCAATGTGTCGCCAACCAAGTTGTCTACAATAGGCATAACTTCGCTGTTGCCCAGTTTAATCTTTGTCTGGCTTTCAAACTGCGGGTTCTGTACCTTTAGGCTCAGCACTGCTGTTAAGCCCTCGCGCACGTCATCTCCACTCAACGCATCCTCGTTATCCTTAAGAATGTTATTCTTACGTGCGTAGGCATTGATTGTACGAGTTAGCGCCTTACGGAAGCCGCTTAAATGTGTGCCACCCTCTTCGGTATTGATATTGTTTACGTAGGTGAAAATATTCTCACTGTAGGTGTCACAATATTGCATTGCCAGCTCTACAATAACCGCATTTTTTTCACCCTCCAGATAAATGGGTTTGGAATTGATTTTATCCTTATCCTTATCCAGAAATTCTACATACTCAATAATACCGCCGGCAAAATGAAAGCTTTCACTCCTATCCTCCACGCGTTCATCCGTCAAGGTAATAGTAATACCCTTATTCAAAAAGGCCAGCTCGCGAATACGCAGGCGCAGGGTATCATAGCTATATTCTGTTTCAGTGAAAATGCTGGCATCAGGCTTAAAATGTACGGTTGTACCAGTTTCGTCACAGCTGCCTTTTTCATACAGCTTTTTCGAGGTTTTACCCTGCTTAAACTCAATGCCATAGCATTTGCCGCCGCGGCGCACCTCAACCTCCATGTGCTCGCTCAACGCGTTAACGCAGGTAACACCAACGCCGTGCAGGCCGCCAGAAACCTTATAGCCACCATCACCAAACTTACCGCCAGCGTGCAGCACAGTCATAATGACCTCAACAGCAGGCTTTTTTTCCTTTTTCATCATATCCACCGGAATACCACGGCCATTATCAATAACTGTAATGCTGTTGTCCTTGTGGATAGTTACCTTGATATCACTGCAGTAGCCAGCTAATGCTTCGTCAATACTGTTGTCCACAACCTCGTACACCAAATGATGCAGACCGCGGGCCGACGTACTGCCAATATACATAGCAGGTCTTTTGCGCACTGCCTCAAGGCCCTCTAAAACATGGATTTGTTCCGCGTTATAGCTGCCCTTGACGGCTGTTGCTTCTTCAATATCAATCTCTTGGGTCATATTTACCTCCGTCTTAAAGTTTCTAGATTAGTATAGACAGCGCCGTCCAAAAAACCAGATTCAGCGCGTTTTTTTAATGTTATAGAGGAAATCGAGGACAAGTACATCGTATCATTGGTCAGAACACAGCTGTAATACCCCTCGCCGCCAGATGCATCAACAATTTGGTAATGCGAGCCATATTTTTTTACATACTCGTTATATACCTGTGACTGCGGGTGATTTAAATTAAAAATAGCTATGATTTCGCTATTTTTTACCATGTAGTCTACTCCCAAATGCAGATACACTCTGATCCCTCCTCAAGTATTCTATAGCGTTGTCATACATAGCAGGTGTTATTTCTTCTGGGAGCTTTTCCCACAAAAATAGCACCGCCAGCAGGCTTTCCTTTTTGTTGGCAAAGCCACAACGCACCCTTTCAAAATAGTAATTTTTTAAGCTATCTTTTACAGCCGTAAAGGTTATTTTATCACATTTATAGTAAGCTAGACAATTTTCATAGCTCAGCCAAGGCTGTATGCGTAGCAGCTCGGCCAGCTTCTGCCGCAGCTGCTCACGCTGAGTACGTTCACAAATGCTGCACATTGCCAATCCCTTTTGCATTCTACTGCCGCAGGCAGGACATTTGGTATATTCTATAACTGATTCACTGTTTGCTGCAGCTGCTTCCTGCTGCTTTTTGTGCCTGTTAATGTAGCCTCCAGTATGAAAATACGCTTTTTTTATCACTAAGCGTCCCAAAAGATACGCATTAATTTTTTGTAAAAATAGCTGCTGCATCATATACAGCTCGTTGGCCAGCATACTATTAGCCGTACGGATATATAAATCACTGCCGTCAATTTTTTCGACAGCACAGCTACGCGCCAGGTTTTCACCAACAATCTCCGTCCATCTGCTTGCTAAAAAATGCTGCAGATAAGCCAGCTTTACCTCCTTGGGGATATAAACCTTTTTGTAGCTATAGCGTGGATCAAATAGTCTTTGAATAACCGCATCTAGAGGCTCTAATTTATCTACGTACATAATATCAGCCCTCGCTTATCATACCGCCTGAAACCTTAAAATAAGCATTACCCTCTAACTCTGGTATCAAGGAGCGGTCATTAACCGTAATAAATGTTTGCACTCTGCCGTCAATAAATAGTAGCAGCTGAGCACGGCGGCTGTCATCTAGCTCACTCATCACATCATCAAGCAAAAGTACAGGAAATTCACCAAGCTCGCGGTGCACATATTCCAGCTGCGACAGCTTAAGTGCCAGCGCACCGCTACGCTGCTGCCCCTGACTGCCAAAGGAACGCAGGGACAAACCATTTAAAAGCAGCTGCAAATCATCGCGGTGGGGACCAATACCCGTACTGCCACGTAAAATATCTAGGCGCTGCCTTTCCTGCAGTTGCTGACGGAAAAATTCTTCATCGGCAAAAGCTGCATTCTCAGGATATAGTAGCGTATTATTATTGGCCTTCAGCTCATAGCGCACAGCTATTGCTTCTTTTCCTTTGGTAATTGACGAGTAAATTTCACCGGCAATAGCAGCCAGCTTTGCTGAAGCCAGCAAACGCTTACGCACAAGCGCAGCTGCCAGCTGAATAAATTCTTCATTCCAGGGAGCTAACACATCCGCATTGCCGCCACCGTCACGCAGCTCCTTAAGCAGCTTGTTACGCTGCAATAGCACGCGGTTATACTTTACTAGCAGGTCGTAATAAACAGGGTCTGTCTGCGCTATCTGCATATCAAAAAAGCGGCGGCGCAGCGCTGGCTCTCCCTTTACCAGCTGCAAATCCTCTGGTGAAAACATTACTGCATTTAAGGCACCGTAATGATCTTTAGGACGGACCTTCGAGCCATCCAATAAAATTTCTTTTTTCCAGCGTCCGTTTGCTTGGTATTTTTTTATTTTCACCTCATGCGTACCGCTAAAGCTGGTATAGGTTGTGCCTACAGCCATAGCTGCTTCACCTAGCTTTAATAGCTCATCTTCAGCCGATGTGCGATGCGACATGCCAAAGGCACTATAAAAAAGAGCCTCTAAAAGATTAGTCTTACCTTGGGCATTCTGACCGTAAAACACGTTAATCATCGCAGGAAGCTGCAGCTGGCAGCTAGCGTAATTGCGAAAATTAACAGCATAAAGACTTTGGATTTTCATTAAGCTTCCTTGACAACAGTCAGCTCAATTTGGTCATCAATATTGACAACATCACCAGGATATACTTTTTTTCGCTTTTCGGTTACCAGCTGGCCATTTAGGCGGACAACGCCATCTTCTACCATCAAAAAGGCCTGGCCGCCAGTATCGGCAATACCAGAAAACTTTAACAGCTTATCCATAGTAATAAATTCAGTTGTAATTTCTACGGCTTCTTTTTGCATTTTCACTACTCCTATTAAAATACAACACGTACAGGGGTAACAATATAAGTATAATCAGCCTCCTGTTCGCAGGTTATACATACAGGGCTCAAGGATGTATTCATGGATAAAATAACTTCTTCTGCTTCCAAGTTTTTGAGAATGTCTAAAATATAATTTGAATTAAAGGCAACATTTAGCTTATCACCTTCAGAACTGCAGCTGATAATTTCACGGCCCGCACCTACATCAGGACTGCTGCTGGTAATAGTCAGCTCATTGTGATCAACACATATTTTGACAATACTGTAATCACCATCTCTTGAAAACAGCGCTACACGCTCTACTGCGCCTGCCAGTTCTTTGACGTTAATTGTGCTGGTGATAGCAAATTTAGGAGGAATAACGCGTTTGTAATCTGGGAATTTCCCTTCAATGAGGCGGGAAACGATAACGACATTGTCAATTGTAACCATAATTTGGTTTTCTAAAAGGGAAATAATTACCTGCTGCGGCATATCACCTGTTAAATTACGGGCAATTTCCAGAAGTACTTTAGACGGAATAATCACGCTAAGGTTTTCTGTGCTTTCGTAGGGTAGAGATTTTATTGCCAGACGGTGAGTATTAGTAGCAACAAAGGTAATTTTACCATCTTGCACTTCTACCAAAATACCTGTAAACAGCGGACGTGCTTCATCTGCAGAGCAGGCAAAGATAGTTTTTTTGATAAGCCTTTTTACAATGCTGTCGTCTAAAGTAATACTCTTATTTGCATTGAATGTAGGAAATTTAGGATAGTCCTCTTCATTCATCAAAAGCATTTGGAATTCAGATTTTCCAGAGCTAACCTTTACTGTATTCATTTCCTTATCATTACTGAGAGTAAGCATTTCTTCTGGTAGCTTGCAGATAAGCTCAGCTAAATATTTGGCTGAAACGACTATTTCCCCAGGCTCAGTTATATCTGCATCAATGGTGCAGGAAATTGCCATATTGAGGTTCATTGCCTGTATTTCTAGTTTGTTGTTATTAGTCAGTATATGGATACCTGAAAAAATAGGTGAATTGGGCTTAGAGCTAATGGCTCGTTGTACAGTTTGGATTGCTCTATTTAAGTGAGAGGTATTGCAGGAAATTAACATTTGTACACAGTCCTCCTTGTTTTTTAAGACTATAATAATTTATAAAAAGTAGTCGACGTAGTAGTAGTAGCTGTTGGTTATGTGGAAAAGTACTGCTAATATAGCTGTGGTGCTTTATTTCCCATGTAGATAAACATGTTGATAAGCGGGAAATACTATTCACATAATTAACAGGCCTAAAATTTATCAACTATGAGAGAAAAGTTATACACAGTTTTTCATGGAGTTATCAACAGTTTTTGTGGATAACTCCTAACTGGTTATTGGCGTAAAATATCTATTATTTCCTGCAGTTCAGTTTGCAGGGAAAGATTACTGCTTTTTTGGTTGCTAATTTTTTCGTAGGCATGAATTACGGTAGTATGATCGCGGCCACCGAAGAGCTCGCCAATGCGTGGATAGGATAAGTCCGCTAGCTCGCGGCAGAGGTACATGGCTACTTGGCGCGGGAAGGCGATGTTTTGAGTACGTTTTTTGTTAAATAGCTCGTCTGCTTTAATATTGTAGTGTTCAGCAACTACCTTGATGATGCCTTCAAAGGTAATAGTTTTGGTTTTAATGTCATTACCCATGTCTGTAAGTACCTTTTGGGCAGTTTCTACAGTGATAGGCATATCCATGAGGGAGGTGTAGGCTACTATTTTATTGTAGGCACCTTCAATTTCACGGATGTTAGTTGCAATATTGGTTGCGAGTAAAGTGATGACGTCGTTAGGTAAAACTATATTGTCAGAGGCTGCCTTGGTGCGCAGAATGGCCATGCGTGTTTCTAGGTCAGGTGGCTGAATATCAGCAGTAAGACCTTGGTCAAAGCGTGAGCGCAGGCGGTCCTCTAGGGTTTCAATTTCACGCGGGGGACGGTCACTGGAAATGATAATCTGCTTATTGGCGTCCTTTAAGGCGTTAAAGGTGTGGAAGAATTCCACCTGGGTCTGCTCCTTCCCTTTTAAAAACTGGATGTCATCTATGATGAGACAGTCTATATTGCGGTATTTTTGACGGAAGGCTTCGGTATTTTTGTTTTGGATAGAATTAATGATTTCGTTAGTAAATTTTTCGCTGGAGGTATAAAGTACCTTCATGCTGGGATTATTTTGCTTAATGCGATTGCCAATGGCATGCATAAGGTGAGTTTTGCCAAGACCAACGCCGCCATATAAAAATAGGGGGTTGTAGGCATGGGCTGGGTTATTGGCTACAGCTTGAGCAGCCGCATGGGCAAAGCGGTTAGAATTGCCGATTACGAATGTTTCGAAGACATATTTGGGATTCAGGTTACTTTCGCTGTTTTTTTGTGTAGATGTATTTTCATTAAACAACTGCTGCTGTTCGCGTTTGACAGGCAGCGGCGTCTGTACAGCTTCGGCGACAGAGCCTGCTCCGGTGGTATCCATGGTATCAATAAGAAGCTTAATATTCTTGCCCATAATACCAGCGAGCACGCCTTCTATTACCTGGGCATAATTTTCTTCTAGCATGGATTTGAAAAAATCATTTTTTACAGCAACCTTATAATATTCATCTGTTACCTCTAACGGCATGATGGGTTTAATCCAGACGTCAAAGATTTTTTCATTGAACGAATCCTTTAGTTTGTCTTTGCATCTCACCCAGATTTCCGCTAAATCGTAGGAACTCATATAGATACATCCTTTCTCATTGTGGGTTTGTAAAAATAAAAACGACAGCTTGCATTGCCTGCTCAAAGGTTTTGTAAGCGCCGGTTGTTTTAGAAAAAAGCTAGATATACACATATATTTTAGCAGACTGTGGATAACTTCGCAAATTTTGTGGAAAAAATCTCTTTAACCAGAAAAATACTGCTTTGTACTTGACGAAGTTTTTATTTTCTCATATAATATGTTAGTAATACCTTGCGCAGTGCTTGCGAGCCTGTTTTCAGGCGTACCGACGGTGTGAGGTAGAGCAAGTAGCAGCTATCAATATTCACATATATAGAAATTGATACAATCATGCGGTGGATAAGGAGGGAATACTGAATGAAGCGTACTTTTCAACCTAACAATCTCAGAAGAAAAAGAACTCATGGTTTCAGAGAAAGAATGAAAACATTGGGCGGTCGTCAAGTTCTCAAAAGAAGACGTGCTAGAGGCAGAAAGAAATTGTCTGCATAACATTATAAAATAGGCCGCGCAAGTGGCCTATTTTTTCCATGCGGGCAGGTGTGCATTTAATGCAGAAGAAAAAGTTTACTTTTAAAAAATCAAATCGACTCAAATCAAAGAAAAGCTTCCAAATTGTCTATGTCAAGGGACGCACGGTGGTAGATCCTTTGTCAGTTTTTTATATTCTGCCTGAACAGGGCACAGATATAAGGATTGGCTTGGCAGTAGGTAAAAAGCTGGGCTGCGCTGTGGTGCGTAACCACGTCAAGCGCATGATGCGCGAGGTGTTCCGTAGACATAGGGAAGAAATGAAAAAGGGTTATCATATCGTGTGGGTAGCCCGCAAAAAGCTGACTAAAGCTGACTACAAGACCTTTGAACGTGTTTTTTTAAGACTGGCAAAAAGGGCAGCATTGCTGCAGGAATAAGGATAGAAGGCTATGAGCAGGATACTGATTTTGTGTATAAGATTCTATCAGATTTTTATATCACCATTGTTTCCGCCAACCTGCAGGTTTTATCCTACATGTTCAGCGTATGCTATTGAAGCAATTCAAAAGAAGGGGCCGCTTAAGGGACTGTGGCTGGCGCTTAAACGCATCGCCAAATGTCATCCCTATAACCCAGGCGGTTATGACCCTGTAAAATGAGCGAACCCAATAAGCTATAACACTTTGTTGTTTAAGGAGTGATATCTTGGATTTTCTTGCTAATATTGTGCAACAGGTACTGACTGTGCTCTATAATTTTACCGAGAGCGTTGGTATACCTAATTTGGGCCTGGCTATTGTAATTATGACTATCATTATTAAGCTTGTTATGTATCCGCTGACCAAAAAGCAGATTCAGTCTACCAAGGCTATGATGTCGATTCAGCCGAAGATGAAGGCTCTTCAGGAAAAATACAAGGATGATAAACAGCGCCTTAATATGGAGCTGGCTAATTTATATAAGACAGAGGGCGTGAATCCTCTGGCAGGCTGCCTGCCGCTTTTAATCCAGATGCCGATTATGATTGGTATTTTCTATGGCATCCGTGATTATGACTATGCTGCACATCCTGAGATCGTTACCAGCTTTTTGTGGCTGAAGGATATTTCCCTGTCTGATCCGACATATATTCTGCCTGTATTGTCTGCTTTGACTACCTTTATCCAGACGAAACAGACTATGCCCGATACCGGTAATGCCCAAAACAAGATCATGATGTATTTTATGCCCTTGTTCATTGGCTATATCAGCTTGACCTTCCCGGCAGGCCTGGTGCTGTATTGGGTGGTAATGAATATTATGCAGATTGCGCAGCAGGCTATTATGAATAAAGCTGCTGCTGAATAATGGGAGTGGTAAAGATGGCTTTTGTAGAAAAGACCGGTAAAAGCGTGGATGAGGCTGTAGCTGCTGCTTTAGAGGAGCTGCATATCAGTGCTGACCAGGCTGCTATTGAGGTATTAGAAGAAGCAAAAAAAGGCTTTTTAGGCTTTGGACGCAAGGATGCCCGCGTGCGTGTGAGCGTTAAAGAGGACAACGCTGTACAGGCTGCTGCTCCTGCCGAAAAGACCGTTGCCGAGGCTGCAGCTGAAGCAGTTGCTGCGGTAAAGGTTGCAGCTAGCGTTGCTGCCGATGCTGCCACCAAAAAGGTTGACGCGGTAAAAAGCAATGCGGCCAGCGCTGCCGAGGATTTTGGCAAGAAGGCTGTAGCTGCTAAGGATGATGCTGTAGATGAAGCTATCGCAGCACTTAATTCCCTAAAGAGCGAGCGCCGTGAGCGTCAGGCACGTGAACCGCGTAAATATAATGTCAGCGACGAGGCTGTGAATGCAGCTAAAGAATTTTTACAGAAGATCTTCAATGCGATGAAAATTGAAGTCGTTATGGAAAAATTCATCAATAAGCATGACGGCAGTGTTACCTTCCGCCTGCATGGTGATGACATGGGTATTTTGATTGGTAAGCATGGCCAGACTCTGGACAGCCTGCAATATCTGACCAATTTAGTTGCTAATAAAAACAGCAATGAGCGTGTACGTGTAGTGATTGACGTAGAGGATTACCGTGACCGCCGTATTGAAACCTTAAACCGCTTGGCAAGCCGCCTGGCAGACAAGGTTAAACGTACTGGTGAGCGCGTAGCCCTTGAGCCGATGAACCCGCACGAGCGCAAAATTATCCATATGGCGCTTCAGGGTGACCGTCGTGTTACCACCCTGAGCGAGGGTGATGAACCGTATCGTCATGTGGTTATTGAACTGAAAAAATAAAATACGTCAAAAGGCTGTCGCGCTAAGTTATTTTCATAGGCTTATTTTGCGGCAGCCTTTTTTGTATGTTTACTGATTACGGATAAACAAAGGAGGAGGGTCAGATGGCGGAGGATACGATTAGTGCGGTAGCAACAGCCTTAGGTGAAGGCTCTGTTGGTATTGTACGTATTAGCGGACCTTGTGCGCTGCAGGTTGGTGAAGCGTTGTTTTGCGCAGCCTCAGACAAGGCCTTGGGCAGCTATCCTGTAAATACGCTTGTCTATGGCCATGTTTATGATACAGATGGCAGCTTGGTAGATGAGGTGCTGGCAGTTTATATGCGTGCGCCCCGCTCCTATACGGCTGAGGATGTTGTCGAGATTCAATGTCACGGCGGCGTGCAGCCCTTGCAAAAGATCTTGCAGCTTACCTTCGGTGCAGGGGCACGTCCGGCGGAGGCAGGCGAATTTACTAAGCGTGCTTTTTTGAACGGCCGCATAGATCTGACGCAGGCGGAAGCTGTGATGGACATCATCCGCTCGCGCAGTGAGGCGAGCCTGAAGCTGGCAGTGCGCCAGCAGCAGGGACAGCTGGCGAAGGAGCTGCGCCTTTTGCGTCAGCAGCTGGTGGATGTGGTTGTCAATTTAGAGGCAGTAATAGATTATCCCGAGGAGGATATTGAGGATGTGACCTATGCCAGGGTGCAGGAAAGTATAGACAGTGCTGCCGTTAAGATAGAAGGACTTTTGGCGCATGCACATACGGGTAAGATTTTACGCGAGGGCCTGCGTACAGCCATTGTCGGCCGTCCTAACGTGGGCAAGTCCAGCCTGCTTAACGCTTTGCTTAAGGAGGAGCGCGCGATAGTGTCGCAGTACGCAGGTACGACACGCGATGTTATCGAGGAGCAGCTGCTTTTAGACGGCGTACCACTGGTATTGGCGGATACGGCAGGTATTCGCGCAACAGAGGATTTTGTAGAAAAAATCGGCGTGGAAAAGAGCCGCCAGCTTTTGGCAGAGGCAGAGCTGGTTATCTGCGTGGTGGATGGCAGCGAGGGCCTGACGGCAGAGGATGAGGCAATTTTGCAGGCAGCAGATGGCAAGCCCTGTGTGGTGATTGTTAATAAGTGCGATCTGCCGCTGGCTGTGGATGCTACGCAGCTTGTGGCACGCTTTGGGGAAGGAAGGGTGCTGCAGCTATCGGCAAAGACGCTGACAGGTGTGGAGGAATTTACGGCCTGGCTGAAGAATTACGTATATGGTAGCAAGGGAACGCTGGAGGATGGAGCGTATATCCAAAACGCCCGGCAGGAGCGCCTGCTGCGTCAGGCATTGGCTTCCTTGCAGGATGCAGGGGAAGCGGCACAGACATCGCTGCCGTATGATTGTATAGAAATTGACGTGCGCGCGGCGATTGATCTGTTAGGCGAAATTACAGGTGATACGGTGCAGGATGAAATTATTAATGAGATTTTTTCACGCTTCTGCATAGGAAAGTAGTGACATATATGAGGTCTAAATATGAGTTACGTTACAGATACATTTGATGTTATTGTTGTGGGTGCAGGACACGCCGGGGTTGAGGCAGCGCTGGCGGCCGCACGACTGGGCGGTAAAACGCTTTTGGCAACACTGTCGCTGGATAATGTGGCGCTGATGCCCTGCAATCCTTCTATTGGCGGTCCGGCGAAGGGCCACCTGGTGCGTGAGCTGGATGCTTTGGGCGGACAGATGGGTATTAGTGCTGACTTGGCCTGCATCCAGATGCGCCTTTTGAATACAGGTAAGGGCTATGCTGTACATGCACTGCGTGGGCAGGAGGACAAGCCTTATTATCATACCTTGATGAAAAAAATTGTCGAGGAGCAGGAAAACCTGGAGCTGAAGCAGCTGATGATTGACAGGCTGCTGGTAGAAAACGGCGAGGTTGTTGGTGTAGAGGCTGAAACAGGCGAGGTGTTTGAGGCAAAATGTGTGATTTTAGCCACTGGCACCTATCTGCGCGGACGTATCGTTTATGGGCAGGTTAATTATGAATGTGGCCCTAATGGCCTGCGCAGTGCACAAAGGCTTTCGGCATCACTGGTGGAAAACGGCGTGGAGCTGATGCGCTTCAAAACAGGTACGCCTGCGCGTATAGATGCACGCAGCCTGGATTACAGCCGCATGGAGCCGCAGTATGGTGATGAAGAGGTACGCAATTTTTCCTTTATCAGTGATATCAAAACGCGCGAGCAGGTTCCCTGCTATTTGACGTATACTAACGAGGCAACGCATAAGATTATCCGTGATAACCTGCATCTTTCGGGCATGTTTAACGGCATGATTGAGGGCGTGGGCCCGCGCTATTGTCCTTCTATTGAATCGAAGATTGTGCGTTTTGCTAATAAGGATCGTCATCAGCTGTTTATTGAACCCGAGGGACGCAGCACTAATGAAATGTACGTGCAGGGAATGAGCTCGTCGCTGCCGGCGCACATCCAGCTGCAATTTATGCAGACAATCCCAGGCCTGGAGCATTGCAAGATGATGCGTGCAGGCTACGCTATAGATTATGACTGCCTGGATCCGCTGCAGCTGCGGCCGTCACTAGAGCACAAGGCTATCAGTGGCTTGTTCAGTGCGGGGCAGGCCAACGGCACCAGCGGCTACGAGGAAGCAGCAGCGCAGGGGCTTATGGCAGGTATCAACGCTATGATGAAGGTGCAGGGACGTGAGCCTTTAGTGCTGCGCCGTGATGAGGCCTATATCGGCGTGTTGATTGATGACCTTGTTACTAAGGGTACAAACGAGCCATATCGCATGATGACATCGCGTGCAGAATACCGTCTGCTGCTGCGTCAGGATAATGCAGATTTGCGTTTGACGGAAAAGGGCAGGGAAATCGGCTTGGTGAATGATGAGCGTTACAGCCGCCTTACTCAAAAGCGCACTGCCTTAGAGCGGACTGTAAGCGAGCTGGGCAAGCAGAATATTGCTCCCAGCGATGCCAATAATGCCAAGCTGGTGGCTATGGGAACAACCCCTCTTAAGAGCGGCAGCAGCCTTTTGGATTTGCTACGCCGTAAGGAGGTTACCTACGCCAAGCTGCAGGAGGCCTTTGAGCTGCCGCAGCTGGCACCGCAGGTGGCAGAGCAGGCAGAAATTTTTGCTAAGTACGAAGGCTACATCACCAAGCAGCGCCAGGAGGTAGAACGCTTTATGAAGCTGGAAAACAAGCGCCTGCCTGAGGATATTGATTATCACGCTATTAAGGAGCTGTCGAGCGAGGCAGCGGAAAAGCTGGATAAGGTGCGTCCTGCCAATATCGGGCAAGCATCGCGTATCAGCGGCGTGTCGCCTGCTGATATCAGCGTGCTGATGATCGCACTGGAGCTGAAGCGACGGAAGGAGCAACAAGCATGACCTTTGCAGAAATTTTGGCCGAAAAGGGCGCACAGGCAGGACTTAGCTTTACGCAGCAGCAGCTGGAGCAGTTTACGCGCTATTACGAGCTGCTGGTAGAAACTAACAAGGTGATGAATCTGACGGCGATTACTGAGCCTGAAGAGGTTGCAGTAAAGCATATGATAGACAGCCTGCTGGCCTACGAGGCAGACATGGCCGGCAAAACCTTGGCCGATGTGGGCACGGGTGCAGGCTTTCCAGGAGTGCCGCTCAAGATTTACTGCCCGTCGCTCAAGGTAACGTTGATAGATTCCTTGGGCAAGCGCCTGCGCTTTTTGCAGCAGGTGATTGACGAGCTGGGTCTTAAGGGCATTCGCTGCGAGCATTTGCGAGCGGAGGATGCAGGCCGCAATAAAAAGCACCGCGAGCAGTATGACCTAGTGACAGCGAGGGCGGTGGCGCGTCTGAGCGTGCTGGCGGAATACTGCCTGCCGCTTGCCAAAAAGGGCGGCAGCTTTATCGCCCTCAAGGGCAGCAAATTTGCCGAGGAAATTGCCGAGGGTGAAGGTGCTGTAAAAATCCTGGGAGGAAAAATTATTAGCTCTGAGCCTGTAAAATTACCCGGACTAGACGATGGACGTGCTATAATAAGGATAGCTAAAATAAAAACCACTCCTGCGCCGTACCCGCGCAAGGCAGGTACGCCAGAAAAGCAGCCCTTGGGTGCTAGATAGGGGGATGAAGATGTTAGTAGACGATGGATTTTCGGTATTGGATACTGATAGCGGTGTGTTGGGCGAGCGCAAGCCTGTCAACGAAGTAAAGGTCGTAAAGGTGCCGATTACGCAGATTTTTGCTAATCCCTACCAGCCGCGCAAAACCTTTGACGATGCGGCGCTAAATGAGTTGTCCGAATCGATTGCACAATATGGCGTGCTGCAGCCGCTTTTGGTTTCACCGGCTGAGGATGGGCGCTATATGTTAATTGCCGGCGAGCGCCGTCTGCGTGCCTCGCGGATGGCCAAGCTGACGGAGGTGCCTGTAATCATCAGCGAATACACCAGCCAGCAGATTGCTGAAATTGCGCTGATAGAAAATTTGCAGCGCGAGGATTTGCACTATCTGGAAGAGGCCGAAGGCTATGAGCAGCTGATGGAGCAGTTCCATCTGACGCAGGAGGCTATGGCGGCGCGCGTGGGCAAAAAGCAGTCAACCATTGCCAACAAGCTGCGCCTTTTGCGCCTGTCGCCTACAGTACGCAAGGTGTTGGTCGATGCTGTGCTCAGCGAGCGTCATGCCAGAGCGCTGTTAAAGCTGCCTGATGATACCCGCCGCCTGGAGGCGCTGGAGGTTATTATTGCCAAAAAGTATAGCGTGCGCCAGACAGAGGAATATATTGCCAAGCTGCTGGATGCTAAGCAGCCGGAAAAGCAAAGGCGTATGGTTATTGTGAACGACGTGCGCATTTACCTGAACAGCATTAAGCAGGTTGTGGGTGCCATCAAGGATGTGGGCATTCCCGTCAGCATGGAGCAGACCATGGAGGGCGATGAGGTTGTTGTCAGCCTGCGTATCAAAAACCAAAAAAAACCTAAAATTGGTAATGCTAAGCCGTTGTTTTAGCCCGCTAGAGAGTGTTATAAAGTGACAGAACCCCGTTGGTAGTTTTACCGACGGGGTTCTTGCGTGCAGAGGCGTTTCACGTGAAACGTCCCTGCACATTTTTTTGCTGAAATACGGCAATTTTTACAGCAAAATTTGCCTTCCTACCCTATTTTAAGCTTTGGTGTGGGGATTTTTGCGGCGCGGTAGTGTATGATGTGGCCAAGGGTTGACGAAGGGCGGTGAGCAGCATGAGATCGCGGCGTAAATGGCGTTGTATATGGCTTCTATTTTTAGGCATTTTGCTGCTTCAGCTGCTCAGCGGAATCTATACCTATGTCTATGGAGGCGAACGAAAAATGCCGCAAATGGATGCTAAAGCAATAGCATGGACTGGCGTTCATTATAGCCAAAATAGTATGTGCTTTGGTGATTGCTATCATTACAATATTTTTTGGGATGATGACAGCAAAGCTATGCTGTATGAATGTGATTTTACTGCTTCGCAGGAGCCTGCTGGCAAAGAACAGCGCTGCACGTTAGATAACGCGGCTGTGCCGCCTGCTGAGCTGCAGAAGCTGAATGACTTTATTAAGAGCCTGCCGCTAGAAAAGCCGCAGCCTCAAAGGCTTGATCCCGATCTAATTATCTTGGATGAGACTACTAAAAGCTTTGAGGTTGTGTATGGCAGCTTTCGTGATAACAACAGGGTGACGATGACAGCTAAGCTGGATGCCAGGCAGGAAAAGCAGCTGCAAGGGCTGTTGCTTGAGTTATATCAAAAGGCAAAGAACAGACCAGTAGCTTTAAATTGATACAAGCACCAAACTATAAGGTATTTACTTTGTTTACCAAGCGGAGCAGGTGCTGGTGCAGACAGAACGAAACAAGGCAAGTTTTGGCTGCAGGCAGCGCAGGAACCGCTCAGTAAAAATAAATTACTATGCGAGGAGGACTCTATCATGAAAAAATCTTTAGTATTAGCAATGGCAATGGCTTTGGGCGTTACTGCCTCCGCTTACGCTGCTAATCCGTTCAGCGATGTGCCTGCTGGCCACTGGGCTTATGACAGCATCAGCAAGCTGGCTGCTGCCGGCGTAATCGAAGGCTATGGCGACACCACCTTTGGTGGCGACAAGCTGATGACCCGTTACGAAATGGCTCAAATCGTAGCAAAGGCTATGGCTAAAGGCGCAAACGTTGACAAGCTGGCTGCAGAATTTGCCGAAGAGCTGGACAACCTGGGTGTGCGCGTTGCTAACCTGGAAAAGAAGGCTGACAACGTTAAGATTACCGGCGAGGTACGCTTCCGTTATGTGAATCAGGATGGAGCAATGTATAAGCAGGATTTTGGCGGAGAAGGCAAGGTTCGCTTGGGCAATGCTTCCAACCATGTGGCCGATATCCGTTCCCGCATTTGGATTAACGGCAGCGTTAATGATGACTGGACCTACACTGGTATGCTGCAGAACGTACAGGATTTGAGTGACAATTCCGGTAATGAAAAAACAGATTTCCAGCGTGCTTATGTACAGGGCAAGCTGGGCGGCGTGAACGTGACTGCTGGCCGTTATAACCTGTATTTGGCAGATGGCAACATTTATGATACCCGTGCAGATGGCGTGGAGCTGTCCTATGGCAGCAAGCTGAAGCTGAAAGGCTATGTTGGCAAGGCTACCGATGATATCACCGTAGTACCTTTTGAGGGGACTCGTGAAGATACGACCATAAATGGCGATATTACCAACGGCGGCAAATATTGGGGAGTCGCAGTGGAAGGCGAGCTGGCTAAAGGCTTAAAAGCAGATATTGGCTATGTAAAATTCAAAGATATGGGCACAGGCTTTGTAGAAAGTGCTACTGGTGGGGATGAACAATTTGGCAAGACTGATATTGATAATGGTATCTGGCATGCAGGTCTCAGCTACGATATCGGACATTTCAACCTGTCTGCAATGTATCTGAAGGGTGATTTATCTGCTGACAAGCTTAATGAATGGTCCGATGGAGAAGTGAAGCAGGCAATTGATAAATACTTAGATGATGACGGCTTTGTTATCGGCCTGTCTTATAAGGGCGCTAAGGCTGACGACGCAGGCAGCTGGGGCGCATGGGCAAAATACTATGACCAGGGCGCACAAACCTATGTAGCGCACACCACTGATGCCAACACCTTTGGCATGACTGGCTTCAAGGGCTTTGGTGTAGGCGCAAATTACACTATCGCTAAGAACATTGTAGCTAACGTTGCCTACTACAATACTGAATCTAAGCTGGTAAAAGAGCTTAAAGCTGAAGATGATCTGGATCGTCATAAAGATCACCGCTTCTGGACTGACGTAACCTTCACTTTCTAAAATCTCCTATAATACAAAACACCAAGCTTACTGCCTCGTCTTGATGCAGTGCAGGGAACCGCCGTAAGGCGGTTCTTTTGCTTGTAGAGAATTTTTTTGTGCACCTACCCGAAAAAAACCTGTAGTGTGGGGTACTTTACATTGATTTGTGCTTTAATATGCTTGTAAAACATTAAGGAGGTGGAAGCTATGCTGGCTTTAAGACTGATGGTGACATTAGTGTTGCTATTAGGAGCAGTACTGTGGGGAGTTAGGACGCCTATATCTGGAGCTGTAGCGTGTGCAGAGGCAGCGCAGCAAGATTTTGCTGAGTGGCAGACGGAATATGCCAGGGTGCTGCAGGGAGTGTATCACTTTGCTAGCACAGGCGATAGCAGAGCCTTACCCAAGCATGGTACTACTGGTATTTACGAGATGGTGGAGCATAGCGACGCAGTAAGGTGCCTGCAGCGCTTGGGCTATACTCTGCGTGATATCAACGGCGATGGGGAGCCGGAGCTGTTGCTAGGGGATGTTGTTGATGATAGTGCAGCAGGTGACAGCCTTTATGCTATTTATACTATGGCTGGCGGCGGTCTGAGGTGTGTGGCCGAGGGCTGGCAGCGTAACAGTGTGCTGCTTTTACCTGGCAATGTGCTTTTGGAGCGTGGAAGCACAAGCTATCAAAATATCATCATAGCGCGCGAGCAGCTGCAGGCCGATGGCAGCCTTGCCTGCCTTGATTTGCACTTTAGCTGGCCCAAAGATAATGACCCGTATAAGGATATTGGCGTATATACCAATAAAATAGGCCGCTGCGAGGTTGAAAATTCGCATGAGCTGGATATGACCAGGGGCGCGCTGGTGCAGCTAGGGGCAGGCTTGGCTGGCCGAGCACAAAAATTAAACCTGCGGCCGCTGGCAGCTTATCCGAAAGCAGGCTTTACTGGTCTGGATTATAAGTAAGTATAAGGCTTTGACGCTGTCACAGCGATAATAAAAACAAACTATTGTTATGCAAGGAGGTATTGGACTATGAAGAAATTTACTAAGCTTTGGGGTGCGCTTTTGTTATCTGCCTGCGTTGGTATTGGTGCCGTGGCAGCGCCGCTGCCGGCAGAGGCAGCAGCCCGTGAAAAGGTGATTCTGGATGCAGATATGGTGGATTTGTTTGATGACGGTATTGCTATGATGATGCTGGCTGAATCGCCTAAAATTGATCTTAAGGGCGTGACTATCGTGATTGGTAATACTTGGGTAGAAACAGGTACCGCTTCTGCCATTCGCCAGCTGGAGGGGATCAAACGCACAGATATTCCTGTGTATATGGGTGTGAACAAGCCTACACGCAAAGACCGTTTTGCCAATATGAAGGAAGAAAAGCGCCGCTTCGGCCGTGGCTTTGACAGTCATCTAGGAGCCGCAGGCTATGCACAGCCAGACTCCTGGCAGGCGGAATATCGCAAGCATTATATGGATGAGCCTATGATGCAGCCTGCTAAGCAGCATGCTACCGACTTTATTATCGATACGATCAAAAAGCACCCTGGCGAGGTAACAGTGGTGGCCATTGGCAGTGCTGCTAATTTGGCTGCTGCCCTGGATAAGGCGCCGGAAATCGCTCCGCTAGCTAAGCGCGTTGTGTATATGGCAGGAGCCTTCTTCTGTGAGGGCAACGTAATGCCGACGGCAGAATTTAACGTGTGGATTGATCCCGAAACTGCCAAAAAGGTTTATCGTGCCCCTTGGAAGGAGCAAATCTTTTTGCCGTTGGATGTGTGCAGCAAGGAAATGATGGACCACAATGATTTTGCGGATTTAGAAAGCCGTATTAAGAGCGACCGCTTTAAGGCTATGTGGGAAAGCCATTATGCTACACCCATGTTCCGCAAGGACCCCAATTTTAAAAATTATATTTGGGACGTTTTAGCTGCCGCTGTAGCTATTGACCCTACTGTGATTACCGAATCCGAGGTACTGCCTATTGATGTGGACGATACCTATGGCTTTGGCTACGGGCAGACGATGGCTTTCCATGGCTATGGCCCGGAGGGAGCACAAAACGCCCGCATTGTTTACAGCGTGGACCGTGCTAAAATCTGGAAAATGGTAGAGGACGTATTCAA
Source organism: Bacteroidaceae bacterium (assembly GCA_963611535.1). Lineage (GTDB taxonomy): Bacteria > Bacillota > Negativicutes > Acidaminococcales > Acidaminococcaceae > Phascolarctobacterium_A. Next base: position 460,875 of record CAVDRP010000001.1, on the reverse strand, counting down.
TAAGCTGTAAAGCATTATTTTCGCTTCCCCACCCCAATTTTACAGTTGGGGTGGGGATTTTTATGCTTTGGGCAGCTATAATGAGCTTGTAAGCTGCAATAGATAACCTTTCAGGAAAATATATTGGAGGTGTAGTGATGAAGAAGCTATTGGGGACGCTGTTATTTTGTCTGCTGCTTGCAGTAGGTGCTGCTACCGCTATGGCGGCAGGCTATAGTACAGCATCATATGTGCGTCAAGGAGCGGATGGGGGTATTGACGCAGTGCTACGGCTGTATGAAACGCAGGATGGCACCTTTGCCCAGGTTACAGTTTACGATGCGCAGGACGATGGGCAGCCGCTGCTTGCGGCCGTGGGCCGTTTGAACAATGGTACGCTGCTTTTAGATGATTATGAGCAAAAGCGTGGCAGCAGGGTAACTAAATATACCACCTTTGGCGGACAAGCATATATTAATGGGCAGGCTGCAGAGCTGCCATATCCGCAGGTGCTGCTTTGTGAGCTGCGTCTTGATGCTGACAGGGCTGTGCTATTGCCAACTATCAATGACCGCGAGCTGGGCAGCAGCAGTGTTGGCAGTCCTGATATTTGCGGCAGCTATAAGTCCGTCGGGCCTATGGATGTGCTTAGCAATCAAATGGCGCTGTACTTTTTGCAGCAGCTGCATACACAAAATACAGCCTTAGAGCTGCGGCCTGATGCTTATAGCTACAGCTTCGGCAACAGTGCTGATGAAGCTGTTGACAGCCCTATGCATGAGATTTTGGGTATGCACAGGGATAATTACAACGCAGTTTACGTTTACAAGGATGGCAGACTGCAGATGAAGTATTATGTTAATCCTGTGCTGCATGATGCTTACCGCGTAACGCCAGCGGGTGAGGTGCTGCTGATGATGAGCAATGAAGCACAGGGCTGATTGATAAAGATAGAGAGGATAAGGAGGTGTTATTGTGAAAAGAATATTTAGCTGCCTTTTGCTATGCCTGCTTTTGCTGCCTGCAGCTGTAGGCTTGGCAATGCCACACTATGGCGGCGCGGCCTACCTGCGCTATGGCGGTGACGGTAATGAAAATGCCGCGCTACGCTTGTACAACACGCCGAAAGGAGTTTTTGCCCAGGTGCGTATCCATGATCCTGCAGATTATAAGGTGCCGCTCTTGCAGGCTGTGGGAATATTAAGGGACGACACTCTGCTGCTGCATGATTATGTGCAAAATAAACATGGTGAGGTCACGCAATACACCACCTATGGCGGTCAGTCGTATATTAACGGCGAGTTTTCGGGACTCAAATATCCACTAGTGTTAGAATGTGAGCTGCGCCTTGATGCTGAAAAGGCTGTGCTGTTGCCAACGATCAATGACCGCGAGCTGGGCAGCAGCAGTGTTGGCAGTCCTGATATCTGCGGCAGCTATATGTTTGCCAGCACCCAATTAGAGGGTCTTAGCTGGCAGCTGGCGCTGCATTATTTGCGGGAGTTAGGTAAAAAAGCTACCGGGATAGAACTCCTGCCAATGTACACGTACCAATTCGGACGTCTTGAGGATGAGCCGGAGGGCAGCACTATGCGTAGGTTTATGGGTATGGATGAGGATCCATATGCTGATGAAGGTGCTTATACTACTGTTTATGTGTATAAGTATGATACACTGTTGATGAGCTATTATGTACATCCGATGCTGCGTGCTGCTTACTGTGTAACGCCAACAGGCGAGGTGCTGGTAGTGATGGGCGATGAGGCTGAGGAATGAGTACTAGGGGGTGCGTGAGGATGCATGGTAAGTTTGCTGCCGGCCTTGTGGCCTGCCTGGTATGCCTGTTTACAGGCGTAGTGCAGGCAGTTTCAGCGGAATATTACGTGATGGATAACCCAAAGACAGAAGTGCAGGGCCATGCTTGGGTGTATAACACGAGTGCTGGCAGCTTGTTAGAGATACATGTGCATACCTATCAAAAGAACGGGGATGAATATGCTGGCTCAACAGACGTCGAAGGCATTGTTAAATTTACCGGGAAGGAAAATGGCAGACTCAGCCGTCAGCTGCAGGCAATAAATGTTTTGTGTTTGGAGAACGGCATGGGCTATCCCAAGCAGAAAAGATATCTGTTACCACTTTATGACAAGGATGGTAATTATCCTCGCGCCGCTAAAAAAGGTTCTGTAGCAGATATGTCAGGACAGTTATATGGCAGTTGGATGATAGGCGATATGGTGGATAAAAAAGAGCAAGAGGCTATCCAACCAGCGTTGACAGGACTTTACCGCCTGCAAAATAGGGAAGCTTCTCGTGAAATGCCTGAAAGCATTGCTGTGTTGTTTTTACATAACACGCTTTTTGGATACGAGGATGTGATGGACAGCACAAGTGACGCCTGCCATTATGGAAATTGGAGCTATAAGTGGGAGCAGGAAAGGGCTGTTAGGTATCAGGGGATAGACCATAGCTATAAGTATTATGCTATTTGTAAGATGAATCATCCTGATAATGCCAAGACAGTGGTTTATGGGTATTATCTTGTGGAAAAGTATGGCAGGTTGATTTATGAAGCCTGTGATGATGGCAGCTTGAAAATGCTGTATAACGAAGCATAATTTTGGGGTATTGATTTTGTCTAAAATGCTTGCCTTCCTACACTAAACGGCTGGTGTGGGTGGTGCGAGGATGGTAGCTTTGCCTTATAATATAGCTATAGTTAGAATAAAATTTAGTTTTTGTGTATGAGGGAGGGATTCGTGATGAAAAAAATGATTGCAGCACCGCTGCTATTGGCAATGTCGCTGGTGCTGTTTGGCTGCGGTGATAAGGGCGCAAAAACTACTGCTGCAGCCCAAACGCCGCCAGTTGCAGTTCCTGCGGCAGCTAAGGCACCAGCTTACGAGGTTGCCTACAGTAAGATTTTGGATGGTGCCTATGAATTTGTCACTACAGGCTCTGAAAAGAACCTGGTGAATGAAGGTATGGGCGGCGTAGAAGAGGTGTACCATATGCAGGGGGCACAGCAGGCACAAAATCTTCTCGGCTATTCCCTGCTGGATGTGACGGGCGATAATGTCCCCGAGCTGCTTGTGGGCTTTATTAGTAGTAAAATGGGCAGTGGTTACTATGGTAACGAAATTTATGCTGTGTATAGTATGGTTGATGGCCGTGCGCAGCGTCTTTTAGAGGGCTGGGGGCGTACCAGCATTAACCTGCTCCCTGAAGATAAATTCTTTTACCGCAGCTCGGGCGGGGCTGCAGCTTACGTATATGCCAAGCTGAGCCTTGCCAGTGATGGAGCAAGCAATTTTGACTATTACTGCTTTACGCAGGGCGCAGGTGACGGAACGGTGCGTATGTACCGCAACCGCACAGGCAGCAACGATCCCAAGGCCTCACAGGAGCTGAAGCAGACCCTGGATGAGTTCTTTGAAAGCGAAGCCTTTGCTGACGACAGTGCCCATGTGCAAGCAGTAGAATTTATTCCCCTGTCTTTTTATAAAAAGCAGGGTTTTAAGGGATTGGCGCAGGGGAGCCTGGCCTGCTATTTTGCTAAGGATAAGCGTGAGCTGGCAGCTATGGCGAATAAAATTACCTTGGCAGGCGCTAGGCGTGATGAGGAAATTATCTTTTTACCCAAAAAGAATGTAGAGGGCTTTAAGGTGTTGAGATTATCATTGAAGAATGCTGCTGATGATGGGACTATCAGCTACAACACTAGTGAGGACTTCTCCCGTGACCTGCTGCTGGCAAACGAACCGCTGAATGTGGGTTATCCGCAGCCGCTGGGGTCGATTCCCAACGTTGGCTTTGCCTTTAAGGATGACCTGGGACGGCTGCGCAGCTTCAGCACATCGGCCAGCGGTTATGATGGCAGCCTGGTAATTAATGAATTTTAAGCAGGAGGTGCGATGATGAAAAGGACAGCTATTTTGGCGGTCTGTGCATTGCTGCTGACAGTGCAGATGCCTGAGGCACAGGCCATTGACTGGGGCTATAGGCTGGGTGTAGACAGAATTGTAAATAATGCTATTGATGATACAGTTAATAGGACGGTGAATAAAGTGGAAAAACAAGAAAAAACAAGACGCGTAATCTTCCAGGAGCTGCCGCAATCGGCAGCAGAGGTGGGCCCTGAAACCGATGCACAGCAGGTAGCAGCTTATGCTGTAGCAGCACTAGCGCGCTATGAAACGAGTCCGGATGAGTCTATTGCTATGCTCAACAAGCTGTTGGGACCGCGGCCAGTAGGTGAAAAGGATAAGCAGTTTATCAGGGACCGCTTCCGCGGCAGAGCATATTTAATGCGGTCGTATTTTATGGATGCTACTCCTGCAAACGACTATCAGCCGGCTGTGCCCTATACGGTAGAGGTAAAGACTAATGTCTACACCTACCAGGAGGAGGGTTATGCCCGCTTTTTGATCAGCTGCGGTGGTGCCGACAGCCCGCGTCCGATGACCGTGCGTCAAAAAGCATCCACTGGTGAATGGTTCTTGTGGGATTACAAGGGACTTTTGAGCGGTATCCGTGAACCGGCATCCTCTGATCCGTGGGCATAAAAACTAAATTTTGGAGATGAATTTGATGAAAAGTATTTTCAAAAAAGCTTCATTGCTGGCGGCAGCTGCGGCACTGGCGGCAGCTGCACCGCTGGCAGTGTGGGCAGCGCAGCATGATATTGTAATTTTGCACACCAATGATATTCACTGCGGTGTGCGCGACAATCTAGGCTTTGCCGGGCTGGCGCAGATTAAGCACGATACCTTGGCAAGAACGCCGAACGTGGCGTTAGTAGATGCAGGCGACGCAATTCAAGGCGCACCCATCGGCAAGCTGTCGCGCGGCCTGGCTGTTGTCAATATCATGAACGCCGTAGGTTATGATTTTTGTATTCCTGGCAATCACGAGTTTGACTATGGGATGGCACGCTTTTTAGAGCTAGTGCCTCTGCAGCAGGCAGGGTATTACAGCGCTAATTTTATGGATGCGCAAAATAATAAGCAGCTGCTGCCAGGCTATAAAATTTTGCAGTTTGAGGATGTCAAGGTAGGCTTTGTGGGTGCTACTACACCCGAAACATTGACAACATCTACACCCACCTTCTTCCAAAATGCGCAGGGTGAATATATTTATAGCTTTTGCGAGGACAAGAGCGGTAAAAGGCTGTATAAGCAGCTGCAAAAGAACATCAACCAAGCGCGTAAGGCTGGAGCTGATTATGTCTTTATCGTTGGCCATTTGGGCATGGATGGTACTACGCCTATCTGGAACAGCGAAAATATAGCTAAAAATACCAAGGGCGTGGATGCGATTATTGATGGTCATTCCCACGAAAGCTATGAGCGCATTGTAACCAACAAGGCTGGCAAGGCTGTACTGCTGGCGCAGACAGGAACAAAGCTTAAGAGTGTGGGTGAGCTGGTAATTACACCAGATGGAAAAATCAAAAATCAGCTTATTAGTAAGTCTAATGGCAAGGATGCAGCTACTGATAAGGTTATTTCCCAGGAAATGGCCACCTATGAGCCACTTTTGCAGCAGCCTGTAGGAGAAACACTAGTGCAGCTGCGCAGCAACGACCCGCAGACAGGGGAGCGCATTGTGCGTCAGCGAGAATGCAGCCTGGCCGATTTTGTAGCTGATGCCTATAAGGCCGTTTTGGGCAGTGATATTGTTTTGGTCAATGGCGGCAGCGTGCGTAACGAAATTAAGCAGGGAGTTATTACCTACAACGATATTCTGGAGGCCTTCCCCTTTGGCAATATGTGTGTAGTGCTTGAAGTTAGCGGTCAGCAGATCCTGGATGCTCTGGAAATGGGTGCTATCAGCTATCCCGAAGAGAGTGGTGGCTTTATGCAGGTGGCAGGCTTAAGCTATACACTCGATAGCAGCATACCCAGCAGCGTGCAGCTTGATGAAAAGGGTGGCTTTGTCAGTGTGGGCGGCACGCGCCGCGTAAGCAACGTGCTTGTTGACGGCAAGCCGCTAGCGCTGGATAAAAAATATACAGTTGGCGGCACATCCTACATGCTTAAGGCTGGCGGCGACGGCATGAACATGTTTAAAGGAGCACGCCTGGTGCAGGATGAGCTTGTGAGTGATTCGGACGCGATTTTGGAATATGTGCAGAATCATTTGAACGGTAAGGTTGGCAATGAGTATGCCAATCCTTATGGTGACGGACGCATCACGATTAAATAAGAGCTCAGCTTTGTAGCTACAATTGAACTTTGACCAATAAGCATAAAAAGGCGGTAAGTACTTGAAAGGTGTACTTACCGCTTTTGCTTATTCCTTGATATTGCGCATCAGCTCAATATATTGCAGCAGTTCTTTGCGTGTTTTTACGCCCAGCTTGCTATAAATATTCTTGTTGTGATATTTGAGGGTGTTTTCACTAATCTGCTGTGTGCTGATGATCTCTTTTGTGCTGCAGCCCTGTACGTATAGGTTAAAGATTTCCTGCTCCTTGCGCGTGAGCGTGGATAGGTTATCGACAAAGAGCTGGTAGTTGTCGGGGTCTACGGTTTGCAGCTTCTTTTCTACTACTCTTTCCAGGGCATTTTGGGCGAAGTTAAGCTGCTGCTCGGCCTCGTCCCTTTCCTTTTGTGCCTGGTCACACTCCTTTTGCAGAGCCTGCAGCTGCTCCTTGAGCTTAGCATATTGCTCCTCCAGTGACTGATGCTTGATTTCTGCATCGTTCAAATGCTTGGCCGCAAGGCCGTACTGCTGCTGCGCAGCTGTACGCTGAGCGACCAGCTGCTGCAGGTATTCCTCCTGCTGGGCATGGCGGTTTTGTAAAAACTCAAAGAACTGGTTTATTTCCATAACGCTGGATTGCAGCGGGGCAGACGGGTTTTTCTGTGCTTGGTCAAGATCATTGATAATGGGTTCCACATATTTTTTACTAAAGAAGTAGCAAAAGAGCAATGAAACCACAAGTAAGGCACTCAAAATAAGTGCCAGGCGGATGCGTGACGCGCGCAATAGAGCATTGTAGCTGGCCTCAGGTATCAGAACTGCCAGACGGTGGCTGCTGCTGCCAATGTCAAGCGGAGCGGTTTTGCCAACGTAAACCTCGTTTCCCACTGCAAAATGCTCATAGCCGCTATCCGTTAGCAGCTTAATTTTGCTGCTGGTGGCGCCTGGGGTAGAAAGCTGTCCCTCATAGGTACCATCAGGCTTTTTATCCAAGATGGCGATGACAACGGGATAGCCATTGTAGCTGCTGCTGCGGGTTCGTTGCTGGAAATAGACGTTGCTGATTTCAAAGCCGCACAGACCCAATACGTTGCCGCTAGAGCTGTAAATTGGCATCAGGAAGAGGCGGGAGCGCTCCCAGCTTTCGCGCAGGCTAGTGATATCTGTAAGCAGATAATTTTGCTTATCGGGCGCACCAGCGTTCTGCAAAAGCTGTTCTGCCTGATAAAAGGCATGTACGTCAAGCTCCAACTGCCAGGTGCTGTACAGGCTGATTTTGTTTTCGCGCGCTATCTCAGGATTGCCGCGGAACATGCAGATTTCATTAAAAAGCGTGTTTTCGGAATGAATGTTAGTGAATTTTAAAAAGAGACCGTTGTAGCTGCGGCGTTTTAAGCCGGTGTTGACGCTGGCATTGACCAGGTAGAGAGCGCCGCTTGCAGACGCCTGCTGCATTTTGGCCGTGAGCGTGCTGTAGGCTTCTTTTTGGATGGCAGTAAGCAGCTGCGGATTGTTGCTAATGGCAGTAATGTCACTATCTGGGTTTACACCATTAGCTGCAAGTGTTTTTTCTATATCAGCTGCCAGCTGCTGCGACAGGTCGGTGCTGTGAGCTGCCAGGGCATCCATCTGACGCTCAAGATTAGCCGTATGTGCTTCTAGCTCGTAGGAGAAAAAGCTGTTCAGATCATGGTTCAGGGGCTGTAAGAGGCCAAATATATTGAGCAGCGACAGCAGGGAAGAGACAAAGAGCAGCAGCAAAGCAAAAATATAAACAACAAAACGGCCGCGTAGCGATCTTTTTGTCTGCCATATTCTTTTACATATTAGTAACAGGTTTTGCCAATACTTAAGCATAAGTGTCTCCTTTTGACTGCGGTGTTTTTGGATTATTTATAGGCAAGCAGCTTGCTGTAGCTGTCGTTGATGAGTGCTTCAAGCGTAGCGTCAGGGTCGGCACCGCTGTTAATTTGCCTGAGATATTCCTGGTGGGCGGCGCGCAAAATTTCCTTGCTGCCGTTTTCCAGGCGGCGCTGGGTGTTGGCAGCGTTTGCATGGTGCGGCAGATGTAAAAACGCACCCTCCTGATATACGCTTTGCATGCAGTTATAAAGCTTACGGTATTTGTAATTGTGCACTGTCGAGGAATCGGCTAAGAGCTGCTCAAAGGCCTGCTTATTGGTGGGCAGATAGCCTGCGTGGGTGGCGAAGTCAGCATTTTGCTCACGCTGTCCCAGCCATTTACCAAATACGGCAGCAGCCAGGTTTTCGCGTTCATCCTTGCTTTTGATAGCAAACAGGCCCACACCGCGCTGTAATAGCGTAACCTTGCCGTCGCTAAAAACAGGGCAGGGATAATAGTTGGTGATGATGTTTTCACGCGTATTGTCGGGATAGGTGACGTAATCACGCATATATAAAATGGCGGCAGTGCTGCCAACGTTGCTGATTAAATCGGCAGTTTTCCAGGCATCGGCAGCATAGCCCTTTTCAATAGCCAGACCGCCGGCGATGGCAGGGGTAGCAGCAGCGCGGAAAATACGCTTGAAGCTGTCGCTTGCCAGATTAGGCTCGCCGTCCTTGTACAAATCATCACCCAGCTGGGCCATGGCAGTGAGGTAGTAGTTATAAAAATCATCCAGCTGACACATATTTTTACCACCGCTCCAGGCGTAATAGCTGCGGCAGAGGGCAAAAAGCTTGTCATAATCGCCAAGATCCTCCTTGTTAGCTCCGGTAGCGGCAGCAAAACGGTCAAAGTGGGTCTGGTTGACAAAAAGCAGCTCGGTGGATTTGGCAACAGGCAGTACAAAAAGCTGCTTGTCCTGGTAGCCTTCGGCCAAAAAGTCCGGCTGATAAACAGCAAGCTCCTCCTTGGTCAGGTATTTGTCCCAAGCAAGCAGCTTATCCTGCAGCTGCGGAATGAGACGCGGGTAGGCAGTGAACATATTGGGCAGCGGTGCCGCTCCAGGTTCGTTTTTGGCAGCAGCCAGCAGTGCCTTATCAATAACGTTGGAGCTGCTAACAGAGGCGACCTTGACGATGACGCCCTTGGCCTTGCCCTCGGTAGCATTAAAGCGTTCGACAGTATCGTTGAAGGGAGAATTGGTTTGGTTGCCATAAACATGCCAGATGGTGAGGGTGACAGGCTTTTCAGGGTTTAGCTGGGCCTGGCCGCAGCCTGTCATGATGGCCGCTATTAAAACTAGCAGAGCGGTTATAAGCTTTTTCACTTTAGATATAGCCTCCGGTAAGTATAGATTTTGTTGAAATTTTGACCCTAACTACCCAAAATTAACCATTGGGGTAGTGACGCAGAAGCGGTTTTGGGGTACACTTTAGTTGAGCAGGAAAATCCTGCTAAGCGTCTAAGTATAAGTTTATAACAAAACTCTGTGCTAGTAAATGCTTTTTTTGCAAAGCACTACGCTAGTTATGTAAAATTTTACTACGCTGATATTAAGAATATGCTAAAATATAGGCAGGCTTTTAACCCTTGCTTCAGCAGATGGGTTAGAATATAGATTTATATTATGTTTTGTATATGAAGGAGGTTGTATTATGGGTTTGATTAAAGCAGCAATGGGCGCTGTAGGCGGCGTACTCGGCGACCAATGGAAAGAGTTTTTTTACTGCGACAGCATGCCCCCCGATGTTTTGGTGACTAAGGGCCAAAAGCGTACGTCTAGTCAGGGACGTAGCTCCAACACTTCGGCCGAAGACAACATTATCAGTAACGGCAGCGTTATCGCTGTTAACGATGGCCAGTGCATGATTATCGTAGAGCAGGGCAAGGTTGTGGACTTGTGCAACGAGCCTGGCGAATATGTATATGATACCTCCAGTGAGCCTTCTATTTTCACTGGTGACCTTAAAGAAAACGTTAAAGCAGTGTTTGGCCAGATTGGCAAGCGCTTTACCTTTGGCGGTGACCCTGGCAAGGACCAGCGCATTTATTTCTTCAATATGAAGGAAATTTACGGCAACAAGTTTGGCACCGCACAGCCCATTCCCGTGCGTTTGATTGATAATAACCTGGGAATTGACTGGGAGGTTGGCATCCGCTGCTTTGGCGAATACAGCTATAAGATTACCAATCCGCTATTGTTCTACACCAATGTGTGCTCCAACATTACCGAGGATTACCGCCGTGACCAAATCGACAGCCAGATGAAGAGCGAGCTGATGATGAGCCTGGGCGTAGCGCTTGGCACCCTGACCGAAAACGGTATGCGCTACAGCGCGCTGCCGCGTCATGGCAAGGAAATTGCCGAAGAGCTGAACAATGATTTGAGCAGCCAATGGCGTGACCGCCGCGGCGTAGAGGTATTCTCGTTTGCACTGGCCAGTGTAACCATGAGCGACGAGGATGCACAACGCCTGAAGGAAGTGCAGATGCTGAGCAACCCCAACCGCGCTGCAGCCGTTATGGCAGGTGCAACCGCAGACGCAATGCGCACTGCTGCTGCCAACGAAGGCGGCATGGGCGCAATGGGTGCTTTCATGGGCATGAATATGGCCGGTATGGCAGGCGGTACTAATGTAGCAGGCCTGTTTGCTCAGGGTCAGCAGCCGCAATATCAGCAAAACCCGTATGGCCAGCAGCAATATGCACAGCAGCCGCAGCAACCGCAGCAGCCGCCCGCTCCGCAGGCAGCACCTGCTGCAGCACCGGCAGCCGATGGCTGGACCTGCAGCTGCGGTACTACCAATACTGGTAAGTTCTGCGCTAACTGCGGCAGTAAGAAGCCTGAGCCGAAACCGGCAGAGGGCAGCTGGACCTGCAGCTGTGGTGCTACTAATACTGGCAAGTTCTGCGCCGAGTGCGGCGCTAAAAAGCCGGAAGAAAAGCCTGCAGATGCTGGCTGGACCTGCAGCTGCGGCGCTGTCAACAAGGGTAAGTTCTGCGCTGAATGTGGCGCTAAAAAGCCTGAGGGCGCACCGCTCTACAAGTGCGACAAGTGTGGCTGGGAGCCGCCAGATCCGAAGAATCCGCCCAAGTTCTGCCCGGAATGTGGCGATATTTTCGACGATAACGACAAGCAATAACACAATAAACCCAACTATACCGAGGTGATAATATGGCTGCAACCAGCGTTAATTATAACTGCCCCAACTGCAGCGCACCGCTGACATTTTTGCCTGGTCACGATAAGGTGACCTGCGAATATTGCGGAACTGAAATAGAAATCAAGGCTCTTGAGGAAATGTATGCCGCCAAGGAGGCAGCAGCTGCCAAGGCGCAGGCTGCCAAAGAGGCCAAGTGGGATACTGCTGCCGCAGGCAGCGAATGGGAAGCTGCCGAGGCCGAGCAGATGAAAGCCTTTACCTGCTCCAGCTGCGGTGCACAGATTGTCTGCGACGGCAACACCATGGCGACAGAATGCTGCTACTGCGGCAATCCTACTATGCTGCCCAGCCGCTTTGAGGGCATGCTCAAGCCTGACTTTGTTATTCCCTTTAAAAAGACCAAGGAGGAGGCAGTTGCCGCCCTCAAAAAATTCTATGAAGGCAAAAAGCTGCTGCCTGCAGCCTTCACGGCCAACAACCGTGTGGAGGACATCCAAGCTATGTATGTTCCCTTTTGGCTGTTTGATTCCAAGGTTAACGCCAGCGGCAGCTTTAAGGGTGCCAGCGACAGCATTGTGGATACCGGTGATGAAATCATCACCACGACCACTGTCTACAATTGTGAGCGCGAGGGCAGCATGTCCTTTGAGCGTATTCCTGTAGACGGCAGCCAAAAAATGGATGACACCTTTATGGAAAGCATAGAGCCTTTTGATTACAGCGAGATGGTGCCATTTTCTACAGCCTATCTCACAGGCTTTTTAGCCGATAAGTACGACGTGGACGCCGAAGCGGCCGTTGGCCGTGCAGATGAGCGTGTGGTTAAAAGTGCCGAGGGCTGCCTGGAAAATACTGTACAGGGCTATACCCGCGTAAGCAGCAATGATGACTGCGCCATTATTAAGGAAGAAAATGCCGTGCATTACGCTATGGTGCCTGTATGGATTTTGACCACGCGTTATAATGATGTGCCCTATACCTTCATGATGAACGGTCAGACAGGTAAGCTGGTCGGCAGCCTGCCCATCGATTATGGCAAGTTGCGCAACCATACCCTGGCAGCCTTTGTGCTGCTGGCAGTAATTGGCTACTTTGTTGCCAAGTTTGTATTATAAGGAGGTGCCGCAATGAGAAAGCTATTTGTGATCTTAACTATGCTGGCGGCCCTTATGCTGGCGACGGTTACAGCCTTTGCTGCCCCCAGCCTGGTGGATAACGCAAAGCTGTTAAACAGCCAGCAGCGCCGCACGGTGCTGGCCGAGCTGCAAAAGCAGGAGCAGGCACACGGCGTGCGTATGGCAGTTGTTACTATGCAGACCGTGGGCAATCAGGTTCCAGGCGATGTTGCCAATAAGCTGCTGGATACGGTGTATAATGATGGTCAAAAAGGTAATATGGTACTGCTGCAGGTGACCGATACCCGCAAATGGTATATTGCTACCGACAAAAAGCTGAAGGAAGTTATTAAAGGCGATGAGGGCGTGGAGTATATCAGCAAGCCTATGGTTGCCGAATTTAAAATTAACAACTACAACGAGGCTTATATCGTTTATGCTACCAAGGCGGGCGAGCTGTTGACCTATTATGAGGAAAATGGCGAGCCTTGGGATCCCAATGCAGGCTTTAGCTGGATGGCGCTGGCTGCGGGCCTGGCAATAGGCGCGCTTGGTGCTTATGGCTATCGCACTACTCTGGTCAATAGCATGAGCAACGTGCGGGCAGAGGTGGCAGCTAATGCTTACCTAAATCAGGGAAGCTTTGCTCTGACCAATAGTAACGATTCGTATCTATATACTAATGTGACAGTGACGAAGAAGCCCAAAAATCAAGACAGAGATAGAGATGGCTCTGTAAGTGACCATAGTGGTGATAGAGACCATGGTGGCGGCGGTGGCGGCTACTAAGGCCTAAAGGCTACAATAATCCCGGTGCGTGAGTGCCGGGATTTTTTAGTGTGCAGCATATGCCGCATTTGTATCTTTCCTACTCTAAATTAACCATTGGGGTAGTGACTTGCAGTTTGTTTTGGGTTAAACTTAGCTTAAGCAATAGGATATTATAACAATTTGACAATACCGAGGTGATATTATGGCTGCAACAAGTGTAAATTACAACTGCCCAAACTGCAGCGCGCCGCTGGTGTTTTTGCCAGGGCATGACAAGGTGACCTGCGAATATTGCGGCAAGGAATTTACCATTAGCCAGATGGAGGAGCTGACGGCTGCGAAGGAGGCTGCTGCTGCTAAAGCGCAGGCGGTAGTGGAAGCAAAATGGGATACTGCTGCCGCAGGCAGTGAATGGGAGGCCGAAGAAGCAGCGCAGATGAAAGCCTTTACCTGCTCCAGCTGTGGCGCGCAGATTGTGTGTGATGAAAACACTATGGCGACGGAGTGCTGCTACTGCGGCAACCCCACCATGCTTCCCAGCCGCTTTGAGGGCATGCTGCGCCCGGATTTTATTATTCCCTTTATAAAAACTAAGGAGGAAGCGGTAGAGGCGCTCAAAGGCTTTTATAAGGGCAAGCGCCTGCTGCCTAATGCCTTTGTTGCAAATAACCGCGTGGAGGCGATCCAGGGAATGTACGTTCCCTTTTGGATGTTTGATGCTGAGGTGCAGGCTAGCGCCACCTTTAGTGCTAAGCAGACAAGCGTTGCGGTAACAGATAGTCAGGAAATCACCACGATAAGCTATTTTAACTGTGAGCGTGAGGGCAGGCTAAAGTTTAAGCGCATCCCTGTAGATGGCAGCAAGAAGATGGATGATACCCTTATGGAAAGCATCGAGCCTTTTACCTATAAGGGAATGAAGCGCTTTGCTACAGGCTATATGACAGGATTTTTGGCTGATAAGTATGATGTAAGTGCGGAGGAATCGGTGCAGCGTGCTGACGCACGTATTTGGGAAAGTGCCGAAAACCGCCTGGCACATTCTGTGAAATTTAGCGATGTAACCAGTAATGGAGATTTGCAATGCACCAAGCTGAGCAGTCAGGTGAACTATGTTATGGTGCCGGTGTGGATTTTGAGCACGCGCTATAAGGGCACACCCTATACCTTTGTGATGAATGGACAGACAGGCAAGCTGGTTGGCGTGCTGCCTATCGACAGGGGCAAGCTGTGGCGTTATGGCTGCATTACGTTTAGTATTTTTACATTTGTTTTTTATTGGCTTGTTAAATACATGCTGTACTATTGAGGAGGTGCCGCAAGTGAAAAAGCTAGTGATGATTTTTACCCTGCTGGCGGCACTTTTAGTGGCCAGCGTTACGGCTCTTGCCGCCCCCAATTTGGTGGATGATGCAGGCGTTTTGACTGCGGCTGAACGTGAGCAGGTTCTTGCCGAGCTGCAAAAGCAGGAAAAGCTGTATGATGTGTGTATGGCTGTAGTGCTGAAAAAGGACATTGGCAGTGAAATACCTGGTAAATATGCCAATAAGCTGATTGATGACGTTTACAATGATGGCGCTAAGGGTAACATTGTGCTTTTGCAGGTTACCAGCACGCGCAAGTGGTATATTTCTACTGATAAAAAGCTGAAGGAGGTCATTGTCGGTACTGACGGCGTAGAATATATCAGCAAGCCGATGGTTGCCAAGCTGAAGCAGAATAAATCTGCGGAGGCCTACATTACCTATGCTCAGCGTGCCGGCGAGCTTTTGGCCTTTTATGCCAAGGAGGGCAAGGGCTGGACCCCTGATACCCAGGCATACAAATTGGCGCGTAAGGTTTTGGGCACGGCGCCAGCCCCCAGTCTGGTGGATGCAGGCGGAATGCTGACGCAGGCGCAGCGTGACGAGCTGGCAGCATTGCTACAGCAAAAAGAGCAGGCCTATGGTGTGCGGCTAGGCCTTGTCAGTGTGGAGCCTATAGGTAATATGTCACAAAACGATTTGGGCAAGGCACTGCTGCAAACAGGCTATACTAATGGTAAAAATGGCGGCATGGTGCTATTATTGGTGCGTGCTGATAGTGGTGAGGGTGCTTACAGCTATCTTGCGACCAATGCCAAAATGGGTGCTCTTGTGAACGCGGA
Organism: Bacteroidaceae bacterium; assembly: GCA_963611535.1. Taxonomy (GTDB): domain Bacteria; phylum Bacillota; class Negativicutes; order Acidaminococcales; family Acidaminococcaceae; genus Phascolarctobacterium_A. The sequence goes on along the minus strand of CAVDRP010000001.1, from coordinate 445,587 downwards.
CGGGAAATACCGCATCCAGGAGGCTGTGAATAAAAAAGTGAAGGAGCGGGATTATCCTGCTGCGGTTGCAGCCTATATCGAAGAGGCAGATAAGATGCTTGCCTATTACAAGGAGGAGGGTGAACCTTGGGACGAGAGCGTGGAGTTTAGCTACGCAGCCTTGATTATTGCCATGGTGCTGGCGGCAATTCCCACCTGGATTGTTGCAGGCGGCTACAAGGCTTCTATGAGCAACGTTGCCCAAAAGGATGAGGCCGACAGCTATTTGAAGAACTTTGCTGTAGAGCATAGCAAGGACGTGTTTTTGCGTCAGGAGGTCATTGTGACGGAAAGGTCTAAGTCTAGCAGAAGTAGTGATAGTGACTATAGCAGCAGTGATGACGGATCAGTTAGCGACGATTACAGTGATGATAGCCACGGCGGTGGCGGTGGCAGCTACTAGCGCAGTGGCTGCTGGCAATGGCGCATAAGGAGGGAGCGCAGGTGCGCAGGACGACTATGGATGCAGGCTTTGCTGCCTGCTACTTGGTGAATTTGCTGCTTAATTGGGAAGGGGGAATGGTAGCAATGCTGCTGTGGACTGCAAGCTACTGGTTTGACCTATCTTGGTATCCAGCAGCAGCGATGACGGTGCTATGGCTTGCAGGAGTATTTGCCTTTACCTGGCTGCTGTCATGGGGAGCAGCGGCACGTGATAATAACCATCCCAACAGCAGTATGAAAAATATTAACCCCTATTCCGGCAATAATGCCAAGGTACTACCACCTGATAAGAAATGAGAAACGAGCTGTGGCACGCGCTGCAGCTTTTTTCTTTTGTAGTAGGGAAATGTGCTTGTAAAATTTCTTTCACATGCTGTGGTAAAGTATGATAAAATAGAATAGATATACTATGACTACGAGGTGAAGCAAATTGGTAAAGGTAATTGCTATTGCCAACCAAAAGGGTGGTGTTGGCAAGACTACTACGGCGGTAAACCTGGCCGCGTGCCTGGCTGCGCTGGGCCGCAGGGTGCTGTTGATTGACAGCGATCCGCAGGGTAATGCTACCAGCGGCTTTGGCTTTGATAAACGAGATATTAAGCAATGCATTTATGATGCCATCATCGGAGATGTGCCGATGCAGGATGTTATCAAGCACACAGCCTATGACAGGCTGGATATTGTGCCTGCCACTATTCAACTGGCAGGCGCCGAAATTGAGCTGGTTTCACTTATGAACCGCGAGGGACGGCTCAAAAATTCTCTGGAGCGGGTAAAGCATAATTACGATTACGTAGTGATTGACTGCCCGCCGTCACTGGGGCTTTTGACCATTAATGGTTTGACGGCTGCCAACTCGGTGATGATTCCTATCCAATGCGAATTTTACGCTTTGGAGGGTGTAACCATGCTGATGAATACTATCCAGCTAGTACAGCGCAACCTTAACCCTGCACTTAAGCTGGAGGGTGTGCTGATGACAATGTACGACAGCAGGACGAACCTATCGCAGGATGTGGTGGACGAGGTACAAAAATTCTTTAAGACTAAGACGTATAAGACGATTATCCCGCGCAACGTGCGCCTGAGCGAGGCTCCCAGCCACGGACAGCCTGTTATTGATTATGACAGCAGGTCCAAGGGTGCGCAGGTGTACATGGAATTTGCACATGAGGTGATTGATGATGAGTAAAAAAGGCGGTCTTGGCAAGGGTTTGGGAGCGATTTTTGGCGAAAACCCCAGTCCTGTTGCTGCCAAGGAGCAGGAAGCTGCTAAAGAAGCGCAGGAGGTGGCGGTTAAAAGCATTAGTGCCAACCCCTATCAGCCGCGCCGTAACTTTGATGAAGCCAAGCTGCAGGAGCTTGCTGCTTCCATCAAGGAATTTGGTGTAGTGCAGCCATTGGTGGTGCGCCAAAAGGGCAAGGACTTTGAATTGGTCGCTGGCGAGCGCCGTCTGCGTGCGGCAGCGCTGGCAGGCTTGCTCAAGGTTCCTGTCATCATCAAGGATTACGACGATGCCAAGATGATGGAAATCGCCCTGATAGAAAATATCCAGCGTCATGATTTGAATCCTATAGAAGAGGCGCAGGGCTTGCGCCGTCTGATGCAGGAGTTTAAGCTGACGCAGGAGCAGGCAGCAGAGCGTGTGGGCCGTAGCCGTAGTGCTGTGACCAATATTTTGCGTCTTTTGAACCTGCCAGACGAGGTGCAGGCTGCTATTACAGGCGGAACGCTGACGATGGGACAGGCTAAGCAGCTTTTGGGACTGCCCCAAAAGGAGCAGATGTGCGAGGTAGCCAAGGCAATTATCGAAAACGGCTGGAGCTCGCGTATGACAGAGGAGGTTGTGCGCAGGCTCAAGGAAGGCAAAACGTTGAAGATTGTGCGCGAAATCGTAGAGGAGGCCAAGCCTAAGGAAAAAGCTCCCAAGCCCAAGCACGAGCCTACAGAGAACGATATTTTCTGCCACGATTTTGAGCAGCGCCTGGTGGAATTTTTGGGAACCAAGGTTAAGGTTGTGCCCAAGCTGGACGAGCAGGGACGCGCTGGCGGCACGATTCAGATAGAATATTATTCTGCTGAGGATTTGGAGCGCATCTATGAGGTGCTGCAGCAGGGACGTGTAGATGAAAGGCCAAGCTCCGCGCCGCACCGCCTGCACGTATAAATATTAGGGAGCTTTAGGGAGAAATAATGCCTGGTTTAGGAACCTTGGTTAATGCGTTAGCAATTATTGCCGGAGCTGTACTGGGCATAATTTTTAAACGCGGCTTGCCGCCAAAGTGGCAGGAAAGTATAATGGGTGGCATTGCTATGTGCATCATTGTCGTGGGCATACAGATGGCACTCAAAACTAATAATATAATTATCGTCATCTTCAGCTTGGTGTTTGGCGCTATTGGCGGCGAAATCATGGATATCGAAGGTGGTATGAACAAAATCGGACAGGCCTTGGGCAATAAGCTGGCAGGTGATAAACCTACTGTAGCTACAGCAATTGCCGAAGGCTTTGTCAATGCTTCGGTGTTGTTTTGCAGCGGTGCTATGGCAATCGTTGGCAGCATACAGGATGGCTTGGTGGCGGATCATTCGACGTTGTTTGCCAAAGCGACGATTGACGGTCTCATAAGCCTTGTGCTTACTGCTAACCTGGGAATCGGCGTGGCGCTGTCTGCGGGCAGTGTTGCTGTATATCAGGGGACGATGACCCTGCTGGCAGGTGCTATCGGCCCACTTGTGAACGAGGCTATGCTGGCCGAAATTACAGCCAGTGGTGGTGTGATGATTATGGCGATTGGCACAAATACGCTGCATCTGACCAAGATCCGCATCGGTAACTTAGTGCCTGGGATGCTGGTGGCAGCGGTGCTGGCGAAGCTTTTTATGTGAGGGGGATATAGCTTGTGGAACAGATAAATGTAATTTTTAGTACGTATTTAACGGCAGCACTTGCAGTGCTTTTTGTTTTGGCTGTTATTGCTCTGGGAATGTGCTTTAGCTTGAGCGGCAGGCTGAACGCATTGCAAAAAAAATATGACTTCTTTACTCAAGGCAAGGAGGCCAATATTGATGAAGTGCTGACGAAGACGCTGAACGAGCTGCATACAACGCGTGCTGAGCTAGCTGAGCTGCAGGATAAGCATGCAAGGCTTAAGGAGCAGGTGCAAAACTGCCTGCAAAACGTTAAGATGGTGCGCTATGATGCCTTTGACGCTATGGGCGGCAAAATGAGCTATTCACTTTTGCTTACTGATGCCAATAACAAGGGTATTATCCTGACAAGTATTTACGGCCGTGATGAAAGCCGCAATTTTGTCAAGGATATTGACAATGGCAAGTCATCCTATGTATTGGCAGATGAAGAAAAACAGCTGCTGTAGGCTGTAAAAAAGGCTAAAACCAGTTGCTTTGCAGCATTTGGTCTTAGCCTTTTTGTTTTAGTCTTTACGCGCCTTCAAATAACCGTAGCAGGATAAACATGCTCTCGCCAAAGCTTAAATAGCGCAGCCAGGTGCGTGGGTAAATAAAGCCGTCGCTGTCCTCGCTGTAGGTGCCACTGATGCGTGCATGGATAGCCACTGATTCCAGTGCTGCGATGACAAGCAGCAAAAAGCCAGGAAACCAAGTAGCATCATGTAGCATGAGCCAAATACAATATAGTAGAAAGACAACGTCCAGCAGAAAATAGAGAATAAACATGGATGCACTGCCGTCGATGACAACTATCTGCCTGCGCCCGGGATTGGCGCGGCGCTCGTCTAAAATTTTGCTGAAGCGCTGCAAAAGATAGGCAATTTTGTGGGCGTGAATAAAGTGGAACATGCGCACGCATAAAAAAAATAAGGCAACTAAATTCATGGGGAACCTCTCATTCTATAAAATATATCAGGCAGGCTGCCAATCTACAGCCTGCAAAAATTATGCTCTTTCCTTGTATTATACACTATACAGTACTTTCGTGCTAGGATTGTATCTATAAGACACAAATATGACAAAATCCAATACCAAGGAACATGAATACCAAAATCAAGGACAAAGTAAGCGAAAACATAAAAAATGTAGCACTTACGGTGAAAAGCGCTCATGTATACAACAAACATGAAAAATTTCGTTGACAAAAGTGTAGTATTGTAGCTATAATGAGTAGCATAAAGTTACCGGGATAGTAGCTGTACGTAGGACTACTATCGGTGCTGTGTTTATTTTTAGGGAAAGAGGAGACAAACAAAATGAAAAAATGGAAAAAATTAGCAACTGCGGCGATGGCCGCAATGCTGTGCGCATCCTTGCTCACTGGCTGTGGCGGAGAGAAAAAACAAGCAGCTGACGCTGGTGACACCATTAAGGTGGGTGGCGCATTTGAATTGACTGGTAACGTTGCCAACTACGGCAAGTCCATCGAATCTGGCGTTAAGCTGGCTATTGATGAGATTAACGAAAAAGGCGGCGTAAATGGTAAAAAGCTTGCTCTTGTTGAAAGTGATAATAAATCTGAGCCTGCTGAATCCGGCAACTCTGTTACTAAGCTGGTAACCCAGGATAAGGTTATTGCAGTTCTCGGCCCTGCAACTAGCGGCTGCGTAAATGCTGCAACTCCTATTACCACTGCTAACAAGATTCCTCATATCGCTCCTGCAGCTACTGCACCGAGCATTACTGTAGAAAATGGTAAGGTTAAGGATTTTGTGTTCCGTGCCTGCTTCATTGACCCGTTCCAAGGTCAGGTAATGGCAGTATTTGCTGAGAAAACCCTGAAGGTTAAAAACGTAGCTATTTTCTATGATTCTTCTAGTGACTATTCCAAAGGCCTGGCAGAGGTTTTCCAAAAAACCTTGGAAGGCAAGGGCGGCAAGGTTGTTGCTAAGGAAGCTTTCCTGGGCAAGGACGTTGACTTCAAATCTGCCTTGACTAAGCTTAAGGCTGCTAACCCGGAAGCAATTTACGTTCCTGGTTACTATGAAGAGGTTTCTAAGATTATTAAACAAGCACGCGAAATCGGTATCACCTGCCCGATGCTGGGCTCCGATGGCTGGGAAAGCCCGAAGCTTGCTGAAATCGCTGGCAAGGATGCTTTGAAGGATTGCTACTATGTAAGTGCTTTCAACGCACAGGATAAGGATGAATCTGTACAAAGCTTCATCAAGCTGTACAAATCCAAATACCAAAAGGATCCTGATATCTTCGCAATGCAAGGCTACAATGCAGGCTTAGTTCTGATTGATGCTTTGAAACGCGCTGGCACTACCGACGGCACTAAGCTGGCTAAGGCTATTGCTGAAACTAAGGATCTGCCGATTGCTAGCGGCAAGCTCACCTTTGATGCTGACCACAACCCGGTTATGCCGGCTCTGATCATCAGCCTGGAGGGTGGCGTACCTACTCTTAAAGAAAAAATTAGCCTTTAATTAAAACGAGGCAAAAATACAACTCAATAAGTAAATATCAGTAAGACTAACAAGATTCATTCCATGGGCTATTTAGTTATACCGGGCGCGGAAATTACGCGCCCTATATAAAATATATTCAATTTATTTCTGAGGGGGAATAAACCATGAAAAGAGTGACAAAATTACTATCTGTGTTAGCAGCAGGCGCAATGTTTATGGGCGCCCTGACCGGCTGCGGTGGCGGCGGTTCTAAAGGAGCTGACGGAGATGCTATTAAGGTTGGCGGCTTGTTGGAGATGACCGGCGGCAGTGCTTCCTTTGGTATTTCTGGTAAGAACGGTATTGACCTGGCATTGAAAAAAATCAATGAAAAAGGTGTGCTGGGTGGCAAAAAACTGACCTTGGTTGTTGCCGATACCAAATCTGAAGCTTCTGAAGCTACTAACGGTATGCAAAAGCTGATTTCTCAGGATAAGGTTGTAGCAGTTATTGGTCCTAACCAATCCTCTGCTGTAATTGCTTCTGGTGCCATCAACAATGGCGCTAAGGTTGCTGACATTACTCCTATGGGTACTAACCCGGATGTAACTGTTGACCCGTCCAGCAAAAAGGTAAAACCCTACAGCTTCCGTACCTGCTTCATTGATCCGTTCCAAGGCACTGTAATGGCAAGCTTCGCTTCTAATGACCTGAAGGTTAAGAAGGCTGCTATCTACATTGATAATACTAGTGATTATGCTAAAGGCCTGGCACAGTTCTTCAAAGAGAACTTTGTTAAAAATGGCGGCGAGGTTGTAATTGAAGAAGCATATCTGCAAAAGGATACCGACTTCAAATCCACCCTTACCAAAATTAAGGCTGCAAACCCTGACTTCATTTACATCCCTGGTTACTACCAAGAGGTTGGCCTGATTGTTAAACAAGCACGTGAGATGGGCATCAACGTTCCGATGGCTGGCGGCGACGGCTGGGATAGTGCTAAGCTTCCTGAAATCGCTGGCAAGGCTGCTCTGGAAAACACCTTCTTCTCCAGCCTGTATTCTCCGGACGACACCTCTGATTTGAACAAGGAGTTTGTTGCTGAATACAAAAAAGCTTACAACACCAACCCGGACGTATTTGCAGCATTGGCTTATGATTCCGCACTGTTGGTTGCTAAAGCAATTGAAGATGCTGGCAGCGCTGACCCCGCAAAGATTGCTGAAGCAATGGCTAAGATCAAAGGCTTCAAGGGTGTATCCGGCGAGGTTACCTTTAACGAACAGCATAACCCGATTAAGAGCGCTGTAATTATCGAACATAAAGATGGCGTTCAAACCTTCAAAACAAAAGTTAATCCCTGATAGTTTACACTAGTAGTTAATTTGACTAAATCAACGAGGCTGTTGTTTTGCATAGCAACAGCCTCGTCTTTTAAGTAGGCATGTCCCGCTTACGCAAATTTTTGAAATCTCTAGGGAGGTAAATTATGGAGACCTTTATCCATCAGTTCTTTCAGCAGCTGATAAATGGTGTATCTCTTGGCAGTATATACGCATTGATCGCCTTGGGTTATACTATGATATATGGCATTATCAAGCTGATCAACTTTGCTCACGGCGATATCTACATGTTAGGCGCCTACTTTGGCTTTTTTGCCACAACACAATTAGGAATGTCGTTTATTCCGGCTATTATCTTTTCTATGGCTTGCGCCGCTATCGCAGGTATCATCATCGAGCGTGTCGCTTACCGCCCCATGCGTAATGCACCGCGTATTGCGATTTTGATTACGGCGATTGGTGTATCCTTCTTCTTGGAATATGGTATGATTTTGCTGGTATCTCCGCAGCCTCGTACCTTCCCGGCAGTATTTAATGCCACCGTTTACCACTGGGGTCCGTTGGTTGCCAACAGCCAGCAGCTGGTTATTTTGCTCAGCGCCATTATTTTGATGGCTATCTTAACTTACATCGTCAACAAAACCAAAGCCGGCAAGGCAATGCGTGCTGTTTCCTTTGATGCTGATGCTGCTAAGCTGATGGGCATCAATATTGACCGCGTAATTTCCACCACCTTTGCTCTGGGCAGTGCCTTGGCAGCAGCAGGCGGCGTGCTGGTTGGTGTTTACTATAACTCTATTGACCCGCTTATGGGCATGATGCCCGGCCTGAAGGCATTCGTTGCCGCGGTTCTTGGCGGTATCGGTATTATTCCGGGCGCTATGATCGGCGGTATCATCCTGGGCGTTGTTGAAGCGATGGTCAGCGGCTTTATTTCCTCTACCTTCCGTGATGCAGCTGCCTTTGGTATCTTGATTTTGATTCTGCTTTATAAACCCTCTGGCTTATTAGGCAAGAAGGTTCGTGAGAAAGTCTGAGGTGTATGGTATGAATCCGATTAGAAAATTTGACTTAAAGGCCATCGTAGCCAGCCTCATCATTTTTGGTGTTGTACAAGGCCTGCTCTTTGGCGAAATCATTGGTCCCTTCTGGGAACTGAACATTATCCTCATTTGCATCAACATCATTTTGGCTGTCAGCCTCAACCTGATTAATGGTTATACTGGCCAGTTCTCTATCGGCCATGCAGGCTTTATGGCAGTAGGTGCTTATACAAGCGCTATTATGACTGTAAAGCTAGGCTTCCCCTTTGAGGTTGGCCTGATCGTGGCCACTGTTTGTGCTGGTGTGCTGGGCTTTTTAATCGGCCTGCCGACGCTGCGTCTTGATGGTGACTATCTGGCAATTGCTACCCTGGGCCTTGGCGAAATCATCCGTATCTGCATCCTCAACATTGACTATGTAGGCGGTGCTTCCGGCCTTATGGGCATTCCCCGTATGACTAACTTCGCTTATACCTTCTGGATTATGATAGCGATTATCTTCTTTATCAAGAACTTTAAAAACTCTTCCTATGGTCGTTGCTGCCTGGCAATCCGTGAAAACGAAATTGCAGCAGATACCATGGGCATCAACACTACTAAGTATAAGGTAATGGCCTTCACCCTGGGTGCTGCCTTTGCTGGCACTGCTGGTGCGCTCTTTAGCCATTACTTCTTCCTGGCACATCCTGCATCCTTCACCTTTATGCGTTCCTTCGATATTTTGACGATGGTCGTGCTTGGTGGACTGGGCTCTATGACTGGTGCTATTACCGGTGCAACACTTTTGACCTTCATCTCGGCTTATCTGTCCGATTATCCTGAATGGCGTATGGTTATCTATTCTGTAACCATGATCGTGCTGATGCTGCGCCGTCCGCAGGGTCTGTTTGGCAGCGAGGAGCTGAGCCGCAAAATGTTCAAATTTGGTAAGGTAGGAGGTAAGGGATGATGGCAGAACTGCTGAAGGTAGACAATGTTTCTATGGTGTTCGGCGGCCTGCGCGCTGTATCGAACCTTTCTATGTATATTAATGATGGCGAGCTAATTGGCCTTATCGGTCCTAACGGTGCCGGCAAAACCACTGCTTTCAATATGATTACCGGCGTATATACGCCTACTGAGGGCAAGGTGTACTTCAACGGCCAGCAAAGTAGCGGCCACAAATCCTATCAGGTTACGCAAATGGGCATGGCGCGTACCTTCCAAAATATCCGCCTGTTTTCGGAGCTAAGTGTAATCGAAAACGTAAAGATTGCCTATAATATGCACGTAACCTACAATCTTGCTGATGCTATCATCCGTGATGGTAAGTATCTGAGCGAGGAAGAATATATTACGCAAAAGGCTATGGATCTTTTGAAGATCTTCCATCTGGAGGACGAGGCCTACGAAACTGCTAAGAACCTGCCCTATGGTAAGCAGCGCCGTTTGGAAATTGCCCGCGCACTGGCAACAGAGCCGAAGCTGCTTTTGCTGGACGAGCCTGCTGCAGGCATGAACCCGCAGGAAACCAAAGAGCTTATGGAAATGATTCGTTGGATTCGCGAAAAGTTCAACCTGTCCATCCTGCTTATCGAGCATGATATGGGCTTGGTAATGGGTGTATGCGAGCGCATCTACGTTCTTGAATATGGCATGAAGATCGCTGAAGGCACCCCAGAGGAAATTAAACACAACAAACGCGTTATTGAAGCATATTTGGGCGAGGAGGTTATCAACTAATGTTAACTGTTGAAGATATCAATGTATATTATGGCGCTATCCACGCCATCAAAGGTATCAGCCTCGATGTTCCCGATGGTGAAATTGTAGCGCTGATTGGTTCTAACGGCGCAGGTAAATCGACTACGCTGCGCACTATTTCTGGCTTAATGAAGCCTAAAACTGGCAAAATTATGTATGAAGGCCAGGATATTGCCGGCATGGCAGCACATAAAATCGTGGGCATGGGTCTGTGCCAGGTTCCCGAGGGTCGTCACGTTTTTGCTAACATGACCGTATTGGAAAACCTGGAGCTGGGTGCTTATCTGCGCAGCGACAAGGATGGCATTGCTGCCGACATGAAGGATGTATTTGAAAAGTTCCCGCGTCTTCTGGAACGCAAAAACCAGCTTTCTGGTACGCTTTCTGGTGGCGAGCAGCAGATGCTGGCTATGGGCCGTGCGCTAATGAGCCGTCCCAAGCTGCTTTTGCTGGATGAGCCTTCTATGGGTCTTGCCCCCTTGCTTGTTAAGGAAATTTTTAATATAATAAAAGAAATCAATGCAGGCGGTACCACCGTGCTGCTGGTAGAGCAAAACGCCAACATGGCGCTGTCCATTGCCGATAAGGCCTATGTTTTGGAAACAGGCCGCATTACCTTAAGCGGTACAGCTAAGGAGCTGGCTAGCAGCGAGGCTGTACGCAAGGCTTACCTGGGTGGCTAATTAGCCTGCTAAGAAACAGCTATAAGTTTTCCTGTTGAACAAATACAATCTTTGGATTTTAGGGAGGTAACAAGCCCATGTTAGTAAAAGATATTATGACCAGCACCGTACTTACCATACGTGAAGACCAATCTATTTTGGAAGCACGTGAGCTGTTGCGTGGTAAAAGCTTAATCAGTCTGCCGGTAGTAGATGATATGATGCGTATCCGCGGTATCATCACCCTTGATGATATTGGCAAGGCATCCCCTAGCGATAGCAGCACTCTGTCCCGTTATGAGGCCAACTACCTTTTGGGACGACTGAAGGTAAAGGACGTTATGAAGCGTAGTGTTGTCACTGTTGACGCTGACGATACTATCGAGTTTGTTGCTTATAAGCTTTATAAATACAGAGTAAACGCTTTGCCGGTTGTGAACGAAGACAACAAGCTGTGCGGCATTGTTTCCCGCAGTGATATTTTCCGTTCTATTGTAGAAATTATGGGTATGAACCGCAATTGCGTGCGTATCACCATAACTACCCCGGATAAGATTGGCGTTGTTGCCGAAATTTCTAATATTATGAAGGAAGATGGCATCAATATCATCTCCCTAATCACCAAGCAAAATGGCGATGGCACTGCGGAGGTTACTATCCGTGCTGCCCTCAACAACAACGGCTTAGATATTATCGAACAAATCCGTGAGGCTGGTTACGAGGTAACCGACGTTATGACCTTGGACGGTATTGAATAATGCTTGACGCAGGTCAGGTTCACGTTGGCGACATCGTTAAGATGAAAAAGGCGCACCCCTGTGGCAGTGATGAGTGGGAAATAACCCGCACTGGTATGGACTTTGGCATGAAGTGCTGCGGCTGTGGCCATTATGTAATGCTGGCGCGCACAAAGTTTACCAAGGCTGCCAAGGCTGTTATCAAGAGTGATGCTGACGAAAAGTAAATATGCATAGTATGCGATTCTGCCGTGGTCACCTTGGTGGCTATGGCAGAATTTTTTATTCAATAGTTGCCTATCCTCTTTTAACGCTAGTCAACGTATGATAAAATAAAATTGATTATCTTTCAAAGCAAGGGGAGAGTGTTTAGATGAATTCAATTTTACTTATAGCCTTGACGGTCATCTTTTCGGTGATTGTCGCTAAGCTGATCTTGAAGAAGTACAATGCAATTTTTGTCTTCTTCGCTTCAGGCATTGTTATTATGCTTATTGCCCATGCGCTTACAGGCGCACCCATCTTGGGCAAGGCAACCTTGGGGAATCCTTTGCTGGATGTGTTTGGCTTTTTAAGCCAAAGCTTTAAAAAGAACCTGTCCGGCATTGGTATGATTATTATGAGTGTTACTGGTTATGCGGCCTATATGAAGCATATCCAGGCATCGACTAAGCTGGCATATCTGGCTAGCAATCCCTTGAGTAGGATTAAAAATAAATATCTGGTGCTCAGTGGCTTGTATATTGTGGGCATGGCCTTAAAGCTGGTTATTACCAGTCAGGCAGGTCTTTCGGTTTTGCTTTTGGCAACAGTGTTCCCGGTTATGATGGCTATCGGTATTACGCCGATAACGGCGGCCTCTGTTTTGTCGCTTATCTGCATTGACTACGGCCCTAACGATGGCTCTACCATTTTTATGTCCGGCGTACTGAAAATGAATGTGGTTGACGTATTTTTACAGCACCAGATTTACGTTGCAGGCAGCATCATTCTGGTTTTGGCTGTTACGATTCCGTTCTACTATAAATATATGGATGCCCGTGACAAAAATAGGGGCGAATACCAGGCACAGGAGCTGGCGGTTTTGGAAAACCCTGCCGTCCCCACCTACTACGCGCTGCTGCCGCTCATCCCGCTGGCAATAGTTTTTGCAGATTACTTTATTCCTTCCACTAAGGTAGATGTAATCACTGCCAATATTATGGGTATGTTCATCACCTTTGTGATTGAATTCTGCCGCCGCAAGGACAGAAGCGAAATTCCCAAGGATGTTGTAGTAATCCTGCGTGCTATGGCTGATATTTTTGTCAGCGTTGTAGCAATCATTATCTCTGCATCCTGCTTTGCCGAAGGCATTAAAATGCTTGGCGGTATCAGTATTTTTGCCCATTACATTGCAGGCATGGAGGGAGCAGCCTTCATTATCATGCTGGTGCTGGCATTGCTGACATTTTTGTTTGGCATCATTATGGGCAGTGGCGCTGCACCGCTCTTTGCCTTTGGCCCGCTGACGCCGGAAATTGCTGCTAAGCTGGGCGTGCCTACCGTTACGCTAATTTTGCCTATGGAAATCGCCAGCGCGCTGGGCAGAGCGACCTCGCCTGTATGTGGTGCAATTATTGCCGAAGCAGGCTTTGCAGGCATAGAGCCTATTCAGCTAGTGAAGCGCTCGGCGCCGCTTTTGGTGCTGGCCTTTGTGATTAACTGCATCGCTAGCTATATTTTTAGTATTTAAGATAAAGAGGGAGGCTAATTATGGAAAAAGAAAGATTTATTTTAGACTGCGACCCTGGTTCTGATGATGCGATTGCGATTATGCTGGCGCTTTACAGCGAAAAGCTGAAGCTAGAGGCCATTACAACGGTTAACGGCAACCGCATTGTTCCCAAAACTACCGAAAACGCTCTGCGCGTGGTAGAATTTTTGGGTGCGGATGTGCCTGTATACCGTGGCTGCGAGCATCCCATCATTTGCAACCAAATTCCTACACGCAAGCCTAATTTGCCGCGTGTAACCTTAAATGACTGCCATGGTGACTTTTTGCCCATGCCGGAGGCAACAATTAAACCGCAGCCTGAGCACGCAGTATTCTTTTTGGTAAAGGCCTTTATGGAGGCTACAGAGCCACTGACGCTGGTAGCAACTGGTCCTTTGACTAATGTGGCAATGGCTCTGCGTATCGAACCGCGCTTGGAAGATAAAATCAAAAAAATGGTTATTATGGGTGGCGGTCATACTGGCTGCAATGCCAGCGCTGCTGCTGAATTCAATTTTTATGCAGACCCTGAGGCTGCCAAAATAGTTATGGACAGCAAAATCCCTAAGGTGATTTTGCCGCTGGATGCTACCTGGCGCGCCTGCATTACCGACGAAGAGTGCGAACAGCTGCGCGCCTTGGGCACTCCTGCTGCGGAAAAGGCAGCAACGTTGCAAATGCTGCGCATCAATAACCTGAAGGTTAACGATGTTTCGGAGGATAATTACAACCTGCGCCATACAGCTGGCACTGTGGGTGAAAAGGTACTGTACCGTTATGATAACCATATGGCGCCAATTCATGACGCACTGGCTGTTGCCTACTTGATTGACCCCAGTGTTATCACCGAGCTGGCAGATGCCAATGTAGACATTGATATTTCGGGCGGTATTTGCGATGGACGCATGGTGGCAGATTTCCATAACACCAAAAAGGGAGCTGCTCCTGTAACTGCTAAGGTGGCACTTAATGCTGATGCCAAAAAGTTTGTAGCTCTTTTGCTGCATAACCTGGGCAAGAAGGAACTAGATAACTAAAAAGTAAAAATTAAGCTGTCAGCGTGTGAGGTGCTGGCAGCTTTTTTAGGTTAGAGGTAATAAAAAAGCAGTCTGCGGCGTTTGCCACAGGCAGCTTTTGCCTTAAGCACAAGCTTACATTTTCAATTTGCTAAATACCAGCTTGGCAATACCAGCTTCGATTAGCAGTAATATGACAAGCAGCTCAAAAACCGCATTAATCCCCAAGGCATGGGCAACAAAGCCCAGCACTGCAGGACCCATGATAACACCGCTGTAGCCCAAGCTGGTGACAGCAGTAACGGCGGCGCTGATAGGCATGGCCCTTTGCAATTTGAGGATGGAATAAAAAACAGGGACAATGTTAGAGCAGCCTATGCCGACAATAATAAAGGAAAGGCCGTTAATATATAGGTTATCGACCCACACAAGTAAGGCAAAGCCGATGGCAGTGAGCAGGCTGCCGCAGATGACAGAGGCCTTCTCCCCCAAGGTCTGCACAGCCTTGTCACCAATGAGACGCATAATGAGCATTGCTACCGAAAAGACTGCATAGCCAGTGCCTGCCAGCGACATATCTACGTGCTTGGCTTCAGTCAGGAGTACACCGCTCCAATCCATAATGGCGCCTTCAACGAGGAAGGAGATGCAGGCAAGAATACCGATGACGATGACGATGCCACGGGGAATGGCAAAGGCCTTTTCACCGCCGGGACTGCGGTAATTGAGCCAATGACGGCCAAAGTAGGCGATAACGGCGAAGGTTATAGCGCAGTGAATGGCGGCGATAAGGGTTACGCCAAGACCAGCGCTGGCAAGCAGGGAGAAGAGGCCGGCGCTGGCAAAGCAGCCAATGCTCCAAAAGGCGTGCATGCCGCTCATCAGCCTGCGGCCGTCAAGCTGCTCTACAATTACGGCGTTGGTGTTCATCATTACCTCGGTTGTACCCATGCACGCACCAAATAGGCAGAGTGCAACAGCATATGACCAAATATTGGGCAGGCAGGCAAGCGCAACAATATCTAGTGCCATAAGCGAGCAGGTGAGCCAAAGCACCTTTTTGCAGCCCCATTTTTGGCCTAAAAGCGCGCCAAAGGGCATAACGATAAAGGCAGTGATGCCTATACATAGTAAAAGCAGGCCTAGCACATCTGCACCCAGCTCCAGACGGGCCTTGACCATGGGGATCATGGGTGCCCAAGTGGAAACAGCAAAGCCGGGGACGAAGAAGGCTAGGCGCGCGGCATTTACCTCGGCACTGCCAACAGTGAGTTTGGGTAATTGGGGTTTGTTTTTTTCGATTTGCATAAATAAAAACTCCTTTCGTTACGTAAGTAGCTATAAGAGCTTTTATGGTGGTCTTACCATCATTTATCTAAAAAAGTGAGACAAAATTCGTTTGAATCTTATCCCACTTCAATAGCTTGAGCGCTACAAGTCCTCTGATAAATTGCTATGATTGTAGCACGAGTATATTTTGTTGTCAATGCTTATTGCGTTAAGGCAGCTAACCATTTTTCGATATGCTTGGCAATATCTGCGTTGTTGAGGTCTTGAAACATAAAGTGATCGTTACCGTAAATACCTTCTTTAGGTAAGTCAAACACTACGCTTTTGCAGCCTGAATTATTGTAGCTTGCAGAGAACGCTTCACATTCCTCCAACTTGCTTTGCCAAATTTTTGTTGCTGCTAGTTTAGGGTCGCCATTGTGGATGTAGTCGCCAAAGTAGAAAGCAACAGGGATGTGCTGGTTAACCATGGCCATGTATTCAGCAGAGCCTGCTGCAGGCGCATTACCAGGCTCGATAGCTACAATAGCAGCAATGTTTGTTGTATATTTAGCTGCTAGCCAGCCCGCGCGTCCTCCCTGAGAGTGGGTCATGAGGACTGGTTTTTGGCCCGTCATTTCATGAACCTTGTCTATGGTCTGCGCCAGTGCTTTGGCAACCATTTCGCCATCAAAATCTGCGCCCATATCCGATTTCATACCGGTATCAGGCGTCATTTGGCGAAAGAACTGGTCAACAGCTGCGTCGCTGTTGGCAAATTGGGAACCAACGTTAGGCACCGATTTACCGTTTTCCCATTTACCGATGCGAAACTGTGTGTACCAGCGTTGCTCCAAGGTTTTAGTGCTGATATCACCGCTAACACTGGTTGCACCCGCTTCACCACGGCGGGGCTCATCAACTAAGAAAACACTATGGCCGTTGCGTAAAAACATATCACTCCAGCCTTCACGTCCGTCAGGTGTGGTCATCCAGCCCATGCGTGACTGGCCGTAACCGTGCAAAAAGATAACAGGTGCTTTATTTGCTTTTTGCGGAATCTGGTAGAGAATATTGGCATGGTCAACATGAGCTGTTTGTCCTGCGCCTGTTGCTTCCCATTGGTTATAGGGATCGAAAGCTCCTGGGGACGTGATAGTTACACCGCCAGCGGAGAACATTCCCTGCTTAGCGATATGCAAAGGTGAAGCAAAGCTTGTTGCGCTGAGGACGAAGGCAGTAGCGAAAGCAAGAGAAAAAAGTTGCTTTTTCATGTGCTTAATCCTTTCCTGTGAAATAGGTTATTTTAGCTGTAGGGCTTTGAGCCAGGCATCAATATCATCAACATCGGCAGGCATAATAATGCCGTTATCGTCTGCTTGCGCCTGCTGAATGTTATCGGGGTCAATATCTTTTGGCAGGGACGCAGGAACGTGAATAGAGTTCGGCGTTGATTTATAAATGCGCTGCATAGATTCATTCAGATAGCTGCGTGCGCCGTAGGTGAAGAAGGGAACGACAGTCTTGCCGCTCAGGTCATAGCCCTCGAGAAAGGTGCAGACAACCATCGCTGGTTGGTGCCACCAGATAGGCGAGCCAATAAAGATAACGTCATATTTTGCCATTTCACTCTTAGGTAGCGTAATTTTTACCTCAGGGCGCAGATTTTCATAGGCTTCCTTTTTTATACGGTCGCTGTCGTCATAGGGGTTAGCGGCGTAGGGCTGCGCTGCTTCGATGCGGTAAAGGTCTGCGCCTGTTGCTTTGGCGATTTCTTCTGCAACTTGTTTGGTATTGTTTGTTGCCGAAAAATAGGCAACGAGAATTTTTTTGCCAGCTAACGCATTAGTGCTGCCTGAAGTTGCTGTTGCAGGTGTTGCTTGCGCGTTAGAGCTAGTGGTGCTATTATTGCTAGCGCAGGCGACGCTGAACAGCGCGAGCATCGCCAGTGCTAGAAGAAAAAATATGCGTTTCATGGTTTATTCCTTTTCTGTGATAATTTTCGTACCACCAAAAACTTCCGACATAGGCATATTATCTAAGGCTTTGTCAATAGCACTTACTTCCACAGCTGTTAAGATGATAGAAGCTGCACCCATGTTTTCTTCAAGACGTTCTACTTTACGCGTACCGGGAATGGGAACAATCCAAGGTTTTTTACAGAGCATCCATGCCATGGAAATTTGTGCAGGTGTAGCTTTGTATTTAGCGGCTACATCATTTAACAGCGTGAAAAGCTCTTGGTTTTTAGCGTAACTGTCTGCTTGGAATTGTGGCATATTACTGCGGTAGTCATAGTGCTTGTCAAATTTAGTGGAAGCAGTATACTTACCAGTTAGCAAGCCGTTTGCCATAGGTGAGAAGGCAACAAAACCAACACCTAATTCTTCTAAAACAGGAAAGAGTGCTTCATAATGACGTGCCATCATCGAATAACGGTTTTCCACCGCAGTGACAGGACAGACTGCATTAGCACGACGCAGATATTCTTCGTTAGCTTCGGAAATACCCCAGGCGCGAATTTTGCCTTCTTTAATTAAATCTTGCATTACGCTTGCCACTTCTTCTGGTTCAGTGTTTACATCGATACGATGCTGAAAATATAAATCAATATAATCAGTACGTAGACGCTTTAAAGAACCTTCGATAGAGTTACGGATAGTTTTGGCACTGGAATCAGTATAAAGTGGATAAGGCACTGTATTACTAGAAGTGTCAAAACGGATGCCGAATTTGCTGGCGATGACAACCTTGTCACGCTGATTATGGAATGCTTCGCCGACGAGGCGTTCATTTTGATTAGGGTCTTCTTGTGTGCCGTAAATTTCAGCAGTATCAAAGAAAGTATAACCTAAGTCTACTGCCTGTTGAAGAAATTTTACAGCTTGGTGTTCTTCTGTCGGTGCACCATAAGCATGAGAAAGGCCCATGCAGCCTAAGCCTAAAGCGGAAACTTCTAAATTTTTTAGTTTGCGTGTCTGCATAATATGTGCTCCTTATACATTCTTACCCATAGCATAAGCTTTTTGCATAGCAGGCGTGTCTTTGACAGCACCACGTTCATAAACGCCGTTGCCGATAATAACGCCTTTTTCGACTGCGCCTGCCACGCAATCAGCATAACCGCGGAAGCATTCAATAGTTCTATCAGCAGAAGCAACAGCTTCGTCAGCCATTGTAGCAATATAATAGAACTCTTTGTTCTTTACTTCCAGCCAACGTGCGACGGTGCGGTCAATAACTGCCTTGAGCTGTGCGTCAATAGAATAGAAATATACAGGGCTTGCGAGCACGAGTACATCAGCATCAATCATTTTTTGCAATATTTCTGCCATGTCGTCTTTGTGTACGCATTCACCTGCATGGCTGCGACAATAGTAGCAGGCGGAGCAGGGAGTAACTTTTTTGCTGGCAATGCGTATTTTTTCTACCATATGACCTGCTTCTTGCGCTCCACGCATAAATTCATCGCATAAAAGGTCGGAGTTACCGCCTTGACGCGGACTGCCTGATAAAATTAATACATTCTTTCCCATTTTACTTCTTCTAAAAATTTATTTTAGCTGCTATGCTTATTTACCCTTGCGTTCTTCCACCATTTTCACGAACCATTCTACCATAGCAGGATCCTGGTGCGAGAAGAAGGAACTGGTTTTGGTGTCGAGCGCGGCGATGGCCTGCATATCTTCGTTTGTCAGCGTAAAATCAAAAACGTCTAGGTTTTGCGCCATACGCTCCTTGTGCGTAGATTTGGGGATAACGACGATGCCACGCTGCAGCTGCCAGCGCAGGATAACCTGTGCTGTGGTTTTGTTATACTTTTCACCAATTTTTTTCAGCACCGGATTCGTGAACATATTGCCACGGCCTTCGCCGAACGGAGCCCACGCTTCATGGATAACGCCGTATTTTTCCAGCCACTTGTGTGCTTCAATCTGCTGATTGAGCGGATGCGTTTCGATTTGGTTGACCATAGGCTTAATGCGGGCAAAGGAGGCGAGGTCAACAAGTCTGTCGGGGGCAAAGTTGGATACGCCGATAGCACGCAGCCTGCCTTCTTCATACAGGTCTTCTAGTGCGCGGTAAGCACCGTAGTAATCAGCAAACGGCTGGTGCAGCAGCACGAGGTCGATGTAATCTGTTTTTAGCTTTTCCATAGATTGCAATACAGATTTTTTGGCATCTTCGTAGCCATAATGTTCAATCCATACTTTGGTGGTAAGGAAAATTTCTTTACGATTGATGCCAGATTTAGCGATTGCTTCGCCTACCTCTGCTTCGTTGAAATAGCTTTGCGCAGTGTCAATGGCGCGGTAGCCCACCTCGAGGGCGTCGGTGACGCAGCGCTCACATTCCTCCTTTGTTACTTGATAAACGCCATAACCAAGCTGTGGCATTTTCACACCGTTAGATAATGTAACATATTGCATAATGATTCTCTTCTTTCTTTACATAAATACGAAATTATTTTGCTGGGACAATGCTGTTGATGGCAGCAAGAGCGTTTAAGGTGCGGGGATAACCGATGTAGGGCAGGGCAACCGTGATAGCGTCAAGCAGTTGCTGGCGTGTATTACCGACTTTGAGATTAGCGGCAACGTGGCCGCGTGCTTGCGGGTCTGCGCCGCCTAAAGAAATAATGCTGACAAAGGTAAGCAGCTCGCGCTCCTGCATACTGAAGACTTCGCGTGTGTAATAATCGCCGAAGCAGTTGGCTGCAAGAAATTCATTGATATGAGCTTCGTCAGCAGGTGCAGTTTTGATGCGTGTGATAATACGCTCACCAGCGGCCTCAACTTGTTTTTCCAAGCCTTTTTCATAGCGGGTTGCTTCGGTGACGGTTCCTGCGTTTGCAAGTGGTAATTTTATACCAGCTTTTTTGAAAGCCTTATGCATTTGTAATAAAGCGGCCTTACTGCGGGGATAACCGACATAAGGAGTAGCTTGTATGATGGCTTCATGAACTTGTTCGGGTGTTGCACCTGCTTTTATTGCGCCTTGTACGTGTGCAGGAATCTCCTGCGCTGCGTTGAGTGCCGTGAGTATGGCAAGCGTTAAAAGCTCCTGCTGTGCAGGTGTGAAGCTGACATGTTTTTGTACATCTTTATAAATAAAGTTATCTAAGAGGCAAGATAGTTCAGGCTCGTTAGCTATTTGAACAGGGGAGCTTGTTTTGTATATTTCTTGAAAAGTCATAGTAGCTTGTGCTTGTGCGGGGGAAAAGAAGAGAAGGCTGCTGCTGACGATAGCAGCAAGTGGCAGAACTTTTTTGATAAATTTTGCAGATGCTTTCATGGTTTTCTCCTTGTAGTAAAATAACGGTAGCAGCCTGCTTTGAAGATAAACAGGCTGCCAGCAGAAAAATTATTTAATATTGGCTTTATAGAAATCGCCTAATTTATCCAATGCTTTATTTACATATTCAGGGACGAAGTAGGTTTTGATGTGGGTTGCTTCAGGGATGATGTACAGCTCTTTATTATTGGTGCCAGTCGCTTTTTTGAAGGCGTCCTCGGACATATAACGGGAATCTGCTTTTTCACCAGCAATGAGGAGCAGCGGAGCGTTAATCAGGTCAATATTATCGGTTGCGTCCCATGTCATCAGCTCCATAAGGCTGCCGGTTGTATAAGCAAAGGTAGAATTGGGATGGCGATGGGTGCGGCCATAATATTCCATGCCTTCACGGTACAGGTCGGTGGGAATTTTGGCGATACTTTCGTCAGTCAGTGCATCAAAATCAACATTACCAGAAAAGCTTACTTTACCAGTAGCAGCTTCGTCGGCGCGGGCTTGTGCAGCAGATGCCAGACGTTCTTGGATGGTGTCTAATTGGCCATCAATATAACCGTTACGACGTACGCGGCCAGTGTTGAACATACTGAGCGTTGCAACTGCCTTGAGGCGTTTGTCGGATTTGGCAGCATTCAAGGTGTAGCCACCGCCGCCACAGATGCCGAGCGCACCGATGCGGTTAGTATCTACACCAGGATATTTGCTGATGAAATCAATCATGCCATGAATATCTTCGGTACGATAATAAGGAACATCAAAATGACGGGGTTCGCCGCCGCTTGCACCCTGGAAGGCAGCGTCAGCAGCAATAGTGATATAACCTTTTTCAGCCAGGCTTTGGGCGTAAAGCCCTGCAACCTGTTCTTTTACGCCACCGTTAGGATGAGCAACTACAATAGCAGGATAGGATTTATTCTTATCGTAATTAGCAGGAGTATAAACATTAGCGGCAATTTTTACACCGTGCAGGCTGTAATTAACAGGATGGATATTTACCTGACCAGCAACATTTTGGCTAATGGCACCATTATATACAAGTCCGTAAGGATTTTTTGCAGGAGCTGCGCCAGCAACACCAGTGATTCCCAAAGCCATAATCATTGCAGCAGTTAAAATAGTCTTTTTCATAATCAAGTCCTCACTTTCGTTTTTTCTTATATAACCTAGGTTAGTTTTTTTGACATCGTGCTTTTTTCTAGCTACAATTGGAGTATAACAACCGATAGCAACAATCGGTCAAGCACTTTTTTGAAAAATTTTAAGGAGGCTTTGTTATGTATACAATGATGGAAGCATGTCGCGAAACTGGTTTAAGCTATCAGGCGCTGAAGTTTTATTGTAACGAAGGCCTGATTCCTAATGTGCACAGAGATAAAAACAACCGCCGCTATTTTGATGATGCGACGGTGAAGTGGATTAAGGATTTGAATTGCTTGAAAAAATGCGGTATGTCGATTGAGGAAATGAAGGAATATTTGGCACTTTGCCTGCAAGGACCAGCAAGCATTGCGACACGTCAGCAGATTTTGGCGCGTAAGCAGGAGGCCTTGCAGCAGCAGCTAGATAAGATTAAAGAAAGCATGGCTTACATAGATTGGAAGCAGAATTTTTATAATGACGTGCTTAGCGGCAAGCGGCCGTATATCAGTAACCTGATTAAGGTAGCAAGCACGGAGGAATAAATAATAAAAACGAGCTGACCTTGGCATTGTGCGCAAGTCAGCTCATTTTTTTATACGTTCTGATATTTTCTTATTGCCGTACCGATGAGCTTCGCTGTCTGCGTAAGCTCTTCTTGTGTGTGCGTTGCCATAAGCGCGATGCGCAGGCGTGCAGTGCCTTTGGCAACTGTAGGATAGCGGATGGCGGGAGCGAGTACGCCGTTTGCCAGCAGCTCGTCTGCTACCTTTAAGGCAGTCGCTTCATCGCCGATAATGACGGGAATGATGGCAGTGGGGGAGGCTGCCTCTACGCCTTCTGCGTGCAGGGTGTTTAAAAAGAGCTCTACGTTGTGCTGCAGGCTTTGCGCACGCTGCGGCTCTGCCTCCAGCACTTCGATAGCACGGAGTGCGGCC
Organism: Bacteroidaceae bacterium; assembly: GCA_963611535.1. Lineage (GTDB taxonomy): Bacteria > Bacillota > Negativicutes > Acidaminococcales > Acidaminococcaceae > Phascolarctobacterium_A. The sequence goes on along the minus strand of CAVDRP010000001.1, from coordinate 422,798 downwards.
GCCAGTGTTGCAGGGGCCTGGGCGGTGGCAAAAATAAAGCTACGCGCTTTGTTTTTGAGGTATTCGATGATAATCCTGCTGGAGCAGGCGTAACCGCCTTCTGCGCCAAGAGCCTTGCTGAGCGTGCCCATAAGAATATCGGGATATGCAGTGCCGCCAAAGTGCTCTACTGTACCGTGACCGGTTTTACCAATCACGCCTGTGGCATGCGCTTCGTCAATCATCGTCAGCAGATGATATTTTTTTCCTAGGGCAACAAACGCAGGCAGGTCGATGATGTCACCGTCCATACTAAAAACCGCATCACTGACAATCAAGCCCTTGCTGCAGGGAGTAGCGAGGATTTTGGCTTCCAGGTCCTGCATATCATTATGCTTATAGACGACGATGCGTGCCTTGGAAAGACGGGCGCCGTCGATGATGCTGGCGTGGTTATATTCATCACTGAAGATAACGCTTTCGCTGTCGCACAGGGCGGAGATGATGCCTACGTTGGCCATATAGCCTGTATTGAACACAAGCGCTGCCTCTGTGCCCTTAAATTGGGCAAGCTTGGCTTCAAGCGCTTGGTGCAGGGCAAGGTTGCCTGTAGTAAGACGGCTGCCGCCACTGCCTGCACCCCATTTTAGTGCTGCCTCAGCCGCAGCCTGTTTGACGCGCGGGTCGGCAGCAAGATCCAAATAGCTGTTGGAGGCAAGCATTAAGGTTTTGCGTCCCTGTATGTTTACGTATCTGCTCTGCTCGCTGTCCATTGTACGCATGGAGCGGTACAGGCTTTGCTTTTGCAAGCGTTTTAGCTCATCAGCAAAAATTTGCTGTGGGTCGGGATTGGCGGGCTTTTCTACAGGCAGGCCGCGCACGAGTACGCGCTGCTTTTCTAAATAAGCAATTGCATCCTCTGCCTTGGCCTTGGTGCTGTCAAAGATAAAGACACGGCCGCCGTGGGGATTACCAGGCTCCTTCATCGGCATAAGGCGCACATAGCCATGCTTTACCGATGCAAGGTAGCCGACAAGGTAATCAGGGTCATCCGAAAGGCACAGCTCGGCGATGATGCCAGGCGCATGCACCACCTTGGTGGCAAGCACAAGAGCTTCGCGGAAATGGTTTTTGCAGCTGCTGGCACTGGCTGCACCGGCAGCGTCCATATAGGTGACGCGGATGCCGCGTTCGGGATCCGGTTCTAGGCGCGTGCTTGTAGCAACGTCATACAGCACCGCACCGCGCATGGGATGGTTGCAGCGCAACAATGTAATTAATTCATCAGCTTTGCTTGCTAACCCCAGCTCGCACAGTAATTCCTTCATTATCTGATAGGCTTCTTCTACAGTTTGGGCAGGACGCTTGCTGACGGGGAGGGCATCTAGGTATTGTAGCTGCGAGGGAGATACCTCCTCCATTTTTACGTTGATGAAGTCGGCCCGTCCTAAGCCATGGTGCAGCGCACGCTCCGTAAGTGCGCTGACGGCAGCTGTGATATCGTTTTGTTCAATAATGCGTTCGGCACCGCTGACGTGTAAATTACCTTTGGAGGCACGCATTTTTATACTATAAAGAGGCATAAATATTTCACCTTAATTTCTTGCTAACACAATTTTAGTAATCAATTTTTGCGCAGGCTTATAAAAGGCACCTGCAGCTATGGCAGTAAAAATCATTCCCGGAAAGGCGGCGGCAGTGAGCACCTGCCAGCTTACGCCCGTAACCTGCCAAAGCGCGATGCGTGCAGCAAGGGTCCCAAGCGGACCGCTGACGATGACTGTTACAAGATTGGTGCCCAAAACGGCCATGGTACCGCCAGCGACTACGCGAAAAACCATCTGCACCAGTACGTTGATGATGGTGTGCATTCCTAGCATCATCCCCAGCATGCTGGCTAAAATGCCGGCGATAATGTAGCGTTTAAAGCCAAAGCAGGCACAGATGAGCACTGCGATGGGAGCAGAAAGCTGGAATTCGCCGCCTGCGACAGGTGAGGGGATTTTAAATGAGCCGGAAATTAAAATCAGTACGCCGAGCAGAGCGATGGTGGTGAGCTCCTTGAGGGTGAGGGTTTTCATGGCAGCCTCCTTACTTTAATACTTCATCCATAGCTAGCTTAGCTAACTTGACTGCTTTATCTAAATCTGCAGCTTCAATGTTTAGCGGCGGGTTAAAGTAAATAACGTTTCCTAGAGGACGCAGTAAAAGGCCATGGGTTAATGCTTTTTTATAAATTTCGTAGCCTATGCGCAAATTGCCATCAAAGCCTGTTTTTGTTGCTTTGTCTGTAACTAGCTCCATGGCGTTAATCAGGCCGATGTGGCGGATTTCACCGATATTTTTGTGCTTGCCAAAGGTATCCATAAGAGCAGAGTGGAAGTATTTTGCTTTGCCAGCGGCCTGCTCCAAAATACGTTCTTCCTTCATAATCTTGAGTACTGCGAGGGCGGTGGCGCAGCCGATGGGATTACCGGCATAGGTGTGGCTGTGCATAAACTGCTTGCCCTTGTTGTAATCATCGTAGAAGGCAGCAAAAATTTTATCGGTGGTGCAGACGATGGACATAGGCAGATAGCCGCCAGTGAGCGCCTTGCTAATGCACATAATATCAGGCGTAATGCCGGCGTGGTTGCAGGCAAACATTTTGCCTGTGCGGCCAAAGCCTGTAGCAATTTCATCTGCGATCAAAAGCACACCGTATTCGTCGCAGAGCTTGCGCAGCTTTTGCAGATAGAGCGCGGGGTAGATACGCATACCTGCACAGCCTTGGACGATGGGCTCGACGATGATGGCAGCCGTTTCGTGGGCGTGCTTGGCAAATTCTTCCTCGGCAAATTTAAAGCATTCGCAGCTGCAGTGCTCTCTATCCTTGTTAAAGGGACAGCGATAGCAGTCTGGGGCCTGCACGTGGATGTTGTTCATCATCATAGGCTTATACATTTGCGCAAACAGATCCATGCTACCTACCGAAAGCGCACCGATGGTTTCACCGTGGTAGCCTTCGCTGAGGCACATAAAGCGTTGGCGCTCGCCGTGGCCTGTTTGCAGCTGGTACTGGAAGGCCAGCTTCAGGGCGATTTCAACGGAGGCAGAGCCGTTGTCGGCAAAGTTGAATTTTGTCAGGCCTGGGGGAACAACCTCGCATAGCTCCTCGCACAGCTTGATAGCAGGCTCGTGTGTGAAGTTGACAAAGATGACGTGCTCCAGCTGGTCGATTTGTTCTTTGATAGCGGCGTTGATTTTAGGGTTGCAATGTCCTAAAAGGTTGCACCACCAGCTGCTGATGATGTCCAGATAGGCTGTGCCGTCGGCGGCATATAGGTATGGACCCTGTGCATGGTCAACAATGATGGGGGGCAGGCTTTCGTAATCCTTCATTTGGGAGCACGGATGCCAGATATGTGCTAAGTCGCGTTTTTGCAGGTCTGCTACCTTGTTATTCATTATTTCTTCCTCCTTGTGCTGCTTTAGCGATACGAAATTTTTTACGTGGCAGGTTAGTTATATAAGCTTCTTAATAAATTTACATCAATATCTATTTCGCTGGCGTTCGCTGGTACGCAGGCAAGGATGGGAACGCCTGTCAGTGCCTCCATCATACGTTTGTTGTCTATCTGCATAAAGTCATCAGCGTCATAATTGTTAAGGATGATGCCGCGGACAGGAATCTCCCTTTGGCGCAGGTAGGAAATAGTAAGGACGCAGCTGTTGATGGAGCCAAGCACGGCGTTAGAAATTACCAAGACGCCAAGCTTTAGCTCCTTGATGATGTCCTCCAGCAGAATGTGCTGCGTTTCGTCCCAGCGGATGGGGCAGATAATGCCACCGCTGCCTTCCATAGTCAAATAATCATATTTAGCAAGGGCAGCCTGGTAATCTGCTTCTACCTTGCTCATTTCTAACGGATTGCCCTCACGCAGTGCTGCCAAGTGCGGTGAAACTGCTTCCTCGTAGATGTAAGATACTAGGCTCTGCGGTGCTTCGTTAATGCCTGCAAGCTTGGCAACAAAGGCCGCGTCACCGGGCAGCAGGCTGCCGTCACTCTGGCGCTCGGCACCGCTCAGCGCTGCCTTGTAATAACCGGCGTTTAGCTTGGCATCGCGCAGGCGTTTGACTAATAAGCCTGTTACATAGGTTTTGCCTACATCCGTACCAATAGCTGTAATAAAAAGTCCCTTACCCATCATGCAACTCTCCTTTTGCTGTTCTATAATTGTATGTTAACTTAAATATTACTGTGGTTAACTTGAATCCAACTCAAGTATACGGCGACAAAGATTTATTGTCAACCTAGCAAAATAGTATGGTTAACCATGGGCTTGCAGGCAAGAAAAAAGATCACAAACTGTATCTTGTGGTAAGGCAGTCTGTGATCTTATATATCTTGTAGATGACGGAGAAATACTCGTAAATGAGTAGAAAAATTATTTTTCATTGGCTGCAATTTTACGAATTTCGCTAACGGGGATGCCGCCGATGCCCCAATTATCAGTGTCAACCTCGTCAATAGTGACAACTGTAGTTGACTTGTTTTTACCTAAAACGTCGTGAAGCAGATTAGTTGCTCCTTCGATGAGTGCACGCTTCTGCTCGGGGGTTACGTTACCTTCCTTGGTGATTTTAATATTTACGTATGGCATAGCAAAGCCTCCTTAGTATTTTTGTTTGTATTATAGCATATTTTGCTTGCCAACAGGTCTGTTATATGCTATTATAAGTGCGGTAAATTTTGGCTGTTGCGCAGCAGCATCGCAGGATGCGCTGTAGCAGAGGGCAGCTGGGGGTTACTGTAAAAATATTTAAGTCAATAATCGCTTGGATCTATTAGACCGGGACGAAGACGCAAAATAGGCTAATTATGCGCATTCCGGTTAGGAATGCGCTTTTTTTGTGAAGCTTTCGGACATTTTGTCTGTCAAGGGCGTCTCCTGTGGTCAGAAAGGAGAGTATTGTGCGTATCGGTATTATCGGTGGCGGACGCGTAGGCAGCTGTCTGGCTGCTTATTTTGCTGACGCAGGCCTTTTGGAGGGCATAACTGCCAGCAGTGCAGAGCACAGCAGACAGTTGGCGGCACTCTACGGCTTGCCTGTTATGACTAATTTAGGTCTGTGGCAGGCAGCAGATGTTTTGCTGATAGCAGTGCCTGATAGGCTGGTTGCAGTAGTCGCGGCAGATTTGGCAGCTAAGGCAGGGCCTGCGCCAAAAGTAGTGCTGCACGTTAGCGGCAGCCTAGGCTTAAAGCCGCTAGAACCGCTACAGGCTTTGGGTGCGCACATTGGCAGTCTGCACCCTCTGCAAAGCTTTGCTGGTGGTAAAACGCAGCTGGCGGGCGTGTATATGGCACTTGATGGCGATGAGACAGCGCAGGCGTCAGGTAAAGAGCTGGTGCGGCTATTGGGCGGACATGCGTTTTCTGTTCCGGCTGGGGAACGTGCTGCCTATCATGCAGCGGCCTGCATCTGCTCTAATTATGCTGTGACAGTACAGGCATTGGCGCAGCAGCTTATGACACGCTGGACTGGTGATAGTGAAAGTGCCTGGAAGGCGCTCTTACCTCTGTTTGAGGGCACTAGTACCAATCTGCGTAGTGCGGCCAATCCGCAGATTGTGCTTACGGGACCTATTGGCCGCGGCGATACACAAACTGTGGCACAGCACTTGGCGGTATTACCACTAAACCTGCAGGACGTATACCGCTCTCTGGGGCTGGCAACAACACAGCTGGCTGAAGGAAATGGCACTATTGACTCATCAACAGCACAAGCATTAAGGTGTCTGCTAGGAGGAAAATACTATGAAACAAGTAACTGTAGCGACCATTAAGGAAATGAAGCAAAAGGGAGAGCCGATTACTATGATTACCGCGTATGATGTTGCTATGTCCCGCAATGTCAATGAAGCTGGTATTGATATGATCTTGGTGGGCGATTCCTTAGGTAACGTGATCCTGGGTTACAATTCCACCGTTCCTGTAACAATGGATGAAATGATTCATCACACCAAAGCAGTTATGCGTGGTAACAGTACAGCACTAGTTGTAGGAGATATGCCGTTTATGAGTTACCAGGCAAGCATTGTAGATGGCATGTATAACGCAGCACGTTTCTTAAAGGAAACAGGCTGCACAGCTGTTAAGCTTGAAGGTGGTGCCGAGGTTGCGCCTTTGGTGGAGCGTTTGGTTCAGGCAGGTATTCCTGTATGCGCTCACATTGGGCTGACGCCGCAATCCGTAAACCAGCTTGGCGGCTTTAAGGTACAGGGTAAGGATATAACGGCAGCACAGAAGATGATAGACGATGCCAAGGCCTTGGAGGCAGCAGGTGCGTTTGCCTGTGTGCTGGAATGTGTGCCGGCAGCATTAGCTGCAAAGGTGACGAGCGAGCTCACCACTATGGCAACTATCGGCATTGGTGCTGGCAATGGCTGTGATGGCCAAGTATTGGTGTGCAACGATCTTTTGGGTATTTCTAACGGTTTTTGTCCCAAGTTTGTGAAAAAATATACCAATTTACATGATATTACTGTAGAAGCTGTAAAGGCATATATTGTAGATGTCAAAACAAGGAGCTTCCCGGCACAGGAGCATACATTTAGAATCGATGAAGCAGTTTTAGAAAAACTATATTGATAGAAGCGAGGTAATGAATGATGAAATTAGTACATACGGTGGCAGAACTGCGTGAGGAGGTTGCAGCAGCAAAAGCTAAAGGGCTGACGATTGGCTTGGTGCCTACTATGGGTGCGTTACATGAAGGTCATGCATCCTTGATTAGTGCGGCAAATAAGGAAAATGATTTTGTTGTAGTCAGCGTTTTTGTTAATCCCACCCAATTTGGCCCGAACGAGGATCTGGATGCTTATCCGCGTACCTTGGAGGCAGATTGCCAATTGGCTGAAAAAATGGGCGCGAACGTTGTTTTTGCTCCTTCTCCTAAGGAAATGTATCCTAGTGAGGATGCAACCTGGGTTGAGGTTACAGGTGACATCACTAAGGTTTTGTGCGGCCGTACACGTCCTATTCACTTCCGTGGCGTAACCACTGTTGTATCTAAGCTATTTAATCTGGCGCAGCCTGACCGTGCTTACTTTGGCCAAAAGGATGCACAACAGGTAGAAGTTTTAAAACGCATGGTAAAGGATTTATTCTTCAATATTCAATTGCGCATTATGCCTATCGTGCGTGAAGCTGACGGCCTGGCAAAAAGCTCCCGCAATACCTATCTTAGTGACGCAGAGCATAGGGCAGCACTGGTGCTCAGTCGCAGTCTGAAGGCCGCTAAGGAGCAGTACGAAGCAGGCGAACGCGATGCAGCCAAGATTACTGCCGCAGTTACCGCTTCTATCAGCGAAGAGCCGATGAGCAATATTGATTATGTAGAAATTTATGCTTTGCCAGAGCTGAAGCCTGTGGCAAGCCCGATGACAGGCAGCAACTTACTTGCTGTAGCAGTTAAATTTGGCACTACCCGTCTGATTGATAATGTAGTTTTGGAGGAAAAATAACAATGCTTTATACTATGCATCATGGCAAAATTCATCGCGCAACTGTAACTCAGGCCAACTTGGAATATATGGGCAGCATCACTATTGACAGTGAGCTTTTGGAGCTTTCTGGCATTTTGCCCGGCGAACGTGTGCAAATTGTGGATAACAACAATGGTAACCGCCTGGAAACCTATGTTATCGCTGGTGAACCTGGTAGCGGTGTGATTTGCTTGAATGGCGCTGCCGCCCGTAAGGTATTGGTGGGTGATACCGTTATCATTATCGCCTACAGCCTGATGACCGAGGAAGAGGCTAAAACCTACGTACCTAAGGTTGTTATGGTTGATGAGCACAACCATCCTGTCAATGTCCGTGGCACGGAAAAAGAAGCAGAAATCGGCTGATAAATAAAGAACAATATTAATCCCCTGTTTTCGCTGGCTTGGCGAAGGCAGGGGATTAATTTTTTTCGGCTATTTTAAAATAAAAACAGCAAAACTTCGGCTAAAACGTAAGTAACACTTTAATTTAGCCGAGGTTTTGCTTGCTTTTGCAGCATTTATGCTATATACTTGCCTTATAAATAAAGATGGAAAGGAATGATAGCAATGGATTATATTACACGTGCGATGGAAGCTACATTTATAAGAATGGCGCAGGAATTTTCGGTTATTTTGCTTACTGGTCCGCGTCAGGTTGGCAAAACGACAATGCTGAAAAAATTAGCGGAAGCAGAAGGCGCAAACCGCGAATATGTAACCTTGGATGATATTGCAGAGCGCGAAATGGCAAAACATGACCCAAAGCTGTTTTTACAACTGCATCAGCCTCCTGTATTTATTGATGAAGTGCAGTATGCTCCAGAGCTGTTTCCTTATATAAAAATTTACGTGGATGAACATCAGCGTGCTGGTGATTTTTGGCTAACGGGTTCGCAGATTTTTAAGCTGATGGATGGTGTACAGGAATCTTTAGCAGGACGTGTATGCTTGCTGCATATGTCGCCTTTATCACAGGCAGAAGCGTGCGGAGTGCCTTCAGAAGCTTTTACGGTTGATTTTGCTAGCTTAGCGCAGCGTAGCAAGCTGGTGCCTGTGGCAACAATACAAGAAGTTTTTGAACGCATCTGGCGTGGTGGTATGCCTGTTATTGTCAGTGGAGCGAAAAAAGAACAGGTAGCAGTGTATAGCAGTTATGTTTCTACTTATATTGACAGGGATGTTAAGGATATAGCAGATAAAATTGATTCTTTTAAATTCTTGCATTTTGTAACTGTGGTTGCTGCGCTTACCAGCCAGATGGTGAATTACAAAACTATAGCTGACGCTGTAGATATTAGCGTGCCTACGGTTAAAAGCTGGCTGAATATTTTAGAGCGCCTGGGCATTATTTTTTATCTGCATCCGTATAGCAATAATTTGCTCAAACGCATGGTGACAAAACCTAAGCTGTATTTTTATGATTGCGGGTTAGTGGCATATCTTACGAAATGGACGGACAGCGCAACTTTGATGAATGGTGCGATGAGTGGCGCCATTCTGGAGAATTTTGTCGTTTCAGAAATAGTAAAAAGCTATCAGAACGCTGGCTTAGAGCCATTTATCTATTACTATCGTGATAAGGATAATAAGGAAATAGATATTGTTTTAGAGCGTAATGGGATGTTGTACCCTCTGGAAGTGAAGAAAACAATGATGCCTGATAAACGTTTAACAAATGTATTTGGCGTTTTGGATAAAACTAGCTTAAAACGCAGCACTGGCGGTATTTTGTGCTTGAGTGATAAGTTTACTGCTTTTGATAGGGAGAATCTGATTATTCCTATTTGGGAGATATAGATATAAGTAAAAAAATAGGGAGTTACTTCTTAGATTGCACATAGCGTGCTGAAACAGAAGTAACTCCTTATTTTTTGTTGGTTAAACCAAGAATATAATCTGTACTTGTCTGATGTAAACGAGCTAAGGCTATAAGAATTTCTGTCGGAATATTGCGCTCGCCTTTTTCGTAGTTGCTATAAACCCGCTGTGAACAGTGTAATATCTCTGCCATCTCCCTCTGCGTCATATACTTGTCCTCGCGTAAATCACGTATACGTTGATACATTTTTATCACCCAATAGTATTATAAAAAATGATAGGGTGTTATATACCGAATATTGTAATCAATGCCATAGTCAAGGTAAGGATAAGCTAAATAGGGTTTTGGGACAAGCTATTAAGGACTACTTTGAACTTGAAAATGGTGATGAAGCAAAGTTAGAAGAAGTGAAGAGTGTTCTTATAACAAGTTATACGAAACACAAAAAGTAAATTTAGTAAATCAACAAAACTTCGGCTAAACCGCAGGTATAATTGCGTTTAAGCCGAAGTTTTTCTTGCTTTTGGCGAGCTGACACTATATACTTGGCCTAGTTGATTCATTTAGGTGTTGTTACTAGGCAATTTGAAATAAAAACAAGGGAGCTTGTATGATGCAGGAAGAGACAAATTATGAGAAAATGTTAGCAGAGGAAGAATATTTCCCTGATAAAGAATTGGCTGATTTAGCTTATGCGTGCAGCGAAGGCTTGCTTTTGATTAATTCCAGACCAGCACGCGATGTGGAAAGACAGAAATTTTTGCAGAACTTTTTTGCTGCTATTGGCGAGCGCGTAACAATTAAAGGTAACTTTAACTGCGATTATGGCAGGCATATCAGCATTGGCAGTGGCACTTTTATTAACTGCAACGTTACAATTCTGGATACTAACCGTGTGAATATTGGCGAGAATGTTTTTATTGCCCCTGGTGTAGTGATTAGTGTGGCAACACATCCTTTGGATGCGCAGCGCAGAGTTTCACGACATTTTCAGAGCCATCCGATAACAATTGGTGACTGTGTCTGGATTGGGGCGAACGCCACTATCCTTACAGGTGTGACGATTGGCAAAAATGCTGTTATTGCAGCAGGTGCGGTGGTTACACATGATGTGCCGGCTAATACACTTGTTGGGGGTGTGCCTGCGAGGGTGATTAAAACTATTGCGCAGAGCGAGCAGAAGCCTGCTGTTAACGTAAATGAATTGGGTCTGTAAATAAAATCAAAGTCAGGTGACATCACTAAGGTTTTGTGCGGCCGTACACGTCCTATTCACTTCCGTGGCGTAACCACTGTTGTATCTAAGTTATTTAATCTGGCGCAGCCTGACCGTGCTTATTTTGGCCAAAAGGATGCACAGCAGGTACAGGTATTAAAGCGTATGATTAAGGACTTGTTCTTTAACATTGATCTGCGCGTTATGCCTATTGTACGCGAAGCTGATGGCCTGGCTAAAAGCTCGCGTAACACCTAGATATCCTAAGCATTAGGGTATCAGCGTATTTTAATTTTAGAGAATGACACGAGTATTTTTTTACGGCATAATTCCGTTGCTTGTGATATTGTGTAAGGACGTTGTAATTGTAAGTGTAAGGTTTGATAAAGAGTATTGTGTTTTTTATACAAGCAATGCGTTCGGGAAATACAAAAAATTAACAAACAAAAATTCACAAAACAGTTGACAAAGTTTGCCGCTGGTATTATCATATAGACAAACGAAGATTTACATAGGCGGTGATAAATGTGAAAAAGATTTTGATGGCTGTTTGCTGCACTTGTATTCTCTATGCTGGATATGGTGCTGTGTTTGCTGATGAAGCTGTATATCGTGAATATACTGTGACTGTTGCACAGGGAGATACCTTGTGGGATATTGCTGGCCGTCATACCGAAGCACAGGAGGATGTGCGTGAGGTTGTTTTTCGCATAGCACAGGCTAATAATCTGAAATCTAAAACCATTTATCCTGGCCAGGTTTTGAAGATACCTATGCGTGTACAAGAAAGCGGTTTGATGATTGCCGAAAAATAGATGAAATAAGAGAGATAACTAGGTGCTTAATTTTAGATACGACACTCTTTCTTATGTTTGCAAAGTCACAGATAAATCGCACTTTTGGCTCAAATTAAGCCAATGGTTGTGGTATAATAATGACAGATAAAGCGTTTTTATTGCAGTGATATTGAAGGAGTGATACAAATGAGCAGAATTGATTTTGGTGCTGAGCCTATGCTGTTTCCTATGCCAGTGTTGATTATTGGTACATATGATGCAGAAGGCGTGCCTGATGCTATGGCCGCTGCCTGGGGTGGCGTTACGGATACTAACGAGATTTCTATCGCTATGGCGGCAGAGCATAAGACAGCAGCCAACCTTATGCAAACGGGAGCATTTACTGTGAGCATGGCTACCGTAGATATGGTTACTGCCTGTGATTATGTCGGTATAGAATCGGCTTATAACGTAGCAGATAAATTTGCCCGTGCAGGCTTTCATGCTACTAAGAGCAGCTTCGTGAATGCTCCTTTGATTGATGAGCTTCCTATGGCCCTGGAGTGCAAGGTTAAAAGCTATGAGCATGAGGTACTAGTGGGAGAGATTGTTAACGTTACGGCAGATGCAAGCGTGCTGACGGATGGTAAAATAGATCCTGCTAAGCTCAAGCCGTTGACCTATGACGGTGTAAATCATAAGTATATCGCACTTGGTAACGTGGTGGCAGTGGCGTTTGCTGAGGGCAAAAAATTGAAATAAGCACTTGGTGACTAAGGAGGTTGCGATATGCAAAATAAAAAATGGATTGCGGCGGCGCTTGCGTGTGGTTTTGTTTTGGGCAACGGTATGCCCAGTGCTAGCGCTGGTATTTTTGACAAGGTGCTGAAGGGTGGAGCAGTTGGTTATGCTGTAGATGCTACAGCTCCAGCACTAAATAACGCTATTAATACAGTAACTGCCAAATATGGCGTAGGTACGACGGATGCGACGAAGGTGGTGCCTATTATTTCTGTAGGCGATGGCAGCCGTGCTGGTGCAGCCCAGGTATCGGGACCGCAGGCTAAGGTTGACCAGGTCAAGGCCGCGCTGATGATTGAACAGACGGTGTTAGGCGTGCGCTGTAAGGTGCTGCTGCCTGTAGATAATGTATCGTACAAAAATGTTAACCGTGTGCAGGGTGTGGGCGTAAGCGCATCGCTGGACATAAAAATTTAAAAATAGCAAAAAGCCGTACTGCGCTGTGGAGAGCATGCGTAGTACGGCTTTTGAGTATGGTAAAAATTGCTTAGGCATTGACTATCCCTTAAAATGCTGCCGATTTTAAGGAAAAATCTGTGGTGAAAAATCTAGTAACGCTAGCCTGCAAGCGATACTTACAGCACCTTTTGCAGCAGGCTCAGCACGTTGCCATGAGTAATTTTGGCAACGGTTTCATCGCTGTACTTGCTGGCTAAAAATTCCACTAAAGGTTTGTAATCCTGCACGCCTTGGATATTATAAGGCGGATGGCTGATACCGTCAAAATCGCTGCCAAAGCCAACGTGATCATCGTTACCCATCAGGTTCAGGATATGGTCGATATGGCGGTAGACGCTTTCGATGCAGGCGTCATGGTAATCTTGCTCTAGGAATTGGCCGGCGAAGGTAATGCCGACAAGACCGTCATTGTCATTGATAGCTAAAAGCTGCTTGTCATCTAAGTTGCGTGGATGTGCACACAGGGCCTTGGCATTGGAGTGGGTGGCAATAATAGGCTTGCTGCTGGCTTCGATAACATCCCAAAAGCCTGCAGCTGCTATATGTGAAACATCTACCAGCATACCCAGCTTGTTCATTTCGGCTACTACCTTGCGCCCAAATACAGTGAGGCCGCCGCCGCTGCCTTCTTCGTTAACGCCGTCGGCAATGTCGTTGCGGTTGCTCCAGGTGAGCGTCATGGCACGTACGCCCAGCTCGTAGAGGCAGCGCAGCGCCTCCAGGCTGCCGTCAATGGCGCCGCCTTCTTCGATTGCCAGCAGAGTCGCCGCCTTATGGTTGAGCACGTCGCCTGCATCCTCCTTGGTGCGCACCTGCAACACGTCAATACCTGCTGCTTGCAGCTTTTTTACCTCCTGCAGGTATTTATCTAATAGCTGCAGGGTGTAGCGCAAGCCGCCGTAATAGCGAAATTCCGGCGTTGGAACATAGATGGCACAAAATTGTAGGCCGCCGCCAATGGCGATCTGGCGCCGGATATCAAAGTGTTGGTCGTTGGCATAAAGGCTAGTGCCTTTTTTATAAAGCTCGGTGAGTGTATCGCAATGACAATCGCAAATAAACATAGTACTACTCCTTTCGTAAATAAACAAAAGCAGCCTGCTAAATACTTTTTGCCTGCTGCGAAATGCAAGCAGAAATTTGCAAAGAGATATAGCAGGCTGCAAGAGTCCTTAAAAAATTAAACTACCACTAATTACCAACCAGTGTAGTAGAAGAAGAAGGTCATGCCGATGGTGACGATCATAGCGCCAGCCATAGGAATAGCGGTACGTTTTACCAGATCAAAGGAGGAAACGCCGCCCATGCCGGAGGAGACAACGATAACTGCGGTGATAGGAGAGCAGTTACGCATGATGGAAGCAGCAAAGTGCATCGGCAGCAGCATCAGTACGGGATGCAGGCCGCTGTGGGCTGCAACTGCCGGGGTGAGTGCGGCAAAGGCAAAGAAGGGAGCGTTGCCGCTGCCCATGACGATAGCAGAACCAGCGATGATGGCAACCATAACCAGCATCATAGACATAGGACCAAAGCCCAAACCCTTACTGCCGTCAATCAAGGTGTTGATGGCACCCATGGATACAAGGCCCTTGGCAAAGGTTTGGCCTGCTACTATCAGGGTAACAACGTTGGCCATCTGCATGCCAAGGCCGTCGAAGAAGGTTTGGATATCGCCAAGTACCTTCTTACCGTCACGCCAGCGGCCGTATTCGCAGATTACGCCGATGGTGAGGCCGATAAACATAGCCATAACGATGTTCATCTTGATGGTGGTAATCCACAGAGAGCTGAAGGAAAGAATCAAAGCTAGCGGGATTACCGGCAGAATAGCATACCAAAGCGGTGCATTATCTGCTTCTTCCTCCACACGTTCAACCTCCATGGGTTGTACGATATGTCCGTCGCGTTTATCCATATATTTTTGGGTCAAATAGTGCAGAATGCCGACAACAACAAAAGCAACAGCAACGATAGGAACCTGATAATGGCTCCAGTAGAATACAGGGTCTACGCCTGCAGTTTCGGCAGAGAGAATGGTGCCGGTGTCACTGGGGCTCCAGTCAAAGCAAAGAGTGGTGGCAACAGCTGCAGTTGCCGAAAGACGGCTTACGCCAAGACCCAAAAGAATTGGGAACATGGTTACCATCAAAAGCATAGCCAGGCCAGAGGCACTGTTAATGCACAGGCCGATGAGCATGCCGACGATCCAGGTGCCGCTCATAACCAGATAAGGCGATTTTAAGGCCATCAGGGGTTTGATGGTTAAGCGTACCAGAGAGCGGGAAGCACCGATCTTATCCATGTATTTAGCAAAGGCACCAACAGACATAATGTTCAGGCCAAGCTTGCCGACGTTGGAGCTGAAGGTGGCACGGATAAATTCAAAGGCGTCAAAGATCATGGAGCCAGTTGTTGCCTTAGCTCCTAAAATTTGGCTGTAGCCTAAAATAGATGCCAGATACATCATAATAATGCCGCCCATAAAAAGGACCGGCTGAGGCTTATACTTTTTGTAGATTAGATAACCTACCCAAAAAGTTATAAGTGCAGATAAAACAATACCCAATTTTCATCATCCCTTTCTTCCATAAAATATTGTACAAAAATTTAGGTAATTCCATTATAGCATATATTATTATTTCTGAGCAACAAAAAACCTGCGTTGTTCCTCATGAAGAAGACAAAACGCAGGTTTTTTTATTTTAGAATTAATAAATGTCAGCCTAAAAGGGACAAAGTACGTAATACATGCTGGATATAGAGCGCCTGGATGGCTTTGCATCTGCCAAGGCCGCACAGGTGACCGGTGGTTTGGATGCCAGCGGCTTCAATTTGTGATTTCCAGCTGTATTCTTCGTCACCATACATATCGTTGTTGGCGTGGTCGCCGGCAACAACCATTAGGGGATACATATGCACATGCTTGTATTGGCGTTCCTTAAGCTTTTCCAAAACGGTTTCAAAGTTAGGGGTATCGTCTTCTTCGACCGTACCAACAATAATGGGTAGTCCCATAGAATCGAAGATGCTTTGCAGCTTAACATAAGTATAGCCAAAGGCTTTGTTATTGTTGCGCGGTGTGCCGTGTCCCATAAGTACAACGCCCTCGTCTGCGGCAAGCGGCGGAATCTGTACGGCGATAGCAGCCGCGGCCAGCTTGAAATCCTCATCATTGACAATGAGTGGCTGGCTGATGAGAATTTTTTTGAAGGCAGCAGCATATTTTTCCTGGAGGCTGAGCACCTTCTGCTCAAATTCCTCGCCATGCAGTAAATGCGTGGGCTGCAGCACAACCTCCTCGTAGCCTGCGGCCTGCAGCTTTTGCAGTACGGTGTCGGTATCATCAACAATAATATTGCGTTCTGCCAGGCGCTTGCGGATGATGACGGAGGTGAAGGCACGATATTGATCGTAGGCGGGGAAGGCAGCAGCGAGTGCCTGTTCAATGCCACCGATATCGTGGGTGCGGGTTTCGTCGAAGGTGGAACCAAAGCTTATTACTACCAGAGCTTTTTTACTATCCATGTATAGTACCTCGTTTTTCTAAATTTTTTATAGCATAAAATACTCTCCGCCCCAAGAAAGCGGACGGAGAGTAAAAAGGTTGATAATAACGGACTGTCAGCGAGCAGGCTTATTTAGCTTGCAGAGCGTCCCAAGCATCATTAGCACGTTCTACAAAGAGCTTTTGTACTTCGGCGTTTTCGCCCAAGCCGTGGATATAGGTGCTAACCTTGAAGCCTTCTGCTTCCAATTGAGATTTAAACGAATCAGGCTCATCACCGGCCATATCGTTGTTAGCATGATCACCAGCAACCATCATCAAAGGCATCAGGGTTACATTTTTAATGCCTTTAGCCTTGATTTGCGGAACAACAGTATCCAAATGCGGCCAGCCTTCAACGGAGAAGATGTAAGCATTGGTGTAGCCCAACTCAGTCAGACGATCCTGCATTACTGCGTAGTAAGCATTGGATGGATGCGGAGTACCGTGAGCCATGATCAAAACTGCGTCCTTCTTACCCAGTTTGGGGAATTGGGTAGCAACAGCCTTCATGGTTTGGGTGATGTCATCGGGTTGTTCCTCCTGACCCTGCCAATACATCAGCGGTGTGCCAAAGGTCATTTTTTTGAAATCATTTTTGTGCAGGTTATAAACTGCATCCTTGTAGGCATATTCCATGCCAGGGATGATGTCCAAAGAGGTGAGGGCAATGCGGGTGTAGCCCTCTGCCTTCAATTCCTTCAGGGCTTCCTCCGGAGTAGGAATGGTAATGCCTTCGTTGGCTTTTACACGGTCAATAATTATATGGGAGGTATAAGCGGTGACAACCTTCACGCCGGGATGTGCAGCCTTAATAGCCTCAACAGTGGGGTTAATGGTTTTATCACGGCTGTCCTTAAAAGTGGTGCCAAAGCTCATTACTACGATGGCATCCTTGTCCGGCAGGTTAGCCAAAGCTTTGTTTACATTAGTTTTTACACCTATCTGAGATGCCATAAGCAGCGCAGGGGTAGCGTCTTTAACTTCGTCGTTCAGTTGATATGCGGCATGGCTGGTAGCAGCAAAGCCTAAGAGAGCAGCACAAGTCATAGATGCAACAGCAAATTTTTTTAGACTTTTCATTTTCGATAGCACTCCTTTATCTACATACTTATCAAAAAACGGTAAGGAAAATTTAAATACCCTACTTCCTTGTATTATATCATCTATAATTAATATGTCAATAAAAATAATATGCTTTACTATTATGAAATTAGTAGCTTGATAAAATGCTGGATTTATCCACCAATCCACAAAAGTTATACACACTGTGGATAACTTTGCACAAAAACTGTGGATAAGTAAGGTTTTAATGGGATAACTTTGGGTAAGGATGTGCATAAGCTGCTATGAATAAAAAGCCTGCAGCTGCTAGTGGATAAGTAGCTGCAGGCTTGATCAAGAGTGAGTTAACTTATTTTTTTGCTTTCGCAACCTCAGCGAAGGCAATTTTGGCTGCATCAATGGTCTTTTGCAGGTCCTCCGGCGTATGGGTGACAGAAACAAAGTTGGTTTCAAACTGAGAGGGAGGCAGGTAGATGCCTTGCTCTAGCATAGAATGGAAGTAAATTTTGAAGGCTTCCAAGTCGCTGGCGGCAGCACTGTCAAAATCGGTGACAGGCTTGTCGTTGAAGAAGACAGTGAACATACTGCCAAGGCGGTGTACCTGCACAGGCACGCCGGCTGCAGCAGCAGCCTTTTCCAGGCCGCCAGTAAGGATGGCACAAAGGCTTTCAGCGCGGCTGACAACGTCGTTTTGCTCCATGTAGGTGAGGGCAGCGATACCTGCAGCCATAGCCAGCGGGTTGCCGCTTAAGGTACCAGCCTGATACATGGGGCCAGCAGGCGAAACCATCTGCATAATTTCGCGTTTGCCGCCATAGGCTGCAACAGGCAGGCCACCGCCGATAACCTTGCCCAGGCAGGTGATATCGGGGTCGATGTCATAAAGCGACTGGCTGCCACCTTGGGCGCTACGGAAGCCACTCATAACCTCGTCGCAGATGAGCAGGGCACCATGCTTTTTCGTGATGGCGCGTACTGCTTCCAAATAGCCGTCCTGCGGCAGTACCAGGCCCATGTTGCCCGGGGTGGGTTCCATAATGACACAGGCAATTTCCTCGCCACGCTCGGCAAAAACCTGCTCCAAGGCAGGCAGATCATTGAAGGGAATGGTGATGGTGGTAGCTGCTACTGCCTTGGGGACGCCAGGGCTGTCGGGAACACCGAGAGTGGTAGCGCCACTGCCTGCTTTAACCAACAGGCTATCGTGGTGGCCGTGGTAGCAGCCGATGAATTTAACAATGCAATCACGGCCGGTATAGGCGCGTGCCAGGCGCAAGGCGCTCATTGTCGCTTCAGTGCCGCTGTTGACCATGCGCACCATATCCATAGAAGGCACCAGGCGGCAGACTAATTTAGCCAGCTCGCTTTCGGCCAGAGTAGGAGCGCCATAGGATGTACCCTTTTCAGCAGCAGCCTTAATAGCTGCAACTACGCAGTCAGGCACATGGCCCATGAGCAGCGGGCCATAGGATAAAACATAGTCAATATATTCGTTACCGTCGATATCATAAATTTTGCTGCCCTTGCCGCCTGCGATGAAGGGCGGTACTCCTCCTACGCTACGGAAGGAGCGTACAGGGCTGTTTACGCCGCCAGGGATAAAATTGCGCGCTTCCTCAAAGGCAGCAGCAGATTTTGTATGTTCCATTTTACGAGTCTCCTTATTTGCCCAGCAGCCATTTAGCTACGTCTAGGGCATGATAGGTGATAATCATTTTGGCACCTGCACGCTTAAAGCCGAGCATGGTTTCCATAACAATGCGCTTTTCGTCAATCCAGCCCTTTGCAGCAGCAGCCTTCACCATAGCATATTCACCGCTGACATTGTAAACGCACAGCGGACGGTTGAAGGTGTCGTGTACGCGCTGTACAACGTCCAAAAAGGCCAGGGCAGGCTTTACCATGACGATATCTGCACCTTCTTCAATATCCAGGGCAACCTCACGCAGGGCCTCGTCACTGTTGGCAGGGTCCATCTGGTAGCCCTTGCGGTCACCGGCGGAGGGAGCAGAGTCAGCAGCAGCGCGGAAGGGACCGTAGTAGGCAGAAGCAAATTTAGCAGAATAAGCCATAATGGGGATATGATTAAAGCCTGCTGCGTCCAATGCCTCGCGGATAGCCTTAACGTAGCCATCCATCATATTAGAGGGAGCAATCATATCAGCACCAGCCTGGGCGTGCGACACTGCTACCTTAGCTAAAAGCGGCAGGGTTTCGTCATTATTGACGGTGCAGCCGTTTTGCAAAACGCCGCAGTGGCCGTGATCTGTGTATTCGCACATGCATACATCGGTGATGATAACAAGCTCAGGATATTTTTCTTTAATCAGCTTGCAGGCCAGTTGTACGGGTTCGTTCATATCCCAGGCGCTGCTGCCTACAGCGTCCTTGTAGGAAGGCACGCCAAAGAGCAAAACTGCAGGAATGCCCAGGGAAACAACCTCGTCTACACATTCAGTCAGGCGGTCAATCGACCAATGGTAGTTGCCGGGGAGGGATTCTATTTCATGCTTGATGTTTTCGCCGGGAACGACGAAGATAGGATAAATTAAGTCCTTAACAGATACTTCGGTCTCGCGGACCATAGCACGCAGATTTTCGGTAGCGCGCGTGCGGCGTGGACGATATACAGGAAAGCCTGTGATACTCATGCTAAATCACTCCTTATAGTGTTGCAAAATGGCCTCGGTCAGGCCGTCAATTGTATATTCAGCTGCGTTAATAGCGGCGGTATAGCCATGCTTTGTGAGGGTATCGGCGGTAACAGGGCCGATAGCGGCAAGAGCTGCTTTGTGCAAAAGCTCTGCCTTGTCGCCCAATACCTGCAAAAGATTGGTGACAGTGCTGCTGGAGGTGAAGGTGATAACGCTGGCTTCACCACTTTCCAATGCGGCAATAAGCTCGTCCTTGTTTTCGCAGTCAGCAACGGTTTCGTAAGCAGTGACAACGTCTACTGCTGCTCCCATTTTGCGAAGAGCCTCAGGCAGCACCTCGCGTGCCACCTTAGCGCGTGCAAGCAATATTTTGTCGCCCTCTGCTACCTGGCTTTGCAATGCTTCTACTAACTCCTCGGCTCTGTAGGCAGAGGGGATGAGGTCAGCAGTGATGCCATGGGCAGCCAAAGCCTTGGCGGTGGCGCTGCCGATAGCGGCAATTTTGGTGTGTGCCAGGGCGCGGGCGTCCTTGCCTGCAGCCTGCAGATGCTCAAAGAAATATTCTACGCCGTTGGCGCTGGTAAGAATTAACCATTTATAGCTAGCGATATCATTAATGGCTGCAGCGAGTGGTGCATAATCGCTGGCAGGCACAATTTTGATAGCAGGAGCCTCGATGACCTTGGCACCAAGTGCTTCCAGCTTTTGTGTTAACGCACTGGCTTGCGCACGGGCGCGGGTTACGATGACGGTTTTGCCAAAGAGAGGCTTGTTGTCAAACCATTGCAGCTGCTCGCGCAGGCGCACAACCTCGCCCACCAGGAAGATGGCAGGCGGCTTCATGCCTGTTGCCTTTACATCAGCGGCGGCACTGCCCAAGGTGGTGATGAGTGTGCGCTGCTCTGGGTGGGTGCCCCAGCGGATGACTGCTGCAGGGCAGGAGGCACTACGGCCGTTGGCAATGAGCTGGCTGCTGATCTTTTCAATATTTTCTACACCCATCAAAAAGACGAGGGTATCGACTGCTGTTGCTAGTCCCTTCCAGTTGATGGTGGATTCGCCCTTAGTGGGGTCCTCATGGCCGGTGATTACGGCAAAGGAGGTAGCTACATGGCGATGGGTAACAGGAATACCGGCGTATTCGGCAACGGCAATGGCACTGGTAACACCAGGGACAAATTCAAAGGGCAGGCCTGCATCCTTCAGCTCAATAGCTTCTTCGCCACCGCGGCCAAAGACAAAGGGATCACCGCCCTTTAGGCGGGCAACAGTTTTGCCTTCTGCTGCCAGCTTCACCAGCAGCTTGTTGATATCAGGCTGGCGCATGGTGTGGTTGGCGCTGGCCTTGCCTACGTAAATCATTTCGGCGTCCTTGCGGGCGAAGGCTAAAATGCGTGGATCTGCCAAACGATCATAAACAACAGCGTCAGCAGTTTCCAAGCAATGCTTGGCCTTTAAGCCTAAAAGTCCCGGATCGCCGGGGCCTGCGCCAATTAAATATACTTTACCCTGTTTTGTCATAGTGTCACTCTCCTTAAAGAATAGAGGCCAGAATTTCCTGACCGCCGTTAGCCAGCATTTTATTGCCCAGCTTACGTCCCAGGCTTACGGCATCCGCCGCATTGCCTGTAATAGTATCGCGCAGCACGGTGCTGCCGTCTAAGGATGCAATAATTGCTTCAATATTAATATTTTCTGCTACAACGTCGGCATGCACGCCGATGGGAACCTGGCAGCCGCCCTCGACCAGGCCGAGGAAGGCACGTTCGGCATCGGTGGCCTGCTTGGTGGGCAGGTCGTTTAAAAAGTCCAGCATAGCACGTACTTCGCTATCTTGAGTGCGTGCTTCTATCGCCAATGCTCCCTGTCCGACAGCCGGCAGGCAGACTGTAGGTGCAATCAAGCTGCTGATGCGGTCACCGTGACCCAGACGCTCCAGGCCTGCAGCAGCCAAAATAATCGCATCGTATAAACCTTCGTCCAGCTTACGCAGGCGTGTGTCTACGTTGCCACGCAGGTCGCGGATTTCCAGATCCGGACGTGCAGCCAAGAGCTGGGCCTTGCGGCGCAGGCTGCTGGTGCCGATAACTGCACCCAAGGGCAGCTCCTCAAAATTAGCATATTTGTTGCTGACAAAGGCATCCCCAACATTGGCGCGCTCGGTGATGGCTGTCAGGCACAGTCCCTCTGGCAGCACAGTTGGCATATCCTTGAGGCTGTGTACGGCAAGATCAATAGTCCCGTCAAGCAGCTCGCATTCAATTTCCTTGGTAAAAAGTCCCTTACCGCCAATCTGCGCCAAAGGTACATCCAAAATGCGGTCGCCCTTGGTGACGATTTTTTTGAGCACTACCTCGCATTCGGGGTATTTTTTACGCAGCAATGCTGCAATATGGTTGCTTTGCCATAGGGCCAGCAGGCTTTGTCTAGTCCCAATCGTCAATTTTGCCTTCATCACCAAACTCCTCTCCTGTTTCGTTCAACAAGAACAAATCACACATCATTTTTTTATAACGTTCTTCTTCGCCTGTGCCAGCAACAGCGTTCATAGCAATCATTGGCTCGCGCAGGAATTTGTGCTCCAAGCGCTGGGTCATCAAATCAATGATACGACGCTCCTGCTCTGTTAGGCCGGGAAGCTTGATAAATGCCTTTTTGAGCACCTTTTGGCGCAAAAAGTTCATTTTATCGTGCAGCTGCACCATCACAGGACGCATGGTGTAATAGCGCAGGCGTTCCTTGAGTGCGGCAATTTCTTCAGCAATAATAGCTTCGGCAACATGGGCCTCCTTGTCGCGGAAGCTTTTGTTGGTATCAACTACACCTTCCAAATCGTCGATATTGTAAATAGTTACACCAGGGGTATCGGCCAGGCGTGGGTCAACATCGCGCGGTACAGCTATATCTATCAAAATCAGCGGTCTGCCATTGCGCTTAGGTAGCAGCGGGCCAAGGTTTTCCACTGTCAGCACATAATGTGGTGCGCCTGTAGAGGTAATGATGATATCTGCATCAGCAGCATGCTCGAACATAGCGCGGTAGGGAATAGCGGTGCCGCGGAACTTGCCTGCAAGCTCCTGCGC
Organism: Bacteroidaceae bacterium; assembly: GCA_963611535.1. GTDB lineage: Bacteria > Bacillota > Negativicutes > Acidaminococcales > Acidaminococcaceae > Phascolarctobacterium_A. The sequence goes on along the minus strand of CAVDRP010000001.1, from coordinate 399,872 downwards.
TCTTGCGTAGTGACGGTTGCTGACGCAGATGGTTTGCGCACCCTTGTCTAAAAGGTGCTGCGCTGTCAGCTCGCTCATATGGCCTGCGCCGACAACAAGGATCTGCGCTTTGCTTAAATCACCCAAAATCTTGATAGCTAAATCAACAGCGGCACTGGAAACCGAAACGCTGCTATAGGCAATTTTAGTTTCGGTGCGTACGCGCTTGCCCACAGCAATGGCTCTGTTCATAATCGTATTTAAAATAGTATCTGTCATACCGCTGTTGCGGGCAATCTGATAGGCATTTTTTATCTGGCTCAAAATCTGGCCTTCGCCTACAATAAGCGAATCGAGGCTGGAGGCGACGCGGAACAGATGCCTTACGCACAGCGTGCCTGTGAGGTTGTAAAAGTATTCCGGATTATAGCTTTCGCCTGCTACGTGCTGTAAAAGACGTTTGATAAAGGGAACTGCGTCGTGCGGATTTTCGATAACCATGTAGAGCTCGGTGCGGTTGCAGGTAGAAAGCAGCATGGCTTCGGGAATATTATCGTAATTGCGCAAACGGCGCAAAATACTAGCAACCCTGTCGTTAGAAAAATTAAAGCGCTCACGAATTTCTACAGGTGCTGTTTTGTGATTCAATCCTAAAACTGTTAACTGCATCTAATACTTTCTCCTTTGCTTGAGCAGTCTTACCTGCTATAACTAAATTTAACAGTGCTTCGTCTAAAATCCCACGCCAAAGCAGCATCCGCTGCTGCGGTGTACTGCTTATGCCTTTGACAATTTCTCTCTGCTCCAGCAAAAAATCATTGAATTCGGCAACGGCAGGAGAGGCAAAGGCGGACAGGCTTTGCTTTAGCAGCCGTGTGAAGGCTGGCATACCTCCGGTGGCTAGGGCAATGGTAATGCTGCCCTCGCAGATAGAGGAGGGAACAGTAAAATTGCTCAGCTCCGGTTCAGTGATGTTGTTTACTAGAGCAGGTGCGGCCGCGGTAATTTCACGGTTGACAGCCTTGTCGTCTGTGGCGGCAATAACCACAAAGGCATTTTGCAGCTGCTGTGGTTGGTAGTAAGCTTCGATGAGCGTACAGCAATAGCTTTTGGCTGTCTGCTTCAATTGGGGACAAAAAGCAGGAGCAATTACTGTTACCTGGGCACCTGCAGCGCACAGCGTCTGCAATTTGCGGGCTGCAACAGTGCCGCCGCCCACAATCACGCAACGCTTGCCTGCAACACGAAGCATAGCAGGATAACGAAACTCGTTACTATTAAGCATATAATAAACCACCTAGAAAAATGTGATAACCTATGTCATTAAATAGATATCTTAACTTGTATATGATATCATAATCAGGGGAAATTATAAAGCATATCAAGAGAATTAAGAGTAAAAAACTCCTGCGAAAGTCCGTAAAGACTTGTAGCAGGAGTTTTTAGCTTATTATGCGGATGGATTATTTGCCAAAATATCTTTGCAGCAGGCCGGCAAAGGCTTTGCCGTGACGTGCTTCGTCGCGGGCCATTTCGTGTACGGTATCGTGGATAGCATCCAAGCCCAAAGCCTTGGCACGTTTAGCAAGGTCGGCCTTGCCAGCAGTTGCACCATTTTCGGCTTCTACGCGCATTTGCAGATTCTTTTTGGTGGAATCGGTAATTACCTCGCCCAAAAGCTCGGCAAATTTGGCAGCGTGCTCTGCTTCTTCGTAGGCAGCCTTTTCCCAATACAGGCCGATTTCAGGATAGCCCTCGCGGAAGGCTACACGTGCCATAGCCAGGTACATGCCAACCTCGGAGCATTCACCGTTAAAGTTAGCGCGTAAATCTGCCTTGATATCTTCGGGAACGTCGGAGGCAACGCCTACAACATGCTCAGCAGCCCAGCCCATTTCTGCTGCCATTTCCGTAAATTTTGCTGCAGGAGCACCGCATTGCGGGCATTTTGCCGGAGCAGCTTCGCCTTCGTAAACATAGCCACATACTTGACATACAAATTTTTTCATAGTAGTTTCCTCCATAATAATATATAATGCATTGCTTAATTTTTGTTTAACACATATCTGTGTATCCTTGACAAGGATATAGTAACATAATAAGATTAAATTGTCAATAATAATTATCCATTAGTTTTTAATTCAATTTAGTTAGACATAACTAACGCTTTCCTTCTGATGATCAGGGGGAAGCTTAATGGCAATATTTCTAGCTCCTGACAGGGAAAGATGTTTCCAGTTTGCTTCTTGACGTGATAGCAGGCTGCACAATATAAAAAGCTGTGACCTATCTATGACATTTATCGTGTAACCTCTTGTAAATTTGCAGAGAAAAGAGGATAATTATACTGTATATCTACACATAAGCAAGGGGATTGTATGAGCGGAGAAAGTAAAGCTTCTAATAGTAAATTTTTGAAGGGAACCTTGATTTTGACTGCGTCAAGCATTGTGGTCAAGGTCATAGGCTCGTTGAACTGGATTATACTGTCACGTGTTTTGGGCGGTGAGGGCATTGGCCTATACCAAATGGGCTTTCCTATTTATCTTATGGCAATCACCGTGTCCAGTGCGGGTGTGCCTGTAGCCATTTCTATTATCACATCCGAAAAGCTGGCCAACAAGGATTATCGTGGCGCTAAGCGTGTGTTTAATGTATCACTGCGGCTGTTGCTGATTAGTGGCCTGCTGTTTTCATCGGCGCTATTTTTTGGCGCAGACTGGCTGATCAATAGTCACATAATCCGTGATGGACGTGCCTATTATTCTATCATCGCTTTGGCTCCGGCAGTGTTTTTTGTGACCTTTCTGGCAAGCTTCCGCGGGTATTTGCAGGGCTGGCAGATTATGGAGCCAACAGCGGTGAGTGAAATTGTTGAGCAGCTGACGCGTGTCATTACCATGCTCGTTTTTGCCGATTTGTTTATGCCCTACGGCTTGGCTCTTGCTGCAGGCGGTGCCAGCATGGGTGCAGGCGTGGGCGCCTTCTGCGCGCTGCTGGTGCTGATGTGGTTTTACCGCCGCTTGAAGCGTCGTCTGCAGCAGGAAATGGCGGCGCAGGATGACAGCATTCCGCAGGAGCCTGCAGGACATATCATCAAACGCCTGCTGAAGCTGGCCCTGCCTGTTTCGCTTACTAGCTTGATGCTGCCGATTGGCGCTAACCTTGATCTGCTCATTGTGCCGCAGCGTCTGGAGGCTGCAGGCTTTGATGTGCATCATGCCACGGAGCTGTTTGGCTATTTAACAGGCATGGCGGTACCGCTGGTGAATTTAGCGACGATTTTTACTGCTGCTATGACCATCAGCCTGGTGCCTTCGATTTCGGAATCACGCACGCTAGAAAATTTTGCAGCTATCCGTGAAAAAATCCGTATAGCCTTCCGCGTGGCCATGATTATAACCTTTCCCTGCTTTATGGGTCTGTATTTTTTGGCCGAAAAGGTAGCAGGATTGATTTATAATGCTCCGGGTGCGGCTGCTGCCATCCAGACGATGAGCATTGGCATTCTTTTTTTGGGCATGCACCAGATCAGCACTGGCATTTTGCAGGGACTGGGACGCACTGCTATCCCCGTGGTCAACATGATTATTGCCTGCGTGGTTAAGGTGGTAATGAGCTGGTGGCTGACGGCTATCCCGGAGCTTGGCATCCGTGGCGCTTCCATGGCAACTGTGGCTGATTTTGCGGTAGCAGCGGTTATCAATATGGTGTTTATTTACAAGCTGACCGGCTACACGCTGTCACTTGATAGCCTTATCCGTCCGCTGATTGCCTCTGGTGTTATGGGTGGTGTGATTTATGGCGTGCTGGCACTGACAGAGGGCACTGGTATGTGGTGCGTACTGTTTGCGATGTGCGCAGCGGTGCCTGCATACGCTTTAGCACTTTTGGGGTGCGGAGGGCTGAAGCGTGAGGATTTGGACAACGTACCTTTTGTAGGACGCAGATTGTTGGCGTTGGGCCAGCGTTTTGGCCTTTTTAAGTGAGGTAAGCAATATGCAGGAGGATTTTTGTGAGCTGCATCTGCCTAATGGCAGAGTCGTAAAATTTTCTTATAATAAACTCAAATCTGGTGCAGTAATAGCAGTGTTGCTGCTTGCAGGGGCCTGTGGTGGCTTGGGTTATATGTATCATCAGCTGGCAGATTACCGCAGCGAGGCAGCAGAATTTGCGGCATATAAGCAAAACAAGCTAGAGCAGCAGACTAAGCTGCAGAAGCTTGTCAACGATAACGAAACCATGCTGCGTGATATGGCCGAAATATCTAATTTAGAGAAAAAGCTGCGTCGTGCCATTATCCGCGATGTGGATAGCAGTAAGCTGGGTGAGGCACAGAGCAATATGGTTGACCAGACAACTGCTAAAAGCAGCAATGTAACCAGCTCCTATACTGGCAAGGGTGGCAAGGGCAGCATTGATGCCAAAAGCACTATGGCGGTGCTGCAGGCACAAAACAGCAATATCCGCCAGATGCTTGATAGCACAAAAAAATCTGTCAGCCAGCTTTTGGGTGAGGTGGAGGGACGCAGTGGCACGTTGGCGGCCTTCCCGGATAAGTGGCCTACAGATGGTGGCAGTATCAGCAGTGGCTATGGCGGCCGCACTGGTCCTATAGAGGGTGGCTATGAGTGGCATTCAGGCATAGATATAGCGGTGGAGTTTGGTACTCCTGTTTACGCAACGGCGGCAGGCACTGTGGAGCAGGCAGGCTGGAATGGTGGTTACGGACGCTATGTGCGCATTGCCCATGGTGATGATTATGAAACAGCCTATGGTCATATGAGTGGCATCGCTGTTGTTGCAGGACAGCAGGTCATTAAGGGTGAAATTATCGGCTTTGTAGGTAGCACGGGTTATAGTACAGGTCCGCACTTACATTATGAGGTGTTAGCTGATGGACAAAATATTGATCCATTTTATGTGCTACAGGGAAAATAACTAAGCTAATTTGGCAGAAGATTGCTTTGAAGTGACGGAGTGCTTAATATAAATAGCAAAATAGTTTGGCATTAATAAGGTTAGCCTTTGAAGTCAACAGCAATGTGACTTTTGAGGCTATTTTTTCAACCATAAAAAAATTCAGAAAATAGTAGACAGATTTCGTTGGATATGCTAACATAGAAAACACAATATATGATATAAAATATGAATAAGCAATAAAATGCTTTAGAGTATTATGTATGAACTATTGTAATTTTTTATGGAAAGCTGGGATGATATGCATAAGTGCAGATTGGCAAGCACCAAGGAGAATTTAAGGTTTCAACATGACTTTTGCTGTAATGAAGCGGCAATAGCAAAAATCATCAAAAATTTTAAGGTTGAAGTTGAAGCTTATGAAGAACTTCCACCGTGGCATTGTGTCTATAACGCTGATGGCAGTGATGTACTTTTAAAGGATATGGTCATCATGCTTAAGGTAAGTGATTTGGGAAATAGAGTGGTATATTATCCGGTTTTTCCCGAGTCTGTCGGTAAAAAAATGCTTGCTAATTGGCATATTGCTTTACCACCTAAAATAACAGCATTTGCAGATATATGTGTGAAGACAGGGTCTGATGCAGCGGTTCATGTAGACAACCAAAGCTTACGGGGGTTGATTGCGTTTTCACGGCTTTTTATGATGGTACCGAATCGTTCTCATGCGCCCATGCCATACGGGTTTAACAATTTGTACGCTCAGCTTCACCAGGTGCCCGAGATGGGAGTTGCACCGGAGACCGTTAGGATGATAAACGAGATTTTGGGAGATTTTATTAACGCTAGTGGGCAAGAACGGTATATTTATTGTGATAATATGCAGGAATTTATTGATTATCTAAGAAACAGGTATAAGCTGCTAGTGTTTAAAAATAGTGATTTTACTAGCTTGAGGAGAATGATGCAGGAGTATTATCCTGATGATAAAATTTATTTTTAGTCTGGTGCAGCTGCAAAGGTCGCTTTAGTGGCAAAGCTTTGTGGATAGCAGACTTGTGAGTCGCTTAATAAGAGTATGATAAGGGACTGACGCAAAGACAGTATATCTTCTATAGTGGTTATGGGAGTGTCTGGCGAAGCGGCAGCCCTTTTTTGTGCATGTGAATGAAATAAATATTGTAAATAGCTTGTGTCAGCGCTAGTAAGCTTCCCGCTTACCTTCTGTAAAATGTATGGTATAATGATTTTATGATAGGTATATTACGAAGGTAAAGTAGCTAATCATATTTATCGCAAGAGCTTATAACAAGTTTTTTAGAAAGGAGATATGTTATGAAAAAGATTTTAGCCTTCTTCCTGGTCGTGCTGGTGAGCGTCAGCGTGCTGGCAGGATGTGGCGGTAATGAAAAAAAGGTGGCAGATAATGCGGCGGCCAAGGTGCAGACAAGTGCGACGGCCGCTACAGATAAGGGTAAGGACGTAGCTGGCAAGCTTAATAATGGGCAGGATACTGCTAGAAATGTCAAGGCCAACAGCAGCAAGCTTAAAATATCTGAGAGTGAAGCCTACACTGATAAGGAGCACGTTGCTGCTTACATAAACGAATATAAAAAGCTACCTAATAATTACATCACCAAAAACCAGGCTAAAAAGCTAGGCTGGCAGACAAAGGGCACTCTTGATAAAGTGGCACCAGGTAAATCCATAGGTGGTGACCGTTATGGCAATTACGAAGGCAAGCTGCCTGCAAAAAACGGCCGTAGCTGGACGGAATGTGACATTGATTATGTTAAAGGTAACCGCAACAGCAAGCGTATAGTTTTTTCTAACGATGGGCTGATTTATTACACGGGTGACCATTATAATAGCTTTAGCAAGCTGTACGGTAAGTAAGGAGAACGATATGCGGAAGATAACCTTGGAGTTAAATAAAATGGCAAGCCTGCCTGCCTTGCACAAGTACCTGCGCAGGGAGCTGGCACTGCCTGTATATTATGGTGCCAATCTGGATGCGTTATACGACTGCCTGACAGATGTGGTGGAGGACACGCAGCTTGTGATGCCTGCGGCGGTGGCAGATGATGCCCATCTTGGCTGGTATGGCAAACAGCTTTTGCAGGTATTGCAGGACGCGGCAGCTGTAAACGAGCATCTGCAGGTACTCATAAAATAGCGGAGAGTAATAATGCTAAAAAAAATTTTGCGCGCTTTGCTGCTGCCGCTGGTGCTTTTGGCTTTGTGGCAGCTGGTGAGTGCCAGGGAACTGTTTAGTCCCTATCTTTTGCCAACGCCGGCGCGGGTGGCGCAGGCGGCAGTCGAGCTGTGCACGAGCGGTTTGCTGGCGCGTCATTTGCTTGTTAGCCTGCAGCGTGTAGCGGCAGGCTTTGGTATTGCCTGCCTTTTAGCGTTGCCCTTGGGTGTGCTGTGTGCGCAGAGCAGGCGGTTTGAGACTTATTGCTGGCTGCTTTTGGAGTTTGTGCGTCATGTGCCGCCGCTGGCTGCAGTGCCGCTCATTATTTTGTGGGCAGGCATCGGCGAAGCGTCTAAGCTGACGATTATTGTGCTGGCGTCGTTCTTCCCTATGTTTTTGAATACCTATAGCGGTGTGCATAACGTGGAGCCAAAATTGCTGGAGGTGGGACGTGCCTTGCACTTTAACACCTGGCAGCAGCTGCGCTACATCCGCCTGCCTGCGGCCTTAGAGGCCATTACTGTGGGTATGCAGCTGGCGCTTGGCTATAGCTGGCGTGCGCTGATCGGCGCAGAGCTGATTGCTGCGTCGGCAGGTATTGGCTATTTAATTTTGGATGCAGAGGAAATGTCGCGTCCAGATGTGGTGCTGGTGGGAATGCTGGTGATTGGCCTTATTGGAACGGCCATAGATTATTTGTTTCTGCTGGTGCTGAACGTATTGTTTCCGTGGCGCAGGCGGGGAAAGGATAGGGCATGATGGTGGAGAAAGCAACGCAAATAGTGCTGCAGGCAGAAGGAATTTGCAAAAGCTATGGCGTTAAGCGCGCTTTGCTACCGACGACGCTGTCCTTTGCCGCACACAGCTTTACTTGTATTGTGGGACGCAGTGGCTGCGGTAAAACAACCCTTTTACGGCTTTTAGGCGGTTTGGAGCCGCCTGATGCAGGCAGTGTGCAGCTAGCTGACGGCCTGCGTATCGCACCTGTGTTTCAGGAACCGCGACTCATGCCCTGGCTGACGGTTGCGCAAAATATTACGCTGGCAGCAAAGGCCGATAAAACGCTGGATACGTCAGCGCTGCCGCAGCTGCTGCAGCTTTTGGGATTAGCTGGCTGTGAAGCGCTGTATCCCCATCAGCTGAGCGGAGGCATGGCACAGCGCGTAGCCTTAGGACGGACGCTGTTTTACGATCCGAATATTATTTTGATGGATGAGCCCTTTAGTGCGCTGGATTATTTTACGCGTCAGGGACTGCAGCGTACGCTGCTGGATTTGCACGCTGCGAAGCGCAAAACGGTTATCTTTGTTACCCATGACGTGGAGGAAGCCTTGCTTTCGGCGGACCGCATCGTTATAATGGATAATGGCAGCGTCAAGAGCACGTTGTCCGTACAGCTGCCGCAGCCGCGGCAGGCAGCTGATAGCGCTTTACAATTGCTGCGGCAGAAAATTTTGCAAGCACTGTAATTATTGCATCTACTGTAATAAAACAGCTGCGGCTGCAGGTTAAGAAAGGAGTTCATCAAGATGAACAAAAAGCTTATCGCCTTAGGCTTAAGTGTTTTAACAGCATTTACTCTGCTCACTGGCTGTGCCACTGACAAAAAGGAAGCGTCCGCACCGCCAATTAAGGAATTGAAGGTTACCTACGTCAAGGCGCCGCTCAATATTCCAAGTATTGTAGACAAAAACAACCAAACCTTAGTCAAAGAGTTTGGTAAGGATAAGATCACCGTCAGCTTCCCGGAGATTACATCCGGTGCTAAGCAGACGGAGGCTATGGCAGCAGGCAGCCTGGATGTAGCCAGCGCCTTGGGTGGCACCAGTGCGATTTTGGCGGCATCTAACGGTGCTGATGTGAAGGTTGTGGGTATTTATAGCCGTGCACCTAAGGCATTTAATATCATGGTTAAGGATCCTGCAATTAAAACAGCGGCCGATTTGCAGGGCAAAAAGGTTGCCGGACCCAAGGGCACTATTTTACACCAGATTTTGGTGGCTGCGCTGAATAAAGAGGGATTAAAGCCTGATGCAGTTAATTTTGTATCGCTGGGCATTCCTGCCAGCGTTAATGCACTCATGAGCGGCGAAGCTGATGCCGCTTTGGTGGCAGGTGCCGACGTGCTGCGTGCACAAAAGGCAGGTGCACGCATTCTGTGCAATGGCGAGGGCTTAGTTGACGCAACCATCGTTATTGGTGTGAGCGGCAAGCTGCTCAAGGAGCATCCTGAGGTTGTGAAAAAGTATCTTGCTATCCACCAGCAGAACATCGATTTCATGAGCAAGGAGCAGGATAAGGCCTATGAATATGCAGCTAAGGAAACAGGTCTGAGCCTAGATGAGGTTAAGCTGATGGCTCCGTGGTATGATTTCAGTACCAAGATTACTGAAAAGGATATCAAGGACTTGGAGGAAACGCAGGACTTTTTGCTGGCAATGGGTATGCAAAAAAATAAAATTGACATTAAGACCATGCTGGCAGAGGTGAAATAGTCCTCTGAAAGCTAAAGAACGCGCGGCTGTGGTGACAGTGAATGTTGCCAGTGTCCGCGCGTTTTTGTATGCTTGTAAAAGTGGGTGCTTTTTGGTAAGATAATGAAAAAAGAGTGCAAGAGGAGCCGAAAATAATGATTTTGAGTGCAGAAAACCTGTCGTACAGCTACGGCGACCGGGTTTTGTTTGAAAATATAACGTTTAATGTAGAAGAGGGTGATAAGTACGGTATTATCGGTGTCAACGGCACGGGTAAGAGCACGCTTTTGCGGCTTATAGCTAACCGTGAAGCTGGCGTGGGCAAGCTGGATATCCCAGGTAATGTGGTGATGGAATATTTGCCGCAGGACCCGCCCTTTGAGGCGCAGGCGACGGTGCTGGAGCAGATTTTTAAGGGAGATTCGCCGCTGATGGTGCTTTTGCGCGCCTATGAAACTGCGGTGGAGCAGGCTGTGCTGCAGCCAGATGACGCTAAAGTGCAAAAGCAGCTTTTGTCGCTGCAGCAGCAGATGGATTCCCAATATGCTTGGCAGCTGGAAAGCGAGGCCAAGGCAGTGCTGACGCAGCTGGGTATCAGCAACCTGCAACAAAAAATGGGCGAGCTGAGCGGCGGCCAGCGCAAGCGTGTGGCGTTGGCTGGAGTGCTGGTGCGGCCGTCGGATCTGCTGATTTTGGACGAGCCCACCAACCATATGGATAACGCTACTGTTGCCTGGCTGGAGCAGCAGCTTTTGGCACGCAAGGGCGCACTTTTGATGGTGACGCATGACCGTTACTTTTTTGACCGCGTAGTAAACCGCACGCTGGAGATTGATAGCGGCAAGGGTTATGTGTATGTTGCAAACTACAGCCAGTTTTTGCAAAAGCGTGAGGAGCGGCGCATTGCTGAGGCATCGGCGGCACAAAAGCTGCGTAATATCTACCGCCGTGAGCTAGCCTGGATCAGTCGCGGTGCGGAGGCGCGCCGCACCAAAAAGAAGGACCGTGTGGAGCGCTTTGCCCAGATAGAGGCCGAGGTAAAAAACGTTAAGACGGAAGCGAGCCTGGAAATGTCCTCTGTCAGCAGCCGTTTGGGCAAGACCGTTATTGAACTAGATAACATTGGTATGCAATGGAATGGCAGGGATTATATCAAGGACTTTAGCTATATACTTTTGCGCCATGACCGTGTTGGTATTGTGGGGCCTAACGGCGCAGGCAAAAGCACCTTGATGGATATTATCGCTGGCCGCCTGAAGCCGAGCAGCGGGCAGATGACCGTGGGGCAGACGGTGAAGGTGGGCTATTTTGCACAGCACAGCGAATTTGCTGACAGTAATATGCGCGTGCTGGAATATATCAAGGAAGCCAACAATTACATTGAAACAGCAGACGGCCAGCGTATCAGCGCAGCGCAGATGCTGGAACGCTTTTTGTTTCCGCCCGAGCTGCAGTGGGTACCTGTAGCGAAGCTGAGCGGTGGCGAAAAGCGCAGGCTGTACCTTTTGCGCGTGCTGATGACGGCACCTAACGTGCTGCTGTTGGATGAGCCGACAAATGATTTGGATATTCCTACGCTTTCGGTGTTGGAGGATTATTTGGACAGCTTTGCCGGTGCCGTAATTGCTGTATCGCATGACCGCTATTTTTTGGACCGCTTCGCGCACAAGATTTTTGCTCTGCAGGAGGATGGTAGCATTAAGCCTTATATTGGCGGCTACACCGATTACGTGGAGGCGCAGGCTGCCGAAAACGTGCCTTGCGCAGCTGCAGCAAAAGTAAAGCCTGCGGAGGAAGTAAAACCGCTGGCTACTGCAGAGCCTAAAAAGAAGCTGACCTATGGTGAGCGTATAGAGCTGGAAAAGCTGGATCAGGAAATTGCCCGTAGCGAGGCCGAGCTAAAAATGCTGGGAGCAGAAATTAACCAATGCGGAGCTGATTTTGAGCGTCTGGCGCAGCTGACAAAGCAGCAGGAGCAGGTGCAGCAGGATTTGGACGCTATGGTAGACCGCTGGGCCTATCTGTCAGAGCTGGCTGAGGCCGAAGGTTGACAAATATTGTGCTTGTTGATAGAATTACAAATGAAAAAATTGTTGTGGATTTTTTCTGATTGAGAGTCATCTTTTCGCCACACGACTGGAGTTGGTCGTGTGGCTTTTGTTATGTTGTAGGATAGGGAGATAAAAATGTTAGCAATGCTTGCTGCAGGCAACCGTGACAAGGTAAAGCGCCTGCTGAATGTTATGCTGCCGATTATTGGTACGCAGATTGCAATTATGGGAATGAATTTTTTTGATGCCAGCATGTCGGGCCAGGCAGGAGATGTGGATTTGGCCGGTGCTGCTATCGGCGGCAATATCTGGATGCCGGTGCAGACCTGCTTTAGCGGTATTTTGCTGGCAGCTATGCCGCTTGTGGCCAACCTTCTGGGGGCAGGTGAAAAGCAAAAAATCAGCGTGGTGCTGCGGCATGGCCTGCTTTTGGCACTGTGCTTTGCTGCGATTGTTATTGCGGCCGGGGCTGCCTTTTTGCCACAATTCCTTTTGGGTATGGGGCTGGAAAGCGCGGTCTACAACGTAGCGCTGTGGTATTTGGCTGGCGTGGGGCTGGGCGTGGTGCCGTTCTTTTTAATTACGCCGCTGCGCAGCTTGATTGATACGCTGGGATATACGCAGCTGACGATGAAGCTGTATCTTTTGGCGCTGCCGGTTAACGCTTGCCTGAATTATGTGCTGATCTTTGGCAAGCTGGGCCTGCCACGCTTGGGCGGCGTGGGCGCTGGCGTGGCAACCGGCCTGACGTTTTGGCTGCTGCTGGCTATGTTTGCCTTTATCGTGCTGCGCCTGGAGCCCTTCCGCCAGTATAACGTGCTGGGACTGGTGCGCCCTGCGCGTCATTGGCTGGGTGAATACCTGCGCATTGGCGTGCCTATGGGTATTTCTATTTTTATGGAAACTAGTATTTTTGGTGTCGTAGCGTTGCTCGTCGCCAAATTTGGCACTGAGGTGATTGCGGCGCATCAGGCAGCGCTGAATTTTTCGTCGCTGATATATATGTTCCCACTAAGCTTTTCGTTGGCGCTCACCATCGTGGTGGGCGTGGAATATGGCGCGCGCAACTACAGCGCTGCACGTGCCTACAGCAGACTGGGGCTGGAGCTGAGCCTGGCAATAGCTGTGTTTTATATGGCGGCGGAGCTGGCAACGCGTGAATACATTGCGCTTATTTACACCAGCAATGCAGAGGTAGTTGAGCTGGTGAAGGCGTTTTTGATATATGCACTCCTGTGGCAGGGAGGCGATGCTGTGGCTGCGCCTATCCAAGGGATTTTGCGTGGATATAAGGATGTTAATGCCACTTTTTGGTCCAGTATGCTAGCCTATTGGGGCATTTGTCTGCCTGTGGGCCTGCTTTTAGATTATAAGCTTGGCCATGGAGCGTTTTCCTATTGGCAGAGCCTGGATTGTGGTGTTATCAGCAGTGCGGTTATTTTATCCGTCCGCCTGCTTTTCCTACAAAGGAAGCTTCGCTGAGGGCCTTTGCATTAGCCAAAACAGGCTGCATATGCTATAATTATGATATTACATTAATGACCGAGGTAGGCAATGGAAAATAATATCTTAGAATATGTTGGCAAAAGCTTATATCAGACACGTATATTAAAGGAAATGAAGCGTTATATTGTGTTTCGCACTCGTTGCGCCATGCATAGCAGCGCTATGGATAGCTTGCTGCAGTTTTTTGCGGCTAATGATAAACGCCGCTCCTGGCTTAAGGGAAATCCGTCCTTTGTGGAGCAGACTACGCGCGCCTTCTTTTATAAGGGCTCTACCTGGGATGAGCGCATGGAGCTGGTAAAAAACCATGTGCTGATTATGGAGGAGCTGTTTACGCCGCAGCTGATGGACGAGCTGTACGCTGAGGGTAAAATGGTACAGCTGTGGCAGGATAGCTATCAGGATAAACCGTTGACACTGAATTTGTGGTTTCACGCAGGCCAGCGCAAGGAAGGCTGTCTGTCGATAGATTTGCTGTATGATGGTACAGAGCTGTATCAGATAATGTTTTGGTTTGCAAAAAACAAGGCAGATGGTAAAAATGTTATTTATATTGGCGCACTGCAGGGGCCGCAAAACGGCAACGAGCTGATTAAGGGGCTGACAAAGGCGTTTTTTGGCTATCGTACTAAGAACCTGATGTTTTATGGCCTGCGCAGCTTTGCTAAGGCTATTGGTATTGAAAATATTTATGCTGTAGCAAATGAAGGCTATTACGCAATGAACCATGTACGCATGGACCGCAAGCTAAAAACAGATTTCGGCGCCTTTTGGCAGGAATGTGAGGGTGTACTGTGCTTTGATAAACGCTTTTATATTATGCCTGTGGCAGAACACCGCAAGTCTATGGAGGAATTAAAGCCTTCTAAGCGCGCGCAGCACCGCCGCCGTTTTGCTAAAATGGACGAAATGGAAAGCGCAGTAGACGAGGCGCTAAAGCTGTATAAAAGATAAGCACAGCCTGAAGGCAGCAACAGGGGATGTTTTGACATACCCCTGTTTTTTTATTATAGCTTATGCTATAATGGTAATATATTACTCTGATTGGAGGTAAGTAAATTGAAAAAACAGCTGGCTACTTTATTGCTGACGTTTATTTTTTGCTTTACAACGGTAATTCCTGGTTTTGCTGCTGATTCAGCTATGCCTATGGCGGATAAAATTGCTGCTATGGAAAAAATGCTTTACGGTACAGAGCAAAGCGGATCGCTTATTCAACGTATGGACAGCCTTGAGGACGACGTTTATGGCACCATCACTTCGGATGCAATCTTGAACCGTGTTGACAATATGTATGATTATCTGGAAGGTTCACCGGATAACGGCGAAGCCTCCTTTGCCACCAAGCTTAATGTGGTAGAATGGAAGATGGACGAAAGCATGTCGGGTGCTGCCGCAAAAAATCGTATCGAGGCAACTGAAAAGCTGCTGTATGGCCAGAGCCAGAGCGGTTCCTTGAGCGGCAGGCTGGAAAACCTGCTGAAGCTTGCTTCTTATTCTGATGGTAAGGTTCCTGTACAGCAGGTAACTTTGCCTAAGGATTCTGTTTTTAAAATCACCTTTACCTCCGAGCTGAGCACAAAAATGAGCCGCCAGGGTGATGTTGTTAACTTTAAGGCTGCAGACAATCTGTACGTCAATGACGTGTTGGTGTTGCCTAAGGGAGCAACTGGTGTTGGCGAAGTGAAAAAAGTAGTGCAGCCTGGTATTTTTGGCAAGGACGGTCGTATTGATATAAACTTCACCTATATTTATGGTGTAGATGGTACTAAAATACCCATTACTGTGGGTGAGCTGGCCAAGCAAAAGGCTGAAAGCATTGCCGGTGCAGCTGGTGCGGCTATTGGCGGCATGGTTATACTGGGACCTGTGGGCCTTGTTGGTGGTGCTTTTGTGAAGGGCAACAGCGTTACTATTCCCGTTGGCTGCGAAACCTTTGTGCAAACGTCCGATGATACAACGCTGCAGGGTGTAGTATATCAAGAATAAAAAAGTGGAATAACAGTGAAAAGCTTGCCTGTAAGGGTGAGCTTTTCTTTTTTTTATGATATAATGTTAAGTGGATTATTATGGATTTTTTTATCTAGCATACAAAAGGAGTTTTCTTATGAACAAGACCTTTATCGCTACGGCCCTGGCCCTGGGCCTGTGCCTGCCGGCGTCGGCAGCGCAATACACTAATAGCGGCGATGCACGCTATGACGCTCCTGTCTTTGCCGATGAGGAGAACGCTAAGGCTGTGAATAATGTAGTGCCTGAGCGTAAAACACAAAAGCAGGCTGCTAAAGAAGCAACGCAGGCGCTGCCTATCCATTTAACAGCCGACCATGCTGAATATGACAGCACTAGTGGTGATTTTCATGCCAGCGGCAATGTTGTGGTGACGCAGGGAACCGAAAAGCTGCTTACTACTTATGCTTCAGGTAATATGAAAACAGGCGATATTTGGCTGGAGCAGGGAGCTACTGTGCAACAGCCCCAAAGCAATATGCATGGTAAGTGGGCACATTATAACTTTAACACTAAGACCGGTGAAATTAAAGAAATCAGCGGCACCAGTGTTAAGGATATTTACGACGCACCACATGCTCAGATTTATCCAGATAAGATTGTAGTGGATGAGGGCGGCAGAATGTCGCGCTGCCCGGCAGTTAAGCATCCACCTTGTCTGTCAATTACGGCAAAAACCTTTGAAATATATCCCAAAGAGAAGATGGTTGCCCATGATGTTAAGGTGTTTATACGTGGTAAGCATGTTTACTCCCGTGATTTGTGGGTGAATACCTTTGATGACAGCGGCAAGACAAAAATCCTTCCGCGTATTGGCTTTGATGACAGCAAAAACGGTTCGTATATCAAGCTTGAAGTAGAGCAGCCAATTACCGAAAAGACTAGCGTCGGGTTAGATCTTCCTTACTACTCTAAGGCAGGCTTTAAGCCGTATTACGCAGTCAAGCACAATGAACGTAACTTTAATATTTCTTATTCCTATGGCTGGGATGAGGATGATGATGAATGGTACAAAAAGTCTAATAACTGGCGCTTTGATTACAAAAATCATCATATCATGAAGGGCCTGCCGTTGAGCTATTCCGGCTACTTTGAATATGGCCTGTGGACGAAGGAAAATACCGGACGCAAGAGCTGGCACAAGGAATATGCTGTTTATCTTAACCATGATCCTATTTACCTGTTTAATTCTAAGAACACAGTATTAGATCTTACTGTGGGTAAAAAGTGGGTTAATGAAAGCTATACCGGTGAAACAAAATCTACTGACATGTACTATGCAACGCTGGGACAACGCATTTCGCCTAAGTGGCGCACATGGGTGGGCTACTATCGCGAGGATCTTACCAGCAACCTGTTTGACATCGGTCAGCCAGATATGGCACAGGAGCTGCGCAATGGCTTGTCCTTTAGTCCGGATGATAAGAATACCTTTACCTTTATCAACCGTTTCGATCTAGAAAAGGGAAGTGAATATGAGCGTGATTACCGCTGGCTGCACAAGTTCTGCTGCTGGGCATTGGAGCTGACATATCAGGATAAGCAGTATAAGGATGATCATAGCTTTAAGATTCATTATTATTTCTATAACTTATAATAACGAGGATAATTATGCAGGAAATTATTAAACAAAGGTTTTTGGACCATTTAGAAGTGGCCAATGCTGTTATGAACAGCGGTATTTTGCAACAAATAGAGCATGTTGCCGCGGAAGTAAAGCAGGCCTTGGCGCGTGGCAACAAGGTTATGTTTTGCGGCAATGGCGGCAGTGCTGCCGACAGTCAGCATCTGGCAGCAGAATTTGTAGGCCGTTTTCAAAAGGAGCGAGCAGGCCTGCCTGCTATTGCGCTTACGGTGGATACATCTATTCTTACAGCAGTAGGCAATGATTATGGCTATGACAAGGTTTTTGTGCGCCAGGTAGAGGCGCTGGCACGTCCAGGGGACGTGCTAGTAGGCATTTCCACAAGCGGTAACAGCGGTAACGTGGTGCAGGCTGTGGAGCTGGCTAAGGCTAAGGGCGTTTTCTGCGTAGGTATGACTGCAGCAGGTGGCGGCAAGCTGGCAGAGCTGTGCGACGAGTGTCTGGCTGTGCCTGCTAAGGTTACTGCCCGTGCGCAGGAAATGCATATTTTGATAGGTCACATTTTGTGTGAGCTGGTGGATGGTGAATAATTTGGCAGATCTTGCTGTAACAACCTTTTTAGCTGAAAGAATTAAAAATATACGTGTTGCTGTTATTGGCGATGTGATGCTGGACCGTTACTTTCAGGGTGAGGTAAAGCGTATATCTCCCGAAGCGCCTGTACCCGTGACCCGCATTACCAAGATAAATTCTGTGCTTGGCGGTGCTGCTAACGTTGCGGCTAATTTGGCGCATTTGGAATGTCAGGTGTACATGGGCGGCGTGACAGGTGATGATGAAAACCGCCTGCTCCTGGAGGGCCTGCTAGATGCTGCTGGCATTGATCACAGCGGCCTGGTAAAAAGTGCGCGCCGCAAAACCATCACCAAGCTGCGTGTGCTTGGTGGCAATCAGCAGATGCTGCGCATGGATTTTGAAGAAACCGGAGATTTATATCCTGAAGAGATTATTGCCCTGCGTCAATGGCTGGCAGCCTTGCTGGACAGTGGCTTGGATGGCATCATTGTGTCGGATTACGCTAAGGGTGTGTGCTCGGATGATTATTGCCAATGGGTAATCGCCCAAGGTAAGGCCTATGGCATACCTGTTTTGATTGACCCAAAGGGTGCAGATTGGACGAAATACAGCGGCTGTGATTTTATCACCCCCAATCTAAAGGAAATGTGCGAGGCAGCAGGCTGTGAGCGTGCTAACGAGGACGCTGCCGTTGTCGCTATGGCGCAGGAGGCTAGGTGCAGGTTTGACATCAAAAATGTTGTCGTTACGCGCAGTGAACGTGGCATGAGCCTGGTAAACGAAACGCAAGTGCTGCACAGTCCTGCTACCGCCATCGAGGTGTTTGATGTGTCGGGAGCGGGTGATACGGTGGCGGCAACGCTTCTGGCAGGTGTGGCAGGTAAGCTGGCGCTGGCAGATGCGGTGTTTATGGCCAATCGTGCGGCAGGCATTGTTGTAGCCAAGGTTGGTACCTATCCCGTGCATCGTGACGAGCTGCTCAAGGATCTGCTTACAGAAGAACGCAAGCAGGGGCGTGGCTACCGCACGCTCAGCTGGCAGGAGATTGCGTCGCTAGCAGCAACCTGGAAGGCCTGCGGTGAAAAGATTGTCTTTACCAATGGCTGCTTTGACATTTTACATGTGGGGCACGTAACCTATCTGGAAAAGGCACGCAACCTGGGTAAGCATTTGATTGTGGGCCTGAATACGGATGCCTCTGTGCGTCGCTTAAAGGGTGAGACGCGTCCGCTGGTACATGAGCTGGACCGTGCGCGCGTTTTGGCAGCGCTGGCCTGCGTAGATGCAGTGGTGCTGTTTGACCAGGACACGCCTACGCAATTGATAGAAAAAATACGTCCCGATATCCTCGTCAAGGGTGGCGATTATAAGCCTGAGGAGGTTGCAGGACGTGAATATGCCGGAGAGGTGCAGATTATCGAATTTGAAGATGGTTATTCCACAACTGGCGTAGTAGAAAAAATTGCCAAAATGGTTAAGGAGGGTAAATTATGATTATCGTAACTGGTGGTGCCGGCTTTATCGGCAGTAACATAGTTAAAGGCTTAAACGACCGTGGTATTGATGATATCCTGGTGGTTGATAATCTGACCAATATGGTGAAGTTTAAAAATATCCAAGGCTTGAAGGTTAAGGATTATATGGATAAATTTGCCTTTATGGATGCATTAAAGGCTGGTAAGTTTAACCACGAAAAAATTGATGTTATTTTCCACGAGGGCGCCTGCTCGGATACTATGGAGTATAATGGCAAGTATATGATGGAAAACAACTTTGAATATACTAAAAACGTGCTGCATTTTTGCCTGGACCGTAAAATCCAGATGATGTATGCTTCCTCTGCTTCCACCTATGGCAGTGGTGCGCACGGCTTTCGCGAGGAGCCTGCCTGCGAGGAGGCACTCAACGTTTACGCCTTTTCTAAGCTGTTTTTTGACAACTATCTGCGCCGTTTGCTGCCGCAGGCTCAAAGCCAGGTTGTTGGCCTGCGTTATTTTAACGTGTATGGCCCACAGGAAAACCATAAGGGCAAAATGGCTTCGATGATTTTCCAAATGTATAACCAATGGAAGGCTGAGCACAAGGTGAAGCTGTTTGGCGCTTATGACGGCTATGGCCCAGGCGAGCATACCCGTGACTTTGTCTATGTTAAGGACGTAGTTAAGGTTAATTTCTATTTTTGGGAGCATCCGGAAATCAGCGGCATTTTCAACTGCGGCACTGGCCATGCGCATCCGTTCAATACGCTGGCTAAGGGCGTGCTGAAGCATTTTGGCAGCGGTGAGCTGGAATATGTTCCCTTCCCCGAGGTGCTCAAGGGAAAATACCAAAGCTTTACTGAGGCTGATCCGGCTAATTTGCTGGCAGCAGGCTACGATGGTGGTTTTACCCAAATAGAGGATGCTATCGAAGAATATTGCGCATTGCTTGACAAGACTGGCGGTTACTACGTATATGAAGGCTAAGGCTGTCTTTTTTGATCGTGATGGCGTGCTCAATGTGGATGTCGCTTATTTGTATAAAATCAGTGACCTGCAATGGATTGAGGGCGCACGTGAGGCTGTGGCCTACTTGACGGCACTTGGCTACAAAATTTTTATCGTTACTAACCAAAGCGGTATTGCCCGCGGCTATTACACGGTAGCGCAGATGGACGAGCTACACACTTATATGCTGCAGGAGCTGGCAAAATGCGGCGGTAAGGTAGAAAGGGTTTACTACTGTCCGCATCACCCTGAAGGCAGTGTGGCAGAATATACCTGCAGCTGCAGCTGCCGTAAGCCTGCGCCGGGTATGCTGCTTACTGCCTGCGCTGATTATGATATCGACAAGGAGCAAAGCTTTCTTATCGGTGATGGCAGGCGCGATGTGGAGGCCGCTGAAGCTGCAGGCATCAAGGGATATTTGTATACTGGCGGCAATTTGCTGGACTTTGTGAAGAAGATTGTGGATTAGCATGGAATACCAAAATATTCTACTTATAAAAATGAGCTCCTTGGGAGATATTCTGCACACGCTGCCCTTTGCAGCGGCGCTTAGAAAGCGCTTTCCCCAGGCAAGAATTACCTGGCTGGTGCATCCGCAGTTTGCCGGCTTTGTGCCAGACCCGCCTGTAATTGACGAGGTCATTTATTTTGACAAGGTAAAATTTAACAAGCTGGGCTTGAGCGCTAAGCTTAAATATTTTTGCGAGATGCGCTCGCTTTTGCACAGCAGGCATTTTGACCTGGTTATTGATATGCAGGGCCTTTTTAAGAGCGCAGTGCTTGCTGCTATCAGCGGCTGTGCTAACCGCATTGGTTACTCTGAAATGCGTGAGGGTAGTGGCCTGGTGAGCAGGGCGATTACAGGCACGCATGCCAAGGATCATGTTATCGAGCGTTATCTGGATGTAGCGCGCTATTTGGGTGCTAAGGTGGAAACGCTGGATGATGTGCAATTTCCTATGCCGAATTTGACTAAGGAAGGTGCCAGCGTTGAGCAAAAGCTGCGTGATCTTGGCTACAATGGCGGCAGCTATGTTGTTATTGTGCCTGGCGCACGCTGGTGGACTAAGGAATGGCCGCTTGCGCATTATGCTCAGCTAGTGCGGAAAATAACCGCTGACGGCACCTTCGTAGTGCTGGCAGGCGGGCCGGATGATGCGACTAAGGGTGCGCAGATTGCTGAAGCTGCTCAATGCAGCAAAGTTTTGGACATGACGGGCAAAACCTCTCTGCGCGAGCTGGCAGCGCTCATCAAGGGCTGCAGCTTCTACATTAGTGCTGATACGGGCCCGTTGCACTTTGCGGCGGCACTCAAAAAGCCGTTGGTGGCGATGTACGGGCCCACAAAGGCAGACAGGACGGGACCCTATGGCAGCAACAATTCCACTGTTTTGCTGTCGCCTGCTGCGTGCGCAGGCTGCTTAAAGAAGAAGTGCGATAATTGGCATTGTATGCATGATATTACGCCGGAGGCTGTTTATAAAATTTATCGGGAAAAGGTGGCACAGGGCTGATGACACAGGCTGTAGAACTCAATGGGAAAAAAATATTAGTGACGTTTTTGATGCATTTGGGCGATTTGACGCTGACCACGCCCTTTATCCACGCTCTGCGTCAGGCTGCGCCTGATGCACATATCACCTTTTTGGCGGACGAAAAGCTGAAGGATGTGGTTTTGCATAACCCCTATCTGGACGAGGTTATTACGATTGATAAAAAGGGCAAGGATAACAGCCTGCTAGCGCTCATGGCCTGCGCCCGCCGCCTCAGCAAAATGCAATTTGACGTGCTGATAAACCTGCATCCCAACGAGCGTTGTAGCTTTATTGATGCTTTTACGAAGGTAAAGCTGCGTTGCGGTACGACGCATACGCTGTTTAAACCACTGTGGGACGTGTTTACTCCGCTTAACCGCAAAATCCACGCTGCCGATATGTATCTGGATGTGCTGACGCAGCTGGGTGTAAAAAATTTGCAGCACAACGGCCTGGAGATCTTTCCCAGTGAGGAATATAAGCAGCATGCAGACGATTTTTGGCGTGAGCATGGAGTTTTTGCCAGCGACAAGCTAGTAGGCTTTAATATTGGCAGTGCTGTTGTCACCAAGCGGTGGGCGCCCGAGCGCTTTGCCCGTGTGGCCGATATCTTGGCAGCGAAGGGCTACAAGCCGGTCTTCTTTGGTGGCACTATGGATGAGGAAATGGTGCAGGAGGCTGTGAGCCATATGCAGACAACACCGGTTGTGGCAACGGGCAGCTTCCGTATTGGTGAGCTGGCAGCGGCTATGCAACGTTGCAGCTTGATTATCACCAACGACAGCGGTCCCATGCACGTCGCCATCAGCCAAAAGGTGCCTATTGTAGCAATGTACGGTCCATCCAGTCCCAAGCTGTATGGTCCCTATACCAAGGCTGCGCTGATTGTAACGGCAATGCCGCCGTGTCCGGGCTGTGCTGATGGTATGAAGCACAAGTGTGATGATATGCAGTGCATGACACGCTTAACCGTGGAGCAGGTGGTGGAGGCTGCAGAAAAAATGCTGCAGACAAAAGGAGAATAACCTTGAACAGGCAGAGCAGTATTACCGGAGAGATTTTATTGCTATGTGAAAGAAAAGAAATGGCGCAGTTTTTGCATGTCTATCTGCGCTATTTGTTTAAGCAGGGTGCCTGCCTTCCCAATATGCAGATTGTAAATTATCAAGGTATGGATAAATTGGGAGCAACAGCAAAGCGGCTTTGGCAGATGGAAGGCAGGGAGGCTGTGCGTACAGCCGTCTTCTTTGCCGATGCTGCTGAAGAGCGCGAGCGCCGCATGCGGAAATTTTTTGCAGTGCGTGACAATACTTTTTTTAAGGAAGTGGAGTATTGCACGCATTTTTTCTTTCCTGGTAAAAAATCAACTAAACGCTGGCAAAAGGGCTATTTGGAGGACCTGCTGCTGCAGTCCCTGCGGCACGAAAGCGCGGAATGCAGTGATTATTATAATCTATATAATATGAGTGCGGAATATCTTTTGTCAGTCAATAACAGTCGTGGCAATGACAACAAATTGCAAAATTACAGCAGGCATTTGCTATATACTTATTTGGCAGGTACAGAAAAATATGTGGGAATGTGCCTGGGGGAAGCGGCGCTGGCAGGAGCGTTTGACTTAGCTCATCCATGCTATGACAGCCTCAAAGAGTGCCTGCTGACACTAAAATGATATAAGCTTTGCACAAATACAGCTTTTGCTGCTTTAAATCGTCTATTCCTGTTAATTAAGGCAGGTTTGCCTTTTTTATAATTGGAATAGACGAAATTTTTATGCTATAATAATCGGGTAAAAATTTTTATGAGGGAGAATTAGCTATGTTTGGAGAAATCATTGGTGCGATCAGCAATTTTATGTATAGTTATTTGCTGATTATTATGCTCGTAGGTGTAGGCCTGTACTACACCTTGCGTACCCGTCTGATGCAGGTGCGCTTATTCAAGGAAACTATCCGCATTATTATGGAAAAGCCTGTGGCCGAGGGCGCTGTGTCCTCCTTCCAGGCGTTGATGGTATCTACGGCGTCACGCGTAGGTACAGGCAATATCATCGGCATCTCTACTGCTATCTGCCTGGGTGGCTATGGAGCAGTGTTCTGGATGTGGCTTATTGCTGTTGTTGGTGGTGCTTCGGCCTTTATCGAAAGCACGCTGGCGCAAATTTATAAAAAACGCGGCCCGCATGGCAGCTATGGCGGCCCTGCCTATTACATCGAAGCTGCCTTGGGTAGCCGTGCGCTGGCAGTTGTGTTTGCCATAGCCTTGATTGCAACCTATGGCGTGGGCTTTAACATGCTCTGCTCCTACAATTTGCAGTCCACCTTTGCAGTACTCAGCTTCTATGATGCAGCCACCACTCCGTGGATTATTGGTGCTATTGCAGCCGTGCTGGTTGGCTATTGCCTGCTTGGCGGCGGCAGACGTGTAATTAAGGCTACCTCAACCTTGGTACCGCTCATGGGTATAATTTATATTTCTGTGGCCTTTGTGCTGACTATGATGCATATCAACCTTTTGCCGCAGATTTTGGCGAATATCTTTACGCAGGCCTTTGATTTTGCAGCGATCTTTGGCGGCTTTACCGGCAGCTGCATGATGTACGGCATTAAGCGCGGCCTGTACAGCAATGAGGCTGGCGTTGGCTCGGCGCCGAACGCTGCTGCTGCTGCGGACGTGTCGCATCCTGTTAAGCAGGGCCTGGTGCAAATGCTTTCTGTTTTCATCGACACGCTGCTTATCTGCACTGCAACTGCCTTTATGTGTCTCAGCTCTGGCGTAGAGCCGACCAAGGAGCTGGCAGGCGCGCCCTATGTGCAGGCTGCGCTGGCTGCTAGCATGGGCGGCAGTGCGAAGCTGTTTATTACGGTTTCTATGGTGCTTTTTGCCTTCACCACGCTGCTGGGTAATTTGTATTATGTAGATAATGCCTTTGCTTATATCTTAAAGCGTGTGCCTGGCAGCACCTTCAAGCTGTGCTACCGTTTTATTGCCTGTGTTTTGATCTTCATCGGCGCAGGCTCCAGTATGGGTACGATGTGGGATCTGGCAGATGTCACCATGGGCTTTATGGCCATCATCAACCTGCCTGTTATCTGCATTTTGGGCGGTCCTGCCCTGCGTGCGCTGGATGATTATACCAAGCAGCTGGCGGCAGGCAAAAACCCTGAGTTTAAGGCTAAGAATATCGGCTTGGAGCAAAAGCTGGATTATTGGCAGGAATAATATTAACAAAGTAGTGATAATTTAAAAGCTAAAAGGCACACAACGGTTAGGCTGTCAGCCTCAGTTGTGTGCCTTTTTTACGTAAAGAATAAATGTACGCCTATAATATTCGTGCGGAAAAATGTAATGCTTTTGATATTTTTTCGCACAAATGAGGGATTGGATAATCAATTTTAGGAGCGCACGCAGGGGGTGCGCTGTGTATCTATGTCGTCGTGTACTACCACTGTTTGTGTTACGATAGTTTTGGCAGTAGCACGCTTGCCAGCGTTACGCAGCAACACATACATCATCATATAGGCACCAAATTCTGCTAATTCTTCAGCAACTTGGCCGTGAAAATAAATAAAACTAGTACGCTCGCCCACCCAGGAAAAGAAAATAAAAAGTAGCAAGAGGGTAAAGGATTTGACGGGGATTTTTACCAAATGCAAAAATTTCCAGACGCGCGCTTGGTAAAGCAGTACCAAGGCAACAGCAATTAAAATACCTACCATGGGATGCACCATTTTACCATAAAGCCCCATTTGGCTGTATTGAATCATGCTACCATCAGACATGGTGATAAAAGTGCGTCCCCAGCTGATTTCGCGCATGATGAGCAAAAAGAAATAAATTGCGCCTGCATTCCACAGGGACTTTGCCTTGCCGCCCCAATTAGTGAAGCTGCAGGAGTGAACCTGAAGGCAGTAGTACATTCCTGCTAGGAGCCAAACTAATTGCAGGTTTTCGATAATGCCGTTTTCGTCACCTACCCATTCTGGTAGGATTGCTGCCAAAACAAACATTAAAATAAAGTAAAGCCAACCGAGTGTAAAGAATCTGTCCTTACGTAACACAATGATCTCCTCTTTTCAAATAGAAAACTGACTGATCAGTCAGTTTGGGTACTTCTATTTTAACACAAATTTGACGTTTATGTAAGAAGAAATTAAGGTAAAATTAAGGTTGAGTGAGTGCCTTATCATAAGGCTTCTATTGATTGTTGTTTGTGGTATAATGATACATGTATAACGAAAGGGCTTTTAAAGCTAGTGTAGTTGATACTTTAATGTGTTTTTGTAAAAATGTAGTCAATGGGAGATATGGTAATGAAGGTACAGCCAAACGTTGAATCAGAAAGAAAGTTTACGAGTAGCTATTTTAGTGAGGACAGGTTTGTTAAGGAGCGCTACAGTTATGCATATGGCGATAATACTAAACAGAGGATAGATATTGCTTTCAATGTCAGTAGTGATTTTTGCAGACCTTTGGGTGTTACGATAACTTCTGTGTTAGAAAATAATGCAGATCTTGATGTGCATCTGCATATTTTTATTGATGCCATTGAAGAGCAAGACAAGGCAAAGATTGTTGAACAGGCACAAAAATATCAGCAAAATGCTTATATTTACATCATGAATATAGAGGAATTTACAGGGTTTCACATCAAGCATAAACGCTTCAAGCATGTATCATATTTTCGTCTATACATGAATAAAATTTTGCAGAAGGTAACAGATAGATTTATTTATCTGGATGCAGATTTGATTTGCCTGCGTAGCATGAAGCCGTTTTTAGAAGTGGATTTTGCAGGAAAAACAATTGCCGCAGTGGCAGATCTACCAAATGCTGTCAAAGAGCGTAGCGCATATTTGGGACTAGAGCATGGAAACTATCTTGATTCGGGAGTATTGATTATAGATTGTAGGGCTTGGGAAGCAGGCAAAATTACGGAAAAATGCTTTGCCTATCAACATGTACCGTCTAAGTGCTTTACCTGTCATGATCAAGATGTATTGAACCTTGTGCTTGACGGCGATGTGCAATATATTGATAGCAGATTTAACTTTTTGGGTATTTATGGCTGGGAGACTCCGGAAGGTTGTATGATTTATCATTTCTTTGGCAGAGAAAAGCCTTGGAATCTTGCTTTGCGTAATATTGATAAGGAATGGCGCAGATATTTAGAAATTTCTCCTTGGGAGAATATTTATGGTGAGTTGCCAGCCAAAAAGGGAGCCAATTATTTTAACTATAAAAGAGCTGCACAATATTATAAAACGCATAACAAGCTTTGGCAGAGTGTGCAATGTAAATTTTGGTATGGTGTGTTAAAGATAATGAATTATATTGGATTATAAAACAATGGCACGAAGTTGTTAGCTTCGTGCCATTGTTTATATGACGTTATAGGCGCCAAAATCTGTAATTATTGGCTTGTAGCTCTTTGAGAGAGCACATGTTTTTTATATCAATGATGACCTTTTCGCTATTTGGAATATCTTTGAAAAATACATCAAGGCCATTGGCAATCAGTGCTTTAAATTCTTCGTGTGCAACCGCCAAGATTAAACAATCTAGCTCTTTGGCATCAGTTATAGGCGCTAGCTGGAGGTTATATTCGTGCTGTACCTCCTGTGGAGCAGCCCACGGATCGCAAATGATTGGCTCGATACCGTATTCGCATAAGCGTTTTACGATATCTACAACCTTTGAATTGCGGACATCTGGACAGTTCTCTTTGAAGGTTATGCCTAGGATGGCAACCTTAGCGTTTTTTACAACCTTTCCAGATAAAACTAATTGTTTTATAGTGGCGTCAGCAACAAATTGCGCCATAGCGTCATTTACTTGACGCCCTGAAAGAATAATTTGGCTGTGGTAACCCAATTTTTCTGCCTCATAAATAAAGTAGTAAGGATCAACGCCTATACAGTGGCCGCCCACTAGTCCGGGACGGAAGCCTAATGCGTTCCACTTTGTATTCATGGCATCAACAACTTCGTTGGTGTCTATATTCATATGGTCAAAGACCATAGCTAGTTCATTCATGAAAGCGATATTAATATCACGTTGGCTGTTTTCGGCAACCTTAGCTGCTTCTGCTACTTTTATACTGGAAGCACGATGTACACCTGCTTGAATAATTTGACTGTAAACCTGGGCGATAGCCTCCAAGGTTTCGTCATCCATACCAGAAACAATTTTCTTAATGTTAGCTAAGCGGTGCACTTTGTCACCAGGATTGATTCGTTCTGGAGAATAACCGATTTTGAAATCAATGCCGCATTTTAACCCAGATTCTCTTTCTAAAATTGGCACGCAGATGTCTTCTGTAACACCAGGATAAACCGTAGATTCGTATACGATAACAGAACCTTTAGTCAAATGCTGTCCCAAGATTTTACTTGCACCTATGATAGGCTTAAAATCAGGAGTCTTATCAAGGTTGATGGGGGTAGGCACTGCTACAATATGAAATGTTGCTTCTTCTAAAATTTGTGAGTCACTGCTGAATGTCATAGTTGTATTTTTTACAGCAGCATCACCAACTTCATTCGTAGGGTCAATTCCTTGCTGGTATAAAGCAATTTTTGCTTCATTCAGGTCAAAGCCTACAACATCAAAGTGTTGGGCAAAAGCAATGGCCAATGGCATGCCGACGTAACCAAGACCAACAACGGATAGCTTTTTTTGATGATTAGATAACTCATTGAAAATATTTAGCATTTTATAATTCGTCTACCTTCCATTTTTTTTCTGCTTCTGCAGGAGTGATAAACTCTTCAGGCTGACGTATGTTTTGTGTGTAATAAGTGTAGCGTTCCCAGGCAGCCTTAGAGATTAAATTGCTGTAAGTAGTTTTGGGCGGAATATCAGATTTGTGCCAAGCAAATGGATGAGTTAAAATGTGCAGTCTTTTGTATTTGTTGCTTGTTATGAGCTCAAAAGGATTGTCTCTCCACAAGAATCGAGAATCAGAACAATATTTGAAATTGGAAAAGAATTCTTTGGAATAGGCGTTGATAAGACCGGAAAATTGTAAGTTATTTTCTAATATCTCTGGCGCTGGACGGTGAAATGAAATTACTTTTACTTCGCTATCAATAATATTTTCCAAAATAGTCTTCTCGGCTGTGATTTTGCTTTTCCAATCACTATAAGCAGTGGTATCAAAATGCAGGCCAATTTTGTGGCCACGTTTCATCATATCCTTTAACATTAGTCTGTTAGCTTTGAGCATTGGGTTGTAAAAGCCAGTTGCCAGAAGTACAAAATAGGTTGATTTCACTCCTAATTCATCTTCGAAAAGGGAAAATTTAAAATTTGCTTCGATAGAAAAATCAATGTCATGACGCAATATGGCAGGTTTTGAAGCTGATTTATATGTTTCATAATCTGTAATTTTGTAGTCATGAGCACGTAATTGCGTTATAATAGATTTGTAGGTCTCAAATGAAAAATCCATAGGATGGTCCTTTCTCTATCATATCAGAATATTTGATACACACAGTTAGATTATATACTTAAGCATGTAATTATACAACCTAAAATTATTATGGTCAACGGATGATAGAATCTTATACGGATGGTGATTTTATGAAACAAGAGGATATGCTCACAATCGTAATCCTCACGAAAAACGAAGAACAAAATATAGTAGACGTAATTAAAAATTCTAAGCTTGTTACCAGTGATGTCCTGATAGTAGATTCTGGCAGCACAGATGCTACCGTGAAGCTGGCAGAGGAATGCGGTGCGCGTGTGGTTTATCGTGCGTGGGATAATGACTTTAGCGCTCAGCGCAACTTTGCCCTGCAGCATATATCTACCGATTGGGTGTTGTATTTGGATGCAGACGAGCGCTTGGATGATAGGCTTTGTACCGCTATCAAAAAGGCCTTGGCTACAGGCGAACGTAAGCAATATAGCTTGGTACGCAAAATCCACGCCTTTGGCTTTGAATACAAGCACGGTATCTTTAAACCGGACGAGGTACTGCGCTTCTTTCCCACAGACAGCGTACATTGGGAAAACAAGGTGCATGAGCGGCCTGTCTGCTCCCTGCCTAAAGAGCGGCTACAAGGCTTTGTAGAGCATTATACGTATACCTCTTGGCAGCAGTGGTGGGATAAGGCAGGACATTATACTACTATTTGGGCAGAAGACAATTTTGCCAGGGGCAAGCGCACGAGCCTAGCTGCCTGCTTTGGCCATGCTTTTTATGGTCTTGTGAGGGCATATTTTCTGCAGGCAGGCTTTATCGACGGCTGGAGCGGCGTGTATTCCAGCTTGCAGCATTTTATTTATACGATGATGAAATATTTGAAGCTGTACGAGCTGCAGAAGCAATGAGAAGGGCCGGGGCGTAAGCCTCGGCTTTTTTCATGCTTTAACCATCCTTGTCGTCGGATATATGCAGTCTTCCCAAATCAGTCAGGAGCATATCGCGGGTGTATTTGAATTTTGTGGATGCAAGGCTGTTAGCTTCATCGTAATGGTTGGATTGGATATCCAACAGGCCGCAGATAAGCTCGTAACCCAAATCATTGGTCCAATATTTTCCTTGGTTGGCACTCAATGCGCTATAAACCTGTGGATGCAGCTCGATGTATTCATCTGCCAGATAGGTGAAGAGAGGGATACGCACGCCAGCAAAGCCACTGAATTCTGGTGAACGGCGTTTATCTGGCATTACTGCGTGGTCCGAAAAGTACACCATGGCCTGCAAGTTTAGGTGCTCTTTGGCGTATTCCCAAATTTGCTGCAATACGTAGTCGGTGTAGGCGATGGAATCCAGGTAGTTGGGAATTAGATCATATTTATCAGGCTGGCTGAACTTAGCGAAGCTTTGCGGGTAGCGGTTGATGTAGTTAAAATGGCTGCCCTTGAGATGGAAGACGATAAAGTTATTTTCTTTGGGGTCTATTTCCTTGAGATAAGGCACAAGGCTTTCGTCGTATTGCGTCTGGTTCAGATGTAGCTTGGTCCATTCTGCTCTGTCCGCAGTGTTGGCAACCAGCGTGACAGGCGTATCGGCAGCACCGATGTGGCTTTGGTTGCTGAACCAGGAAATCTTAAAGCCAGCCTTGCGGGCTACATCGACAAAGGAGCAGGACTCATAAAATTTTTTGTCGTTGTATTGGTTGACCTCGGTGAAGGCACGCTCTAGTGAGGGTACGGTCTGACCTCTGCTGGAATAAGCCTTGGGGAAGAGCAAAAAGTTCTTGTTCCCTACTTTGCTTTTGAGCCAGGGAGTGGTGTTCTGCGGGCAGCTGGCAAAGGCGCTCATGTAATCACGTGAGGCAGATTCGCCGATAACCAAAATGAAGGTAGCAGGCTTGTCTGCAAATTTGTTTTGCTTGCTTACAGTCAGGCCGGCAACACGTTTTTCCATATTTGTTTTGTAGGTGGCAGTCTGCTTGAGGTAGTCTTTGATATCTAAGGCCAGCTCAATAAGACCAGTGCGGATGAAAACGCCCTTGCGTGTGTTCCATAGGTAGCAGCTTAAGAATAGAACGCAGGCAATGACTAAAGCTAAGTTAGGCAATAAGGGCAGGGTGCAGGTGAGGGGGTTATTAAGGTTGACATACACAATGCCTGCTAGCATAAGGACGTTGATTGCAGGTAGCAGGATGCGCGCACTCAGAGGCAGGGATTTATAGTATTCGATAACCTCGTTGGTGTAGGTTTCAAAAATCATCATCATGCCGTTAGCACCTATGCACGTTCCGTATAAAAGGTAGTAGGTGGCTTGAAATAGGGGTAATGCCAAAAGCAGATATTCCAAAAGTGAAATCACACACAGGAAGAAGCTTGGCACAATGCCGAAATACTGTACGAGTATTTTTAAGGAAATCAGGTAACAGGTTATATACAAACCAAATACTGTATCCAAATGAAAGCCAAAATCCGAAGCGATTTTGTGATAGGTGAGATAATAAAAGAGCGGATAGGTTATGATCCAGGCAAGGCCGACCAACAGACTGAGCAGGTATTGTGGTGTGGTTAGCGGTAGATTGGCCAAAGCCATTGGTAACACTGCCAAAATGGCGCAGGGAATAAAGCGGCGCAGCTGCAAAAATTCTGCCCTGTGTCCAAGGCCGTGGGAGATGTTGACATAGTAGGCATAAGAAGCTATGTAAAAAATAAGTATGCAGGCGATATACGAAGTCATGTAGAGGTGGTTCCTTTCACAATAAAAATTGACTTATGAGTCAGCAATATTATAACATAAAAAAGTAAAATAAGTAAAAAAATAAGCTAAGAGGAAGCTACACGGTTGCACGGTCAAAGAATAAAGTGCGGCAGCTAGGGTATTGTGTTATAATGAACTGTGTATACTTTTTTGATTTTGATGGGAGAATTTACGTTGGAAAGAATAAATATTGCTCTGGCAGCAGATAATAATTACGCACAGCACGTAGCTGTTGTGATAGCATCTGTAATGAAAAACATAAAAGCAGACAGCACTGTACGCTTCTTTTTGCTGAGTGACGGCATTGAAAAAGAGATGCTAGAGCGTATTGACGCTACAGCGGTAAGCCTGCAGGCTGAGCTTAGTGTAATTGACTTATCTGCAGCAAGTGGTTTTGAAACGCTGTATACCAGTGGACACATCAGCCGTGCGGCGTACTTTCGCTTGGCATTGCCTGATATTTTGCCGGCTGATGTCAGCAAGATAATTTATTGTGATGTGGATTTGCTGGTGTTGGGAGATATTGCGGAGCTGTGGAGCTTTGACCTGCAGGGCCTGCCGCTGGCTGCTGTGGCAGATTATGGGATTATGGCATCTAGGCGCTTAATGAAGCAAAAGCATAAAGTTATAGGCCTGCCTATAGCTGACAGATATTTTAATTCTGGTGTGTTGATTATTGATGTTGACGCCTGGAGAGAAAATGGCTATGCCAAGGATGTGATAGAGCTTGCAGCGAGCGGAAATTTGCCGCATCACGACCAGGATGCGCTGAATAGGGTCTTTATGGGAAAATGGCAGGAGCTGCCCTTGCGCTGGAACGTGATTCCGCCTGTGGTTGACCTTTTGCCTAAGATTTTGTTTAATAGTAGATTTAGGGCTGGGGCGGTTGCTGCACGCAGGTCTGCAGCAATTTTGCATTACGCTGGCAGGTATAAGCCGTGGGAGTTTGCCTGTACTCAGGGCTTCAACGAGCAGTATTATGCCTATTTTGCTGCAACAGCCTTTGCAGCAGAGCCTATGCCCAAGCCAGGAAAGAATATGAAGGGTAAGTCCCTTACACGTCAGCTGTTGCGGATAAAGCTGGCAAATTTTATCAGCGATATATTGTGATTGGTTAAAGTTGGGTTATGTTGAAAAATTTTTTTAAGTATAAAGCATTTTGGCTGACGTTGGTGTTGGTTTATATATTTGTGGTTGCCAGCTATTATTTTACGTCTGTGGGTATCCGCAATTCTACGCTGTTTTTACAGCTGCGGCGCTACCTTCCCTGCGCTGTGGCTGCTGCTGTGGCCGTCACGCTATGGCAGGGTGCGGGACTGCGCCTGTCAAAGCTGCTGCCACATGCGGTAGCAGGTATTTTGTGGGCCTTGGTGTATCCTGCATGCTATTGGGCAACCTATCATAGTACGCTGACGTTTATTGATAAGCATTATGACCAGTCGTTTGGTGCCTACTTTTTTGCGTTTTCGGTGTGCCTGCGCTTGCTTTTGTTGCGTTGGCGTGACAGCAGGTGTCTGCGGTGGTGCTTTGGTGTGCTGCACGTGGCAGCGCTGGGGATACCGCTGCTGCAGCTGGCATATTTTGCCAGCTATGGTTATCCCATTACAGAAGCTGCTTCCATCGCACTTTTGCAGACAAATCCGCAGGAGGCCAGGGAGTATTTGCTGCTAAATGTCGGTTATACAGGCATGGGAGCGGCAGTGGTGCTGCTTGTTGTCCTGCTAGTGATATTTGCGCATGCTAACGATTTATCACAGGCAGGGGCAAGGGTGTTACCTTTGGGTAAACGACAGCTTGCCTGTGCGCTTGTTGTATGCGTAGCTGTGGCTGCCTATGGCAGTAAAATGTTTCCCAATACGGGAGTGATGCAGACGATGGTGTTTGCTAAGGAATATTTTGACACTGCCAATAAATTTAAAATCTACCATGATAAAAATGTTGCTGACCTGGTGGTGACACCGTCAAAGCCAGCCTTTGGCAGGCCTGCTACCATCATCATGGTTATTGGTGAATCGGCTTCGGCTTATTATATGAGTGCTTACGGTGATACTGCAAATGATAATACACCATGGCTGAGGACGATGAAGGATAATGACGGCTTTATTATCTTTCCTCACGCATATACCAGCAGATGTCAGACTGTACCTGCTCTGGAAAGGGCGCTGACGGAAAAAAATCAGTACAATGACAAGGAATTTAATCAAAGTCTGACAGTGCTGGACATTGCTAAAAAGGCGGGATATGAAACCTATTGGTTCAGCAACCAAGGCTATATCAGCGATGCTGATACGCCCATCACATTAGTTGCCAAGACGGCCGATCATGCTTTGTGGTTGAGTGAGGATAAAGCGCGCAATGGCCGTTATCAATACGATGGTGATTTGTTGAGCTGTTTGAAGCAGGTGAACCCGGCAAAGAACAATTTTGTCGTTTTGCATCTTATGGGCAGCCATGAGGACTGCATCAACCGCTATCCGCAGGATTTTGCCAAATTTAGCAAGCCAGGGCAGTTTGATATGGTGCTTAACTATGACGATAGCCTGGCGTATACTGATTATGTGCTGCAGCAGGTGCACAAATATGCTGTCAACAATCTGAACCTGCAGGCCATGCTCTACTTTAGCGACCACGGCGGAGACCCTTATCGCAAACGCAATCCTGACAGTGCTGGCTTTAAGGCCTTGCAGGTGCCGTTGTTTGTGTATGTGGGGGATGAATATAAGCAGCTTTATGCGGATAGTGTGGCAGCGTTCAGAGCCAATCAAAATAAGTTTTTTACTAATGATTTGATGTATGAGCTTGTGTGCGGGCTTTTGCAGGTGCAGTCTAACCATTTTAATGAGGATGATTGTCTGCTAAACAAAAAGTATAAGTACACTAGGAACGATTTGACAACGGAGCTAGGCACGATGAGGCTTAGTGATGATAAGCAGGCGCGTAAGGATATGTAAAAAAAGATTGCAGTTGTTGAATATAGAGGCAAAGTGCCACTAAGTATATAAAGCAAAAAGCTGAAAACGTGCTTATGATGATAATATCTTCTAATGGGAGCGATAAGAAGTATGCAAAAACATAAAACTTTGATTATTGGCTGGCCAGTGCAGCCAAAGCAGGAGTGGCTTGCGCAATATGATAATAATATAGATACAGACAGAATTTACAAGGAAAAGGTGACCTGGAACGAAAAAAAGCTTAAGGACCTGTCGTTTCATCTGCCCAAATGCCTGCAGCTTTGCAAATGTGTTAGGCCAAGCACCTATTATGGCGCTTGGAAGGAGCATGTTGCTGATTATGATACCATCATCTTGATTGATGAGATTCGCGGCAGGGATGTGTTTGAATATATATTGCAGCAAAATCCCAAGTGTAATTTGTGCGTATTTATTGATTCGCCTGTACGCGAGGGTTCCAAAAAAGAACCATTTTTGTATAAGGACCTACCTGTTAAATTCTTTACCTGTGATAGAAAAATAGCAAATAAATATAATATTGACTTTATGCCCTATTTCTATATTTTTTCTCCCATTGCTTATGAAGAATATGGTAAAATGGTAGTGACAGCACCAGAAAGTGATGTGTTTTTTGTCGGCGAAGAGAAGGGCGACCGTGCCAAGCGCATTGCGCAGATAAAGGATATTTTAGCTGCTGCCAATTTGCAGTATGATATTCATTTAGTACCGCAGGACAGGCGCGGCAAGAAAAAGGCTGCTTATATGGCATATGCTGATGTGATTGAGCATGTTAAGCGAAGCAAGGCTGTTTTGGAGCTGATTAGTGACGGACAGACCGGTATTACGCAAAGGCCGTATGAAGCATTGTTCTTGCGTAAGAAGCTGATAACTACCAGCGCTGAAATAAAGCATTATGATTTTTATTGCGAGGAGAATGTTTTTATTTTGGGTGAACGGGATGTGCAGGAGCTGCCAAGGTTTTTGAATGCGCCGCTGAAAGATGTGGATAGTGAGGTTGTGGCGGAGTATACGCTGGAAAGATGGGTGGAGAGATTTGATAGGTAATGATTATGATGTTTCGGTATGGGATAAAGTATATTGTTTTTTGTTGCGCAAGCTTAGGGGAACCAAAAGAATTCCCAAATCTTTGCTGAAGAAATCTGCTAAAAAATATGGTAGGAAGGATTCCTTGGCGCGTTATTTTTTTGATAAATATGGAGGAATTCCAGTTGGTAAATATACTTATGGCTACCAACAGTTGCAGAATGATAATGTTGTTAGCATAGGGGCATTTTGCTCTATAGCTGTTGATGTGTTGGTTGTGCCTAATGACCATCGTATGGATTGGGTTACCACTAGTCCTATAGCCTCGTTAAAGGAATTTGGTTTTGCCGCAAAGGATTACATGAAAACTTATATGCCTAGCGAAAAACGTAAGGTGTATATAGGTAATGATGTATGGATTGGAGCTAGAAGTATTATCTTTGAAGGTGTGACTATTGGCGATGGTGCTGTAATTGCTGCTAATAGTATAATAAGTAAGGATGTTCGTCCGTATGCAGTAGTTGGGGGGGTAAATCGTCTTATTAGGTATAGATTTACGCCAGAGCAAATAGAAAAACTTTTGCAAATTCAATGGTGGAATTGGAGCGACGAAAAAATACACGAAAATGCGGAATTGCTGCAGGACGTTGAGGCTTTTATAAAAAAGCATGGATGTTGATATGTAAATGAGGTGGCAAATTTGCAGTTGAAAATAGCTGGGTGTGTAATACTATATCATCCGCAAATGGATGTTATCAATAATATATTGAGCTATATCGATTATGTTGAATGTCTGTATATTGTAGATAACGGCAGTGGGGAAGCTATAACAGCAAAATTTGTTGATAATCCTAAGGTAAAGCTTATTTGCCATAAGGAAAATATGGGTATTGCATATTCACTGAATGAAGTACTAAAATCGGTAGCGAATGAGTATGATTTGTTGCTTACGATGGATCAGGATAGCAGTTTTGTTGCTGACTCGATGAAAAAGTACGTTGATGCTTGTGATAAAATAGCGTGGAATACTACGTTGGCATTGGGTGCTAAAATTGTTGCAGTTGGGACTGATATAGACATTGTAGACAATGTGGAATGGATAAAAGCTGAAAACATGATTACAAGCGGAAATCTTATTTCTGTACAAAATGCTTTGGCTATAGGTGGCTTTGCCGAGGACTTATTTATAGATGAAGTGGATTCTGATTTTATATACAGGGGCAGGGAGAATGGGTTAGATATCTTGTATAATAAGTGTGGAATATATCTGGCTCATACTGTTGGTAGTCCTGAATATCATAGTTTTTTGAGACATGTGACAAAGGTACAGAATCATAACAAAATCAGAAAATATTATATGTTTAGGAACAGGCTAGTTGTGCTACAAAAGCATTTTAAGATTATAGGTTTTAGACGGGCCTGGAATTATTATATAAAGGCCAATATCAGCTTGCTAAGGGACACGTTATTTTTTGAGGATGATACCTTTGGTAAGCTTCAGTATATGATGATGGGATTTATGGACTTTTTGTGTGGTAGACTAGGTAAAAGATTTTAACCTGATATGGGAGATATGCTGTTTTATGGAATTTGTTGGACAGATAGTGCTGTTTGTACTTACGATAGCACTTGCTTTGAACAAAATAAATCTTACTAATGCACTATATGGTGTTGCTATAATTTTGGCTGTTGTTTATGTGTGCAGATATGGGTTTTCTGTTGCACAATGTATGAAAAGCTTTGATAAAAAATTTCTAGTACTAGTGCTTGCAACAGTATGCGTATTCTTGATTACCGCAATATTTGGATATGATAGTAATAATGCCTTGCGTTATTGTCGAAAGTATTCGGAGTGGATGTTATTCGGATTGCTTTCCTCAATAAGTATAAGCCTATATACACGTAATATCATGAATACATTGACCAATGCTATAGTTGTTTGTGGTGTAGCGAATAGCCTAGTTGTATTTTATGAATATATCGTTTTACATATCGCTCGGGCCGGAATGATGTTTTTGGGGCATCCCAATAATGCCGGGGCGCTTTTCATCTTTTCGTTGCCGTTTGTGTTTCAACTGAAAGCTAATAGGTATCTTAAATCGCTGTTGTGTGGCATTTTTGTTTTGGCTCTCCTCCTAACGGGCTCTAAAGGAGCGTTGTTAGGCTTGATAAGCGTAGGAATAGCTTTTGTAGTCACTAATGGCGAATACATCAGGAAATGTTGGAAAATGCATTATGCCACAGTAGTTGCTGTTATAATAATGATCTTAGGTGTAGCAGTTTTTCAGGGTGACAGACAGGAATCAATGCTCGCAAGACTTACGTATATTGCGAAAAACATGGATGATATTAGTGGAAAACGTGTAGGCTATGATAGAGTTTTTCTATGGCAGTCAGCAGTTAAGATGATTACAGATTATCCATTAACCGGGGTGGGGTTAAATAACTTTAATAAGGTATATATTGGTGAGCACTATATACTTCCTGAAGCAAAAGAGCCTTACTTGGAATCCCCGCATAATATATTTTTGATGAGTGCAGTAGAAACTGGATTGCCGGGCTTGGGTGTGTTTGTGCTTTTGCTGACGTACCAATTAGTTTCGCTAAAGAAACGTGCTAAATCTAACAAAATGTTTTATCCGTTATTTTTAGCGCTGATAGGTGTGATAGTACATGGAATGGTAGACTGGGTTTATTGGAATTGGTGGTTTTATAAATTTTACTGGTTTGTTGCAAGTATGGTGTGGTGTTCTATGATGTTAGAGAACTATACTAAGCAAAATACAGATAACCGGAGTTTGGACAATAATTGTATTAAATAATCACATGATATGATAAAATTCACTTATCCGTTAGTCTGTTTGGAATAGGTGGAGAGGATTATAGTATGCATACTAGTATTAGACTGTTTAGGAAAAAAGTTATAGCCTCTATAGTATATTATCTGTTCTATTCTATTTTGCTGTTTATGAGAATATATAAAAGACACAGTAAGCCGGGCAAGAATACTGTGCTGGTTATAGATTTAGAGCTAATTGGTGATGCAGTTATGGTTACGCCAATGATTCGAAATTTGTTGTTAAATAGAGATAAGGTATCTTCGTTGGATATGCTTTGCCTAAATAACCAAAGGGAGATTTATGAAACATGCACTGGGATCAGAAATATATTCTGTATTAGTGGAAGGGCACAATCTTTAAAAGGAGCTAAAATAATGCGTCCTTTGAGAAAGATAATGTATTCTTCTTACATCATTCAATATGTATTCAGAAATCTATATAGCAATTATAGCACTGTTATAGTACCTAGATGGGATACTGATAAAGAATCCTCTGAGATAGTAGCTTTATTGACAGATGCTGATGAAAGGATTGCCTACAGCGAAAAAGTTTCTAAATTTAAGGCGATGCATAATACAGGTAGAGATAGGTATTTTACTAAAACGTTTTTATGCAATGCTGAATGTCATGAAAGCGATAAGTTTCTAAAATTGATAGAGCAAGCTGGTTATTACGTGTATGATACTTCTATTAGTTTGCCGTATGAAAAGCTTGAATCATTTCAAGGTGTACATTTGCTAAGGCCGTATGCTGTTCTGGCACTCGATACTTCTAAAGAGGACAGAGAGTGGGATGTTGAGAATTTTGTTGAAGTAGGCAATTGGCTGGTAGAGCATAAGTTGCGGATCATTTTATTAGGAACTAAGAAAACTTATGCAGACAAATTTGTTGCTTTGTTAGGCAGAAGGTTTTGTACTTCGCTTGTTGGCAGGACAACTATAGCGGATGCCATTGATATTATTGGTGGTAGTAGTATTTATCTTGGCGGTAATACGGGCTTATCGCATATTGCCGGAGCAGTTAGCGCTAGGGGTGTTGTGCTTTTTTCGATTTATGATGATGAGCCAGATTCAGACGCTGCTGCTCCCTTACGCATGAGACCCAAAAGTGATAGTGTAATAGTGTTGCAGCCAAAAAGGAATGAAGCTGCTAAGGGAATAAAGCCGATCAATGTTATAAAGCCTGTCCAGGTTATTAGGCAATTAGAAAAGATGTTATAATGATAGTAAGATATGCTTGAACATCCATGTTGGCACACATGCTGGTATGCATACTGGGCCAAATTCTCGTACGTTTGAGCTTTTAGGTTGTAGGGCCTTTTAAATTATAGATAAAGGACATATAGCTGAAACCTCTTTAGTATCTGGAAAGCATATAGTGGAGTATGGGGATGATATAGAGCTAATACATTATATAGATAAATATTTACAGGATGATTCTGCAAGAAAAGCTATTGCCGAAGCTGGTTATAACGAAGTGCCTAAGTATGAGCTTAGAATATTAATGCAATGTGTTATGAATATTATCGAAGCAAGCTTGCAAAAAGAGTGTTAATCGTCTATTCTATCATCTGAGGCTCTTGCTATAAATCCGCTTTCAATTATTACATTATTTTAACGAGGTGCACACATGAATATTATCGTAACTGGCGGTGCCGGCTTTATCGGCAGCAATTTTATTTTCCATATGCTCAAAAAATACCCGGACTATCGCATTATCTGTCTGGATAAGCTGACCTACGCTGGCAATTTATCCACGCTCGCGCCTGTGATGGACGCACCCAACTTCCGCTTTGTGAAGGCGGATATTTGCGACCGTGAGTCAGTAGACAAGCTGTTTGGCGAAGAGCAGCCTGACATTGTGGTCAATTTTGCGGCCGAATCGCATGTTGACCGTTCGATTGAGGACCCAGGCATCTTTTTGCAGACTAACATCATGGGCACTGCTACCTTGATGGATGCCTGCCGCAAGCACGGCATTAAGCGCTATCACCAGGTTTCTACCGATGAGGTGTATGGTGACCTGCCGCTGGACAGGCCTGACCTGTTCTTTACCGAAGAAACCCCCATCCACACCAGCTCGCCCTACAGCAGCAGCAAGGCTGGTGCCGACCTTTTGGTTATGGCTTACCACCGCACGTATGGCCTGCCTGTGACCATTTCGCGCTGCAGCAACAACTACGGTCCCTACCATTTTCCCGAAAAGCTTATCCCGCTAATGATTGCCAACGCGTTGGCAGATAAACCGCTGCCCGTATACGGTGAGGGCTTGAACGTGCGCGACTGGCTGTATGTGGAGGACCATTGCAAGGCGATTGATTTAATCATCCACAAGGGCAGAGTGGGCGAGGTGTACAACATCGGCGGCCACAATGAGATGCGCAATATTGATATAGTTAAGCTCATCTGCAAGGAACTTGGCAAGAGCGAAAGCCTGATAACCCACGTTGCTGACCGCAAGGGGCACGATATGCGTTATGCTATTGACCCGACGAAGATTCATAACGAGCTGGGCTGGCTGCCAGAGACAAAATTTGCTGATGGCATCAAAAAGACGATTGCCTGGTACCTGGATAACAAAAAGTGGTGGCAGGACATCATCAGCGGTGAATACCAAAGCTATTACGCGCGCATGTACGGCAACAGATGAGCGTGCCGGGTAAAAGTCTTGCCCAGGCTAACACAATCTTGCAATTAGCTTGCAGACAAACGGCAAAAGTTGTAATATAATATTATCTTAGAAAGGCAGCACCTCTCGCATTCGTGTGGGAGGTGTTGCTACAATATAGCTTAGAAGTGAGGGAATTGCATGAAAGAATATAGTCCCGTAACAGAGCCGTTTTTGGCTGATTTGCGTGCCGCAGTTGGTGACACCAATGTATTTACTGACCCGGATAAGCTGGATCAATATAAAACAGATGAAGAATATGACCCCCGCCGCTTTCGCGTGCCGGATGCTGTAGTGCGCCCGGCCAACGCCGAAGAGATCGCCGCAGTGGTGAAGCTGTGCAACAAGTATAATGTGCCGCTGACCGTGCGTAGTGGCGGCACCAGCCTGGCGGATGGCGCTATTGCCGTTTGCGGTGGCATTGTGCTTTTGATGGAGCGTTTGAATAAAATTATTGAAATGAACACCGAGGCTATGTATGTTATTGCTGAGGCCGGCGTGCGTACTGTGGATATCCAAAAAATGGCCAACGAGGCTGGCTATCTATACGCAGGCGATCCCTGCAGCGCCGAAAGCTGCCTGATTGGTGGCAACCTGGCAACGAACGCTGGCGGCAGCAAGGCTGTGCGCTATGGCGTAACGCGCAACCAGGTGTATAGTTTGGAGATGGTCACTCCTACAGGCGAGATTGTAGAGGTTGGCAGCCGCTTGAAAAAGTGCAGTACCGGTTATTGCATGGAGCAGCTGGTGATGGGCAGCGAGGGCACGCTGGGCATTATTACTAAGGTGACGCTGAAGCTGCAGCCCATGCCGCCGTACCGCTTTGACCTTTTGGCAGTGTTTGACGACCCCATGAAGGCCTTGGACGTTGTGCCCAAGATTATGCAGGCAGGCCTGAACCCCACCAGCATGGAATATATGGATAATTCTTATGTACGTGCCTGCGCTGATTACATTGAGTTTAAGGGCGCACCGCATTACGAGGATGGCATTTACGTTATCATTACCGTAGAAACCTTTACCGAGGATGAGCTGGATATGAAGATGGAGCAGCTGGATGAGCTGTGCGAGGCAGCTGGCGCTGTGGAGGTGCTGGAGGCGGATGACCGTATTTGGGCTATGCGCCGCAACTGCCAGGAATCCATCAGCCTGGTGAGCAAGGTGTCGCTGACGGACGATGTTGTTGTGCCTGTTGACCGCATTGCTTCTACCATTAAGGAGATTATGCATATCGGCAGCAAGTATCCCTTCCCCATTCCCGTGAAGATTAACGCCCACATTGGTGACGGCAATCTGCACATTGTGCTGTGTAAATGCGATTTGGACGATGCAACCTGGGAGAAGATTGTGCATGACTTCCATGAGGAGGTTTATGCTTATGCCTACGCCCAGGGCGGCCGCTTGGCAGGCGAACACGGCATTGGTGCCAAAAAGCTGGCTTATATGGAAGAATTTACCCCTGCAGGCGAGCTGGAGCTGATGCGCAGAATTAAAAAGGCTTGGGATCCTAACCTGATTTTGAACCCAGGCAAGGTATTTAACGCCTGAGCTTGGTGAATGAGGGGCAGCAAAATGAGTAAATATAATCCTGTAACGGCAGCCTTTGTGGCAGAGCTGACCGCACTGTTAGGAGAGCGCTACGTGCGCACGGATGCAGAAACGCTGGACCGCTATAAGACGGACGAGGAGGCGGACGAGCGCTGCTTCCATCTGCCAGATGTAGTTGTCAGCCCGGCTGATGCCGCAGAGGTTGCCGGCGTAGTGAAGCTGTGTAATAAATATTTGGTACCGCTGACCGTGCGTGGTGGCGGTACAGGCATTGTTGATGGCGCTATTGCCGATCTGGGCGGCGTAGTGCTTTTGATGGAACGCTTAAATAAAATTATCGAGCTGAATAAGGAAGGCCTGTACATGGTGGCGCAGGCAGGCGTGCGCACGCTGGATATCCAGGCGGCGGCGCGTGAGCAAAACCTGCTGTATGCAGGCGACCCGTCAAGCAGCGACAGCTGCCAGATTGGCGGCAACCTGGCGACGAACGCCGGTGGTATTAAGGCTGTGCGCTACGGCGTGACGCGCAACCAGGTATATGCTGTGCAGATCGTCACTCCCTACGGTGACATTGTGGACCTTGGCTCGCCACTCAAAAAATGCAGCACAGGCTACTGCATGGAGCAGCTGGTGATTGGCAGTGAGGGCACGCTTGGCATCATTACCCAGGTGACGCTGAAGCTGCAGCCGCTGCCGCCGTACAAGCTGGATATGCTGGCAGTGTTCACAGACCCGATGCAGGCCATTGGCGTGGTGCCCAAGCTGATAAAGGCAGGCATTGACCCGACGAGCATTGAATATATGGATAACCCTAATGTGCGCACTACTTCAAAATATTTGGAGTTTGAGGGCGCACCGCACGTGGAGGATGGTATATACGTTATCATTACCATAGAAACCTTTAACGAGGACGAGCTGGACATGAAGATGGAGCAGGCGGCAGGCATCTGCGAGGAAGCAGGAGCCATTGACGTGCTGGAGGCAGATGACCGCATCTGGGCAATGCGCCGCAACTGCCTGGAATCTGTCAGCCTCATCAGCAAGGTGTGCACCACAGATGATGTGGTAGTGCCTGTGGACGAAATGAGCGATATGATTCAATATATCATCAAAACCGTTGCCAAATATCCCTTCCCCCTGCGCATTAACGCGCACATCGGCGACGGCAACCTGCACATTGTTTTGTGTAAGCTGGCCCTGAGCGATGCAGAATGGGAGGAAAACCTTTCCCGTTTTACAGAAGAGGTTTATACATATGCCTATGCCCACGGCGGCCGTTTGAGCGGCGAGCACGGCATTGGTACTAAGAAGGCGCATTTCTTAGAGCGCTTCACTCCCGGTGGTGAGCTGGAGCTGATGCGCCAGATTAAGCGTGCGTGGGATCCTAATAATATATTGAACCCAGGTAAGGTATTTAGTGTTTAATTAGCTATGGATCATAGCAAAAAT
This sequence comes from Bacteroidaceae bacterium, assembly GCA_963611535.1. Taxonomy (GTDB): domain Bacteria; phylum Bacillota; class Negativicutes; order Acidaminococcales; family Acidaminococcaceae; genus Phascolarctobacterium_A. The sequence continues at coordinate 355,874 of CAVDRP010000001.1, read as the reverse complement.
AAGTAGCATTGTAGCTCAGTAGCAAAGGAGAGATTTGACAAAATGACAACCTATAACCCCGTAACCGAAGAAGTCTTGGAGGCACTGCGCGCAGTAGTTGGCGCAGAGCATGTAAAAGTTGATGCAGAAACCCTGGACCGCTACAAAACCGACGAAGAGCCGGATCCGCATTACCATCATCTGCCAGAGGTAGTTGTTTGGCCTGGCAGCGCTGAAGAAGTAGCTGAAATTATGAAGCTGGCCAACAAATTCTTGGTGCCTGTAACCCCGCGCAGCGCTGGCACCAGCGTTTCCTGCGGTGCTATCCCGGTTTGCGGCGGCATTGTGCTGATGATGGAGCGCATGAATAAAATTATTGAAATGAACGCTGACGCTATGTATATGGTAGTAGAAGCAGGTGCGCTCACCTCCGAAATCCAGCAAAAGGCTAACGAAGCAGGCCTGTTGTACGCAGGTGACCCCTGCAGCGCCGACAGCTGCCTGATTGGCGGCAACATTGCTACCAACGCTGGCGGCAACAAGGCTGTACGCTATGGCACCACCCGTCACCAGGTATATTCTATTGAGGTTGTTACCCCGACCGGCGAAATTGTAGAGCTGGGCAACCGTTTGAAAAAATGCAGCACAGGCTACTGCCTGGATCAGCTGGTAATGGGCAGCGAGGGCACATTGGGTATTATCACCAAGGCAACCTTGAAGCTGCTGCCGCTGGCTCCGTACAAGCTGGATATCCTGGCAATTTTTGATGACGTGCAAAAGGCTGTAGATTTGGTTCCTGCTTTGATTAAGGCAGGCCTGAACCCCACCAGCGTAGAATTTATGGACAATGGCTTTGTACGCGCTGCCAGCGATTATGCCGAGCTGCGCCTGCCGCATTACGAGGATGGCAGCTATGTTATCGTTACTGTAGAAACCTTTAACGAGGACGAGCTGGACGTGAAGATGGAACAGCTGGACGAAATCTGCAGTGCCTGCGGTGCAACCGACGTTGTAGAAGCAGACGAGCGCGTGTGGAAGGTACGCCGCAGCTGCCTGGAAGGCTCCAAGGCACTGAGCAAGGTTTCTACCTCTGACGATTTAGTTGTGCCTATCGACAAAATTGCTGTCTGCCTGAACCATCTGATGGAGGTTTCCAAGCAGTTTGATTTTGAGTGCATGTGCCTGGCCCACGCTGGTGACGGTAATCTGCACTTCAACTGCCTGAAGATGGATATGAGCGACGAGGAGTGGGAAAAGCAGCTGGCTGAGTTCCACAAAATCTGCTACGCTTATGTTTACAGCCTGGGCGGCCGCCTGAGCGGCGAGCATGGCGTTGGTGCGAAGAAGATTGACGCACTGGCTGCATATTGCGACCCCGTAGAAATGTCCATCATGAAAACGATTAAGCGCGCTATGGATCCTAACAATATTTTGAATCCCGGCAAGCTTATCCGTGCCTAAGACAAGCCTATAAATAATTAGATGGCGCATCCTGCATTTGCAAGGGTGCGCCATTTTTAGCTTACGCACACATTGCAGCTTAAATTTCCTCAGCAGCATTATTACATTGGCAGGATTTTTACAATTTATAGCGAAATAAAGAACTGATAATCTTTTTAAAGGAGCAATTTGATGAGTACATTCACCAAGGTTCTGTTGGCCACTGATCTGTCCCCACAGGCCGATAAATTGACCGCGTGTCTGTTTTGCTTATGCCCCGATACAGAAACAGAAGTAGTTTTGGCGCACGTCTTTGATGATGATGACGACGCCGACCCTGACGGTAGCAGCTATAAAAAGGCTCACAGCAGGTTGTCTGGGTATAAAAACGATATAGAGCAAGCAGGCTATGAAGAAATTTCTATTGCGACCCCCGCAGGTGAACCATGCGAAGCCCTCACCCACTTGGCGGAGGAAAGCGATGCCGATTTGATGCTGGTTGCTTCGCACCGCAAGGGCTTTTTAAAGCGTGCGCTGATGGGCAGCACTACCTACGAGCTGGCGCGGGCAACGAATATTCCTCTGCTGATAAACAAGGATGAGGAGGACGAGCTTACCGAAAATCTGCTGGCCACTGTCCTTATCCCCACAGACTTTTCGCGTAAATCGCTGGAGGCCCTAAATGTTATCCGCAGCCTGCGAGAGTACGTGGGCAGGGTGTTGTTTGTGCATGTTATTGAGCATAGCCGCAATAAGCACGATTATAAAGAAAAATTTGGCAGTGCCAGGCTGCTTTTGCAGGAGCTGGTAGACGAAATGAAAATTTTTGGCATTGAGGCTGATTTTCGTATCGCTCACGGCGTAGCGTCTAAAAAAATCTCTGCCATCTGCGAGCGTGACAACGTGAGCTTGATTATGATGACCAAAACTGGTGCGGATATGACTAATGGCGACGAGCTGGGTAGTACATCGGAAAACGTTGTGCTGAATTCGGACTGCGCTGTGATGCTGCTGCCTGCCGAGGATAGTGATGATGAGGTTAAGCCGTTTGCGTGACAGGTGAAGTATAAGACTGGGTGATGTCGGTCTTTGTAAATTATTTCACAAAAAACACTTGACTTTCGCCTATAATACTAGTATAATACTACTTGCAGTTATGTTGACTGCAGGTACGTATTGTGCTGGCAAATTGAAAATTGCTTAATGTTTTCAACCTTGGAGAGATGACCGAGTGGTTGAAGGTGCACGCCTGGAAAGCGTGTGTACGGGAAACCGTACCGAGGGTTCGAATCCCTCTCTCTCCGCCACTTAAAATCTGCCGCACGAGCGGCTTTTTTCATAAAATTGTTTGTTTCTCTGTAGGATCGTAGAGTTGGGTCCTGCGCAATGGGAGCCTGTGAACCAGGTCAGGTCCGGAAGGAAGCAGCCTTAAGCGGATACTTTCATGTGCCGCGGGGGTGCCCGCCTTTGCGGTCCTACAGGGAAATAACTAAAGCTCCGTCACGATGGTGGCGGAGCTTTTTTGCTGTGTTAGCTTATTTGCTGACTAGCTTGATTTTTTCAATATAAGCATTGGCGATTTCCTTGATGCCGTCGGGGTGTGCCTGTGACCACTGCGCAAAGCTCAAACCGCTTTGTGCTACGTGCTTGCCCACCTCCAGCAAAAAGAAGGGGATATCCTCTGCCAGCAGGGTACCGATTTCGCTGGCCAGGCGTTCCTTGCCTTGTAGCGAGCAGCCGTTAGCATAGAGCGTGAAGGCAGCAAAGGGTTTGCCCTTGATAACCTTGAGCGTGCCGCGAAAGCCAAGCGCACCAATTTGGTGCGTGCCGCAGCTTGAGGGGCAGCCGGAAATATAAATTTGCGGCAGTGCGTCGCTGGCGGCGTATTGCGTAGCCAGCTCGTCAAAGCAGGCTGCTAATAGTGCCTGAGTATCGCCCATGCCCATCTGGCAGACGCCTGCGCCGATGCAGGCAACGCTGCTGGTGAAGGCGTTGTAAGCACTGTCCTCGGTGAGCGCTATCACCTTTGCTGCTTCGGGGGCGGTGAGGTTGATGATGTAGGCGCTTTGGTCCGGGGCAAGACGGATTTCGGCAGCGTCCACGCCTTGCAGGTAGTCGGCCAGGGCCAAAAAGCTTTCTACCTTAGGCAGGCCTGCCTGCGGATGGTAGTTGACAGCGTACAGGCCAGGCTGCTTTTGCGAGGTTACGCGGTAGCCTGTGATGAGCCTGAAGTTGCGCTTGGTGATTTTTTGCGGTGCAATTTCAAGGTCCAAAGCTTCGCTTAGCAGCACTCGCTGCAGACGTTCGTTGTAGGCGGCCTTGTAGGCTGCTTCGCCGCCTAAAAGCTCTGGCAGGTAACGTGTGCGTGATTTGGGACGCTTTTCGTAGGTGCCACATTCGCGGAAGGTGAGCAGCATGGTCTTGATGTGGTAAAGAATTTTGTTTGGGTCTACTCCCTCCGCCATTTTTATGCCCATACAGGGATTAGTGCCCAAGCCGCCGGCGCTGTAAACGTCAAAGCGGCCGTCACTGCGCGCAGCGAAGCCCAAATCGCGGAAGGTGGCATGCGTGAGGTTGGCAGGCGAATTGCTGAAGCCTGTTTTGAGCTTGCGTGGCAGCTTACCCTCGCCGATAGCAGCAATGAGGTATTGCGCTGCTGCTTCGGCGTAGGGGAGCACGTCAAAGTATTCCTCGCGCTCTGTGCCGCTCAAGGGGGAGCACAGCACGTTGCTGGGATAGTCGCCGCCGCAGCCAAAGGGAATAATATCAGCATCCAAGGCTTGGGCAATAATGTCACCTGCGGCAGCAGCGCTCAGGTCGTGCAGCTGCAGTGTCTGGCCTGTGGTGAAGTGCAGGCGCTGCACGTTGTGCTTGCGGATCATGGCGGCGATGGCGGCCAGCCTTTCCTTGGTAATGCGTCCGGCGCTGGTGCGCAGGCGCACCATGTTGCTGCGTCCGTCGCGCTGGGCAAAGCTGCCAAAGTAGCCGCTGTAGCCCTTGTAATCAATTTTGCCGAGTGAACCCTCGTGGTAGGCGGTAGTTTTAGCAATAAATTCAGGAAGCTGCGCGCGCAGGGCAGCCTTATCAATCATGGGAATGCTCATGGGAAACCTCCTTTTATACTTGTGTTCTTAATGATATTATATACTACTATTTTCTAGTAGTAAAATTAACTTTTGCAGCAGGCGCAAAGCTGCTGCTGCGTAAACTTTGTTTTACAATCCCTGCTATTTTGAGTATAATATCTGTGTATGACAAAAATTCTATGGAGGTGGCGCATATGTCTTATATAGCCTTATATCGTAAGTGGCGGCCGCAGGACTTTGACGCACTGGTGGGCCAGCATGCTATTAAGACTGCGCTGCAAAACGCCATTAAGGAGGGCAAAATTGCCCACGCTTATTTGTTCAGCGGCCCGCGTGGCACAGGCAAAACCAGCGCGGCGCGCATTTTGGCCAAGGCGCTGAACTGCGAGCAGGGTCCTACGATGCACCCTTGCGGTCATTGCAATAATTGCGGGCGTATAACAGCAGGTGCCTCCATGGATGTGTTTGAGATTGATGCTGCTTCGAATACTGGTGTAGATAATATCCGCGATTTGCGTGAGCAGATTGCCTTTGCACCTGTGGAAAGCCGTTATAAAATTTACATTATTGACGAGGTGCACATGCTTTCGACTGGTGCCTTTAATGCTTTGCTGAAAACGTTAGAGGAGCCGCCGGAGCACGCTGTCTTTATTTTGGCAACCACAGACCCGCAGAAGGTGCCTGCTACCATTCAGTCGCGCTGTCAGCGCTTTGAGTTCCGCCGGATTACGGTGGATGATATTGCAGAGCACCTGGCGCAGGTTGCCCAGGGCAGTGACCTGCAGGTTGAACCAGAGGCGCTGCGCCTTATTGCTATCCAGTCGGAGGGCGGTATGCGCGATGCCATCAGCCTTTTGGATCAGTGTGGTGTTATGGACAGGCATGTTACTGCTGCTACTGTGCGCGAGGTCCTAGGCATTGTAGGTCGCGAGGTGCTGCATGAGCTGGTGCAGGATATTGGGCAAAAGCAGCTGCCGCAGGCCTTGGGCAGGCTCAATCTGCTGCTGGCACAGGGCAAGGACGTAGCGCAGGTGCTGGGCGAGCTGATGGAGTATCTGCGAGCTCTGCTGTTATATAAATCAGTCCCAGGCTATGATGAAATCTATTTAACAGATACGGCCGAAGTCCTGCAGCAGCTGGCACCACTTTTTAGCAGTGAACGCCTGATGGCGGCAGAGGAGCGCCTGCACAGCGCAGTGTGGGAGGTCAAAAACTCTATGCGTCCGCGCATAACGGCAGAGCTGTGCTTGATGGATTTGTGCCGCGTAGAGGGCAGCACGCTGGCGGCGCTCACAGCACGGGTGGAGCAGCTGGAGCGTCAGCTGGCAGGCGGAGCAGCTGCTATTGCAATGCCGCCATCGCCGCAGCAGACACAGCCAGTGCCAAAAGCAGCGATGCAGCAAGCACAGGCCGCAGCGCCGAAGGCTGAGCCGGCACAGGCACCAAGGCCTGCTGCAGCGCCACGTGCGCAGGCAGACACGCTGCAGGCAGCAATGCAGGCTGCCCCCAAGCCCAAGAGCGCGCAGGCAGCGCAGACGCAGGAATATGCTGGCGATTTTGCTGCCGGCGAGGATTATTGGCAGCAGGCGCTGGCCCTGATGAAGTCCGAAAAGAAAAATTCTATGGTATCCTGCGCTAAAAACGGCAGAGTGTACAGCTTTGCTAACAATGTTTTGCAGGTGGCGTTTAAGGCTCCCTTTTTGGCGGACAGGATGAATAAGGATGATTACCGCACAGCCTTTGAGGAGGTGCTGCTGCGCTTGGCGCGGCGCGATATCCGCCTGGAGGCTGTGATTGAAGGCAGGGTGCAGCCTGCGAAGGTAGCAGCAAAGCCTAAGCGGGTGCAGGAAGAAAGCACGCAGCCTGTGGCAGAGGCCGAGCTTCCCGAAAACCTGCGCAGGGCAGTGAATGCCTTAGGCGGCACAGTGACAGAGATATAAAACCAAAATTTCTGGTTGAATATAAAATATCGCAATAAACAAGGAGGAATTTAATTATGTTTCCAGGTGGCATGGGTAATATGCAGGCAATGATGAAAAAGGTGCAGAAAATGCAGTCTGACATGGTAAAGATGCAGGAGGAATTAAAATCCCGCACTGTAGAAACCTCTGTTGGCGGCGGTGCTGTAACGGTTGTTGTCAGTGGCAAAAAAGAGCTCAAATCCATCAAAATCAATCCTACTGCTGTTGACCCTGAGGATGTGGAGATGCTGGAGGATATGATTCTTACTGCAGTGAATGACGCTATGAAGCAGATTGACGAGCTGACCGAAAAAGAGATGGGCAAGGTTACCGGCGGCATGAAGCTGCCTGGCATGTTCTAAAAAATGGCAAGGATGATCAGGCCGCTCGCTAATTTATATGAACAGCTGCGGCGGTTGCCTGGCGTTGGCTCGAAAACGGCCATGCGCCTGGCCTATCACGTGATTGATATGCCTGCCGAGGAGGTGGGGCAGCTGGCTGCGGCACTTACGGGCGCTAAGGAGCAGATACATTATTGCAGCCGATGCTACAACCTGACTGATGGCGATGTGTGTGACATCTGCGCGGATGCTACGCGCGACAGCTTCACCATCTGCGTGGTGGAGCAGCCGCAGGATATTGCGGCGATGGAGCGCAGCCATGGCTATCACGGCCTGTACCATGTGCTGCACGGCGTTTTGTCACCGCTAGACGGTATTGGGCCTGACAGGCTACGGGTTAAGGAGCTTTTGCAGCGGCTGCAGCGTGAGGCGGTGAGCGAAATTATTATCGCCACTAATTCCGATGTGGAGGGTGAGGCGACAGCTACCTATCTGGCGCAGCTCTTAAAGCCAATCGGAATATCTGTCAGCCGCATCGCACATGGCCTGCCCATGGGCGGCGATTTGGAATATGCTGATGAAATCACCCTGTCGAAGGCGCTGGAAAACCGGCGCGCAATGTAGAAAGGACTGGCGCTAATTATGGAACTTAATGCAATTTTATCACCTCTAGGAGCTATCGGGCCTCTGCTTGGTGGCGTGCTATTGGTGTTGCTGGTGGTCAAGCTGCTGTCTATGCCGTTCAAGCTGGTGTGGAACGGCCTTTGCGGTGCCCTCCTTTTGTGGTGCATCAATCTGGTTGGCTCTATCGTCGGCTTTGGCATGAAGATAACGATAATCAAAGCGCTGATAGCAGGCTTTTTTGGCGTTCCTGGCGCATTGGTCGTAGTGTTGTATGAGCTCCTGCTAAAATAAAGGATGCTTTGAGGCTTGAATTCAATAAAGTGAGCTTTTATCATGGCGCCTGCTGCAGTCTTGCGGCCGGCGCTTTTTCTTTTCCTTGCAGATTTTACACGATCGCTACATTTTTAGGCAGGATATTGTTTGCCTGCTAGAGAAATTCATAAGGACTATTTTATTTTGCAGATAAAGGTGTTAAAATAAGGTGTTATTATGCATGAAATGGAAAAATTACAGTATGTGTTGTTTGAACGGCTACACCGCCGCGCGCCTGGCATAGATAAGCTCGACCGCCTGTGGGATGCAGCGGTCTTGCTGCCGCTAGTGCGTACGGAGCAGGGAATAAGCGTGCTTTTTGAGGAGCGGGCGCATACGCTGCGTCGTCAGCCCGGGGAGGTGTGCTTCCCAGGCGGCAAATACGAATGTGAGGATAACAGCTTCCGTAACACCGCTGTGCGCGAAACCTGCGAGGAGCTGGGCCTTACGCCCGAAAACATTACCATCTGCGGCGAGCTGGACTGCCTGGTTACGCATAACGGCCCTATTATTCATCCCTTTGTGGGCCTGATTGATGACATCAGCCGCATAAGCTTTAACAAAAGCGAGGTGGAGCGCGTCTTTACAGTACCGCTGACGGCACTTTTGGTACAAACGCCGCGACGTGGGTCGGTGCAGCTGGCAGACCACCCGGGGGAGGATTTTCCCTTTGACCTAGTTCCGCAGCGCAAGCGTGGCTGGCGGATGAACAAGTCCTATTACGTGTACTTTTACCTGTACGAGGATAAGGTTATCTGGGGACTCACTGCACGCATGCTGTATGCTTTTCTTTACCGCAGCCGTAAGGAGCTGACGGAATATCTGGCAGAAGAAAAGGATTGAGAGGTTTTTATAGGATGAAAAGCATTCTCCAGACAAAAATTTTACTGATTGTAGCCGCCATTTGCGTTGTAGGCTATATTGCCTTTGGCTATCTGTTCCCGGAAAAGGGCATGGATGATTTGAACCCGTCGGACAGATTGAATGTGAAAAAGAATATCGTCGTTTTGGGTGTAGATGAACGCTCAGATGACGTTGGCCGCAGTGATACGCTCTTTGTCGTTATGTTTGACAGCAATACCAAAAGTGCCTCGCTGCTGTCAGTTCCACGTGATACGCGTGTGCGCATAGCAGGACATGGCTGGGACAAGATTAACCACGCCTATGCCTATGGCGGACGCGAGCTGACGCAAAAAACTACCGAGGAGCTTTTGGGTATCAAAATCAACAATTATGTTATGGTAGATTTTAAGGGCTTCACTGGCCTTGTAGATGCCATTGGCGGTATTGATATTGATGTCGAAAAGGATATGTACTACCATGATGATTGGGACGGCTTTACCATTGACCTGAAAAAGGGACGCCAGCATTTGGACGGCAGGACGGCAATCCAATACGTGCGTTACCGTGACGAGGAGGGTGACATTGGCCGTATCCGCCGCCAGCAGCATTTTATGATGGCGGTATATGACAAAATTGCTTCGGCAGATATGCTGCTGCACATCCCGGGCCTGGCCAAGCAGCTGACAAGCATGGTTAAGACAGATCTGCCCTTGGGAGATATGATGGATTTGGGGAAGGCCTTGCATGCTATGGTTAAGGAAAAGGGTCTATCTATGGCGATGGTGCCTGGCACGCCTAAATATATTGACGGCATCAGCTATTGGCTGCCAGATATTACCGATTTGCGTGAGCTGATGGTAAAAATGCAGGGTGCCGCTATGACGGAGCGCTATAAATCTGCAGCCGAGCTGATGGAGCAGGAATACAATAAGGCTGTGGATAAGGCCGAAAGCGGTGACAGCAGCGAGGAAAATAAGGAAGCTGTCAAGGAAGAAAAGGAGCAGAAGGCTAAGCAGGAAGAAAAAGCCAAGGATGATAAGGCGAAGGAGCAGAATAAAAAGCAGGATAAGGCAGCCGAAGCTGATAAAAAGGCAGCTGCTGAGCCTGCTGCTAGGGGCGTAGTGCGTTTGGTCAACTGCAGCGGCAGCAAAACTGCAGGCAGTGAGGCAGCAGCACGTCTGCGCAGCGCTGGCTTTGAGGTTATCAGCGGCGGTAGCGGTGAGGTGATTGCCCAGACTACTGTTATTTCCACGACCAATAACGGTGCAGTGGTTAACCGTTTGTCTAATGTTCCCTTTGCCCACAAAATGCGTATCAGCCGCGATGGTGCTGCTGATTGCGACGGCGTTGTCATGCTGGGAGCAGATTTTAAATAAGAGGCTTGTGTGCCAGCTTCGCTTTGCGGGGCTGGCATTTTGCATGAAAAAGTGTGCATGTAAAAATATTACAAAAAAGGTCTTGCATTTTGTATACAAAGATGTTATACTAAGAACATCAAAACAGCCCCTCATTTGGCCCTTCTTCGTAAGGGCTTTTTTTTTGTCCTTTTTTAAGTTTTGACAATTAATTTAGGAAATATTGTAGGTTAGCCATAGTTAATGTGGCAATAGTTTTCAGAATATGGTACAATATACTATAATATGGGGAGAGTACGGAATAAAAATAGATTAACCCAATAACGGGAGGCAATTATGCACGATGAAATACATATTGTATTAGATAGCATTGCAGCTGCAGACGAAACGCCATTGAAGGATGATGCACGCTGTCATGTCCTGCGTTTGATCGTCCGTCATGGTGATTTAGAATGGCAGGATGGCGAGCGCTCGCTGGCGCAGATGTTTGCAATGGTAGAAGAAACAGGTAAGCTGCCTAGTACATCACAGCCGCCGATAGGCGCAATATTAGAGCAGTTCACCGCTCTTGCCAAGGCAGGGAAAAAGGTCATCATGCTGACAGTGGACAGCGTGCTTAGCGGCACGTATCAGACGGCTTGCGTGGCTGCACGTCAGGTGATGGATGAGATCAAGGGAGCAGATATCCGCGTAATCGACAGCAAGACTGCTGCCTGCCCTATCAGCGGCATAGCCATGGAGCTTTTGGCGCGTACTGCTGAGGGCATGGATATTGATGAGGCCGAAAGGCTTGGCCTTGATATGGTCGCACGTACAGATACATTTTTTAGCGTAAATACATTGGACTATTTGCAAAAGGGCGGACGTATCGGCGCAGTTGGCGCTCTGATAGGCAATATCTTTGGTATTCGTCCTATTGTGCACTTAGATAAGGATGGGAAGCTGGAGGTGGCAGATAAGTGCCGCACACGCAAAAAGGTGCTCAAGCGTATGATAGAAATGGCTGCGCAAAATGCGCCGCTGGAGGCTATTTATATTGCTAATGCTGAGGCGCAGCAGGACGCTGAGGATATGAAGGAGCAGATGCAGGCGCTCTTTTCGGATGTGCCTATTATGCTCACAAGCATTGGCACCGTTTTGGCAGCCCATCTCGGCCCTGGTGTTATCGGTTTATTTGTCCGTCGCAGGGCCTGAAGGAAAGGTGTGGGATTTAGATGAGTATTGGCAAGGTAATTACCGGCAAGCAGCTCAAGGATATGCTGCTGGGTGCTTACCATAGCTTTGAAAAGAATTTTGAAGCTATTAACGATTTAAATGTTTTTCCGGTGCCGGATGGGGATACCGGTACTAATATGATGCACACAATGGCCTCTGTAGCCAAGGAACTGAGCGCTATGAGCGACGCGGCTGAAGCCGGCGAGGTTGGTGCTGCTGCCGCACGCAGTGCTATTATGGGAGCACGCGGCAATTCCGGTGTTATTTTATCGCAGCTTTTGCGTGGCATCGGCAAGGGCGTAGCTGGCAAGAAAACGCTTAATAATACTGAGATTGGTAAGGCCTTTCAGTTTGGCATTTTGTACGCCTACCGCAGTGTATCTAAGCCAGTTGAGGGCACTATTCTGACAGTGGCACGTGGCATGGCTAAGGGAGCATATAACGCTGTCCGTAGCAGTGTCAGCCTGGAGGAGGTTCTGCTTGAGGCCATCCGTACAGGCAAGGAGGAGCTGGCAAAAACTCCGGATATGCTGCCTGCACTCAAGGCAGCAGGTGTTGTTGATGCTGGCGGCCAGGGCCTGATAGTATTCTTCGAGGGCTGCCTTGCGGGTCTGCGTGGGCAGGACTGCGAGGTGCTGAAGGTAACGCCGCGTGCTAAGATGCAAAATATGCGCGGCGAGCCATTGGATTTGGAATATCCATATTGCACGGAATTTATTGTCAAGGGTGCGAGCGTGGATAAAAAGACTGTCAGCGAAGCGCTGCAGGGCTTTGGCAATTCTATGATTGTGGCAGTGGTAGAGGACATAGTCAAGGTTCACATTCACACTAAGCATCCTGGTGATGCGCTCAATATGGCGCAGACCTGGGGTACGCTGCATGACATCAAAGTAGAAAACATGAAGGACCAGCATGAAAACCGCCTTTTCACGGCAGAGGATATCCAGCCAGTGAAGCATGGGGTGGGAGTGCTGACAGTGGCGGCCGGCGATGGCATCGCCAAGATTATGCATGAGCTGGGTGCTGCCGAAATCATCAGCGGCGGCCAGAGCATGAACCCTCCTGTGGAGGACTTTGTCAACGCCATTGAAAACGGCAGCTGTGAGCAGTATATTATACTGCCGAATAATAAAAACATCATCCTGGCGGCAGAGCAGGTGCGCAAGCTGCTGGGCAATTCCAAGGTGTCATTTGTGCCCAGCACTAACGTGGCACAGGGCTTGGCGGCACTGCTACACTTTGACGCTACCCGCAGCTTGGACGAAAATACTGTGATTATGACCAAGGAAGCAAAGGAAGCCACCAGCGGTAGCGTGACCGTTGCCGTGCGTGACAGCGTGGTAAATGGCATAGAGATTCATGAAGGTGATTACCTGGGAATTTTGAACGATAAAATCGTCTGCACCGGCGGCAGTATAGAAAAGGTGCTGCAGCAGATGCTGTCTGATGGCAGCTACGAGCTTATCAGCCTTTATTATGGTGCTGATGTTACCGAGGAGCAGGCTGAGGAGCTGACAGGTAGCTTGCAGGATTTGAATGAGGAATGGGAAGTGGAAACCTTTTACGGCGGACAGCCGCTTTATCCGGTACTTTTGGCAATGGAGTGATGTAAAATGCTTACAAGTCAGGAATTATCCAACCTGCTGCGCGGGCGCGGTTATAAGGTAACCCCACAACGACTGGCTGTATATGAAGCCCTGGCTGACGAAACATGGCATCCAAATGCAGAAATGTTGTATAAGAAGCTGCAGCCACGCTTCCCAGCGATGAGCTTTGCAACCGTATATAAGACCGTAGAAATTTTACATGATATTGATGTCATCCAGATTTTGAATACTGGTGAGGAATGCTTCCGCTATGATGCCGATATCAGTGAGCATTATCATCTGCGCTGCTTAAAATGTGGTGCTGTGGATGATGCTAAGATGGATGGAAATATTCAAAAGCAGCTTACCGGCGAGGTGGAAAAAGCAAGTGGCTACAGCATCAGCCGTCGTCAGTTCTACTTTTTCGGCTTGTGCCCGAAGTGTGCCAAAATACATTAACAAAAAAAGCAGTGTACCAGTTAAGTAGCTTGATTGGTACACTTTTCTTATATATTAAGGCGTTTGTCAGAGTTTTGCAGACGTATTTTTACTGAAATGCCACAATAGCAGTTATGAAATCTGCTATAATAAAGATGTTGTATTGATAGGAGAGAAGGCTTTGTGCTAAATGATTTTCAGATAATTATGCTTGCAAGTGGCAGTAAAGGGAATGCTGCTTTGCTGAGCACGCCTAGGCAGCGCTTTTTGGTTGATATAGGGATAAGCTGCAGGGAGTTGACAAAAAGAATGAAGGAGGTCGGCGTTAGCGTAGAGGAGCTCGATGGCGTATTTATCACGCATGAGCATATTGACCATGTACGTGGGCTGGCGACCTTTTTGAAAAAATACCAGGTGCCTGTTTACAGCAGTGCTGCAACCTGGCGCATGCTTTTGTCCAAGGACTGCACCCTAAGGCGGCAAAACTGCCGTATCATAGATGATAACCGCCTGCTATGCGGTGACGTGGAGGTAGCCAGCTTTGCTATACCACATGATGCGGTGGATCCACATGGATATTGCTTTACCAGCCGCGCGAGCGGTGCTAAGTGTACGTATCTTACAGATGCAGGCTTTGTGACGGATACTATTCGCGAGGCAGTAGCAGGAAGCAGTGCCTTGGTTTTGGAGGCGAACCACGATATAGAAATGCTTAAGAACGGTCCCTATCCGCAGCAGCTGAAGCAGCGCATTTTGAGTACACGCGGACATTTATCTAATACTTCGGCAGGACATTTTTTGACCGAGCTGAAAACATTGCCGGAGCATGTGGTGCTGGCGCACCTTAGCGAGCATAATAACCTGCCACGCTTGGCGCAGGCTACAGTGCAGGAAATTTTGGATAATAAGCACCGCTTACAGGAAACGCAGCTTTTTGTGGCTGCGCAGGATAGAGTGGTTGCTGATGGCCCTGTTATGCAAGGGCTGGAATTAAAATTGGAATAAAAATAAGGAGAGGATACAAATGAAAAATGGTATCTGGAAAAAATCGGCTAATATTTTTGTTTGTGGCCTGTTGGGCGCAGCGATTTTAGTAGCAGGCTGCGGTGATAATAAAACCAGCGCAGCAGTAAAGGAAAAGCCGGCTGTGGCAGCAGAGCAGCAGCTGAGCGCTGCGCGCAATACGCCTATTGTAGCAGCTGCTAAAAAGGTGGGCCCTGCTGTCGTTGGTATTACGAACAAGGCTTATGTGCGTGACTTCTTTAACCGCACGCAGCTTATGGAGCGTGGCACAGGCAGCGGTGTAATTTATGATAAGGCTGGTTATATTGCCACTAATAACCACGTGGTTGAAGGTGCTTCCGAAATTATCGTCAGCCTGCCTGACGGACGTACTGTCAAGGGTAAGGTATTGGGTGCCGATGCCGTAACAGATTTGGCAGTAGTAAAGATTGATGCAGATAATTTGAGCGTTGCTACCTTTGGCGACAGCGATACTCTGCAGGTGGGCGAGCCTGCTATCGCTATTGGCAATCCTCTGGGATTAGAATTCCGTGGCAGTGTTACGGCAGGTGTAATCAGTGCCTTAAACCGCAGCATTGAGGTGGGTGAGCGCAAATTTAACCTGATTCAGACAGATGCAGCTATCAATCCTGGTAACAGTGGTGGTGCTTTGGTTAACGCTGACGGCGAGGTTGTGGGCATCAACAGTGCCAAGGTTGCTGTTAGCGGCGTAGAGGGCATTGGCTTTGCCATCCCTATCAACACTGCTAAGCCTATTTTGCAGGAGCTGGCAGACCGTGGACGCGTAGCGCGTCCGTATCTGGGAGCATCGCTGATGGACCAGGAAATTGCTAAGCGTTATGGCTTTGAAATGAACCTGCATGGTGGCATCTTCCTGGTAAAGGTGGTACAGGGAAGCCCTGCAGCCAAGGCTGATATCCGTCCTGGTGACATTATTTTGAGCTTTAACGGCACTAAGGTAAAAACTGCAGTAGAGCTGCGCACCGCACTGGCTAAATGCAAGGTTGGCGAAAGGGTGGAAGTAACCATCATGCGCAACGGTCAGACCGAAAGCAGGACCGTTGTTCTGGAAGAGGTTCCGAAGGATTACGGTAATTGAAGATAACGATAGCCTGTGTGGGCAAAATAAAGGAAAAGTATCTGACTGCGGGTATTGAGGAGTTCACTAAAAGGCTGATGCCGTTCTGCAAGCTGGAAACGCTGGCGATAAATGAGGAGCGCATGCCGGATGAACCGTCGCCTGCCGAAAAGCAGCAGGTATTGGAACGGGAAACGCAGCGTCTGCTAGCCATCATTCCTGCTAATTCCTACGTCATCTTGCTGGACGTAATTGGCAAGCAGCTTTCCAGCCCGGAGCTGGCGGCCAAGCTTGATGACCTGGCGCTAGCAGGAAAAAGCCACATCACCTTTGTCATTGGCGGTGCCTTTGGCTACACCGACGCCTTGCGTAGGCGTGCGGATTTGGCGCTTAGCTTTTCTAAGATGACGTTTACGCATCAGATGATTCGTCTGCTGTTGATCGAACAGATTTATCGCGCCTTTAAAATCAGCAGGGGCGAAAAGTACCATTGGTGAATATATAGTGTGCATAGCGAAAGCCTGCAAGCGTACTGCCTGCAGGCTTTTACTATTGCTATCATGGTTATTTTACCATTTCCCAAATGTCGCTTAGGTTATCTGCTAAAAGCTTGGCTCCATGCTGCTCTAAAAAGGCGCGTCCCCTAAAGCCCCAGCAGGCACCAATGCAGTCAATTCCTGCATTGCTGGCAGTCTCCAGGTCTGTATCAGAATCACCGACATATATAGTAGTAGCTGGCGTTGCCTCAAGCCTTTGCATTATTGCCAGCAGCATATCGGGCGCAGGCTTGCGGGCGATGCCTGTGCGTTCACCGCAGGCGGCATCCAGGCAGCCTGCAAAATATTTTGCAGCCAGCGCTTGAACGCCGTAATCTGCTTTATTGGAAACAATAGCGGTTTGGCAGCCTGCGTGGCGCAGGTCTTCTAGCAGCTTTATTGTGCCTTCATAAGGACGGGTGCTGTCGGCGCAATGCTCCTTGTAATAGGTGTTGAAGCTGGCAAATACTGCTTCCTGCATAGCTTGCGGCGTACCGGCCGGCACAGCACGTTCAATGAGCTTGCGGATACCGTTGCCGATGAATTGACGCACCTCGTCTGTGCTGCGTGCAGGCAGTTGATGCTGCGTCAGCGCGTGGTTAGTGGCGGCGGCCAGGTCATCTAATGTGTTTAAAAGTGTACCGTCTAAATCAAAAATTATTGTTTGATAACGCATGAAGATTCTCCCTTGCAGTGGATTTTTCTCCTATCATTATAGCATAAACCAGCTTTATGCTATATAATAAGATTATCTTTATACTAGTGGAGGACAAAGCATGACTTATGATTATGCGCGCTTAGCTAAAATTAAGTGCTTTTTGTTTGATATGGATGGAACAATAAATTTAGGCAATGAGCTGATACCTGGCATGGAAGGCTTTTTTGATAAGCTGAAGGCGGCAGGACGTGAATATTACCTGTTGACGAATAATTCTTCCCGCAGCCACGAGCATTATGTGAAGAAGATGAATGGCTTGGGGGTGCCTGTTACGCGTCAGGACATCTTGATTTCTTCGGATGCATTGACGAACTGGATGCAAAAACATAAACCAGGCGCGCGCCTGTTTGTACTGGGGACGCCGCAGCTGCTAGAGACTATTGCGGACGCAGGCTTTGTACTGACACAGACCTTGGAGGAGGGAGCAGACTACGTTGTAGTCGGCTTTGACCAGACGCTTACCTATGAGCGGCTGACGATAGCCTGTCGCTTGATTGATAAGGGAGTGCCTTATGTGGCGACGCATCCTGATGTGCGTTGTCCTATTGAGGGCGGAGAATTTATTCCCGATACAGGAGCAATGCTGGAGCTGATCAAAACGGCTACAGGCAAAGAGCCGCAGCTGATTTTTGGCAAGCCTTATCAATATATGGTGGACGTAGTTTTGGATAAAACAGGCTATAAAAAGGACGAAATTGCTATGGTGGGCGACCGCCTGGCGACGGATATTGCCTTTGGCCTGAATAATGATATTTTATCAGTAATGGTGCTGACAGGTGAGGCGACGCTGGCAGATGTAGAAAACGGCAGCATTAAGCCAGATATAATTTTGCCACACGCTAAGGAAATTTTGCAATATTTATAAGCTTGATAGGTTTAAAAGCAAGGAGCTGATATTATGGCAATATTAGAGCAGGAAACAGTTTTGACGGATGCCATCCGTCCGGTGCCAGCAAGTGAATTGGAACAGCGTTTACAGGCTTTTCGCAGTGCAATGGATGCAGCGCATCCTGGCTGGGAGATGGCGGCGGTAAATCATAAGGTAGCAATGTATTATTTCACAGGCACCATGCAGGAGGGCGTGCTCCTCATCCGTCCGCAGGATGCTATATTTTGGGTGCGCCGCAGCTATGAGCGTGCGGTAAATGAATCGCATTTCAGCGACATCCGCCCCATGCACAGCTTCCGCGAGGCAGCAGCCTTTTATGGCAGCACTCCTAAAACAATGTATGTGGAAGCAAAAAAAGCAACGCTGGACTGGGCACGTATGCTGCACAAGTATTTTGCCTTTGATGAGACTGCAGGCTTTGATGATGTGCTGCAGGACCTGCGTCTGCGTAAGAGCAGCTACGAGCTGCAGCAGATGGAGCGCTCCGGCGCTATCCATGAAACGGTTTTAGACGTTGTTGCTCCCAAGCTCATTCACGGCGGCATCAGCGAGGCTCAGCTGGCGATAGAAATTTATAGCGAAATGGTGCAGCGCGGCTCGCATGGCACGGCACGCTTTAACCAAGCACTGGGAGAGGAGGCCGTAGGCCTTGCATCGTTTGGCAAGAGCGGCTTGGTGCGCACCGGCTTTGACGGCCCTGGCGGTACTGACGGCACTTGCATTGCAGTACAGTCTATAGGTAGCGCCTTCCGCAAGCTGCAAAACGGCCGCTTGGTATATTTGGATATTCCCTGTGGCTTTGACGGCTATCATACTGATAAAACCGTTGTCTATTATTTTGGCGATCTTGCTAGGGACGAGCAGGGCGCCAGAATACAGGATGCACAGCAGCGCTGTCTGGAGCTGGAGCAGGAGGTTGTGCAGATGATGGCACCTGGCGTGCCTATTGAAAGCTTGTATTTGCGTACTATGGCTAAATTCAATAATATCTATGGTGATGCATTTATGAACGGTGGCAAGTTTTTGGGACACAGCATTGGCCTGGTGATGGATGAAGCCCCAGCCATTGCCAAGGGCTTTAAGCAGCTTTTAGAACCTGGTATGACCTTTGCCGTCGAGCCAAAAATAGCTTTGCCAGGACTAGGTATGGTAGGTACCGAAAACACCTACGTGATCACAGAGCACGGAGCTCGTTCCTTGACAGGACGCTCGCATGGGCTGCGTGAAATCAAATAATTTTAGTTTGCTTTGAGAGGGAAATGGGAAACAGAACAGCTTGCTTTGCAAAATAACATAAGGATTGGTTTTGTTATGCTAATGAATGAGAAGTGTTTTAGTTTTCCCTTGAGTATTGATGCCACAGTAATGAAGTTTATCGCTCTTGTTGCGATGACGGTGGATCATATAGGCTATTTTATTCTGCCAGATGTGGCAGAGCTGCGTATTTTGGGCAGGCTAGCTTATCCTATTTTTGCTTACATGATAGTAGAGGGCTGCGAGCATACCAAAAATAAGCTACGTTATTTTTTAAACGTGCTTGGCGTGGGCCTTGTGTGCTCGGTTGCCAGCTTTTGGACTGAGGGCAGTTTGTATCAGTCGATAATGATAACCTTTGCCTGTGCAATACTGCTTATTTTTGTTATGAAATATGTAGAAGCTACGTCCAGACTTGGCGGTACGCTGCAGGCAGATGCGGCCAAGCTGGCAGCAGTGGTTGTTACGGTATTGGTGTATTGCTTTGCTAGTGGCAAGATTACTCCTGGTTTACAGGTGGATTATGGCTTTTTAGGCATTGCTACTCCTGTACTGGTAGCGCTAGGTCAAAGTAGGCTGCAACGCTTGCTGCTTTTGGGCGTAGGGTTGACGCTATTGGCTGTCAGCATGGGCGGCGTGCAAATTTTTTCGTTGGCGTCTCTGTGCCTGCTTGCTCTTTACAATGGTAGGCGGCGCCGTGGCGCAAGTCTTACCAAAGGTTTTTTCTACGCCTATTATCCTTTACACCTGGCGGTGATTTATGGTATAGCGCAAATGACATAAAAATAACTGCTGGCTGACTATCGCTTAGGTGTAGTCAGTCAGCAGTATTTTTGGCTTTATTGGGCGTGCTTGTCCTGCGCAGCCTGCTGGTTGGGCGAGGCGGCGGCGTACTTGGTGAGTGCTATCTTGGTGATGCGGAAGTCACCGACGGTACCAGGACCATCTACACAGCCATTGGGGCAGGCCATGCCTTCAAGATAGCTGCAGTCGAGCTTACCTGCGGCGGCAGCCTTGACGTCGCGCAGGCAGTTATCCAGACCTGCAGCGTAGTGTGCCGCCCGCACCTCGCCGCCCATGGCAGCGACAGTGTCCTTAACGGCGGCAGTGACACCGGCTGTAAGCGGAAAGCTCAAACCTAGCTTGGAGGCATCGCGTTCATAAGCTTCACCGCTCATATCGGCAAACTTAATATCCTTGCCCTCGAGCATGCACATGATTTCCTCAAAGGTCATAACGTAATCAATGATATCGCTATGCTCGGCGGCCTCACCCTTTTTGGCGATGCAGGGACCGATAAAGACAGTGACAGCGTCAGGCCAATTTTGCTTAACCAGCCTGCCGCAGGCAACCATAGGTGAATCGGTGGCAGAAATTTTGCTGACAGCGTCAGGAATCTGCTTTTTGATCATTTTAACAAAGGCAGGACAGCAGGAGCTGGTCATAAACGGCTGCTCGGCAGGTACCTTTTCAATGTATTCGGCAGCCTCCTTGACGCTGGTGATATCAGCACCCACGCCTACTTCGATGACTTCGCTAAAGCCACCCTTTTTCAATGCTTCGTAAATCTGTCCCATGGTAATTTTGAGACCGTATTGGCCGACGATAGAGGGAGCTACCAGGGCGATGACCTGCTTACCCTGTAGAATTTGGTTGATGACGCGGACGATACTGCTGCGTTCATCAATAGCGCCAAAGGGACAGGCATTGCGGCAGGCACCACAGGTGACACATTTTTCGTAGTCAATAGCTGCCTTGCGGTCGCTACCAATGCTGATGGCCTTCATAGCGCAGGCACGGACGCAGGGACGGTGAATTTCCAAAATAGCGCCATAGGGACACGACTGCTTACAGCGGCCGCATTCGATGCATTTTGTCTTATCGATGAAGGCACGGTTCTGTACCAGGCTGATGGCCTTTTTAGGGCAGTTGTTCATGCACTTGTGAGTGATGCAGTGACGGCACATATCAGTAACAAAGTAGGTTTCAATAGGACATTGATCGCAGGCCGCAGGCAGCACGTCAATCAGCGGCAGATCAGTGCGTTGCGGCTCTGTCAGCGTCTTTTTGGCTGCTTCGATGATGTTTTCCTTACAGTCCTGAGCCAGGGCCATATTTATGCGGTTTTTTAGCACAGCCCGCTCCTTGTAGACGCAGCAGCGGTAGCGCGGTGTGTCCTCGCGTACCTCCTGCAGAATATCATATACGCGTTCAGGCAGCTCACCATTCCAGGTGTAGCGCGACAGGTGTTCAAGCACCATGCGCCTAAGCTGCGCAATAGCAGTTAATTCCATATTTGGATGTCCTCCTTTGGCAACTAGTTATATTGCATTTTGCATTGCACATTCCATGCTGTAAAATTCTTTACGAAAAGCAAAAATCCTGCTGCTTTGGGAATAAATTTGCCGCCTGCTGCCGCATGTAGGCCTGATGCTTGAAAAATTTTTTTACATGCCCTCTTTACAAATCGGCCGGCAGGCATTATAATACATTCATAAAGCAACGACGTGGTTGTAGGATGAAGATCCGACAAGTCGTTGCTTTTATTGTTTTATATCACTGGAGTGTTTTCCTAGTGGTATGTGCAACGAAGCACCGGAGCAGCGCTGGGCGCGGCTGGCGGTGTTTTCTTATTTTACAGAGCTAGAGAGAAGAACAATCTGTAAGGCACAATTAGTTTGTATATGAGGGGCTTACGTGAGTAAACCCAAGAAATTTTCTGAATGAACATTAGGGAGGTTTTACACATGAATGATGTACCGAAATTATTTGGCAGCTTGGTTTTTAACGAAACCGTAATGAAGGATCGTTTACCGACTGCAACCTACAAAGCTTATAAAGCAGCAGTCCTGGAAGGACGTCCGCTGAATCTTGAAATTGCTAATATTATTGCTAATGCTATGAAGGATTGGGCTTTGGAGCACGGCTGCACCCACTTTACCCATTGGTTCCAGCCGATGACCGGTATTACCGCAGAAAAGCATGAAAGCTTTATTGCTCCTACTGCTGAAGGCCGTGTAATCATGGACTTTTCCGGCAAGGAATTGATCCAAGGCGAGCCTGATGCTTCCAGCTTCCCGTCCGGTGGCCTGCGTGCTACCTTTGAAGCCCGCGGCTATACTGCATGGGACCCCACTTCCTACGCTTTTATTAAAGATAACTGCTTGTGCATTCCTACAGCCTTCTGCTCCTACACCGGCGAAGTGCTGGATAAAAAGACTCCGCTTCTGCGTTCCATGAACGCTGCCAGCAAAGCAGCTTGCAAGCTGCTGAAAATCTTTGGTATCAACACCATCCGCGTAAACAGCACCGTTGGTCCCGAACAGGAATATTTCCTGGTTGACAAAAAAATGTGGGAGAAACGTAAAGACCTGGTTTACACCGGCCGTACCCTGTTTGGCGCTAAATCTCCGCGTGGCCAGGAGCTGGATGACCATTACTTTGGTATCATCAAACAAAGAGTTCTCTCCTTCATGAAGGACCTGGATGACGAGCTGTGGAAGCTTGGCGTACTGGCAAAGACCGAGCATAACGAGGTTGCTCCTGCACAGCACGAGCTGGCTCCTATTTTCAGCACCACCAACGTTGCTTCTGACCACAACCAATTGATGATGGAATTCATGAAGCGTGTTGCTCTGCGTCATGGCTTGGTTTGCCTGCTGCATGAAAAACCCTTTGATGGCGTAAACGGCAGCGGCAAGCACAACAACTGGTCCTTGTCTACCGAAGAAGGCCTCAACCTGCTGGATCCTGGCAAGGAGCCGTACAAAAACCTGCGCTTTTTGACCTTCCTGGCAGCCATCATCAAGGCTGTTGATGAATACCAGGATCTGCTGCGTGTATCTGTTGCCAGTGCTGGCAATGACCACCGCTTGGGTGCTAACGAAGCTCCTCCGGCAATTGTATCCGTTTTCCTGGGTACTGAGCTGACTGCTGTTTTGGAAGCAATTGCTGCTGACAAGGTTTACAACGGCAACCCCGAAGCTTACATCAAGGTTAGCGAAGATACTATCCCGGCTCTGGTTAAGGATAACACCGATAGAAATAGAACCTCTCCGTTTGCCTTCACTGGCAACAAATTTGAATTCCGTATGCTGGGCAGCATGTTCTCCATTGCTGGTCCTAACATCGTATTGAACACCATCGTAGCCGAAGAGCTGGAAGAGTTTGCTGATAAGCTGGCAGACGCTCCTGATCTGGAGGCTGCAGTATATGATTTGGTTAAAGAAACCTACCTGGCTCACAAACGCATTGTCTTCAATGGCAACGGTTACACCGATGAATGGGTTGCTGAAGCTGCAAAACGCGGCCTGCTGAACCTCAAATCTACTCCGGAGGCTTTGCCGTACATGGGACATGCTAAGAACGTTGAGCTGTTTGAAAAACACAACATCTTCACTAAGGCTGAGGTTGAATCCCGTGTAGAAATCCTGCTGGAAAACTACAGCACCACCATTTCTATTGAAGCTGCTACCATGCTGGATATGTTCCACAAGGATATTCTGCCGGCAGTAGTTGCTTACAGCGAAGACCTGACCAAGGCAGTGCTGGATAAAAAGGCTGCTGGCGTAGCCGCAGGCTTTGAAGGCGCACTGGCTGACAAGCTGAGCAAGCTGGGTGCAGAAATGTACGCCTCCTCTGTAAAACTGGATGAGGATCTGAAGGCTGCAGCTGAAATTGAAGACAGCGAAAAGCAAGCCTTGTACTATCACGACACCGTGCTCGAAGAAATGGGCAAGCTGCGTAGCGCAGTAGATGCTGCTGAAGCTTTGACCGGTGGCAAGTATTTGGATTATCCGACTTACGGCGAGCTGCTCTTTGGTGTCAACGAATAAGTCAAACGAGTAAAGCACCATCTACTTTGTCGTTTGCCTTTGCGGAGTATATGTTGATAAGGCAGCAAGTATTATTCTAACAATACACAATGAGGTGTATCCCACAAGGGATACGCCTCTTTTGTTTTTCGTATACTAAACAGGCACTGCGCTTAAAGGGGAGCAGCAGTAGCCAATGATTTTTGAGGGGGAATAAATTATGGATAAATATGTATCCGCCGACACTATATGGGTGCTCATTGGTGCCTTTTTGGTATTTTCCATGCAGCCTGGCTTCGCAATGGTTGAAACAGGCTTTACCAGAGCAAAGAACGCAGGCAACATCGTAATGAAAAACGTTATGGACCTGAGCCTTGGTTCTATCGTATTTTGGATTTTAGGCTTTGGTCTGATGTTTGGCACAGACATCGGTGGCTTCATTGGCACACCGGACTTCTTTGTACAGGGTGATTATGGTGCCAGCTATCCTAGCACAGCCTACTTCATCTTCCAGACAATGTTCTGCGCTACTGCAGCTACCATCGTTTCCGGTGCTATGGCAGAGCGTACTAACTTTTTGGTATATTGCATTTACAGCCTTTTGATCAGCGCTATCATTTATCCGATCAGCGGTCACTGGATTTGGGGCGGCGGCTGGCTTGCTGAAATGGGCTTCCATGATTTTGCAGGCTCCACCGCAGTTCATATGGTTGGTGGTGTTGCCTCTATCATTGGCGCTAAAATGATTGGTGCCCGTATTGGCAAATACAATGCTGACGGTACAGTAAACGCTATCCCTGGTCACAGCATTCCGCTGGGCGCGCTTGGCGTGTTCCTGCTGTGGTTTGGCTGGTTCGGCTTCAATGGTGCCTCCACTGTTTGCGCAACTGGTGATGATGCCCTGGTTTCCATGGGTGCTATCTTTATTACTACTAACATGGCAGCCTGCGCAGCAGCTACTGCTACCATGATTTATACCTGGGTACGTTATGGCAAGCCTGATGTTTCGATGACACTGAACGGTGTTTTGGCAGGCTTGGTTGCTATCACCGCCGGCTGCGACGTTGTCAGCCCGGCAGGCGCTTTGATTATCGGTGCTTTAGCTGGTATCCTCGTAGTTGTTTCTGTAGAATTCTTTGACCAAAAGCTCAAGATTGATGACCCCGTTGGTGCAATTTCTGTTCATGGTGTCTGCGGCGCTTTTGGTACTATAGCAACTGGCTTCTTCGCTCTGGAGGGCGGTCTCTTCTACGGCGGCGGCACATCCTTCCTGGTAACCCAGATTATCGGCGTTGTAACTGTTGCAATTTATGTTGCTATCGCAATGACCATCATCTTTGGTGTTTTGGATAAAACCTTGGGTCTGCGTGTAAAGGAATCGGAAGAAATCAAAGGCCTGGATATGGAAGAGCATGGCCTGACAAGCAGCTATGCCGACTTCATGCCCACTCCGCTGGAAGCACAAACAGCTACTGTTACCACAACCTATGTTGCTCCTGCAGCACCGGCTCCTGCTGTTAAGCCTGAGGGCGTAGCTAAGATGAGCAAGGTTGTTATCATTACCTCGCAAAATCGTTTTGAAGCACTCAAAAATGCTTTGGATAAACTTGGAATTACTGGTATGACCGTTACTAAGGTTTTGGGCTATGGCATTCAAAAGGGCTCCACAGAAATGTATCGTGGTGCCGAGGTTGCTGCCCATCTCCTGCCTAAGGTAAAGGTTGAAATGATTGTTTCCGCAATCCCTGTTGCTACAGTAGTTAACACTGCAAAACAGGTTCTGTACACCGGCAAATACGGCGATGGCAAGATCTTCATCTACGATGTTGAGGATGTTGTAAAAATCCGTACCGGTGAAACTGGCTTCGATGCTTTGCAGGATTATCCTATCGAGGATAAATAAAAAGCAAGGAGCCGCACGAATTTGCTTCTCCCTAATTACTCCCTAATATAGCAGAAGAACGCTTGAGCCCCTGCCTGGTGCGGGGCTTTAGCGTTCTTTTGCGTTGTCTGGTATTGCTTTGCTATTGATTAATGTCTGCTTGGATTAGCCTGGCAGGCATTTTTATTTTGCTTATGCTTTTGCCAGCAGCTTATTTATTTTGCAGGTAATAATTAATGAAGGTTTTAGCTACCTCGGACAATTGCCGTCCCTTGACTATAGATAGCGTCATTTCCAAAAAAAGTCGCTCATCTTTAATTTCCTTGCGCACAAGCTCAGCTGGGAACAGCTCTGCTACCGAGGCAGGTACTATGGCTACGCCGGTGTTTTTTTCCGCCCAGGCGATGGTAGATAGCTTGGTGGTGTTTATGCTCATAACCTGGGGGAAGATGCGTGAATCTGAGCAAACAGACAAAAACAGCTCCGAGCAGCCGCGTGACAGGCACAGCGGTATATCCTCCAAATCATCCAGCAGAATATTAGGACTGTCGTTATTAAGATAGGGGCTATCCTTGTGAAAAAGTGCTACTAAGCGCTCACGGCGGCTAAACAGTGTTTCAAAGCGGGAGGCCTGCTTTAAGGGTGCGTTGGCAATGCCGATTTCTGTTTTGCCATCCAACAGCTGCTGTGTCTGCTCATCAATAGGCACCTCGTACAGCTCATAATTAATCTGTGGAAACTGCCTGAAAAAATCGCTAAGGCAATTTTTGATAAGGCTGATAGACATTGAGGGCGATAGGCTGATGCGCAGCGTCCCGCTAAAGCCGGCGTGACAGTCTACAATTTCCTTGAGCGCACTATTTTCGATAGAGCAGATGTATTTTGCTTTGTTGTACAGTATGCAGCCAGCATCAGTCAGCTCGATGCTGTGTCCGCCACGGCGCACGTGCAGCAGCTTGGTGCCAAAGCGTTTTTGTAACACCTTGAGCTGGTTGCTGAGCGCAGGCTGGGCAATGGCTATTTGTTTGGCGGCAGCAGAAATACTGCCAGCATCAACGATGGCAATGAAGTTGCGGTAATATTCAATATCCATGGGGTGGGGTCTCCTTTTCTTCTCTCTGATACCATTATACAACACCGCTGACGCAGAGACGGTGTTTTTTGCTTATAACAAAGAAATTTTCTCAAATTGCGCGCGGCTTATAAGGCTAGCTTATAGCTTTTGCAGCATGAATTTATAGGCTTTAAGGTTAATCCAGCGATAATTGCTTTTTGAGGCTGTCATGCTTGCTTATGTGTGCTCAATATTTTGCTTTAGGCAACAAAGCAAGCACTAGCTATGCTTTTACTTATAACTTTAGCTTATAAGTCTTACACATTATTCGTATTTTACATTATAGGTTAATAGATTTACACTATAGTCAGCAAAGGAAAGTTCTTCAAAAGAAAAGAGGTTATTAATATGTTGGATGCAACCCGTTTGCGTACCCCCTGTCTATTTGACAAAATAGTCAGCGCGGACGAGGCAGCCAAGCTGATTACTGACGGCATGAACGTTGGCGTCAGCGGCTTCACCCCTTCTGGCTACCCCAAAAAAACTACTCTCGCACTTGCTAAGGCCATCAAGGCCGGAAAAAAATGCCGCATCAATATCTGGAGCGGCGCCTCTGTTGGACCCGAAATTGAGGAGGCCCTGGCGGAGGTTGGCGGCATCAGCGGCCGCATGCCATATTATGCAGCTTCTAATAAGACGCTGTGCAGGCAGATAAATAGCGGTGAGGTTACTTATCTTGACCAGCATCTGAGCCATTTTGCCCAGCAGGTGGATTACGGATTTTTTGGTGACGTTGATGTTGCTATAGTTGAAGCAGCCGCGATCAATGCAGATGGCAGCATCGTCTTAGGTCCTGGCATTGGCAACACTCCTATGCTTGTCAAGCATGCGAAAAAGGTTATCGTCGAGGTCAATACCACCATTCCGTTGAGCCTGGAGGGCATGCACGATATTTATATCTGCAACAAGCCGCCTGAGCGTACCGCTATTCCTATCTACCATGCAGGTGACCGTATTGGTTCTCCTTATTTGGAATGTGGATTGGACCGTATCGATTGTATTGTTGAATCCAATATCATCGACCATGTGCGTAATTTGAGCGACCCTGATGCAACCAGCCGTAAGATTGCTGCTAATTTGGTAGATTTTTTGGAGCATGAACAGCGTCATGGCCGGCTGCCGCAGCAAATGCTGCCCATGCAGTCTGGTGTAGGCAGTATTGCGAACGCTGTACTCATGGGCTTGGCAGATTCTAAGTTTGAAAACCTAACGATGTACTCCGAAATTTTGCAAGATTCTGTTTTTAAGCTTATCAAGAGTGGCAAAATTGCCCAGGCCTCTGGCTGTGCCTTCACTCCCTCGCCTCAGGTGTGGGAAATGTATAAGCAGGATCCAGAGCTGTACAACAAGCGCATTGTTCTGCGTCCGCTTGATATCAGCAATAATTCCGAGGTTATCCGCCGCTTGGGTGTCATCGCTATGAACACGCCGCTGGAGTTTGATATTTATGGCCAGGCTAATTCTACCCACGTCATGGGCAACCGCATGATGAATGGTATCGGTGGCAGTGGTGACTACATGCGTAATGGTTATCTTACTATCTTTTCTACGCCTTCCACGGCCAAGGGTGGCAATATCTCCAGCGTTGTACCAATGGTTTCACATGCTGACCACAGTGAGCATGACACCATGGTCTTTATCACTGAGCAGGGTGTCGCTGATATACGTGGCTTGAGTCCCATCAAGCGCGCCAAGCTGATTATTGAAAAATGCGCCCACCCCGACTTTAAGGATCAGCTTTATGATTACCTTAAAATGGCGCAAAGAAAAAATGGTCATGAGCCTGTAGATCTGGCACACGCCTTTGATATGCATCTGCAGCTGGAAGCAACAGGCTCTATGAAAATGGAGGAGAAGGAACATGACTACACGAGAAGAATTACAGCTTAGCTTACAAGGATATGAGGATAAGGTTGCTAAGGCAATTGCTAAATTCCCCGAAAGAGCACATCTGAGCGAAAAACGCTTATATACTCCGCTTGATATTGACGAAAGCTTTGATTATAACACCAAGCTCGGTTTCCCTGGACAATATCCCTTTACCCGCGGCGTGCAGCCTACAATGTATAGGGGACGCTTGTGGACCATGCGCGCCTATGCGGGCTTTGCTACAGCCGAAGAGACCAATGCCCGTTATAAATATCTGCTTAGTGCAGGACAGACTGGACTTTCGGTCGCTATGGACCTGCCTACGCAGATAGGCTTAGACAGCGACGCTCCCTTATCTGAGGGCGAGGTTGGCAAGGTTGGTGTTGCTATAGATTCTTTGGCTGATATGGAAAAGCTGTTTGACGGTATTCCCCTGGATAAGGTCAGCACCTCTATGACTATTAATGGTCCTGCTGCTGTGCTTTTGGCTATGTATGTCGCTGTTGCTGAAAAGCAGGGCGTAAAGCCGGAGCAGCTGAAGGGCACCATTCAAAACGATATTTTGAAGGAATACATTGCCCGTGGCACCTACATTTTCCCGCCGCGTCCTTCGATGCGTCTGATTACAGATACCTTTGCTTATTGCTCACAAAATATTCCTAAATGGAACACTATCAGCGTAGGCGCTTACCATATCCGCGAGGCCGGTGCTTCAGAGGTGCAGGAAATTGCCTTTGCCTTTGCTAATGCCATGGCTTACATTGATGCTGCCATTAAGGCAGGTCAGAAGGTAGACGATTTTGCTCCTGGCATCAGCTGGATTTTTACCGCAGGCTTGGACTTCTTCTCTGAGGTGGCCAAGTTCCGTGCTGCCCGCCGTCTGTGGGCACGCATTATGAAGGAGCGCTATGGCGCGACTGTTCCTAAGGCGCAGATGCTGCGTGTGCATGTGCATACTGCAGGCAGTGTGCTGACTGCGCAGCAGCCGCTTAATAACGTTGCCCGCATCACCTGGCAGGCAATGTCGGCTGTGCTGGCAGGCATTCAATCGATGGCCTGCTGTGCTTATGATGAAGCTATTGCCCTGCCGACCGAAGAAAGTGCAACCTTAGCGCTGCGCACCCAGCAGCTTATTGCTTATGAAAGCGGTGTTGCTGATACTATTGACCCCATGGCAGGTTCTTATTACGTAGAAGCTCTTACAGATAAATTCGAAAAGGAAGCCTATGAATATATCCAAAAGATTGACGCTATGGGTGGTGCTGTTGCCGCTATAGAGCAGGGGTATATGCAGGGAGAAATGGCAGCTCATGCCTACGAATACCAGACTGATATCGAAAAGGGCAAGCGTACTGTTATTGGTGTCAATAAATTTGCCGATAATAAGGCCGTTAAGACTAATGATGTCCTTACTGCTGATTTAAGCGTTGCTGAGCGTCAGATTGCCCGCGTCAATAAAATGAAGGCTGGTCGCGACCAAGCAGCAGTGGATGCTGCTTTGCAGGTATTGAAGGAGGCAGCCCAAGGAGAGGTTAATTTGATGCCATACCTTATCGCTGCAGTGAAGACCTATGCTACGCTGGGCGAAATTTGCGGTGTGCTGCGCGAGGTATTTGGTGAATACCAGCAAAGCGGTAACCTGTTTTAAGCAGGCAGGAGGTGCAAAAAGATGACTACTAAAGCATTAGCAGATTTTACCTCCGCTCTGCGTTATGAGCAATTGAGCGCGCACAGTGTCCTGATGGCCAAAAAGTGCCTGTTAGACTGGCTGGGAATTGCTATCCGTGGCTCTGCCGAGCAGCCTGCACAGATTTTGCGCCAGACGCTGCTTGCTGCGGACTGCGGCAAGGCTGCCAACGTATATGGCAGTGTGCCGCCAGCTAAGGCCAGTGCCGCCAATGCCGCCTTTGTCAATAGTGCTGCCTCGCACAGCCTAGATTTTGACGATTTGCATAATCCGTCTATTATCCATCCTGCCTGTGTGGTTGTCGCTCCAGCTCTTGCTGTTTGCGAGGCAGAGCATAAAAGCGGCAAGCAGCTTATCACTGCTATTTGTGCCGGGTACGAGGCCAGCGGCCGCGTGGGTGAGGCCGTCATTCCGGAGTCGTACTTTTTTTGGCACACAACAGGTACAGCGGGCACTATAGCCGCAGGAGCTGCAGCGGCCAATGCGCTAGAGCTTGATGCGCACCAGACATTGATGTGCTATGGCAGCGCTGGCACTCAGGCCGCAGGCCTGTGGGAATTTTTGCAGGAGGGAGCTATGAGCAAGCCCCTGCATACAGGCAAGGCTTCCTATAGCGGTGTGCTTAGTGCCTATTTATCCAAGGCAGGCTTTACAGCTGCCAGCAAAATTTTGGAAGGAGAAAAAGGCTTCTGCCGCGCCATGGTGAGAGAGCCCCATCTGCAAAAGCTTACAGAGGGACTGGACGCAGGCCGCCTTAAAATTGATGACAACTCCTTCAAGCCTTATGCCTGCTGCAAGCACGCACATGCGGCCCTTTATGCCATTCAGGTGCTGCGTGCGGAGCACAAGCTGCAGCCTGCACAGGTAAAAAGCATCAGGCTTTACGTTAATGATATTACCAATTACCTGATTAACAACTCTGCGCCTAAGACGCCCTATGGCTGCAAATTCAGTATTCAGTACTGCTCCGCAGCAATGTTAAAATTTGGCGAGGTAGGAATTGCGCAATTTAGGGAGAATGTAATACATGATGCAGAGCTTGCCGCATTAATGCACAAAACACAGGTTATCCGTGATGAAGCTATGGAGCAGATTCACGCCGATAATCCTGCAAAGCTGGCGTCACGCGTAGAGCTTACTCTGGAAGATGGCACGGAGCTATCTATGCAGGTAGACTTCCCCAAAGGGGACCCGGACAATCCCCTCAGATGGGAGGATATCTGCGCCAAATTTATGAGCCTGGCTGAGCCTGTATATGGAAAGGAAAAGGCCTTGCGCCTGCAAAATCTGGTAGGAGCGCTAGAGTGCTGTGGCGATGTTTCTGCAGCTATAGACAACTGCTTGAAGGAGTGATATTATGCAGCCCGAAGCTATTGTTCAAGCTGTAAAGGATATTTATGCCAAGAATGCTTTTATGCAGCATTGCGGTATCCAAATACACAGCATCCGCTGTGGAAAGGCGGCAGTAGGCCTGCGCATTGACCCTGCTGTGCACACCAATCTTAATGGCAGGCTGCATGGCGGTTTGCTGATGACCTTGGTGGATAATGCTACAGGCATTGCCTGTGCTGCTATGGGCAAGAGAGTGGTGACAGTATCCCTGACCGTAGATTTTATTAAAGGAGCACCTGCTGGTGATGCTGTAGAGGCGCAGGCAGAGGTTGTTTCTAAGGATGGCGGTCTCATTACCATGCACCTTGCTGTATATGATACCGATACTGGTAAGCTGTTAGCTACAGGCATTTGTACCATGATGGCGATAGCTGATTTTCCAGGGATACCAGAAGCTTGGTAAGCTTATAGTTAAATACAATTAAAAATATCCTTTGGACGTGCTGGCCCACGAAGAGGAATATGCTAAAAAGCTTATTGCCTTATTCGTGGGCCTTAGCGTTTAGCTTGTCCGTAGCTATTGCTGCAGCAAGTATTTCTTTTCCTTGCTATTCCCTCTGCTACTTGCTAAAATAAAAGAGTCAAGGATTTTTTGGGAGGTATGCAATATGAAGGAAATTTATGATTTGGCCGAAGCTTATCATAACGACGGCAATAACTGTGTGGAATCTGTAGTAAAGGCCTGTAACGACGGCTTGAAGCTTGGCATTCCTGATGTAGCAATCCGCATGGTGTCGGGTATGGGCGGCGGTATTGGCCGCAGTGGCTGCGTGTGTGGTGCGTTAAGCGGCTCCTGCATGGTTATCAGTGCTATCGTTGGCCGCGTGGACCCGTCAGAAAAGCATCAGACAGAGGTATACAAATATACGCACGAATTTTACGAGCGCTTCATGGAGCATTTTGGCGCGTCCTGCTGCCGTGTGCTCAACCGTCTGAGCTTTGGTACTCCGGAATACAGGACTAAGTGCATCAAGATTACTGCAGAGGCTGCAGACCTGGTGTCTGACTATCTGCTAGAAAAAGGCTTGGTAAAATAATAAACCTGTTAACTATCTTAACGCATTGGCTGCAGCTGATGCGTTAATTTTTTCTATAGTGTTACACAGTTAGCAAAAACGTATTGCTAGCAGCGGATAATGGTGCTGCCTTTGACATTTATAGGATTAACGTTTAAAATGTTGCTGTATTTTATTTTTTAGGGGGTAATTTTTTGGAAAAACAGGCAGGCCTGCGCGTGCCCAACGCTTTTATTATTGTTTTTATTATGATGCTGGTTGTAACAGCACTTACCTACATTATTCCTGCAGGCAGGTATGAGTTTGTGCAGGGAACGAAGATCATTGACCCGGCCAGCTTTCACTTTGTTGCTGCAAGCAGTGTGGGACCGTGGAGCTTTATTAATTCTATTTTTGGCGGGATGCGCCGTTCTTCTACCATTATCCTATTTACCTTTTTGGTGGGTGGCTATTTTTACGTGCTCATTGCTACAGGGGCGATTGACCGCTTTATTGTGCTGCTCATCCGCCGCTTAGGAGATAATGCGCTTTTGCTGCTGCCGCTTTTAATGGTGGTCATGGCTGTGTTGGGAGCTGTAGGTATTATGGCGAACCCGGTTGTTGCCGTTGTACCTGTGGGTCTTATCTTGGCGAGGCGCTTGGGACTAGACAGGCTGATGGCGCTGGCGCTGACCTTTGTGTCTGCTTATGTGGGCTATTCTATGAGTCCTATGTGCGCTATGACGGTGCAGACGGCGCAAAAGATAGCCGATATTCCGATTTTGAGCGGCTTTGTCTTCCGTAGTGCAGGTATGGCGGTAATGGTAGCTATAACTATTATTTACATTATGCATTACGCCTATAAGGTGAAACGTGATAACCTGGGAGCAGGTGACTGGTTGCTGGATGATAGCAGTAATTCCGACTTGGAGGCGCCGTTTCGCAGGCAGGACTTTTTAGTGCTGCTGGGATTGGTTGTGGGCCTGGGAATTTATATTTATGGCTCATTTGCCTATAAATGGGGCTTGGAATATATGGCTGGAGCCATGTTTTGCGTAGCAGCCTTTGCTGCTGCAGTTACTGGCATGGGTGCGGAGGGTTTTGTTAAAAGCTTTTTGACAGGTGCGTCTAAAATGTGCTTTTCGGCCATGCTCATTGGCTTGGCAACCTCGGTTGCAGTGCTTTTGAATGAGGGGCAGATAATGCACACCTTGGTGCATTATATAGCGCTTTTTATGCAGCAGCTGCCAGAATGGACGCTGGGACCAGTGATGTTTTATGCTAATATTTTCTTTAATTTTTTTGTTTCCTCAGGTTCAGGGCAGGCGGCTGTGGTGATGCCGATTATGGCACCATTGGCAGACGTTGTGGGCATTTCGCGTCAAATGGCAGTGTGCGCCTTTCAATATGGTGATGGCCTGTCAAACGCAGTCTTTCCTACCAATGGCACGATGATGGCTAGCATTGCTATCGCAGGTGTGGCCTTTGACCGCTGGCTGCGCTGGATGCTGCCGCTGTTTTTGCTTTGGACGGCGGTGGCTACGGTTATCGTGATTACAGGTGTGGCGCTTGGTGTTGCCTGATAAATAAATGTAACCGTCCTAGAAAATCTAGGACGGTTTTCTTTACAAGGTACAGATTTTGACTTAAAATTAGCTTATCAATATACTTGAGGGGGTTACATGATGACAAAAAATTTTGCTTTATATAACGCTATGGTAGAGCTTTTTAGTGGCGATGCACGCCGTTGCCAGCATTTTATCAAGGTTGCTAGCCTGGCGCGTCACTTGGGCGAGGGCGAGGGCGCAGACGCTGAGCTTTTGGAGCTGGTGGAGGCTGCAGGCTTGGTACATGATTGCGGCATTAAGCCTGGTGAGGCTAAATATGGCGTGGGCAAATGCACAGGTAAAATCCAGGAGGAGGAAGGGCCTGCGGTAGCACGCAAGCTGCTGGAGGCGGTTGGCTATGAACCGCAGAAGGTGGACCGCATCTGCTATCTTGTGGGACATCACCATACTTATAGCAACATTGACGGCTTGGATTACCAGCTTTTAGTAGAGGCCGATTTTTTGGTGAACTTTTACGAGGACGGTCTGCCTAAGGAAAATATTGCTAAAGCTGTACAAAATATTTTTCGCACAAGCAGCGGTATTGCTATGGCTAAGACCATGTTTGGCCTAGATTGATTGGCAGAGGAGATTGTAGCATAATGTTAAAGAAGATCACCATACTTGCAACTGGTGGGACGATTGCAGGGCAGGCGGCCAGTGCCACCCAGCTGACAGGCTATACTGCAGGTGTATTCAGCGTGCAGGATCTGCTGGCAGGCGTGCCTGGCTTGGATGAGCTTGCCCAAATCAGCGGCGAGCAGGTGTGCAATATCGATAGCAGCAGTATGACGGAGGCCTTGCTTTTGCAGCTGGCGCAGCGTGCTAACGAGCTTTTGGCGCGTGCTGATGTGGATGGACTGGTTATCACGCATGGCACCGATACGCTGGAGGAAACAGCATATTTCCTTAACCTGGTGCTCAAAAGCAGCAAGCCTGTGGTTGTAGTGGGGGCGATGCGTCCTGCCACCGCAGTCAGTGCCGATGGACCGCTGAACCTTATCAACGCTGTGAAGGCAGCAGTGCAGGAGGAAAGCGCTGGCCGTGGCGTGCTGGTTGTCATGAACGATGAAATTTATAGTGCACGTGATGTGAGCAAAACCAATACGACGAATGTTGCCACCTTTAAGGCTCCTGGCGGCGCACCGCTGGGCTTTGTGGTTGGCGGCGCTGTGCGCTATTATTATAGCAGCAGCCGTTTGCATACAGTGGCTGCGCCCTTTGCTGCAGGTGCTTTGACTGCCTTGCCACGCGTGGATATACTTTATACACATGTTGGCGAGGATGGTGCCTTGGTAGAGGCAGCAGTAGCAGCAGGTGCTAGGGGGATAGTTTATGCAGGCAGCGGTATGGGCAGCGTGCATGAGGCAGCCGAGCCAGCCTTGGCAGCTGCAGCGGCGCGGGGCGTTGCAGTGGTGCGCACCAGCCGCACAGGCAGTGGCATTGTGGCCGAAGGGCTGGAGCGTTGGACTCAGGCAGGATTTATTCCTGCCGATAATCTTAATCCGCAAAAGGCACGGATTTTGCTGCAGCTGGCGCTGACAGTGACTAATGACAGGAAAAAAATACAAGCAATGTTTGCTCAGTTTTAAGCAATAAAAAAGCTCCGTTACCAAAAGCTGGTAGCGGAGCTTTTTATTGCTTTATTGGGCAAGGTCGGCAGCGCAGTCTACAAATTTTACACCTGCGTCCTGCATTTCCTGCATAGCGCTGGCAATGGTGTCGGGAGCAATGCCGCGGCAGGCAGCTTTGTTTAAAATAACGTCAAAGCCTGCTGCTATAAGCTGTAGCACTGTGTTCTTGACGCAGTAATCCGTAGCCAGACCGCCGCAGATGACGGTGGTTATGCCGTGACAGCGCAGGTATTCAATAGCACCTGTAGAAAGTGTGTTTTTGAGATCATGGTAGCAGGCACCATAGGGATGCTTGTCTGGTTCGATGCCTTTGAATACTTGGAAATCGTAGGCAGCGGGGTCAAGACCAGCGATGAAGTCAAAGCCCTTGGTGCCGATGATAGCGTGTGCAGGCCAGCGCACATCCAGATCGGGATGACCGCTGATGGGTGTAAGCGGTGCGTGCTCTGCATCGCTCAGCCACAGGGCGCTGCGGCTGTGTGCATCGCGCGAGGCAAGGCGCAGGCTGGCAAATTGAGCCTGGGCGTTCAGCTCGGGAGCGATGG
Organism: Bacteroidaceae bacterium; assembly: GCA_963611535.1. Classification (GTDB taxonomy): domain Bacteria; phylum Bacillota; class Negativicutes; order Acidaminococcales; family Acidaminococcaceae; genus Phascolarctobacterium_A. The sequence goes on along the minus strand of CAVDRP010000001.1, from coordinate 319,657 downwards.
CATCGCCCTCTGCTACCGGCAGCTCATCAGGACAGACGGGAGTAAAGGTGTTTTGTGCGTCAATGTCAAAGGACGCGATATATTTTTTTTCTGGTAATTGCATAGTTAAAGCCTACTTTCGTATATTGATTAGGATTATTGTATTACAAATTTGCGATATTAGCAACACATTTTATGTTAATTGTGTGAAATCGTCAGAAATTAGCACTCTATGCTTGACAGTGCTAACAAAAGGTGGTATAACATAATCAACAAAGGAAATGAGCTACAGGGGTTGCAGGGTCAGCCGCCAGGAGGCGCAAATCCCAAGTGACAAATCAATTATTACTTGCAGCATCAACATGAAAATGCAGACTACGAGGAAGATAAAACTGGAGGAATGACTTATGATGATGCCTAGTGTATTTGGTGAAAGCTTATTTGATGATTTGATGGATTTCCCCTTTGATAAAGAGCTATTTGGTCATCGCAATCCGCTCTACGGCAAGCATGCACAAAATATTATGAAAACCGATATCAAGGAATCGGATACTGCCTATGAGATGGATATTGATCTGCCTGGCTTCAAGAAAGAGGATGTCAGCGCTAAGCTGGAAAATGGTTATTTAACTATTACTGCTGCCAAAGGCTTGGATAAGGACGAAAAGAATGACGAAGGCGTTTATATCCGCCGCGAGCGTTATACTGGTCAATGTGCAAGAACCTTTTATGTTGGCGAAGCAGTTACCCAGGAGGACATTAAAGCAAAATTCGAGGATGGTATCTTAAAGGTTATTATTCCTAAGGTTGAACCCAAAAAAGTAGAAGATAAAAAATACATTGCTATCGAAGGATAACAATTTCCCACTTCATCCTTTCAAATGAAAACAGCCGTCAGAGTGTAAAGGCTCTGGCGGCTGTTTTTTTGCAAAAGTGGACTGGCGCAGCGCGTGCGTCAGTCCACTTACAATTTAATTTTTAGTTTTTGGGAACGAGGTCTTCTGCCTTGAGGTTGCCCTCCTTAGCACGCTGTGCAAATTCGGCAGTGGCGGTAAAGAGCACGTCGCTAGAGCTGTTGAGTGCAGTTTCGCAAGCGTCCTCCAGCACGGAGATGATGAAACCGACACCTACAACCTGCATAGCAATGTCATTGCCGATGCCAAAGGAAGCGCAGGCTACAGGGATGAGCAGCAGCGAGCCGCCGGCAACGCCGGAGGCACCGCAGGCACCGACGGTGGAAACAATGCATAACAGCAGTGCGGTGGGCAGATCTACATGGATACCCAGGGTATTGGCGGCAGCGAGCGCCAATACAGAGATGGTGATAGAAGCACCGGCCATGTTGATGGTTGCTCCCAGCGGGATGGAAATTGCGTAGGTATCGGGGTTGAGACCCAAACGCTTGCACAGAGCCATATTAACCGGAATGTTAGCAGCAGAGCTGCGGGTGAAGAAGGCATATACGCCGGATTCGCGGATGGTGGCCCATACCAGCGGATACGGGTTGCGGTGGATGTGGAAGTAGACGATGAGTGGATTCATTACCAATGCTACCAGGAAGTATGATGTAATGAGTACGCCCAAAAGGTGCACGTAGCTGACGATGGCCGAAAGGCCGCTGTCGCTGATAGAGGTGGCAACCAAGCCCATAATGCCGAGCGGGGCAAAGTGGATGACCCATTTTACTACTAAGGTGATGGCCTTAGCAATATCGTCCAAGGCTTTTTTTGTAGTTTCGCTGCCAGCAAGGTTCATGGCAATGCCAAAAATAACGGCCCAGGCCAGGATACCAATATAGTTAGCGTGGAGCAGAGCAGACACAGGGTTATCTACAATGCTCAAGATGAGGTTATGCAGCACTTCGACAATGCCGCTGGGCGGTGTAACCTTGGCGTCCGCAACCTGCAGCTGCAAGGTGGTGGGCAACAGGAAGGACAGGCCGACGCCTACTAAAGAAGCGCAGAAGGTGCCAATAATATATAAGATGATGATGGGCTGCATATTGGCTTCGCCGCCACTCTTCTTTTTGGCCATGGCATTCATAACCAGGAAGAAGACCAATACAGGCGCCACACCCTTTAACGCTTTAACAAACAAATCACCAAAGATGGCCACAACGGGCACAGCCTGCGGTACGCAAACTGCTAGCAGAACGCCGATGACCAAACCGACAGCTATCTGCTTGATGAGAGCGACTTCGTTTAAAATCGCTGTAAACTTACTAAACATAACAATTCCCCCTAATATTCAATAGCGTTTTATAACAGCGTTAACAGTATATAATATATGACAAATAATGTCAAGCCTATAACGAGATATGTACGCATACGATGGATATTAACTGAATATATACTAAATTAAAAAATGCTTGTTGCAAAGTGGTGGGTAATTTGTTAAAAATATTACAGAATGCATTTTGTGTAATGATGAAGTTAGTGGACATGTGTATGATTACAAGGTATAGAAACTGCTGTTGACAGCAGGAAGCTTTTAAACTATGCTAGTATTGTAAGAAAATATGTCTTGTTTGGCGCTAAAAACAACGGCAAAAATGTGGAAGGAAGCGTTTTGATGGCATTAAGAGCAGATTTACATATACATACTACAGCATCGGACGGTACGTGGACGCCAGCGGAGGTGGTGGCGCAGGCTTTGCAGTGCGGCTTGGGACTTTTAGCAGTTACTGATCACGACAGCGTCGCTAATGTTGCAGAGGTAGGCAAGCTGGCCACGGCTGCTGGGATAAAATTTTTGCCAGGAGCGGAAATCTGCTCGACGAAGGAGGGCCTGTCGTTTCATATTTTGGGGTATGGTATTGACATAACCAATAAACCTCTTTTAGAGCTTATGCAGCATAACGAAGCACTGCTTGAGCAAAAAGATGTGGACAGCATAAGGATTCTGGCACAGGAGGGCTGGGATGTGGACGTAGCAGAATTTGCACATTATAGCTATGACAAGAGGCGGGGTGGTTGGCGGGCTTTGGCCTATTTGCTTGATAAAGGATTGTGCAGTGGTGTGAGTGACTTTTTTACCCGTATTTTTACACCTGAGCATGATTTAGGCTTTCCCGCCTTCCCCTCGATAAGTGATGTGGTAGCAGCTATTCATAGTGCTGGCGGTGTAGCCTTGTGCGCCCATGCAGCCAGCGGGTTCCATGGACCAGGATTGGAGCGGGTGATGGATATTTTGCGTACAGAAAATCTAGATGGCTTTGAATGCTATCATTCCAATCATACTCTTGAGGGAACGCAAAGGCTGTTGCGGCATTGTCAAAAGCACGGTCTGCTAATCAGCGGCGGTAGTGACTGCCATGGAGCTTTTGTGCCTACGCGGCATTTGGGGGAACCGTATGTGGATACGGAGATGCTGCGCTTAGGAGATTTGCTGAGAGTATGAAGCTAAAAAACCGAAAAATATGTGAGAAATAATGAAAAACGTTCGACTTTTGGCCTTTGTTGTGCTATGATATTAGCGTGATTTATAACAAAGTTAACAATGACAGGCGAAATTGGCAGCGGCCAGCTTTTGCGCTGTTGAAAATTTTGAGGAGGCTTTATAATGCAAGAGTACAAACCGTTTAAGTCTGGCAAGGTTCGTGAAATGTATGATGTTGGTGACAGCATTATTATGGTAGCCACCGACCGTATTTCCGCATTTGACCATATTCTAAAGAACATGATTGGTAAAAAAGGCACTGTGCTGACCCAGATTTCTAAATTCTGGTTTGATTTGACCAAGGACATTGTGCCGAACCATATGCTTTCTGTAGATACAAAGGATATGCCTGAGTTCTTCCAAAAGAGTGAATTTGACGGCAACAGTATGAAATGCCAAAAGCTGAACATGCTGCCTATCGAATGTATTGTCCGTGGTTATATCACTGGCAGCGGCTGGGAAAGCTACAAAAAGACGGGTGAAATCTGTGGCATTAAGCTGCCTGAGGGTCTGCAGGAATCGCAAAAGCTGGCAGAGCCTATCTTTACTCCCAGCACTAAGGCCGAAATTGGCGACCATGACGAGAACATCAGCGTAGAGCAAAGCATCGAAATTTTGGAAAAGCTGTATCCTGGCCGTGGCAAGGAATATGCTTTGAAGCTGCGTGATTACACCATCGCTATTTATAAAAAATGCGCTGCCTATGCCTTGGAGCGCGGTATCATTATTGCTGATACCAAGTTTGAATTTGGCCTGGATGAAAACGGTGAGGTTGTTTTGGGCGACGAAATGATTACTCCGGACTGCTCCCGCTTCTGGCCGCTGGAAGGCTACAAGGTGGGTCAAAGCCAGCCTTCTTATGACAAGCAGTTTGTCCGCGACTGGCTGAGTGCTAACCCGGATGCTGGCTATGAGCTGCCGCAGGAGGTTATTGACAAGACTATTGCCAAGTACATTGAAGCATACGAGCTGCTCACTGGTCAAAAATTTGACTTTTAAGTCAAAAACTATCGCAAAAGTGTAACTTATGTTGCAATAATAATGTAACATAAGGAAAAATGCACCTTAGATAAAAAAAGTATTTACAAATACTGACCAAGGTAGTATAATTTCACCATAAACAACAACGGTGTTGCAATAGCGAAAGCTATATAACTTCCGTTGTTGTTTTTTTGTTTATCGTAGTGCTAAAAAATAGACAGGCATACGATAATACGTGAAAATGAAAGAGTGCTTATTGCGTAACGATTTGCCACCGTATATATAGACGAGGTGGTTCGTGGAAGCGGCCAATTGAGGGGACTTTTGGAAATGCTGAAAGTAAAAGCACTGCCAGCTGGGGGGCTGGACAGTATGGTTACGCAAAAATAAAAATGCCCGCAGGAGCGGGTTTTTTTATGCGCAAAATTAGGCTGCAAGAAAATCAGCGTGCTTTTATTGTTAAGTTGTGGTAAAATGAACAAGATATGATTGACTAGCGAGTCAAAAGTTCGGAGCTATAATTTATGTATTCAGGAAAATTTCCAGCGGATTTAGCAGTCTGCGTTGGAAACAGCTAGGAGGTATTATTGTGACGATAGATGCGGCGCAACCCAAGGATAAACGTATTTTGCAGGCAGCGGAGCAGGTTTTTTCGCGTCACGGCTACGAAAAAGCAACCTTGGACGAGATCATTTCCTTGGCGGATGTAGGCAAGGGCACGGTTTATAAATATTTTGGCAATAAGGAGCAGCTTTTTTATAAGCTGGTAGCAGATAAAAATGCTCCCTTTGTAAAGCGGCTGCAGGAGGCTGTGGCTGGTGATTATAGCTTTGAGGAAAAGCTGAAGCGCTATTTTAGGGAAATGATACATTTTTATATTGCTAACAGCACGCTGTGGCAGATTATCTGCTTTGAAATGCTGGGAGCAAGCAACGGCTGCCGTGTAGAAAAGGTTGAGGGCGATTTTGTGGTGCTTTCCCGTTATAATTCCTTAAAGCTGACGGAGGATTTTAAGGAAAGAATTTTGCGCTATCATCATTTACTGTATACGGAATATGATATTTTGCATCAGCTGATTATGCAGGCGGCAGCAGATGGCCTGCTGAAGAAAAATACTGTCCCGGACATTACTACCAAGTTTGTATTTTTTGGCGTGGCGATGAGTATTTTTAACCCTAATGAGGATGCAGTGCATGATGTAAGCGAGGAGCAGGCAGCAGAAATTATTGTTGACCACTTCCTGCGCGGCAACGCAGTTTAATAAGCGGCTCTAGCTGCTGTGCGTTCATTACGTTGCGCTCGTAACCTTCTAATTTTAGATAGTTAGTAAACCAAAACACCCTCAATGCTGTGAATTTGGCATTGAGGGTGTTATTTATAGGTTTTTTATTCTTCAATATAGGCAGCGGTGATGATGCCGGTATAGCAGGTGTGCCAGTTTTTATCTGCATACCATTTTGCTCCCAGCTCCTTGTCAAACTCGTCCTCGTTCATAGTGAGGGTGTCGACAATTTTGCATTCCAGGTGCAGGCCGCAGCCAGCGATAACAGGAACGTTCACGGTTTGGCCGTCTGCCAGGGTTAATCCTGCAGCGGTAAACTTATCCAGGTCGCGGCCGGATTTACTGCCGCACAGGCCCAGCGCTTTTTGGAAGTCGCCAGCAATGGGGAAGCTTACGGTAAATTCGCTGTTAGCATCAATAAGCTCCTTGGTGTAGCGGCTTTGGCGTACCATAACGGTGAAGGTGGGCATGCCCCACTTAAAGCCCAGGCTACCCCAGCCAATGGTCATAGTGTTTTGCTTGCCGCCAGCAGCTGTCGTCAAAAAGGCACCCTTAGATAATGTTTTTAAAATTTGCTCGCCATACTCAAAGGCGTTAATTGCTTTAGTCATAAAAAGACCCCCTTTGGTAAATTTATACATAATTATTATACAACCATGCAGCCAAAGGAGGTGTAAAAAATTTGTGTTGTTAAAATAAAGGCTTATCCAGGCTTAGTCAAGCTCGATTAATTCGTACTTGTCATTGCCCATTTTCAGCTCGTGCATAGCGGTGAGCTGATGCAGGCCGTGGCGGCTTTCGATGCGCTCTACTAAATCCTTATTTTTCATTTCGGCATACACAAGGTCAACCGAAGCCTGGTCGATAGCCAAAATGTCGGTAGAAGCAAGAATACCGATGTCGTGGATGGTGGGCTCAGCGGCAGCTACACCAGCGCAGTCGCAGTCTACAGACATACGGCGCAGCACGTTGATGTAAACGATGTGCTTGCCAAAGAAGTCGATGGTAGCCTTGGCAGATTCTGCCATATTTTCCATCAGCATTTCCTTTGCCGGCCAAGCGTTCCAATCTTCAGGCAGGGCATCCTTGTTTACGCCATGCACTTGGGCCTTGCCGATGCGGCCGTCAGCGCAGCCGATAGCGATGTTTTTCATAGAGCCGCCAAAGCCGCCCATAGCATGACCCTTGAAGTGAGTCAAAACCAGCATAGAATCGTAGTTAACGATGTTTTTGCCCATGGATACTTCCTTGAAGTGCTTGCCGTGGCGTACAGGCAGGTTAACAGTGCCCTCTGCGTCCATAATATCTACAGGGCAGAAGGTCCAGCCGTTCACCTTCAAGGTTTCCAGGTGGCCTTCGGTGGTGTAGCGGTCACCCTGGTAGAGGGTGTTAGTTTCAACGATATTGCTGTTGGGGATGTGCGCTTGCAGCTTGGCCACCATATCGCGCGGCAAAATGTTGGGGCCGTGCTTTTCGCCTGTGTGTAGCTTGATTGCTACCTTGCCATAAATTGCTTCATTAATCAAGTCATATAATTTTATCAAATGCTCTGCATCAATGTGCTTGGTAAAATATACCTTGGCGTGGGAGCCTGCGCCCTCAGCAGCTTTAACTACCCTTTGGCTGCCTACTACGGGAGCCTGTGCGAAAACCTTATCCATACTCATCAAACCTCCTGTTGCCAAACCGACGGCAGCAGCACCTGCCGTTTTCAAAAAATCGCGTCTAGTCATGCTCATAGCAAATACCTCCTTTACGAGATACAATTTAATTATAGCATACAACCTGGAGTTGGGTTTAAGTCAAGAAATAATTTTATATTTATCGTAAGATCAATAAAAAGCGCAATTAGTCACAGCATTGCAGGTTATGCCTGCTGGGGAAGATACTAATTGCGCTTTTGTGGATTAAAAAACTTATTTTGCTGGTGCTACGGCGTTGACGCAGGCAAGACCATTGAGTGTGCGCGGATAGCCGATATAGGGCAGGGCGATGGTGAGAGCGTCCAAAAGGTCCTGACGCGTGTTGCCAACGGCGATGTTAGCGCTGGCATGTGCCTTAGCCTGCGGCTCACAGCCACCAAGGGTAACGATGGCGGTGAAGGTTACCAGCTCGCGTTCCTTGAGGTCCAGCACCTTGCGGGTGTAATAGTCACCGAAGCAGTTAGCACTAAGGTTATAGTTAATGTGCTTTTGGTCAGCGGGTGCGCTGTCGTTCATTTTGTCGATATTTTCGGCACCGAAGATAGCACGCTGCACAGCAAGGCCTGCTTCGTAGCGTGTGTCGTCGGTGGTGGTGCTGGCAGGGGCGCAGGGAAGCTTAATATGCAGCAGCTCTAAGGCCTTATTGACGCGCTCTAAGGCAGCCTTGGCCTTGGGCAGGCCAATATAGGGAGTGCAGTGGAGGACGCTTTCGTGTATCTGCTCTGCGCTAGCGCCTGCCTTGATGGCTCCCTGAACATGAGCAGGGATATCATCAGGCGTATTGTTGGCAGTGAGGACAACGATGGTCAAAAGCTCCTGCTGTGCGGTACTCATTTTGATTTGCTTGTTAATATCGTTATAGATAAACCTTTCGCTGATAGCCGAAAGCTCTGGTTCATCCTTGATGCTTGTGGGATTGCTTTTTTCAAAAAGGTCTTGCGTAGCAGCCTGTGCTGCTTCTGCACGGGTTTGTGCCATAACAGGTGTGCCTCCTAAAATCATATTGCATACTAATAAGGCGATGAGTATAAGCCTAAAGTCCTTCATGCGCCTCACCTCTTTACTTAAGCTTATTATATGCTTCGCTGTCTACAGGCTCACACCATTCGCTTTGAGTGTTTTCGCCGGGAACCTCAATTGCAAGGTGAGCGAACCAGCTGGTGGGGGCTGCACCGTGCCAATGCTTGACGTTGGCAGGGATGTTGACTACGTCTCCAGGGTGTAGCTCGCGAGGCTCCTTGCCCCATTCCTGGTAGTAGCCGCGGCCGCCTGTTACCAGCAAAATCTGACCGCCGCCCTTAGTAGCGTGGTGGATGTGCCAGTTGTTGCGGCAGCCTGGTTCAAAGGTGACGTTGCCGATAACAACCTGATCGAGAGAAAGCATATTTAAGTAGCTTTGGCCTACAAAATATTGTGCGTAAGCGTCGTTTTTGGCTCCTGTAGGAAATTGAGTGGCAAATTTTTCTTGTGCCATGATGGTATTACCTCCAAATAACAAATTGCCAATGAGTAAGGTGGCTGCTAAAAGCTTGATGTGCTTCATATGTATCCTCCTTGCGTACGGAAATAAGGCATATGTGTTCAAGATGCTTGCAAATTTATATAAGCTTGGGTTACAGGCTGCTTAGCCAGCTTTTAATTTCAGACTGCGCTGTTTTAGCGCTGCTGCCGGACAGGCACAGATATTGCGTGAAGTTGGCGTTGGGTGCCAGCTTTTGCAGATCGCTCATGCAGCGCTGTACACCGCCGCCACCGTGGGTGAAGAAGGGTGCAACCTTTTTGCCGTCCAGCTTGTAGGCTTCAATGAAGGTTGCAACAGGCATAGGCATGCTGCCCCACCAGTTGGGATAACCCAGGTAAACAGTGTCATATTGGTCAAAATCAGCAATTTTTGTGCTGATGGCAGGACGGGCGTTGGCTACTTGCTCGGCCTTGGCTTTGGCAACGCATACGCTGTAGGTTTCGGAATAGGGGGTAGCGGGGACAATTTCAATCAAGTCACCACCAATTTGCTTGTGAATTTCTTCGGCAACTGCTTTGGTGTTACCGCTGTAGGAAAAATAGGCTATTAAAACTTTTTTGCTAGTGTTCATGTTTTGTGATGCTCCTTCATTTGTTGATACTGGCGCCGCCTGCGCAGGTGTGGGCTGTGTGGCAGTGCTGGCTGCACCGCAGCCAAGGGTGAGAGCGGCAAGGCCAAGGATGGCGCTGCCTGTAGCTTTCAAAAAGTCGCGACGTTTCATGGTGAGTCCTCCTTATGCGTTTTATTTTTATATTTAGCTAAGATAGCAAGAAAAGCCATAACACCAACGCTTCCCACGCAGCTTCCGCCACAGCTGCCGCACACGCCTGTACAATATGGCAGCGTTTGTGCTGCTAGTGGTGCGACGCTGGAAAAAGCTTGCGGAATAGCTTTGGTTATAGCCTGCGGCAGGAGAATGGTGGCAGCTGCGCTGCCGCTAAGAGCGATGTTCGTAAGATGCCTGGTTTCAGTAGTCATGCCATCAATCCTCCTTCGCTAGGTTACTTTGGTAGCAGATTGCCTTTTTAGGACAGCCGTGTGCACATTTGCCGCAGACAATGCAAAGGCGTCTGTCAATCCTTGCTTTATGCTCTGCCATTTTTATGGCACGCATGGGGCAGCGTTGTGCGCATTTAGTGCAGCCAACGCAAGACTTTTCGCGCACCTGCATGGCAAAGGTACCAGGGACAAAGCATCCTAAAAGGTGAAACAAGGAATTGTATGTACCAACAGGACACAAAAATAAACAGTAACCACGTCCACCCTTGGTGAAAAGACCTAGGAAGACATTCGCTAAAAAGAAAGTAGCGATGAGCGAGGAAAGGGTATTCAAGAAATGTCCTGTGATAAACAGATTGATAAAAATCTCGAAAGAGTAATAGTTGCAATAGGTGCAGGGAACGCCGAAGCCTAACCATACGGAAAAGAGAAAGCCTGCAAAAAAGCCGTAGCGCAAGGGCAGTATAGGTAAATGCTTGGGCCAGTCGATTTTGTATTTGTCAGGCAGCAGGCTGCCCAAAAATTCGCTGAAGCCGCCAGCCGGGCACAGCCTGCCGCAAAAGAGCGGACCGAACCAGAGAGAGGTGACTGCTAGCAGCAGGCAAAACAGTAGGGAAATGGGGCTTGCTGCAAGCCATTCGCCTGTGACGATGTTTGCCAGCGGAATGCGGGCGCAGGGAACGTGGATCGAGCTAAAGCTCATATCGGTGATGAAAATACCAGCGAGCTGATTGAACAGCATGAACGGTTCGTAAAACAGCACAAAGCCAAGTGCGTAGCCAGCGGCACGGCGCAGGTTGTAGACTAAATTTTTCATAGCAATTACTCCGTTTTATTTTTAGTATGCTATTTACAGGAAACTCTAAGTCAAGCATAAGCATAGCTTGTTGTTATTGTTGCTAGCAGCTTGGAAAAATTATTTTTGCAGTACGAACTTAATTATTACAATGCTTACCTCATATAGCAAAACCATTGGCACAGCAAGCAGAGTCTGCGTGATGATATCTGGCGTGGGCGTGATCACGGCGGCGATAATGAAGGCCACAAGGATGACATGGCGCTGATAGTGCATAAGCAGCTTGGAGCTAATAATGTGCAGATATGCTAGCAACGTCAAAATGACAGGCACGTTAAACGCGAAGCCAAAAGGCACGACGAGCATGAGCATAAAATCCAAATAGCTTTCCATAGAAATCAGTGGGTTGACCTTGCCTTGCGCAAAGCCTAAGAAAAATTCCAAACCACGTGGGAAAACAAAGCTGTAGGAAAAAAGCAGGCCAAGGATAAACAAAGCTAGAGCAAGCGGAATGCAGATGAGCGTAAAACTGCGCTCACGTAGCGTCAGCGCCGGGCGCACAAAGGCGTAGAGCTGATATAAAATAAACGGCGAAGCGATGATGAGGCCACTAAGTAAAGCCACCTTCATGTAAATCACAAAGGCCTCCGCAGGACGCATATAATACAGCTGCCCTGCTGCGCTTGTAAGGATATCCATAATACGCTGCAGGTTATAGGCACTAATAGCGGTGCCTATAACGAGCGCGCCGATGCTTTTGACCAGGCAGCTGCGCAAATCTGTAAGATGCTCCGTGAGCGTCATGTCCTTGTCGTAGGAGATGTCGTTATTTTGCTTGCTCGGCATCATTTTTTTCTTCTGCCTTTGGTGCGATTTGCTTGGGGTCTGCCTCATTCACTGCCTGCTTAAATTCGCGCATGCTTTTGCCCAAGGCCTTGCCAATATCAGGCAGCTTGCCAGGACCAAAAAAGATTAAACCGATAACGAGAATGAGAACCAATTCGGGTAAGCCTAAACCAAACATGTGAAACCCTCCTTTGAATTTTGTGGATAAAGTATAATGGGAAACGTTGATGCTTCTTCAATTGTAGTTTATTTCTTAGAGCCTGCTCTAAGTCAAGTGAACTTTTTATGGCTTTATTTTAGCTTGCGGTTGTAACAATCGGTCAAGCGTTTTTTTAATTTATAGCCAAGCTCATAGGCTGCCTGCGGATAAGTCGTTTGTAAAATTTCTGTACGCGTTTTGCAGTTGGGTGCAAGCACAGTGCCAAAGCCTGCTACAGCGACCTTGATAAAATCACGTCTGTTCATAAAATTTTCTCTTCAAAAATTACAATGAAAAAAGGTAGATAACACAATTTGCTATCTACCTAAAATTATATCGGTTGTACGTTAGATGTCTAATACTTATCTTGTGCGCCTAAGCTATGCTTAAAAAGCATTTTGCAAATTCTATGAATCTTTGCTGCGCCAAGCTTTGCTGTCTGCCGCGCCGCCAGGCAAGCACTATATCGCTGTTAAGTGCAGGCTGCAGTGGGCGGAAAGCGAAGATGTCAGTATTCATCAGCGGCGGTTTGATGGTTATGGCATAATAATTATTTTGTTTAACAAGAACTGCTGTATTGCCTAACAGGTTGCAGCTGCCAATGAAATGCATATTGGCAATGTCACCACTGAGCCAATTGAAAATTTCACTACGTATCTGTAAACGCGCAGGTAAAACGATGGGCAGACCGCAAAGGTCGCTGGCTTTAATTGTCTCTTTTGCTGACAAGGGTGCATTCTTACACATGAGTACGCCCCAGGTTTCTTTGCTTTGCAGGTGGATATAATCATAATTGGTGGTATCAATAGGCACTTGCAAAATGGCAGCGTCTAATAAGCCTTTGTCCATTTTTGCCAAAAGCATATCTGCTGTCCCTGTAAAAAGGTCAAAGCTTACCGCAGGGTGTTCTTTTTGAAAGCTGCCGATAATTTGTGCCAGTGTTTGGGTGGCATAATATTCGCCCGCACCAATGGCGATGCTGCCGCTGAGGTTTGCTTCCTGCTCCTGAATATCGAGCGTAGTTTTTTCGACCATATCAATAATTTCCTGCGCGCGTTGCACGAGAAACTGGCCTGACTGCGTAAGCGTGAATTTATGCTGGCTGCGGTCAAAAAGCTTTACGCCTAGCTCTTCTTCCAACTGCATCAGCTGGCGGCTGAGCGTTGGCTGGGTGATGTGTAAGGCTTCTGCTGCCTTAGTGATGTTTTTTTCGTGAACGACGGTGAGAAAGTAATTTAAGATGCGAAAGTTCATAGCCAGCCTCCTTTGCAGCCTGCGTGCGGTTGTATAATAAGTATGTTTGTGCAGATATTTTTGGCAATATTATAGCGCGAGCAGTGAGATTATGCAAAAAAAGCATGACCAGTGATTTTGTATAGGTATTGGACGTAGGCTCTTGAAGGTAGTCTCTCTTTATTTTTTGCCAAATTACGGAACGAATTACGTCCAAATGGACTAATAACAAGGTGCCAAATCACTGAACGAATTGCGTCCAAATGGACTAATGAAAAAGTGCCAAATCACTGAAGAAAGCTTGCGAAGGTACTGTAATAAAGATTTTTACAAAGTGTTATTGAGTGTACACCACGCTGGGAATGTGATATAATTAAACAGGTTATTTCTAAAAATAAAATGATTGCTTATAGGATGGTGAAATTAATGAAAGTATCTGCTGAAGACGTAAAGCATATTGCACAGCTTTCCCGTTTAACCGTTCCTGCCTCCGAAATGGAAGTGTTTACGGAACAGTTCAACCAGATTCTTAACTATGCCGATATTCTTGAACACATTGATACTACTGGTATCGAGCCCACCCCGTACGTGCTGCCGGTTAGCAACGTACTGCGCGAGGACGTTGTCAAAGAGGGCGTAACCCATGAGGAAGCACTCAAGAACGCTCCTGCTGTCCACAATGACGGCTTTAAGGTGCCGCGCGTAATCGAATAAGAAGGAGGCTAATACTGTGGATTTGTATAAACTTACTGCGCACGAGCTGCATGATAAGCTCGTCAATAAAGAAGTAAGCTCCGTCGAGCTGACAAACGCTTTGTATGAGCGTATCGACGCAGTTGAAGACAAGGTTAACGCCTATGTAACCTTGGATAAAGAAAATGCTCTGGCACAGGCTGCCAAGGTTGATGCCAAAATTGCTGCAGGCGAAGCTATCGCACCGCTGGCAGGTATTCCTGGTGCAATCAAAGATAATATTTCTACTAAAGGCCTGCGCACTACCTGCTCTTCTAAAATGCTGGGTGAGTTCATTCCTGTTTATGATGCACACGTAATCAAAAATTTGCGCGCTGATGAAACCATTTTCCTGGGTAAAACCAATATGGACGAATTCGCTATGGGTTCTACCACCAAAACCTCTTACTTTGGTGCTACCCACAATCCTTGGAACCTGGAGCGCGTTCCTGGTGGTTCCTCCGGCGGCAGTGCTGCTGCTATCGCTGCTGGTGAAGCAATTTGGACCTTGGGCTCTGATACAGGCGGATCTATCCGTCAGCCTGCATCCTTTAACGGCTGCGTTGGCATTAAACCCACCTATGGCCGTGTTTCCCGTTATGGCTGCGTAGCGTTTGCTTCCTCCTTGGATCAGATTGGACCTATTACTAAGGACGTAACTGACGCTGCTTTGGTGCTTAACACTATCTGCGGCAAGGATGAGATGGATTCCACCTCTCTGGACGTAGAGGTTCCTGATTTTACTAAAGCACTTGTTGCTGATGTCAAGGGTTTGCGTATCGGTCTGCCGAAGGAATATTTTGGTGAAGGCGTTGACGCAAAGGTTAAGGCCGAAATTATGAAGGCCGTAGAAAAATACAAGGAGCTGGGTGCCGAAATCGTGGAGGTTTCGCTGCCGCATACCGAATATGCTGTAATTACTTATTACATCATCGCTCCGGCCGAGGCTTCTGCTAACCTGGCACGCTTTGACGGCGTACGCTATGGCTACCGCAATGTAGAAGCAACCTCTGCTCCCGAAATGACCACCATGAGCCGCACCGAAGGCTTTGGGCAGGAGGTTCGCCGCCGTATTATGCTGGGTACCTACGTACTGAGTAGCGGTTACTATGATGCATACTATAACAAGGCTATGCAGGTGCGTACCCTCATCCGCCGCGATTTTGAGACTGCCTTTGAAAAATGCGACGTGCTGCTGACCCCCACCTCTCCTGTTCCTGCTTACGGCATCAACGACCAGATGGATCCGCTGACCATGTATATGCTTGACGTAACCACTATCCCTGTAAACATGGCAGGCCTGCCGGGTATTTCCATCCCCTGCGGCTTTGCAGACGATGGCATGCCTATCGGTATGCAGCTGATCGGCAAGGTTCTGGACGAAGCAACCATTTTGCGTGCTGCTTATACCTTTGAACAAGCAACCGAATATCATAAAGTATTCGCACCGCTGGGAGGTAACAAATAATGACTAAATATATTACCGTTATCGGCCTGGAAGTTCATGCCGAGCTGAAAACTAAAACTAAAGCCTTTTGCAGCTGCTCCACTGCCTTTGGCAGCGAGCCTAATACTCATGTCTGCCCCGTCTGCCTGGGTATGCCCGGCGCACTGCCTGTGCTCAACAAGCGCGTTGTTGACTTTGCTATCAAGGCTGGCCTGGCGCTGAACTGCGACATCCAAAAGTTCAATAAATTTGACCGTAAAAACTATTTCTATCCTGACCTGTCCAAAAACTATCAGATTTCCCAATTTGATAAGCCTATCTGCTTGGGCGGGCATATTGACATTAAGCTTTCTAGCGGCGAGGGCAAGCGCATTGGCATCACCCGTATCCATATGGAGGAGGATGCAGGCAAGCTGAACCACAGCGGCGCTACTATCAGCACCTCTGATTCCAGTGCTGTTGACTACAACCGTGCAGGCGTACCGCTGATTGAGATTGTATCCGAGCCTGATATGCGTAGTGCAGAGGAAGCACGCGCTTATATGGAAAACCTGAAGGCCATTTTGGAATATACCGATGTGTGCGACTGCAAGATGCAGGAAGGTAGCCTGCGCTGTGATGCCAATATTTCCATTATGCCTGAGGGCGCTAAGGAATTTGGTACCCGTGCCGAAATCAAAAACCTCAACTCCTTCCGTGCTTTGGAGCGTGCTATCAACTATGAGGTTGAACGCCAAAAAGAGGTGCTCGAGGATGGCGGCCATGTTGTGCAGGAAACACGCACTTGGGATGAGGCCAACGGTGTAACCCTGTCCATGCGTTCCAAAGAGGAAGCGCATGATTACCGTTACTTCCCCGAACCCGACCTGGTACCTGTACAGCTTGATGATGCTTGGATTGAGCGCATCCGCGAAACTCTGCCTGAGCTGCCGGCACAGCGTCAGGCACGCTTGATGAGCGAGCATGGTCTGCCGGAATACGACGCTTCCCAAATCGTATCCACTAAGGCTATGGCTGAATACTTTGATGAAGCAGTAAAGACTGCTAAGGACAGCAAGGCAGTTTCTAACTGGATGCTGGGCGACGTATCTGCTTATATGAATGCTGAAGGCATTACTATTGCTGATTTCAAGGTTAGTCCTGCACATTTGGCAGAGCTGGTTAATCTGATTAAGGACGGCGTGCTGTCGAGCAAGCTGGCTAAAAAGGTCTTTGCCGAAATGCTTAAGGAGGATGAGGCTCCGAATGCTTTGGTTAAGAAGCTGGGCCTGGAGCAGGTTAGCGATGAGGGTGCTATTCTTAAGCTGGTTGAAGAAACCATTGCCGAAAACCCGCAGTCTGTTGCCGACTACAAGGCAGGCAAGGACAAGGCTATTGGCTTCCTCGTTGGCCAGATTATGAAAAAATCCCGCGGCAAGGCTAACCCGGGCATGGTTACCAAGATGCTGAAGGAAAAAATGCAATAAGATAATAATGTTTAGACAGGCTCCTGCGTGTAATTGCGCAGGAGCGTTTTTGTGTCAACTTCCTGCTTGGACTGCTTTCGTAATCTAATAAAAAGTTCAATTTCAACTTGCAATTTCACTAATTTTTTGTTGCCAAAGGCATTTGCATAGCGTAAACTATAGGTGGATTTCCTAGTAGAACGTAGTGAATAATTTGGTTAGGTATAAATAAATGCAAGCGAGGCGTGGAAAATGACTACTTACATTGTTGCCGCTGTGGCACTTGCGTTGATTATTTTGGCATTAAGGCGATATTTTGGCAAAAAATACGCTGCAAGCTGTGGCAGCCGCTGCAGCAGCTGTCCCTATGCCAAAAGCTGTAGGCAAGAAAAGCAAATAAAGGATTGACAAAATCCCCTATTGGATATATGCTAATACTAGAGTTTTGTACAATTATAGCGTAAGCAAAACTAATTCGAGGGTGAGTCTAACGCCGCAGCAACGATGCTTTGCCTGCGGCTTATTTTTTGAACAGTAAGCTGAGGAGGATTCCATTGTGCATATTCAACGTGGGGCCTGGGCTGAGATAAATTTGGATGCTGTAGCACATAACGTGCAGACGGCAAAAGCTAACCTAAAACCAACCACCAAGCTGTGCGCTGTGGTGAAGGCTGATGCCTATGGTCATGGTGCTGTGCGCGTGGCGCAGGAGGCAGAGCGCAATGGTGCAGACTTCTTTGCTGTAGCTCTTTTACAGGAGGGTGTGCGCTTGCGTGAGGCAGGTATTGAGGCACCGATTTTGGTACTGGGAGCTATGCTGCCCGAGGTAGCCGAAATTTGCGTGCGCTATGATATCAGCCATGCAGTTTTTGATGAAGAACGCTTATATGCCTTGAATGCGGCGGCATTAAAGCTGCATACTAAGGCTAAAATACATATAAAAATTGATACAGGCATGCATCGCATTGGTGTGCATGTGCGCGATGCCGGCAGGTTTGCTAAATTGGCAGCGTCGCTTCCTGGTATTTACATCGAGGGCGTGTTTAGCCATTTTGCAACGGCTGATGCCGATGACAAGCAATATGCGGCTTACCAGTTTGCCCGCTTTCAAGAGGCGTTGCAGCTGATTGAGGCTGAGGGAGTGCATATCCCCATCCGTCACATTGCAAATAGTGCGGCGCTGACGGAGCTAGAGGAATACCAATTGGATATGGTGCGCCAGGGCATTACGCTTTATGGCTTGCATCCTGCGCATATGATTGACTGCTACAAGGATTTTGAACCTGTAATGACGGTGAAAACCCAGGTGGCTTTTGTTAAAACCCTGCCTGCCGGCGAAACAGTTGGCTATGGCAGAACCTATACTACTACTAAGGACAGCGTCATTGCAACTGTACCTATAGGCTACGCTGATGGTGTCAGCCGCCGCTTGTCCAACCGTGGCTATATGCTGGTGAACGGTCAAAAGGCGCCAATTATCGGACGCGTGTGCATGGACCAGACGATGTTGGATGTTACGGACATCCCTGATGTGAAGGTTGGCAGTGAGGTGCTCGTCTTTGGCGGACGCGAGCTGCCGATGGAGCTGGTGGCAGAATGGGCAGAAACCATCTGCTACGAAATTGTTTGCGACGTGAGTCCGCGCGTACCACGTGAATATGTGCGTGGTAACTAAACAAGAAGCAAAGGCTTCTAACTAAATACGCTTTCCCTTATTTTATGGCTGCTGGAAGCATTTGCTGAAGGCAGTCCTTTTTTCATACTTATGTGATGCTTCTAGAAAAGTGCAGCTATTTATAGACAGAAAAAGAGACGGACAAAAGCGTCCGCCTCTATAAATGCTTTGCTTATAGCGCAATATTAGAAGTTATCCATATGTACTTCAAAGAAGCCTTGCGGATGAGCACAAACCGGGCAAACCTCCGGAGCGCTGGGGCCAACTACGATGTGACCGCAGTTGCGGCATTCCCAAATAGTCAGGCCGCTGTCTTTAGTGAAGACCTTCATTTCTTCAATGTTTTGCAGCAGCTTGCGGTAGCGTTCTTCATGACGTTTTTCAATTGCTGCTACAGCACGCATTTTGGCTGCGATTTCGGGGAAGCCTTCTTCTTCGGCATCCTTGGCCATTTGCACATACATATCGGTCCATTCGTGGTTTTCGCCTTCAGCTGCCGCTAAAAGGTTAGCAGGGGTGTCACCCAGCTGACCCAGCTCGGAGAACCACATGTAGGCATGAGCCTTTTCGTTGTTGGCAGTTTTATCAAAAAGCTCGGCGATTTGATCATAGCCTGCTTTACGGGCTACGATACCGAACCAGGTGTATTTGTTACGTGCTTGGGATTCGCCGGCGAAGGCTGCCCACAGGTTTTGTTCAGTTTTGGTACCTTTTAAAGATTTCATTTTGTTCCTCCTTAATTTTTTATACGTTGCATAATGAACGGAACATAAGTGCCTAATTGGTACTTGCTATTTCGTTCAACCTTTGACAGAATATATTGTAGCATATACACTTTAAATAAGCAAGGAAAAAACGTGAATTATCAATAAATAAAAATTATCCATTTAAGCTTAATGATTAGTACTTACAAGAGGAGCGAAAGTAATGGTTACGGTAAAAACGCAGGCTAATTGCCTTCTAGCAGGTGCTGCTGCCATCGCAGCGGCGGCCTATCCTTGGGCGAACACCAGCGTAGCGGCTAATTTTGTGCATCACGTGGCATTGGCGGCGACGGTGGGCGGCTTGGCAGACTGGTGGGGCGTGACAGCGCTCTTTAAGCGGCCGTTAGGGGTTGGCGCACCAGGAACGGATGTGCTGCGCAGTAATTATGAGCGTCTGACGCAGGGACTGGCAGACTTTGTGAGTAATGATTTGCTGAGTGTGGATAACGTGCTGCAGGCTGTGGAGCAGGAAAGCTTTGCAGCACTTTTGCTGGCTCATTTTGAGCAGCAGGAAAACCTGGAGCGCTTTTGGCAGGTGCTGCGGCCGCTAGCACAGAGCGCACTAAGCTCACTCAATACGCAGCAGGTTGAAGCGCTTTTGCAGGCTAAGCTGCCTAAATATATTGCCAGCCTGCAGCTGACGGATATATTAATAGATGCGTTACAAAGAGCGGTGGCTGCTGGCAGCTTTGATGGCTTGTGGCAGCTATTGGCGCAGGAGACTAAGCAGCTTTTACATAAGGCAGAATTTGTAGCATTGTTAAACGGATTAGTGCAGCTGGCCCAGGAGGAATACAACAAAGACAGCCTGCTGCGTGAGTTATTTGTAAGCGGTCAGGCGGAGCAGCTGTTACCTGTCTTGACACGTGGGCTGGAGCAGACGTTGGACGCATTGACAGATCGTAGCAGCGAGCTGCGGCGGCAGGTGGATAACTGGCTTTTGGCACGTCTTGAGGAGCGCAGGCATGACATTGCTCTGGCAGACTGGATTAATAAGAAGGCGACGCAGCTGGTGACGGCTAAGGCCTGTGCATTGCAGCAGGTGCTATTGATGCAGGATGTGGATATGCTGTGCGAGCTGCTGCAGCGCAGGCTGGTTGCTTTGCAAAATAGTAGCACGCAGCAGCAGGAGCTGGATGTGACCTTAAAGGGAATTTTGCGGCAGGTGCTGGAGCTGAAGCATGAGGCTGTTTATAACATGATTATGCAAAAGCTGGCGAGCTATGACCGGGATGAGCTGATAGGCAAAATGGAGCAGCGGGTGGGCGATGATTTGCAAAATATCCGCAAGAGCGGTACGATTATCGGTGGTCTGCTGGGCGGCTTGCTTTTTGTGCTGGCGACTGCATTGGAAAGGCTGGTGGGTTAAATGCGTATCAATAAATGGCAGTGGTCGCTGGCAGATAGTGCCTTTTTAGCGGCAGGCATAATTTATGTCACGTTTTTATACCTGCGCCTGCATTATACAGGGATATACATGGGCAGCTTTGGCGAGCTGCGCTGGGACTGGCTGGAGCTTGGCTATTACATGGCCGAAGCGGCGCTTGTTGGCAGCTTTGCCGATTGGTTTGCCGTGACGGCGGTTTTTGAGGTGCCGTGGCTGTGCAAATTGCTGCCATATGTAGCGAGTCATACGGCAATTTTGCCACGCAACAGGGATGGCTTTGTGCATGGCTGCAGTAAAATGGTGCAGCAGGAATTTTTGACAAAGAAAACGCTGCTGCAGCAAAGGCGCAAGCTTGCTATTGTGGATAAATTGCTGCAATATTTGGCGGGGGAGCAAAATAAGCAGCGGGTAGAAAAATATCTGACAGAGTTTGCTGAGGGCGTGCTGCGTAAGCTGGATACAATGGACTTGAGCAAAAGGCTGGAAGCTAAAATAAAAACGGCGTTGGCCGATGTAGATGCCAACGTTAGGCTACACGAGCTGCTTAAAGCACTAGCAGCAGAGCGTAGGGAGGCAGCGTTTTATGAATGGCTGCTGGCTAAGCTGGTAGAGCTGGCTGAATCGCAGGAGGTTCGCAGACAGGTGCACAGTGCAATTTGCAGGCAGATAACAAAGCAGGAGCAGGAAGGCTTTGTCAGCAGGATAAAGCTGTGGCTGGGGAAAAAACTGGATGTGGTGAATACCGAGGATGCCACAGAGGCTGTATGCAGAGCCCTAGCTGCCACTGCGCGGCGTTTGCAGGATGATGAACGCTGGCGCAGCTGGCTTTTGCTGCAGGTGCAGCGCATAGTAAGCAGCTTTTATGGTACGCAGCAGTGGCAGCAGCTGGTGCGGTCGTTGCAAAACCGTGCTGTGAGCGATATATCACTCACGCAGGCGTTAAAGCAGCTTTTGGATAATATGATCGAAGCGGTATGCCGCAGGCAGATAGAAGAAGGTCAGCAGACACCCATCCTGCAGCAGGCAGTGAGTCAGGCGATGAATATTTTGGAGAGTGATCTGCGTAATAATGTTGATTTCAAAAACAGGCTAGAGGAATATTTGCAGCACTTTTTGGGACTAGGACTTTTGCAGGTGCAAAAAATGCTGGGTGCTATTGTGGAGCATATTTTGCAGTCGCTAGAGAATGCACGCCTTACCGAAATAGTGCGCAGCAAGGTGGATACAGATATGCAGCGTATAAGGTTAAATGGTACGCTGATAGGTGCCTTTTTGGGGGTGATACTGTATTTGCTAAAATGTGCCTGGTAAAAAATCAAAGGCTGGCGGTTGCTACCGTCAGCCTTTGTGATTACAAGCTTCTGCTGCTAATGTAGTTGTCTAAATCGCGGATGATGCAGTGAGTACCCATGGAACTGATGCTTTCAAAGAAGTGTGTGATGTAGTTATAAAGATTGTATCTGGAGAAAAGTAGTGCTACCTCGCTGCCGGAAAGCTGTTTATAAAAACGGTAACGCTCCATACAGCTGATTATAAAAATTGCTTCTTTAGTCATTTACGCCACCTCCTGAGGATTTTGCGGGGATTGGTGTTCTTCTTGGTACATCTGTGCTAAAAATTGCGGACTCAGTTGCCAAAGCTGTGAATTGGGAGTAGCAAGCCTGCTGTAAAAATCCGATTGGTAAAATTCGTTAATTAGCTGTTTCTCGCTCATACTATTGCTTTGGTGGATGTGTTCTAGGATTTGTGGAATAAGGTGCGTAAGAAAGATGCTGAATTGCTTGTTGTCCATGATGCAATCCTCCCTTTAACTGCGCAATGTATAATGTTTGCAATTACAAAAAGAGATTTCTTATAATCATTGTATAGAAAATAATATATATTGTCAATAAATTGTAATTTATATAAAGGTAAAACCGAATAAAGTATATATAAAAAGCTCCAAAGCAAACGCTTTGGAGCCTAATCGCTATGGAGCGGGTAACGAGACTCGAACTCGCGACACTCAGCTTGGGAAGCTGATGTTCTACCACTGAACTATACCCGCAAAAAGGGAAAACAACGTAACTATGCGGCTTTGAAGGCTTTGGTGATCATATAGTATTCAGTAAAATGCATAAATACACGTTAGTTTTTACCGTTTTTTAGCTGATTTTAGCTAAATCTGACAGGTCGTAAGCCACAAAATAAGCCACTAATTACTCTGTAAATTATAGCCTAAATTAAGGCTTTTGACAAGAAGAAGTTGTGGATGGTGGTGAGCGATTGAGTGCGTGGTAAGCAGGAGCTTCTTTTGAGTTGACTTTTGTCTGCAAGTGTGCTAGTATGAAGGTGACAGAAGATGTGAGGAAGTCTGTACACATAAACACTTCCAAAAGAAAAAAGCCCTGAGAATGACGCTCTCAGGGCTTTTTCATTATATGAGAGGGTGTAAAATATGAAAAAATATATCCTAATTCTACTATGCCTTTTTTGTGCTGCTGGTGCAGCAGGCTACTTGCTTGGCGGTGATGAAGCTAAATCGGCTGCTGCCGAAACGACGGCGGCCACAAGTGCAGCGGCTGTGCCTGCTGCAGATAAGGCGCAGGAGCAGGCGGCGCCAAGCGCTCCTGCTAATTTAGCAGCGCAGTACAATATGGACGCAGATTTTATCCTTATACGTAAGGACGAGTTTAAGCTATATGCAGTGAACGCTGCAGGTGAAGCGGTGGCTGTCTATGGCTGTGCCTTGGGCAAGGGCGAAGGCCAAAAGCAAAGGGAGGGCGATATGAAGACCCCAAATGGTACATTTGTCGTGGATGAAATCTTAGATGCTTCCTATTGGACGCATGATTTTAAGGATGGCAAGGGTGAAATCAAGGGAGCTTATGGACCTTGGTTTATCAGCCTGGATACCACTAATTTAAGCAAGGGCGCCTGGGGCGGTATTGGCATCCATGGCACGCACGACCCATCCTCCATCGGCACCAGAGCCTCGGAAGGCTGCATCCGTCTGCACAATGAAGATATTGAGCAGCTCAAAAAATTTGCCAAGGTAGGCATGAAGGTTGTCATAGAAGAATAAGCAGAGCAAAGAAAAAGCTAAGCGACACCAAAAGCGGTGTTGCTTAGCTTATTTTTCGTTTAGCAGTTTGTTTAGCAGCTCCTGCGTCAATTCCTCTTCGCTATATACTGCTATGCCTGCCTGCGTCAGTAGTGCTGCTGTTACGCCCATGCCATCAACCTTGCGGCCACTAAAGCTGCCGTCATAAATCTGCCTGCTGCCGCAGGAGGGACTGCGCTGCTTTAAAATGGCTGCATGGGCCTTATATTTGCGTGCCAGCTCCAGGCAGTGCTGCGCTCCCCTGCAATATTCACTGGTTACGTCCCTGCCAAGGTTGTTTATAACCTGTGCTTTGCCGGCAAGAACGGCGCTGCCGCCGCCTGTTCCCTGGATTTCGGCAGGGGGACGGGGAATGGGCAGGCCGCCGTCACATTCAGGGCAGCAGGGAACAAGGTGAGCACGCAGCTGCGGCTCTAGCAAAAGCGGCTGGGGGCAGCCATCGCCCTTGTAGCGCACTAGCTGCCCCAAAAGGCAGGCACTGACGATAATCATTTGGCTAGGCCCTTGCGCATGCCGTTATCCCAATTTGTCAGGTCCTTGACAACCTCAGAGGCGATGATGAGGCCAGCGACAGACGGACAAAAGGCTGTGCTGCCTGGCAGTGCGCGGCGCTTGGGTGCTTCGGCATGGCATTCGTCCTTCACCTCGTCTACCGTTGTGAGCGGCAGCTCTTCGGAGTACACCACCTTGAGCTTTTTAACGCGGTGCTGCTTCATGGCCTGGCGCAGGACGCGGGCCAGCGGATCGATTTTTGTTTTGTAGATATCTGCTACCTTGAACATGGCAGGGTTCACCTTGTTGCCCGCGCCCATACTGCTGATAACAGGCACGCCTGCAGCCTTGGCTGCCAGTACGATGGCGATTTTTGCGGCTACGGTGTCTACAGCATCGACTACATAATCATATTGGCTAAAGTCAAAATCACTTTGCGTTTCGGGCAAAAAGAAGCATTGATGGCAGTTTACCTTAGCAGCAGGGTTAATGCTGGCGATACGCCTGGCCATAACCTCTACCTTAGGCTGGCCAATGGTATCGTGTGTAGCAATAATTTGGCGGTTTAAGTTGGTGAGAGCTACAGTGTCGTTATCGATCAAATCAAAGCTGCCTACACCGCTGCGGGCAAGGGCTTCTACGGTAAAGCCTCCGACGCCGCCGATACCGAAGACAGCGACGTGGGCATTTTTTAAACGGTTAATAGCTTCGCTGCCAAAAAGCAGCTCGGTGCGCGAAAATTGGTTAAGCATAAAAATCTCCTTTAATGGCGTATTTTATTTGCAGATTGCAATATCAGCCTGCTAGTGAAACCTCTACCTTAGTGCCATCTGCCAGGTCTTCGGGCTTGCTGTCGCTGGTGATGGTTATTTTGCTGCCATCAATAGCACTAATCTTCCCGGCAAAGGGAGCAGGGACTGCTTCGGCCTTGATGCTGACACCTTGGCCCTTTTGTAGCTCCTTAGCCTTGGCAGCGCTGACATTGAGTGTGAGGCTGCAGCTGGTAGTAGACTTGATGTGCAAAATTACCTGATCCTTTTGCACGTTGTCGTTGTTTTTAGCTGCCAGCTCGGTGATAATGCCGGTGCAGGGGCTGACGCCTTCGTTTTGCTGCTGTTGGGCAAGGCTTGCGGCCTGCTGCTGCTTTAGCTGCTCAACCAGCTTTTTTTGTGCTGCGATCTGCTCGGGCGCAGCAGGCTTGGTTTGTACAGCGGCGCTGCTTGCTGCCTGCAAGGCTAGAGTGGCTGCTACCAGCTCGTTTTGGGCAGCCTGCGCCTGGTTGCGCGATACAGCACCCTGCGCCAGCAGGCTGTTCATTTTGGCAGCCTTTTGCTGTGCTGCTGCAACATTGGCTTGTGCTGCAGCAAGGTCACCTGCAGGAACAGGTGCAGACGTGCCCACCTCCATACGCTTTAAGTCAGCCTCGGCCTTGGCTAGCTGTGTGGTTACGTCCTTGACCTTGCTGTCAACAGCATTTGCACTAACGGCAAACAGCGGCTGTCCCTTGCTGATGCGCTCGCCCTTTTCGCTGATGAGGCCCAAAAGCTTGCCAGCGGCAGGAGCCTTGACGGCGTAGGTGGGGACGCTTAGCGTGGTGCTGCCCAAAGCATTGGAGCCTTGGGTCGCGCAGCCACCTGCGGCAAAAAGCACTAGGAAGGCTGATAATATACATATCACTTTACAAAATTTCATTGTACATTTCCTCGTTTTCCATATTCCTAAAAGCCTATGATACTCGTATATTTTAGCATAAGTTTGTGGCGAATGCATGACAATTTTTATAAGCTTATTAGTGCTGCCGTTCTTTGCAAGGATAATTGAATGCTTTTTTCCAATTCCTATACTTTTTTTGTTGTCAGAGTAGGGACAGGCGCTGTTTTTTGCATTATACTATAGGCATAGGGACGGTTTATAACTTTACTATAAAAGGAGGCGCAGCTTATGCGTAGTAAGAAAATAGCTATAGGCCTTTTGGCAGGACTAATGATTTGCCTGAATGCAGGCAGTATTGAGGCGAAGGTGTATGACACCGGTGCTAGTGCAACCAGGACGGTTGATGCTGCAGCAGGTGCGGATGTAAGCTTTTTAGCTTTGCAAACACAGGTGGCAGCGTCGCTTGATATGGCAGATAAGTGCGCAGCAGAGCATGTTAAGCCGTATTTTGCGGCTAAGGGGATTACGCTTAGTGAGGATGTTGCCAGAGCCGTAGGCTTTGGCGCCTTGGAGCTACAGAATATTGATAAAGGCCGCAGTGGCAGTAGCGTTTATTTTAAGGCAGAGGGCCATGTGTATTACGATGAGAGCTTGGACTATGTTTATGAAAACAAAAAGTTTATCAATGCCTTTGTCGCTGCCTATAATGAGCTTGCTGGTATTAACAGGGATATGGGCCCTGCGCTTGCAGGCTATGCGCAATATAAGGATAGTGACAGCGCAGAGATTTTACGTGCCTGCAACACGCAAAGGCAGGCTCTTTACCAGCGCTTGGCCAACATGCAGGAATATTTTCTGCCTGGCGCTATGCTGCTGGTAACTGGCAGTGATGTTAATTTCCGTAGCGAGCCCAACACGAGCTGCGAGGTTGTGGACGTTTTGCAGATGGATGAGCAGCTGCAGCCTATCAGGACGGTCAATAGTGATGGTCGCAATTGGTATTATGCTATTAACGCCAAAGGTGATTATGGCTATGTTGTTACCGACTACGTACGCATGAATGACTGATGCTGCAAGGAAGCTTCTAGTATAAGAGAAGCTTTTGGCAAAATCTACGATAGTTTTCGATATACTGGAAACCTTGCGCAATATATATAAAAGCTTTTCACTGTACAAGAAACCTTTAACAACAAAAAGGCTGCTGGCCCTGGCATAAGCCATAGGTCAGCAGCCTTTAGTGTACTAATTATTATTTTTCAATCAGTGCCATGCCTGCTTCCAAAGCTTTAGTGTTGGCTTCTTCGGTTCCTTTGGGAACGCGGTTCAGTACAGCCTTTAAAATAGCTTCTTTGGAAACGCATTTGGTAAGTGCAACTACAGCACCCAAAGCAACAATGTTAGCGAACAAGGTCTTGCCGCAAACGGTGTTGGCAGTGTGGGTGATGGGCAGGTCATAACGCTTGCCGTATTTACCAGGTACATCAGTAACAAACAGTGTATCGGTGATAACGGTGGTGTGCTCATCGCAGTCAGCAATGAATTTGTTGGCAGCCTCCTGGCTCATTGCCAGCAGGGTGTCGGGGCAGATAACGCGGCTGAAGTAAATAGGATCATCACTGATGATGGCCTCGGCCTTGGAGGAGCCGCCGCGGGCTTCAGGACCGTAGGATTGGGATTGTACAGCCAGCTTGTCATCTAAGAGGGCAGCTTCGGCTAAAATAATACCAGCAGTGATAAGTCCCTGACCGCCAGTACCGGAGAAACGAAAGCTATGTCTCATAATTATTTACCCTCCTGTGCACGTTTAATGATTTCGTCGTAGGCTTTGGTGTATTCCATAACGTCGTTGTTTTCATACAGCACGCCAATGGGGAACTTGCCTGCAGCAATGGCTTCTGCCTTTTTAGCTTCGTCCATGCGGTCCCAAACAGCCTTCATTACGCCGTGGTCACGCTGCCAGGCCATCATCTGTGCAGGTCCGCCCATTTTGTTCTGGCGGCCAAAGGAGATGGGGCAGGCGCTTACAGCCTCGATGATAGAAAAGCCCTTGTGGGCAATGCCCTTAGCAATAGCGTCAACCAATACGGGTACATGGTAGGTGGTAGCGCGGGCTACGAATGTAGCACCTGCAGCCTTGGCCAGCTCCAGCAGGTTAAAGCTGGGCTCTACGGTGTAGTACGGAGCGGTGGTGGCCTTGGAATGAACCGGGGTCATAGGCGAATACTGGCCGCCGGTCATGCCATAAATGCTGTTGTTGTAGACAACCAATGTCAGGTCGATGTTACGGCGGGCAGCATGGATTAAATGGTTGCCGCCGATAGCAGTGCAGTCGCCGTCGCCGCTGCAAACGATTACGTTGAGGGCGGGGTTGGCCATTTTTACGCCGGTTGCGATGGGCAGGGCGCGGCCATGCAGGGTATTGGCGGTGTTGAAGTCCAAATAGCCGGAGCTACGGCTGGAGCAGCCGATGCCGCTGATAACAGCAACGTCGTCCTTGGAAAAACCGTGCTTATCGATAGCTTTTACAATAGCGCCAGTGATAACGCCATTGCCGCAGCCGGGACACCAGATGTGAGGCAGACGGCCCGGGCGGAAATATTTATTGATTAAATTTTCCATTTCACTCATCGTTATTTCTCCTCTCATCCGTTAGGCCATAGCCTTTTTGATTTCAGCTAACAGTTCGGCCGGAGTAGCAGACTCGTTATCGTATTTAGCATACAGGCTTACAGGCACCTTGCCTGCAACTGCACGTTCAACCTCAAGCACATATTGGCCGCAGTTGAGCTCGTGTACGAGGATGCCTTTAACCTTGCCTGCCAGATCTACCATCTGCTTTTCAGCGAACGGCCAGATGGTGATGGGACGGACAAAGCCAACCTTGAGGCCTTCTGCGCGAGCCATATCAATAGCTTCGTAGGCAGTACGGGCAGCACCGCCAAAGGCAACTACGGCAAATTCAGCATCTTCCATACGATAATTTTCTACTTGCACGATGTCGTCAAGGTTATCTTCTAATTTAGTGCGCAGACGATCCTGGGAGGTGCGGGTTGCTTCGCCGGTGCCTTTGGGGAAGCCGGTTTCATCGTGTACCAGGCCGGATACGTGCCAACGGTAGCCGCTGCCAAAGTCGGCCATAGCGGGAACCTTGGAGCCTTCCTCGCAGCCATATGCCAGGTAGTCTTCGGGTGCGCAGGTGGGACGCTTACGTTCTGCCTGCGGAATTTCGTCGTAGGTTTCGGGTAGCTCGATTTTTTCGCGCATGTGGCCAACAACCTCGTCCATCAAAAGGATGACGGGGCAGCGGTATTTTTCGCTGAGGGCAACAGCGCGCAGGGTCAAATCAAAGCATTCAGGAACGCTGGACGGGGAAATGGTGATCAGCCAATGGTCACCGTGGGTGCCCCAGCGGGCTTGCATAACCTCGCCCTGTGCAGGAGAGGTGGGCTGTCCGGTAGCAGGACCCACACGTTGCACGTTAACGATAACGCAGGGAATTTCGGCGCTGCAGGCCAGACCCAGCATTTCTTGTTTCAACGAAAAGCCCGGGCCGCTGGTGGCGGTCATAGCCTTTTTACCAGCCATGGATGCACCAATAACGGTGCCGAGGCCGGCGATCTCATCTTCAGTCTGCATAAATTTGCCACCAACCTGGGGCAGACGCAGAGCTAATTGTTCAGCAATTTCGGTAGAAGGGGTGATAGGATAACCGCCGTAGAATTTTACGCCGGCAGCAATCGCACCCTCAACAACCGCTTGGTTACCTTGTAACAGCAGGATTCTTGACATGGGT
Source organism: Bacteroidaceae bacterium (assembly GCA_963611535.1). Lineage (GTDB taxonomy): Bacteria > Bacillota > Negativicutes > Acidaminococcales > Acidaminococcaceae > Phascolarctobacterium_A. Next base: position 290,188 of record CAVDRP010000001.1, on the reverse strand, counting down.
TTCTTCACTCCTTTTTATTTATCGACAAAGATAGCGTAATCCGGGCAACGCATCTCGCATTGACCGCAGTTAATGCAATTTTCTTCAGCAATGGCTTCGACCTTGCCAACTTCGCTGACTGCCAGAACTTTTTTCGGGCAGAAGGCTGCGCAGATGCCACAGCCCTTGCAACGCTTAGTAATTATTTTTAAGCTCATATGGTCTCCTCCTTAGATACCCTGATTTTGATAACAGCATGCTACAGCTTCATATATATTATATTCAAAAAAGCACGTTAAAGGAAGTACTTTGTATAGTTTTTTACATTGTTTATTTTCCTTTTTTTATTAGCTAATATAATTGCCTAAGCCTGCGGTGGCAGCACAAGGCTTTGAAAACTTACAGCAAAGATGATATAATAAGCTATTATACTATGACTGGAGTTAATGATGCGCAAAAAAGTATTATTTGGCGTTGATTATACGGACAGCGAGCTGATAAAGCTAGCGCTGTACCTGTTTGTCGGTGGTACGGCGGCACTAGTGGAGTGGGCGCTTTTTTATGTTTTCATAACCTATATCCTAGGTGCCTTCGGCCTAGGACTCACTGCTCTCACCATGCTGGCGACGGCGCTGGCCTTTGGCCTTTCTACATTATATCATTACTTTTTGGGCAATATTTTGGTTTTTGATAGCGGCAGCCGCTATCAGCGCGGCACGGAGCTGGGATTGGTGTTCTTAGTGAGCATTATGGGCCTAGGCTTTAATTTGCTGCTGATGTATATATTCGTCAGTCTGCTGGGGTGGTCTCCCATGCCTAGCAAGGTGCTGACAAGCTGTATTGTTGTAGTCTGGAACTATCTCTCACGCAAAAAGTGGATTTTTAGGAGTTGAAAATGCCAGTAGAATATGTTGATGTAGCAAAATTTAAAAGGGTAGTGCTTTTGTACAACCGCAATTCCGGTAAGCAGCTCTTTGCGAGCATGATGGCTAAGGTTAATGAAACCTTTAAGCTGGTAAAGGAACTGGTTGGCAGCAAAAACGCAGAGATGCGTGACATTAAGTTTTTTGATCAGATTCCCCAAATTGCTGAACAGATTGTGGCTGAGAAGGTGGATTGGGTAATTATTGCCGGCGGTGACGGCACCATCCGTGCCATGATCGAGCAGCTGGCTAACCGCAAATACGTCCCTTATATTAGTGTGTTTCCAGCAGGTACAGTTAATCTGGTGGCTAAGGAGCTGCTTTTGAAAGCAGACCCGCACAAATGGTTTAAGCGTGTGTCTAAGGGGATTACGGTGCCAGTGTATCTGGGACGTGCCAACGGCAATGCTTTTTTGACTGTAGCAGGTATTGGCTTTGATTCGCTGGTGGTAGACAGTGTCACCGAAAAGGAAAAGAAGCTGCTGAATAAGCTGGCCTATGTGTGGCAGGGAACTGAGCTGATGCGTAAGGAGCTTTTGTTTAATAACTGGCGCTATCGCTTTGAGGTGCGCTTTGATGATGAAACACAATGGCACGAGGCTACGTCGGTTATCGTAGGCAAGAGCCGCTATTACGCCGGAAGGTATAATTTGTTTAATGGTGCGTCGCTATCATCACCCCTGTTGCATGTGGCGCTCTTTACTGGTGATAAGCGCGGTGATTTTATCCGTTATGCTGCCTGCATTGCTATGGAGGCACTGACTTTGGATAACGATATCATCATACGCACGGCACATAAGCTGGAAATACGCTGCAACGAGGAAGATTTTGCAGCGGAGCTGGATGGTGATGCCGTGACAACAGCACCGCTGATGATTGAGATGGAGAGCGAGCCGATTAAATTTTTGGCTTAGAGTAGAGAATTTTGCAAGGTGAGGAAAGTGGGAAAATTTTGTGGCTGGCTGCTATTTATTGTGGCGGCCTGCGCTGTAGAAGGGGTCATTGCCTATAGAAGCTTTGGAGGGATAGACCCCTTCCCGATGAATGAGTTTTGTTTTCAAATTTTTGACCACGTGCTGCGGGAGTGCATTTTGGCAGGCATTGTCTGTCTTTTGTATTATCGTCGCAGGCGTGTGCCCGACAGAATTAAGCGTTATGTGCCTGTAATCGTCATTGGTGTGCTGTACCTGGCTGAGGCCTGCTTTATGATTAAGCAGCTGAGCTTGGACACTGGCCTGCAAACGACGCTGTCGGTGCTGGCAGGCATCAATAATAACATTTTTTTGGTGCTGCTGGCAGCAATGTGCTATCACAAGTGGCCCAATTTGGCGATGAAGGCAGTTTACTTTGCAGTCTACTTATTTTCGGCGCTTGCAATTGTCTTTGACGGCTTTTATTTTTGGCAGACATCTATGCACGTAGAAAGCGTGCTCTTTCAAAACCTCAATATCTATGCAGCCAAGGGCATTTTAGCAACGATGGACAACACCATGATTGCAGGCATTGCTGCCTGCATCGTTGTGATTCTGCTGTTGTTTTATGTGCCGACACCGCAAAAGCGTAAGCCCAACTTTGCCTGGTCGCTTTTGTGCGTGGCTATGTTTACGCTGGGATTGAACCTTACCGACAGACTTTTAGCTTATGCAGGCATGTATGGTGTCGAAAACCTTATCGGCATGTACGTAGAGGTGGAAAACGAAAAGACGCGTATGAGCTACCGCAATATGCTTTCGGTGCCTGTAAATGCCAACTTTGTGGGTAAGGCGCTCTTTGATACCGATAAGCTTGCAGGTAAAAGGCACGTGGAGCAGCGTGAGCTGACAGCTAAGGATAAAACTCGGCTGATGGAGCTGGGCATTGATGATCCTAAGCCTGCTGTTGCCAAAATTCGCCCTCAATACGACAGGGTAGTGCTGCTGATATTGGAATCAATGCACCGTGATTATATCAATTTTTATAATAAGGATATTCCTGAGGAGGCAACTCCGTTTTTAAATAGCCTGATTATCAAATATCCGCATATGAACAGGTACTATTCCTCGGCTGTGCCTACGACGCAGGGACTAAATGCTACCTTCCGTTCGCATTTGATTATGGATAAGGATCTTTCAGGCAAGGATACACCATCGTTGTTCCGTTGCGTGCAGGAGCACGATATGCGTGGCATTTTTATGAACGCTTCTAGTCAGTATTATGCCAACGAGCTGCGCGAATACCCGGAGCAGTTTGGTATGAGTGAATATTACGCTAAGGAATACCTGGAAAAGCAGGGCTATACAGGTGCCAGCGGCTGGGGCTATCATAACGACGTAATGTATGAAGAAACGCTGAAGCTTTTGCAGGAGGCCAAGCAAAAGGGTGATCGTCTGTTAATGGTCACCAAAACGCTGGATATGCATCAGCCTTATCCTTATACAGGCTTCACCTGGAATGAAATGCCTGATGCGGTGCGCGGCAATCCTTACATTACTGTGCGTGGCGTGTATTGGGTAGATAAAACGCTGCAGCACTTTTTTGACGAAGCGCAAAGGCGTGGCCTGATGGATGAGCGCACGCTGTTTATTATCACTAGCGACCATAATCCGCACAGCGGTGGTGAATACACCAAGCTGGTGACAAAGGCAGACGATAAGCAGAGCATTGCACCCATTCCGCTGATCTTTGTCAGCAAAAATGTGGCACCGCTGGATGCCTTACATACTAATGAGTATGCATCGCAGATTGATTTGGCGCCGACGCTTTTATATCTTTTGGGAATTGCTGTTCCTGACAAGTTTATGGGCCGCAATTTGCTGGCTGCTACGGATATTCCCTACGCTTTGGGCTACTTTGGTGGCAAAGCCTTTTATTGGTCGGATACACGTCACTTTGTTGACCAGATGGATAAGCCTGTGCCAGACAGTGAATATGAGGACGCCCTGACAAATTACATCATTCATTATTATGGGCTGTGGCATCAATAAAAAAGAGGACAGTATAGCTTTGGGCGCTGTACTGTCCTTTTTATTATTCACTTTTCGTTTGTTTCAAATTCTGCAATGGCGGGGTTGATAAGGGCCATGTAGTAATTGGCTACTACCTCAGGACCAGGCTGCATGTTGTTTTTTAGCCACCAACGGATCATACCGACAAAGCTGCTGGTGAGGCTGTTTACCAGAAAGTCCTCCGGGACGCGTTGAATAAATTCTTGATAGGGACCTGTCATTTTTATACTCACCTTTTGCAGCATATAATCGCGGAAGAAGCGAAGGAACATGGTTCCGTCGTCATAGCTAATGATGCCAAGATAGTATTCGCGTTTGTCACGCAGGTGATAAAGTATATGGGCAATGCGTGTTTCGGCATTTTGTGGCATTACAGAAAAGTCATGTGTGGAACAGGTGGGGATTACATGGCTGAAGATATGCTCGAAAAGGTCATAGCATATCTGGCGTGCAAGCTCGTCCTTGGTTTCAAAATGGCTATAAAAGGTACTGCGGCCAACGTTGGCTGCTTCGATAATATCCTTAACGCTTACCTTTTCATAGCTGGCTTTAGTTAGCAGGCCGACAAAGGCGTCGATGATGGCCTGACGTGTTTTTTGCTGGCGTCTATCCATAAAGGTGCTCCTTTCCTAAAAATGTACAAATATGTGAGAGTGTTCATTAATGCACGGATTTTGCTTTTTGTAGATGGAATTTTTAACGCAAATAGATTATCATATACGTAAAGTTTAGTCAAGAATTTGACTTCGCTTCATGATATACTCATACTCATCAAAAAACGTAAAAGGCGTCCGGCGGCAAACGGGCGCTTTTTGCGTTTTTCGATTCTTTAAATACTAAGGTTAAGCGTATCTATTGGAAATATAATAAATTTTATTACATCATAAAAATCTGCGTTAGGTCCTGGAGTAGTATAATGTATATGCTGCAGATTTCCTCTCTTACTGCTATAGCAAAAGCCCGTTGCGTATTTTGAATTAAGCAACGGGCTTTGCCTTTGATTGTAGGAAGTAAAAAGAGTATTGAGGTGTTTCGTATTATGGGGGTGTGGTAGTGAGTATAAAGAGTATTTAATGTAAAAAGCTTTGTTGTGTTGTATGATAGGGGAGAGAGGTTAAATCTAGCTTAACTAGCAAATTATTTTTCGTCAGCCGGTGGCGGAGGCGGGAAGTCACCGTCGTGGTGCGGGCCGCCGTGGTGTGCTCCTGCTGGCGGAGGTGGCGGCGGGCAGGGACGGTCTCCGTCCTTCCAGTCACGCGGTCCGTCGTGGTGGAAACCCTTGTGGTGTTTGTCAAACTTCTTGGGAGGCTTCGGCGGCAGGGGTTTGTTAGCTTTTACTGCTTCACGCTGCTCGGGGGTCATTTTTTGCAGACGCTCGTGCATATCCTTGCGCTGAGCCATATCATCCTTAATGAACTGCTCTACCTCGGCCCTTTGGCTGGCGGTGAGCTTAGCCATAGTTTCCTTGGCGTGCTTTTCGTGACGCTCCTTGCGCTCCTTCTCGTGCTTTTCAAAGGCCTCCTTGCGCTGCTCAGGGGTCATCTTTTCCCACTCGGCACGCATTTTTTCGCGTTCAGCACGCTGCTCAGGGGTTAACTTTGCTCCACGTTTGTCATGGTGCCTGTGTTCGCCAGGGGGCGGGCAGGGGCGGTCATTATCGTCCTCGTGCAAAATAGCATTTACTCTTTCGCTCATGCTGGGTTTTTCTGCTTGGGTATCGGCGGTGGCAGCAAAGGCGCTGGCGCAGAAGGCAGTGAGAACAGTGCCAATTACGAGAGTCTTTTTCATGTTTAACATAATGTTCATCTCCTTATATATTTTAGCTTGATAATCATTTTAGTAAAGCTGTAAGCCTTGGGGCTTGTCCTTAGCTTTGATTGTATTGTACAGTGTTATTATGGCATTTTTATGTTTTTTTAGACGAAATATGCTCAAAATAAGTTTTTTTACGCCATATTTTCAACACACTTGCAAGCTAAAATATAATATAATGAAGTAAGGAATGCTTAAAGGAGGACGCCAGATGAAAAGAATATTGATTGCCGACGATAATAAGCAGATTACGACCATCCTTTCAGGTTATGCTAAAAAGGAGGGACTTGAACCTGTCATCGCTCTTGATGGCAAGGAAGCGTTAGATAAGTTCTTGGAATATGAAAGCGAAATCGTGATGGTGCTGTTGGACGTAATGATGCCTGAGCTGGATGGCTTTGAGGTCTGCCGCCGCCTGCGCAGAGAATCTATGGTGCCAATCATTATGATTACGGCCCGCGGTGAGGATTATGATAAAATTATGGGCCTGGATATCGGTGCAGACGATTACGTTATCAAGCCGTTTAGCGCGCCTGAGGTGATGGCACGTGTGCGCGCAGTATTGCGTCGCATTGGGGATAGCAGCTCTGCCAGCGGGCAATCACTTACTTATGCGAATCTGTTCATCAATTTGGATAAGTACGCAGTACAGATTGATGGGCAGGATGTGCAGCTGACGAAAAAGGAAATTGAGCTGTTGTGGACGCTAGCCAAAAATTCTACCAAGGTGTTTAGCAGGGATAATCTGCTTGACAGCATCTGGGGATATGATTATTTTGGCGATAGCCGTACGGTGGATTCACATATCAAGCGCCTGCGCGCCAAGCTAGATAAGTATGAGCACCCGCAGTGGGAGATAAAAACTATCTGGGGCGTTGGTTATCGCTTTGAGGGCAAATAGATGAAAAATAAAATCGCACTCAAGCTGACATTATATTTTTCAGCGGTGCTTTTGGTGTTTGCACTGATTATCGGCGGTGTATTTTACCAGTTCTTTAAGCAGCAGACAATAGAAATTAAGGAACAGGAAATGCGTCAGCGTGCCCAAAAGATTGCCGATGTCATTAGCGATAATATGGCCCGCCTTGAAACCCGTCATGGCGACGGCATTGCTGGCAGCAAGTTTATTAATTATATAGATAACATTTCCCAAGAAATTGTGTGGGTGGTGGACAGTAACCGCCAGCTGAGCATTAACCGTGAACGTATGCAAAGGCAGCGGCACGAGGGGAAAATGCATCATGAGCGCGGTATGCTAAATTTTTGGCGTCAGCCGCCGCCACCTCCCAAGGGTGAGCCGCCACAAACGCCTAAGGAAGCCTATGACAGGATGCCGCCACACATCAAGGAAAAGGTAGAAGAGGGCTTTAGCGGTAAGCGCTTCATCATAGAAGAATATAATCCTATGCTAGATGGTATTATGCTTACGGTAGGGCAGCCTGTGCGTGATGCGCAAGGAAACATTAAGGCGGTGCTGCTTTTGCATTCACCGGTTGCGGGGCTGCATGAGGCTGTGTGGGCAGGACTTAGAATTTTGCTTATCAGTCTGGTGGTGGCACTGGTTTTGGGCATGATGCTATCAGTGGTACTGAGCTGGCGCTTTACTAAGCCATTGGGACTGATGAAGCGTATAGCTGAGCGTTTGGCAGACAGGGATTATACAGCGCGCGTCGACATCAGGCAAAATGATGAAATTGGCGAGCTGGCGCGTACGCTGGACGTGCTGGCCGAGCGCCTGGAGCTGGCGGACGCTGAAAGCCAGAAGCTGGAAAAATTGCGCCGGGAGTTTATTGCTAATATCTCCCATGAGCTGCGTACACCAGTGACGGTTATCCGTGGCAGCCTGGAGGCATTGCGTGATGGTGTGGTTACGGAAAAAACCGATGTGCAGGACTTTCACGAGCAGATGTATAAGGAAAGCTTGTTTTTACAGCGGTTGATTAATGATCTCTTGGATTTGTCGCGCCTGCAGAATGCAGATTTCCCCATAGAAAAGGCTCCGCTGAATATGGTTGATGTAATGAATGACGCTGTGCGTAGCAGCAGACAGCTGGGACAGGATAAAAACCTGCAAATTAAGGGCAGTGCGGACAAGGATGTATATATGCTAAATGGCGATTACGGCCGTCTGCGCCAGATGCTTTTGGTATTTTTGCATAACAGCGTCAAGTTTTCACCAGAGGGTGCGGTTATTGACGTAAGTTTTGAGGGCAACCGTCTTAGTGTTGCTGACCATGGCTGCGGCATGAAGGCAGAAGATGTTCCCCATGCTTTTGACAGGTTTTATAAGGCGCGTAATGAGCATAATAAGAGCGGCAGCGGCCTGGGACTAGCTATAGCCAAGCAGATTGCAGAGCGTCATGGCATGAAGCTGGAGCTTGCTAGCACAGAGGGAGAGGGCACGACGATAACGGTGCTTCTGCCGCCAGAGATAAAGGAGGAGAAAGATGAGTAAATTAAACTATGGCTGTGAAGGCTTGTGTGCTGTAATCAGTGGCGGAACCTCAGGGATTGGGCTGGAGGTTGCCAGACGCCTTTTGCTGGAGGGTGCACGGGTGTATATTTTGGGACGCTCACGCATGCGTGGGGTACAGGCTTTGATGTATTTGTCGCGGGAAACAGGAGCAGATGCGGTTTATGTTTCCTGTGATGTTGCCAGCCAAAGGCAGTGTGCTGAAGCTGTGGCCAAAATTGCTGCCAGCGAAAACAAGCAGGATTGGCAGATAGATATTTTGGTGAATAGCGCAGGCGTTTATAAGGAGCAGCGCCTGGAGCAGCTGACGGAGGAAGATTTTGCTGCTATGATGGGCGTTAACGTGCAGGGAACAATGCTTTTGACGCAGGCGGCACTGCCGCAGCTGCGTAGCGGCAGCTGCGTGGTGAATGTGGCCTCGGACGCAGGGTTAAACGGTAATTACGGCTGTCCGCTTTATTGCGCCAGCAAGGGGGCTGTGGTGTCACTGACCAGAGCATTAGCATTGGATTTGGCACCAGATGTGCGCGTCAACTGCGTGTGTCCTGCCGATGTGGATACGCCGCTTTTGGCTAAGCAGCTGGTGGATGCTGACGGTGGCTATACGCTGGCTGATATGGCAACATCATACCCGTTGCAGCGCGTTGCTGCTGCCGGTGAGGTGGCACACGTTATCTGCAGCATTGCTTCGCCTGCCAATAGCTTTATGACCGGTAGTATTGTGACAGTAGATGGTGGTCTGACAGCAGGCTGATTACAGCATAAACTTTTAATTTCCCTCTTTTTTCTATTGCTCTGTTAGTGATATAATTAGAGCAAAAGGAAATGAGGGGGATTTTTTATGGAAAAGCTTGCACCTATTGGTGTACTTGATTCCGGTGTTGGCGGTCTTTCGGTTTTGCAGTGCCTGCATCAAATGCTGCCGCATGAGGATTTTATTTACGTGGGAGATACGGCCCGCACACCTTATGGCACACGTACAGAAGCCGAAATCCGCGGCTTTGTGGGCGAAATGATCGACTGGCTGGCAGCGCAGGGGGTTAAGCAGGTGGTTGTGGCCTGCAATACGCTCACGATGCTGGGCGTGGACAGCTTAAAGGGCGCACATCCATTTAGCGTCATTGGTATGTCCAAGGGTGCGCAGCTTTTGCTAAGCGCCAGCAAAAAGAAAAAAATTGGTGTTATGGGAACGCAGTTTACTATTAACAGTGGTCTGCATAAAAAAGCAATACTGGCGGCTGATAGTGAGGCTGAGGTTTTTGCTGTAGCGTGCCCTGACTTTGTGCCAATTATCGAAGGCGGACAGTTTGACAGTCCTGCTTTAGCGCACGCTATTGAGGAGTATAAAGCACCGCTTATGGCTGCGGGAGTAGACGCTGTTATTTTGGCCTGTACGCATTATCCTTTTATTAAGAGCCAACTGGCAGAGGCTATGGGGGATGAAGTTAAGCTTATAGACCCTGCGGCAGCGACGAGCGGCGATGCTATTTTGGCACTTAAGCACGAGGGACTTTTGCGGACGGAGGGTGAGGGAACGGTTAAAATTTGCTGTACTGCTGATATTGACCGAGTACGTACGCTTGCGGCACGCATGATGCCTGTGGATAATTGTATATTTGAGTTAATTGATTTACACAAAAAATAATTGCATAACTTTTATTCTGTAAGAAGAAAAAAGCAGGATTTTTTGCGTTAATGTCTAATTTATAAGCAATAAGAGCGTGAGTAGGCTCTTATTGCTTATTGTTTTTTGTGCGTTATCCGTAAGCTTACGGGTTACACAGTACCGCGTTCATGGCACCGTGAGGGCAGTACATATATTTTCGCAACTGGTTGGGCCGCGTTGCAGCATAATTAGTTACGTAAATGTTATCATATTCACAAAATCATATAAAGAAAGGTGGTAGCTGTGGAGAAGCAGAGTGTATTGAACGATAAGAGAATAGTAGGCTCACCCATAGTCCACATGGTAGTTCTTGCTTTGGTGCTGTTTGCTTTTTGGATGGCCCTGTCTGGCCGTACAGAAACCAAGTTTATCATTTACGGCATCATTACAGCTGTGGTGACTACCTGGATTACCTATCCGCTGTTATTGATTCCCAACAAGGATGGCAGTAAGCGGTATTATGTCTTTGGGGTATCGCTGCCAAAGGCGGTGCTATACTTTTTCTGGCTGATGTGGCAGCTGGTGCTGGCTAATATTGATGTGCTGCTGGCAACAACGTCCCAGGAGCTGGATATTGACCCGAAGGTCGTGCGCTTCCGCTTTAGGGCTGACAACCCAATGGCATCTGTGGTTCTGGCAAATTCCATCACGCTTACTCCAGGTACGGTGACGATGAACGTAACGGACGATGGCTTGTACGAAATCCATGCACTCACCGTTGGTGCGGCAGCCGGTGTGCTTGATGGCGGTATGCAGAAAAAAGTAGCTGATTTGTATGGCGAAAAATTTGATTTCGCAGTTGTGGAGAGTGAGGAATGATTATGAACGTTATCTTTTTTATCCTGATGATTTCCATTCTTCTAGTGATTGGTGCCATGCTGCAGCGTCTTTTTTACGGACCGACTATTTTTGATAGGATGAATGGCCTTGGCGTCATTGGTGCTGACACGATTTTACTTTTGGTTTTGTTTGGCTATATAGACGGGCGTCCGGATATGTACGTTGATATAGCAATTTCATACGCTATATTGGGCTTCATTGGCTCAGTTATTGTAGCTAAATTCTTGGGAGGTAAAAAGATATGATGTTTGATATTGGGATTACCTCTGCAAGAGAAGCGCTGGCGGCACTCTTTATGCTGGGAGGACTAGTATTCTTCATCGGGTCAGCCATCGGTATGCTGCGCCTGCCGGATTTTTACAGCAGGATTCACGCATCTGGCAACAGTGAAACACTTGGCTGCTCGCTTTCCTTCATCGGCTTGATGATTTACGAGGGTGCTACACTGACTACGCTGAAAATGGCTTTTATCTTTTTGATTGTGTTTATGGCCAATCCTATCGGTTCGCACATTTTGAGCAAGGCGGCCTATAAATCGGGGCATCCAGTTTGGACGCTCAAGACTAAGGGTGCAAAAAAGCTTGTAGGCCTGGAAAAGCCTGGGCACAGCGGTGATGAGCCTGTAGGGCATGTGCGTGATAAGGAGGATAAATAAAATGCAAATATACATTGTAGAAGCAGTTTTGCTCATCTTCCTGATTCTTATTACCTGTGCAGTTATCTTTTGTAAGGATATTTTGAGCGCGGCCATTATCTATAGCGGCTTCAGCTTCTGCGCCGTGCTGCTCTATTTGATGATGGGGTCGCCTGACGTTGCCTTTACTGAAGCTGTTATCGGTACTATTTCTACTGTATTCTTTGTAGCTTCGCTTAAAAAGATTGATAGGTGGTGTAAATAATGCGTGGATTAGTTGCTGTTATTTTGGCGGTTATGACAGGCATGTTCTGCTCCGTTGTAACCTATCTGCCTGAAATTGGTGACGCAAACACTGCGCCTAACCAGCATGTTACTCCGACCTATATCTCCCGTAGTGAGGAGGATACAGGCTCGCCTAATATTGTTACTGGCGTCATCATTGACTACAGAGGCTTTGATACCATGTGGGAAACCTCGGTTATGTTTTTGGCCGGCCTGACTACGGTTTTGGTGCTCACCAGTAATCCTGTAGGCCGTCGTCCGGAGGAGGAGCCTGAGGACCCAGAGGAAGGAGAGATTATCAAATGAAAGAACCATTTGGCGGTCTTATCCTAAACGTGGCCTTCCGTATGCTAGTGCCGTTCACCATTACTTATGGTGTGTACATTTTGTGCTTGGGTGAATTTTCACCAGGTGGCGGCTTCCAGGCAGGTGCGCTGCTTGCTGTCGGCGTGCTGCTGGCGCGTTTGATTTTAGGCTTTGATACTAAGTTTAATGTTTTAGGCAAAACGTCCGTTGTGCTTGCAGGTGTTGGCACATTTCTATATGCTTTTACTGGCTGGCTGACGCTCTTTGGCGGTGCGGACTTCTTTCTTAACTATGATTATATGCCGATACAGATGACGCCTAAGCATGAGATGCATGCTACGGGTATTTTCCTTATTGAAATCGGTGTTGCCATCTGTGTAATGATGACGATAATTAACTTGCTTGATGCAATTGTGAAAAGGGGTGAAGATGATGGAAGTGCTGAATGAATTTCTCAAAACTAAAGGCATCTATTCCCTGGTTATGATTTTGTTCTTCCTGGGCGTTTACGGTATGGTTCTCAGCAAAAATTATATGAAAAAGCTGATGGCAATGAACGTCATGCAGGTTGCAGTTATTTACTTCTATCTGTGCTTTGCGCAAAAGGATGGGGCTATGATCCCTATCCAGAACGGACTTACTACTGACCCCAATGCCTATATCAACCCCTTGCCACATGGCCTGATGCTGACGGCAATCGTTGTAAGCCTTGGTACTACAGGTGTTGCGATCGCGCTCTTGATGCGCATTAAAGAAATTTATGGCTCGGTTGAGGAAGTAGAGGTATTGAGGAGGGCTAGTAAATGACACAGCATGCTCCTGTCTTAATAGTTCTTCTGCCCTTGACGGCCTCGCTTTTATGTATGCTGCTGTCGCGCATTAGTAAAAACCTGGGCTCGTGGGTAGTAATGGCGTCTATCGTGGGTGCCTTTGCTAACGCCTGCATCGTGCTGCAGCATGTGTTGGCGGCAGGCGGTAAAACCTGGCATTATTGGATGGGTGGCTGGGAGCCGCCAATTGGCATTGAATTTGCTCTGGACCCGTTAAACAGCATTCTGGCTGTGGTTGTCACCTTCCTTTCTGCCTTAATTTCGCTCTATAGCAGGCCCTTTGTCAAGGACGAGGATTGGCTGCACGTTGGCGGCTATTACACGCTTTTTGGTCTTTTGACCGTGGGTATGTGCGGTATGGTAATCACAGGCGACGTGTTTAACCTGTATGTATATCTGGAAATCCTGTCGCTTTCCGGCTACGGCCTTATCGCCTTGGGCGGACGCAAGTCTATGCTGGCAGCCTTCCGTTATCTGCTCATTGGCACGATTGCTGCTTCGCTGTATCTGCTAGGTGTTGGTTATCTGTACGCAATGACGGGTACCTTGAATATGGCCGACTTGGCTGCACGCATTGTGCCGCATCTCAATTCGCCGCTTTTTGCGATTGCTGTGGCCTGCTTGATCATTGGCTTTGGCGTAAAGATGGCGCTGTTCCCGCTACACGGCTGGCAGCCTGATGCCTACACCTTTGCTCATCCAGGTGCTGCTGCCTTTATCGCAGGCCTTATGAGCAAGATTCCTGCCTATGCGATGGTCCGCTTTTTGTATTACATCTTCAAGGTTGATAACCCTGTGGTGCACAGCGCGCTTAACGCATTGGGGATCATGGGTGTTGCAGGCATCCTCATTGGTTCTATTATGGCGATGGCACAGTACGATTTCCGCCGTATGCTGGCCTATTCGTCCGTAGCTCAGATTGGCTACATTGCTATCGGCCTGGCTATGGGCAATATGTACGGCTTTATTGGTGCGGTGCTGCATATCATCAACCACGCCTTTATGAAGAGCAGTCTATTCTTGGTTATCGGCGGCATAGAGTACCGCTTTGGCGAGGTCAACCTGTACCGTCTGGGCGGTATGAACAAAAAGATGACCATTAGCACCATCACCGTGCTGTTAGCGTCGTTGTCTATGATTGGCCTGCCTCCGACCTGCGGTTTCTTTAGTAAGTGGTACCTTATGCTGGGTGCTTATACTGGCGCGCAATATTTCTACATTGCAGTGCTGGTCATCAGCAGTCTGTTAAACGCCATTTACTTCTTCCGCATTATTGAGCAGATGTTTGTTCAACGTGAGGCCTCTCTCACCGAGGTGCATCCACACAAGGGTAAGCTTGGTCTGCCGCTTGCTATGGCACTGCCAATCTTCATCCTTGGCATCAGCATTTTGGTACTTGGCTTCTACAGCGTTGATATTGTAACAGATGTCATTAAGTTAGGCTTGCCGGAGGTGTTTCTGAGATGACTATTATAGATTGCAGACCATTTCTGGCAGTAGGCGTGTCCTTCTTGGCGGCAGTATTAATTGCCTTCAGCAGAAGATGGCCCAACCTGCGTGAGACCTGGAGCGTTATCGCTTCTGTGCTCAAGTTTGGCATTATCCTTTCGATGCTGCCTGCTGTTTTGGCGGGAAACCAGTATCAATGGACCTTGTGCCAGATTACTGATACTGTGGGACTGACGTTGCGCACCGACCCTGCCGGCATGATTTTTGCCGTGCTAGCTTCGATGCTGTGGGTTCCCATGAACTTTTATTCTATCGGCTACATGCGTTGTAATAATGAGAGCGAGCAAACTGGTTACTTTGCTGCCTTTGCAGTGTGCATGAGCGCTGTCATGGGTATCGCTATGGCCGAAAACCTTTTGACCTTCTTTATCTTTTATGAGCTGCTGACTCTTGCAAGCTATCCTTTGGTATTGCACAAGCGCAACCAAGAGGCTTTGATGGCCAGCCGTAAATATTTGATTTACACGCTAATTAGCGGCCAGCTCTTTTTGGCAGGCGTTATTGCGGTTTATTGCATCAGCGGCACCATGGATTTTACCCCTGGTGGCTTCTTAACGACTGATATGGCTCCTAAATGGGTGCTGCAGGCAGTCTTCGTGCTGATGATTCTGGCTGGTTCGGTTAAGGCTGCTGTAATGCCGTTGCATGGCTGGCTGCCTGCTGCTATGATTGCGCCGACGCCTGTATCAGCACTGCTGCATGCTGTGGCCGTAGTTAAGACCGGTGTCTTTGCTGTGCTGCGTATTATCGGCTTTGTTTTTGGCCCTAAGCTGCTGGCTGAAATTGGCGTTGTGGACGTGCTGGCCTGGGCTGCAGCTGCTAGCATTATCATTTCGTCGCTCATTGCTTTGCGTCAGGATCACTTGAAACGCCGCTTAGCCTTTTCCACAATCGGCCAGCTGTCATACATCGTCCTGGGTGCAGCACTGCTTTCACCGCTCAGCATTAAGGGCGCCTATTTGCACCTTGTGGCCCATGCAGTGATGAAGATCACACTCTTTATGTGCGCTGGTCTTATCATCGCCCGTACGCACCGTAATAATATCAGCGAGCTGTACGGTATTGGCAAAAAGCTACCTGTGACTATGGGCTGCTTTACCATTGCCTCGCTTGGTATTGCTGGTACACCGTTTTTGGTTGGCTTTGTCAGCAAGTGGAACCTGGCCTTGGGTGCCTTACAGGCAGGCAAGCCGCTGTACATTTTGGTGTGGGTTGCCAGTGCGCTGCTGGCGGCAGGTTATTTGCTACCTGTAGTGCAGATGGCGTTCTTCCGCAAGGATCCGCAGGAAAAATTCCGCTCTTATGGTGATATGAGCTATGCAATGCTTATTCCTATTTGTATTACAACAATAATTGCCGTTGTCCTTGGTATTGTGCCGGATATTTATCCGCACTTCTTTGAACTGGCAACGATGGCCTCCAACGCTATTTGCGCAGGCTGGAACGGAGGGTGGCTGTAATGAGTAAAAAAACAGTTTATCTCGTAGCTGCTGCGGTTTTAGTACTATCTGCAATCGGCGAGCTGTGCGGTGTGCATCTGCACAGTCCGAAGTGGTGGCCTCTGCCCTTTGGCTATGATATCTTCTTTGGCTTTGTTGGCTGCTGGGTGCTGATTATCCTGGCTAAGCTTATTATGTCGCCGCTGCTGCAACGCGACGAAAGCTATTATGATGGCAGAGGAGGTGACAGCGATGAGTAATTTGCTGCATCCTGGGTTGATACTGATTGCTGTTGGCGTTGTAGCTATGATTGTGCCCAAGCTTTTGCGCAGGATTGTGCTGGCTGTCGGCCCGTTTTTCGCCTTGCTTGCAGCACTGTCTATGCCTGTCGGTACTGACCTGTCCGTAGAGTTTTTTGGTACTGGCTATCAGCTGGGGTATATGTATGTTGACAAGCTCAGCTATATCTTTTGCATGATTTTTGCCTTGATGGCCTGCATTGGCGGCATTTATTCCTGCCATAATAAAAGCCGTATGGAGGCGCTTTGCTCCATGTCCTACGCAGGCTGTGCGCTAGGTGTGACGCTGTCTAAGGACTGGCTGACACTGATTTTCTTTTGGGAGGCGCTGGCTGTAACCAGCCTGTTCCTCATTTGGTGTAACCACACACCTGCATCGCGCCGCGCTGGCTTCCGCTATCTTTTGGTACACATGCTTGGTGGTAACCTGCTGCTTTTAGGTATCTTCTTAAAGGTTGGCCAAGGCAGTCCGCTAGTGGCAAACCTGGCACAGGGACCACATGATGTGGCCTTTTGGGCTATTCTTATCGGCGTGGCTGTGAATGCTGCTATTCCGCCGCTCAACGCTTGGCTGGTGGATGCCTATCCTGAGGGTACTATCACAGGCAGTGTGTTCTTGAGCTCCTTTACGACTAAGGTTGCTGTTTATGCGCTCATCCGCATTTTTGCCGGCACCGATTTCCTGATGGGCTTTGGTTGCTTTATGGCGCTTTATGGCGCTGCCTATGCGATTATGGAAAACGATATGCGCCGTCTTTTGGGCTATCATATCATCAGCCAGGTTGGCTTTATGGTAGCTGGTGTGGGCGTTGGTACTGCTATGGCACTCAACGGCGCTGCAGCGCATGCTTTTTCACACATCCTTTATAAGTCACTGCTCTTTATGTGTGCAGGTGCTATTATCTATGCAACTGGTATCCGCAAGATTAACCAGCTTGCAGGCATGGCGAAGAAAATGCCCTTTGTAGCAGCTTGCTTCTTCGTAGCAGCCTTCTCCATTTCGGGCGTGCCCTTCTTTAACGGCTTTATCAGCAAAACTATAACCATTGCTGCTGCATCTGCTGCAGGCTATGACTGGGTATACACGCTGCTAGAGCTTGCTAGTATTGGTACGTTTTTATCTATTACGCTTAAAATGGGTTATTTCATCTTCCTGCGCAAGGCAGATAAGGACGTAAAGCTTAAAACAGCCTTGCCGCTTAATATGTATGCAGGCATGGGTATTGGCGCAGCACTGTGCTTTATCTACGGCGTATATCCTGATTTGCTGTATCGCTATCTGCCCTTTGGCGCAGTGGACTATGAGCCCTTTACGGCAGCGCATATGCTTAGCTACGTAGAAATTTTGGTAGTGACCATGGTGCCGTTTATGATGTTTCTGCCGCGCATGGAGCCGCATACAGCACTTAGCCTGGATACAGACTGGTTCTACCGCAAGCCGTTTTTCTTCATTATCAGCCATGTGAGTGCTTTGTTCTGCGCTTTGTGCAGTGCCTTGGGTGCTGCCTGGGGCGTGATGTATGAAAAGTTTATGGATCTTACAGCAAATCCCATGGACTTTTTGGATGCTAAGCCGTTCCGCAAACGCACGCATTATAATCCCGAAAACTACCGCACATCAATTGCTGATCCGATGATGATTACGCTGACAGTGCTTGTCAGCAGCATTGCGTACTTTATTGCTACGCTGTAAGTGGACGTAAGTTATTAAACAGGCCGCCTGCTTCGCCAGATGACGGAGCGGACGGCCTGTTTTTTATATGCTAGGAAGTGCTTGCAAAGATAGGCACAGAGTGTTATATTATGTAATACATCATATGCTCATGCAAATGTACTTTGCACGATATTTGGGAAGAGGCGATAAGGATGCTAAAGGGTATTTTCTTAATTGTTGGCGCTGCCACCTGCTGGGGTATGGGTGGTGTAGCCGGACAGTATTTAAATCAATATCACCAGGCAGATATGGTATGGCTGTGCATGGCGCGGCAAATCCTTGCAGGCTTACTGTTTTTGCTTTATGCGGCCCTTGTGCAAAAGCAAAATGTTTTTGCTATTTTAAAAGAGCATCCTATAGATACTATAGAGTTTTCGTTTTTAGGCATTTTGGGCGCTCAGCTTGGCTTTTATTACACTATCAGCCTGTGTAATGCCGCCACTGCTACTGTGCTGCAGTATATGGCGCCTATGTATGTAATGCTGTGGATGGCTTATAAAAACCGCCGCTGTCCTGACGGACGCGAGCTTATCGGCATTGTGGGCGCGGTTACAGGTGTATTCTTGATAGCGACGCATGGCAGCCTGGACAGCCTGGCAATATCACCTTTGGCGCTCACCATTGGCGTGATCTCGGCAATGTCCTATGCTTATTACAGCATTAAGCCTGTGGATATGCTCAAAACCTATACAGCTGCTAACCTCATTGGCTGGGGCCAGCTTATATCTGGCCTGGCTGTTATCCTTTGGCGCAATCCCTTTACTCCTGCAGGCAATTGGGATACGCATGCTTATATGGCCTTTGTTTATCTGCTCCTTGGCGCTACTATTGCCAGCTACGCGCTTTATCTTGCAGGCTTAAAAATAGTAGGCCCCACTAAGGCTAGCCTGATATCCTGCGCCGAGCCGCTGGCTTCTATTATATCGGTTGTGCTGCTGCTGGATACCAAGCTGACGCTGCCTGATTACATCGGTATGGCGTGCATAATTTTTACTGTTTTGTTACTTTCACTCCCCAAAAAGTAAAGGATATTTCACACTTCCTATGATAAAATATACCTAAGAGAATTATTGGAGGTGCAGACATGTCTGATATGGCTTTTAAGTACAAGTACGGACACGGATACAAGGAATTCACTCTGCCGGCAGAGCGCGTGGCAGGTGAGCTGAAAACGAAGATGGCAAAGCCGCTGGAGGATGTAAAGGCGGCGGTGCTAGAAGCATTGCATAATCCTATTGGCAGTGCGCCCTTGAGTGAATTGGTTCACCCTGGCATGAAGATAGCCTTTATTTGCAACGATTCTACGCGCGTAGCTAATACGCACGTCTTTATGCCAATTTTGGTGGACGAATTAAACAAGCTGGGTGTGAAGGACGAGGATATGCACATTGTCTTTGCACTAGGCACGCACCGCACTATGAGCGTGGAAGAAATGACGGAGCAGGTGGGTGCAGATATTGCAGGAAGATTGCAAATGTACAACAGTGACTGCCATATTCAGGAGGACTTTGAGTATTTTGGCGACACCTCCTTTGGCACTCCCGTTTGGATTAATAAGCATGTTTGCGATGCAGACCTGGTCATTTTAACGGGAACGGTTGTCTACCATTTCTTCAGCGGCTTTGGCGGCGGACGTAAGGCTGTGCTGCCTGGTGTGGCAGCAATGGAGACCGTGCGCAAAAATCATAGCCTGATGATGAGTCCTGATTCGCAGCTGGGCAAGCTGCACGGCAATCCTGTATACGAAGACCAAATGGAGGGCGTGGGTCTTTTTGCCCAAAAGCATAAAATGTTTTTGTTCCATACTATTTTGGATGCACAAAAGCAATTCCTCAAGGTTTTTGCTGGAGATTGGAATCTGGCGCATTTGGAGGCCTGCAAATATGTAGAGCAAATTTACGGTGTTCCTGTAGAGGAGCCTGCGGATGTTGTCATTGCCAGCTGCGGCGGCTATCCTAAGGATATTAATATTTATCAACTGCAAAAGACTATGGATAATGCCTGGTGTGCTGTCAAGGACGGCGGCGTAGTCATCATTCTTGGCGAATGCGAGGAGGGTACTGGCAGTGCTGCCCTGGAAAAGGCGCTAGAGGAGCATCCGTCTCCCGATGCTATTAAGGCGCAGCTAGCGAAAAACTTTGTTATTGGTGCGCATAAGGCTTTTGCAATTACGCGCTTGATGAAAAAGGCTACCTTCATCTTAGTTTCGGCCTTGGATCAAGCAATTGCCAAAAAGCTGCTTTTTGAAGCAGCAGACAGCGTAGATGAGGCTGTTGCTATGGCAGAAAAGATTGTTGGTAATGATTATAAAATATTGTTGATGCCACAGGGAAGCTTAACAGTACCGATAGTTAAAAAATAAATTTTAATAAAAGCAAAATAGCACTTGCCTTTTATCATAAAATCAGCTATAATTGTAACGTTATTACGATTAGGATGTAAGATAGAAGGAGAGAGTGTTTGTGAAGTTAGACATTGATTACAAGGCTATAGGCCTGAGGATAAAGGCTGCGCGTGCACGCAAGGGACTGACTCAGGGAAATATAGCTAAACTAACTGGTCTGTCAACTCCGCATATCAGTAATATAGAAACCGGCAATACCAAGCTCGGTCTGCCTACTATTATTCATCTAGCTAATGTTCTGGATGTTTCGGTAGATGAGCTGTTATGTGATAATATTCACCGCAGTGAGCAGATTTACTGCAATGAGCTGGCAGAGCTGGTCAAGGATTGTTCTGTAGACGAACTGCATATTATTTCTGAATTAGCGAAGGTTATCAAAAAAGCCGGCATTAACAGTGCCAAGAAGGTCAGAAAGCGCCGCACTAAGGCAGAGATGGCAGCAGCTAAGGCTGCAGAGGAAGCCGCATTAAGGCTTGAAGAAGAAATTTAATATAGCTTATTTGCTACTGTAGCTCAGCTGGTAGAGCAACTGATTCGTAATCAGTAGGTCGCAGGTTCAAATCCCGTCAGTAGCTCCATTGAAAAAATACCCCGAAACTAAGTTTCGGGGTTTTAGTTTTATCTACATTACAATTAAGGGGTTGCACGTATAAAAGTAGCTATGACTACAGACGAGTTCTGCTTCGAAAGGTGGATTCTTGTTCGTAATTTCTAGGATTATCCTTCTCCCACATGCCTACAGAATCCTTAAATGCTATAATACCGACGATTTTACTAATTTCTTCAGCTCTGCGGAAGCCTTTGCCGCGACCTCCGTAGATTTTGATAATCTCATGTAGTATTTCTGCAAGAGGTCTTATAGCTTCATCCATCAGCTTTTGTGCTTCACGGTCTTTATCAAGTTCTTTTTGACCATTTTTGCGCATTTCTACGATAAATTTTCTTACTGCCAGCCGTTCTTCTTGTGTAAGAACAAAGGTTGTGGGCTTGCTGCCCTCTGGTAGCGTTCTCTTGCGTCCTGCACCGGCTCTTGCGCCGCCGTGGGTAGTCTTTTTTTCAATTGTGTTATCAATCATAATAGCACCTCCATTTTTGAATTAACAGTTTTTAATCAACCATCAACTGAATAAATTATATCATTATCAAGGCGGTGCGTCAATACATAAATCAAAAAAAGATGAAAAAATATTACTAAAACAAAAACCTGTAATTCATTCAGACGTAAGGGAATCTTCGTCTGGTGATTTACAGGTTTTTTTAGCAAGTACGTTCATCCATTCATTCCATGAATAAATTTACCAATATCAAATTTTTTGCCCTCCAGCAGACTGTCGATCCGTGCAGTGACAACATCGTTGTTGCTGAGACAGCGTGCGGTGATGAGCGAGCTGTGAATTGCAGGTGTTATATATTCTGTGCCCCAATCATCTAAAATGCCGCAGGCAATGCCGCGCGTCAGGTCGTAGATAGACTCTAGTGCAGCACAGATAATAGCCTCTCCCCGACCGGGATGCGTGCTGAGATAACGCAGAGGAACCATAAGGGCATCCTGCTCGCTGCTGTAGCGTGGCAGAAAGGTCTCTATTTGCTGCAGGACACGCTCTGAGCGCTGCTCACCCTCATAAGATAGCAAATATGGTAGAAGTGCCGTTTCATCGGGATGCTCCAGCCAGTAGTCATATAGAAACTGCCAGATATCCATATCCAGCTCAAAGGCCAGGTCACAAAGCTGGTAGTTAATGCTGTCATCCTTGAGAATACCTGCGGCAATGTCCTCGCGCCAATCCTTGCTATAGATGAGCTTTTCGCAGGCAGCGATGAGCAGCTCGCATTGGTTGGATGTAAGCTGGGAAAGGTTCTGCTCGTCTGCCAGCTGCTGCAGGGAACGCGCAAAGGTGAGCATGTCCAACACATCATCTGGGCGTGTTGCTAGCTGCTCTGCCTGCTTGAGCAGGTTTTGCAGCATGGGATACAGGTCGATGTCGGCAATATTAAAATGATCTTCAATGACTGCAATAGGAAAGTGGTTGAGCATAATCAGATAGTTGCCCAAAATCACAACGGCACTTTTATAAATATTGTATTCGAAAGGCTGCTGTAGTAGCTGTCCCAGTCGTGTGGCTGTGATGAATTTTACAGCAAGCGGTGGATATTCCACGTCGATTTCGGGACCATATTCTAACAGCCAAAGACGCTCCTCTTCGCAGCGGCAGCGGCAGTCGATAATGGCAAACACCTTCCCCCAGCCGTTAGTGCAGCGCAAAAGCTCCCAAATTTCATTTTGCGGGCTATAGTTTGTTAGGCGGCAGGCGTATAAAAAGGCAAAGGTAAATTCTTCGCAGTGGGCAAGGTGCACTAAATCCTGCCACAGCTCTTCATCCTTGCTTCGCAGCTGCTCCATACCGTAGATGCCAAAAAGCAGCATAGCGAACTTTACCTGCTCGCGCTGCTCGGCATTATAAAAGAAGCGGCGTGCCAAATCGTAGGCGATGACGTTCATTTCGCCGCCGTCAAAGGCTTCGATGAAGGGGTCGCTGTATTCGGCAAATACGGTGCCAGTGAGAGCCTTATACAGCTTGCTGCGCTGCTTCTGTCCCGGGTCCTGCATATAGGCACGCAATAGCTTGAGCAGCCTGCTGGCGGCCTTGGGATTGGGAATGGAGCCCATGGTGTAGTAAAAGGCGTCCTCAGAGCCAAGAGGCTTGGGAATAGTGGTAAAACGGTCATCGCACAGCTGCCTGGTGGTAAAGCGTCCATGCTCGTCCAAATGCTCTATGACATAATTATAAATTGTCTGCTTCATCTAAATACCTCGTGCAAGGTGCTGACCGTGCTTATACAATAGTGCCGCCGCCGACAACAATATCACCGTCGTACATTACAACGGATTGCCCTTTGGTGATGGCGCGCTGCGGCTCGTCAAAGATGATAGAAAGCGTATCTGCATCAGGCTGGGTAACTGTAGCCCATTGCTCTGCATGGTGATAGCGGATGCGTGCCTTAACGCGGCGTGGGCCTGTGATGGCATCGCAGTCAATGAGATTGATGTTTTTAGCAGTAACGTTTTTGGTAAACAGGCCATCGTTGGTGGCAAGGATGACAGCATTGCTTTGAGTATCTATTTCCTTGACGTACATAGGCTGCGGCAGCGCTAGGCCTAAGCCCTTGCGCTGGCCTACAGTGTAATGGATGATACCCTTGTGACGTCCCAGCACCTTGCCGCTTTCGTCAACAAAATTGCCTGCAGGGAATTTGCGTCCCAGGCGTGCTTCGATAAAGTCGGCGTAGGTGCCTTCCTTGATAAAGCAGATATCCTGGCTGTCATGCTTGTGTGCGTTAACGAAGCCATGCTTTTCAGCAAGGGCACGCACCTCTGTTTTGTGCAGGCCGCCAAGCGGAAATTGCACGTGCGCCAGCTGGTTTTGCGTCAGCGAATATAGCACATAGCTTTGATCCTTGAGCGGATCGACTGCCTTGCGCAGTAAATAGCGGCCCTTAGCTTCATCGTAGCTGATCTGTGCATAGTGTCCTGTTACAACGTAATCACAGCCAAGCTCCTGTGCACGTACAAAAAGCTGGTCAAATTTTAGGTAACGGTTGCAGTCAATACAGGGGTTGGGAGTCTGTCCGTGGACATAGGCATCGACAAAACGGTCTATAACATCATGCTCAAAGCGGTCAGCAAAATTAAAAACGTAGTAGGGCATGCCCAGGCTGGCGGCGACGCTACGGGCATCGGCCACATCGTCAAGCGAGCAGCAGCTGTGCAGCTTGGGGACACCCACATCATCGTTGCTGAAAAGCTTCATAGTGACGCCTGTGCATTCGTACCCATGCTCTAGCATCAGCAGGGCGGCAACACTGGAATCCACGCCACCGCTCATGGCGATTATTGCTTTTTTATTCATAAGTATCTCCTCGTCTCTTTAATCTAACGTACGGCGTACATCGCCGATATCTGTAACAATATTATAGCCTGCCATTTTTACGCGGGCCTCCAGACAGCCACGGCATTGCGCTGCCTCCTCACCTGTACAGATTTTGTTGGCATAAAGCTCGTACAGCTTGCGCACGTCTACAGGCGAAAGGTTGGGCATAACGACGTTGCCGCCAGCCTTGAGGCCCAGCTCGCGGCCGTTAGGGGATATGGTGCCAAGTGCTGTGGTGGCAGGCAGCAGGGCATAGGGAAACAGCAGGCGCAGCATAGACAGCAGGCGTAGCGACTGCTCCAGGGTACCGCTTGGTTTATCCCTAAAGGGTGTGTGCGCATGGGTGATATAGGGACCGATGCCAATCATATCCGGTGCCAGCTGCTGCAAAAAGCGTAGGTCAGCCAAAAGGCTTTGTGGCGTCTGCCAGGGCGAGCCTACCATGAAGCCTGCGCCGACCTGATAGCCGATTTCCTTTAAATCAAACAGGCAGCGCTTGCGGTTGGCAAGGCTCATGTCAGCAGGATGCAGCCTGCGGTAGTGTGCTTCGTCGGCAGTTTCGTGACGCAAAAGGTAGCGGTTGGCACCAGCGTCAAAGTAGGCCTGGTAGCTGGCACGCTCCTTTTCGCCGATAGAAAGCGTGATGGCGCAGTCTGGGTAGTTGCTGCGGATGGTGCTGACAATGCTACAGATTTTAGCATCTGTAAAATAGGGATCCTCGCCTCCCTGCAGCACAAAGGTGCGAAACCCAAGCCTGTAGCCTTCGGCGCAGCAGGCAAGGATATCCTCCTGCGTCAGGCGGTAGCGCTGCGCTTGGATGTTGCCAGCGCGGATACCGCAGTAGTAGCAGTTGTTTTTGCAGAAATTGGTAAATTCAATCAGTCCGCGGATGTAGACAGCATCACCATAATACTGGCGGCGCAGCTTGTCTGCCTCCTTAGCCAATAGGACGTTTACGCAGGGATCTGTGCTAGTGATTAGCTCTAGCAGCTGCGCATCTGGCAGGTTGTGCTCGCAGGCGAGCTGGCTGATTAGTTGGGCTGCTCGTGCCATGCTGCTACCTCCGCAGGCGGGCGACTGCTTCGCTTACCTTGACGATGATGGTGGCTACTTCCTCCATGGTGTTGTAGCCACTGAGCGAAAACCGTAGTGCGCTTTGTGCTATAGCAGGCGCAAGTCCCATAGCCAAAAGCACGTGGCTGGGGTCAAGCGAGCCAGCAGAGCAGGCAGAGCCGGAGGAGGCGCAGATGCCCTCATTGCTCAAAAGCGAAAGCAGTGCTTCGCCGTTTACTCCTTCAAAGCTGTAGTTGACAGTCCCGGGCAGGCAGTGCTCACGGCTGCCGTTAAAGCTGCTGTCTGCAATTTGGTCCAGGCCGCTGCGCAGAGCGTCGCGCAGGCTGGTGATATAGGTAGTGCTCTGCTCCATATGCTCGGCAGCATCAGTAAGCGCCGCTGCCAGGCCAATGATCCCGGGCAGGTTTTCGGTGCCTGCACGCTTGCCGCGCTCCTGGCCGCCGCCACGGATGAGGCTGGTAAGCAGGAGGCTGCTCTTGGCGTATAGCAAACCAACTCCCTTGGGACCGTGGAATTTGTGCGCCGACAGTGACAGCATATCAATATTATCGCGCTCCACATCAATAGCAATATGACCAGCGGCCTGAACTGCGTCCGTGTGAAAGACGATGCCACGGCTGCGGCAGAGAGCGCCAATTTCCCTGACAGGCTGGATAGCACCGGTTTCGTTATTGGCATACATAACGGAAACAAGGCAGGTATCCGCGCGCAGGGCCTGCGCCACCTGTGCAGCACTGACGCGGCCGTCGGCTGCAGGCTGCAAAAGCGTGATCTCTAAGCCTTCCTCCTGCAAGGCCTGCAGCGTGTGCAAAATAGCGTGGTGCTCCATAGCAGTGGAAACAATGTGCCGCCTGCCCTGGGCCTTGCCCCAAGCGGCCGCACTGATAAGTGCCTGGTTATCGGCCTCGCTACCGCCGGAGGTGAAAAATATCTCGCGCGGAGCGCAGTGCAAAATATCTGCCACCTGCTTGCGGGCAGCAAATAAGGCAGCAGCGCTACGCTGGCCTAAAAGATGCACGCTGGAAGCGTTAGCATAGATTTCGTTTAGATAGGGTAGCATTGCTTTGATGGCAATGTCGCTCATTTTTGTTGTTGCTGCATTATCTGCATATATAAATTGCTTATCCATAATATTAAAATATTCTTCCTCTCGCTGCTAAATCCTCTATTTATATGTAGATTTTTCGTAAATTGCCCTATTAACCGCAGAAAAATTAATTCCTACTGCCTTAATATGTTTCATATGGTACAGTACGGTGACAGCTTTGTCAAGAATAGAAAAATTTTAATTTCTTTGTTGACAAGCGCCAAAATACCTGTATAATAATACCTATAAAACAGCTATGATTACTAGAGATTATAGCGAAGGGATTGAGATTCATGAAATTACCCAAGCTGATATTGGACTGGCGATGTTGTTGCTAAGGCTGAACACGCAAAAGCTTTGAGAAACGAAAAACAAAAACTGACTGATTGATATAGAGGAGATTTTTATTATGGCAATTTACACTAGCATTACTGATTTGATTGGCGGTACTCCGCTTTTGGAGCTGAAAAATTACGAAGCAGCAAATAAGCTGGAAGCAAAGATTGTTGCTAAGCTGGAATATTTTAATCCTGCTGGCAGCGTTAAGGACAGAATCGCTAAGGCGATGATTGATGATGCCGAAGCAAGCGGAGCCTTGAAGCCAGGGGCTACTATTATTGAGCCCACCAGCGGCAACACTGGCATCGGCTTGGCATCTGTCGCTGCTGCCCGCGGTTACAAAATCATCCTGACCATGCCTGAAACAATGAGCGTTGAACGCCGCAATCTGCTGAAGGCCTATGGTGCGCAGCTGGTGCTGACAGATGGCGCCAAGGGTATGAAGGGCGCGATTGCTAAAGCACAGGAGCTGGCAGAAAGCACTCCCAACAGCTTTATTCCCAGCCAGTTCACTAATCCTGCCAACCCTGCTACCCACAGAAGCAGCACTGGTCCCGAAATTTGGCGTGATACCGAGGGCAAGGTTGACATTTTTGTAGCTGGTGTTGGTACTGGCGGCACTGTTTCCGGCGTTGGCCAATACTTAAAATCCCAAAACCCCAATGTTAAGGTGGTTGCAGTTGAGCCTGCAGGCTCCCCGGTGCTTTCTAAGGGCGTTGCTGGTGCGCACAAAATCCAGGGCATTGGCGCTGGCTTTGTGCCTGACACATTGGATACTAAGGTTTATGATGAAATTATTGCTGTAGAAAACGAGGATGCCTTCAAGACTGGCCGTGCTATCGCTCATGGCGAGGGTGTGCTGGTAGGCATTTCTTCTGGTGCGGCCGTTTACGCTGCCACCGTTTTGGCAAAACGCCCTGAAAACAAGGGCAAGGTTATCGTAGCACTGCTGCCTGATACTGGCGAGCGCTACCTTTCTACTCCGTTATTTGCTGAATAAGCAGATATATACATATCACATCCCATTTCCTAAATTAAAAGGAGCAGCTTAGCAAGGGCTGCTCCTTTTAATTTGCCATATATGCTTATGAATACACGTATACTTTTAGCGGTATCTTATTAGCGCACTCTAACCCCTAAACAAATTACTTAATTTGTGGTATTATTTTCTTAGTGTTTTTAGCTTACAACAAGGAGTGATAGATTTATGACAAGTGCAAAGGAATTGCAAAAGGAGTTAACCTGGGAGTTTCCGCATATCGCTAAAAAGGCAGCTGCCAGCAAGGAGGCGGCCTATGCTTATTGCGAGGGCTATAAGGAATTTTTGGACAATGCCAAAACAGAACGCGAATTTACTGCTAAGGCTGTAGAGGCACTGCAGGCAGCAGGCTATGTGCCCTTTGCAGCTGGTGCTAGCTACAAGCCTGGCGACAAGGTATATTTTGTAAACCGTGGCAAGGCTATTTTGATGTCTACCTTTGGCAGCGCACCGCTTAATGAGGGCGTACGCTTGAACGTTGCGCATATTGATTCACCGCGCCTGGATTTGAAGCCAAACCCCGTATACGAAAATCACGAGATGGCTTACTTTAAAACGCATTATTATGGCGGTATCCGCAAATACCAATGGGTGACCATTCCGTTAGCTATGCATGGCGTTATCATTAAAAAGGATGGCACCGTTGTGCCTGTATGCGTGGGCGAAAAGGCAGGCGACCCCGTATTTTGTGTTACGGATCTTTTACCGCACCTGGGTGCTAAGCAGAACGAGCGCAAGCTGGGCGAGGGCATCAAGGGTGAGGAGCTGAACATTGTTATTGGCAGCCTGCCCTTTGTAGATGATAGCGATGAAGGCGTTAAGGACGCTGTGAAGCTGAACACATTGGCGCTGCTAAACGAAATGTATGGCATCACCGAGCGCGACTTTTTGCGCGCGGAGATTGAATTTGTACCTGCTACTAAGGCAGCAGACGTAGGCTTTGACCGCAGTTTGATTGGTGCTTATGGCCAGGATGACAAGGTTTGCGCCTATACTGCGCTGACGGCAGAAATTGCGGTTAAAGCGCCGCATTTTACTACGGTGACAGTACTGGCAGATAAGGAAGAAATCGGTTCTTATGGCAACACCGGCCTGAGCTCAGATTTTGTGCTGCATTATCTTGAGGATTTGGCGGCAACCCAGGGAGCAGATATCCGCAGCCTGTTGCGTCACACCACTGCGCTTTCTTCTGATGTTAATGGTGCTTATGACCCGTCCTTTGCTTCTGTTTATGAGGAGCGCAACAGCTGCTTTGTCAACAAGGGTCCTGTACTGACTAAATATACTGGTGCGCGCGGCAAATCTGGCTCTAATGATGCTAGTGCCGAAACCATGGCCAAGGTCATCAGCATTTTGGACGAGGCAGACGTATATTGGCAGATTGGCGAGCTGGGCGCTGTTGATGAGGGCGGTGGCGGCACCGTGGCATTGTATGTTGCTTCCATGGATATGGATGTAGTTGATTTGGGCGTGCCTATTTTGTGCATGCATTCTCCCTTTGAGCTGAGCTCGAAGCTGGATGTATATTATACCTATAAAGCCTTTGCTGCTTTCTTGGAGAGCAGTAAATAATGCGTACGGACATGATAAAGGAGCTGCTGCAGCAGGAGGCGGAGCAGGATGTGCTGCTTTTGTGCAGCGCCTGCGAGCTGCAGCAGCTAGAGGCTGCTTTAAACATAAGGCTTACGGATACTAGTCTTTCGATGCAGCATATGCAGCAGGCGGCGCTTGCGGCGGGCAGGCTGCACAAAACGCTGTGCGGAACGCAGCTTTTGGTGGTGACACCAGAAGCTGACACGGTTACGCTGGCGGAGCGTGCGCTTATTTATGCGCTTTTGGTGCGTTGTCGCAAGGTTATCAGCTGCCGCGACAAGCTGGAGGACATGCTGAAGTTTGACCAGCGTCAGGAATGGGCAGCCTGCAAGGCGGTGTACGAAACTAAGGTTTTGGATTTATACAAGGTAACCTGGCGCGATGAGCTTGTTTATCCGTACAATATTGTTGATAACATCAAGGAATATAATAAAAACGAAAGTTACATTCTCAAACAGCTTTACTGGCATTTAGCAGAACGCGTACCAGGAAAGGTGAATGCCGGCGATATGGCGATGATGCGCCAGCTGCGGCAGATGTTTGCCGATTTGAGCTTGAGCCTGCTCAAACCGCAGCTAGTGCTGGCAGGTGACGTGGGCGAGGAAGGGCAGCTGTCTGCCGCACTAAAAACGCTCAAAGAACAGGCGCAGGTTATTGACATCAGGTAAAATCAGGCGGCGCGTTGTTGTGCTATTGTAATATTTATATTATACTATCCACATAGATGAAAATCTAAGTGGATTTTTTTCTGTGTAAACATCTAGGCTTGTGAGGTGTCTGCTATGTATAACGGATATGTTGAAAATGCTGAACAAATAGCTTTTCTAAAGAAAAAATTAACGGGACATAATATTCTGCTTGGAGCTGCGGGAACAGGAAAGACCAATTTGGCTGTAGCCAAAATACGGCAAATAGTGCAACAGGAAAATGTTGGAAAAACCTTGTTTGTTACTTACACTAATGCTTTGACTGATACTTGCACTCGTGATATAAAATTATTGTTTGCAACTGCGTCCTTGTTTAATGATGAAACGCAGGTTGAGATTAGTACGTTTCATAAATTAGTTTCGACAATTAATTACATGGTAATGGGTAGGAATATAAGATATTTACCTAATCCTAGAAATATTATTTATAAAGCGTTGAATGAGTGCATTAAGATGTATCCTGATGGTAAAGATGAATTTACCAAGGACGTATATGTTTTTTTAGACGAAATTGATTTTTTAGAAAGCTTTGATGTGTCGACACTAGAAGAATATGAAAATATAGTTCGTACTAATAGACGGGTAAAATCAATTAGAAAGAATGTCAGAAAATATTATTGGTATGTTTATGAAGAGTATTTGAAAGTCTTGCGTAGGGCTTGTGATTGTGATTTTAACGGAGCAGGCAGATATATTTTGGAGCTTGGCAAACAGTATAATTTGCCTAAATATAAATATATTTTTATTGATGAGGGGCAGGACTTTTCTCCGTCTGTCTTAAAGGCGTTAATAAGCTTGCTTGATAAGGATGGAGTTTTATTATATCTTGGAGATTCAACCCAGGAAATATATGGGTCGAGGTTGTCGTGGAAAGAATTAGGCCTGTCTGTCAGGAATAAGATAACCAGACTTAACAAAAATTTTAGAAATACAATTGAGATAGGAAATTTTGCTGTTGATATACTTGAACACTCCAAGCTTGATATGGATGAAGAGGATGTTTTATACCCCAAGGATATGCTTAGGCATGGTCCTAAACCTGCTGTTCTCACTACGCGTAATAGAGCTATCACAATGGCGATGGTTTCTGACTATATCAAGAGGTACGCTGAGGAAGAGGTTTGCATATTATGCTACACTAAAAATGATGTAGACAATTTCAGCAGATACTTGGCAAATGAAGGTATAGGTTGCCAAAAAACGACAGATAGAAATAATCATTATACCAGAGAGACTAAAGTAACAGTATCCACTTATCATAGTGCCAAAGGATTAGAGTTTGATACAGTATTCCTTACAGGCTTTGATACTAGTTTTTTAGATAATATTCCTGTATCACCAGTAGAAGGTGAAGCAGAACGCATTAATTTAGCTTCTAAGCTATTTTATGTAGCTTGCACAAGAGCTAAAGCAAAGCTCGTCATTTGCAAAGAGCGAGACCTACCATCTATTTTTCCTGCCGATAGTCTCAATTACATTAGTATAACATTAAGTCAATTTGAAAACTATTTTAGCGAAGAGCCGATTACGAGTGCCAGCACTAAGGATATTATTGAGGGGATGAATAGCAGTATTTTTTTAGATAAAGGAGATTTATTAGCTAATTTTCATCTTGCTATGATGGATGCGCAGCAGGAACTAGATATTCAATCACCATGGATAACACCTAAGGTAGTGGATGAAGTTTTTATTGATAAGCTAGTAAGACTGCTAACTAGGGGTGTAATTGTTAAAATTGCTTATGGCATAGCTGATGATAAAAATACTAAAAATAAGAATTCTGTTACGGATGATATGGTAGTATATTTGAAAAGCAAGCTGAAAAAATATGCTAATTTCAAAATCAAAGAGGGCAATAGCCATAATAAAATGTTAATATGTGATGATAAATTCATGATTAATGGCAGTTATAACTGGCTGTCCTATGACGGCAGAACAGAAAGAGAGGAGGGTGGTACTGTCATTAGAGATAAAAATGAAATAGAACGGGTAAGAAAGCTTATGTTTGATTTCTAAAGGACGGCATGAGTTGTTATATGTATAACAAAAGCATTAGGTCTTCCCTTGACCGTATTATATTGTATATTCTCTATACCATTATTTGGCAAATGCTTCTATCCTGCAGGAGTGCTGCTTGGTCTTTTTATCGTAATTTATACCTACGAGTAAAATATCGTCAGCATAACTTTGCAGGCTTGCAGGATATTTTTTCTCTTTTATCTGCTTGATGGCAGTGTCAGCATTTTTATTCCACTTTGACTCAATCAATAAGGCAGGATAGGCTTGGCGATATTGCGGTTTAGGAATGTACACGAAATCTGCAAAGCCTCTGCCTAGGGGCATTTCCCTAATAGGCTTAAAGTAATATTGCATTGTATTTAGGTAGGCTATAGCAAGCACTGCGGCAAGCGAGTTTTCGCTGTTATAGGCTATGGCAGAGGCATAGTCTGTGTGCAGTTGTTCTAATAATTGCGCAAGCTGCTGTTCGTTTTGCTCTAATGTCGCATCGAGGATATCGTCAGAAAGCTGCTGGAACGTTATAAATTCGTTCCACCTTGTTTCCCGGATAGCATTCAAAAACTCTGTGCGGATTTCCTCGTTAGGAATATAGGCCACGCCGCTGGCGAGATCATAGGCAAGGTAGCCAAGATGGATTAAAAGCGTAAGCACATCATCCTTACTCTTGAAGGTAACCATATCGTTTTGGTAGGTGGTGGTCACAGCCTGGACTCCTTCACCGGAAAGCATGGTGATGATGGCATTTTTTAGGCCATCAAAGTTCATATTTATCAGTGGCACAACGGTTTCGTAGGTGCCTGTCTGGGACCAGTAGCTTTGGCAGCTGCCCTGCAAAATAGCACTTACAACGGCGCGGGGATTATAGGTGTGGTAAACGCTCAGCTTGTAGCCGTCATACCACTGCCGCATTTGCGCAAAATCGCAGTGATACTTTACGCACAGGCTGCTTACCTCGCTTGCTGTGAAGCCGATGTAAGGAGCAAGGGCACCAGGGTTAATCATTGTTAGCTCATCAAAGTTATTGAGTGCGGACTGGGTGTTATATTTTTTGATAGGCAGGATGCCTGTGAGGTAGGCAAGCGCCAAAAATTTTGTAGGCTCGCTGCCCTTAAAAAGACCATGCAAAAACATGATGTATTCATCCTGTACTGCTTTGTTGGCAGCCTCATCGCGGATTAAAACATCCCATTCGTCGATAATTATGATGAATTTTTGCTTAGTTTCTACGTTAATCCGCATCAAGGCAGTATACGTGTTGACTACATCCTGCAAGGGAATGGCAGGATACAGCTCCTGCAGCTCGCTGATGATGTGGCTGTTGATATAGCTGATAGTGTTTGCGGCCTTGCCTGCATCTAAAAGACACCATTGCAGATCTATATAAATAACATTGTAGCTATTGAGATGCTTGGCAAAGGATTCGTCTTGAGCAATGGCTAGGCCCTGGAATAAGGCTTGGGCCTTGGCACCCTTGCTGTAATAGGCAACGAGCATATTGGCGGTAATGGATTTGCCAAAGCGCCGTGGGCGGCTGTTGCAAATTAACGCTTGGTTAGTGGCTATTACCTTGTTAGTGTACGTGAGAAGCTTGGTTTTATCTACGTAAATTTCCGAATTCAAGGCAACCTGAAAAGCGGTTTCGTCAGGGTTGACAAAGCGTCCCATATATTACTCCTCCTTGCACTGCTTATTTGCTTATAGTATACCATAATTCACTTTAGGCGTTAAGCTGCTCCTGCTTTCTATACGTAAAAACAGCATAAAGCTTTGCTATACCTTCCTTAGATCGCAACCCCAAAAGCCTTGCCAGCTAGTTTTTCTGCTTTTCGTCACAGTTTTTTTCTTGCATATTAAACGCTATTATAGTATTCTATAACTTAGAAACCGTTTGGAAAGGATTGGAAAAAATGGCTGATATTGTTGAGAGTCTGGCTGGAAACAAAATGCTGCTGCTTAAGCAGGACATTGCCGCTTTGCGTAAGCGTTTGGCAGAGTGTAATGACGATGAAGCAAAGAAGGCTATCCGTCACGAGCTGATGGAAAAGGAAACGTATTATAATATTTTGGCGGACCGCCAGCGGGTGAACTTCTGAGCCGGAACAACACCGGCTTTTTCTTTGCATTAAGTATTGAAACTTGCATGGATTTAATGATAAAATATTTGTTACGGAAATTTTTTTAACTTCGCACATGCAGGAGGGTTATTTTGGAAAAACTAATTGTTAAAGGCGGAAACCGCCTTGTTGGTGCAGTGAAGACCAGCGGTGCGAAAAACGCTGTGCTGCCTATTATTGCAGCCTCCATTCTGGGCACAACGCCGAGTCATCTCGATGAGGTGCCGATGCTGGAGGATGTGCATACTATAAGTGAAGTATTAAAATGCCTGGGGTTAAAGGTTAAATTTAACCCTGAGGCTAATGTGTTGGATATCGATAGCACGAATATTACCTCTTTTGAGGCTCCGTATGAGCTGGTACGTACTATGCGCGCGTCCTTCCTG
This sequence comes from Bacteroidaceae bacterium, assembly GCA_963611535.1. GTDB lineage: Bacteria > Bacillota > Negativicutes > Acidaminococcales > Acidaminococcaceae > Phascolarctobacterium_A. The sequence continues at coordinate 255,804 of CAVDRP010000001.1, read as the reverse complement.
GTGATGGGACCTCTGCTTGCACGCATCGGCAAGGCACGTATCTCTATGCCTGGCGGCTGCGCCATTGGTGCGCGTCCGATTGACATTCATCTCAAGGGCTTTGAGGCCTTGGGCGTGAAGATTGAGCAGGGACATGGCTATATTGAGGCCTCTGCTCCCGATGGCTTGAAGGGTACAGGCATCTATTTTGATTTTCCAAGTGTTGGTGCTACCGAAAATATTATGATGGCTGCTTCCTTGGCAGAGGGAACAACAATCTTGGAAAATGCTGCCGAGGAGCCTGAGATTGTTGATTTGGCTAACTATCTGAATAAGATGGGTGCTAAGATTCGCGGCGCAGGCACCGATACTATTCGTATTGAAGGCGTAAAGGAGCTGCATGGGGCGGATTATACTATTATTCCCGACCGCATTGAGGCTGGAACTTATATGATTGCTGCTGCCATGACTGGTGGCGATGTGGTTGTAGAAAATGTTCTGCCTGAGCACCAAAAGCCGTTGATCGCCAAGCTGCGTGAGGCAGGTGCTGTGGTGGAAGAGGATATAGATAAGGTGCGTGTTATCGGACAAAGCCCGCTGAAGGCTGTAGCGATTAAAACGCTACCATATCCAGGATTTCCTACCGATATGCAGGCGCAGATGATGGCCATGATGGTTATTGCCGAGGGCCGCAGCAAGGTGACCGAAACTGTTTTTGAGAACCGCTTTATGCATGTAGTAGAGCTGAACCGCATGGGTGCGCAGATTTCTACCGAGGGTCGTAGCGCTGTGATTGACGGCCCGTGCAAGCTTACGGGCTGCGACGTGCGTGCTACCGACCTTCGTGCTGGCGCTGCTATGATTTTGGCAGGCTTGGTAGCTGAGGGAACGACACGCATTGGCGATTTACACCATATTGACCGTGGCTACGAAAATATTGTTGCCAAGCTGAAAAAGCTGGGCGCAGATATTGAACGTGTTAATGTAGATTAAGGAGATAATACTAATGTTTAAGAGCATGGATATCGGTATCGATCTTGGTACTGCCAATATTCTTGTATTCGTAAAGGGTAAGGGCGTTGTGCTCAAGGAGCCTTCCGTTGTAGCCATTGACAAGGTGCGCAATAAGGTTTTAGCAGTTGGTGATGAAGCACGCGAAATGCTTGGTCGTGCGCCTGGCAGTATTGTTGCTATTCGTCCTCTGAAGGAAGGTGTAATTGCCAATTATACCGTTACGCAAAAGCTTTTGGCCTATGTTATAGAAAAGGTGGCTGGCAAGAGCCTGTTTTTTAAGCCGCGCGTTATGACCTGTGTGCCTATCGGTATTACTTCGGTAGAAAAACGTGCTGTCATGGAGGCCACTACCCAGGGAGGTGCCTCCAAAACCTATCTGATTGAAGAGCCGCTAGCTGCAGCCTTAGGCGCTGGTATTGATATCTCTGTACCACGCGGCAATATGGTTGTAGATATTGGTGGCGGTACAACAGATATTGCTGTTTTGAGCCTGGGTGGCATCGTAGTGGATTCTTCTGTCCGTATTGGTGGCGATCATTTCGATGAAGCAATTGTGCGTCATGTCAAAAAGGTACATAATGTGCTGATTGGTGAGCGCACTGCGGAAGAAATCAAAATGAAGGTTGCTACTGTTGTTGATGATAGCCGCAATGAAACTATTAGCGTGCGCGGTCGTGATATGGTAACAGGATTACCGACAACCTTTAATGTAAGCTCGGAGGATTGCCGTGTTGCATTGGAGGATTCCATTGCATCGCTTATTGCTACAGTGCGCGGTGTATTGGAAAAGTGCCCGCCAGAGCTGGCTGCGGATATTGTGGATAATGGTATTTATTTGACAGGCGGCGGCGCATTGCTTGATGGTCTGGCAGAGGTTATGCAGCGTGAAACTGGTATTACTACACATATTGCGGATAATCCGCTGGAATGTGTAGCACTGGGAACAGGTAAGGCTTTGGAGAATCTTGACAAGCTGCATCCTGGAACTGTGTATACGGCGTCAAACTTGGCTGATTGATTAACTGATGAAATAGAGGAGCTGCTTAAGGCAGCTCCTTTTGTATAGGTAAAGCAATGAAATACAAAAAAATTATAAGTTCAATATTACTAGCAGCTTCGCTTATGTGTGCCGCTGCAGTGCAGGCAGCACCTATTGACAGCCTCCGCACAAGCGTGAGCAGTGCCCGAGTGCGTGTTGTTCTCGATAGCAAGGAGCCTATTAGCTTTAAGGCGGATAAGGACAAGCTGCAGCTGGTGGTGCTGCTGCCCGAAAGCAGTGCCAAGCGTCAGCAGGCACAGGTCAAGGACGCTGTCATCAAGGGCATCAATTTGCAGCCTGCGGGGAAAAAAGCCTCTAAGCTGGTAATCGACCTGAACCGTGATTGTCAATATAAGGTTTTCAAGCTCAAGGCGCCCAACCGTTTAGTGGTCGACATCTACCGCATAAATATTCTTAAACAGACCCGTCAGCTGGCGCAGGGGGTGAGCTATACCTTTATGCAGGATGAACTCAATGGCCGCCAGGTGCAGGCGCACCTGCTGACGGTTGCTGCAGGCAGCCGTTTTGAGCTGCATCCGTTTTCGGCAGCAGGAATTTACAATGGACGTGGCAGCCTGGCTAAGCAGGCCAAGCAGCAGGGCATGTTGGCTGCAATCAATGCATCTTATTTTGATGCTGATGGCTGGGTTATCGGTAATGTTAAGGATCATGGCAATTACATGGCGGCAGACGGCCAGGTACGCAGCGGCTACGTGTCAGGCAGCAGCGTCCAGCAGATTATTAAGGACATTACCTACAGTGGCAGCGTGAAGCTGCCTGACGGCAGGCAGCTTGCAATCAAGGGTATGAACCGTGCGCGTATTGCTAATGATTTGGTGCTTTTTAATTCCTATTATGCTCCCTCGACAAGGACGAATTCCTGGGGACGTGAGGTGAAGCTGAAAAATGGACGTGTAGTTGCAGCAGGCACCGCGGGCAATATGACGATTGAACCGGGAACTGTGGTGCTTTCGGGGCATGGCGTCAATGCAACGGCCTTGGCCAGCCTCAAGCTGGGCGACCATGTAATATTGCAGCAAACTCTGGGCAATAGCGCGGCAGATACAGCAGATGTGGTTATCAGCGGCGGGCCGTTACTGCTGGAGCAGGGAAAGCTTAATGTACGCGCCGCTGCCGAAAATATTGCCAATGATATTGCTGTAGGCAGGGCACCGCGCACGGCGCTGGGATTAAAAAAGGATGGTTCGTTGCTGATGTTGGTTGTTGATGGGCGCAGTAGTGCGAGCGCAGGTATGACGCTCACGGAGCTGGCACAGTATCTGTTGAAGCTGGGGGCTGTAGACGCTGTCAATTTTGATGGGGGCGGTTCGAGTGAAATGGTTATCAACGGACAAATTGTCAACAAGCCTTCGGATGGACGGGAGCGTTGGGTGAGTATTGGACTAGGTTTGCTACCGAAAAGTGAAATGCTTGTCAAATAAAACTGTTGGCTGTATAATCTATACAGAAGAGTTTGTCATTAGGATATTAGCTTGACAGAGTTATAAGCTGCCAAGTGTTTATTGCAGGTATTATGGTTATTTAAATGTATACTTGACAGGAGGTGGGCCGTATGGCAAAGCAAATAATAGCAGTTCTGCTTGCTGCTGCCCTAGGCGTTTTTGCACTTACTGCCGTTGGCTGTGCCGCTGTGACTGACCAGCACGCCGTTGTCAGCGGCGAGGTTGTGGCTGAAGGCTTGGTGCAGGAGGGCGCCCAGGTAAAGCAGGGGGACGTTCTTGTAAAGATTAAATCATTAGCAGGTGGCAGTATTGCCGCTGCCCGTGCCACTACTGCCGGTCGTGTGAGCCAGGTGCTGGTAAAGCCTGGTGACAAGGTTGCAGCTCAGCAGGTTGTAGCAAAAATTAGTGAATAATAGATAAGTGACCGGCGTGCATGCTGCCGCCGGTTTTGTAGTATTACAAATAATTGGCAAATGGAGTAACTTTATCTGCGTTATTAAGGAGTACGTATGAGAATTTTTTTAGTAGCAGTGCTTTTGTGCTGCCAGATGCTTGTAGCAGCTGCTGCCAACGTTCCGCTTATGCCAGTGCGCGATTTGCGTGTGGGCATGCAGGGAACAGGCAAAACAGTTATCAGTGGTGATACTATTGAAGATTTCAATGTAGAAATTTTGGGCGTAACAGGTAATGAGGCAACTGGTTATAATATTTTTGTCCGTCTTTATGGTGATTTAATTGAAAAAACCGGCGGCGTGGCCCAAGGCATGAGCGGCAGCCCAGTATATGTTGATGGCAGGCTTGTAGGGGCGGTAGCCTTTGGCAAAACCTTCAATGACCCGCATTACTGCTTTTTGACTCCTATTGGTAAGATGCTGCCGCTTTTAGATGAGCCGCATGATATTCCTGCAGACTGGATTCCTAAAGGAACAGCGCTCATGGCTGGCGGCTTTACGGAATACGGGCTGGAGTATTTGCAGCAGAAGCTAGCACCCTTTGGGCTGACTGCTGTTGGGGCAGGCGGCGTGGGCGCTTCCAGTGAAAAGCCGCTAGAGCCTGGCAGCAGCGTGGGCGTAGCGCTGATGCAGGGAGATATGAATTTGGGAGCACTGGGAACCGTAACTTGGACGGATGACAGTGGCAAGCTGCTTGCCTTCGGCCATGCGTTTATGCAGCGCGGTAGCAGCAATTTCTTTATGAACAAGGTGTGGGTGCTGGGAGTAGTGCCCAATCTGCAAAGTAGCTACAAGGTGGGAAATCTGGGAGAGCCTATTGGCAGCTTCACGCAGGATCGTGCCAGTGGTATTGGCGGCGCTATTGGCAAGCAGCCAGGGTCTATCCCAATGTTTGTAACGGTTAACGATAGCAGCCGCGGCCAGGCTAACAGCATGCGTGTGCGCCTGGTTGAGGATGAACAGTTGGTGCCTTCTATTGTGGATGCTGCTGTTATTAATACCGTAAGCAAAACGGTGGATAGAAATGGCGGTGGTACGGCCAAGCTGCATTTTACAATTACTGGTGTTGACAGCAAGAAAGAGATGCTGACGATTGACCGTGAAAATATGTATTATTCTAATGACTCTTTGCTAAAAAATCTGGATGCCGAGCTGACAGAGGCTATTACAATTTTGATGCAAAATAAATTTGAGCCTGTGCAGATATATGGCATCAACGTAGAGGCAGAGGTGAGCGACGCTGTGCAGGTTGCTGAAATATTCAGCGTGCACGCGTCCAAGACTAAGGTTAAGCCTGGTGAAAAGGTAGCAATTGATGTTACCATGAAGCCCTACCGCGGTGAGGAGTTTACCAAAACTGTGCAGTTTAAGGTGCCTAAGGACCACCCGGGTGGCAAGCTGGCACTTAACGTGCGTGGCGGCAGCAGTATGGCGTGGGTGCTTGATTTACTGCGCAAGCAGCAGTCTGAGGGTGTGCCTGCAGCCAAAAAGAAGGAAACCCGCCGCAAGCTCAGCGATTATATCAAGAGCGTGAACACGGCCGATAAAAATAATGAGCTGATTATTGACGTAGCAACGGGCATGCTCAAGCCAAATCCTGAGGCTGCTGCCAATGACGCAGGCCTTGCAGGAATGCTGCAGGGTTCGCCGTTCAAGCAGAAGTATCCCTTTGATTTTATTATTGATGGCGAGACGGAGCTGGTTTTGACGGTAGAAAAGTAAGCTAGGGCAAGATAGCCTGCTGTCATATATTCGTCATAATTGTGGGTTACAATAAAAAATATTATGGGTAGGAATATGCTAAAATCGATTTGTGAAACAATGGGCAAAAAAATATTGGCCTTTTGTGCTGTCAGCGGCAGAATGACCCTGCTGCTTGTGCAAACTATGCGCCGCCTCAAGGAGGCAGATGTTAAGGAAGTTATCCGCCAGATGGCGCTTTTGGGTGCAGATTCTCTGCCGATAGTGATGATGACTATCCTTTGCACTGGCATGGTGTTTTCGGTGCAGACGGCTAAGGAGTTTGTGCGCTTGGGCGCTGCCTCGTCCGTAGGCGGCATTGTGGCGATTGCTATGGCACGCGAGCTGGTGCCTGTGCTGACAGGCGTGGTGGTGGCAGGGCGCATTGGCGCTGCCATTGCGGCGGAGCTGGGCACGATGAAGGTTACTGAGCAGATTGACGCACTCAAGGTTATGGCAGCTAACCCCGTAAGCTACTTGGTGGTGCCACGCTTTATCGCATTAGTGTTGATGATGCCGCTGCTGGTGGTCTTTGCTAATTTTATCGGCAACGTAGGTGGCTGGATTGTTGCACACTATTACGCAGGTATCGGCAGCTTTACTTACGAAAATTCCATTAAGACATTGGCAGATTTTTATGATGTGTTTGGTGGTATGGTAAAAAGCTGTGTCTTTGGTGCGATTATTGCCATTGTTGGCTGCTACAAGGGTCTCAACGCGCCTAATGGCGCCGAAGGCGTAGGCCTGGCAACAACAGCGTCGGTGGTGCTTTCGATCATTTTAGTCTTTATCACTAATTATTTTTTGTCGATAATTTTGTATGTGTAAGGAGCTGTAATGATGACAGATGATGTAATGATTCAGCTTCGTAATGTTAAGGTAGCCTTTGGCAGTAAAATAGTATTACGTGAGCTTAACCTTGATGTGCACCGTGGTGAGACGCTGGCGGTTATTGGTCCCTCCGGTAGTGGTAAAAGTACAGTAATGAAGCTGCTGACCGGGCTCTTAGCACCGACTGCGGGTAGTATAGAGATTGAAGGGCAGGAGGTTAGCCAGCTGGCTGAGGATCAATGGGATGCATTGCGTCAGCGTATGGGTGTAGTGTTTCAGTATTCTGCCCTGTTTGACTTTTTGGACGTGGGTGGTAATATTGCCTTTGGCTTGAAGCGCTATTTTAAGCTGAGCGATAAGCAGATCGAAGAGCGTGTGAGCGAGCTGCTGGAGATGGTGGGCCTGCCTGGCACGCAAAAAATGCTGCCCTCGGAGCTTTCGGGTGGCATGAAAAAGCGCGTCGGCCTGGCGCGGGCGCTGGCTATGCAGCCAGAGATGGTGTTTTATGACGAACCGACATCGGGGCTGGATCCGGTGATGACGATGACCATCAGCAGGCTGATACGTAAAACTCAGCAGGCATTGGGCGTGACATCGCTTTTGGTAACACATGATATGGAATCTGCGTATTATGCAGCTGACCGTATTGCCATGCTATATAATGGGCGCATTGTGCAGGTTGGCACGGTGTCTGAGATCAAAAACAGTACTAATCCGGTCGTGCATGCCTTTGTTAACGGCCTGGAATTAAAAGAGGAGGAAAAAGATGAGCAGCAGTGAGGTGAAAGTTGGCGCCTTTGCCTTGGGTGGCGCTGTAGTACTTGCAGGCATCATCACTTTTATGGGAGCCTTTTCCTTTGGCAAAAAGGGCTACGAGCTGCATATAAATTACCCTCAGGTCAGCGGCCTGATGCCAGGGCACGTTGTGCGTTATGCAGGCGTGCAGGTGGGCACGGTAAAGAAAATTAATGTGGCGCCGGATAAGGTAGAGGTTGTTGCAGAAATCAACGATGATATAAAAATCCCGCAGGGAGCTGTGTTTACAATTTCCTCTGATGGTATTATGGGTGAAAAGTTTGTCAGCGTCATCCCGCCTGCCAAGCAGGGACAGGGATATGTGCCTGAGGGCAGCACTGTGCAGGGCGCGGCCGGCGGCGGTATGGATGAGTTTTTTGCTTCGTCAGGCGATTTGGTGAAGCGCATGGAAAACATTGCCAGCGCCTTTGAAAATGTCTTTGGGGACAAAGAGGTGCAGCAGTCTATGAAGGCTGGCTTTAAGAACATGAATGACATTGCCGAAAACATGAATACCTTTACTAAGGTAATGGCAGATGTAGCAGTGGCCAACCAGCAGGATATTACATCAATGATTCACCAGATTAACGAGCTGAGCCAGCGAATGAATGGTACGGCCGCACACATTGAAAGCATTATGAATGGCGTAGATAATAATGGCCAGACAGGCAAAAATGTAGCTGCGATTGCGCAGAATATGGCAGATACCAGTAAGCGTATGGAAAATATTGTTTCAGTGCTAGAGGCTGTAGCCAAGGACCCTGTGACGCAACAGTCACTCAAGGAAACCTTGGTGAATGTTAAGGAAACCAGTGAGCGTGCCAACAAAATTTTAGGGACGCTGACAGAGGCTAAGATATCGGCAGATGCAGGCTATGCTGCCAAGGGTGGCGACTGGCGCAGCAGCTTGGGCGTGACGCTGCATCCGAGTGATGATGCCTTTCTTTACATGGGGGGCTACGATATCGGCAACGCCAACAAGTTTGACTTCATCATGGGCAGGCAGATGGGCCATGCCGCTGTGAGCATGGGCGCAATGCAGGGAGATTTTGGCGTGGGGTTAAGCTACGATTTGAGCAAGGACTTTAAGCTGTATTCCCAGGTATATGATTTTGATGACGCCAAGGTGCGCTTAGGCGGAGAGCTACGTTTGACAGATAGCTTTTCTATATACGGCGAAACCATGGATGTGCGTGGAAACAAGAGCAACACCTATATGGGTGTAAAAACTTACTTCTAAATAAAGTTAGAAAGTGTTGACATTGCTCTAAAATATAGATATAATTTTATTACTGACTGATGAGTCAGTTACGAAATGGAGGTTTCCCGATGACTAATTATAAATTAAGTAAACGCCTTTTGCTGCTAGGTGCGGCTTTGACTATGGCTTTTGCACAAAGTGCCTTTGCTGCTAATACTGTGGATGAGGACGTGGAGCGTGCTCTTTCTGGTGAAGCTGTAAAATTGAATCTTGATCATGCTATGGAACGCGCATTTGCCACCAATCCAACTGTAAGCATTGCCAAGTACGAGCTGGACAGTGCCCGTGCCAGCTATAATGCTGCCCGTGAGAGCCGCGGCATCAGCATTACTGGTACGCACCAAACACAGCGTAGCGGTTATGATGATTACCACCAGGACACGACAGGCTTGTGGACAAAGGGCATTGGTAATAACCATTCCAACGGTTTGACTGCAACATTGCCTATTTTTACCGGCGGCAGGCTGCAGGGCCAGGTGGAGCAGGCCCGCGCTAACTATAAGTACAACCTGATTGGCGTACAGCGCACCTATAACGAAATGCGCAGCACAGTTACCAATGCTTATTTTGATATGCTGCAAAAGGACAACCTGCGCAAGCTGAGCGATGAGTCTGTTACACGTTTGGCAGATCATTTAAAGAACGTACAGGCACAATATGATGTTGGCGTAGTAGCTAAGGTGGATCTGCTGCGTTCTCAGGTAGAGCTGGCTGATGCACAGCAAAGCTTGATTCAGGCAGAAAATAGCTACCAGGTGGCAGAGGCTAACATGAATAAAATCATTGGCCTGCCGATGGGTACCAATCTGCAGCTGGATGATCTTTTGGTATATAATGCTTATGACAAGACTATGGAAGATTGCCTTGGTTATGCTGCCCTGCACCGCCCGGAGCTGGAGCAGGCTGAGCAGAACGTTAAGGCCTACAAGGGCGCGCTGAAGATTGCCAAGGCAGGACATATGCCGCAGGTGAGCGCTAGTGCTACCCAGCAGTGGTCTGATAAAAACTGGCCCGGTGATGAAAATGGCAACTGGGGCGTGGGCGTTAACGTCAGCATGAATATTTTTGACAGCGGTGTTACCCTGTCCAAAATTCACGGTGCTGAGGCTGATTTGAAAAAGGCTGAAGAAACATATCGTGATACAGTGGACACAGTGAACCTTGATGTCCGCACAAATTATCTGAGCCTGCGTGAGGCAGAAAAACGCATTAAAACTACGGAGCTGGCTGTGGAGCAGGCCGACGAGGATTACCGCATTGCCCAGCTGCGCTATATGAACGGCGTAGGCACGAACACCGACGTTTTGGATGCGCAGGTTGCGCTGACTCAGGCCAAGACCAACTACACCAAGGCCTTGTATGATTACAACACATCTAAGACCGATCTGGAAACCTCTATCGGCGTACCGATGGCCAATCCTGTACAGGTGAAGGTGGAGGCCGCCAAGGCAGCAGAAAAGGCTGCTAAAAAAGCTGCCAAGGAAGCTGATAAAAAGGCCGCAGCAGAAAAGGCTGACGGCGAGGAAGCAAAATAAGGCTAAACTAAATATATAGGCACAGGCCGAAGGCTGCCGCACGAAGTAATGCACTTTACCGCGTTATGCGAAAAAGCATTGCAGCTGCGGCAGCTTTTTTTGGCGATAACTTGCACAGGCTGCCATTAGCGACACCTGCTAGCCAAGCAGCCTGTTTTTTGTGTTCAAAGAGCATTTTGGCTGTTAGCAGCGCCCCTTTGCCTGTTAGATTTGCACTGTGAGTGCAAAAATAAGGATTTTTCTAAATTTTGTCTTGACGGGGGGGACAACTGTACTATAATGAATCTAGAGTTACTCGCAAATGTGCAGATTAGCTTTACTGCGGGAGTTTGTGGTGCACTTTATTATGAGTACTAAAGATTTTGTGCACCGCAATTCCTCCTCCCGCATTATCATACGCTTTATAAATTGCTGACAGTGAACAATGGCAAGCAAGTGCAGAGGAAACAAGGCAACTCTTGGACAGGCCTTGCCAAAGCTCCCTTGAGGCAGTTTGTAAAAATATAAAAATTGGCAGATGATATACTGCCACATTTCCTAAGGGAGGAAAAGAAAATGAAAAAATCTTTAGTTTTGGCAATGGCAATGGCTCTTGGCGTAACCGCTTCCGCTTACGCTGCTAACCCGTTCAGCGACGTACCTGCTGGCCACTGGGCTTATGACAGCATCAACAAGCTGGCTGCTGCTGGCGTAATCGAAGGCTATGGCGACACCACCTTTGGTGGCGACAAGCTGATGACCCGTTATGAAATGGCTCAAATCGTAGCAAAGGCTATGGCTAAGGGCGCAAACGTTGACAAGCTGGCTGCAGAATTTGCAGAAGAGCTGGATAACCTGGGTGTTCGCGTTGCTAACCTGGAGAAAAAGGCTGACAATGTAAAGATTTCTGGCGAAAGCAAGCTGCGTTATTGGAACTATGATGGCGATGCTACCGATGCTGGTCTTACCAAAAAGGATAAGACCCAGCTGCGTTCCCGTATTTGGGTAACTGGTCAAATCAATGATGGCTGGACCTACAAAGGCATGCTGGAAAACATCCAAACCTTCACCCACAGCAACAGCGGCGAAGAAACTACTAAATTCCAACGTGCTTATGTAAACGGCCGTGTTGGCGGCGTAGCTGTACAAGCTGGTCGTTATGGCTTCACCGATTTCACTGGCGGTAACATCTATGATACTCGTATGGATGGCGTTCAACTGTCCTATGGTAAGGATATTAAATTGACTGCTGGTGCTGGTAAAGCTGCTGATGCTGCTTTTGCAGCTAATGCTTTGAATGATGGCAGTGTTGCTGATAAAATGTACTATGCAAACCTTGGTGCTAAGGTTGGCGTAGTTGATGCAAATGTTGGCTACTACAAGTTTACCGATGTAAGCGTTGCTATTGATCAAGAAGCAAATGATCCGGACGTTGCTATTTGGGCTGCAAGCGTTGCATTCCCGCTGGTTAAAGATTTGACCTTTGGTGCTACTTACCTGAAGTCCAATATGGATGAGGGCGGTATTGATGATGATGGCTATGTGCTGAGCCTGGATTACAAAGGCGCTAAGGCTGCAAAAGCTGGTTCTTGGGGCTTATTCGCTAAATACTATGATCAAGCAGCTGGTACCTACATTGCACATACTATGGAAGCAGCTGGTATTGACCTCGTTCAAAATGGCTACAATGAAGGCTTCAAGGGCTACATGGTAGGCGCTAACTACACCTTCGCTAAGAACATCGTTGGTGCTGTTAAGTACTTCGATCTGGAAGCTAAAGAGCATGCAGGCGACCAAGACACTCTGTATGCTGAACTGAACTTCATGTTCTAATTAAACCCAAACTTAAAACGCGCGTAAGTTAAAGGAGACGGCGAAAGCCGTCTCCTTTTTTGGTGAACGTGAAGCAGTAGTTAAGGCCTCCCCTAGGGGGGAGGTGCCGAGCGAATGCGAGGCGGAGAGGGGTTAGGTACAAACAGCAGCAGATAGCAGACCCCTCTCAGTCACCCTGCGGGTGACAGCCGCCCCAGGGCGCCCTCTCTTGCCCTGACGGGCAATTCACCTTGTCCCTCGAAGAGGGAGCCTTTTAAGGTTGTGCGTGAAGCCTACACTTTTGCTGCCTCAAGCTCTGCCTTTATTTTTTCGATTTCTGCAGCTGGCAGATTGGTGCCAAGGGCGACCTGTGCTGTGCTCAGTCCCATGCGCAAGAAATTTTTAGCCACTTGAATTTCTGCTTCGGCCTTACCTTTAGCCATACCCTCTGCTAAGGCTTCGTTGCGCAGGTCCTTCATGCGAATTTCGTAAAGCATATACTCCTTCCTCACTTTCTTGTCATACTTAACGTCGATGATGGTTTTGGCAATCTCGTCGGTAAATTCACTGGTTACTATATTACTGTTAATGTAGTCACAAAAGCTTTGCAGATCCTTGGAAACACTGCCCTTGGTGCCAAGCGTGTTCAAAAATACTACTGTTGCCTGGTCGTTAAGCTCTAAAGCTGGCTTTTCCAGGCACTGCTTTTTGAAGGTGTAGACGCGCTGTGCTTCCTTGAACAAGTCAAACACGCAGATAAAGATTACGAATGTGGGTGGCAGCTTGTCAAAGTCCTCCCCTTTTTGTAGTGAGTCTACGTCCATCATGGCCTGGTAATAGCGCGTGCGCTTGGGCAGCAGGTATTCACCCGTCATGCTGTCGACTGGGTTCTTCACCTGCATTTCCAGGTTGTAATGCGTGTTTTTGTCATCTGCGACGATGATATCCAGGCGGATGCCACGGCTGTCGTAATACACGTCAAGCGTGCGTTCTACCTCAGGGTAGCTGATATCTGCGATTTTGATTTGCAACAGCTCCTCTAAGAGGTGCTTGCAAATGCGCTTTTTACTCATGACCTTCTTAAAAATAAAGTCACTTTGGATGGTCAGATGGTCGAATTTTGTTAATGCTTGTTGCATGCTTCTTCCTCCTTTAAGTATAGCATAGGGCTTGCTAAAAATACAGCTGTAAAAGAAAAAGCAGTACTTGCTAAGCCCAAAAAGCAAGCTTAGCAGGTACTGCAAATAGTGACCAATGATTATAGGCTAGTTTGGCGCTGACGATTAACATCGCTCACTATTGTTACTGCCGGCAGGTGCGTCGGCAGGTCCTACGCTGTAAATTTAGTTTTGGGGATATTATATAATAAAGTGTATGAAAAATCAAATAATGTTGCGTGTGCGTGCACCTTAGGCAAAGCCTCTCCTTGGGGAGACAAGGTGAACTGCCCGTTAGGGCAAGAGAGGGCGCCCTGGGGGAGCAGCCGAGCGAATGCGAGGCGGAGAGGGGTCAGGTACAAACAGCGGCAGATAGCAGACCCCTCTCAGTCACCCTGTGGGTGACAGCTCTCCTCAAGGAGAGCCTTTTTTAGTGCTGCGTAAAACTGTAGTTATGGCTCCATCTTTGGCTGGGCGAGTTTGCATAATCATTTTTTGTATACATGAAAAAAATAGAGGAAGAATTGCATCTGTGTCGAAAGAATATAAGTCTAAGTGTTTTGTTTTTTTGGTTTTATAGATTTTGACACAGCTTTGTCATATTTTTTTGCTAAGCTGGTGAACGGTGAAGTGTAATGAAAAAATATCTACGTTTTCTTGGTTGTTTATTTGTCCTGCTTGCCGCAGGCTACATATTTTTGGTGCATACGGTGATGCCGCATTATATTAAGCAAATGCTGCCGCAGGCAGAACAGCTTGCTGCAGGTTATCTTAATGGCAGTGTTTCAATTGGTGGTCTTACATGGAATGGTGGCTTGACGGCGGAAATTACCGATGTAACCGTTAAGGATACCAAAGGTGGGAAGGTGGCAGAGCTGCCACGCACGCTGATAACGCTGCGGCCGTGGTTGGCGCTGGAGAAGCCGGCACGTGCCTTAAGCATGGTTGAATTGGTGCGCCCTAAGGTGTATTTGTCTATGGATACCGAAGACAAATGGAATATGCAAAATTTGCTGAAGCCATCTGATTCTGACGAAACGCCTTTTTATGGGACTCTGACACTTACGGACGCGCAGCTGGTTGTGCAAATGCCGCAGGGACAGTGGAGCTTTGGCGTTGATGGTAGCGTTAATGGTGGCGCTAATCCTAATTTTGCAGTTGATTTAGCTTTAACAAGCGGTGAGGATAAGCTGAAGCTGGCAGGTCAGATGACGACCAAGGGTGAAGGTCGCCTTAAGCTGACTGGCGATAAGTTGGATTTAACAGCTTATGCGGCATTGGCTAAGAGGTATGCTGATGTTGAGGAGCTGCAGGGCGGCTTGGGCAAAGTAGCGGTTTTATATGTCAATAAAGATGATAAGCAACGCTTTAGTGGTGAAACTGAAATTAAGGCCTTAAGCGGTAAGATAACTTTGGCAGGGGCACAGCACAGCCTGCTGCTTGACGGCCTGGTACGTGCGGACGATAATCTTGTGAGCATCAGCTCGCTGGATGCAAAAATAGATAATCAGCAGCTACACCTTGAGGGTGAAGCAGACCTGCGTGATGAGGCTGCGCCGACGGGCGTTGGCGTGCTGACGGCTAAAGAGCTGGCCTATGGCGATTATAGCGTGCAGAATCTGCGCCTGCCCTTTAGCGGCAACAAGGATGCGCTACAGCTGCACGATGTGAGTGTGGATTATGGCGGTGGCAAGATCATTGCTAACGGCAGCTATGAAATCAACGGAAAGACGCTGACTGCAGATGCCGAGGTGCAGAACGTAACGCAGCAGCTGCCTGGCGAGGCTGGCAGCGTGCATGCTAGCGGCAGGCTGGCAGTTTTGGCCAAGCTTTTGGACGATAAAATGGCCTTGCACGCTGCAGCGGATACTATGGATATTCAATGGCGCAGTTTGCAGCTGAACCGTCTGGCCTTTGACGGCAGCTATAACAGCAAGGGCCTTGTGGTTGATAATTTTAGTATTTTTGCTGCTGAAAATGGCACATTAGCTGCAAAAGGTAGCGTGGGTGCTGATGGCAGCCTTAAGCTTAAGGGACGTATGGCTGATTTTCCCATTGACCCGCTGCTGGATGTGGCAGGCGAGGCTGGCAGCGGCCTGTGCTCTACTGGCTTTACTGTGGGCGGCACGCTTGCTGCACCCGAGTTTAATGGCATGGTGCAGCTGACGCAGGTGCAATATTTGTCGCAGAAGCTGAGCGAAGCACATGGTCTTATTAATCTGAAGAACAACGTTTTGAGCTTTAAGGACTTCGTTGCCAACATGGACCAGGGCAGGCACATCCTTAATGGTACTCTCAACCTGCAGGGAGCCGAGCCTGTGGCCGATTTGACACTGGAAACGCAGGGCGTGCGCATTGAGCCGCTGATGGCGCTTGTGGGACAAGCCGACATGGTGACTGGCAATTTGGATAACGTGATGACGCTGCGGGGAACCCTGTCGCAGCCGTCGGTATACGGCGAAATCCATGCTAGCGACGGCAGTGCGGCCAAGCAGCTTTTTAACGGCATCGACGGGCGCTATAGCTACGAAAATGGTTTGCTGACCCTTAAGGATTTTGTGGTGGATGCCTTCTATGGCCGTCTGACCTTGAACGGGTCGATGACGGCGGCTAACGAGCTGGATTTTGTTATGGATGCGCAGAATGTAGATTTGGCGCATCTGCCGATAAAGGATGATACTGTGGCTCTTACGGGCAAGGTGAACGCTAAGGGACACTTGAGCGGTACGCTGACAGCGCCTTACTTTGAGGGTGATGTGAGCAGCGATAAAATTACAGTTAATGGCGAGGCGCTCACCGAGCTGCAGGGCACGTTGGCAAGCAATGGCCGTGATGTAAACAAGCTCAATGCCTCCTTCAAGCAGCCCTATCGTGATGATCCTATTAACTACGGCCTCTACAGTGCCGATGTTAACATCAATTTGGCGGAGCGTTATGTTGAAGGCAAGGTGGAAAATGTTTGGGGTGATATCGGCGGCTTGCTGCGGATGGCGCGTATGGATTATGATATCAACGGCCAGATGCAGGGACAGCTGCACTTTAGCTATAACGGCCGCGGTAACGGTGTCAAGATTACGGCTTCGGCTGATGATGTCAAGATTCATGACCTGAATTATGCGCATATGAAGTTTGAAGGACGTGTGGACAAGGGCGGCGTGCTGCATTTTGATAATGTAAGGCTGCAGGAGCAGGATGGTGTTGAGGACAAGGGCATTATCGCTGTGGGCGGCTATGTGGACGTGTTTAAAAAGCAGCTGCAGCTGGAGCTGGCAGCAGTGAAGGCCAACCCTGCTATCGTGACGGCCGTGATGAAGAATCCGCCGGAGATTAAGGGCGAAACCGATATGCTGGTGCAGGTTAAGGGCAGCCTTGATAATCCCGAGGGCACAGCCTCCCTGGAGATAACCAACGGCTCGGTTGCAGGCGTGGGCATGGACAGCCTGACCGCGCTTTTGTCGCTGGCTAATGACAACATTAAGCTGGAGCAGCTGATTGCGACGAAGGATGCCTATGGTGTGAGCGCATCTGGCGATATTCCGCTGGACTTGTTCCGCGCTAAGGCCGAGCGCCGCAACACTAACGCGCAGATGAATATAGTGATGGACCTGGATAAGGCGCGCTTAGGAATTTTGCCTGCTCTTACCAAGATGGTGGAGTGGGGCGTTGGCGATACCCAGGGCAAGGTGCGCTTGGCAGGCACGCTGGAGGAGCCGCTGCTTTTTGGCTCTATACAAATTGCCGGCGGCAGTGTCAAGCTTAAGGATGTCAGCACGGTTATAGACGATATTAATTTGGACGTGCTCTTTAACGGTGATATTGTGCAGCTTAAAAACCTGTCTGCGAAGCTGGGCAAGGGCACGGTTAGCGCGGAAGGCAGCTATGCCCTGCAAACCAATGCGGATACAGCCTATAGCCTGCATTTGAAGGCCGATAAGGCGCAGATAGCATCGCAGCTTGTCACAGGCACGATCACCAGCGATCTCACGATTGCGCCCGAAAAGTATCGCGATATGCGTAAGGCGAAGGGTAATACGCCTCCTCCAGAGGAATACAGGCCGCAAATTAAGGGTAGCGTGCGCCTGGACGATGTGCTGGTAAATATGCCAACTATCCCCGAAATGGGCGAGGGTGAAAGCAACATTGGCATGGACTTGAAGCTGGAGCTCGGACCTAAGATTCACTTGTATAACAGTTATCTGTACGATATTTGGCTGAAGGGTGCGATTGATATTAAGGGAAGCACACTCTTCCCCATGATTGATGGCACGATTAAGGCTGATAAGGGTACAGTAAAATATCTGCGTACAGATTTTAAGATTAACAAGGCCGGATTGGTATGGGTTGATCCCGGAACCTTCCTGCCGAATGTCAATTTGGAAAGCACAGCCCGCTTTAGCAGGTACAATATCTTTATGAAGATTAATGGTCCTGTGAGCGACAGCATGGAGCTACAGCTGACCAGTAATCCGCCGCTAGAGAGAAACACTATCGTGCGTATGCTTACACTGCAACGTGAAAGTGCAGGCAGCAACGAGGTTACAAGCGATGATATGGCTAATCTGATGACGGTAGGCTTGCAGATGACGGTGCTTGGTGACGTAGAGATGTTTATTAAACAGACTCTTGGACTTGACCAGTTCCGCATTTATACGGGCAAGACCCGTTCCGGTATAGGCTTTGAAAGCGCGCATGACAGGAATCGTGAGTTGACGGCAGATGAGAAAAACCAGTATAATGTTCTAGTAAGCAAATATCTGAATAATAATTTTATGCTTGGATATACTACAAGCTTTGATGCTGTTGACAGAAGTATCTTTGGGCAGTACGATATTAGTAGGCATATGAATCTAACCTATTCACGTAGCTACGACCTGTCTAAGGATCCTAAGGATTGGTATGGGCTTGAGTATAAGATTTCGTTTTAACATTTAGAAGGGAGGTGCAGGCATGCTACAAAGCTATCTGGAGGAGCTGCGCAAAACGCCGCTTTTGGAGCCGAAAGAGGAGTTGGAGCTTTGGCAGCGGTCAGAAGCAGGCGACCTAGAGGCGCATCAGCGCCTGATGACTGCATATCAGCCGTTGGTTTTTAAAATTGCTTCCGGCTTTAGGCTGGGCGAGAGCGAAACGATGGAGCTTATCCAGGAGGGGATGGTGGGCCTTTTAGAGGCTGCCGAAACCTATGATTATAAACGCCAGGTGGCTTTTAGCTTGTTTGCCTCCTTTCGTATCAAGGGAAGCATGGTAGATTATCTGCGACATTGTAATGGCAGTGGGATGCTGTACCTAGACAGCGAGCTAAAGCAGGGCTTTACGCTCAGCGACGCTCTGCCTTCGGCGCAGGCATCGCCTACGGAGCTGACCGAGCAGAATCTTTTGAAGGAAAAGGTGGCGCAGGCAATGCACCGCCTGCCGCTAAAGGAGCAGCAGGTGCTGCAGGGAATGTATTTGGAGGATAGGCCTGCCCAGGCTGTAGCTGATGCTATTGACGTGAGCCTTGGACATGTGTACCGCCTGCAGAAGCAGGGAGTACGCCGCATACGTGGTATGCTCTCGCGCTTCATCCACGATTTTAACAATGGTTGAGAGCAACTAATAAATAAAAAATTTACGTCAATAAATAGCGAAAAACAAAGAAAATAATAGTTAACTTTACTAAATCTGCTATAATCATACTATACAGCTGGTGAAAAAAATCCCTGGTTTGTGATTATAGGAAGCATAGTTATTTATAGGTAATATGCACAGAAGGGGGTTAGAGTATGACGCAGACGAGCCGCACCTTGTTTCAGCGTATCCGTTGCATAAAAAGCAGCTTGGATAATGCTGAGCAGAGCTTTATGGACAATAAGGACATAAGGGGCGAGCTGGATTTGATGCTGGCAGAAGCCGAATTAAAAAATTTGCGCCGTAAAAAAGACCGTCCCTGGAGCTGGAACCGTCAGGTTTTGGCAGGCTGTGCTGCTATGCTGTTGGTATTGGCAGGCTTTGGCGGTTGGTATTGTGCCAAGGACCATTATCGTGCCAAAAGCAAGGAAGCGGTGTCTGCAGCTTTACAGACTGCGGCAGTGAAGGTTCCGCAAAGGACTGACAGGTCTGCAGCATCAGTGAAAAATGTAGCGGAGCAACAGCCGTCACCTAAAGTGCACCATGATATACCGGTCCAAGAAAAGCAAGCGACTGCGGACCGTGTTAATATATCTAAAGCCGATATGCACAGATTAGTGCAGTCAGCGCGAGTTGAATTGAGTAGCTCAAAATGAATTACAAGGAGGAATATCCATTGAAAAAGAGAAGTTTGTGGCGCCCGCTGACAGTTGGCTTAGCAGCAATGCTTTTAGCAGCACCTGTTTATGCAGAAAATGACCAGACACCTGTTGCGGGTTCTGATACCTCTGTAGCGCAGACTGTACCGGAGCAAAAAGAAGAAAACAGGCTTGCTCCCTATCTTGGGAAAACTATTACGAAGCAAATTGTTGAAGGTAATACAACTGTTCCGACTGAACAGATTATTGCTGCACTTAAAACTAAGCCTGGCATGGAATTTACCGAAGCCGGTCTTTCTGAGGATTTGAGTGCAATTTATGATATGGGATGGTTTTATGACCTGCATCCGGAATTCAAGCTGGTGCCTGAGGGTGTGCAGGTGATTTATCATGTGCTGGAAAACCCTGTTTACCAACAAACCGTGGTTGAGGGCAACACCGTATTGGACAAAAAGAAGGTAGCAGGTCTTTTTGACCTGGATGCTGGCAAGATTGCCAACCTTAAGGACATCAATAGATGCGTACAAAAGCTGGAGGAGGAATACCGCTCTAACGGCTATATCCTGGCGCGTGTTAGCGACGTGCATATGGAGCAGGATGGTACGCTGAAGGTTACTGTTAATGAAGGCATTGTTGAGGGCTTTAAGGTTAAGGGCAACGTTAAGACAAAGGATTACGTTATTACCCGTGAGATGAAGCTGAAAAAGGGTGAGCCGTTTAACGCTAAGGCTGCACGCCGCAGTATGCAGCGCGTCTATAACCTTGGTTATTTTGAAGATGTCAACATCAAGCTGAATCCTGGCCGTGAACCGAACGGTGTTGAGGTTGAAATCAGTGTTATTGAAATGAATACAGGTACCTTTGGTATCGGCGCAGGCTATAGCAATGCTGACGGCTTTGTCGGTATGATTTCTATCGGCGATAAAAACTTCCGCGGTATTGGCGATAAGATCAATATC
Organism: Bacteroidaceae bacterium; assembly: GCA_963611535.1. Taxonomy (GTDB): domain Bacteria; phylum Bacillota; class Negativicutes; order Acidaminococcales; family Acidaminococcaceae; genus Phascolarctobacterium_A. Next base: position 235,525 of record CAVDRP010000001.1, on the reverse strand, counting down.
CGTTGGGAGTTTGGCGGCGAGGATAATAAAAACTATGACTTTAGCTATACCCGCCCCTGGATTGACAGCAAGGAAACCAGCGCAACGCTGAACCTGTACGATATCACTAACGAATATGCAGACTATAACATTGATGGCGATGAAATTGCCCGCTATGACAAAAAGCGCCGTGGTCAGGAGCTGACCTTCAGCCGCAAGACGAATAACGAATTTATCAGCAACTATATCACCATTAAGAACCGTGATGATATTTACAAGGGCGAGGCTGATGGCTACGAGGGCGATACTGACCAATATTACGAGGAGCAATTTAAGAATAGTGGAAAATATAAGGATTGGATGCCGGAAAATTATCTGGACCGTCGCAAGGAAAACTTTGGTACTACCCGCAGTATAACTTTTGGCCGCGTGTATGATTCGCGTGATAATGTATATGATCCACATGAAGGCAAGCGCATTGGCTATAGCGTAGAGTGGGCCGGCGGCTTAGGCGGTGACTTTGATTTTACTAAGTGGACTGCTGATTGGCGTTACTACTACCGTGCAGGCGGTGAAAATGTTTGGGCGCTGAACCTGGGTGCAGGCTATGCCAGCGGCAGTATGCCGTTGTCCCAACGCTTTACCATGGGTGGTAGCGACACCCTGCGTGGCTACGAGGATGACCAGTTCCGTGGCAACAGCATGCTGAAGGCAACTCTGGAATATCGCTTCCCCATCGTGAAGAAGGTACAGGGTGTACTCTTTACCGATAACGGTTATGCTTGGGATAAACGTCATGAGGACGCCTTTGACCTGGGCCTGATTAAAAACAGCTATGGCGTAGGCCTGCGCATCAATTCGCCGTTGGGCCCGGTTAAGCTGGACTATGGCTATGGCGAGGATGGCGGCAAGTTCCACTTCAGCTTTGGTGGCCAGTTCTAATTCTTTGGAGTAAGCTAGGCTATGAGGCTTAATAAGATTTTACTCTGTGCTGCAATGACAAGCATCTTGCCATTGCAGCATGCTTTTTCTGCCCCCATTAATGAAGTGGCGGTGCAGGTGATAGATACAAATGGAGGCACGAGTGAGGTGCTGCTGCATAAAATGAGCAGCAGTATGCAGGTGGTTGCTGACCAGCTTTTTGTGGACAAGGACACTGAGAGCATAGATGTAGCCAAGGAGGACTATATCCGTCTGCTGACAGAAATCGGTGACCGCGTATTTACAGGCTATGAGCTGACGGATGTAGCTTTGGCCATAGGCAGCACTACGCAGATAAGGCTTTATGCCCGCCCTTGGAATAGCGTCATCACAGAGCCTGTGATTGATATGCAGTTTTCTGGTGTAGAGCCACAAACAGCAGCACTTCTAGAGCAGCGTGTACCAAAGCTGCAGGAGGCATTGAAGGCTGCCATTAGCGGTGCCTCGGTGGATGCCGGTGACTGGGCTGGTGGCGTGCTGCGCAAAATGGTGCGCAGTCAGGTGCAGAAGCAGCTGCCTGAATTTAAACCAGCAGTGGATGTGCTGCAGGAAAATGGCCGCACCGTGGTGCAGGTAGTAATCTATCCTGTAGGGCAGCTGGTGCGTAACATCAAATATGAGCTGCGTAGCGAGGCCATTCCCAATATACTTTTGATGCAGCTGAAATACAAATACGGTGCGGAATGTGATAAGCTGCGAGGCTTGCCCGTGTCTTATGTGCAACGTCATCGCGAGGAACTGGAGGAGCAGCTCAAGGCAAAGCTTTTAGAGGAACCGGAGGTACGCCGCTTCAAGCTGCAGCCAGATGTTAAGCTTACCCCTGGTGCTGATTTGGGCGTAAGCATAATGATTAATTCTGATGACTACAAGCTGTGGTTTGAAGGCTATGGGGATATCGGCCGTGATAAGAATAATCTTTCAGGTAAGGCACACATAGGCAAACTGATTTCTGCGCGCGATGAGGTGTTTGGCGAGGGAGAGGTTATTTTAGATGATGTCGAATGGCGCTTTGGCCTTGGCTATACCCGCTATTGGGGCAAGAGCAGCTGGAGCTATATGCGGCGGATGCCAATTGGTGATAATAATTACCGCCTGGAATATAATTTGAGTCCTAAATGGCGGTTGCGGGCAGAGCATTTTTCAGGTGATGACCGCAATGAGTTTGGTGTGCGTTACCGCATTCACGAATTTTTGAGTGCGGAATATGTTTATGGCGGCGACGAATTCTATTTGCGGATTATAGGAAATCTATAGCAATTCTTGAAAGAATTGGCTCAGACTGATATAATAAGATATATTTGTTGTAGTGGGCGTGCTAAGCTTTGTGCTTTTGGCACTACCTGCAAATTGTATGAGAAAAAGAAAGCAGGGATTTAGATTATGATGCAGCAATTGCGTAATCCTAAAAATGTTAAGGTAATTTCTTTGTTGATTGCAGCCATCTTTGTGTTAGGCTGCTTTGCCCTTTCTGTAACGCAGAGCGGTTTTGGTAAAAATGCAATGGCAGCTTCCAGCGAATCGGCAATCGGCGTGGTTAATTACCAGATTTTGGTTTCCCAGAGCCCAGATTTACAGACTGTAAACGAAGCTATGAATAAGGAAATTAAGGCAGCACAGGAAGACTTCAATGAGAAGAGCAAGACTATGAATGATGCTGAAAAGAGAAAGTATTATACCCAAATCCAGGAGCGCCTGGCTAATAAGCAAAAGGAGCTGATGGATCCGGTGCTCAAGAGTATTGAAGCAAGCATTAAAAAGGTTGCTGATAAAAAGGGACTGTCTGTAGTTGTTGACAAGAATACCGTTGTTTATGGCGGCGTGGATATTACTGACGAGGTTGCTAAGAGCATGCAGCCTGCTGCTAAATAAGGTTTAAGGAGTTAGTGGTTTACTAACATAGGTTTTAGTAGAGCAATTTGTTATTCTCCGCAACGGACAATTTTGGACGCTCGCATGTATGGCAACATGGCAGTCCACATATCCTCGCATGGAGGTGTGGGTTTGCCTGTTAGGTATGTGAGCTCACATGTGGCCTTTGCCATGTTGCCGTTGAGTATGCTGCTCGCTAAAATTGCCCTGATTGTTGCTTGAGAATAAGCAAATTGCTTTGCGCAGTTTGCGTTACGTAGCTTGCAAATTGCTCTGCGTAGCTTGCGCTGGCTGTTTTAAGAGATGTTTATTAAGTTTATAGATGGAGGCGTGCATGAAAAAGAAAAAGCTGGGAACAATTGGTGCTATGCTTGCAGCTGCCCTGCTGATTTCGGCATGCAATGCCAATATCAATGGACAACAGGATAGAATTGCCGTCATTAATTGGGAACAGGCGGTGAAGGCACATCAGCAGTACAGTAAGCTGGAGCAGGGAGAAAAGGTTGTGCAGGATTTGCTCAACAAGCGCAAGAGCCAGCAGGAGCTGGCTAAGGCACAGCTAAGCAGCTTAAACAGGCTACGCAGCCTGCGTCAGATTAGTCAGCAAAGCTTTATGGATGCAGATTTTAATACGCGTATGGCAGAGCAGCGCGAGGTGGAAAATGCTAGGCTACAGCAGTTTGTAGCCGAGGCGGAGGCCGACGCGGATGCACAGCTGGCAGGCCGCAAAAAAGAGGTTGAGGATGCGTACCAATTGAAAATTTTTAACCTGCGTGCGCTTCTGGAAACTGTGAAGCTGAAGCCTTTGGAGCGCCAGGCTGTTGAAGAGCAGCTGAAGGCTGTACAGCATGAGCGTGGAGCACGCATTGCAGAGCTGCAGGAGCAAAAGCGTCGGCTGGTAGATGCTAAGGTTGTTCCTTACAAGGCACAGGCTGAAGAGAGAATGCGCCAAGAGGCAGAGAAGTATCATGCGTTGGCTTTGGAGCGCTTAAAAGCTCCTGATGAGCGTGATAAGGAGCTGCTAGAGGCAGCACCCAAGGCGCTGGATAATGCACTCAGCGTTATGGATAGGGAAATTGACAAGCAGCAGGAACAAAATGAAGGCTTGAAAAAGCAGATTAACCAGGATATTGAAAGCCAGGCTTTAAAGCTGGCACGTGAGCATGGTTATACTATTATTTTCAATCAGTTTAAGGCTAATATAAAAGCAGATGATATTACCGATTCTGTTATTAAGGCATTGAAAGTGCAGTCTTAAGCTAAATATAAGAAAAGTTAAGTGAGGTTATACAAATCATGAAGAAGATTATTGCCGGTTTGATGATTGCAGCAGCTATGCTTACCTTTGGCTGTGGCGGACGTAATGCTGATTTTGGCACTGTAGATATGGAAAAAATTCAGGCTGAGGCTCCTGTTGTAAAGCAGACCCAGGAGGATTTTACCAAAAAAATGACCGAGCTGAAGACCGAGATGGACAAGGAGCTGGAGGGCAAAACCGGTGACGAGGCCAAAAAGATTAGTGACGATTATGCTGCTAAGGCTAAGCTGGTACAAAGCGAGGCTATGAACAAGCTGAAATCTAGCCAGGATGCAGCCTTAAAGCAGGTTGCTGATGAGAAGAAGCTGGGAGCAATTTTGGATAAGCGTGCAGTTCCTCAGGGCGGCACCGATGTTACCAGTGATGTAATTGCAAAAATGAAATAAGCAGCACCCAAAAGCGGGCGGAGCGTCCGCCCGCTTTTTTGCGTAAACAGCTTTGTGAGAGGGCTGCGTGCTGATGGAGGTATGAAATGGAGAAGAGTGTACAAGAATTAGCTGAGTTTTTACAGGGCACGGTAGAGCATGATAACCCCGAATTGCGTATTACCGGCGTTAATGGTCTGGTGGAGGCAGGTCCGCAGGATATTTCGTTTGCGGTGCCGCCGCATGTTGAGCATTGTCATCTGTCCAAGGCCGGTGTTATGGTTTTAAGTCCTGAAGACCCCGAGCTTGATGGCCGTCCCGTGATCAGAGTAGCTAACCCCCGTGCGGCCTTTGCTGCTCTGCTGGAGCTGTTTCGTCCGCAGGAGGAGGTTGAACGCGTTATCAGTCCCTATGCTTATGTTTCTAAAAAAGCAAAAATTGGTGCTAACGTGGCAATCCAGCCCTTTGCCGTTGTTGAAGATGATGCTGAGGTGGGTGATGGCTGCGTAATTTATCCGCATGCCTATGTAGGCAAGCGTGTAAAAATGGGTAAGGACTGTACTCTTTATCCCAATACTACCATCCGCGAGGACTGTGTATTGGGCGACCGCGTTATTTTGCAGGCAGGCGCTGTTATCGGTGGTGACGGCTTTGGCTACATTACCCAAAACGGTAAGCATAGCAAGGTTCTGCAAACTGGCAACGTGGTACTGTGTGATGATGTGGAAATTGGCAATAACACCTGTATTGACCGTGCGACGGTAGACAGTACGATTGTGGGCAAGGGAACAAAGATTGATAATCTGGTACATTTGGGCCACAACGATATTTTGGGTGAAAACTGCCTGCTGGTTGCGCATGTGGGCATTTCCGGCAGCGTTACCGTGGGCAATAACGTTACCTTTGCTGGCCAGGTTGGTACCGTCGGTCATATTACTATCGGCAGCAACTGCGTCTTTGGCGGCAGGACGGGTATTACCAACAACGTTCCTGATAATTCTGTGATGGGCGGCTTCCCCGCTATGCCGATGAAGGAGTGGCTGCGCCAGGAGGCCAATGTGCGCAAGGCTGGCGAAATGCTCAAGCGCATCAAGGCCTTGGAAAAGGAACTGGCTGAGCTGAAAAAATAAGATTTAGGTGGTGAAAGCTTGTTAGGTTATTATATAGTCAAGCTTTTTAGCAAGTTAATGTGTATTTCGCCGCTGTGGCTGCGTAAGCTGGTGGCGAAGTTTTTGGGGAGTGTGGCTGTGCTGGCAGTGCCTAAATGGCGCATGCAGATGGCAGCAGCCAACATCCGCGAATGCTTGGGCGTGAGCGAGGAGAGGGCGCAGCAGATTGCTGCGGACAGCTTACATCGCTTTGGACGCATGGTGGTGGAGGTAATGCGCTTTCCGCTGCTTAATAAGGACAATATCAGCAAAAAGGTGCAGGTAGAAGGCCTGGAGCATCTGGAGGCTGCTTACGCTTTGGGCAAGGGTGTTATTATGGCAACGGGCCATTATGGCAACTGGGAGCTTTTGGGCGCAACGGTGGCCTTGCATGGTTATCCTATGCTTTCGATCACACGTAAGCAGAACAATGGTTATATGGATAAGCTGATAAACGAGTTCCGTCAGATGGTGGGACAGCAGGTTACCTATAACCGTGGTGAGCATGGCCTTTTGGCCATCAGTCGTATGCTGCGTGAAAAAAAGCTTTTGGGCGTGCTGTTTGACCAGGATACTAATGACGATGGCGTGCAGCTTGATTTGTTTGGCAAGCAGTCGATTATACCGCTGGGGCCTGCAGCCCTATCGCGCATTTATGGCTCGCCGATTTTGCCGATTTTTTTGCATAACAATGCAGATGGCACCTGCATCGCAAAAATCTACCCGCCGCTGTATACGCCCAAGACGAAAAATAAGGAACAGGATTTTTACGCTGTTACCCGTGAGCTGGTGACGATTTTAGAGCACGAAATCATTGATCACCCTGAAATGTGGTTTTGGGTACATGACCGCTGGAAGGATGGCAGACAGCGTTTTGGTAAGAAAAAATAACTATTGGAAAAAGGAGGAGCAAAATGACCGAGCAAATAAAAGAGTACCAGCATACCATTGCTAAGGAAGTATCCTATTCCGGCATTGGCCTGCATTCGGGCAAGGATGTGCTGATGACGCTTAAGCCAGCGGCCGAAAATACAGGTATTGTCTTCGTCCGTACAGATCTGCCAGGCAGACCGGAAATACAGGCCTTGGCTGAAAACGTCAGCTCCACAATCAAAGCAACAACCCTCAGCGCCAACGGTGCCGAGGTCTTTACGGTAGAGCATCTGATGGGGGCGCTGTCGATGCTGGCCATTGACAATATCCGCATAGAAATGTCGTCCCCCGAACCGCCTGTCACCGATGGCAGCGCCAAGGTGTTCTGCGAGCTGATTGAAGAGGCGCAGCCCGTGGCTCAGCAGGCAGAGCGCAAGGTGTATGCTGTGGACAAGGCATTTTCTGTGTATGACGGTGATCGTTATATCGCCATTTTGCCTTATGATGGCTATAGGGTGTCCTTCACCTCGATTAACAGCCATCCGCTTTTGGGAACACAATATTTTGATATTGAGCTGAACAAGGAAAGCTTTAAGAAAGAGATTATGGCTGCTAGGACAGTAGCCTTTACCAATGAGCTGGAGATGCTGCGTAAGATGGGCCTGGGATTGGGCGGCTCGCTGGAAAACGTTGTTGTTTTTGACGAGGAAAAGATTTTGTCTGTTCCGCGCTTTGAGGACGAGCTCATCAGGCACAAGATTTTAGACGCTGTGGGCGATTTATATTTGCTGGGACCGATTAAGGCGCACGTGATTGCAGTAAAAACAGGCCATGCCTTTAATTCCAAGATAGCCAAGCAGATTCAGGCTTATAGAACAAAGGGGGAGTAAATAATGACAGTTTTAGATATCAATGAAATCAAAAAAATTCTGCCGCATCGTTATCCTATGCTTTTAGTAGACCGCATTCTGGAAATCGAACCGATGAAGCGTGCAGTTGGCATTAAAAATATTACCGCTAACGAAATGCAGTTTTTGGGACACTTCCCCAACGAGCCGATTATGCCTGGCGTGCTGTTGATTGAGGCTATGGCGCAGGTTGGCGGCGTTGCCATGCTGTATCCCGAAGAAAACCGCGGCAAGATTGCTGTTTTTGCTAAGATTGACAACGTCCGCTTCCGCAAGCAGGTTGTGCCTGGCGATCAGGTTGTTACCACCGCCGAGGTTACCAAAATCATGCGTGCTAACATGGGGATTATTCATTGCGAGGGCCGCGTAGATGGCAAGGTTGCCTGCGAATGCGACTGCACCTTTGCTATCATGGACCCCAAGGAGCCATAAGCAGTAAAAAATACAAAAATAGCTGTAAAAGCAAGTAATACCGAAAAAAGAAGCTATAATTAAGCCTAAATTCATTTAACGGTGATTTTTGGCAGGTGAAAAAACATTAGCACAGGTGATTATAGTATTATGTTTTGTATTTAATTGCTTGATTAATATTTGTTTGGGGAGTGAAAGTAATGTCTTCAATTATACTGCCGGCTAGTGGTATCCATCCCACCGCTATTATCCATCCTTCCGCTGTTTTGGGCAAGGATGTAAGCGTGGGCCCACATGCTGTGATTGATGAAAATACAGAAATTGGCGATGGCTGTATCGTAGGTGCTAATGTAACCATCCATCCGTATACCAAAATAGGCAAAAACTGCCGCTTTTTCCCTGGCTGCTCCATTGGCGCAGTGCCTCAGGATCTAAAGTTTGTGGGCGAAAAGACCTATACGATTATTGGCGATGGCGGTGACTTCCGCGAATGCTGCACTGTAAACAGGGCCGTGGGCGAGGGCAACGAAACCCGTATTGGCAACAATATTTTGATGATGGCCTATACCCACGTAGCGCACAACTGCATCGTTGGCAGTAATGTTATTATGTCCAACGTAGCAACCTTGGCTGGTCATGTTATTGTTGAGGACCGTGCTGTTATCGGCGGTTTGTCTGCTGTGCACCAGTTCTGCAAGATTGGCCGCAATGCGATGATTGGCGGTATGGCACGCTGCAACCAGGATGTGCCGCCGTTTATGATCTGCGCTGGTGACCCTGCCTTCGTTTCCGGCTTAAACAGCGTGGGACTCTCCCGCGCAGGTATGCCTGTAGAAGAGCGCAGTGAGCTGAAAAAAGCCTTCCGCATCCTCTACCGTAGCGGCCTGCCGCTGCAGGAGGCTATCAGCACTATGGAGCAGGAGCTCAACAGCTCGGAGCCTATCGAGCACCTGCTGCGCTTCCTGCGTAATGTAGAGCGCGGCATCATCCGTACCCGCAGAGGTTAAGGCCATGGAGGTGCTAGGTGTACTTTCGGGCGTGGGCCATCTGCCTGTAGAGGTGGCACGGTCTGCTAAGGAGCAGGGCTACCATGTGATTGCAGTGGGAGTTGTCCCTGGTATTGACGAGGAGCTGCCTGCGAGCGTAGATACTTACTATGATATTAATATCGGCAAAATCGGCAAGATTATTTCCACCTTAAAAAAGCACAAGGTTACCAAGGTGACGATGATCGGCAAGGTGACAAAAGAGGTGCTGTATAAGGCTGGCGCCATTGTTCCCGACCTGCGCGCGATTAAGATTTTGGCCACGGTGCCTGACCGTAAGGACGATACCCTTATGAATGCTATTGTCAAGGAGCTGGAGGGCGAAGGCATTGAGGTTATGGACCAGACGCTGCTGATTAAGCCGCTGCTGCCGCAGCCAGGTGTGCTGACCAAGCGTGCGCCGACGGAGGCAGAGCTGGCGGACATGGAGTTTGGCTTTGAGATGGCCAAGGCCATTGGCGGCCTGGACATTGGCCAGACGGTGGTTGTCAAAAACCGTGCTGTGATGGCCGTGGAGGCGATAGAAGGCACTGATGCCTGCATTCTGCGCGGCGGCTATTTGGGCAAGGGCGGTGTGATTGTGGCCAAGGCGGCCAAGCCTGCGCAGGACCAGCGCTTTGATATTCCGGGCTTTGGTACTAAAACCTTGGAGTCGATGATTTACGCAGGTGCGACAGGTATTATTATCGAAGCAGGCAATACGCTGATTACAGAGCGCGCAAAGACAATTGCGCTGGCAGATGAGCATAATATAACGATTCTTGTTAAATAAATATCGTAAAAATTTCGCATTTCTTAGCGGCTGATAGCTTATGTCAGCCGCTTTTTGTGTTATAATATAAACTGAATATGTATAAGTTAATGCAAGGAGACATCATGGCAAAAATTTTAATATCTGCCGGAGAAGCTTCTGGCGATATCCATGCAGCTGCGGTAACAGCTGCTATAAAAGGCTTAGACAGCAGTGCCGAGGTTTTTGGCATGGGCGGCGATGCCCTGCGCAATGCCGGCGGCGAGGTGCTGTGGGACATCAAGGATCATGGCGTTATGGGGTTTGTGGAGGTCATCCGCAAGCTGCCGGATTTGTTCCGCCTGCGCAGCGACTTTGCCCGCGTTATGGACGAGCGCAGGCCAGACTGTTTGGTGGTTGTAGATTACCCCGGCTTTAATATGAAGCTGGCTAAGCTAGCACACGACAAGGGAATACCTGTGGTGTCGTATATCGCACCGTCGGCGTGGGCCTGGAACAAGGGACGCGCCAAAAACGTTGCTAAAATAGTAGATAAGGTCGCATGTATTTTCCCTTTTGAATACGATGTATATAAAGAGGCAGGAGCACCTGTAGAATTTGTCGGCCATCCGCTGCTGGATATTGTGCAGCCTGCCATGCAGCGTAGTGAGGCCGAAGCCTGGGCAGGTAAGCAGGCAGGCAAAAAGCTGGTGCTGCTGATGCCAGGCAGCCGCCTGATGGAGATAGAAAAGATGCTGCCTACGCTTTTGGCAGGAGCAAAGCTGCTTAAGCAGCAAATGCCCAAGGTGCAGTTTGCCATGCCGCGCGCAGGAACGATACCGCTTACAATGCTGCAGGAGAAAATTGCAGCATCGGGACTAGATGTGAAGATTACCGAGGGCCACAACTATGATTTGTTCAGCGTGGCAGATTTGGCGCTGGCCACTAGCGGCACAGTAACGCTGGAGGCGGCTCTTTGCGGTCTGCCAAGCGTTATTGTTTACCGTACATCGGCACTAAACGCCTTTATTGCACGGTTAGTGATAAATATTCCCAACATTGGCCTGCCCAATATTGTGGCTGGTAAAACTATTTTACCAGAGCTGCTGCAGGAAGATTTTACACCCCAAAAATTGGCGCAAACGGCAAAGGAGCTGCTGGCACCTGAGCGGCAGGAGGCTTTGAAAAAGGATTTAGCCTATATGAAAAAGCGCTTGGGCGAGCCTGGTGCCGTGGGACGCGTAGCACAATTAATACTAAAAATAGCTGAGGAGAAAAAATGAATTTATACTTAAGATCGTTGAAATATGTTAAAGCCTATTGGCAGCGAGCCTTGGCAGCCATAATCTGCACTGGCATTGCCTCTGGTTGTACTGCCTACCTGCCATGGGTTATCAAGGACATGGTCGACCAGGTGCTGCGAGATAAAGATACTTCCATGCTGAATTACATTGTTATCAGTATTGTTGTGGTGTTTATTATTCGTGGTATTTCATATTATGGACAAAGTTATCTGATGAACTATGTGGGCCAGCGTGTGATTATTGATATTCGAAGAGAGGTTTTCGAGAAGCTGCAGCGCTTGAGCTTGTCGTTTTATGACAAGAATAAAACTGGCACTATCATGAGTTATGTTACGAACGACGTCAACGCTTTGCAATCGGCAATGGTGGAAAACGTTGTGGAAATGTTTACAGAGAGTGTAATTTTGATAGTTTCCATCGTTATGATGTTGTATTTGGATTGGAAGCTGTTTTTAGTTACATTTGCAACCTTTCCTGTAGTCTTGTGGTTTATTGACAGCTTCGGCAAGCGTATCCGTAAGTCTGGCAGCCGTATTCAGGAAGCTACGGCGGATATTACGTCCGTGCTGCAGGAGGTGGCCTCCTCCCCGCGCGTTATCAAATCCTTTGTGCGCGAGGAATACGAGGTAAAACGTTTTGAAAAGGAAAATATGAACAATTTTCATGCCAATATGAAGTATGCGCAGCTGTCGTCCACCCTCACGCCGACGATTGAATTTGTGGCTGCAGTAGGCGTATCTATTATTCTTTGGTATGGTGGCAACAGCGTTATCAATGGCAGTATTACTGCAGGCTCCTTGGTAGCGTTTTTGACCTATGCTGTTAATATTTCTAATCCTATCAAGCGTTTGAGCCGTGTTATCGGTAATATTCAAAAAGCACTGGCAGCAGCCCAGCGTGTCTTTGACGTATTAGACCTGCCTGAAATTATTAAAAATGCACCTGATGCTAAGGTTTTACCACCGGTAAAGGGTGATGTGCGTTTTGAAAATGTTTCCTTCGCTTATAACAGTGGTGATGAGGTTTTAAATAACATTTCCTTTGATGTTAAGCCTGGTGAGATGATTGCCTTCGTCGGTCCTTCTGGTGCAGGCAAGTCTACCATTGCCAGCCTTTTGCCACGTTTTTATGATGTAACTAGCGGCGAAATCCTTATCGACGGTCAGAATATCCGTGAAGTAACGCTTAATTCCCTGCGTGAGCAGGTGGGTATTGTGCCACAGGAAACAGTTCTCTTTAACGGAACTGTATATGATAATATCCTTTATGGTCGTTTGGATGCGACGGCCGAGGAGGTTGAAGCTGCCGCTAAGGCCGCTAACGCCCACAATTTCATTATGGGCTTGCCGAATGGCTACCAGACAATGCTTGGCGACCGCGGTGTCAATATTTCCGGCGGCCAGCGTCAGCGTATTTCTATTGCCCGGGCAATATTAAAGAACCCACAGATTTTGATTCTTGACGAAGCTACCTCTGCCTTGGATACAGAAAGCGAGCGCGTAGTACAGGAGGCGCTGGACCGTTTGATGATTGGCCGTACCTCCTTTGTTATCGCTCACAGGCTTTCGACGATTAAGAATGCTGATAAAATTATGGTGCTGGAAAAGGGACAGCTGGTAGAGCAGGGAACCCATGATGAGCTGATGGCTATGGACGGCCTGTATGCGCATCTATATAAAATTCAGTATCGCAGCAAAGAAGCTAAGTAAGGCGAAAAGAGGTTAGTGCATGTATATTCTTTATAACATTCTCATTTTAATAGTGCTGGTGGTGTTTATCATCCCCTACTACACCTATCGCCTCTTTACGGAAAAGGGCTTCGGACTGCGCTTTAAGCAGAGCCTGGGCTGCGTAGATGAAAAGGAAATCGCCAAGGTTATGCGCAAGGACTGCATTTGGATCCATGGCGCGTCTGTAGGCGAAATTGTGGCAACAAGTCCTTTGGTAAAGCAAATCCGCAAGGAGATGCCAGACCGTCCTGTTTTGGTTTCAGCGTTTACCGTTGGCGGCTACAACATGGCCAAGCAGATTATTCCTGAGGCAGATGCGATTATTTATTTCCCCCTGGACCTGCCCTTTGTGGCCGAATCCTTGGTTAAGCGCATTCATCCTGGTGTGTTTATGCCAGTAGAAACAGAGCTGTGGCCTAATTTTTTGCGTGCTATCCGCGAACGCCACATCCCTGTAATGATGGTCAATGGCCGTATCTCAGAAAAATCCGTCAAAAATTATAGATATCTTTATGGCATTTGGGATGATATGCTCAATACTGTAACACGCTTTTGCATGCAGTCGAGCATTGATGCCGATTATATCGCTCATTTGGGCGCAGACAGGAGCAAGATTTTTGTCACGGGCAACACTAAATTTGACCAGACCTATGCGGAGGTTACACCTGAGGATTTGGCAAGATACCGCATGGAGCTGGGACTGAAGGAGGATTACCCTGTTATTGTTGCAGGCTCTACCCATCCTGGTGAAGAAAAAATCCTTTTGGAGGCCTTTAAGGGGATACGTATGCTGTATCCTGACGCACGCCTGGTCATCGCACCACGTAAAACCGCCCGCGCCGAAGAAATTGCTAAGCTTGCCAGCCATTATGGCTACGAGACTGGCTTCCGTTCGCAAATGCAGCGCGAAAGCGGCGAGCGCAAAAGCTACCCCCTGCTAATTATTGACACTATTGGCGAGCTGGGACGCATTTACGCTGTAGGCGACGTTGTCTTTGTGGGTGGCTCCTTTAGCAACACCGGCGGCCACAACGTATTGGAGCCTGCTGCTCATGCCAAGCCGATTTTGGTGGGCCCGAGTATGCAAAACTTTAAGGATTCTTACGCGCTTTTAAGCAAGGTGAAGGCCTGCAAGATGGTGGGCAGCACGGCGGAGCTTACTAGCGAAATCCTGGATATTATCAAAAACGATGAACGTCGTGCGCAGATGGGCGCTGCCTCCCTGCAGGTTATTAAGGAAAACCGCGGGGCAGATGTGCGCAGCATTCACTATCTCAAGGAGCTGCTGGATTTGACGGCTGTGCCTGCGCGTGAATATAAAAAATATCCTATCAATACCCGCAACCTTACGGACGAGGGCGGCGGCCGCCTGCGTCACGGTGATGCGGTGATCCAATATATTATGCAGGTTGCCTATGGCCCCGATACTCCCTTTATGGGCTGGCTGCTTTTGGCAGTGCTGCGGGGGATGTCGTATTTGTATGAATTTGGTGTCTGGTGCAAGCTGACATTGTATAAATGCGGCCTGCTGCAAAAGGAAAAGCTCAACTGCTGCGTTATTTCTATCGGCAACATCACCGTAGGCGGCACAGGCAAAACCCCTACGGCGCAAAAGATGGCTGCCATTATCAAGGCGATGGGGTATCGCGTGGTTATCTTGAACCGTGGCTACCGTTCGCATTGGGGCAAGGAGCTGGGCGTAGTTTCGGACGGCAACAAAATTTTCATGACGGCCTACGAGGCAGGCGATGAGGCATATCTGATGGCCAAGACGCTGCCAGGAATCCCCGTCATCATTGGCAAAAGCCGTGCTGTTACCGGCCGCTATGCTGTAGAAAAGCTTAATGCCGAGGTTATTATCATGGATGACGGCTACCAGCATTGGCAGCTGGAGCGTGACCTGGACGTAGTGCTGGTGGATACGCTGAACATGTTTGGCAACGGCTGCGTGCTGCCGCGCGGTACGCTGCGTGAGCCTTTGCAAAACCTGGAGCGTGGTGACTTGTTCTTGCTAACCAAGACTGACCAGAGCAGCAAGCTGAACCGCATCCAGCTGCGCCACACCATTGCGCTGCACAACAACAGGGCGCCAGTTGTAGAAAGTATTCACCATCCCAAAAACTTTGTAGAAATCGCCGACTGGTACAAGGGCCTGGCCGAAAACATCAAGGGCCTGGACGAGCTGCGGGATAAGGACGTTATGGTCTTTTCTGCTATCGGTAACCCGTCCTCCTTTGAGCAGACCCTGTCGAGTATTGGCCTGAACATTATGGAGGCAGTGCGCTATCCTGACCATCATGATTACGGTATGCTGGAGATGCAATATATTAACGAGCGCGCCAGCAGTCTGAAGGCAGTGGCTATGGTGACAACGGCCAAGGACGCTGTAAAAATCCCCACAGAATTCATTTATTCTGCCCGCGAAATACCGCTGTATATCCTGAATATGGATATCCGCATTACCGAGGGCATGGATAAGTTCCAGGAATATATAGATAATGCCATTAAAAAGGAGCTTGATAAACGATGAAAGTTTTGTGTGTAATTCCTGCACGTTATGCTTCAACCCGTCTGCCAGGCAAGCCGCTGTCGCTGATTGCAGGCAAGCCGATGATCCAGCGCGTCTATGAACGCGCCTGCCAGGCTAAGCTGCCAGATGAGGTGGTTGTGGCAACGGATAACGAGCTTGTAAAAAATGCTGTGGACAGCTTTGGCGGCAAGGCCATGATGACCTCCCCCGACCATCCTAGCGGCACTGACCGCCTGGCCGAGGTGGCGCTTAATTATCCCGATGTTGATGTAATCGTGAATGTGCAGGGCGATGAGCCCATGATTCCGCCTGAGGTTATTGACCGCCTGGCTGCTGCCTTTGAAAATGATGCAGATTTGCAGATGGCGACGCTGAAGGTGGCCATGAACGAGGAGGATTACGATAATCCTGCCGCCGTTAAGGTGGTGACCGACTTAAATGGCTATGCTTTGTATTTTTCGCGTAGTCTGATGCCTTATCCGCGCAACAAGCCAGAAGGCTACAGGGTGTATAAGCATGTGGGTATTTATGCCTACCGCCGCAGCTTTTTGCTGAAATATGCAGCGCTTGCGCCCACGCCGCTAGAGCGTGCCGAAAGCCTGGAGCAGCTGCGTGCTTTGGAAAATGGTTATAAAATCAAGGTCCTGGAAAGCGATTTTCAGGGCATTGGTGTAGATACCCCCGAGGATTTGGCCGCAGTCAACGAGCTGTTTGCCAAGATAGATAAATAAGGCGAGGAGGCTGGATATGCAAATCGTAAAAGTTGCCAACTATGAGGTGGGACAGGGCCACCCCCTGCTGCTGATGGCAGGCCCCTGCGTGCTGGAAGGCTACGAGCGCAGCCTGATGATTGGCCAGCGCACCAAGGCTATTTGTGAAAAGCTGGGTATTCCTTACGTATTTAAGGCTTCCTTTGACAAGGCCAACCGTTCCTCTTACTCCTCCTTCCGCGGGCCTGGTATTGAAGAGGGCCTGAAGCTTTTGGCGCAGATCAAAAAGGATTTGGGCGTACCCGTGGTTACGGATATCCATGAGCCGTGGCAGGCCGAAAAGGCTGCCGAGGTGGTTGATATTTTGCAAATACCGGCATTTTTGTGCCGCCAGACGGATTTGGTTTATGCTGCTGCCAAAACAGGCCGCACGATTAACGTGAAAAAGGGCCAGTTCCTCGCACCCTGGGACATGAAGAACGTTGTCAAAAAGGTGGAGGAGGCAGGCAACCATAACCTGCTTTTGACGGAGCGTGGCGCCAGCTTTGGCTACAACACCCTGGTAACGGATATGCGCGGACTGGCGATTATGCGCGAGCTGGGCTACCCTGTAGTGATGGATGCCACCCACAGCGTGCAGATCCCCGGCGGCCAGGGCACATCCAGCGGCGGCCAAAGCCAATACGTGCCGCATATGGCGCGTGCTGCGGCAGCAGTGGGCATTGATGCGCTGTTTTTAGAGGTGCACGACAACCCGGCCGAGGCGCTGAGCGACGGGCCGAACATGGTGAAGCTGGATGACTTGGAAAAGCTTTTGACAGATGTAGTGGCGATTGACAAGATCGTCCGCGGTTAAGCAAAGGTAGGTTATAAAGACATGGAAGCAATGCTAGAGCATGCGCGCGAGGTGCTGCGCATGGAGGCAGAGGCTGTTTTGGAGCTGGTGCCGCGCATAGACGATAATTTTGCTGCTGCCGTGCAGCTGATTTTGGCCTGCCAGGGACGCACCGTAATTACAGGCATGGGCAAATCGGGCCTGATTGGGCGCAAGATGGCGGCAACGCTGGCCAGCACAGGCACACCGTCCTTTTACCTGCACCCTGCGGAGGGTATTCATGGTGACTTGGGCATGGTGACTGAAAGTGATGTAGTCATCGCTCTGTCTAACAGCGGCGAAACGGGTGAGGTGCTCAACATTTTGCCGTCCTTGCGCCGTATTGGTGCCAAAATCATTGCTATGGTCGGTAAGGTTGATTCTACATTAGGTAAAAACGCTGACGTTGTTTTGAACGTGGGCGTGAGCAAGGAGGCCTGCCCTCTGGGACTGGCGCCGACTAGCAGCACTACGGCTGCCCTGGCCTATGGTGATGCGCTGGCCCTGGCGCTGCTCAAAAAGCACAACTTTACGGCCAGCCAGTTTGCCATTTTCCATCCGGGCGGCAGCCTGGGGCGCAAGCTGCTTTTGACTGTGGGCAGCATTATGCACAAGGGAAGCGAAAACCCCGTTGTTTTGGGTGATACCAGTGTGCAGGAGGCGCTGTTTGTGATTACAGACAAGGGCCTGGGCGCAGTGAGCGTGGTGGACGAAGCTGGCGTGATGCAGGGCGTGCTCACCGATGGTGATATCCGCCGCGGCCTGAGCAAGGGCGTAGACTTTTTGCAGCGCCCGGTGCGCGAGCTGATGACCAAAGCGCCCAAAACTATTACCGAGGATAAGCTGGCAGCACAGGCCTTGCATTTGATGGAAAGCAATAAGCCGAAGCCGATAACCGTTTTGCCCGTTATTGATGCGGATAACAAGGTTATAGGCCTGCTGCATATGACTGATCTGGTAAGGCAGGGAGTGGTATAATGCGTTTATCTGCTAAGGATTTTTTTAATAACTATGTTCATGCAGATGATTTTGCTGATGAAGACGAGTTTGAAGAAGAAGAGTTTATACTGCATGGCGCAGAGGCGAAGCTTGCGAAGGGAATCAAGCTGCTGGCGCTGGATGTTGACGGCGTGCTGACCGACGGCACCATCTACATCGGCAACGAGGGCGAGGTCTTTAAGGGCTTCAACGCCAAGGACGGCCTGGGCATAAGCTGTGCGCTGCGCAGTGGCATGAAGGTTGTGATTATCACAGGCCGCAAAAGCGAGATTATCCGCCGCAGGGCCGCAGAGCTGGGCATCACCACCGTGCTGGAGGGTGTGCAGGATAAAAAGGCAGCGCTTTGCGAGGTGCTGCGCCAAAACAAGCTGAGGCTGTCGCAGGCGGCCTATATTGGCGACGATTTGAACGACATAGCAGCCATGCTGGCCTGTGGCCTGGCCTTTACGCCTGCCGATGCCAGCGCGGATGCGATGGAGGCAGCAGATTTTGTAACTCCTAGCGAGGGCGGCAGGGGCGCAGTGCGCGATGTCGTAGAGCTGCTGCTGAAGGCGCAGGATAAATGGGATGACATTGTGCTGGCATACGCTGGTGGCGGACAAGGAGACAGGCAATAATGTGGCTTTACTATTTACTAAAAACATTGAGCACGGTCATCTCCTGGCTGCCCTATAGGCTAATCGTGATTATTGGCAAGGGTATAGGCCACCTGTATTACAAAATTGCCAAAAAGCAGCGTGTGCGTGCCGAAGAAACTATCTGCGAGCGCCTGGGCTACAGCAGGGAGCAGGCACAGGTGACGATTAAGTCGCTGTTTGTCAATTTGGGCATTACCTTTATGGAGATGCTGTATATGCCAGCGCTCAACAAGGACAACATCCGCGGCCTGGTCAAGTTTGACCGCCCCGAGCTGCTGTGGGAAACGCTGGCCGAGGGCAGGGGCGTTGTCATGCTGGCCTGCCACATGGATAACTGGGAATGGCTGGGCGCAGGCCTGGCGCTGAACGGGTTTCCGCTGAGCGCGGTGGAAAAGCCGCAGCCTAACCGCGTCTACAGCGATTTTATGAACGAGCTGCGCGAGGGCGTGGGGCAGGAAATCTTTTCGCGCGGTACTAGTGAGATTTTGGGCTGTGCGCGTGCTATGAAAAAGGGACGCATGCTGGGACTGATTGCGGATCAGGACGGCGGCTATGACGGCATTTTTGTGCCGTTTTTGGGCAAGATGGCCTCCACCCCTACGGGCCCTGCGTATTTTGCACGCAAGTTCAAGGCACCGATTATCCCCATTTTTATCGTGCGTAACCCCGACGGCTATGGCCACAAAGCTATTGTGCGTGACCCCATCCGCTACGAGGATACTGGCGATAAAAAGCAGGATGATTATAATGTAACCCTAAAAATGACGCAGGAGGTTGAACGGATCATTAAGCAATATCCGGACAACTGGCTGTGGTTCCAGCACCGCTGGAATACACCTTATACACCACCTGAGGAGGCAAAGCAGGCTGATGAATAACAAAAAAATGATCCTTGCCATACTTGCAGGCGTTGCTATTGCCGGCGCTATCATTGCCTGGCTGATGTTAGGCGGCAACAAGCCCGTAACCATTAAGCCTGGCGAGGGTGTGACGGCGCAAATTAATGCTTCGCTGAAAAACAGCGTGCTGCAGCGCGAAAAGGACGGCAAAAAGCTGTGGGAGTTTACTGTAGAGGAAGTTGTAAACGACAAGGCTAAAAATACAGCCATCCTCAAGGGCATCAAGGGCAAGATTTACCGTGCTGACGGCAGCTTTTTGGATGTTGCGGCTGATAAAGGTTCTGCCGACATCAAGGGCAATGACTTTGCGCTGGAGGGCAACGTCAAGGCTGTGTTAAACACAGGCGGTGAGCTTTATGCAGATAAAATCACCTGGAATCAGACCAAGGAGCTGATTACGGCTACGGGACATTTTAAGCTGCACAAGGATGCATATACTGCAACCAGCGACAGCGCAGAAACGACAACTTCCCTCAAAAGCGTAAAGCTTAAGGGTAAGGCCAAGGTTGAGAAAGGCGGCGAATGATATGACTTGGAAAAATAGATTACTGCTTACAGTGGCTGCTGCAGTTTTGGCAGCTGGCATGGCAACAACAGCGCTGGCTGCGCCCGGCGGCTTTAGCGTGCAGGCAGACGAGCTGGAATACGACCTGGAGACAGGCGAGGCAGTTGCCACAGGCAACGTGGTGCTGACGCAGGACGGCGGCAGGGCAACGGCCAATTATGCCAGGTTCAACAGCAAGAGCAAAAGCGGCGTGCTGACTGGCAACGTGATTGCTGACCGTGACGATGCGCACATTGTGTGCAGCGAATTTATTGTGCATAACGAAAACGACCTGTCCGCAGTGGGTGGAGCAGTGGTGACTAAGGCGGGCAAAAGCCTGAGCTCGGACCGCGTTGACTATTACAAGGGACGCCAGTTTGCCGAAACCGTGGGCGGCTGGGCGCGTCTGACGGACGCAGACGGCAGCGTTTTAAAGGCTGCTAAGATTGATTACGACATGGCTAATGGCGTGGCCAACGCCTATGGCGGCGTAGATATCCATAGCGATGCGCGCAATTTGACTGCCTCTAGCGACAGTGCCGTCTACAAAACAGATAACAGCGGCTACGTGGAGCTGATTGGCAATGCCAAGGCAACCCAAAACGGCAACAGCGTGGCTGGCGACAAGCTGCGCCTGAGCAACACCAACGTTGCTTTTGCTGATGGCAATGTTGACATCATCTACGTCCCCGAAAAGCAGCCTGCGCTGACAAATAAAGAGCAGCAAAGCAGTGAAGCGAAGGCTGTGGCCTAAGAAGCGGAGGACACTGTCTTGGTTATAAAAACAGACAATCTTATAAAAATTTATAATACCCGCCATGTTGTTGATGGCGTAAGCATTAGCGTGGAGCAGGGCAGCGTGGTGGGCCTTTTGGGACCCAACGGCGCAGGCAAGACAACCACCTTTTATATGATCGTGGGTATTGAGCGCCCGGACGCAGGCACGGTGATGCTAGATGACAAGGATATTTCGGCGATGCCGATGTATGAGCGTGCGCGTTCAGGCATTGGCTATCTGCCGCAGGAGGCTTCTATCTTTAGCAAAATGACGGTAGAGGACAACATCATGGCGATCTTGGAAACCACCAGCCTCACTGCCAGCGAGCGCGAGGCCAAGATGAACGCCCTGATTGAGGAGTTTCGCCTGGGACACGTGCGCAAGAGCGAGGGCAAGGCGCTATCCGGCGGTGAGCGCCGCCGCGTAGAGATTGCGCGTGCGCTGGCTACCGACCCGGCCTTCATATTGCTAGACGAGCCCTTCGCAGGCATTGACCCGATTGCGGTTGCCGATATCCAGGGGATGATCGCCCATCTGGCCAAGCGTGGCATTGGCGTTTTGATTACCGACCACAATGTGCGTGAGACGCTGAGCATTGTCGACAAGGCCTATATTTTGGCAGAGGGCAAGATTTTGCTGCATGGCGACAGCAACACCATTGCCAGCGACCCCATCGCCCGTAAGTATTATCTGGGCGACAACTTTAGCATGTAGTAGGAGGAAGAAAAGTGCGATTACGTTTATTAGACCGTTATGTATTGAAGGAGCTGCTGTACCCCTTCGTGTTCGGTATTGCCGCTTTCTCCAGTATTTTTATAGCCAGCACCATGCTGTTTAGAATTACGCAATACATGACAAAGTATGGCGCACCGCTAGAAACTGTGGCCCGCCTGTTTATGTACAACCTGCCCGAGGTTATCAACTACACCTTCCCCATGTCCATGCTTTTGGCGGCGCTGATGGCCTTTGGCAAGCTTTCGGGCTCCAGTGAAATCACCGCCATGAAGGCAGGCGGCGTAAGCTATTACCGCATTGTGGCCCCTGTGCTCGTGGTTGGCTTTTTTGTGAGCATGTTTTCGATGGTGTGGGCAGAAAAGGTGGTGCCAACCTCTAAGGCAACTGCGTCCATCATTCTCAATGAGGAGATCCGCCACAACACCAGGCCGACGACGCAGGACCACATCATCATCAAAAGCATTAGCGGCGATACGCAGCGTGTTACCTATGCCAACAAATTTGATGAAAAGCTTGGCAAGATGACTGATATCACGATCGAGGAGTTTAACAAGGGCAAGATTTCGCGTATCCAGACGGCCAAGGAGGGCTATTGGGAAAATGGCAGCTGGCGCATTGTTAACGGCAGTGTCTTTGCTCTGGATGACGAGGACGGCGTGCAAAGCAGCGCCAAGTTTACGGAGCAGATTATCCCCTTAAACTTTTCGCCTAAGCAGATTTCCTGGGAACAGAAGGAGCCTGAGGAGATGACCATCCGCGAGCTGCGTGAGTACATCAGCATGCTGGAGCAGCAGCAAACCTCGGCAGCACGCCAATGGTGCGAAATTTTTATGCGCATCAACATTCCGCTGGCAAGCTTTTTCTTTGCGATGATTGGCGCCTGCCTGGGTACGCAAAAGCAGCGTACCAGCTCATCCATCGGCCTGGGCATTAGCATTATCGTCATCTTTATCTATTATGCGATTATGACCTTCACCACAGGCCTGGGCAAGGGCGGGGCAATGCCGCCGCTTTTAGCCTGCGCGCTGCCTAACATTTTGTGCTTGGGCGCTGGCCTGTACCTGATGAAGAAGAAAAACGCCTAAGAGAATTTGAGGATAACAGAGTGGAGGTGAGTACTTGGTAGGCATCAGATTAATTGTGCTGATGGCCATTGTAGGTGGCCTGATTGCCTATATTGCCGATAAAATGGGCAGTAAGATAGGCAAAAAAAGAATGTCGGTGTTTGGGCTGCGGCCTAAATACACGTCTATATTACTTACGGTACTCAGCGGTACGATTATAGCTGTGCTGACCATCGGCGTGATGGCGGTGGCCTCGCAGAGCGCTCGTACTGCGCTATTTGGTATGGAAAAGCTGCAGCAGGAGCTGAAGCTGTTGAACCAGGAAAAGGCAGCTGCCGCCGTGGCCTTGGATGAGGCTAAGGGCAGGGTGGATGCCCAAAACAAGCAGATAAGCGAGCTGGATGCCAAAATTAAGGAGGCAACAGCCGAAAACGACGCTATGGAGGTCAAGCTGTCTCAGGTCAACGATATGTACAGCCAGGCCAAGAGCGAGGTGGGCTCGCTGACGCAGTCCAAGCTGCAGCTGACAAGCGAGGTTGCCGACCTGGAAAAAACCACGGATGCCTTGCGCAAGGGTATTATTAACATGCGCGAGGGACAGGTTTACTACCGTGCTGGCGAGGTTATCTTTGCCGGCGTTATGCGTGGCGGCCTAAAGCACGAGGAAAACATGGTGCAGATGAACTGGCTGCTGCAAAACGCCAACGAGGCAGCCCTGCAGCGCCTCAACGTGCATCAGCAGCAGGAGCAGCCGCTGCAGGCGATCTGGATTGCCAAGGCTGCAGTAGATAACGCTGTAGAGCGCCTGGATAAAAGCAAGGGCAATATGCTGTTCCGCATCCGCGCGGTGGCTAACATTATTGTGGGCGAGCTGGCGGTGTGCGATATCGAGATGGTGGATAACCAGTTTATCTATCCTGAAGGCACCTTGATTTACAGCCAGTCCTACAGCGGCGTCAGCGACAACTACGAGGGACTGCTGATGGAATTCTTGACGCAGATTAACCACAACGCTGTCAAGGCAGGCGTTTTGCCTGACCCGATGACGGGCAAGGTGGGCAGCATGGACGCAGCAACGATGATTGAGGCGACCAACGCTATGCGCCGCACCAGTGGCAGCTTCACCCTGCGTGCCTACGCCAAGGGCGATATAACCACGGCAGGGCCTGTACGTGTGCGCCTTGAGGTGGTGCCTGCAAATGAATAACATCCTGGGGATAGACCCCGGACGCAGCAAGACCGGCCTGGCGCTGGTGGCGGCAGACGGCAAAATTGTGCGCCTGCACATCGCGCAAACGGATGCCATTATTAGCGAATTGCGCTCTTTTGTAGCGCAGGAGCAGGTAAATTGCGTCGTTATGGGCGACGGCACCAACCACAAGGCCATTGCGGCGGCGGTGTGCGAGGTGCTGCCACAGGCAGAGCTGCATCTGGTGGGCGAAGCGCACAGCACCGAAGAAGCGCGCTCGCTCTATTGGCAGCAAAACCCGCCCAAGGGCTGGCGGGTGCTGCTGCCGCTGGGGCTGCAGGTGCCGCCCGTGCCGCTGGATGCCTATGCAGCAGTGGTGCAGGTGCGCAGATGGCTGCAGCAAAGCAAGCTGTAGCTTAGATAATTATTGATTGATATGAGGGGTAAATTATGAACAAGTTTAGTGCTTTGAGCTGTGAGGATTTTTTGGCAGAGCTGGCAAGTGCTGCGCCTGCCCCGGGTGGTGGCGGCGGTGCCGCTATGGCAGGGGCGCTGGCGGCGGCGCTTAGCTCGATGGTTGCTAATTTGACCATTGGCAAGGAAAAGTTTGCTGCCAATGAAGCCAGGGTGCAGGAGCTGCTGGCGCAGGCTGAGGCCGGACGCGCGCGTCTTGTGCAGCTGGTGGCTGATGACGCTGCTGTTTTTAACAGCTTTATGGCCTGCTACAAGCTGCCCAAGGACACGGATGAGCAAAAGGCGGCACGGACTGCGGCCATCCGCCAGGCTGCCAAGCAGGCGGCGGCGGTACCGCTGGCTATAGCGGTGGCTGCATTTGAGGTCTTAGGCTGCTCTGTACAGCTGGCACAGCTGGGTAATCCGGGCGTTGTTACCGATGCGGCCTGCAGCGGCTTGCTGGCGCGGGCGGCACTGCGCTGCGCTGATTACAATGTGCGCATCAATTTGAAGCTGACCAAGGATGAAGAGTTTAATGCGCAGGCAGCGGCTAAGCTTGCGGCCATGGGAACGCAGGCGCTGGAGCTAGAGGAAAAGCTCTTGCAGCTTACAGACAAGGCTTTGGCGTAAGAGCCTGCGTCAGCAAAGGAAAAGGGTTGACGGAGCACGCATTTTACCTTATAATAGAATCTTGATGGAAAGGTGGCCGAGTGGTTGAAGGCTCCAGTCTTGAAAACTGGCGAGGGTGTGAGCCCTCCGTGGGTTCGAATCCCACCCTTTCCGCCATTTTATCAGCCAAATTTCACTATTATGTTTATATCGACCGCTTGCCAGGAGGCAGGCGGTTTTTTTGTGCCCTAAATAGCTTGCTGCTTGGCGTAAATATTACAAATTGAATTATTGTACGAAAATAAATTCATAAAGCAGCAGACATGTGCGTAAAATAGTGCTATAATAAACATATATACAATAAGGAGCGAGACGGATGCAACACACGTACATAGCTATAGATTTAAAGTCCTTTTACGCATCGGTGGAATGCCGCGAGCGTGGCCTGGACCCGCTGGATACTAACCTGGTGGTGGCAGACGAACGCAGGACAGACAAAACAATTTGCCTGGCAGTTACGCCTTCACTCAAAAGCTACGGCTTGGGCGGACGTTGCCGTTTGTTTGAGGTTAAGCAGCGTGTGCGCGAGGTAAATGCTGCCCGTCGCTTTGCTGCCCCTGGCAGGCGGCTTGAGGGTGCGTCCTCCTTTAAAAGCCAGCTGCAGCTACGGCCGCAGCTGGCGTTGGATTTTATCGTCGCGCCGCCGAGGATGGCACATTATATGGAATATAGCATGCGCATTTATGAAATTTACCTGCGCTATGTAGCACCTGAGGATATTATAGTTTATTCTATAGACGAGGTGTTTATTGACGTTACCCGTTATGATAAAATTTACGGCCTGGCGCCGAGGGAGCTGGCCATGCGTATGATTTTAGATGTGCTGGCAGAAACAGGCATCACTGCTACAGCTGGAATCGGCACGAATTTATTTTTGGCAAAGGTGGCCATGGATGTGCGTGCTAAGCATTTGCCAGCAGATAAAAATGGCGTGCGCATTGCTGCCCTGGATGAGGCAAGCTTTAGGCGCGAGCTGTGGCAGCATAGGCCGCTGACGGACTTTTGGCGTATCGGGCCTGGCTATGCACGCAAGCTGGAGTCGATAGGCCTATACACGTTGGGCGATGTCGCCCGCTGCTCGCTGCACAACGAGGATTTGCTATACAGGCTGTTTGGCAAAAATGCCGAGCTTTTAATTGACCATGCCTGGGGCTGGGAGCCTTGTACGGTTGAGGCGGTGAAGGCTTACAGGCCTGCGGAGCGCAGTCTGTGCTCGGGGCAGGTGCTGCATGAGCCTTATACTGCAGCTAAGGCTGGTTTGGTGCTGAAGGAAATGGCCGACGCCTTGGCCTTGGATTTAGTAGACAAGAATCTGCAGACGGATCAGCTGGTACTGACAGTTGGTTATGATATAGATAATTTGCGTGCCGGCAGCAGCTACAGAGGCGCAGTTACTGTGGACCGCTATGGGCGTGCAGTGCCGCAGCATGCGCACGGAACGATAAATTTGGCAGGACACACGGCATCCGCCAAGCTGATTATAAAGGCAGCCTGCGAGCTGTACGGCCGCATTGTGGACAATGAGCTTTGGGTGCGCAGGCTAACCCTGGTGGCTAATCATGTGCTGCCTGCGCAGGGTGCGCAGCAGTGCGTGCAGCAGAATTTATTTTGTGGTATGCAGCAGGAGCAAGAGGAGGGCAGGCAGCGTGAGCATAACCTGCAGCTGGCGGAGCTGCAAATAAAAAGGCGCTTTGGCAAAAATGCCATATTAAAGGGCATGAATCTTTTGGAGGGGGCGACTGCCAGAGACCGCAACGGACAGATTGGAGGACATAAGGCATGATGGATGATTATAGTGATATTATTGATTTACCGCATCCGGTATCTAAAAAGCATCGTCAAATGAGCATGGCTGAGAGGGCAGCACAGTTTTCTCCCTTTGCTGCGCTTACAGGTCATGCGGAGGCGGTGCAGGCGCTGGAAAAAAAGCGTTTGCAGTGTGCAGATGAGACGATGGAGTGAGGGGAGCTTGGAGGGCGTGCGTTTTTGCCTCTTACTATACTAATAGCATTTTTTGCCGTTTTACTCACCCCCTGCAAAAGAAAAATCTCAAAAAACTAAAAAATTTATGCGGGAGGGGTGAGTAAATTGCCTTTTTTTGCTATTAATATAGTGAGATCTTCTTTTTTCTCTCTCTCTTTTATTAAATTTTCTCTCTCTGTTTTTTCTTCTGCCAAAATCAATACTACTAACGTAGTTAGTAGTTACCTTGTTCTATAATAGTACTACCTAAAGGTTAGTAGTTAACTACGGTAGAAGTAGTACGTGAGGGGTTAGGGCGCACATACTACGACTCCTGTTTCTTGACGATAAGACCCAGCTATTTGACAAAAAAGCCGAATCCCAGCTTCTTGACAGTAAAAAAGCATCCCACCCATAGCAGGGCAGGATGCATAAGATTAGACAATAAGAGATTTTAACTTTTTGAGCGCACTGGCCCGGTGCTTAAAGGCCGTCTTTTGACTGCACTTATATTTTTGGCAAAACTGGGCACTGCCAATGTCATTCAATATCAGCTCATTAATAGCCTTACGTTGCTTTTCAGAAAGCTCTGACAGCGCTTCTTTCAGCAGGTGCTGCAGCTCAAACTGGCCTATTTCGTTGACCTGTGCTGCTAATTGCTGGCCTGAATCCTGTTCATGAGCCTCCAGCGACGTGGTATCGTTGACAGACTTTTTGCGGTTGATTTTGTCTAGCAGCCCGTAATGCACATGCTTTCGCACAAGCCCAGGCAGCAGGCGGAAGTTGTTGCCCTTGTACCTTTGGATGAACTCCAAAAAGATAACCCAGGCGGTGTTGACAGCGTCCTCGCCCAATGCGTTTTGCACATTGCTGCCTTTGGCCTCCTTGTAGATGAGGGGCGCAAAGTCGTGACACAGCTTGTCTATGGCCTCTTGCTCGCCTCTTTGGGCGGCCTCCACCAGGTTTTTGAGCTGCGTGGGCGTATGCGTGAATTTTTCCTTGGGTGCGGTTTTTATGTTGTCCCAATCCTTTCTGTGGCGGCGCACTCTTGCCGCGTATGACAGAATTCTGTGCTGTACTACATCAAGCTTGATAGCTATATTATAGCACAGAATAGTACAAAATTTTCTGAAATCGGAACTATACTTCCGATTTTTTTGAAAAAATTTTTGAAGCTTTATAGCGACTGGCACGCCCAAGGCTGCTATTATTTTACACTCTGGTCACTGTTCACAAAATCTCTGTAAAAAAAGTAACAAAAAGTTTTCATATGGACGTTACAAAATGCAGAAAATCTAGTATAATAATATTAAAGTGTACTATACGTTACACAAATCTCGGAGATAGTTAACTGGCGCCAACCAATCAATGTAAAATGAGGTAGAATTGTAGAAATGTTTTTTGATTCTTATGACACACCAGTTTTTAGGCCTCCAAGTGAGGCGCGCAGCTTTATTTTGCGCGTTACGCGTGGCTGCGCCCACAATAAATGCACCTACTGCAATATGTACAGGGGTGTTCCGTTCCAAATCTTAAAGGATGAGGAGATTTCGCGCCAGATTGCGCTGGCGGCACATTACGGCAAGGACAAGGTGCGCCGCGTCTTTTTGGCTGATGGCGATGCCCTGGTGCTGCCCACGGCCAAGCTGCTGAAGATTTTGCAGGTGCTGCGCGAGCAGTTTCCGCGTCTGCAGCGTGTGGCAAGCTATGCAGCGCCCAAGGATATTTTGCGCAAGAGCGAACAGGAGCTGCGCCTATTGCGTGAGGCAGGGCTACAGCTTTTGTATTATGGTATGGAAACAGGCGATGATGCCACGCTCAAAGCCGTGAACAAGGGCGTTGATGGCGAGCAGGCGGTAGAAGCAGGCCGCAGGGTTACGGCAAGTGGGATGAAGCTTTCGATGATGGTCATCCTGGGCCTGGCAGGCGTTGAGGGAAGCGAGCGCCACGCCCTGGCCACCGCGCGTGCTATCAACATCATCAAGCCGACGCATTTGAGCGCGCTGTGTTTGATGCTGTACCGCGGCAGCGAGCTTTTAGACCAATATGAGGCTGGCAAGTTCAATCCTCTTTCTCCTGCAGGACTTATGCAGGAGCTGAAGCTGATGATGGAAAATATTGATCTGCCTGCGGACAGACACTGCCTCTTCCGCAGCAACCATGTATCGAACTACGTGCAGCTGGCGGCTACGCTGCCTCATGACAAGGAGCGCCTGCTGCGTGATATAGATTACAGCATCCGTGAGCTGAGCAAGCTTAAGAGCTGGGACGTATATAACTATAATTAAGAGTTTCATTAGGGCTGATTTTTATGATGAAAAAAACTGCTGCGCTATTTGCTGGTATATGGTTACTTTGCAGCCTGCCCTTTGCGGCCTGGGCACAAGCACCTATTGTGAGTAACCAGCCGCATAAGGCTGCGCCAGGCAACGACAATAGCTTCTCTGTGCAGGTTAGGGATACTAATGCAGTCGTAGCTGCAGATAAACAGCAGCTGTCTGACAAGGAGCGTAGGTCTGATACCGAAGCTAAAAATAGCAAAAAGAAGGCTTCAAGTAAGCGTCAGGGGAAAAGTAGGGTAAAATCTACAAAAAATCACCAAGATAAGCAAGTGCAGACCAGACAAGGTAATTGGCGGTTAAAGGTGGCGCAGCAAAAGCTGCAGGTCTTGGGCCTTAGCAGTGAACGGCCGTCAGGCCGCATGACAGAGTCTACGGCTGCAGCGCTCAAAAGCTTTCAAAAACAGCATAAGCTGCAGGCAAATGGCGAGCTTGACGATGCTACCTACCGCAAGCTGACCTGGGAGGCCTTTACTAAGGAGGGCATAGCTAAGGTTCAGGGCAGGGACATTGTCAGCCGTGCAGCCAAATACAAGGGCGTTCCCTATGCTTTTGGCGGCACTACGCCCAAGGGCTTTGACTGCTCTGGTTATGTGCAGTATGTTTTTAAGGACTGTAAGGCCAAGCTGCCACGTTTAGCGGACGAGCAGGCGCTAGAGGGCGTGTTTGTGACGCAAAAGCAGCTACGGCCAGGGGATTTGGTGTTCTTTACTACATATACGGCGGGTGCTTCTCATGTGGGGATTTATGCCGGCAATGGTAAATTCTGGAGTGCTTCGTCCTCCAGGGGAGTAGTGCTGTCATCTCTGGCGGAAGAGTATTGGAAAAGCCGTTATTATGGTGCACGTCGTGTGCTGATTGCTAACGGCGAGGTTAAATGATGATACATTAAGCTGCAGCTAGCAGCTGGGGAGGGTAAAGTTTATGATTCGCGAAAGAAGAAATAAGGAAAAGCTTGCTTCTTATTACAAGAAGTTTATGGAGGAAGGCATTGTTGACCCCAACGTGCATCCATGGGTGGCCGAAAGCTGGCAGCGCTGCCGTGCTATGAGCCTGCCGCACGAGACCATGCCTAAAATCAACAAGCTCAGCCGCGAAGAGATTATTGCACATCAAAAAACGCATGAGTTTATTGTAAAATATGTTGATGGCCTGTATGAGCAGAGCAAGCAGCATTTTAATATCCACAATTTGAGTATGCTGTTGATTGATGAAAACGGCTATGTCATCAAAAATTATGCGATGCCGTTTTTCCAGCGCATTATTGAGGATATCCAGGGGATGCGTGTTTTGGAAGAGGATGTAGGCACGTCTAGCATTAGCATTGCACGTGAGCATAATGTGCCGTTTTTGATGTTTGGTCCGGAAATGTGGATCAAGGATAGTCATTCTGGCGATGCCTGCAGTGCGCCTATCTGCGTCAACGGCAAAATCCGCTATATTATTTCCTTCTTTTCGTTAGATCAAAACGATCTGCCCTATGATTTGCTGCTCAGCCTGCTGCTGACGATGAAGTATTCCATTGAACAGCATCTGAATATGCTGGAGGCTTGGACGATTAACCAAATCATGATGGAGCAGCTGCCTGTAACCGTGTACTGGCTGGGCAAAGGCGGCGAGATTAAGTATTGCAACGAAAATGGCCGTAAGCGCCTGGATGGGCACGACAGCCTGCAGGATGTGTTCTTGAACTACGAGCATATTCCTGTAAAGAAGGCGCTGAAGGGTGTGCCCACGCAGCGCCGTGAAATCACCTGGATCACCCAGGACAGAACCTATGAGGACATTACCACCGTTATGCCTATCCGTGTGGGCAGCGAGGTAGAGAGTGCTCTGGTGCTTTCTATGTCTATCGAAGACTTGAAGACAACTATTGCCCACGCTACAGGCTACAGCAGCCGTTACAGCTTGTATAGCATGGTGGGTGAAACCAGCGAATTTTTGGCACTGCAGCACAAGGCCAGCCGCGTAGCACGCACGGATCATAATATTTTGCTGCAGGGCGAGCCTGGTACTGGCAAGCAGCGCCTGGCACATGGTATTCATCAGGCCAGTGCCCGTGCCGCAGCACCGCTCATTGCCGTAAAGTGCCGCAACGCTTCTATTGCCGAGCTGGAGGAGGAATTCTTTGGCACGGACGAGGGCGAGCAGCAATCGGCAGGCAAGCTGGAGCTGGCTATGGGTGGCACGCTGTTCCTAGATGAGGTGGAAAAGCTGCCGCTGGAGATGGGTGATAAGCTGGCAGATGCGCTTACGCATGGCCTGCCTGCTAAGGAAAAGGGTAGTAAGCCGCGCGTGTTTGACGTGCGTGTAATTGCTGCCTGCGATTCTAATTTGAAGCGGCTTGCGGATAAAGGACTTTTCTCACGCAGGCTGTATGAGCTGGTGCTGGATACCACGATGCGCGTGCCGCCTCTGCGCGAGCGCGTAAAGGATATCGAGGTCATCGCCGGACATATTTTGGTAGAAATGTCGGCACAGCACAACCTGCCGCAAAAGCGTTTGTCGCAGGAGGCTATTTCGCTTTTGCTGTCTTGTAGCTGGCCTGGCAACATCAAGCAGCTGCAGGGCGTGATCGAGCAGGCCTTTTTCCACACCCCCGGCAGCATCATTGAAGCCGAAAACATTAAGCTGCCTGGTGACAAAGCCTTGGAGCGTTCCTGGAAGTATGATAAAGAAGCATTTATTGCTGCCTGGAAGTCGGCTGGTGGCAACATTAGCAAGCTGGCAAGCATGCTGGATGTAAGCCGTGTAACCCTGTACCGCTATTTGAAAAAATATGGTCTGGGACCTAAAACGAAATAAACCAATGAAAAAAGCCATGGACAAGGCAATAGTTTTAGTCCATGGCTTAATTTTGTAATAAAAAACCGCTAGCAGCTACTAGCGGTAAATATACGTGGTGGAGATAAGCGGGATCGAACCGCTGACCTCTTGAATGCCATTCAAGCGCTCTCCCAGCTGAGCTATACCCCCAAACAATTTACATTATCTATGATACCTAAATAAATAAATTTTGTCAAGGAAATGTAATAAAATTATTCGCAGGCAAGTGCGTTGCATAGGCTGTTTTTTAATTTAATATACATAATTTATGCAAAAAGATAAAGAAAAGAAAAAGCTGTCAGGTAGTGAAAAATTTGACTAATAACAGGAAAAGTATTAGAATATATACGTTGTATTATGCGTGCAAACTAAAAAATACTAAATAGATAGATATTGACGTGATTAAAGGAGCGTAAGCATGGGTCGAGAGTTTTTAGAGCAGTGTGCCCAAAAAGCATCTGCTTGTTATAGTAAAATAAAGGAGCAGGCTGTTGCCAGATTGGAGCAGGCAAAGGAGCTGCTTGAGCAAAAGGTGGAGGAGCTGTCACTTAAAGTGGCTGCCCGCAAAGTGCAGCTTGCCGAAGGCTTGCGTATTTTGCAAGCTGTTGCCAAAATTCAGATGGCAATGCTTATCCGCCGCATTAAGCTTCAAGGTGTGAGCTATTACCGCAGATTGCAGGAAATGCTATGCGTTTTGCTGGCTGTTGCCAAAATTCAGATGGCAATGCTTATCCGCCGCGTGAAGCTTGCAGTTATGAAGCTTGTGGACAGATTGCAGTCAAAGCAACAGGAGGTTGTTGGACGTCTGCAAGCACGCTATGCTGCTCTGCGTAATATGTGGCTTAGAAATCAACACTTTACTTTTTGGTTCATTCCTGCAGATGGACAGCACATTGCTAAAACCCATGTAAAAAAGACTCATTTGAAATACGCATTTACCGCTGTTGCTTCTTTCTTGGTCGCTGTGACATGCACTATTGGCGTGCTGGCACATTTTGCTGTGCAAAGCGAGGAGCAAAAGCAGGAGCTGGAAGCTTACAAGCAGACTAAGTCGGCTCAGGAGCAGACTATTAAAGAGCTGCGCCAGATGGCGGAAACTAATCAAAAGAAGCTTGCGGCCTTGTCTAAGCTGGAGGATCAGGTGCGTAGCCAGATGGAAAAAAGTGGCGCGCAGCTACCGCCTAAGAGTGATGCTTCCGCCTATGCTGGTCAAGGTGGTCCTTTCTTGGGAGAGGCTAACCAGATGAACGTAGTGATGGAGCAGGAAAGGAATATTGAGCGCCAGGCAGATGCCAAAAAAGCTGATTTGGAAAATTTGCTGAGTGCTATTGAAAATGAAAATTATCGTCGTGAAGTAACTCCAA
This sequence comes from Bacteroidaceae bacterium, assembly GCA_963611535.1. Taxonomy (GTDB): domain Bacteria; phylum Bacillota; class Negativicutes; order Acidaminococcales; family Acidaminococcaceae; genus Phascolarctobacterium_A. The sequence continues at coordinate 202,290 of CAVDRP010000001.1, read as the reverse complement.
GCCAATGGCCTACCAGCGGTGGCTATATTTCGTCCTCCTTTGGCGGACGTGCTAACCCATTTAGCGGTTATGGCCGTGATTGGCATCCAGGCATTGATATTGCCATTGATTACGGTGCGCCGGTGTATGCCAGTGCTGCAGGTTATGTACAACAGGCTGGCTGGTATGGAGGCTATGGCCGTTATGTCCGTATTAGTCACGATTATGGCTATCAGACTGCCTATGGTCATATGAGCAGCATCGTCTGCCAGGCTGGAGAATATGTAAAGAAGGGTCAGGTTATCGGCTACGTTGGTAGCAGCGGCTACAGCACTGGTCCTCACCTGCATTTTGAAATCATCCGCGACGGCAAGCAGGTTAATCCTTCCAGCTTGATGTAGGTAGTTTGTGCCTAGAAGCTGGTTTGCTCGTTGGTATATTTAAAGATGCAAAGCTGCGCATATTGTGATGCGTGGTAAATATGAGTTTGACTCGGGAATAAAAAGAGCTTTACTATAGCTGTGAGCTTCGTCTGAACGTTAAGTTCTGATAAAGCTTTCAGGCTTTAGTAAAGCTTTTTTGGTAAAATAATGTATAATAGTATAAGAGTTAGTAAATTGGCCTGTATAAAATATGCTGTGCCGGTTTTGGCAAAAATAGCGGAGGTGTAAGATGTATAGATTTATTAATAGGGCAGAAAATGCCGTGAGCGAGATGCTTGAAGGGTTAGCACTGGCGCATGGAAATATAGTCAAGGTGGATAGAAATCTGGTAATTAATAAAGAGCTGGCGCAGGCAGAGCGTGTTGCTATTGTCGTTTTGAGTGCGGCAGGCAATGAACCTGCGATGAGCGGTTATGTGGGCGAAGGTATGGTTGATATCGCTGTGGTAGGGAGTGTGTTTGCTGCTCCTGGCCCTCAGGCCTGCGTGGAGGCGCTCAAGCTGGCAGATAGGGGCTGTGGAGTGCTGCTGGTTGTGGCAAACCAAACAGGTGATGAGCTGACAGCGAGATTGGCTATGAAGCAGGCTGCTGCCTGGAATTTGAATGTGCGTCTTGTGGTGGTGCATGATGATGTCAGCGAAAACGCTTCCGAGCCTGAGCAGCGTCGTGGTCTTTTGGGCTGTGTGCCGCTTTGCAAAATTGCCGGAGCAGCTGCTGCAGCAGGCAAAACACTGGATGAGGTTGCAGATATTGCAGAACGTTTTGCTAATGAGATGGCAACAATCGCCGTATTGGCAAAAGGAGCGGAGCCGTTTGCTGATGTAGCCTGCGACAGCGTTACTGAGGGTACGCTGCAGCTGGGGGCAGGGCAGTATGGCGAGGGAGGCAGGGAGCTAGCAGGTGTACCTGCGGACGCAGCTGCCGAGCTTATGCTGTCAGCGCTAACAGAAGCCTTGCAGCTGCAGCCTGGCGACAGAGTGCTGCTGCTTGTTAGCGGCAGCGGTGCTACTACGCTTATGGAGCAGCTGATTGTTTACCGTGCTGTTAACATGCTTTTAGCGGAGCAGGGAATAGTGGTAGCGGCAAGTGCGGTGGGTGAGCTGGTTACGGTGCTTGATGCCGCAGGCTTACAGGTTTGCGTAATGCGTATGGATGATGAGCTGCTTAACCTGTGGCAGTCAGCTTGTAATACGCCATATTTAAAAATGTGATTGCAACTAGTGTAACTTTTGGTACAGTCAGCGGTATATAAAACAGGGAAAATAGAAAATTATTAAAAAATTATTTACAAATTACTTTTTACAACATAAAATTATGCTGACTACGATTGTGTAAACATGTAGCATGGAAGGATGGTAAAAATGGTATTGTTAAAAAAGAACAAATTTAAAGCATTGGCGGCGGCCTTAATGCTGACCTTGGCGTTGGGGGCAGCTGGCTGCGGCGATGGACAAAAGGATGCAGGTAAAAAGGCTCAAAATGTTAATGTCGGTATTGTGCAGCTAGTTGAACACGAAGCCTTAGATGCAGCTAATAAAGGCTTTGTAGATGGGCTCGCCTCCAAGGGCTATAAGGAAGGCGAAAATATTGCCTATGACAGGCAAAACGCACAGGCTGACCAGTCCAATCTGCAAAATATTGCGCATCGCTTTGTTAACAATAAGGTGAACCTGATTTGTGCGATTGCTACTCCGGCAGCACAAACTGTAGCTAATGTTACGAGCGATATTCCTATCGTTGCGACCGCTGTAACAGATTATAAAACTGCTAAGCTGGTTAAGGATGACGCCAAGCCAGGTACTAATGTTACTGGTACTACGGATATGAACCCTGTAGCAGAGCAGTTAGAGCTACTCTTAAAGCTGGTTCCAGGTGCTAAGACTATAGGTACCATTTACTGCTCGAGCGAGGTTAATTCCCAGCTGCAGGTAGAGCTGTTGAAGAAGGCAGCTGCGGCTAAGGGCGTTACGGTTAAGGAAGCGACTGTTTCTACAGTTAATGATATCCAGCAGGCTGCACGTAGCCTGGTAGGTGACGTACAGGCTGTTTATGTGCCTACTGATAATGTTCTGGCATCTGCTATCCCGACGCTGATAAGCGTAACAGAGGAGGCTAAGCTGCCTGTTATCTGTGGTGAGGGCGGCATGGTTCGTGCCGGAGGCTTGGCAACACTGGGTGTTGATTATTACAAGCTGGGCTTCCAGACTGGCGAGATGGCTGCAGATATTCTAAGTGGCAAGTCTAAGCCTGCAGATATGGCTATCCAGGCACAAAAGGAATTCAAGCCTGTTATTAACCTGAAGGAAGCAGAAAAAATCGGCCTGAAGGTTAACGATGATGTACTGAAGGGTGCAGAAATTATTAAATAATTTAGCTTGGAGCCTGCTGCAGACAGCGGGCTCTTTTTTGACAATAGTTGTGGAGGATTAGGGATATGATTAGTTTATTGATTCCCACAGTGGCACAAGGGCTGTTGTGGGCATTGATGGCGCTGGGGGTTTATGTAACCTTTCGTGTGCTGGATATTGCAGATTTGACGGTAGAAGGCAGCTTCCCGCTGGGAGCGGCAACAGCGGCATCTATGATGGTGGCAGGCTGCGGGCCTGTAGCAGCACTGCTTGGTGCTTGTGTTGCCGGTATGCTAGCTGGCGTGGTTACGGGTGTGTTGCATACGAAAATGAAGATACCGGCACTATTGGCAGGTATTTTGACAATGATAGCTTTGTATTCAGTCAATCTGCGTATTATGGGCAAGGCGAATTTATCGCTCCTTGGCGTGGATACGACCTTTAAGCTGGCAAAATCCATGCTAGATTTGACAATGGCGCAAACCACCTTGATAGTTGGTTTGGTTGTAACTGTCGTAGTTGGTGTGTTTTTGTATTGGTTTTTTGGTACGCAGATTGGTTCTGCTATCCGCGCTACAGGCTTCAACCAGCAGATGATCCGCGCTCAGGGCGTTGATACTGATGTCACAATTATTTTGGGACTGCTGCTGAGTAACGGGCTGGTTGCAGTTTCGGGTGCCTTGGTTGCGCAGTCCAACGGGTTTTCGGATGTAGGCATGGGTACAGGTACTATCGTTATAGGCCTGGCGTCTGTTATCATCGGCGAGGTGCTTTTTGGAACGCGCAGCTTTAAAAACTGCCTGATTTCTGTAGTTTTGGGTTCTATAGTTTACCGCATTGTTATTGCGGCTGTTTTGGCAATGGGTATGCCGCCAAACGATTTGAAGCTCTTTACTTCGGTGCTGGTGGCAATTGCTCTTTCGATGCCGCTTATAAAAAGCAAGCTGGGTGTAAGAAAGGCGGTGCGTTAAATGCTTTACATAGAGCATGTGTCTAAAACCTTTTTCCCAGGGACGATTAATGAAAAAAAGGCGCTGCAGGATTTGTCATTGCATTTGGCACCTGGGGATTTTGCAACTGTGATTGGTGGCAACGGAGCTGGTAAGTCAACAACCTTGAATGCCATAGCAGGTGTTTTTCCTGTTGATGGTGGCAAAATAATTATAGATGGCGAGGATATAAGCAAAAAGCCGGAGCATAAGCGGGCGAAGTACATCGGTCGCGTGTTTCAGGATCCTATGCTGGGGACTGCGGCAGGTATGATGATTGAAGAAAATCTGGCCCTGGCAGCCCGTCGGGGAGAAACACCAGGTTTGGGCTGGAGCCTTCAGCAGGAACAGCATGAACGCTTTTATGAGCTGTTAAAGGAGCTGGATTTGGGCTTAGAGGAGCGCATGACGGCGAAGGTAGGATTGCTGAGCGGCGGCCAGCGTCAGGCATTGACGCTTTTGATGGCAACGCTGAAGAAGCCAAAGCTTTTGCTTTTGGACGAGCATACAGCGGCGTTAGATCCTAAAACGGCAGCGAAGGTGTTGGCGCTGACGGAAAAAATTGTAATGCGAGATAAGCTGACCACGTTAATGATAACGCATAACATGCGCGATGCTTTGCGGTATGGCAACAGACTGATTATGCTGCACAACGGGCGCGTGATTATTGACGTACAGGGAGAGGAAAAGCAGCATCTGGAAATTACTGATTTACTGGATATGTTTGAAAAGGCTAGTGGCAGTGAAATGGTGAGTGACAGATTACTGCTGGGATAATGTAAATTTATCTTTACGTAAAACAAGTGTGTACGTATATATAACACAAAAGTTGAGTTAAAAAAGATATTAGCGTTTAATGTGAAATTTAGTCTAGTCATGACTAAAATATAGATAAAAACCAATAAAATATACAAGAAAACTCTTGCTAAATCTGAAAAACGTGGTAAACTTTAAATAAGTGCTTTATTAGTTTAAAATAATTTATTGCAAATTAACTGAAAGGCGGTGCTAAAATTGCAAGAGGAAATTAAGCTTATCGGGCGCAGAATCCGTTTGTTGCGTACTGCAAAAAATCTTACCCAGACTGGTCTGGCAAAGGAAATGGGTATTTCACAGACGCACCTGTGTAATATTGAATGTGGCCGTGTACCTGTAACTCTGCCGAACTTACTAAAGCTGCATAGCTTATTGCAGTGCGACATGAGCAGCTTCTTTGTAGATTTAGATGAACAGGCTGAAACCAAAGATAAAGATATCAGCCTGGAAGAGGTTTTGCAGATCGTTAAATTATTAAAACAGAAGGGTTGAGAGACTTCTGTTTTCCAGGAGAAAAGAAGTGAAAAAGAGCTAGCGTTACTAACTTGTTGTGTGGTCGTAGTGCGCTAGCTTTTTTTGTTGTAATAAAAATAGCCGCTACACGTTATAGCATAGCGGCGGATTTGCTATATGATTTTGTACAAGGTAAAGTCCTGAGTATCGCAGGAGACGAGCTTGTAGCTTATTCCCTCGCGCACTTGCTCAAAGACGGCAATATGGTTTTCGCCGTGGATGTGGCCGTAAACGCAGTGGCTCACCCCGTATTGCTGCATCAGATTGGTAAAGCAGGTGTGTTCGGTGCGCGCAAAAAGGGGCGGGTAATGCAGCGCCACAATAATCTGGCGTGGATTTTGCGCCCGTGCCTGCTTAAGTGACAGCTCCAGGCGGATGCCCTCGCGCTTATAGATTTTGGCATCCTCCTCGCTAAAATCTTCGGCCGAGGGAAGTACCCAGCCACGTGTGCCGCAAACAGCGATGTCATCAAGCATGATGCAATCGTTTTGTAAAAATTCAAAGCTTGTGCCATAGCGCTGCTGCATTTTTTTGAGGCTGGTCCACCAATAATCGTGGTTGCCGCGCAGCAGCAGCTTGCGTCCTGGCAGGGCAGCCAGCCAGTCAAGGTCCTGCGCTGCCGCCTCCAGGCTCATGGCCCACGATATATCGCCGCAGACGATGACGGCATCGCTATCCGTTACCTGCCTGCGCCAGTTAACGGCAATTTTTTGCTTATGTCCCTGCCAATGCGCGCCAAAGACCTCCATGGGCTTGGTAGGAGGCTCCCCGGACAAATGCAGGTCGCCAATCGCGTAAATGTGCATATTATCACCTGCCGTTATTGCTATTTTTGTGTCAGCAGCCTGGTGAGCTCGGCCACGTCACGCACGTAATAATCTGCGCCGGCCTCGTGCAGCTCCTCGTAGCTGCCAAAGCCAAAGCCTGCACCGATGCAGGCAATGCCGTTGGCGTGCGCTGCCAGTACGTCCTCGCGTCTGTCGCCGATAAGCACGCAGCCTGCCCTTTGCGCGCTTGTCGCCAGCTGCCATTTTTGCAGGGCAGCAGCCACCACCATGGCCTTTTTATCCATAGTTCCGTCCAGGCTGCAGCCAGTAATATCCTGCAAATATTGGTCAAAGCCAAAGCGGCTGGCGATGCGCAGGGCAAACACCTCTGGCTTGGCCGTGGCCATGCCCAGGCGGCGGCCATCTGTCTTTAGCTGCGCCAAAAGCTCCATCATGCCAGGGTAGATGCTGTTTTCCCAAATGCCGACATCCGTATAACGCTCACGGTATTTGGCAACGCCTGCCTCGGCCTGCTCCTTAGTCATGCCATAATATTTCATAAAGCTGCTGCGCAGGGGCGGGCCGATAAAAACCTCCAGCTGCTTTAAGTCGGGGGCGGCGATGCCCTGGTCCGCCAGCGCGTATTGCACGCATTTGGTGATGCCTTCGGCCGAATTGGTGAGCGTTCCGTCTAAGTCAAAAAGTAAATTTTGAAACATTTATTACTCCTTGTAGTAGTAAAATTGAATTTTTTGCCTATTGCTCGTTTAATTATAACACATTTTATAAAATTGGTGATACAATAATCCCAATAGCAGATAGTTGACGATTTATCTGAGGGGGAAATACAAATGACGATTAAGCTTTTTGAAAATAATTCACTGCTCAAACAATGCACTGCTTGTGTTACGGCCTGCACAGAGGCGAAGGGAAAATACCTGGTGGAGCTGGATAGGACCGTGTTCTTCCCAGAGGGCGGCGGCCAGCTGAGCGACAGGGGCAGGCTGGGCGAGGCGGTTGTAACGCATGTAAGCGAAAAGGATGGCCACATTTACCATGAGTGCGACAGGCCCTTGGCCGTGGGGATGGCGGTGGAGGCAGTGCTGGACTGGCCTGTGCGCCTGGACAGGATGCAGCAGCATTTGGGCGAGCACCTGTTGTCGTATGCCTGCTGGAAGCTGTACCAGGCCAACAACGTAGGCTTTCATATGAATGAGGACAATGTTTTTATCGACCTGGATAAGGAGCTGACGGAGGAGGAGCTTTTGGCAGCAGAGCTTTTTACCAACGAAATCATCTGGGAGAACCGTCCTGTGCAGATAAGCTACATGGATAGCAGCGAGGCGGCCTTATTAAAGGATAAAATGCGCAAGTTCAACAGCAAGCTAACAGGCACGCTGCGCATTGTGGCGGTCCAGGATGCGGATATCTGCACCTGCTGCGGCACGCACCCGCCCTTTACGGGGATGCTGGGCGCGGTCAAGGTCATCCGCCACGAAAAGCACAAGGGCGGCTGCCGCGTGGAGTTTGTCTGCGGCCGCAGGGCGCTCGCTGATGCCGATGCTAAAAACAGCACGCTGCTGACGGTGGCAGCAGGCCTTTCTGTCAAGCCAGAGCAGGTGCCTGACGCTGTAGCCAAGCTTAAGCTGGATGCGCAGGCCCAGGCGCAGGCCCTGCAGGATAAGCTGCTGGACATGGAAAAGCTAGTGATAAAGGATACTTATAACAAGACAGCACCCTGTAAAAATGGCGTAATCTTGCTAGATATGGGCTTTATGGGCTACGATGTCAAGGATATCAAGCGCCTGGTGCCGGTTGTGGCCGAGCTGGAGGGAGCGCTGACGTTTTTGGTGGGCGTGACCGAGGAGCGCATTAGCTACGCTGTAGTTTTGGGACAGGGGACGGCGGCCGACTGCCGTACGGTGATCAAAATCGTTAATGATGAACTAGGCGGCCGTGGCGGCGGCAAGAGCGATCTGGCCCAGGGCGGCGCAGCCTACAGCGCTGATTACGAGGAGCGCCTGAACAGGGTAAAGGCTAAGCTTAGCGAATGGGGAGATAAATAAAAATAAACAAAAACTGGCATTGCCTTGAGCATGAGCAAGGCAATGCCAGTTTTGGTATTTTAATAATTTGCTAAAATAGCTGCAGCTTAGATTGACAAAGCCGTACGGCTTACTTTATACTATAAACAGTGTAAAAGAGCCGTACGGCTTTATTTGTTTAAGCTTGTGAAGCAGAAAAATACTTTGGAGGCATTATGAAGGTTATAGATGTTAGTTCTTTGGGGGCTGCGATAAAGAAACGTCGCAAGCAGTTAAATTATACGCAAAGGTTTTTATCAGAGGTTACAGGTCTTAGTGTTAGCTTTATTTCTGACCTGGAACATGGTAAGGAAACTGCGGAAATTGGCAAGGTTTTATTTTTAGTGAATACCCTAGGAATGGATTTATTTGTAGAAGGAAGGAGCTGAGGCAATGCTTAATCTGACTGTGGAAATAGAAATTTCCGGCAAAAGCTGTGTTGTAGGGAAAATCGTTGGAGAAGATTATCATAATGCTCGATTTTGCTATGATAATAAGTATTTACAAAGTGATAACGGACGGGCAATTTCCTTGAGCTTACCCTTGCAGTCAGACTTTTTTGGTGTCAAGGAAACCCAAAATTTTTTTGAAGGTCTGCTGCCGGAAGGATTTATAAGAAAATGTGTTGCTAAAGAGGTACATGCTGATGCCAATGATTATCTTAGTATTTTAGGCGTTCTTGGTAATGAATGCTTGGGTGCGATTCGTATTATTGATGATAAAGTAACTCCTTCTACTGCTTCATATCGCCTGCTGAAGGATAATGAAGTTAAAGCCTTGGCGCAAGAGGGAGCTACGGAATCTGTACAATTAGTAACCAAAGCACATTTATCCTTAACGGGAGCCTCTGGTAAAGTTGGCCTATATTTTGAGCCTGAAGGGAAAGAATGGTATCTTCCAGCAGGTGCTGCACCTAGCACGCATATTGTTAAGCAAAGCCATGTCCGCTTGAAGAAAATAATTACCAATGAGCAATTATGTATGCTAACTGCACAAAATTTGGGTATTGCTATACCAGAAAGCTTTATTGTTAACGTTGATAGCAATGATACTGAGGATGTGTTATTTGCTACTAGGCGTTTTGATAGAAAATTTGATGCTAAATGTAAAATTTTGGATGGTCTGCCTGTGCCTTACAGGCTTCATCAAGAGGACGTTGCACAAGCTATGGGAATTGCTGCTAGTGACAAATATGAAAAAAATGGAGCTGCTTATTTAAAGTGTACCATGCAGCTTCTGCGTGCCTTTTCAGCAGAGCCTATTGTTGACCAAATGAGGTTGTGGGATATTTGCATCTTTAATTATTTAATTGGCAATACGGATAATCATATAAAAAATATATCTTTACTTTATAGTGAGGATTTAAGATCGCTTCGGTTGGCTCCAGCCTATGATATTATTAGCACCATGGTTTATGATAGTAGTACGGAAAATATGGCTATGAGTATTGGTGGAGTTTATAATATCAATGATATAGATAGAAATGCCTTTGGGAAAGAGGCCAGTGCTGTTGGCTTAGGTAAGAATATGGCTCTGAAACGGTTTGACAAAATGCTTTTTAGCTTTAAAGCTGCATTAGATAAAGCTAGCTCGGTATTAGTATCTCAGGGGTTTGAGGATGCTGAAATTATCAAGCAGCAAATTTTGCGGAGCGGTGGTATAAAAAAATATTGAGCTAACTATATTGTAGCTCAATATTTTGCTTGGTAGTTTATCCGCAGCAAGGCGGTGCCGGTTTTGCTTTTGATGCTTTTTACAGTTCTTTAATCATAGCGATAAGGCGGTCAACCTCTTCGTCCTTGGTGGCCCAGCTGGTGCAGATGCGCACGCTGTAATTGCCGTCGGGCAGGTAGGCAATGTGGCTGAGGGCAAATTCCTCGCTGAGCTTGGCGAACTGCGCCGGCGTCATAATCACAAACTGCTGGTTAGTGGGGGACGCAGTGACAAACTTAAAGCCCTTGGCTACAAGCGCATCGCGGATTTTGAGCGCCTGCAGGGTACCCTTGCCGCAGATTTTGGCATACAGGTCATCCTTCATGATGGCGCCAAACTGCACGCCCAAAAGGCGGCCCTTGGCCATGATGGAACCGCATTGCTTGGCGATGGTGCGGAAGTCTGGCTTGAGTGCGTCGTTGGTGATGACAACGGCCTCGCCAAAGAGCAGGCCGCACTTGGTACCGCCAATGTAAAATACGTCGCAGCTAGCAGCCAGGTCAGCGGCGGTCATATCGTTATCAGGAGCGCCCAAAACGTAGCCCAGGCGCGCACCATCTACAAAAAGGTACAGGCCGCAGTCACGGCAGGCTGCGTACAAATCCTGCAGCTCCTGCTTGCTGTACATGCTGCCGATTTCCGTCGGCTGGGAAATATACACCATCTTAGGCTGCGCCCAATGCTCGCGGCTGGGGTCGGTGTCGTACAGCTGCCACTCTCTGCGGATTTGCTCTGCGGTGAGTTTGCCATCGTCGCTAGCAAGAGGCAGGACGCGGTGGCCCACATGCTCAATAGCGCCTGCCTCGTGGGTATTGATGTGGCTGGGAACGGCGCCATAAACAGCCTGGTGCGGACGCAGGGCGGCGCAGATAACGGTGAGGTTGGTCTGTGTGCCGCCTACCAAAAAATGTACGTCAGCATTGGGGCAGGCAAAATATTCCTTAATGAGGGCGCGCGCTTCGTCGCAATAGGGGTCCAGACCGTAGCCGTCAGTCTGCTCCATGTTGGTCTGCACCAGCTTTTCCAAAACTGCAGGATGACAGCCCTCGGTATAGTCACTGTTAAAACGATAAGTCATTAATTATTCCTCCTAGATATATATATGTATAGGGATTAAGCGAAAGGCGTAAAGGCTTATTTTTTATTAAAAAGCCTTTTGCCAACAAACTCGTAGAGGACGGGCAGCAGCGAAAAAACGATAATGCCCAAGGTCACCAGGGTAAAATTATGCTTGATAGCAGGGATGTTGCCAAAGAAGTAGCCGCCGCCAACAAACAGGCACACCCAGACCACCGCGCCGATAACATTGTAGTGCGCAAAGGTGAGGTAGTGCATTTTGCCAATGCCTGCGACAAAGGGGGCAAAGGTGCGCACGATAGGCACAAAGCGCGCCAAAAAGATGGCCTTGTGACCATGCTTTTCGTAAAAGGCGCTGGCCTTGTCCACATGCTCCTTTTTAATCAGGCCGTGCTTAGAGTTTATCATGTGCAAACCTAGCTTTTCGCCAATCATATAGTTGCAGGCATCGCCCAAAACCGATGACACCAAAAAGATTACGACGATGATTTTGATATCCATGCCCTCGGGTGAGGTGGCTGCCAGTGCGCCACAGGCAAAAAGCAGCGAATCACCAGGCAAAAATGGGGTGACGACAAGGCCTGTCTCGCAAAAGACAACCATAAACAGGATAGCGTAAATCAAATGGCCATAGGCTGCCATAATTTCGGGCAGATGCTTGTCCAGATGTAAAATTAAATCGACAAAATACATTGCATATGCTTCCATAAAATTTCCTTCCTTAATTCACAATGATACAGAACAATTTTAACATAAAAATCCGAACGTTGTCATAGAATTTTAGCTAGAAAATGTGATTTTTACCTTAAACTTGTGGTAAAATATAAGATATTGAGGTTGCAAGGCGCATGTATATACTTTATTGAGATAAGGAGTGTTCTCGTTGGAACAAGAATTATGCTGGTGTGGCAGCGGCAAGGCTTATGCAGACTGCCATATGACGAATGACCAAAAAATGGCATTACTTCAGGCTCAGGGCTGCGAGGTTCCTGACCGTGATATGATTAAAACGCCGGAGCAGATTGCTGGTATCCGCAAGGCCTGCCAAATTAATACGGCCGTTTTGGACGAGGTGGCCAAATATATCAAGGCTGGTATGACAACTGCCGATATCGACCGCATCGTGTATGATTTTACGGTAGCGCAGGGCGCGATTCCTGCACCGCTGGGCTACGAAGGCTTCCCCAAAAGCGTGTGCACGTCGGTGAATGACCAGGTGTGCCATGGCATCCCCAGCGAGCACGATGTGCTGCGCAGCGGTGATATTATTAACGTGGATGTTTCCACTATCTATAATGGTTATTATGGCGATGCCTCGCGTATGTTTATGATTGGCAAGGTGGCCAAGCCTGCGGCCGATCTTGTGGCTATCACCAAGCAATGCCTGCTGCGTGGTATTGAGGCAGCGCAGCCGTGGGCCTTTTTGGGTGATATTGGCGCTGCTGTTTCCAAACTGGCGCACAAGCATGGCTATAGCGTTGTCGAAGAATTTGGCGGCCATGGCGTAGGCGTGGAGTTTCACGAGGATCCCTTTGTCTGCCACGTGGGCAAGCGCAAAACCGGCATGGTGCTGGTACCTGGCATGATTTTTACCATTGAGCCGATGATCAACATGGGACGCAAGGATATTTACGTAGACGCGGCTAATAATTGGACGGTATACACCGATGATGGCAGTCTTTCGGCACAATGGGAGCATCAGATTTTGATTACTGAAAACGGTCCTGAAATTTTGACCTATTAACTGCTGCTGTGGCTGTGCAGGCAGCCTTAATCATATTTTGCGCCTGAAGCCTGCGGTTTGGGTAAATGTGTAGCATAAGGAGGCTATAACGTATGACAGATTTTTTGGAAAAAACCTTTCGGCTGAAGGAGCATAAGACGGATGTCCGCACAGAAATCCTGGCAGGCATCACTACCTTCATGACAATGGCCTATATCCTGGCCGTCAACCCTAGCATTTTGAGTGCTGCTGGCATGGACGCAGGCGCGGTATTTACAGCTACTGCTTTGGGTGCATGTCTTGGTACCGTTTTGATGGCGCTGTTTTCTAATTACCCCTTTGCATTGGCACCAGGCATGGGTCTTAACGCCTTTTTTGCTTACACTGTTGTAGGCCAGATGGGCTATAGCTGGCAGGTGGCTTTGGCTGCAGTTTTTGTTGAAGGTCTTTTATTTATCATTATGTCTCTTACCAAAGTGCGTGAGGCATTGTTTAACTGCATTCCGCCCGCGTTGAAATTTGGTGTTACCAGTGGCATCGGCTTGTTTATCACCTTTATCGGTCTGCAAAATTCTAAAATTGTTATTGACGGGCCTACCCTTGTTGGTTTGTATCCCTTTAAGGCCTCGCTGGCAGACGGCACCTTTTGGACTACTGGTATTGGCGCACTGCTGGCGCTCATTGGTATTATATTGACTGCTGTAATGCTGGCTAAAAAAGTACCTGGTGGTATTTTGTTTGGCATTTTGGTTACCTGGGCTTTGGGCATGGCCTGCGAGCTGACAGGCATTTATGTGCCTAACCCAAAGCTAGGGATGTTTTCGGTAATGCCCAGCTTTGCCAATGGCATTTCTATTCCCAGTTTGGCTCCTACCTTTATGCAGCTGGATTTCAGTGCTATTTTTACCTTTAACTTTATCACGATTATGCTTTCCTTTATGTTTGTTGACTTGTTCGATACTTTAGGAACGCTGATTGGTGTTGCTTCTAAGGCTAATATGTTGGATAAGGATGGCAAGCTGCCCAAAATTGAAGGCGCGCTCTTGGCTGATGCCGTTGCTACCACTGGCGGCGCTCTGCTTGGTACCTCTACTGTAACTACCTTTGTAGAAAGCAGTGCAGGTGTGGCTGTTGGCGGCCGCACTGGTCTGACTGCAGTTACGGCGGCTGTGTTCTTTTTCCTGAGCCTGTTCTTTGCACCTATCTTTTTAGCTATACCTGCTTTTGCTACGGCGCCAGCGCTGGTAATTGTAGGCTTTTTGATGGTAAGCAGTCTGTTGAACGTAGATTTTAATGATATGACGGAAGCAATTCCTGCCTTTGTAGCTGCAGTGGCTATGCCGTTTATGTATTCTATTTCCGAGGGCATTTCCATGGGTGTTATTTCTTATGTGGCACTCAACCTGCTGACTGGTGCTTACAAGCAAAAAAAGACTAGCTGGATAGTTTATGTGCTGGCCGTAGTTTTCATTCTGAAATATATTTATGTATAATACTGTGAGGTAAAATTTATGTTGGACCGTGTCCGTGCGGTCGCATTAGGCAACGACCCTGCTGATATTCTTTTTAAGAACGGCAGGGTTGTTGACGTGCTGACTGAAACTGTTTATAAGGCTGATGTTGCTGTTGCTGACGGCGTGATTGCTGGTATTGGCAGCTATGACAGGGCCTACGAGGTAATCGATTTAGATGGCGCCTATATTGCACCGGGGCTGATTAATGCGCATTGTCACGTAGAAAGCTCGATGGCAACACCTGAGCATTATTGTAACGAGGAGCTGCGCTGGGGTGTGACAACGCTGATCACCGACCCACACGAAATTGCCAATGTGGCAGGCGCTGACGGTATTCACTACATGCTGGACGCAGGCGGCCATATGCCGCTGAATTATTATGTGGAGCTGCCTAGCTGCGTGCCTGCGACACCCTTTGAGCATAGCGGCTGCGTGATGGACGCTGCCGAGATGGCTGAGCTGATGGATTTGCCAGGTGTATGGGGCATGGGCGAAATGATGAACGTGCCTGGCGTTATTAATGGTTATAGCGAAGTGATCAAAAAGCTGGAGCTGTTTATTAAGGCGGGACGTGTTATTGACGGCCACGCTCCCTGCGTCAGTGGCAAGGAGCTTGCAGCCTATGTGGCCAGCGGTATTGATACTGATCACGAAAGCATTAGCTGGGAGGAGGCATTCGAAAAGCTGCGTAGTGGCTTGGCAGTGCTGGTGCGCGAGGGCAGTGCTTCGCGTAATCTCACGGCAATTTTAAAGGGCGCTTTGGCTGAGGGTGTGGATGTCAGCAACATGGCCTTTTGTACAGACGACAAGCATTTGGCTGATATCCATCGCGAGGGCACTATCCGCCATTGTGTGAAAATGGCTATAAAGCTGGGAATGCCGCCAGTGCGGGCACTGCGTATGGCCACCCTTAATGCGGCACGTATTTATGGGTTGCACCGTGTAGGTGCTGTGGCCCCTGGCTGGCAGGCCGACCTGGTTATTTTTGATGATTTAGAAAGCCTGAAGCCGCAGGCCGTATACCACAAGGGCAAGGACGCGCTCAGGCTGGCAGCAGGCGTGCAGCCTGTGGACCCTGGCAACGTGCTCCGTGGCAGCGTGCGCCCTGCACCGTTTAGTGAGGAAACCTTCAGCTTGAAGCATTTTGATCCTGAAAGGGCTTATCCTGTTATTGAAATGCTGCCTGGTGAAATCTTTACCGAAAAAGGACGCATTGAGGGAAGCAAGGTGCCCGAAGCTTTAGCGCGTGGCGAGCTGCATATGATTGCAGTGCTGGAGCGTCATCACGGCACGGGCAACGTGGGCCTGGGCCTTTTGCGTGGCTACGGTCTGCGCGACGGTGCTGCTGCGACCACGGTGGCGCATGATTCGCACAACCTTATCGTTATTGGCACCAGTCCTGCGGCGATGAACGTGGCGGCCAAGGAGCTGGTGCGCGTGCAGGGAGGTTATACGCTGGTGCGCGGCACGCAGGTGGTAGGTACTGTGCCGCTCAACATCTGCGGCCTCATGAGCAGCGCTCCGCAGGAAGAGCTGGCCTATAGCTTGGACGATATTGCCCGCCAGGCGCATGCGCAGGGCGTACCGCAGGGCATTGATCCGTTTATCAGCCTGAGCTTTATGGCGCTGCCTGTTATTCCGCGCCTGCGTATTACTGATATGGGGATGTTTGACGTGGAGCGGTTCGCCTTTGTGGAGTGAGGGCAATCATATATTTAGATAAACAAAGCAATTTAGCTCAAGGGAGGTGAGGGCAGGAGCGATGAGCAGTGATAAATTTTTACGTGGGGCAATGATTTTGACGCTTGCAGGACTCGTGGTAAAGGTTATCGGATCGGTGAACCGCATCCTGCTTTCACGCTTGCTGGGCGGTGAGGGGATAGGCCTGTACCAGATGGCCTATCCTGTATATCTTTTGCTTTTAGCGGTGTCGGCAGCTGGCATTCCCATTGCCATTTCAATTACGGTCGCAGGCTTTTTGGCCCAAAAGGATTATGCCAACGTCAATAAGGTGTTTCGCGTGTCGCTGCGGCTGATGGCGGCAGTTGGCCTGGTGCTGGCCCTGCTTTTGGCGGCGGCGGCAAGCTGGCTGGTGGATGCAGGCATCATCCGCGATGCGCGTGCGTACTACGCGCTAATAGCGCTGACGCCAGCGGTTTTCTTTGCCAGTATCCTGGCTAGCTTCCGCGGTTACTTTCAGGGACATCAGCTAATGACGCCGCCTGCTGTATCGCAGATTGTGGAGCAGCTGGTGCGTGTTGTGACGATGGTCGTTTTGGCCTACGTGCTTTTGCCGCAGGGATTGGAATATGCGGCGGCAGGGGCAGCCTTTGGCGCTGTGCCGGGCAGCCTGACGGGCCTTGTGGTGCTAGGCTTTTTTTACCGCTATTACCGCAAAAGGCATTTGCCGCTTGTGCAAGCAAGTGACGCGCAGCACGTGCTGCGGACAGGCACGCTGATCAAGCAGCTTGTGCTTTTGGCGCTGCCTGTATCCTGTGCTAACGTGCTGGTGCCTGTAACTAGCAGCATAGACGTGCTTTTGGTGCCACGCCGCTTGGTAGAAGCTGGCTGGAGCGTGGAGCAGGCGACGGCGATGTTTGGCTACTTGGCAGGCATGGCGCAGCCGCTGCTATTGATGGCCACCATACCAACGATGTCGCTGGCAACGAGCCTAGTGCCTGCTGTTTCGGAGGCAGTGGCGCTCAGGCAGCAGCAGGTGGTGAAAATGAAAACGCTGGCGGCCATGAAGCTGTGCTGCCTGTGGACGGTGCCTGCCTCCGTGGGTATGGCGGTGCTGGCTGTGCCCATCAGCCAATTACTGTATGGCACGCAGGCGGCAGGGACGGCCATTATGCACAGCGCTCCTGCCATCTGGCTCTTGGGCCTGCAGCAGGTGACCACAGGCATGCTGCAGGGAATGGGACACACCAATCTGCCTATGCTGAATATGCTTATTGGCATCGCGGCCAAGGTTGTGAGCGTATATTGCCTGACCAACGCGCAATATGGCATTGCTGGTGCTGCTTGGGCGACCAATATAAATTTTGCCCTGACAGCCTTGCTGAACCTTGCTGCCCTGCATTACTTCAGCATTAGGTTTATGTGGGCAGATGCCCTAAAGATATTTGCTGCTGCGGCCATCATGGGTGCGGCAGCCTGGGAAATACACAGCCTGCTGCTCTCCTGGGGGCAGAACGTGGCCGCTGTTATAGCGCTTATTGGCGCAGCTGGTATCTATGCGGTGCTTTTGCCGCTTTTGGGACTGCTCAATAGGCAGGAGCTTAGGCAGCTGCCCTTGATCAAAAAATTCGTTAGATAAAAATAGAAAGAAGGCGTAACATGGGAACGATAACAATTGTAGGCCTGGGGCCTGGTGCCGTGGGCAACCTTTCGCTGGAAACAATGGGACTACTAAAGGGCGATGCGCAGGTGATTTTGCGCACTGCCGTACATCCGACGGTGGCAGAGCTGCAAAGGCAGGCGGTAAAGTTTACCTCCTGCGATGATTTGTACGAAGCCTTGGAATCCTTTGAAGCAGTTTATGGCGCTATAGTCAGCCGCGTGCTGGCCGCTGCGGCTGGCGGCGATGTTGTTTACGCTGTGCCCGGCAGCCCGCTGGTGGCCGAAAAAACCGTGGTGCTGCTGCGCGATGCGGCCAAGCAGCAGGGGGTAAAGCTTGTCATTAAGCCGTCGATGAGCTTTTTGGACCTGGCCTATGTGGAGCTTGGCATTGACCCTATTGCTGGTCTGCAGATTATAGATGCGCAGGATTTTGACGCTGCCGCCAGCGCAGGAGATCATCCGCTGATGATTACCCAGGTTTACAGTCAGATGGTAGCAAGCGATTTGAAGCTGGTGCTGATGGAGGCGCTGGATGACGAATACGAAATTTACTTTTTACGCAACCTGGGCCTGCCAGACGAGGAATGCAGACCCATCAAGCTGTATGAGCTGGACAGGCAGGCCAATATCGACCACCTCACAAGCGCCTACATTCCTCCCAGGGCAAATATTGCTGCTGACAGCGGCCTTGTTGCCTTTGGCGAGGACGACGATGATGATGAAGCTAGCGGCCTTATCACCTTTGGCGAGGACTATGACGACGACGAGGCCTGTGCTGAGGACTTTTTGCCTGAGGCAGGCTTTGATGATGTGGATATCCAGCCGTTGGTTGATGTTATGCGCACCCTGCGCGAGCCTGGCGGCTGTCCCTGGGACAGGGAGCAGACCCACGCCTCTATCCGCAGCAATATGATTGAAGAGGTATATGAATATCTTGAGGCTGTGGATCTGGGCGATGTTAAGGGCATGCGCGAGGAGCTGGGCGATGTGCTGATGCAGATTGTCTTTCATGCACGCATGGCGCAGGAGGCAGGCAGCTTTGATTTGCAGGACGTGATTGACGACGTTGTAGACAAGCTGATCCGCCGCCATCCGCATGTGTTTGGCGATACCCAGGTGAGCGGCAGCGATGAGGTGCTGGTAAACTGGGAGGCCATCAAAAAGCAGGAAAAGCAGGAGCGCAAGCATGCTCTGGACGGTGTGGCGCAGGGACTGCCGGCGCTCATGCGCGCCTATAAGCTGCAAAGCAAGGCTTCTAAGGTAGGCTTTGACTGGAGCGACGTCAAGGACGTGTGGGCCAAGGTGGAGGAAGAGCTGGGCGAGCTGCAGGATGCCTTGGCTAGCGGTGACAAGGCTGCTGCTGAGGGCGAGCTGGGTGACGTTATTTTTGCACTCGTTAATTACGCACGCTTCTATAAGATTGAGCCGGAGGTTGCTTTAAATGGCACTAATAACCGCTTTGCGAGCCGCTTTGCCTATGTAGAGCAGCAGGTAGCGGAGTCTGGGAAAAATTGGCAGGACTTCAGCTTGGATGAATTGGATGAATTTTGGAATGCTGCCAAGAAAATGGAAAGGAAACAGTCACATTGAACTTGCTTTACCAATAAATTTAGTGAAATAATACCAATTTAGGCGTGTTTTCTAAATATTTTCGGAAAAGGCTTGCAGGAAAAAGCTTAACAGTGTAGAATACTATTGCTAATCAAATTTGAGTTACGTTACGCAGTTACGTGCTCTGCAAGCATTTGTATTAAAGCTAAAGTCATAAGAAGGAGGAATTTTTAATGAACAAGACTGAGTTAATCGCCGCTGTTGCAGAAAAAGCTGGCTTAACCAAAAAAGATGTTGAAAAAACTATTACCGCTACCCTGGAGACCGTAAAAGAGGTAGTTGCAAAGGGTGATAAGGTACAAGTAGTAGGCTTTGGTACTTTCGAAGCACGTACCCGCAAAGAGCGTGAGGGCAAGAACCCGCAAAATGGTGAGAAGGTAGTTATTCCTGCAGCAACCGTTCCTGCTTTTAAGGCTGGCAAGGCTTTCAAGGACATTGTAAACGCAAAATAAGCTGCGTTATTGCTGAGCCCGGCTTTTGTAGTCGGGCTTTTTGTTCAGATATAGTGATGCTTAATGGAGGTGCAGCGTGATAAGGCGACACGTAAGACATAAGGCCAATGGCTTTAAGCTTTTTATGTTGGTTTTGATTGCTACCTGCCTGTGCATTATTGGTAAGCAGGAGTATTCTATTTACCTGATCAAAGAGGAACAGGCTGCCACCGAGCAACGGATCGCATTGCTTAAGCAGCAGAAGGCCGAGCTTGAGGCAGAGCGCAAGCGTCTTGATGATCCGCGCTACATCGAAAAGCTGGCCCGCGAGGATTACAACATGGTAGGCAAGAACGAGGTACCGCTATTTATTGTTGATGAGAAAAAGTAAGCAGAACAAAAACATGTAATTTTGTTCTGCTTTTTTTATTGACACCGTGAAATTTTTAAGAGTATAATACAAGAGTATCAAGAAAGTTTAAGGGGGATTTTTTTCTCGATGTCACTTGAAGTAGGTGCAATTGTAGAGGGTGAAGTTACAGGTATAACAAATTTTGGCGCTTTTGTCCAATTGCCGGAGGGCAAGGTTGGCCTGATTCACATTTCAGAGGTTTCAAACGTTTATGTAAAAGATGTGCATGACTTTTTGAAGGAGCATGACAAGGTTAAGGTAAAGGTGCTTACTGTTGATGAGCGAGGCAAAATCGGCCTGTCTATCAAACAGCTGACTCCGCCGCCGGCAGCACAGCAGCAAATGCGTCCGCAGCGTCCGCAGGGCGAGAATCGCGAGCGTCGCATGAATAATGGTCCGCGTCCCCAGGGTGATAACCGTGACCGCCGCGCAGGTGGCGCACGTACTCAGGCAGCAAGACCTATAGGACCTGTTACGTTTGAGGATAAATTATCCAAATTTTTGAAGGACAGCGATGACCGTATGCTGGATTTGAAGCGCAATACTGAATCCAAACGCGGTGGCCGTGGTGCCAGACGTGAAAGATAAGGCAGCTGTAGTATGATGAAAGGGCACTCCTATGAGTGCCTTTTCTTTTCGTAGCAGAAGGAGAGGCGGATTATGAAGCAGGTTCCGCAGGCAGTCTTTAGGCTGCAGCGGGAAATAAAAAAGCAGCTGCAGAGTAATGGGCACTACCTTTTAGCAGTGAGCGGCGGTACTGATTCGTTGGCGCTGGCACATGCGTGCAGCGTGCTTGCGGCCGCTGGCTGGGGACGCTATAGCGTGTGCCATGTTGAGCATGGCCTGCGTGGCGAGGAAGCGCTGCGTGACCAGCAGCTGGTGCAGGATTTTTGCAGGCAGTATAATTTGCCGTTTTATGCCGAGCATGTGCAGGCCGCTGACATGGCCAGAAAGCAGCATCTGTCTACCGAGGATGCTGCCCGCCGCCTGCGTTATGCGGTGCTGCGCCGCTATCGGGCGCAGCTGGGCGCTGATGCCATTGTAACTGCTCACCATCTGGATGACCAGGCCGAAACGGTGCTGCTCAAGCTGTTGCGTGGTGCAGGTATAGACGGCCTCAGCGGTATGCGCGTGCGTTCGGGTGACCTTATCCGGCCGCTTTTGTCGCTGCCTAAAAGCCTGTTAGAAGAATATTGCACGCTTTGCGGTATTGCCTGCGCCTACGACAGCACCAATGCTGACACTGTCTATACGCGCAACCGCGTGCGGCTGAAGCTTTTGCCCTATTTGGAGCGAAATTTTAATGGCGCTGTTGTGCCTGCCCTGGCGCGGACGGCAAGCCTTTTGGCGCAGGATGCGGACTGTCTGGAGCAGCTGGCAGCGCAAAGCTACAAGCAGCTGGCCAGGGAGCGGGCTGGCAGCGTCACGCTGGATGCGGCTGCATTTTTACAGCTTGCGCCTGCCTTGCAGGGGCGTGTGCTGCGACGCGCGTATTTTGCGCTTGGCGGTGCAGAGCTGTCCTACGAGCGGACGCAGGCGCTGGTGGCCTTGTGTGCAAGGCGGACGGGCGGCAAATGCGTACAGCTGCCGCAGGGAATAACTGCCTGCCTAAATAATAAATTGCTTATATTTACCAAATCACAATAATAAAATCTCAAAGGAGAACAAAAAATGCATGATGATATTAAAGCTGTATTGCTGACAAAGGAACAAATTGACGAGCGCGTACAGGAATTAGGCAAGGAAATTGCTGCCGATTACGTGGGCAAGGATTTAGTAGTAATCATCCTGCTCAAGGGTGCAGCCTGGTTTGCCACCGATTTGACCCGTGCGATTGATTTGCCGCTGCGTGTGGACTTTATGGTTGCATCGTCTTATGGCAACGGTACCAGCACTACAGGCAATGTCAAGGTAAAGCTGGATATCAGCGAAGACATCCAGGGTAAGGACGTGCTGGTTATTGATGATATTATTGACAGCGGTGTCACCTTTGCCGCTATCAGCGATATGCTGCGTCACTATAAGCCGGCAACACTCAAAACTGCTGCCCTGTGTGACAAGGCTGAGCGTCGCATCAACGGCTTGGAGGCTGATTACGTAGGCTTTAAGATTCCTGATGAATTTGTCGTAGGCTATGGCTTAGATTACGCAGGCGATTACCGCAACCTGCCGTTTATCGGCGTGCTGAAGCCTTCGGTATATGCACGCAAATAAATTTTAGCAAGCTTAAATTGTGAATTTCATAAAACAGTTGCTAGTTTTTCCCATCTATAATATAATAATTTATTATGAGCAAAGTGGAAGGAGGCTACGTGCTTGAATAAATTTTTTAAGAACGTGCTTTTTTATCTGCTGATTATCATGGTAATTATCGGTTTGTTTGATTTTTATGGCGAAAAAAATGCTAAGCCTGCAGATATAAGCTATACCAGCTTTATGCAGCATGTGCAGCAGGACGAGATCAAGCAGGTAACTATTGTTGATAATGTTATCAGCGGTAAATTAAAGGATGGTAAGGATTTTTCTACGGTTGCGCCTAATGACGGTAAGCTGGTAGAAAAGCTGGAAGCTAAAAACGTAGATATTAAGGCAGAGCTGCCACCGCAGCCGCCATGGTGGATGAGCATTTTAAGCTCTATTTTGCCGATGCTGATTATCGTGGGCCTGTGGTTTATGCTGATGAACCAGGGTGGTGCCGGAGGTGGCAAGGTGATGAGCTTTGGCAAGAGCCGTGCCCGCCGCTACGACGAGGATAAGCTGAAAATAACCTTTAAGGACGTTGCTGGTGCTGAAGAGGCCAAGCAGGAGCTGGAAGAGGTTGTAGAATTTTTAAAGCATCCGCAAAAGTATAATGACCTGGGTGCCAAGATTCCCAAGGGCGTATTGCTCTACGGCCCTCCGGGTACAGGCAAAACCCTGCTGGCCAAGGCTGTTGCCGGTGAGGCAGGCGTGCCCTTCTTCAGCATTTCGGGCTCTGATTTTGTGGAGATGTTTGTTGGCGTAGGCGCATCCCGTGTACGTGATTTGTTTGACCAGGCCAAAAAGAGTGCTCCCTGCATCGTCTTTATCGATGAGATTGATGCTGTGGGCCGTCAGCGTGGTGCCGGGCTTGGCGGCGGCCACGATGAAAGAGAGCAGACCTTGAACCAATTACTGGTGGAGATGGACGGCTTTAGTGCTAACGAAGGCATTATCATGATTGCCGCTACCAACCGTCCTGATATCCTGGATCCTGCCCTGCTGCGTCCCGGCCGCTTTGACCGCCAGATTGTGGTTGACCGTCCGGATATCAAGGGCCGTACCGAAATTTTGAAGGTACACGTTAAGGGCAAGCCTGTAGGCGACGATGTTAACCTTGATGTTATCGCACAGCGCACCCCTGGCTTTACTGGTGCCGATTTGTCCAACCTGGTAAACGAGGCAGCCCTGCTCACCGCACGCAAGGATAAAAAGGTTATCAGCATGCCTGAGATGGAAGAAGCTGCCGAGCGTGTTATTATGGGACCGGAGCGCAAGAGCCGCGTTATCAGCGACAAGGAAAAGCGCCTCACTGCTTACCACGAGGGCGGACATACTATCGTTGGCATGCTTTTGGAAAACACCGACCCTGTGCACAAGGTTACTATTATTCCCCGCGGCCGTGCTGGTGGTTATACCCTGAGCCTGCCCAAGGAGGATAAATATTACGCAACCCGTAGCGAAATGCTGGATGAGCTGAAGGTGCTTTTGGGCGGCCGTGTGGCCGAGGCCCTGGTGCTCAAGGAAATCTCCAGTGGTGCCAGCAATGATTTGCAGCGTGCAACTCAGCTTGCCCGTCAGATGATTTGCGAATATGGCATGAGCGAAAACATCGGCCCTGTAACCTTTGGCCATCGTCAGGACCAGGTATTCCTGGGACGTGACATTGCCCGCGACAAGGATTACAGCGAAGAGGTTGCAGCTGAAATTGATAAGGAAGTGCGTACCTTTATGGAGACAGCCTACGCTGCCACCGAAAAGCTGCTTTCGGACAATATCGACAAGCTGCATGTTATCGCCAAGGCTTTGATGGAAAAGGAAACGCTGGAGGAGGAAGAAATCAACCAGCTGGTCAAATATGGCCACATCCTTTCTGCCGAAGAAAAGCGTGCGCTCGTAGCGCAGTCCGTTGTGGCTGAAGACGCTGCTGAAGTTGCCCCCGAGGCGAAGGCTGAGGAAGGCACTACGGAAGCTGCCGAGCAATCTGCTGAAGCTGAAAAGCAATAAAGCTGAAAAACAATACAATAAACACCTGCGTTTTGACGGACGCAGGTGTTTTTTTGCTTGTTATGCTATTGTTCAAGGCCTGCGGCTGCCTTGCCCTTAAAAAATTCCAAAAACAGCTCCGCTGCCGGTGTCAGCCTGCGTTCCCTGCTCCAATACAGCATTTGCTCAAAGCAAAGCTGTGGCGCAGCCAGCGGCAGTCGCTGCATGCCGCTGGGAATGGCATCCTCGGGCAGGGCAGGGACGATGGCGATGCCCAGGCCGCTGCCAGCGAAGGTAACGGCGCTTTCAACAGTAGTAGCGATGAAAACGATGTGCGGACGGCTGCCGTATTTGTGGCAGGCTGTACGCAGCAGGTCGTAGCTGCCGTAGCTGCAGGCAATTGCTGCCTTATCCAAATGCGCCAGGGTGGGGGTGCTGCAGGAGGCAGGCCAGGGCGTGGGGGTATCTGCCTTGTAGTAGGCGTAAAAGTATTCGCGCCGCACCTTGATGGTGGCAAAGCTGTGCGCCGCAGGCAGAGGGGCGTTGGCAAAGGCGAAGTCTATCAGGCCGCTTTCTAGCTGCTGCTGCTGCTGCTCTACCGTTGCGTCATAAAATTGATAGCTGACAGCTGGCTGGCTTTGGGCAAAGGGCAGCAGGTAGCGGCGCAAAAAATAATCGGTGCGCACGTGGGAGACAGCAAACCGCAGTGTGCCGCTGGCACGGGCGCTGAAGGCCTGCATGCTGAGGCTGATGTTGTCTTCGGTGCTGCAAAGCTGGCGTGCCTGGCGCAAAAAGGCCTCGCCTGCCTCCGTCAGCTCGATGTGGCGCTTGCCGCGCTGCATCTTAAACAGCTGCACGCCGTAGAGCTTTTCGATGCTTTTGATCTGCGCACTGAGCGCAGGCTGGACAATGCCCAAGCGCTTGGCGGCGGCGCTGAGGTTGCCTGTTTCGGCAACGGTGATAAAGTTGCGGTAAAAAGCAAAATCCATAGCTGTTTCTCCCTAAAAATTATAGTAAAAAATGATAATATAAATCAAAATAAAGTCTTTTACTTAATTATAGGGCGCGAGTATAATTAAGTAAAGTAAAATTGAGACCTAGGGAGAGGAAGTTGTATTATGACCAAACATCGTTCTTTAAATGTGATAAGCGGGCCGCTGCTGTTTTTGGCGGTGCTGGGACTGCTTGCACCTGTGATTGACTTTAAGCAGGCCGCCGCCATAGCCACTATCTTCTGGATGGGCCTGTGGTGGGTGCTGCGGCCAGTGAATATCGCCGTAACGTCGCTTTTGCCGATTCCACTGAATGCGGTCTTTGACATGGTGCCAATGGACGGAATTATCAGCAAATATTTTTCGGAAATCGTAGTGCTGCTCGTGGGCAGCGACCTTATCAGCCTGGTGTGGGAAAAAACGCACCTGGATAAGCGCCTGGCGATCAAAAGCCTGTGCGGCCTGGGGACGGGCATGCGCGAGCAGATTTGCGTGTGGCTGGTGGCCTCCACGGTGCTGTCTATTTTTTTGCCCAATGTAGTGGTGGTGATGATTTTGCTGCCTGTGGCCGTGAGCATGCTGCGCTTTTTGGGCCAGGCACAGATAACAGATAATCCTGTAGCGACCCCAATTTTGCTGGCCATTGTGTGGGGTGCAGGCTTTGGCGGCTTTGGCTCGCCCTTAGGCAGCAGCTCTAACCTTGTCGCTATCAGCTATCTGGAAAAGCTCACAGGACACGAATTTATGTATATTGACTGGGTCATCCGCTTTTTACCGCTGCTGGTTATTATTATGCTGCTCATTCTGGCCTTTTTACTGCATCTGCCGCTGCCTGTCAAAAGGCTGGCAGGCGGCAAGGAATACTTCCGCGCCGCCTACGCCAAGCTGGGGCCGATGAAGCGCGGGGAAAAGCTGGGGTTGTGGCTTTTTGTGCTGGCAACGGTGCTGGCCTTCGTGCGTCCGCTGTACGTGGAGTATCTGCCGCTGATGAAGCCTGCTTACGTCTTCTTTACCTTTGGCATGCTCACCTTTATGCTCCGCAACGAAACAGGTGCACTGCTTTTGACCTGGCGTGAGGCCGAAAAGGGCATTATGTGGGGTATGATTTTTCTCTTCGCAGGCGGTTTGGCCCTAGGCCAGCTGATTACCAAAACAGGCGCAGCAACGCAAATCGCCAAGGTTATCACCCTGCTGCCGCTAGCTGGCGGCTGGGAAACGATGCTTAGCCTGACGCTGTTTGCCACCTTCCTGACGGAAATCAGCAGCAACACGGCCGCTGCCTCTATCTCTATACCTGTAGTGCAAAGTATTTCGCAGCAGCTGGGGCTGAACCCCATTCCCTACATCCTGACATCCATCGTGGCTGTTAACTGCGCCTTCATCCTGCCTGTGAGCACACGTGCTGTGGGCGTAACCTACGGCCTGAACCCCGATGATCTGCTCAAAAACGGCGTCAAGCTTTCAGTGCTGTGCATGCTGCTAGTGAGCGGTCTGGGCTTTGCCTGCATGCATTTTTGGAGCCTGTTTAACCATTTATAATTATGCTATATATAGCGCCTTGGCTGCACCTTTTGGCGGCAGGGGCGCTATATTTTTGCCTGTATAAGCGCAAGAAAAACCATGCAACTATATATAAAAATGGTGCAAAATGACGGAAAACAGAGCAAAATTAAATTTTTTTCTAAAATCACAGCTTTTAGTGCATTTTTTACTAGCCAATCACGGAATTTTGTAGTAAAATCTTCTCATGAATAAATTTGCGGCCTTTAGGCTAGGGAGAATTTAGGGAGAAAGGTTGTGTTATTAAGGCCATGAACGAACCGACAATGAATAGAAGCTTGAAGAACAGACATTTGCAGATGATTTCCATCGGCGGTATCATCGGCAGCTGTTATTTTTTGGGCGCAGGTTATGCAATTGAACAGGCCGGGCCTGCTATTATCTGGGCGTATCTTTTGGGCGGCGCTATTGTGCTGGCCGTTATGATGTGCCTGGCCGAGCTGGCTGTTGCCAAACCGATTTCTGGTTCCTTTGTTACCTACGCTAAAGAGAATATTTCTTCAACCTGGGCTTGTGGCGTGGGCTGGGCCTATTGGCTCAACTGGATGGCCTACGTTCCCTCGGAGATGATTGCAGCAGGTATCATTATGAATAACTTTGTGCCTGCGGTGAGCCAGATGTGGTGGGCGATACTTTTTGGCCTGCTGGTGACGGTCATCAATCTTTTTCATGTGAATAATTTTGGTGAAAGCGAATTTTGGCTTTCTATCATCAAAATCACAGCCCTGATAGCCTTCTGCGGCGTTGCCGGTTTGATTGTTTTGGGACTTGTTGGCGGCCAGGGCTACCTTGGCGCCAGTGTGCTTTTGTCGCATGGAGGCTTTGCTCCCATGGGCTATTGGCCTATCATCCTGACGATGGTCATCATTTTGGTCAACTTCCAGGGAACGGAAATCATCGGCCTGGCTGCTGGTGAGTGCAAAAACCCTGCCAAGAGCATTCCTATTGCAGTGCGCAACGTATCCTGGCGTGTTATCGCCTTGTATATTATCCCTATCACGCTTTTGCTTTCTATCATGCCTTGGGATAAGGCAAATTTGGAGGAAAGCGTTTTTGCAGCAGCGCTTGCAGAATATGGCTTTGAGGGCATGGCCTCGGCAATCGCCTTCGTTGTTTTGGTCGCAGGCCTTTCGTGTGCCAACAGCGGCCTGTACGGCGGTGCCCGTGCGCTGCATGCCTTGGCCTGCATGGATATGGCCCCTGCTTTTTTGGGCAAGCTGAACAAAAACGGCATGCCGCAAAACTCCATTATCGCCTCTGTCTGCGCCTGCTGGGCCGTTATCGTTTTCTATACGCTCAACCCCGATTCTACCATGTATACCTATCTTTTGGCAGTCAGCGGCTTTACTGGCGCTATGGCCTGGATTTCCATCTGCTGGAGCCAGTATAACTTCCGCCGCAGGGTGATTGCCGAAGGCCGTGAGAGCGAGCTGAAATACAAAACGCCGCTGTTCCCCTATATTACTAATTTTGGCATTTGGTCGCAGGTGTTTTGCCTGGCCGTGATTGCCTTTACTCCCGATTTACGGCAGACGCTGTATGCGGGGGTGCCGATGCTGGTTGTGCCAATGCTTTGCTATCGTTGGCGCAAGCACAGGCTGATGTTGCGTCACGCTAAGGCAGCACTAGTCATGGCTCATAAATCCTAAAACGCACAGCTGCTGGGTTCGTAGTGGACACAGCGGCTGTTTTTGTCTATAATATATTTTTGAAAACAAGTAATAGGAGTGCATGATGCAGTTAGTAGTAGATAAAATTGCCAAGGCCTTTGGCATTCACGAAATTTTTAAGGACGTTAGCTTTATGGTGGAGCAGGGTGAGCACGTTGGCCTGGTTGGCGTCAACGGCAGCGGCAAAACTACGCTTTTGCGCTGCCTGCTGCAGCCCGAATGGGTTGACAGCGGTGCGATAAAATTTGAGCCTGGTATCAGTGTGGGCTATGTGCAGCAAGGCTTTACGGATATTTGCGGCACGATTTGGCAGTTTATGCTTGCCGCCTGCCCGGAAATTACCAGCCTGCGGCAAAAGCTGGCGCAGTTGGAGCAGGCGAGCGGCAGGCTCACAGGCACTGACCTGGATGAGTGCTTAGCAGAATATGGCCGCGTGCTCAAGCGTTACGAATTTATTGACGGTTATAATTATGAAAACCGCATCAAGCGTGTGCTCATCGGCCTGGGATATACCGAGGACTGGTGGGGACAGGATGCCGCTACGCTGAGCGGTGGCCAGAAGACGCGCCTGATGCTGGCAGCAGCGCTGGTGCGTAACCCCGACTTTATGATTCTGGACGAGCCGACGAACCATTTGGATATTGTGATGACGCAGTGGCTGGAGGCCTATTTGCGTGAGTTTAAGGGCGGCCTTTTGGTTGTCAGCCATGACCGTGCCTTTTTGGATAATGTGGCAGTGCGCATATTGGAAATGGAGGGCGGCAGGCTGCAGTCCTTTAAGGGCAACTACAGCCGCTACCTGGAGCAGAAGGCCATTTTGAGCGCGACGCTGGAGGCTGCCTATAACGCGCAGCAGGATTACATCGCCCGTACCGAGGCCTATATCCGCCGCTTTAAGGCTGGCATCAAAAGCAAGATGGCGCGTGGCCGCCAGTCGCAGCTTGACCGCCTGGAGCGCCTGGACGCGCCTGTGCATAACGAAGAATTTTCGCTACGCCTGCCGCCTGCGGCCGAATGTGCCGAACGCGTGCTGATTATAGAAGACCTTACCATAGGCTATGGAGACAAGGTGCTGGCAAGCGGCATCAACCTGACGCTGCGCCGCGGCGAGAAGGCAGCGCTTTTGGGTGCTAACGGTACAGGCAAGACGACGCTGCTCAAAACAATTTTAGGCGAGGCCGCACCGCTCAAGGGTAAGGCTAAAATCGGCAACAGGGTGCAGATTGGCTATTTTTCGCAAAGCTACGAGCGCTTAAAGCCGGAGCAGACGCTGCTGGAAAACTTTGTCATTGAATATGGCTTTACGGAGGAGCATACGCGCAGTATGCTTGGCGGCATGCTGTTTCATGGCGACGATGTCTTTAAAAAGATTGGCGAGCTGAGCGGCGGCCAGAAGGCGCGCCTGGTCTTGCTTAAGCTGGTGCTGGATGGTGCCAACTGCCTGGTGCTGGACGAACCGACCAACCATTTGGATATTATGGCGCGCGAAACGGTGGAGGCTGCTTTGGAAGCCTTTGATGGCACGGTGCTGGTTGTCAGCCATGACCGTTACTTTGTGGGCGAGGTGGCCGACCGCATCTGGGAAATCGAAGATGGTGAGCTGAAGGACTACAAGGGTGATTACGCCTTTTACCTAGAGGAAAAGCAGAAGCTGGCACAAGCACGGACCGAGGCTCAGGCCGAGGCCGAAAAGCAGGCTGCCTATGCACAGGCGCAGGCCAAAAGGCAGGCACAGGCAGTAATTGCTAAGGAGGCAAAACCACAGGAGGCCAAAAAGCGGCGCTACAGTCCGGAGGAAGCGCAAAGGCTGCTGCCTAAGGTGGAGCTGTCCATCCGTGAGCAGGAGGCCATGATGGGCCTTTTGGAAAAGCAGATGGCTGACCCCGCTAACCACGCAGACCCACAGCACAGCGCGGCAATGGCGGCAGAGCATGATGCCTATGAAGCCAAAATTGCAGAGCTGATGGAAAAATGGGAGCAGCTGATGGAGGCAGCGGAGGACGTATGCTAGACGATAAAAAATATATGCAGCTGGCGCTGGCAGAGGCGCGCAGGGCAGCAGAGCTGGGGGAAATCCCTATAGGCGCAGTGCTGGTGGATTTAGCAAGCGGCGAGGTTGTCGCCGCCGCCCACAACATGCGTGAAATCTGGAACGACGCCACGGCCCACGCCGAAATCATCGTCATTCGCGAGGCCTGCACCAGGCTGAAGCGTTGGCGGCTTAGCGGCTGCGCTTTGTACGTAACAGTAGAGCCTTGCCCCATGTGCAGCGGTGCTATTGTCAACAGCAGGGTGGACAGGGTTGTTTATGGCTGCCCCGACAGCAAGGCTGGCGGTGCGGAATCCATCTTCAATATCATCACCAACCCCAACCTTAACCATTGCGCCGAGGTCGTGAGCGGCGTGTGCGAGGAGGACTGCGCTGCTGTGATGAAGGCCTTCTTCAAGCGCCGCCGTGAGGAAAACAAGGCGCGCAAAAAACAGGAATTGTTGTAATTGCTATTGCCAACGCCGCTGTTTTCCTATATAATGTTAATGTTAGGCTGATGCGTAGGTATTGGCATAAAATATTGGAGACGTAGCGAAGTGGTCATAACGCGGCTGACTCGAAATCAGTTTGCCGTTTTGCGCGGCACGTGGGTTCGAATCCCACCGTCTCCGCCACTAAAAACACACTCCCACAGCTGTTATTGGCTGTGGGATTTTTCATCTGTAACAAATTTAGCAATTTACTAGGTTTTGTGGTAAAATGCTGATATAAATTGCTTTTAGTTTGCCAAAAATGCGCTTAACTGTTAAAATAGCTTACAAATGCGTAAAAATGGGGAGATAATTATGTCTGAAAAAATTATTGATATCTTAAAAAATGGCAAGGTGCACATTTCCTGCGAGCTGTTTCCGCCCAAGCAGGGTGCAGAATTACAAAACAGCCTGGAGATTGCTAAAAAAATTGCGGCAGTACGTCCGTCCTATATGAGCGTTACCTATGGTGCAGGCGGCAGCACCGTCGGCTATTCGGCAGCCCTGGCCAAGGAGGTGCAGGCAAACGGCCTGCCAGCGCTGGCTCACCTGACCTGTATGAAGGCAGATGAGGAGAAGATTTGCGGCGTGCTGGGCCAGCTGCAGGAATTTGGCGTCAACAACATTTTGGCGCTGCGCGGCGACGTGCCTGCAGACCTGGAGGGTGCTTACACAGGACGCTTTAAGCATGCCAGCGATTTGATGAGCTTTATCAAAAAGCAGGGAGATTTTTGCGTGGGCGGTGCTGCCTATCCTGAAGGCCATCCTGAATCTGGCTCGCTGGAGCAGGACATTGAAAACACTAAATACAAGGTAGATGCAGGCGTAGACTTTTTGGTGACGCAGATGTTTTTTGATAACACCATTTTGTATAGCTATATGTTCCGCCTTCTGCGTGCAGGCATCAACATTCCCGTTGTGCCTGGCATCATGCCTGTGACCAACGCCAAGCAGATTAACCGCATCTGCCAGCTGAGCGGCACCAAGCTGCCGCCGCAGTTCCGCGCTATGGTGGAAAAATTTGCGGATAAGCCGGAGGCCTTGAAGCAGGCAGGCATTGCCTATGCTACAGGCCAGATTATCGACCTGATTGCTAACGGCTTTGACAACGTGCATATTTATACCATGAACAAGCCGGAAATCATTGGCGGCATTATGGAAAGCCTTTCGGAAATCGTCGATAGATAAGGCTTGCGGCAGGGCAGCGGCAGTAAGTGCTGCTGCCTTCTCCCAGGCTACAGCGGTTGCTGCAGGGGAGCGATAAATATGGAATTTAAGCAAAAAGAGGCGCTACGCTATTTGCGTGCTGCGCCTGGAGATAAGGCTGCGCAAATTTTGGTGGATACAGTATACCTAAAGCTGCGCAATGAGGTGCAGGCGCGCTACGTTCTGCAAAGGCAAAGCGTGAGCGTGGACGCGCAGGGTGTAACCCTTGGCTGCGGCGTGCGCTTCAATTCGCGTGCTCTGGCACGTCACCTTGCGGGCTGCGAGGAGGTTCTGCTTTTGGGGGCAACCCTTGGCAGCAGGGTGGATGCTGCTATCCGCCGCCTGACGCTTGGCAGCGTGGCCGAGGGCGCAGCAGCGCAGGCTGTAGCGGCTGCACTCATCGAAGCCTATTGTGACGAGGTGCAGTCTGGCCTGGACACAGGCGCTTTGCTGCAGCGTCCGCGCTTTTCGCCTGGCTATGGCGACTGGCCGCTAGAGGAGCAGCGGCTGCTGTTTGGCGTGCTAGACTGCGCCAAGCGTATCGGCCTCACTCTTACTGACGGATTGATGATGGCCCCGTCTAAATCCGTAACGGCGGTCATCGGCCTGTCGCATGATGCGGCCTGCGTGATGAATAAGTGTATGACGTGTACTAACGTCAACTGCCCTTATAGGGACGTCGGATAAGGCATTATCTGCTTTGTAACCACTCCTAGGAGTATAAATAATACGCCGTCGTCGTGGTTACTTCGCATCTAATACCTTCTACGACGTCCGTTGAAGGCTGCATTGTCCTTATAGGGACGCTGGATAAGGCACAATACATAATAATATATTTATAACAAATGAGGAGAACACAAAACCCATGAATTTTAAGGAACTACTTGGTAAGGAAATGCTGTTTTTTGACGGTGCAACCGGCACGCAGCTGCAGGCGCGAGGCCTGCAGCCTGGCGAGCTGCCCGAAAGCTGGAATTTTACACACCCCGATATTGTAGAAGCCGTACACCGCAGCTATTTTGATGTAGGCTCTAATATCGTAAAATCCAACACCTTTGGTGCCAATCCGCTGAAGCTGGCAGGCAGCGGCCTGGATTGCAAGGAAACCATCGAAGCGGCTGTGGCCATTGCTAAAAAGGCCAGCGGCGGCAGGGAAAAGAAGTTTGTCGCCCTCAATTTGGGCCCCACGGGCAAGCTTTTGGCTCCCTATGGCGACCTTCCCTTTGAAAAGGCAGTGGAGGCCTACGGCGAAATGGTGCGCTATGGTGCTGCTGCTGGTGCCGATTTGATTTTGATTGAAACCATGAGCGACACCTATGAGATTAAGGCAGCAGTTTTGGCGGCCAAGGAAAACTGTGACCTGCCCATTTGCGTAACGATGACCTTTGACGAGGACGGCAAGCTGTTGACTGGTGCGACGGTGGAGGCTGCAGCACTGATGTGCGAGGGCCTGGGCGTTGATGCCATCGGCTTTAACTGCGGCCTAGGTCCCGTGCAGGTGGGACGTTTGCTGCCGCAGATGCTGCGCTCTGTTAGTCTGCCTGTTATCATCAACCCTAACGCCGGCCTGCCTGTGCAGCGTGACGGCAAAACCTGCTTTGACGTTGGCCCGGACGAATATGCTGAGCTGATGTACAAGCTGGCAGGCGAGGGAGCGAGCATTGTGGGCGGCTGCTGCGGCACTACGCCTGAGCACATCGCAAAAATGATTGCTAAGTGCAAGGGCATGCAGCCAGGCGGCCGCCGCGACTGCGCGCTTACAGCGGTTTCCTCCTATGGCAGGGCAGTGCATATCGGCGAGGGGCCTGTAATTATTGGCGAGCGCATTAATCCCACAGGCAAAAAGCGCCTGAAGGAAGCGTTGGTTAATGGTGACCTGGATTACATCTGCCGCCTGGGCCTGGAGCAGATAAGCGCAGGCGCGCACATTTTGGATGTCAATGTCGGCACACCTGGTATTGATGAGCCTGCTATGGCGGCTAAGGCAGTGCCTGCGCTGCAGGCCATTACCGATACGCCGCTGCAGGTTGATACGTCTAATTATGAGGCCATGGAGCGTGCGCTGCGCCTGTATAACGGCAAGCCTATGCTTAATTCTGTCAACGGCAAGGAGGACAGCCTGGCGCACGTGCTGCCGCTGGCCAAAAAATATGGCGCAGTCTGTGTAGCTCTGTGTCTGGATGATGACGGGATTCCGCAAACGGCTGCGGGACGCATTGCTATTGCCGATAAAATTATCGCCCGCGCTGCTGAGTATGGCATCGAAAGCCGCAATATCGTAGTCGACCCGCTGGCTATGACTATTTCTACTGGTGCCGAAAACGCCAAGGTTGCCTGTGAGGTTATCGCTGCTATGAAGGCTAGGGGGATTAACACTGTAATGGGTGTGTCCAACATTTCCTTTGGCCTGCCCGGGCGCGATGCAGTCAACAGCACCTTCTTTAGCATGGCGATGGCGGCAGGCCTGTCCTGCGGTATCATCAATCCGCAAAGCAAGCCGATGATGGATGCCTTTTATGGCTATCGTGCGCTGGCAGGCTTCGACGAGGGCTGCAAGGAATATGTGCAGCATTATGCCGATGCCCCCAAGGCTACTGCAACCACCGTCAGCGAAATTGGCCTGTATGATGCCATAGTCAAGGGTTTGCAGGGACCTGCGCGCAAGGCAGCTGCTGCCGAGCTGGAAGCAGGCAATAAGCCTTTGGATATCATCAACCAGCATATGATCCCGGCGCTGGATTTTGTAGGCAACGGCTTTGAAAAGAAAACGCTGTTTTTGCCGCAGCTGCTCATGAGCGCTGATGCCGCTAAGGTTGCCTTTGAGGTTATCCGTGAGGCTGTGGGCGTGGGCGAAACGCAGGGTGAAACCGTAGTTATTGCCACTGTGCATGGTGATATACATGATATTGGCAAGAACATCGTTAAGGTGCTGCTGGAAAATTACGGCTACCGTGTGCTGGATTTGGGCAAGGACGTGCCTGTAGAGACCGTGGTCGAGGCTGCGAAGGAAAGCAACGCCAAGGTTGTTGGCCTCAGCGCTTTGATGACTACCACTGTGGGCGCGATGGAGGAAACCATTGACGCTCTGCATAAGGAATGCGACTGCCAGATTGTAGTCGGCGGTGCTGTATTGACTCAGGAATATGCGGACACTATCGGTGCAGAGCATTATGCAGCAAATGCTGTAAGCGCAGTTAACTATGTAAACGAAATCTTTGGTAAATAAATATACAACAAGCAAAAGCCCGTCAGATGAATATCTGGCGGGCTTTTTAGGCAGGAAAATTTACTGTTTGTAACGAAATGGATAGTATATAGTATCGAGATGGAGGGAGGCTTTTCTATGAATATTTACGTATGGCGTCATAACAAAACCTTTCATAGTCATAGTATGATTGACGAGCCTTGTGTAAATAACGGTTTTTATTTGGATGCTATAGCTATTGTGCTGGCAGAAAATATGGATGAGGCACTGGTACAGCTGGCAAAGCAGGATGCAGGCTGGCGTATAGAGGATTTGCGAATGCTGGCATGCACTGTATATCCTGCGGATAAGGCTGTAGTATTGTTTTCTGAGATTAGAGGCTCGATACCACATTTGTAGAGCTTGGGGGCTTCTTTGGTAAGCATCATGAGCAAAAGTATGCTTTTTAGCAGTACTGAAGTAGTAAAGGGCATGACCTTAACCGGTCATGCCCTTTTATAAAATAATCGCATTATGTAGTTAGCATCTAAATTTGTATTAATATCCAACGAATAGTAATCACCAAATGCTTTGCAACAGCGGCAATAAAATGGGTGCTAATATTGATGTGCTGATGCCTGTGAGCGCGATGGCTACACCGCCGATAGCAAGCTGAATGGGGCTGACGCTGGCGCAGACGCTGGTGCCAAGGCCGTGACTGGAGGCACCGATAGCAAGGCCTGCTGCCAGGTCGTTTTTGATGCCAAAAAGGTGCAGCAGCTTGTGGTTAAAGGTTGCACCCAGCATACCCGTAAAAATAACGGCTGCTGTGGTCAGTGCCGGTATGCCGCCGATGGTTTTGGAGACATCAATAGCAATAGGCGTGGTGATGGACTTGGGGATGAGCGAAAGCAGCACCTGCTCGCTAGCACCCAGACCCTTGGCGCAAAAGTAAACCACGGTGATGGCCGAAAGCGTAGCCAGGGTTACACCACCAGCGATGGGAACTGCCTTGGCCATGATGATTTCACGGTTTTTGTACAGTGGCAGTGCCAGGGCGATGGTTGCAGGCCCTAAAAGGAAGTTAATAAAATCGGCACCTGCTGCATAGTGCTTGTACTCTACGTTGGGTGCCAGCACGATGGTAGCAATAACCAAGGGGCAGGCAATAACGAAGGGTGGAATAATGTTGAGGTTGAGGCGGTCAACGATGATTTCGCTCACTGCATATAAAATTACTGTCAGGCCAATGCCAAACAGCGGCGAATTTAAAAGCGCGTCCGGAAACAGCATCAGGCATTCTCCTTTCCCTTGAGCATTGCTTCAAGAAAGAAGGCCGTAACAGCCAAAACTACAATGCTGCATACGACGATGGTTACGGTGATCGGTACCAGCTCGGCCTTGATGACATCAACATACAAAATGACGCTGACGCCTGCAGGCAAAAAGAGCATGCCCATTTTGGAAATCAAGATATTGCAGATGCCCTCAATGGAGCTTGCAGGAATAACCTTGCCGCATAAAAGGGCAGTGAGGATGAGCATTCCTAAAAGCGCTGGCGGAAAGGGTACGCCAAGGGCGTTGATAATGAGTGTTGATACCCATTGTAAAAGCAATAAAAAGGCTATACCACGTAATAAACTAGTGGGTGACATTTCGTTTCCTCCTCAAATATCATACAAAACATATTTTTCGACATTCATGGGAAAAGTACGGCAAATTTGTTATCTGGCCGGGGTTTGTCTGATAGCTTTTGTCATATAATGTACTTAGCTTGTGGAATGACATGTGTAATATATTGCCACAAAGCTAACAATTTGTCAATGAAATGACGGGAATATTTCACTGATTTTACATAAAAACTCTTTGACTTTTTGACTTTTGCTGTTATAATAGTCAATAGAAGGTGCTGAAAAGGCACTGATGATGAAAAAATTTTACTTGGTGCTTTGTCTAGCAATAATTACTACGGAGCACAGACAGCTATTGATAAAGGAGGTGTAGCGCTATGAACGAACGCTACAGTGAAGAGGTAAAAGCAATATTGGAGGCTGCCCAGCAGCAGGCAGTTATGAATTATCACCAGGAGCTGACAACGGCGCATGTATTGGCTGCCTTGTGCGGTAGTGATGGCTTCTTTAAATATCTGCTGCAAAGCCTGCATATTGATGACGCAGCTTTTACCAAGGAGGCTAAAGCCTTGGTAAGTAAAATTCCTGCTGTGAAGGGTCAGGACCGCCAGCTGATGATGGGTACGGGCCTGGCACGTGTTCTTGCGCTGGCATCGCAGGGCAAGGACGAGCTTACCGCAGGCAGCTTGGTCGCAGCTATGGCTGGCGATGGTGACAGCGATGTGGTTGCGCTGCTGCGTAAATATGGTATAGATAAGAAAAAGGTTGAGGCAGCTTATATGCAA
The DNA here is from genome assembly GCA_963611535.1 of Bacteroidaceae bacterium. Classification (GTDB taxonomy): domain Bacteria; phylum Bacillota; class Negativicutes; order Acidaminococcales; family Acidaminococcaceae; genus Phascolarctobacterium_A. The sequence goes on along the minus strand of CAVDRP010000001.1, from coordinate 164,757 downwards.
TATCAAAATAGCGAAGCTGATGACGAAACCAAAAAGACGTTAGCAAAATATGGCCAGGATTTGACTGCTAAGGCCAGAGAGGGCAAGCTTGACCCTGTAATCGGCCGTGATGAGGAAATCCGCCGCACGATAGAAATCCTGTCGCGCCGCAAAAAGAATAACCCTGTGCTGATTGGCGAGCCCGGTGTTGGCAAAACAGCCATTGTGGAGGGTCTGGCGCGACGCATTATCGCTGGTGATGTGCCCGAAAGCTTGAAAAACAAAACGCTGTATGCCTTAGATTTGGCAGCACTGGTGGCTGGTGCCAAGTACCGTGGCGAATTTGAGGAGCGTTTGAAAAAGGTGCTGAAGGCCGTAAGTGACAGCGCTGGTCAGATTATTATGTTTATCGACGAGCTGCACACTGTAGTTGGTGCAGGCGCTGCTGAGGGCGCTATGGACGCAGGCAATATTTTGAAGCCTATGCTGGCACGTGGCGAGCTGCGCTGCATTGGTGCGACTACGCTCAATGAATACCGCAAGTATATTGAAAAGGACAGTGCGCTGGAACGCCGCTTCCAGCCTGTGATGGTTAAGGAGCCTGGGGTTGAAGATACGATTTCGATTTTGCGCGGCCTGCGCGAGCGTTATGAAGTACATCATGGCGTGCGCATTAAGGATGCTGCCCTGGTGGCTGCTGCTGTGCTTTCTAACCGTTATATCAATGACCGCTTCTTACCTGATAAGGCTATTGACCTGGTAGATGAGGCTGCGGCCCGCTTGCGTACCGAAATAGATTCGCTGCCAGTGGAGCTGGATGAAAGCAAGCGCCGTATCCTGCAGCTGGAAATTGAAGCACAGGCCCTGGGTAAGGAGGAGGACGCGCAGTCTAAGGACCGCCTGGCCAAGCTTAACGAGGAGCTGGCAGAGCTGCGCCAGCAAAACGATGAGCTTGTTAAGCGCTGGGATGCCGAAAAGGCTTCTATTGCCCGTGTGCGCGAGGTTAAAAAGGAAATCGATGCTGTCAAAAACCAGATGGAGCAGGCAGAGCGTGATTATGACCTGAACAAGCTGGCCGAGCTGAAATATGGCCGCCTGCCAAAGCTGCAAAAGGAGCTGGCAGCACTGTCGAAAAAGGACGAAAACGGTAACGACAACGTAATGCTTAAGGAAGAGGTGGACGAGGAGGATATCGCCAAGGTTGTCAGCACCTGGACCGGGATTCCTGTTGCCCGCCTAGGCACGGGCGAGCGTGCTAAGCTGGTGCATCTGGAGGAGATTTTGCACGAGCACGTTATCGGCCAGGATGAGGCGGTCAAGGCTGTGAGCGAGGCCGTTGTGCGTGCACGTGCAGGCATCAAGGACCCCAACCGTCCTATTGGCTCCTTCATCTTTCTTGGGCCTACTGGTGTGGGCAAGACGGAGCTTGCCAAAACATTGGCCGAGGTGCTCTTTGATGACGAGCGCAACATGGTGCGTATCGATATGAGCGAGTATATGGAAAAGCATACCGTATCGCGTTTGATTGGTGCGCCTCCGGGATATGTTGGCTATGACGAGGGCGGCCAGCTGACCGAGGCTGTGCGCCGTCACCCCTACAGCGTTATTTTGCTGGACGAAATTGAAAAGGCGCATGCTGATGTCTTCAATGTGCTGCTGCAGGTTTTGGACGATGGTCGTTTGACTGATGGCAAGGGTCGTAGCGTAGACTTCAAAAATACATTGATCATCATGACCAGCAACCTTGGCAGCAGTGAAATTATGAAGGCTCAGGGCAGCCTGGGACGCGAGCAGATCCAGCAGATGCTGATGAACTTCTTCCGTCCGGAGTTTTTGAACCGCGTAGACGATATTGTAGTCTTTAAGCCGTTGCAGGCTGAGCAGATTAAGGATATCGTTAAGCTGGTGCTGCACGAGCTGGGCGAGCGCCTGAGCAGGCAGCTGGAGCTGACGCTTACCGCTACAGATGAGGCGGTGGCATATCTGGCTAAGGCTGGCTTTGACCCTGCCTTTGGTGCAAGGCCGTTAAAACGCTTAATTGTACATACTGTAGAAAATATCCTGGGCAAGAAGATTGTTGCAGGTGCAATCAAAAATGGTGATAAGGTAGAGGTTGTTTTGGCTAACGATGCTATTGATGTCGTAGTAAAATAATTTTGTGAGCCTTGAGGCTGCAGAGCAATGACTTTGCAGCCTTTTTCTTTTGCCTGCGGCAGGGAAGCGCGCCTCCTATGGCGAATAAAGCATCATAATTTGTTATGGAGGTGCTGATGGTGCTGAAGAAAGCAATAAGAGGATTAATTTTTACGATATGCCTGCTGTGGGGGCTGCTGGCGGTGGCCGCAACGCCTGATTATAGCAAGCAGGAGGCGTGGGCCTATTGGCAGGTTGGCCCGGATAAAAGCGCAGACTGCTTTTTGATCTGCCCGACGGTGTATCTGGGCGAGGAGGGAAAGTATAACGCCGATTATCCGCTACCGCAGGCCTTGCAGCGAAATTTTGTGGGGGCGCTGAACATGGAGCGTGGCATTTACGAACCAAGCTGCACGCTATATGCGCCGCTTTACCGTCAGCAGTCGCTGGCGGCCTATACTGTGCCCGATTCTGTGGCTGCGCAGTACAGGGCGCTGGCTTATGTGGACGTGCGCCGCGCGTTTAAGTATTTCCTGGCGCAGCGTGACAGCTCACGGCCATTTTTCCTGGCAGGGTTTTCGCAGGGGGCGCAGCTTTGCCTGGACCTGTTGCAGGAATTTGGCAACAAGGCCGAGGTGCAGGATAAGCTGGTTGCCTGCTACGCCATTGGCTGGCCCTTGGAGGCAGGCAGGGCGGCGCAATATCCCTGGCTGCGCAGCGCCCAAGGCGAAACGGATACAGGCGTAATAGTTTCGTTTAACAGCGAAGCGCCCTTTGTGCAAGGCTCGCTGATTTTGCCTGCAAAGCTGCGCTCGTTGGCGATCAATCCACTCAACTGGCGCACGGATAATACCTATGCAGATAAAAGCCTGAACCTGGGAGCCTGCTTTACTGATTACAGCGGCGCAATTACCCGTGAGGAAAAGGCGCTGACAGGGGCGTATTTAGACCCAGTGCGCGGTGCGCTCAAGGTGGATGCGGCCGTGACGGATGCTAAGTTCCCGTATGTTTTGGATATTTTTTCGCCTGGCGTTTTCCATCTATATGATTATCAATTCTTCTACCGCAATTTGCAAAGGAACGTAGCTGTGCGCCTAGAACACTTTGAACGGGCCAAATAAACACAATAGCTGCTGCCTAAGGCGCACCCGCTGCTGGGGAATATTCTGTGGCAGGGGGTGCGTTTTGCTTGGGTGGCAAGGCCTAACTTCCGAACGATTTTGAAGAAAACTGTTAAAAAGTTCACAATTTTATTTGACGGCATGACGCGTGATTGGTATAATTAAGTTATATTAATGTATGCATGTATACCGGGAAAAGAGTTTGTTGCAATGTATGTTGAGGGATGCTTTTACTCGGTTTTTATTGTCTATAAGTGTTTTAGGGAGGTATTAAACATGAAGGTTGCAATTATCATGGGCAGTAATTCTGATTGGCCGGTCCTGGAGGCTGCCGAAAAAACGCTTAAGGAGTTTGGCGTAGAAACAGAGGTTGTTGTTGCTTCGGCGCACCGCACCCCGGACGTTGTGCAAAGCTTTGCCCAAGGAGCACGTGAGCGCGGCGTGGAGGTTATTATTGCCGCAGCTGGTGCAGCAGCACATTTGGGCGGTTTTATTGCTGCCTTTACTACGGTGCCTGTGATTGGTATTCCTATTAATGCTACACCGCTGGCAGGCATGGATGCCCTGCTCAGCTTTGTGCAGATGCCTTCTGGCGTACCTGTTGCTACTATGGCCATCAACGGTGCCAAAAATGCGGCTCTTTATGCTATCCAAATCCTGGCGGTAAAATATCCGGAGCTTGTGACCAAGCTCGCTGAGCATCGCGCTACCATGCGTGAAGAGGTAAAGGCCAAGGGTGAAAAGCTGGCTGCTGCAAGAGGCGTGCCTGCAACCCAATTTTAAGGGAGAAGCTGTTTGCTGCTAACTAGTCATTAATAACAATTTGTTGAAGGAGAAACACTGTGGAGCAAGTTTTTGAGGAGCAAAATTTTAGTGAGGATAAGCTGCACGAGGAATGCGGCGTGTTCGGTATCTTCAGCCATACGGAGGACGTAGCGCTTAACACCTATTGGGGCTTGTATGCGCTGCAGCACCGCGGCCAGGAAAGCACAGGTATTGTTGTTACTGATGGCCAGCGTATGAAGATCAAAAAGGGCATGGGCCTGGTTGCCGATGTGTATAAGGATGGCGTTAGCGACCTGCAGGGCTATGCTGCTATTGGCCATGTGCGCTATTCAACAACTGGTGCCAGCATGCCGTATAATATCCAGCCGTTGAAGGTTTATTTTGACGGCGGCAACCTGGCGCTGAGCCACAACGGCAATTTGACCAACGCGGGCCAGCTGCGCGCCAACCTTGCCAAGGAGGGCGCAGTTTTTAACACCACGATTGACACCGAGGTGGTGCTGACGCTGATTGCCTACAGCGCCCGCAAAACTATTGAAGAGCGTGTTGCTGAGGCTGTGAAGCAGATTAAGGGTGCCTATGGCCTGTTGATTATGACCGACAACAAGATTATCGCTGTGCGTGATCCCTACGGCTTCCGTCCCCTGGTGCTGGGCAAAATGGAAAACGGCTGGTGTGTAGCCTCCGAATCCTGTGCCTTCGACCTTGTAGGCGCAGAGCTGGTGCGTGATATTAAGCCTGGTGAGATGATAGTTATTGATAGTGATAACGCCGAGCCCCGTAGCATTATGTGGGCCGAAAAACTGCCGGAAAAAACTGCCCACTGCATTTTTGAATATGTTTATTTTGCCCGCAATGACAGCGTGATTGATGAGCAGTCTGTATATGATGCCCGTATCCAGATGGGCCGCGAGCTGGCTAAGGAAACGATGGATATTCATCCAGATATCGTAATTTCTGTACCTGACAGCGGTACTCCTGCGGCAGTTGGCTATTCGCTGGAGGCAGGCATTCCCTTTATGGAAGGCCTCACCAAAAACCGCTATGTGGGACGCACCTTTATCCAACCGACGCAAAAGCAGCGTGCCAATGCTGTACGCCTTAAGCTGAACCCTGTGCGTAGCGTTGTCGCAGGTAAATCTGTAGTTATGGTGGATGATTCCATTGTACGTGGCACTACCAGCGGTAAAATCGTTAAGCTGCTGAAGGAGGCAGGCGCACGTGAGGTGCATGTGTGCATTTCCTCTCCCCCGGTAACGGATAGCTGCTATTATGGTATTGATACCTCTGAGCGCAAGGAGCTGATTGCAGCACGCTGCACAGAGGAAGAAATCTGCCGCTATATTGGTGCGGACAGCCTGCATTACATTTCCATGGAAGGCATGAAGCGCGCCATTAATAAGATTGACCCAGAAGGCCTGTGCTGTGCCTGCTTTAGTGCAGATTACCCGGACAAGGCCGACGCTGTAATAAAAGAAGAACCTGAAAGCATTATTGAATAAGAGGAGGAAGGCACATGAGCGAAGAAAAGAAACAACTTACCTATGCTGACGCTGGTGTAGATATTGATGCTGGCAATAAGGCTGTAGAATTGATGAAGGATAGTGTGCGCGCCAGCTACCGCCCTGAGGTTATCGGCGATTTGGGCGGCTTTGGCGGTTTGTTCGCCTTAAACACTGCCAAGTACAAGGAGCCTGTTTTAGTAAGCGGCACTGATGGCGTAGGCACGAAGCTGAAGCTGGCCTTTATGGCAGATAAGCACGATACTATCGGCCAGGACGCTGTAGCAATGTGCGTGAACGATATCCTGGTGCAGGGTGCGGAGCCTTTGTTCTTCCTTGATTATATCGCAGTAGATAAGGTAGATTCGCAAAAGGTGGCCAACATCGTTAAGGGCGTAGCCAATGCCTGCAAGGAAAGCGGCTGCGCGCTCATTGGCGGTGAAACTGCCGAAATGGCAGGCTTTTATGCCAAGGGCGAATACGACATCGCAGGCTTTTGCGTAGGCGTGGTTGATAGAAGCAAAATGATTACAGGTGATAAGGTGGCCCCTGGAGACGTGCTTTTGGGCCTGCCGTCTAGCGGCGTACATTCCAATGGCTTTTCCCTGGTGCGCAAAATCTGCTTTGAGGCCATGGGCTACGATATGAATACCCAAATACCCGAATTTGGCTGCAGCCTGGGCGAAAAGCTTTTGACCCCCACCCGTCTGTATCCCAAAAGCTGCCTGCCGCTGATCGAAAAGTTTAACCTGCACGGTATGGTGCACATCACTGGCGGCGGTTTTTATGACAATATCCCCCGTATTTTGCCGGCTGATTGCGATGCAGAGGTTAATGCGGAGGCTTGGGAGGTTCCTGTTGTCTTTAAAAAGCTGCAGGAATGGGGCAACGTACCCTGGAAGGAAATGTACCGTACCTTTAATATGGGCGTGGGCATGGTGCTGGTGGTTGCACCCGAAGAGGCTGACGCAGTGCGTGCGCACCTGGCTGCCTGCGGCGAGGAGTTTTACGAGCTGGGCAAAATTGTGCCTGGCAGCAAGCAGACAGTAATGAAGGGCGGCGTTTTTAGTGCGTAAGATTGGCGTATTAGTCAGCGGCAGAGGCAGCAATCTGCAGGCTGTTATGGACCGCATTGCTGACGGCTACCTGCCGCTGGAAATTGCAGTAGTAATTAGCGACAAGGGCGATGCCCTTGCCCTGGAGCGTGCGCGTAAGGCAGGCATTGCAGCGGTTGCCATAGAGCGTAAGGCGTGTGCCTCCAAGGAAGACTTTGAAGCGCAAATTAATGCGCAGCTAGAGGCTGCAGGCTGTGAGCTGGTAGTGCTAGCAGGCTTTATGCGCATTTTGAGTGCGGACTTTGTCAATAAATGGCAGCACAAGATTATCAATATACATCCTGCACTTTTGCCCAGCTTCCCTGGCCTGCACGGCCAAAAGCAGGCTGTTGATTACGGCGTTAAGTTTAGCGGCTGTACGGTGCATTTTGTGGACGCAGGCACAGACAGCGGCCCCATTATTTTGCAAAAGGTGGTGCCTGTGCTGGATGATGATACCGAGGATACGCTGGCAGAGCGCATCCTGGTGCAGGAGCACATTGCCATGCCCGAAGCATTGAAGCTGTGGGCAGAGGGCAGACTGGAAATAGTTGGCCGCAAGGTGAAGGTTAACTGACGGTGATAGCAGGAAAGAGGTAAACTAATGAAGATAAAGAGAGCATTATTAAGCGTTAGCGATAAAACCGGCATTGTAGAGCTGGCAAAATTTTTGAGCGAAAATGGTGTAGAAATTATTTCCACCGGTGGCACGATGAAGGCCATTAAGGATGCAGGCATCCCTGTAACCTATGTGAGCGATGTTACAGGCTTTCCCGAAATCATGGACGGTCGTGTAAAAACCCTTAATCCCAAAATCCATGGTGCGATTTTGGCAGTACGCAGCAACCCCGAGCATATGCAGGCCTTAAAGGAGCACGAGATTACTCCTATTGATCTGGTTGTTGTCAACCTGTATCCCTTCCGTGAGACTGTGGCCAAGCCTGGCGTTACCGAGGCTGAGGCTATTGAAAATATTGATATCGGCGGTCCTGCAATGGTGCGTGCTAGCGCTAAGAATTTTAAGGACGTTGTTATTGTTACCTATCCCAGCCGTTATGCAGGCCTGATGGAAATGCTGGCCAAGGACGGCGATGTTGACGCACGCACCCGCAAGGAGCTGGCGCTGGAGGCCTTTACTCATACAGCAGAATATGACGCTATGATTAGCGAATATATGAAAAAGCAGCTGGCAGAGTAAGTAATTAGCGATAGATTAGACGAGGTACATCTTATGAATATACTTTTAATCGGCGGCGGTGGCCGTGAGCACGCTTTGGCGTGGAAGCTGGTGCAAAGTTCCAAGGTAGAAAAGCTTTTTGCCGCACCTGGCAACCCTGGCATGGCACTTTTGCCCAAATGCGAATGTATTTCGCTTGATGTGGAGGATTTAGAGGGCGTAGCAGATTACGCTGAAGAAAAGAGCATTGATCTGGTGGTCGTAGGTCCTGAGGCTCCGCTGGTTGCAGGCTTGGCTGATGTGTGCAAGCGCCGTGGCCTGCCAGTGTTTGGCCCGTCTAAGGCAGCAGCGCAGCTGGAAGGCTCCAAGGCCTTTTCTAAGGAGATTATGGCCAAGTATGGCGTTCCCACAGCCTTCTTCAAAATTTGCGAGGATATTGCTACCGCTAAGGCCTACGTAGAGGAAAAGGGCGCGCCCATCGTAGTTAAGGCCGATGGCCTGGCTGCAGGTAAGGGTGTTGTCGTGGCCATGACCAAGGAGGAGGCCTTAGCTGCCATTGACGAGATGATGGCAGACCACAAATTTGGCAATGCCGGCGCCCGCCTGGTGCTGGAAGAATATATGGAAGGTGAAGAGGCTTCGCTTTTGGCCTTCACCGATGGCAAGACCATTGTACCGATGATTGCTTCCCAGGACCATAAGCGTGTTTATGATGGTGACGAGGGCCCCAACACAGGCGGTATGGGAACCTATGCGCCCGCACCGGTAATGACTGACGTGCTGCGCTTGAAGGCCACCGAACGCATTTTGAAGCCTGTTATTGCAGCTATGGCCAAGGAGGGCATGCCTTATCAGGGCTGCCTGTATGCAGGCTTGATGATTAAGGGTGACAGCGTGAAGGTTGTCGAATTCAACTGCCGCTTTGGCGACCCCGAAACTCAGGTAGTGCTGCCGCTGTTAGACGGCGACCTGGCCGAGATTATGCTGGCCTGCGCAACAGGGACGTTGGACAAGGTTGCCTTTGGCTGGTATGACAAGGCCGCGGTGTGCGTTGTCATGGCCTCTGGCGGCTATCCTGAAAGCTACGCTAAGGGTAAGGAAATCACTGGTCTTGCTGCTGCGGAGGCCGACAAGGACGTTGTTGTGTTCCATGCAGGCACCAAGGCTGCAGATGGCAAGATTTTGACCAATGGCGGACGTGTTTTGGGCGTGACTGCTGTAGATGCCAATATTAAGGCTGCCCGTGATAAAGCTTATGCTGCTGTAGAAAAAATAAATTTTGAGGGTGCTTTTTGCAGAAAAGATATTGCATGGCGCGCTCTTAAGAGGTAAAATAGTACAAATACATTTAAAGCTGCGGATAAGGGATAGCTGCTTGTAGTGACCTTTATATGCACGACGCATTCGCGGCAATTATTTTAGACAAAATTTTAGAGAAAAGGATGATGAAAGAATGGCTTTTTATTATGATGAACCCGCTCATACATTTAGTGAGTATCTGTTAGTTCCTGGTTATTCCTCTGAAAAATGCATTCCGGCAAACGTTGACCTGCGCACGCCGCTGGTTAAGTACAAAAAGGGTGAAGAACCGGCAATTACGATGAACATTCCGATGGTTTCTGCCATCATGCAGGCTGTTTCCGGCGAAAAGCTGGCTGTTGCCCTGTCTAAGGAAGGCGGCATTTCTTTCATCTATGGTTCTCAGTCCGTAGAGGATGAGGCTGCTATGGTTGCACGCGTTAAGGGCTACCGTGCAGGCTTTGTCAGCAGCGATTCCAACATCCGCCCCGACAGCACCCTGGCTGATATTTTGGCCTTGAAGGAGCGCACTGGTCATTCCACCGTGGCTGTTACCAGCGACGGCACTGCTAACGGTAAGCTGGAAGGCATTGTTACCAGCCGTGACTACCGTCCTAGCCGCATGTCCTTGGAAACTAAGGTACGCGACTTTATGACTCCTATTGACAAAATGGTTTATGCTCCCAAGGAAACCACCCTGCAGCAGGCTAACGATATCATCTGGGAAAAGAAGCTCAACACCCTGCCTATCGTTGACGATGAGGGCCGCATGCTGTACATGGTATTCCGCAAGGACTATGCAACCCATAAGGAATATCCGCTGGAGCTGCTTGACAGCAAAAAGCGTCATATCGTCGGCGCTGGCATCAACACCCGCGATTATGCAGAACGCGTACCTGCTTTGATTGATGCAGGCGTAGACGTATTGTGCATTGATTCCTCCGAGGGCTACAGTGCTTGGCAAAAGCTGACTCTGGAATGGATCCGCGAGCACTATGGCGATAGCGTTAAGGTTGGCGCAGGCAACGTAGTTGACGCAGAAGGCTTCCGCTTCTTGGCAGAGGCTGGCGCTGACTTTATCAAGGTTGGTATCGGCGGCGGTTCTATCTGCATTACCCGTGAGCAAAAGGGTATTGGCCGTGGTCAGGCAACTGCTTTGATTGATGTTTGCAAGGAGCGCGACAAATATTATGAAGAGACAGGCGTATATATCCCTGTTTGCTCCGACGGCGGTATCGTTTATGATTACCACATGACCCTAGCACTGGCAATGGGCGCGGACTTTATGATGCTGGGCCGTTATTTTGCCCGCTTCGATGAAAGCCCGACCAACAAGGTTAACATCAACGGTACCTATATGAAGGAGTATTGGGGCGAAGGCTCCAGCCGTGCACGCAACTGGCAGCGCTATGATATGGGCGGAGCAGCCAAGCTTTCCTTTGAAGAGGGCGTTGATTCCTACGTTCCTTATGCAGGCAGCCTGAAGGATAATGTTACCCTGACCCTGGCTAAGGTTCGTTCCACCATGTGCAACTGCGGTGCACTCAACATCCGCGAGCTGCAGCAAAAGGCCAAGCTGACCTTGGTATCTGCCACCAGCCTGGTTGAGGGCGGTGCCCATGACGTTCTGCTTAAGGAAAATTCCAATAGCAACTATCCCAAATAATAAGTAAAAATTAAAGCTGCTGCACTTTGCACTGTCCTTCTTGTACTTTGCTTTAACAAAAGCTGTACTATTAGAGGGATTGTGGTGCAGCAGCTTCTTTTGCTTTTGCTAAAGATGTGCTAAAATAAAAATGGGTGTTGTGAAAACATAATTCCGCCACATATTTGTGCCAAAATGCAATAAATAAGAGAGTAAGATTTTGTCAAAGGAGGTATTTGCTATGAAGAGGTTTGCCTTTGTTGCTGCAGCTGCAGCCTGCATGGCTATCAGCTGGAACGCAGCTATAAGTACTGCGCAGGCTGCTGAGCTGGGCACGTTTATTAATAGCTCTGCTCCGCAGGTAGAGCAGCTGTCGGCGTGGAGCCGTATAAGAGACAGCATTTTGGGGAGGGAGAAAAAGCCTGACCCACCACCGCCGCCACCGTACCGTCCGGGGCCGCCACCGCATCATGAATATCAGCCGGCACCGCCGCCGCACCGTCCAGGACCACAGCCGGGTCCGCGTCACGACTACCGTCCGGCACCACCACCAGAGCGTGGAGGTGCACCAGTACCTCACCGTGATGACCACAGATATCAACCGCGTCCAGATGACCGTCGGCCTGCTCCAAGCGGTGACCACAGATATCAACCGCGTCCAGATGACCGTCGACCTGCTCCGAGCGGTGATCACAGATATCAACCGCGTCCAGATGACCGTCGACCTGCTCCTGACGGAGACCGCAGACCTCAGCCACATCCTGATAACAAGAGACCTGCGCCGGGTGGCGACCACAGACCTGGTGGCCCAGGCCCACGTCGTTAAGCTGTAGGATTGATGATAGCTAAAATTTTAATAGTATACCGATAAAGAAACGCACAACCTTTGAGCTGTTTGTCTTGGGGGTGTGCGTTTTTTGTTATCAGGAATGTAGAGTGTTAATGAAAGAATGCTCAATTACACATTTGATTGACGGGGGGGGACAGGGTGCTATAATGAAATTGTCTTATGTAAAAATAGTAAAGATTAAATCTGAGAGTTTAAAAACACTTGAGGGGATGTGATTGATGTAGAGCAGATAGGCAGACAGAGCATATCTGTGTTTTTTTTATTGGCAACGAAGAAGGGAGTGTATATGATGAAAAAGATTACAATGCTTATAATGCTTTTGCTTATAAGCATGGCATTGTACGGGTGCGGCGGTGGTACATCCGGTAACAGCCGTGAGCTGGCAAAGCCACAGATAACAGCACAGCAAAAAAGTGATAGCATAGATGCTGCTGTTTATTTAGATGGTACGTTTTCTATGGGTGGGTATGTAAACTATCCGTCAACAACAGTGTATAGCGATGGCTTAAAGAATATCGAAAGGACATTGACAAGCACATGGAAGCAGGAAAAAATCCAGTATATAAAATTTGGTGACAGCCTGCAGACGCTGAGCAGAGAACAGTTTTTAACAGCAAACAGCGTTGGCTTTTATCAGGAAAAGGATACAAGCCTGCAGACTGTTATTGATTCTATGGATAAAAACAAGCTGAACATTTTGGTTACAGACCTCTTTCAAACCAATAACGATATTGATAGCTTGATCATATCCTTAAAAAAGGCATGCTTTGCAGATAGTAGCAAGGCAATGGCCTTGATTGGGGTAAGGAGTCAGTTTAATGGCAAAATTTATGATGTAGGCAAGGGCTCTGCTGCGTTTATGTATGCCAGCAAGGATGATAAGTCCACCTACCGCCCCTTTTATCTGCTGGTGCTGGGTAATGAAGCAGACGTGCGGACCTTTACCGAGAATTATGCTAAAGGCATCAATGATGACAAGCTGCTGAAGGCCGCTTTGTTTAGCAAGCATCTTGGTACTGATGTTGTTTTGACACCTGGCAAGCCGATAAAAAATAGCAAAAAGGAAAACATGGCTAGCATGGCCCAAATATCCACCCTTTTAGGCAGTAACAGTGATGTTTTGCAATACCGCCTTAAGCTGGATGAAAAGCAGTCCGGGTTTTACAGCACGTTGACTGCCAGCAATGTTATTGGCAACTGTCCTGATAAGTTTGAGCTGTTCACCTGCAAGGTAGAAAAATGGCAGCAGCAGGAAGGAAAAAAGCAGGAAGCCGGCTTTGTTGACAAAATGCTGGGAAAATCTGTTAAATCTGGTGGTAGTGCGGAATTTGTAGAGGTAAAGGCCAAGGATTTTGTTGATCTAAAGGGTAGCGAAACTGGCTTGCATGGTAATGCTGCCAACGTTAATTTGCTTTTCAAATTTAATCCTGCAGGTATCCGCAAGGCAGAGGGCAAGTATAGAGTGAGCTTTACGCTTTTACCCGAAAAGGACGATTACATTGACAGCAACGACATCTTCGATGACTGGAACTTTGGCGATGATGTTGCAGGGGATGCCTTGCAAAGCGTAGGTAGCAAAACCTTGAATGTAAGCAGCTTTGTTAAGATGGTTAGTGCGTTGAATTATGAAATGAATAAACCTGGATTTTATGATATATATGTATATCTTGAGGCAATAAAATAAAATTTAAGGAGTGTGTAAAAATGACTTGGGGTAGCTTTTCTGTTAAAACATTAGGATTATTGGTGATTTTTTGGTTTTTGTTATTTTTCTTCTATGGTAATTTCGTCTTGATGGATAGTGTGGTTCCAGCAGAAGGCATGGAGGTTGATGAGTGGATTGACGGCTTTAGAAAATGTGGCGGCATAAGCGGTGTGCTGGGCTTTCTTTGCTCTGCCATCTGGTTTTATATTGGGGATGACTATGCAGGCGACAGTAATATCAGTGTTAAGTATTATCTGTTACTTATAGCTTCCTTTGTACTGGGAATTGTCGTCAACTTTGTGCTTTTGCCGGCATCAGTAGAGGGGAGCGGCCTCGCAAGTGTGTTTGTAGTAATTTTACCGGTATTGATATATTACCTGGCCTCTTTGTTTGCGTATGCAGCACCGGTAAAATATATCCCGTTTTTGGCGGAAGCATTACATAAATAATTTGGAGGACGCGTTATGAGCTACTATTTGATTGGCATTGGCGGCACAGGTGCCAAATGTCTGGAGGCGTTTGTACATTTGTGTGGCGCAGGCTTGTTAAAGGATTCGCAGCCTGTAAAAATTATGTATGTTGATGCAGATGTAAGCTGTGGCAACCTGACAAGGACACAAAGTGCAGTTGATTGTTATAGCAAGGCGCAAAGCATTGGCTTTAGCGATACAGGCATCTTTAAGAATGCTATCGAAAGCTTTTCTCCTTGGAGCCCTGTGGGCGAAGAGAGCAACAGCAATCTCGATGATGTATTCCAAAGAGATAGCTTGGTTAATAAAAGTGAATATAAGAATTTGGGACTTTTGTATGATGCGCTGTTTACCGAGCAGGAGCGCAAAACACCACTAGACAAAGGTTTTCGCGGTCATCCTGCTATTGGTGCTGCTGTTATGGGCCAGTCCATGACCGGCGAAGGCACAGAGCAATGGAAGAGCATAGAGCAGCAGATTGACAGCGACAAGGACGCGCGGATATTTTTGTTTGCTTCTGTTTTTGGCGGTACGGGTGCAGCAGGCTTTCCTACTATAGCCAAAATCTTGAAGAATAACCTAAAAAAAGACGAGGAAGGTAATCTGCACGCTAAAATTGGCGGTGCCTTGATTTTGCCGTATTTTCAGTTCCCTCCGGCACCTACGGAGGAAGAAAGTGAAATGCAGGCTAAGGTGGCCGATTTTATGCTCAATACCAAGTCGGCCTTGAAGTATTATGATGAAAATGGCTTGCTTGGCAGCGTATTTACTAAAATCTACCTAATGGGAGATAACGATTTGACTTCGATGAAGGAGTTTAGTCTGGGCGCTGGCTCGCAGAAAAATGATGCGCATTTTATTGAGCTGTATGCTGCCCTGGCTGCCTTTGATTTCTTTAACAAGGTGGATTTTGGTGACAAAGCAGATACACCGATGATAGCACGTGGCGATGATACCGAAGAAACGATTGATAAAATCACCTGGGAGGATATTCCCAATGTCTGCGCCTCCGGGAATGTGAAGGATAAGCTGGCAGCATACGCAAGATTTTTGTATGCGTACAGAAATTGTATTTTGCTGAGCCTGGAAAAATGTGCTGCGGCAGAAAACGAAAAGAAAAGTGTCGCCTGGTACAAGGATTTGGTGGAAAAGGCCGGCAAAATTGACGTTTACCATGACAGGTATGTGATGGATTCCTTTAGGGCGTTAGGGGATTATGCCGAAAAGTTCTTTTCTTGGTGGCAGCAGGTTATCCAGGGCAACGACAAACGCAATGTCGAGCTGCTTAATAAACAGCTTTTGAACGCTAATATATGGCAAAATGATACTAAGCTGGATATTTATCAGGTTGTGCTGCCAGTTACGGAGCGCAAGGATAAGCTGACCTATAAGGTATTTTGGAATGGTTTGTGCAAGCACACCAGCAAGCTGAAAATAACAAATGATAGCGGTTCAGAAATCCTGATGCGCGCTGCCTATGAACTTTGTAAACAATAAAGGAGAGCTTGTTTATGTCGACACCTTTACTTCCCAGATTAAATGAGGAAAATAAGATTGCCATCACCAAAAGAGGTGAATGGATATCCGATACACAAAATACGTTAAAAAACCTTGTTGCAGATCTTAAGGTTACAACCGATTTTAAATCTAATATTACTTCTATACCAGATTTGTGGGCGCGTCCTGCTATGTATGAAATGGTGCTGTTTGACGAAAAGCATCATTTGCATCAAAAATACGTGGCAGAGTGGCGCGGAATTTTGGCGATGCTGGCGTTTCGCGAAATGCGCAATCTGAAGGATATTAAGCGCGAAGAAATCCTTGTGCCTGAAAAGGGACAATTAGACGCAGCTGCTCCTAGCTTTTTGAGGGTTTTGGCCGGCTTGCTGCCCGAAGAATATAAGGAGTATCCGGATAACACTGTTGAAAGAGGATACAAAATCCAGCTGCTGGCTAGTAATGAAGGACCGTTGGCAATTATCTGGCCAACTATTTTGGTATGTCCTGCAGTTGGCCTGGATAAGATGGTAAGTGCTCTGTCTTGTTCTGTAACCTGGTGGGGCAGCTATGGGATAAATGACCCTGTTTCTAGCCTGAGCAATCAGGAAAAGGCCTTGCTGGCAAAATGGTTGGATGATATCAAGGAAGGCTTGCCTACCAACGCTAAAAGCAACAAGCTAATAAAGCTGCTTAGTGAGTTCCAAGATGATTTGGGCAGCAAGGAAAAGCCTAATAATTATGGTCTTGGTACAGGCCTTAATATTACAGGCTTTTGCAGGCTTATTGATAAGCCTATAAGATGCAGCATTGATGAAAAGCAATTTTTAGAAGCTTCTAATGTTATGCTTATCAACAGACGTAATCAGGCAGCAAAAAAATTGCTGGTTATGACAGCTGATATGTATAAGCAATGGAATAAGGCTGCTAGTGATATTATTGTAGCTGGTAATATTAACCTAGATGCCGCTCTTCCCTATGGCGGCTCTCTTCCAATCAAGAATAGAATTAATGACATTGATCTTAGCCAGTATAATGCAGAGCTGCGTATGGGGGATGATTTCTTTACCGAAAAGATTTGCTTGATTCCGTCGGAAAAGGATCTTTTCCCTAATGCAATAAATAATTATAAAACAAACTATAATGGCGCAATTTATAATGTTTTATTGCCATTAAAAAGAGAAATATTAAATTATATTTCACCTGAATATATAGCTGAAAAATTTAGAATTACCAGCGTTGAAGATGGCATTAAGGTAGAGATGGAATTGCCATTAAAAGGCTTTGATGAGAGTGGTAAGGAATTAAAGATTTTCAAGATTTATAGGATTACAGATATTTCGGATGTGCGTAATTCTGAGATCGTAGATTATCTTCAAGCTCCTGTTTTGCAGATTTGGCCAAATTTTATTCCGTATTATCCAGATAAATGGCAGGCCTATTATAGCTTTTATGATACTGATGGTGGTACCTTTTATGCGAAGCCCTTGTGGGATGAAGATGATTGTGAAAGCAGAAGGCTTAACTTTAGTAACGGTATGCAGGCTGAAATTGTTAAGGGTAAAGAGTTTCCGGAGGGCTTTTCGTGTACATATACGTTCGAAATGTTTTCTGGTAATGTAGAAGAAGAATTAGGTCTTATACTGCTCCAAAAACCGCATAGGCTGGAATTGAGCGGTAATAATGCAATTAAAATTGGTGTAGATTTTGGCACCACTAATAGCCTTGTATATATGTTATCGGATGGAGGAGCTCCTGAACTGCTACGTTTAAAAAATAGGTTGTATCCTGTTACGGAGATTAACAAGGAAGCAGAGGGAGAGCTGAGGAGACATTTTTTTGCAGCTTCTGAGCAGCCTAATGGTGACTCTATTTCTATCCGCACAGTGTTTAACCCGAGTGAAGGGGCGTTTAATGGAAATTTGAACCAAGCGGTGTTCCCGGGAATGATTTATTATCTTGATGGCATTGATAATATTGGTAAGGATAAAAATGTTAGAAATCTTATTCAGGGTAAGGACATGAAATGGAATTCAGATGGAAAGCTGCAATACATGCAGGCATTTTTATTCCAACTTACAATGCAATGTATGGCTGAAGCTGTTGTAGCAGGAGCTTCTAATATAGAATGGTATTATTCTTATCCAAAAGCTTTTGGTGATACACAAATTGATGATCTGAAAGATACTTGGAATAAAATTGTGAAGTTCTGTAATAGTGTGTCGCCTAATATATCTACCAAGGCAGCTGAAGCAAAAACTGAAAGTACGGCTATGGCACTTTTCTTTTTATCGCCTGAAATGAGAGCTACTCTTAACAGAGGGTTGATTTGTTTTGATATTGGCGGTGGTTCGACCGATATAGCAATTTGGCAGTCTAGTAATAAGAGTGAGCCTGTCGGACGTTGTTCTTTCTTGTTTGCAGGTCAGGATATTCTTAATAGACAATTGTACGAAAATCGCAACACACTCTTAAGTTTCCAAAATAATAATGAAGAATTCAATGGTTTTCTTCAAAAACTATATGATATTCCCAAGGGACGCTATAACGATTTTAATATAGCATTGGAAGCACTGTTAAAGTATAAGCAGAATATGCTGCTTGAGGGGATGCAGGAAAAAAGCTCTCTGAAAGACGTAAAGTTGCTTTTACGAAATATAGCTTTCGCTTTATCTGGCATATTTTATTATACTGGTATCGTTGTAGGCAAAAATATTGATATTGCTGCAAGTAGCGGTGTGCCAATGTGTTACATAGGTGGTAACGCTTCCAAGCTTTTAGATTGGGTCGATAATGGTAATTATACCGAGAATTCTAAGTTTGGAAAGGTATATAAAATTTGTTTGCTTGAAGGATTAAATACTGTTCAAAGATTTAGTAAGGACAAGGCAGACATTTGGCTAAAGAAAAGTCCTAAGCCTAAAGAAGAGGTTGCTTTTGGGTTGGTATATCAAAGTAATCTTTTGAGGACAAATGAAGCTAAGAGCGATGAGGAAGAATATGGCTCATTTTTTGATGATCCTGATGATGACATTCTGGATACAAATGACGTGGTAGCTGGTGAGTATGTCAGGGTTAGAGGTAATGATAGGAATGCTGATGGATATATTAGTAAACAGGATATAATTGCAGGAGTTACTGTGGATTCTGCTATGCCAAATTTCCGCCGCTTTCTTAACGGTTTCAATAAGCTTATTAAAAGTAAAGATTTCAATGGAGAATATCAAATAAACTTTACAGAAATGGATTTTAATGAGTTGAGAGACCAGACAAATGAGTTTTTGGATGAACAATCCGAAATGGAAGAGGGGAAGATTAGTATAGAACCACCATTTATTACTATATTAAAACAAGCATTAATTTTGTTATATAAATAATACTAACAGGTCCAAAGTAGCAGCTATTTTGGACCTGTTTTCTAAGGGAGATGTCGCTGTGGAATTTGAAGAATACAAAAGTAAATTACAGATGCTTCGGGATTCATTAAATGAGCTTCGAGATTATAGAAGCAGACGTTATAATGCTGCTTGTGATTATATCAGATCAATTAAGACCACGGAGGAAAAAATACAGGAGCAATTGATACTTGTACAAAAAAATCATAGTGATGAAGAAAATGACTTGATTGCACAATTAGAATTTGTTGAGTTCCTTGCTAAAAAGGGAATATACATGGAATTAACCAAAGAAATTATAGAGGCTTTGCAAAGTAGAAAAATTGTTGCTTCAATCAGTTCAGCCGCAACTCAAAATCAGATAGATAATGCAGTTGCTAACAAAGACGGTGGCGGTACTCTCTCCAAAGTTAATCTTCCCAAACCATATACACAAGAAAAAGTTGTAGATAAACTAAATAATGAAAGCAAAGATAAGGATAGTTACTATGAGAAATTTATGATTGCATACAAAAATAATGACATAAATAGCAATTGTCTTAGATTAAAAATTAGCGATAGGTATGTTGAGCGCATTGATAATATGGATTTTGCAAGCTGGAAGAATGATGCTGATATAAGCAAAATAACTCTTGTTCAAACTGCCGATCAACCTCAATATCTTGCCTATGATATGGCAAATTTTCAAGATAAAGTAGAGAAAGATAGATATTATTATTTGCTGCCAATAAATATACAAAGGAATCTGTATACTTTGGCTAAAATAAAAAAATATTCTATGCTGACATTTTTTGAAATACCCATAGATGCGGATAAAGCAGAATTTAGATTCATTTTAGTTAAACCAGCCATAGTAGAAAAAGAAAACAACGAATTTAAAGTAATGGTTAAATATAAGGGTGAATGCAAGCTTTAAGGAGGGCACTTAAATGGATTTTTATTTGCATATTTTTTGGCCGCAGGAAACGTTGCTGCGGCTAGTTATTTTTGCTTTGTGGATCGCAGCCATGTTCGTTGTTTTTAAATGCGCTTTACTATACAAACGTATAGCTGCCAATTTGCAAAAGGTAGATGAGCTGGGGAGCACGGAGGAAGGAGTTGTTCAGCCTATCGCTCATCTGGAAAATTCCTTGAAGATGAATAACATCTCCTATACTGCCACCTTTAGCAAATTTGAGGAAGATAGCGGCAAAAACGCTGCTAACGAGCCAATCTTTGAGCATATCAAGGCTATTTATGATGCAGGCCGCAAAAGCAGCCGTTTGGATGCAGACCTGCTGGTAAAAAATACCATTGATAAGATTTGTACAGATGTTGATACAATCAAAAGCTGCATTTCTGTCTTCTTGGTTATAGGCATTTTAGGCACCTTGATCGGCCTTGGCCTGAGCATTGGCTCCTTTAATAGCGACAACTTTATCATTAATGCGCAGGCTAATAATGCCACCAAGGAATTATCTAAGCTGTTTGGCAATTTGCGTGGTGCCTTTGCTCCTAGTATGTGGGGTGTTTTTTTAACAATTTTGTTTGTTATCTTTTATACGGTAATCATTCAGGAGCGTTGTATTAATAAGCTGACAGACAGGCTTACTACTAACACTATTAAAGTATGGCTGCCGGCTCTTTACCCGACTGATTTTCAGAAGGGTGAAAACACCATGGTGCAATTAAAGGAAACAATTAACAGTGCGGATAAAATTAACCAAGGTGTTAACGAATTGGAAAGCAATTTGAGCAATGCTAATTCTACGATCAACGCGCTTTGTGAGGTGTCCGAAGCCTTAAACGAATCGGTTGCAAACTTCAACGAAGGCAGCAATAAGGTGCTTGAATTGAAAAATTCTATTACTGAGCTGTCTGCACAAATTACCTCTACCAACCAAAGCTACCAGGAATGGCTGAACAATGCTGTGGCCCAGGTTAGCAGGTTTCAAACCGAAAGCAGGGAAAGCCTGCGGCAGCAGTCTGCAGCAGTACAGGAGCATTTTGACAGCCAAAATGCCCAGTTAACCAGTGTGGTGAAAAGCCTAAAGCTGTATGATGAGCATGCCTTTGGTGTACAGGATAGCTTAAATAATAAGCTTACGGAATCCATCCAAAGCAGCAAGCAGGCTGTGAGCGATATGCAGGGAGCTACCGAGCAGCTGGAAAAGCGCAATGCGGAGGTAGTTGCTGTAATTTCTGACAAGCTTTCTAAGGATTTACAGGCTATCAGCGAGCAATTAAAGCATATCAATAATCCTCTGGAGCAGGCTTCGGTAGAAATTCAGAAGATGTTCTATAATATGAACAAAAGCAATGTTGACACGATGGAAGTGGTTTTGAAGAAAAACGGTGTTTCGCAAGAGGAAAGAAGGCAGCTGCTTGCTTCGTCAAGGGATGATGAGGACAGCAAGGCTTTGGGTAAAAAGCTGGATGCTATTTTAAAGTGCCTGCAGCAAGGTGCTGGCGGTGGCAGCAGCCAGAGCGTGCAGGATGACAGCATATTAGGGATGATAAAATCCTTTATGCCGGTAGCAGTTGGCGTTTTGCTTGCAATTAGTATTATTGTACAGTGCGTCATGGTGAGCAGGATTGGCGATTTGGAGCAGTCGCAGAACGCGGTTAATCAGGTTTTGCTAAAGGGTGACAAGGCTGATAAATAAGGGGGCAGAAAAATGCTTAAGGATAAATTTGGCTTTAATTTCTGGCCTTCGTTTACCGATTTGATGCTGTCGCTCGTGCTGGTGGTATTGATCATTTTATTTGTTGTATCCAAGATGATTGCTGCCGGTAGTGAAAATTTGGATAAGGCCAGAGAAAGCCAGGAGGCGATACAACAACAAATTGAAGGGCAGATTGGCAAAAATTATTCTATTTTGGTTATTTCTGATAAAAGCGAGGCTGAAACCTCGGAAAAAATCAAGGATAATAAGGCAGATATTACTATTATCAACAAGCTTGACCGTCAGACGATTACCTTTAGCGATAAAATTCTCTTTGATACCAATGAAAGCGAGCTGAAGCCTGCAGGCTATGATGTTTTGCGGGTTGTGGGACCTGTTGTAAGAAACAACCTGGGCAATATCAGCGAAATTCAGATTCAGGGACATGCAGATATCGCAGGCAGTGATGACCATAATTTGACGTTGGCAGCGAACAGGGCAATAGCTGTTTATAAATTTTTACAGATTGATATAGGAGTTGACCCGGCGCGGCATCTTATGTCCGTGACCTCCTTTGGCAAGTATAAGCCTGTTGGGCGTGAGGCAGGACAGGATTTTGACAGAGAAAAGCTGGCAAATGCCAATGCTGATGTAGCTGCTAAGGCTAAAAACAGACGTATAGAGATAGTACTGTTTTACAAAAACGATATGAAGTAAGGAGTGTTAACGCCGTCAAAATTGTTTCTTGTGCAACATTTTTGACGGTTTTTGCCTTAGTGTTTAGTAAATTTTTCTATTTATTGCATATTGGTGCTATAATCACAATAGTATATTCGTAATCACAATTAGTAGGGAGGCTTGCGCAAAATGGAGGTTGCTACATTAACGTGGATAGTATTGGCTGTTGCTATTGGTTATTTTGCTAGGGAACGTGGGCGCAGCCCGTGGGGCTGGGGCATTGCTGCGGCCTTTTTTAGTCCCTTGCTTTGCTTTATCATTTTGTTGCTTTTGAAGAATAACCGTAGGTAGAATGGAGGCTTGCACAAATGGAATTTTTGCTACTGTTGGCAGTTTGTGTTGGTATTGGTATGTTTGCAAAGAGCAAGGGCCGCAGTGCCTGGGGCTGGGGCCTTGCTTCGTTATTCATAAGCCCGATTTTGGCAGGTATTATACTTGCTTTGATGCGTGATCTATCGCAGGAGCAGGCTGTCAAAAAGGTTGATATGGAGCAGCAGAGTTTGAAGGAACGCATTGCTGTTAATGAAGTGCAGGTAAACCAGCGCTTTCAAAACGTCGAAAAGCAGCTTAGCACGATAAAAGAAGAGGTTGGTATGCTGGATGGTGCACCGCAGGAGCAAAAGCAGCTGCTTGACGAGGGAATGAAGGCTTGCCCTTATTGCGGTGAAAGCATTAAAAGCAGCGCTGTAAAGTGCCGCTATTGTGGTGCTGACCTGGAGAAGATAGAAATGCGTGAGTGTCCGTTCTGCAAGGAGCTGATTCGTGCAGATGCCACTAAGTGTAAATATTGCCGTAGTGATGTTACCCAAACGGAGGAACGTGGGGCAAGGCAGATAGCTGCTAAGCAGGCGTTTCAGCCAGCTGTAGCAGTTGAGCCTGAGCAGGCGGCACAAACAGAGGCTGCTTCTAGTGCAATTGGCAAACAGGCTGCAGCAGGGCAAAGTGATTTTACTTTGTTGTGTCCTCATTGTCATGCTATTTTGCTTCCAGGAGCTAAGTTTTGTGGCAGCTGTGGCGCTGCAGTAAAAAGCGAGGCATAGCAGATGGACATTTTTAGCAAATATGTACGCAGTCTGCGGGATTATCTTGGCGGACAGCAGCTGCTGCTTTCGGGTGAGCTGCTGGTTAGCAGCAAGCAGAATACGCAGCTTTTGCGTTTGTCAGACGATGCACGCAGTCTTGTTGACAAAATTGTGAATACAATAGCAGCAGAGTTTCCTTTTTTACGAATTGAAAAAAGGGAAAACTTAGTAGAGTGGAGTGTCAAATTTTTTGCTTACGACTGTTTTATGGCAGATACACAGTTTTTGGAGCATTTTCGCAGCTGCATTGCTGAGGCCGTACAAAGCATCAATAGTAGTGAGGAGCTGGCCTCCCGCTTTAGCGCTAACGGTGCTTTGACAGATAGCAGCAAAAAGCAAAAATTTTTGTACTTAAGCAAGGCAACTATGGTAGAATACAAGGTGACAGAAAGCGAGCATGTCGGCATTTTGGGACCAGTGACGCGGCATAGAGTGATGGTTATAGGCTTTGCCTTGCTTTTCGCGTGGCTGATAATTTACAATTTGTACTACCTTTACGCCTATATCCCTGATCATAATCCTAGCAGGCTGCTGACCAAGATTGTTGACATATAAGCTTTTAGAAAATTATTTTATTAGGAGGCTATAAAATATGATTTCTAAAAGGAGCATTCCTTTGGCTCTTATATTATCTATTGTTACCTGTGGCATTTATGCTGCTTATTGGTTTGTCAAATTGACGGATGAAGTAAATGAAATTGAAGGATATAACAATGCAACCTCTGGCTTATTAGAATTAGTCCTCTGTATCGTTACCTGTGGTATCTATGCCTTTTATTGGTCGTATAAGATGGGCGAAAAGATTGACAGAATGAAGGGCGTGCCCAACAGTTACACCGGTATTTTATATATGGTACTCACCTTCTTTTGCCTGATGATAGTTAATCAGGCACTGATCCAGGATACTATCAATGACAGATTGGATGGCAGATATTAATAGGTTTACTGCTTTGGGTAAATAAAATGAGTGCGGCAAGAAAAAAACTACTCCTGCTGTCAGCAGTAGGGCTTTGTTATTATTTTTTGCTTAGATATACGGATTTATCTATTCCCTGTGTATTTAGAAGTATCACAGGATATAAGTGCCCTGGCTGCGGCATTACTACCATGCTGTTATTACTATCAGATGGTAATTTTGCTGCTGCCAGGGCAGAAAATATATTTTTGTATTATACACTGCTGCCATTATTAGTAGCAGTCTGCGTGCGCTATAGCACAGACATGGAGAGTTATCATAAGTTGTTGGATAAAATATACTTTCCGTTGTATTTGGTGGCTTTACTTGCTTTTGGTGTATATCGTAATATGTAAAGCGACAAGATGCGTGATGCTAGGTATGCAGGTAGCAGTGAGATTAACATAGTAGCTGCGTGCTGTGCAAAGTGTGAAAAAACATAATTTTGACATATATTTTGCCCATAATATAACAAAAGAATGCTGTAAAGCAGATGATATATTTTGCGGTAGAAGCGCAACAAAGGAGTGAAGCGTTATGCGTACAATGTTTAGCAGACAGCTTTTGACAGCTGTTGTTTTAGGGACGGCCGTGGCGGTTAATAGCTTTGCTTATGCGGCGCCAGCTAATAATGGTGCCTATATAAGTGTGCAAAAGCAGGTAACAAGTAGTATCAGCTGGGAAAAGGGCAGTGCTGCCAACGTGGAGGCCGAAGGTATTGGTCTGCCGCCTGCAGGTACCAGCGGCACACGGGCTTCACTTTTGGCGCGCCGTGCTGCGATTGTAGATGCCTACCGTATGCTGGCAGAAATGGTGAATACGGTGCAGCTGGACGCAGAAACTACTATGGAGGACCTGACTATCACCAGCGATGTTGTCCGCACGAAGGTGAGCGCCCTAATCAAAGGAGCGCGTATTGTCAGCGAGCATGCTAATAGTGATGGCAGCTACAGCGTAAGGGTTGCTGTGCCCTTGTACGGCGTAGATGGCGTTGCAGGTACTGCACTGCCCGAAATAAAGAGCTCGATGCCTGCTACTCCTCCCAGCGTAAGCTATGATTACACACCTGCTAAGGATTTGCGTGCTAACGCTGCCAGCTATACTGGCGTGATTATTGATGCACGCGGCCTGGGGTTAGAAAGCACCTTTTCGCCGGTAGTTTTTGATACTAAGGGACGTGCTGTTTATGGTATGCGCAATATTGATAAGGATTATGCAATTAAGTATGGCATGGTTGCTTATGCTAAAAGCATAAGCTCCGACAGCGCTACGGAGCGTGCCGGGGTGCGGCCCTTGGTCTTAAAGGCGCAGTACGTGCGCAGTGGGCGCAATTCTGCTAATCCTGTCAATGTTGTCATCAGCGTAGAGGATGCGGACAAGCTGCTTTATGTGAATGAAAAGGCTGGCATTTTGGACCAAAGAGCAGTTGTTTTTGTAAAATAAGGCACATGTTGCTGCCAATTGCGGCTGCGTAGCCTTTGGGTGCGGCTGTGATGGTATTTATGGAAGGTTATGGGAAGAAATGTCATGAAAAAATTGCTGTATATCTTAACAACGTGCCTGTTGCTAGCTTGCACCAATGCCTTTGCTGCTAACAAGGTGGTGGCAGTTATGGGGGTGGATAACGTCAGCGGCAGCTATTATGGCAGGAGTGCCGCTTCCACGCTCCAAAGTCAGCTAGAAACCGCCTTGGTGCAAAACGGCCGTTATGATGTAGTAGAGCGTAGCCAGCTTAACTACGTGTTGAATGAGCTGGGGCTGCAGCGCAGCGGCCTGCTTGCTGCTGGCACAGCAGTGCAGCTGGGGCAGCTGACGGGTGCGGACTACACCGTAGTCGGCAGGGTCTTGAGCGCAGAGGCGCAGCCGTTCGATGTTTTGCTGTATGCTGGCATGAAGGGAATAGTAAAGGTCAATGTTAAGTTTATTGACAACCGCACAGGCACGATTAAATTTGCCCAAGTGGTCAAGGGTACGGATACGGTTACGGAATTTGAAACGCAATCGCCTAACGAGGCCTTGTTAATTAGCAATGCGGTGAATAATGCCTGTGAAAAGATTGTTGACCTTATCCGCAGCGCTGACCCTGTTACTGGTCTGGTGGCCGATACTACCAAGGACGAGGTCTATATTGACCTGGGCCTGGATGATGGTGTCGAGGTTGGCGACAAATATTTGGTGTATAGGGAAGGCAAGGTTATCCGCCATCCGCGCACCGGGGAAATATTGACCGTGGAGCAGGAGGACGTAGGCCTTTTGCGGGTGCGGGATGTGGGCAGCAATTATGCTGTTTGTGAAATCCTAAAGCATTGGGATGACATTGAAAAGGGCGATATGGTAAGGCGGGAAAAATAATTATGAAAGAGATCTTACTTGGCGTGCTTGTAGGACTGATGACCGCGCTGCCTGTAGCCAGCGCCCAGCAGGTGACGGCCACAGGCTATGGCAGCACGGCGGCGGAGGCCGAAAACGACGCCCTGCGCGCTGCTGTGGAAAGCGTGGTGGGCACGCTCTTAGACGCGCAGACTATTGTTGATAAAAACACTGTACTGCAGGACGAAATTTATACCAGCTCGCGTGGATTTATCCGTAATTATGACGTTGTGCGCAGCCAGCAGACGGCTGCAGGTGCCTGGAGCGTTACTGTTGCGGCGGATGTGGATAGCGAGCCTGATTCCAGGCTGATGGATGCCTTGACCCGTGAAAGGCTGATTGCGGTGAATATGCGCAACGCCAAAATAGCGGTCATCCTGCAGGAAAGCCAGGCGCAGACGGGCAATGCCTCCGCTAGCGGTGAAAGCGCAGTGGTGAGCAGTCTTTTGCAGGCAGGCTTTCAAAATATTGTTGATATAAGCGAGGCGCGTAGGCAGTACAACCAGCCCTATTATATGGATGCGTTGCAGCTGCAGAGCCTGGCGCAGTCCCTGCGGGCAGATATTTTGCTTGTAGGGCAGGCCTATAGTGACAGCTCGGGTGACGTGGGCCAGTTTATCGGCGGTAGGCACACGGGCATTTTATCCTGCCAGGTGCGGATAGATGCCAAAATGTATATTGCGCGCACAGGCCAGGTGCTGGCAGCGCATAGCACCGAGGGTGCAGGTGCAGATATTACCGAGGCTGCGGCGGCAGGCAAGGCGCTTACCGAGGCAGGCAAGGCTATGGGTGAATATATGGTGCAGCAGCTGCTAGAGCGCTACAGTGGCAACAGGCAAATACTGGAGCTGACAGTGTGCGCCGCCAGCCTGCAGGAAATCAACGCCGTTAAGCAGACGCTTGCTAGCCTGCAGGGCGTAAAGAACGTGACCTTTAACAATTATAGCAACGGCCGTGGTGTTATCAGCCTGCAATATAGCGGTGCGCCGCAAACGCTGTTTGCCCGCCTGCAGCAGAATACCAATTACAGCCTGCAGCTGGAGGAAAGCACGTTTAATACCTTGACTATTACTGTAGAATAAAATATTGGTACAAAAAAACGGCGTACAGCCATAAGAGTTGTACGTCGTTTTAATATGCTTTACGATATGCGCTTTAGTTTTTCCACGGTACGACTCTGTGCTCCAGCCATTGCAGCAGCAGGTTGAACACAAGTCCCAAAAGGGAGAGGACGATGACACCAGCCATTAGGCGGTCGGTGATCATCAAATCGCCGTAGTGCAGGATGAGGGCGCCGATGCCGACCTGCGCCGCAATCATTTCGGCTGCCACCAAAAGCAGCAGCGAGGTGCCTGCTGCCAGCCGCAGTCCAGCAAAAATCATTGGCAGGGCGCTGGGGAGCACAACGCTGCGCATGGTTTTGCCCCAGCTGGCATTAAAGCTGACTGCCACCTTGATTAGCAGCGTGTCCACGTTCTTTACGCCGCTATAGGTGTTCATGGCAACGGGGAAGAAAACACCCATGGCGATGATGGTTACCTTCGACAGCTCACCAATGCCAAGCCACAGGATAAACAGCGGCAGCAAGGCGATTTTGGGGATGGGGTAGAGGGCGTTGACGATAGGGTTGCCAATTTTATCGGCCAGAGCCGAGGTGCCTGTAACAAGACCGACGGCCAGGCCTATGACGCTGCCGATGACAAAGCCAAGTAGGATGCGGTAAAGGCTGGCGGCCAGACTGATGCCGATTTCGCCGTCAGCAAGCATGTCTGCCAGCGCCAGCAAAATTTGCGTCGGTGCCGGCAAGAAGAGGGCAGAAACAACGCCGCTGCGGCAGATTGCTTCCCAAAGCAGCAGGACGCAGACGATGGAAGCAGCGCTGACCCAATGGGGATAGCTCTTTTGCCAATGCGTCATGCGGCTGCGGACAATGTACTCATTTTTATTTTCAGGCATCTGCTTCCACCTCCATGAGTGCTGCGCGTGCGTCCTTGCTGATATGCTCCCAGATAATGCGCACGAAGCCTGCGATTTTGTCGGCATTTTGCGGTTTTTCACGCTCGGAGCGCGGTATGTCAATGCTTAAAATTTTACTAACCCTGCCAGGACGGCGCGAAAGCAGCACCACTCTGTCGGCCAGCATTACGGCCTCCTGGATGTTGTGGGTGACGTATAGGGTTGTCAGCCGTGTTTTTTCCCATAGCGTCACCAGCTCCTCCTGCATAATGGTGCGCGTCTGCGCGTCTAGCGCGCTAAAGGGCTCGTCCATCAAAAGCAGGTCGGGCTCAATGGCCAGGGCCCTGGCGATGCCTACGCGCTGGCGCATGCCGCCGCTTAATTGGTGCGGAAAGGCCTTTTCAAACCCCTTGAGGCCCACAAGCTCAATGTAGTGAGCAATGCGTGCCTCGCGCTCGGCACTTGGCAGGCCTGCAGTTTCCAGACCGAAGGCAATGTTATCGTGTACGTTGCGCCAGGGGAAGAGTCCCGTTTCCTGAAAAACAATACTCATGCGCGGTTCGTAGCCTGCAGCGGCCTGCGTAAATTTTACGCTGCCGCTAGTTGGCTCCAAAAGGCCTGACGTTATATTGAGCAGTGTGGATTTGCCACAGCCTGAGGGACCTACCAATGCTACAAATTCCTCTTCGTTGATGCACAGGTCAATATCCTGCAAAACGTCAAGGCTCTTTCCCTGGGCAGAGGCAAAGCTTTTACAAATTTTATCAATTACTAGCTTCATTTCCTACCATCCTTTAAAAATATCCTAAGCCTTTGGCTGCTTTACTTTAACGCTGCCTCCAAAAAACTGGTATCGGCAACGTCCTTAGCCTGTAGCTTGCCAGAGATCATTTTGTTGGCGCTGTACCAATTAATCTGGGTTTCGATATCGCTGACAAGCAGCTTGCCATCCTTGTCGATATAGGGCAGGCCTGCCTTGATATCCTCGGCCGGAGCTTTGACGTATTTGGCAACGATATTTACCACCTCGTCTAGCTTTTTAGCATCCTTCTTTTCTACTGCAGCCTCATAATAATAGTTGCAGGCCTTGTTATAGGCGCGCATAAAGCGGACAGCAGCATCCTTTTTACCCATAAAGTCTGGCGAATAGAAGATAGCAGAGGTCTGGTAGGGAATGACGTCGCCAACCTGCACCACCAGCTTGCCGTAGCCGGCCTTTTGCACCTTGGTGATGTTAGGCTCGTTGAGGATGCAGCCGTCAATCTGCTTGCTTTCGAGTGCGGCCATAACAGCACTGATTTTGTTAAGCGGCACGATTTCCACGTCGCTCAGGCTCATTCCCTGCTCCTCTAGCATCCTGCCAAGCATATAATGGAAGGTGGAGCCCTTTTGGGTGATGCCGATGCGTTTGCCCTTGATGTCCTTGAGCGATTTTACGCCGCTGTTGTAATTGTCGGTGGTCACCAAAAGTGCGGACGAGGAATAACCCTTTTGCTCGCGGCCCTTGTCGGCAACAATGCCCAGCTTTTGGCCGTTGGCAGCCATGTTATACAGGCTGGCGGTAATGCCGGTCGCGCCCACGTCTACCTTGGAGGAGGCTGTAGAAACAGCGATGGGGTGTGCAGCATCAAACCATTGCGGTTCAATTTCAATACCTTCTGCGGCAAAAAAGCCCTTGTCCATGGCGATAAACAGCGGAGCGCTGCTTGTCAGGCGCAGCATGCCCAGGCTCACCTTAGTTTTTTCCTTGGGTGCTTCCTTTTGTGCATCGTTACTGCCACAGCCTGCGGCCAGCAGCAAAAGGCACAGGCTCAGCAGCAGTGCAAAAATTTTCTTCATAATAATCTTTCCCTTCTCCCTAAAGTTAGCTATGAAATTAACGCTACTATTGTACACTATTTAACCTGAAAATGCAGTATGGAGTGCGCAAATTTAGTTTTTTACTAGATGGTGCTTATAATTGTGTATAAAATGCTACAATATTTGGGCCCCAATAGGCTTGTGCTCTGTAAAAAATCTGTGTTCTGATGGTTATAGTAGAGAAATAATGTTATAATTATAAAAGTATGCTTTGCAGAAGGGACGTGACAACGTGAAGATAAAAACATATCTAGGTAGCGCAGTTTTGGGCCTGTTGCTGCTTTATAATACTGGAGCTGGCGCTGCTGATACGCTGCTGGCGCAAACGGAGCTGGAGCTGGCGGCAGGGACGAAGGCTACAGCAGAGCTGTGGGGTGACTGCCTGCCAAGCGGTTACGCGAGCGGCCTGCTGCTTATGCTTAAGGACGCAGACGGCAAGCTGCTTACAGCCTATAACCCGTCGATAAAGGGAGGCTATAACTGCCAGCTGCAGCCTGTGCGTGTGTGGAAAAGCAAGGGGCAGCAGCTGCTCGTAAGCGCAGGGCAGGGTGATTGGCGTGCGGCCAGCGAATACCGCATCCTATCCTTTGCTAATAAAAAGAAGGTGCATGAAATTTTTGGCGCTGCCGAAAGCATGGGTCTGGTGACACAGGCTTATGTGCAGGACGGCAGGCTGCATGTCAGCATGTTAGAGGGTAGCAGCTCCGAGCTGGAGCCTGCAGCAGGCAGCGAGGTGACAGACGGCAAGCTGGAGTTTGGCTCGCTGCATACCTTGGTGGCACATGATGTAGACGATGACGGGCGCGACGAGCTTTTGAGCAGCCAGCAGCTGAGCCAGCGTAAAGCGGTTTTGGCTGACGTGGGCGCTGTGTGGCAGTTTGACAAGAAAACAAAAAAATGGCAGCAATTTTCGCAGACCATTATGACATTGGCGCCCGTGCCCAAGGAAAATACAATTAACGATGGTGCTGATTTTGCTGCTGGCGCTGTGCTGGTGCGTAAAATGGTGGTACCAGGCGGCGAGGCCACCTTCCCAATTTTTGCCTCCAGGGATGTTGAGCTGCAAAATAAGGTTAACGAGCTATTAAATAAGGGAAGCAAGGAATATTTGCAGGCCTTTTACCAAGGACGCGCTGACATGGCCTTTAAGGTGATGCGTGCCGATAGCAAGCTGCTGAGTCTGCAGCTGATAAGCGGCAAGAGCAGCTTTATCCATCATCATGTGAATATTGATCCCAAAACGGGGAAGCTCATCCGCTTAGATGAAGTGTTGAATGCTAAGGATAAGGATTTGCTACCGCTTTTGAACGTGCTGAATACAAACAAAAACGTCGTTTATAAGGATGCTCTGCCAGAGGAATGGTATATAGAAGGCGATAATTTATTTTTAATGCAGCGCGTGGCCGGGGCAGACCAGGTATCTGGCTTTGCTATTGGCAATTTGCACAAGTTTTTGCTGAAAAAGGAGCTTTTGCCACAAAAAGCTGACTGACCAGTCAGTAGTTTTTGCAAATTAAAGATAAACGACGATTGATGGAGTATAAGTGGCGAAATTTGCTTATACGCGGTTTGCTTTTCATGCTGATGTCCTTTATAATGATAGTATTCTGAAACTGGAATAGCTTTATTTGGGTAAAAACTCTGTAAATATCGGATTACAGATGCTTTCATAGTTTATATCTTGCAATGCAGGCAGTGGGTCTAAGGATGCCTGTGGTACTGTGTTGGTTTCAGATTTAGAAGGTTTAGAAGGTGAAGGAGGTTTTTCTATGTTAAGTTTTATCCGCTCCAGCCGTGCCAAAAAGGCTATGGCAGCGGCTATGGCGGCAACCTTTGTGCTTGTAGCTGCAGGCTGTGGCAATAAGCAGCAGGCTGCAGGCCAGGCAACCTTGGTTAAAACCATGAAGGTTGTTCAGCGTGATACTCCGTTGGTATATGATTATACTGGCTTTGTGCAGGCTCAGCAGGAAATGGAGCTTAAGGCCCAGGTTAGCGGCCAAATTACCGGCAAATATTTTAAGGGTGGCGATAATGTCAGCGCCGGCCAGGCACTGTATTCTATTGATCAGCGCACCTACCAGGCAGGCCTTTTGAATGCACAGGCAGGCCTTGCTAACGCGCGTGCTGCTTTGGCCAACGCAGCGATGGATGCCGAGCGTTATACAAAGCTGTACGAGCAGCATGCTATTTCTAAGCAGGTGCTTGATAATGCCATCATGCAGCGCGACCAGGCGCAGGCATCTGTAAATGCACAGGAGGCCTTGGTAGAAAACGCACAGATTAGCATGACTGATACTAGTGTTGTTGCTCCCTTTAGCGGCCGCATTGACACCACTGCCCTGGAGGTTGGTAACTACGTAACTGCAGGACAGACGACATTGGCTAAAATTAGCAATACCGACCCTGTATTCGTACAGTTCAGCGTGGCAGAGCCTGAATATTTGAAGCTTTCGGGCGCACATGATAATAACGGAGCTCCTGCCCTGGATAACCTGACCATTGTTTTGAGCGATGGCAGCACCTACGACCTCAAGGGCTCTGTAGCTGAGGTTAACCGTGGTATTAATGACAACACAGGCACCTTGACTATCAAGGCTCTGTTTAGCAATCCGGCACGCCGTCTGCTGCCTGGTATGTTTGCCCATGTACAGGCAACTGCAGGCACTCGCGCCAACGCACTGCTTGTGCCCAAGCGTGCTATTGTCGAGCTGATGTATAAGAAGTTTGTTTATATTGTCGGCAGCGATAACAAGGTTGCCATGAAGGAGGTTAAGCTTGGACCTTCTGTAGGCCGCTTCTATATGATTGAAAGTGGCTTAAATGGTGACGAAACTATCGTAGTTGAAGGCACCGGCAAGATTAAGCAGGGTGCGGAGGTTAAGGCACAGCCGATGACCGAGGCCGAGCTTGATACATCTGCAGATAGCAGTGCTAGCGCAGGCAGCAAGCAATAAGGAGGTAGGCTAGATGGCTCGTTTCTTTATTGATCGCCCTGTCTTTGCGATAGTTTTGGCGGTTATCATTACCCTGTTGGGCACTATTGCCGGCTTCAGCCTGCCAATTGCCCAATATCCTAACATTACTAAGCCGCGTATCAGCGTAACCACCAACTATGTAGGTGCGAGTGCTGATATCGTAGAAAAGGCTGTAGCGCAGACCATTGAACAAAAGGTCAGCGGCGTAGAGAACATGCTGAACATGTCCTCTGTCAGCACCTCTAGTGGTGAGTACAGACTGAACGTAGAGTTTAACCTGGAAAAGAACGCCGATATTGCTTCCGTAGAGGTACAAAACCGTGTATCCCAGGCAAGCAGCTCTTTGCCGAGTGAGGTTTCCGGTTATGGCGTTACCACTGCCAAGGAATCGGCCGAGACCATTATGTATTTTGGTCTGACCTCTCCTAACAATACTTATGACTCTATGTTTTTGAGAACCTACGCTGATGCCAACTTTTTGGATGCTATCAAGCGTGTTAAGGGTGTATCCACCGTTAGCGAATACGGTCCGGAATATGCAGTGCGCATTTGGCTGAATCCGGAGAAAATGGCGCAATTGGGCGTAACTGTTACGGATGTATCCAATGCTATCCAGACGCAGAACATCCAGGCAGCCGTTGGCTCTATCGGCGACCGCCCCACAACCGCAGAGCAGGAGCGCACCTATTCTGCTAGTGCCCAGGGCCGTTTGAATACGCCTGAGGAATTTGGCAACGTCATTGTCCGTACTAATAATGGTGACAACCTGAAGCTGAGGGATATTGCAACCATTAAGGAAGGCCCGCGTAGTGACCTTGTAAGCAGCCGCTTAAACGGCGGTGATGCTGTTGTCTTCCCTATTTCCTTGACATCTGATGCCAACTCTATCGAAACCGTTAGAAATATCCGCGAGGTATTGAAGGACGCAGAAAGCCGTTTCCCGGACGATATGAAGCTGGTTATTATTCAGGATAACACCCAGTTCATTACTGAATCCCTGGAAAAGGTAGCACACACCTTCTTCGAGGCCTTGGTGCTGGTTATCCTGGTTGTATTCCTGTTCTTGGGAAGCTGGCGTGCAACCCTCATTCCTATTTTGGCAGTACCTGTATCCCTGGTTGGTACCTTTGCTTCCTTCGTGCTCTTGGGCTTTACCATCAACACCTTGACCGCATTTGCTATGATTTTGGCAATCGGCCTGGTTGTCGATGACGCTATCGTCGTAGTAGAGGCAGTAGAGCATCATATCCAGGAAAACGGTATGTCGCCTAAGGAAGCAACCTACCGTGCTATGAACGAGGTTTCTGGCCCTGTTGTGGCTATCGCCTTCGTGTTGTCCGCAGTATTTATCCCTGTAGCCTTCACCGGCGGTACCGTTGGTGAATTGTACAAGCAGTTTGCTATCACGATTTCTGTATCCATGATGCTTTCTGCAATCATTGCTTTGTCGCTGACCCCAGCGCTGTGCTCCTTGATTTTGGTTAAAAAGGAAGCAGCTCCTAAGGGCTTTATCGGCAAGGTTGTTAAACGCTTTGATGAATGGTTCGCAAGAACCCTGGAAAAATATGTTAAAAACGTTGAGGTCTGCATCCGCAGGTCCAAGCTGATTTTGACCTGCCTGGTTATTATAGTAATCTGCATTGGCTTCTTGGCCAAGGTTACGCCTACAGGCTTTGTGCCCAACGAGGACCAGGGCATGACTGCTATGTCCATCGCCCTGCCTGAGGGTGCTTCTTCTAACCGTACAACCCAGGTTATGGCGCAGATTTCGGAAAAGGCACGCAAGCTGCCTGGAGTTAAAAACGTTATGGCTGTAAGCGGCGTCGATATTTTATCCATGGGCCAAAAGGCCAGTGCTGGCCTTGCTGTAGTTGCAATGGAGGATTACAGCCAGCGCAGCAACAGCGTCCAGGACATCATTCCTATGCTTTGGGGCATGGGCGCGCAGTTCCCTGACGCTACTGTTATGGCCTTCCAGCCGCCGTCTCTGCCTGGTGCGTCCAGCACTGGTACGCTTAGCCTGTATCTGATGAACCTGTCTGGCGAGGATGTTACCGTTATGGGTGAGCGTGCTAACGAGTTTTTGGCTGCTGCCCGCAAGCGTCCGGAAATCGGCATGCTGTACACCACGTTGAACACCAGCACGCCTATGTATCAATTTGATGTTGACCGCGAAAAGGCACAATCCTTAAATGTTCCCGTATCTACTGTTTATACTGCGCTGCAGGCCTTCCTGGGTGGTTACGAGATCAACGATATCAACAGCTTTGGCCGTACCTGGAAGGTTGTTATGCAGGCTGATGCCAAATACCGTACTGGCGTAGAGGATATGCGTTACTTCTTTGTCCGCAGCAATGACGGCCAGTCGGTGCCGCTGAATACGCTGGTTAAGGCTAATTCTAAAAACAGCTCTGTTGTTATGACCCGCTTTAACAGTGCCAGCGCCATCAAGATTTCCGGTGACCCGGCAGATGGTTACTCTACTGGCCAGGCAATGGCAGCCTTGGAGGAGGTAGCCAAGGAAACCCTGCCTAATACCTACACCTACGAGTGGACAGGCCAGAGCCTGGACGAAAAGGAAGCAGGCAACCGCTCTACGCAGATCTTCATTATCTCCTTGATCTTCGTATTCCTGTGCTTGGCAGCACTTTACGAAAGCTGGACAATTCCTCTGGCCGTACTGCTGTCTGTACCGTCTGCAGTCTTTGGCTGCTTCCTGGTGCAATATGCACGTGGCCTGCAAAATGACGTTTATATGCAGATTGGCTTGATTACGCTTATCGGCTTGGCTGCGAAGAACGCTATTTTGATTGTCGAATATGCAAAGATGAATATGGAGCAGGGCATGGATGTTGTGACTGCAGCTGTACAGGCTGCTCATGTCCGCCTGC
Source organism: Bacteroidaceae bacterium (assembly GCA_963611535.1). GTDB lineage: Bacteria > Bacillota > Negativicutes > Acidaminococcales > Acidaminococcaceae > Phascolarctobacterium_A. The sequence continues at coordinate 128,632 of CAVDRP010000001.1, read as the reverse complement.
GTCCTATCCTGATGACAAGCTTTGCCTTCATTTTGGGCTGTCTGCCATTGGCTGTTGCCACCGGCCCGGGTGCTGGTGCCCGTGTGTCCATGGGTAATGCTGTAGTTGGTGGTATGACCATCGCTACCTTGTTTGGTGTTTTCTTAATTCCTGTTCTCTTTGTAGTTGTAGAACGCTTCTTCAGCCACAAAAAGAAAAACAATGACCCTTCTGAGAACGTAACTGAACAGCTGTAAGGCTGGAAAAAATGCCACCGCTCCTTGATGAGCGGTGGCATTTTATTGTGCAAAGCAAAAAGACCGCTACACGCGGTCTTTTTGCTTTGGCAACAGCCCAGGTTCGCAATGGCTGCTACCAAGGGTTTCGTAAATTGAAAATTGAGAGGGTTGGAAAGTTGCTTTGCAATTATTATTATAAGCAGGAAATTATCAATAATTGGTGCGGAGAGCACAAAAATAATTTTGAAAGTAAGAAAAAAATAAATAAACTTTAAGCAAGATATATTTCAAAACCAGGGCAGGCTATAGCACAGCCTGCTGCTGTCATGCTTGGAGCCTGTTCTCAGGTAGGCATTGAATGAGTAACTAACTTTATCCATTTAGAAAGTTACAAAAAGCAGCAAGAAGACGAAAATGATTACTAAAATTTAATAATTATAATAAAATTAAAATAAATATATTCTGTAATTAAACTAAGATGAGTCGAATTTTAACTGTGACACATGCAACGGAGAGAGGAGTAATTTAACTTTATACTTAATCATGCAAGAGGCTGTAGATGGTTTTAATACAAGCTTTACAAGCTACTACAGCTGATAAGTTATATTTAAATTTATTTGGAAGAGGTGATTCGTATGGGTCCTGTAACAACTAATCCTTGGTTGATCGCTGTTATCAACATGACAATCGTTTTCGGTGTGCTCATTGCTTTGGGTGTGCTGATGAGCTTGATTCAGGTCATTGACCCCACGAAGACTAAACACTGATTACGGTTTCAAAGCAGCCTGCTGCTTTAAGCAAGGCATGAGGCGCCGCTATCTAGTTTTTTACTGTTGCTGACTAGGGGAGGCAGCAATAGTAGAGATTACTGCTATGCTTGGCGCGCAATGCTTTATTGCCTGTGGCAATACGCACTTATATTTAACCCGCAAAGGGTAAAGAGGAGGATAATTTCATGTTAGAAGCATTTGTCGTTGCTCTATCTTCTGTATGGGCAGATTCTGGCTTTTCTGCTCTGACTGCCGGCAACCTGATCATGATAGCAGTTGGTATAATTTTGCTGTACCTGGCTATTGGTAAGGGCTTTGAGCCTTTGCTGCTGTCTCCGATCGCTTTTGGCTGCCTTTTGGCCAACATTCCTAAAAACGGCTTTGAGGAGCCTGGCGTAATGTCCGTTATTATGTATGGTATTCAGCACGAGGTATTCCCGCCGCTGATTTTCTTGGGCGTAGGCGCAATGACCGACTTTGGTCCGTTGATTGCTAACCCCAAGACCTTGCTTTTGGGTGCTGCTGCCCAGATTGGCGTATTCGTATCCCTGATGGGTGCTATGGCCCTGGGCTTTAGCGTACAGGAGGCTTCTGCTATCGGTATTATCGGCGGTGCTGATGGCCCGACTGCTATTTACCTGGCAGCTAAGATGGCTCCGCATCTTTTGGGTGCTATCGCCGTTGCGGCTTATTCCTATATGTCCCTGGTGCCGCTGATCCAGCCACCTGTTATGAAGCTCTTCACTACTGAGAAGGAACGCAAGATCGTTATGGAGCAGTTGCGTCCGGTTTCTCATTTTGAAAAGGTTGTATTCCCGATTATGTGCACCATCGTTATCTCCCTGCTGCTGCCTCCTGTAACTGCCTTGATTGGTATGCTGATGCTGGGTAACCTGTTCAAAGAGGCTGGCTGCCTGGACCGTTTGTCCGACACTGCGCAAAACGCTTTGATGAACACCGTAACCATCATGCTGGCAACTGGTACCGGCCTGACCATGAGCGCTGAAGCCTTCTTAAACTATCAGACAATATTAATTATCGGTCTTGGTTTGATTGCTTTTGCAGCAGGTACCTGGGGCGGCGTAATCTTTGGCAAGCTGATGTGCATGGTTGACGGTGGCAAGACCAATCCGCTGATTGGCTCTGCTGGCGTATCCGCAGTTCCTATGGCTGCACGTGTATCCCAGATTGTTGGCCAAAAGGCTAACCCTGCTAACTTCCTGTTGATGCATGCTATGGGCCCGAACGTTGCAGGCGTTATCGGTACTGCCGTTGCTGCTGGTACCATGCTCGCTATGATTGGACCTAGCAAATAATTAATAGCGTCTTTGTGACATCTCCCCAAGTAAAGGACCTCCGCCTGTTAGCAGACGGAGGCCCTTTTTGTTGTATAGGTAAAAAAGCATAAAAAAATAACCAGTTCGCAGCTGGTTATTTTTTTATTGCTAAAACTAAATTCGCAGTCGTTTTAGCAGTTCTCCCAATCCTTCTAATAACAAATTGAAAACTGAGAGGATATTTAATTGTTGCTTTGCAGTATCCATTTTAGCAAAGCCAAAAATATCTTCTGTTGCACAGGCAACGTAATTTATTAATGAAGTTTAGTAATAATAAATAAGCTAAAGTTAACAGATTAAGTAAATAAAGTAAGCACAAGGCACAAAAGCATGTGACTTGTGCAACAGAAGATAAAAAAATTTAACTTTATACTTATTAAAGTAAGATAAGTATAAAGCTTACTGAACCTAGTTCCCCTTTTAAATTACGAGAAAGAGGTGATGATCAGTGGGTCCTGTAACAACCAATCCGTGGCTTATTGCCATTATCAACATGACCATAGTTTTTGGTGTACTGATTGCTTTAGGTTTGTTGATGAGTCTTATCCAAGTAGTAGATCCTACAAAAACTAAATAAGGTTTGAAAGCAGTTGTTGCTGCTTTAAGCAACTTCGCGGCAAGAAAAGCTTTTGAAGGCATCTGCAGGCGGCTGTGCCGCAGGGCAGCAGGCTAGGGGAGACTGGTGTCGGTGCAGATATTTTTGAAATAAAATTTTCTTAATGTGAAGCGTACTTATTGCCTTAGGCAATATGCACTTATAACATCCCAATTGTGGGAAACAAGGAGGAAAAATTCACATGTTAGAAGCATTTGTTGTTGCTTTGTCTTCTGTGTGGGCAGACTCTGGCTTCTCCGCTCTGACCGGCGGTCACCTGATTATGATCGCAGTTGGTCTGGTTCTGCTCTATCTGGCTATCGGTAAAGGCTTTGAACCCTTGCTGCTTTCTCCGATCGCTTTTGGTTGTATTTTGGCTAACATTCCTAAAAACGGTTTTGAGGAACCTGGTGTTATGTCCGTTATTATGTACGGTATTAACCACGAAGTATTCCCGCCGTTGATTTTCTTGGGCGTAGGCGCAATGACCGACTTTGGTCCTCTGCTGGCTAACCCGAAGACCCTGCTGCTGGGCGCTGCTGCTCAGGCTGGTGTATTCGTAGCTCTGCTTGGCGCTATGATGCTGGGCTTTAGCGTACAAGAGGCTGCTGCTATCGGTATCATTGGTGGTGCTGACGGCCCGACCTCCATTTATCTGGCTGCTAAAATGGCTCCTCAGCTGTTAGGTGCTATCGCCGTTGCTGCATACTCCTACATGTCCCTGGTTCCGCTGATTCAGCCGCCTATTATGAAACTGTTTACTACTGAGGCTGACCGCAAGATCGTTATGAAACAATTGCGTCCGGTTTCTCATTTTGAAAAGGTTGTATTCCCGATCATGTGCACCATCGTTATCTCCCTGCTGTTACCTTCCGTAACTGCATTGATTGGTATGCTGATGCTTGGTAACCTGTTCAAAGAAGCTGGCTGCCTGGACCGTCTGTCCGACACCGCACAAAACGCTTTGATGAACACCGTAACCATCATGCTGGCAACTGGTACTGGCTTGACCATGAGTGCTGAGTCCTTCCTGAACTATCAGACCATCCTGATTATCTTCTTGGGCTTGGTTGCTTTCATCGGCGGTACTGCTGCAGGAGTAATCTTCGGCAAGCTGATGTGCTTTGCTGATGGTGGCGCTACCAACCCGCTTATCGGCTCTGCTGGTGTATCCGCAGTTCCTATGGCTGCTCGTGTATCCCAGATCGTTGGCCAAAAAGCTAACCCGGCTAACTTCCTGCTGATGCATGCTATGGGCCCGAACGTTGCAGGCGTTATCGGTACCGCAGTTGCTGCTGGTACCATGCTCGCTATGATTGGTCCTGTTGCTAAATAATTAAAAATGCACCTCCCCTGGAGGGTGCGCCGTGTGCGCACCCTCTTTTTGTATGCGCAGAAGCCTGCTAAAGCGCTAAAGCATTGCTTGTGGCAGAAAAATTAGCACCATTGTAGCTAAAAACGCTGGGAAAGTAACAAATTTTGCTGTACACACTAAATGGACACGGCAAAAACAATTACACCTGCGTAGTAGCATAAAATTAGTACCAAGTGTTAGAATTTAGGCCTAACTACCTATAAGAAAAAGCTAAATAGCCACAAGCCTTGCAATTACAGGCGTTGAGCAGATTTACTCTGGTATTCAATGTAAAATATAAATATGCTAATTGCGATAACTTTCAGATAATACAACTCTAAAAAAGTAGTAAGGGGATTGCTTACAGCTTAACTTAATTCCCGCAAGGCATAAAAAAGTACATTAATTAACTATTGTAAGCATAAAGTAACTAAAATTCGATACACAAGTATCTTTTGAAAGAACATGATTTACGTTAAAAGTGTTAATTTTTCATTAAAATAACTTTTTATTTTCATCCTATGGTGCTATAATAGGTACATAGAGTTGCAAGAAAATACATGACAAGCAACTCAAAGTTGTTCCCAAGAACCTTGAAAACTACATATTATAGCTGATATATAGTGCCTCCCTCGGCATTGTATATAAATAAATTTTATAAGGAGGAACTAAAATGTCCCCAGCAATCAAATGTCTTATTTTGTTGGCAGTAGTTGCATTATTATTTGTAACCGAACTTATCCCTCTTGCAGTTACTGCTACTGGCGCAGCTATCGCATGCGGCCTTTTAGGCTTGATTCCTGCTAAGCAAGTATTCAGCGGTTTGTCTAATTCCACTGTTGTACTTTTTGCAGGCATGTTCGTAGTTGGCGCTGCTATGTTCTACACCGGCCTGGCACAGGCTATTGGTAACACCGTAGTTAAAATGTGCGGCACAGGCGAAAACAGCCTGATGTTCGGCCTGATGCTCGTTGGTACTGTTCTTTCCGCAGTATTGTCCAACACTGGTACCGCAGCCTGCTTACTTCCTGTAGCACTGGGTATCTGCTCCGCAGCTAAAATCCCCGCTTCCCGTCAATTGATGCCTTTGGCATTCGCTTGCGGTTGGGGTGGTATCATCACCATGGTAGGTACTCCTCCTAACATCATCGCAACTGGCGCTATGACAGCTGCAGGCCTGTCTCCGTTCGGCTTCTTCGAGTTCGCATGGATTGGTATTCCTGTATCTGTAGCTGGTATGCTGTACATGATGTTTGTAGGCAAGTATCTGTTGCCTGCAAAACAGCTGGATGCTGATCAGGATATTGAGCAAGAAATCGAAGCTAACGAAACCTCTAAGAGCAAACAAATCGTCTCTGGCGTTATCCTGCTTGCAGTTGTTATCGTAATGGCATTGGGTATTAAGGGTATCACCTTGGAAATGGCAGCAATCATCGGCGCATTGGTTTGCGTACTGACTGGCTGCTTAACTGAAAAACAAGCATATGCTTCCATCGACTGGGTAACCATCTTCCTGTTCGCTGGTATGATGCCTGTATCTAGCGCTATGGATAAAACCGGCGCTGGCAAGCTCATCGCTGAATGGACTGTTGGCCTGATGGGTGGTTCTCCGTCTCCGCTGGTAGTAACTGGCGTACTGTTCATCCTGTCCTGCGGCCTGACCCAGTTCATGAGCAATACTGCATCTGCAGCTCTGCTGTGCCCGATCGGTATTGCAATTTCCAAGCAATTGGGCGCTGACCCGAAGGCAGTTTTGATGGCTATCGCAGTTGCAGCATCCTGTGCATTCGCAACTCCGGTAGGTACTCCTCCGAACACCCTGGTGCTTGGCCCTGGCGGCTACAAATTCATGGACTATGTAAAGGCTGGTACTGGCTTGGTATTGGTAGCTTTCGTAGTATCCTTGGTTGTAATTCCTATGGTATGGCCGTTCTTCCCCGGCAAATAAGCTTAGGATAAGACTTTCATAAACAAACTTAAAGTCCCCGTCACATGTTGGCGGGGATTTTTTTGCTCCAAAGAATGAGGAGGTATTCATATTTTTAATAGATACAGACAGAAAAGCACAAAAATCATAAATTATCAGACGAATGTATAATTATACATAAGAATGCTTTACAGGCGTAGTGTAAACTGCTTAATAAAGTAAGCGAAAAATGGTTGCATATTTGGCAAAAGTGTGTTAGACTTAACACTGTCGGTAATTATGTAATTAAAGTAAGTGAAAAAGACCGGCTGTATGAGAGCTAAAAGATACACAAAAGACTCCCATAAGCTTGCGAAAATGTAGCTTTTATAGATTTTCTATATTTGCTTAGAATCAACTTATTATTATTGCTTAATTAAAGGCGCAATGTGCAGGTAGTGATGCACAAACAACATAATATTTTTATCTTAAGGAGGAAAACAATGTCCCCAGCAATCAAATGTCTCATTCTGTTGGCAGTAGTTGCGTTGTTATTCGTAACCGAACTTATCCCTCTTGCAGTTACTGCAACCGGCGCAGCTATCGCATGCGGCCTTCTTGGTCTTATTCCTGCTAAGCAAGTATTCAGCGGTCTGTCCAATTCCACCGTTGTACTTTTCGCAGGCATGTTCGTAGTTGGTGCAGCAATGTTCTACACCGGCCTGGCACAAGCTATTGGTAACACCGTAGTTAAAATGTGCGGCACAAGCGAAAACAGCTTGATGTTTGGTCTGATGATCGTTGGTACTGTAATGTCCGCTGTTCTGTCCAACACTGGTACTGCAGCTTGCCTGCTGCCCGTAGCACTGGGTATCTGCGCTGCTGCTAAAATCCCCGCTTCCCGTCAATTGATGCCTTTGGCATTCGCTTGCGGTTGGGGTGGTATCATCACCATGGTAGGTACTCCGCCTAACATCATCGCTGTTGGTGCTATGACCGCTGCTGGTATTGAGCCCTTTGGCTTCTTTGAATTTGCTTGGATCGGCCTGCCGATTTCCTTGGCTGGTATGCTGTACATGATGTTTTTGGGCAAGTATCTGCTGCCTGCAAAACAGCTGGATGCTGACCAAGAAATTGAACAAGAGGTTGAAGCTAATGAAACCTCTAAGAACAAGCAAATCGTTTCTGGCCTTATCCTGCTTGGTGTTGTTCTTGTAATGGCTCTGGGCATTAAAGGTGTAACTCTGGAAATGGCAGCAATCATCGGTGCTCTGCTGTGCGTACTGACCGGCTGCTTGACTGAAAAGCAAGCATATGCTTCCATCGACTGGGTAACCATCTTCCTGTTCGCTGGCATGATGCCTGTATCCAGTGCTATGGATAAAACCGGCGCTGGTAAGCTCATCGCTGAATGGACTGTTGGCCTGATGGGTGGTTCTCCGTCTCCGCTGGTAGTAACTGGCGTACTGTTCATCCTGTCCTGCGGCCTGACCCAGTTCATGAGCAATACTGCATCTGCAGCTCTGCTGTGCCCGATCGGTATTGCAATTTCCAAGCAATTGGGCGCTGACCCGAAGGCAGTTTTGATGGCTATCGCAGTTGCAGCATCCTGTGCATTCGCAACTCCGGTAGGTACTCCTCCGAACACCCTGGTGCTTGGCCCTGGCGGATACAAATTCATGGACTACGTAAAAGCAGGCTGTGGCTTGGTTCTGGTTTGCTTCATCGTATCCTTGGTTGTAATTCCTATCGTATGGCCGTTCTTCCCTGGCAAATAATTTGCTAGGAGCTGGCAAGGCGCAAAGGCCTTGCTGACAGTCACAATAACAATTAACCCCTGCCAAATGCTGGCAGGGGTTTTTGTTTGACCGCTGCCCTTGCGTCATAAAAAAAACATAACTTTTTGCTATACTAGCTTTGACCCTGAAAAGTGCAGGCGTTATAATAGAAGAATAAAACTACAGAATGAGGGATGTAAAGATGATGAATTTTGTGAAAAAGAATAAGTACATCCTTATTGCTGCGGCAATTGTGCTTGCTGGCAGTTATGGGGGATACAAATACTATCAAAGCACGCAGGTAGTTACTACTACCGTCAAAATGGGTGAGGTTAAAAAGGGAACGCTTACTGAAACTGTATCGGCAACTGGTGCTTTAAGCGCGCAGGATAATGTTGATATCAGCTCCAAGATTACGGGACGTATCGTGGAGGTGCTGGTAAAGGAAAACCAGCACGTTAATGCTGGTGATGTGCTGGTACGTCTGGATGACACTTCCCTGAAGGCAACCTTGGCACAGATGGAGGCCAAGCTGAATAATGCCCAGGCCACCTACAACCGTTACGTTAATTTGCTCAACACTGGCGCTATCAGCCAATCTACCTTTGATGCTGCTGAGGCCGATTACCTGGTTGCCAAAAGCAACTATGAAAAGGCTGCCTCTGATGTGAGCGATACTGTGATTATGACGCCAATTTCAGGTTATATCATTGGCAAGCCTACTCCTGTAGGTCAGACTATCAGCTCTGGTATCAGCACGCCGCAGGTTATCATGTCGGTAGCAACGCTTGATAACATGGAAATTGAAGCACTAGTGGATGAATCGGATATTGGCCAGGTAAAGGAAGGCCAAAGGGTTAAATTTACTGTAGACGCATACTCTGATGAAACCTTTACTGGTAAGGTGCGTTTGATTTCGCGCAGTGCGACAACAGAAAACAATGTAATCTATTATAAGGTTTATGTAACAGTTGATGATGCCAAGGGCAAGCTGCTGCCGACGATGACAGCTAGAACCGAGATCATTATTGATGAAGCAGATGACGTGACCATTGTGCCGCTCAACTGCATTTATAGCGAGGGCAAACGCCGTTACGTGAAGGTATACAATGAAAAGACCAAGGAGAGCAGGGATGTGGATGTTACCCTGGGCCTGACAAGCGACAGCGACGTAGCTGTTACCGCTACTGGCCTGGAGGTTGGCGACAAGCTGCTGGTGAAGAAGGCCGTAAGCAAGCAGTCCAGCTCCAACAGAATGGGACCTCCGCCGATGTGATAAGGAGGCTGTAAGAATGTCTGTTATTCAATTAAAGGATATAATGAAGACCTATCACATGGGTGACAGTGTGGTGCATGCGCTTTTTCATGTGGATGTGTCGATAGACTACGGTGAATTTACCTCTATCATGGGTCCTTCTGGTAGCGGTAAATCAACCATGATGAATATTTTGGGCTGCTTGGACAGACCGACATCGGGCGAATATTTTTTGGATGGTAAGGAAATTGCTGGCTACGATGATGACGAGCTGGCGCACACGCGCAACGCAAAGATTGGCTTTGTCTTCCAAAACTTCAACCTGCTGTCGAAGCTGACGGCGCAGGCTAATGTGGCCCTGCCCTTGGTATATGCAGGTATAGATGAAGAGGAGCGCATGGAGCGCGCTAAAAAGGCGTTAGAGGCTGTAGGCCTGGGGTCGCGCTTAGATCATAAGCCCATGGAGATGAGCGGCGGCCAGCGCCAGCGTGTGGCCATTGCCCGCGCACTCATTAACAATCCTGCTATTATCATGGCGGACGAGCCGACTGGTAACCTAGATACCAAGTCCAGCTATGAGATTATGGATATTTTTAAGGCTCTCAACGATACAGGCAAAACCGTTGTCATGGTAACGCACGAGCCTGATATTGCTGAGCAGACAAAGCGCGTGCTGGTGATGCGTGACGGGCAGCTAGTGAGTGACGAGCGCAGCGGCGGCAATGATTATGCAGCTAAGGAGCTGCAGCAGATGCGCGACGGCCAGACGAAGAACGAAGGAAGGTAAGCAGCATGTTAAATGAAAGCATAAAAATGGCACTCGAAGGCATGGTGTCCAATAAGCTGCGCACCTTTTTGACGCTTTTGGGTATTATTATCGGCGTTGGTGCGGTAATTGCCATGGTCAGCTTGGGCTTTGGCATGAAGGAAAACGTCAAGGCGAACATCTCCAAGCTGGGTAGTAACCTTTTGATTATCACCTCTGGCGGCCGCACTGCCAGCGGTGCACGCCTAGCGGCAGGCGAGGGCGTTAAGCTTACCTATGACGATATGCAGGCTATTGCCAAGCAGGTGGATGGTATTGCCGCCATCACTGCCAGCGTCAACAAAAGCTATCAGCTGGTTGCAGGCAACCAAAACTGGACGAGCCGCGTTGAAGGCAACACCCCCAGCAGCTTTTCCATTTCCAGTCTGGAAATTGATGAGGGACGTATTCTAAATGACCGCGACCTGCAAAGCCGTGGCAGAGTTGCTGTTATTGGCAAAACTGTTGCCGACAGCCTTTTCCCGGAGGGAAACCCTGTAGGCAAGATTATGCGTATTAACAAAGCACCGTTTCAGGTTGTGGGCGTTTTGAAGAGCAAGGGTCAAAGCGGCATGGGCCAGGACCAGGACGATGTTGTCTATATTCCGCTGACGACGGCGCAAAACCGTATGATGGGCATTACTAACGTGCAGCGCATTACCGTGCAGGCAGAGAACGAAAACGTGATTGATGACGTGCAGGCCGAGGTAGAGCAGGTTCTGCGCACCCGTCATAAGATTAAGGAGGGTGGCAACGACGACTTTACCGTGGGCAACATGCAGCAGATTATGGAAACCATGATGGAAACTGCCAATAATATTACCATCCTGCTTGGCTGCATTGCAGCTATCAGCCTTTTGGTTGGCGGCATCGGCATTATGAACATTATGCTGGTATCGGTAACGGAGCGTACACGTGAGATTGGTATTCGTAAGGCGCTAGGTGCAACCTATAATAATATTTTGCAGCAGTTTTTGGTGGAATCTATGGTTATAGGTATCATCGGCGGCACGCTGGGTGTTATTTTGGGCATTGGTGCTTCTACTGTTATTAGCAAGGTCGCAGGCTGGAATACAGTGATTTCGGTGTGGGCCGTGGTGATTGCAGTGGTGTTCTCTGTGGGTATTGGCCTTTTCTTTGGCATTTATCCTGCGAGAAAGGCTGCCCTGCTCGACCCGATTGACGCCTTGAGATACGAGTAATAAAAAAAGCAACAGCATAGCGTTGGGTAACTTTTTTGTAGCAGCTTTCGTGCTTGCTAAAAAAGGTCTTGCCCTTCTGCCGTGCTGTTGGCATTTTTATAAACAGGAGAAATTTATGAAGCAAGCCAAACCTCCAACAATAAAAGATTATCTGCAGGCCTTCTTGGATTATCTGAGAAGGCCTAAAACTGTTTTTGATATCAAGGACCGCGCCAAGGGCCTTTTGCTCATGCTTGCGCTAATAATTGTGCTGCAAAAGGTTGTACAATTGCTTGCTGATTGATATAATAAAATACTAGAGAAGTGTTTATTAAGGAGGATGACTGTGACTGGTAAGGGGCTGGGTATTTTAGGCGGGACCTTTGATCCTATTCATATGGGACATCTGCATATTGCCGAGGCTGTTTACAGCCAGCTGCCGCTGGAAAAAATCATTTTTATTCCTGCGTATCTTCCTCCGCACAAGCTGGGGCAGGACTATGCACCGGCGCAGCACCGTTATGCAATGACAGAGCTGGCAGTGCAGGGTTATAAACACTTTGCGGTATCTGATATGGAGCTGGTGCGCAGCGGTGTTTCTTACACGGTGGATACACTGCGCGAGCTGCGTGAATGCTTTCCGCAGCGGGAGCTTTACTTTATCATCGGGGCAGATTCGGTGGCGCAGCTGCATACCTGGAACAGTATTGATGAAATGCTGCAGCTGGCAACCTTCGTCGCGGCTGGCCGTCCAGGCTATGAGGGCGTGATGGAAGAGGTTGTGCGCAATTTGGGAGCAGAAGCTGCTAAGAGGATTGTGTTGCTGCACACGCCGCAATACGATATTTCTTCTACAGAAATAAGAACGCGCCTTCACGAGGGCCGCAGCCTGGCGGGGCTGGTGCCGCAGAAAGTAGAGGCCTATATCAGAGAACACAATTTGTATCAAGGATAAAAGAAGGCGTATAAACATGATGACTATAGATGAAATGAGATGCTTGCTGGAGGCATCGCTTCCTCCCAAGCGCTATAAGCATTCGGTGCGCGTATATGAAACGGCCCTGCAGCTGGCCAAGGCACATAGTCTGCCACAGGATAAAATTGCTGTGTGTGCACTTTTGCATGATTGTGGGCGTGAGGTTGCCAGCAAGGACAGTGCGGCCAAGGCCGATGAGCTGGGAATTGCTATTGATGAGGTGGAACGTAGTCAGCCGATTTTGCTGCATGCTAAATTGGGCGTGTACTATGCACAGATAAAGTATGGCGTTGATGATGAAGAAATTTTGTCAGGCATTGTGCAGCACACAACTGGGGCAGCACATATGACGGCTTTGGCCAAGGTGGTGTTTTTGGCCGATATGATTGAACCGGGAAGAGACTTTCCAGGCGTAGAGAAATTACGCGAGCTAGCCTGTAAGGATTTAGATAGGGCGATGCTGCTTGCTTACAGCAATACGATACGTTATCTTTTAGATAGCGCGCTTTTGGTGCATCCGCACTGCCTTGATGGCTATAATGAGTTAATTTTGCTGCAAAAGTTAAAGAATAAATAGTGTGAATATGAAGGATAATATGGACGAAAATACTAATGAACAACAGACGCCACCGCACCGCGTAAGACGCAGGCTGCGTTGGGGCAGGCTGCTGTGCTTTGTTGTCCTGCTGGGATTTATGGTTGCCGCGCTCTTTTTTGGTACGGTATGGGCGTATAATAACTTTATTAATCCGCCGCATGCCGCAGTTGCAGCTGCAGATGACAAAATCCGTGAGGACGAAAAGCTTAACGAACGCATTAATATCCTGCTTTTGGGTATTGATGACGGTGACAGTGAAGCGGCTGCAACAGAGCCTAAGCGCACGGATGCAATTATTTTGCTGAGCTTTGACCCGCAAAATAATAAGGTAGCAGTGTTGAGCGTTCCCCGTGATACTAAGGTTGTGCTGCCAGGACACAGAGATCCGGAAAAGATTAATGCCGCTTATGCTTATGGTGGCGCGGTGATGGCTAAGCAGACGGTGGCTAATCTTTTGCGCGTGCCTATACATTACTATGCGTTAGCTAACTGGCGTGGCTTTATCGACGTTGTCAATCTGATTGGCGGCGTAGATATGTATGTAGATAAGGATATGTACTACGAAGACCCTTATGCTGACCTGGTGATCGATATCAAGCATGGCTATCAGCATATGGATGGCGAAACAGCAGGCAAGTATGTGCGCTTTCGTAAGGACGAGCTGGGTGATATCGGGCGTGTACAGCGCCAGCAAAAGTTTTTGAAGGCGGCTGCAGAGCAGATGTTTTCGGTGCAGAACGTGACGAAGATTAGCAGTCTGCTGGCAGTGCTAGATAAATATGTGGAAACTGATTTGAATACGTTGACGATGCTCAAGGCTGCCAACAGCTTTAAGCTGTTTGGGGACGACAAGCTGCGTAGCTGTATGCTGTACGGCCAGTTTGACGATTCCAGCGGTGTGAGCTATTGGTCTGCGAGCCATGCGGATGTCAACAAATCTCTTGATGAGCTGGGAATCCCCTATTTGAAGGACGAAGAGGCGCAAAAGCAACCAGCGGAAGAAGAACCGAGGGAGCATTTGCAGCCCAAGGATAGGGATGAGCTGGCTAAGGAAGCAGAAGCTGCTGAGAAAACAAAGAATAACTAAGGAGGATATTTAATGGATACTAAGGAAATTGCTCAAAAGATTGCGGCTGCGGCCAATGACAAAAAAGCTAAGGATATTTTGCTTTTGAATATGGAAGGACTTTCACCGGTGACGGATTTTTACGTTATCTGCAGCGCCGGCAACAGCACCTTGGTCAAGGCCATTGCTGATAATATTGAAGATAAGCTGGCAGAAGCAGGCATTCACCCCACCCACAAGGAGGGCTATGGCGATGCACGCTGGGTGCTTTTGGATTACGGTGATGTAGTTGCGCACGTCTTCCTGGAGGAAGAGCGTGATTTTTACAACCTGGAGCAGCTGTGGGCAGATGCTCCATCTGAGGCCTTTGTGGAGAATATTGATGATTGAACAAAAGAAATACGGCAGAGCGAAGGCTGCTGCTGTAACTAACAATACCAAATACCGTCCTGGTGATGTGGTAAGCCTGAAGGTTGTGCGTGCAAGTGAGGCTGGTGCTTTCTTGGATGCTGGCACAGGCAATACGTCGGATGACATTTTACTGCACAGCCTGCAGCAGACGGAAAAGGTAAACGTGGGGGATACCGTTAAGGTTTACCTGTATCTTGACCCCAGCAAGCGCCTGACTGCGAGCATGAAGCTGCCCAAAATGCGTGAGGGACAGCTGGGATATGTGCGCGTGCTGAGTGTGACGCGTGACGGTGGCTTTGTGGATATCGGTGCAGAGCGTGGCGTTTTTTTACCCTACAGCCAGATGCGCGGCCATGTCAGCGAAGGACAAATGGTTTGGGTAAAGCTTTACCGTGATAAGAGCGGCCGTCCTGCCGTTACTATGCGCGTAGAGGAGGATATGCTGCGTGCCTCCAAGCCTGCAGAGGGTTTAAAGATTGGCGATAAGGTTACAGGCACGATTTATAATATCTTACCTGAAGGCTTCTTCATCCTTACCAATCAGCGTTTTATTGCTTTTCTGCATCGTAGCGAGGTCCCTGGCGGACGCCTGGACTTCGGGCAGGAGATTACCTGCCGCGTTACCTATCTGCGCGAGGACGGACGTATTAATGTGTCTATGCGCCTGCAAAAGGAAAATGCGCTTATTGCTGACGCACAGGACATCTATGACTTTTTGCTAAAGCGTGGTGGCAGCATGCCATACTGCGATTCTACACCACTGGAAATCATTAAGCAGAAGTTTGGCATCAGCAAGGCAGCCTTTAAGCGTGCCTTGGGACATTTGATGAAGGAAGGCAAGGTTCGTCAGGAAAATGGCTGGACCTACTTAACTGAAAAGTAAAAGAGCATATCAAAATAGGTATAACAAAACTGCTAGTCTGTACATGCAAACAGACTAGCAGTTAATTTTTTGCTTATTTTATTCTAAAGGTAAAAGGCAGCTTTAGGTAACAACGCACCTTTTGGCCGTTTTTGCCCACGGCACTGGTGAAGCGCCATTTGTAGGCGGCATTTATGCCTGCTTGGTCCAGGTTAGCGTTGCCAGTGGAGCTGATAAGCTCTACACTGTCGACTGTACCACTGGTGTTGACTAAAAGCCGTACCATGCCGGAGCCTGTGATACCTGCATTTCTTTCTGCTGTAGGATAAACAGGGTCGGACTTGTGCGTAATACGAGGCGGTATAGCTACGGCATTACCTGTACCGCCACCGCTGCCAGGACCTGTACCGCTACCCGTACCAGTGCCATGACCGCTACCATGGCCGCCACCACTGCCACTGCCGCTGCCAGGGCCAACGCCGCTACCTGTGCCGCTGCCTTGGCCTGTACCGCTGCCCTTGTGCAAGGACTTTTTGACATGAACTGTCTTCATAGGCGCAGGCTTCGGCTTGTTTTGATCATTTTGCCAAATAGCATCAGGCTGGGGAGTTTCTTCCTCTTGGGATTGCTCATCCTCTGTCGTGGTTTCATCATCCTGGCCATCTTCTATGTCGGCATCACTGCCGCCGCCACCGCCACCACCGCCAAAAAGTGATACCTCGACGATATCGTCCTGCTGGTGCTGGCTAAAGGCAAACAATCCTGTGAAGCTGACAAGCAAAAAGAGCACGACATGGACGGCAACCGAGCCTAAAATACCATACTTGCTTCGCTGACGACTATCCATTATTTACCAGCTCCATCCGTTGCTAAACCAAAGCGGGTGATACCTGCGCCCTTCAATTTATCAATTAGTTCAATTACACGGCCGTAATCAATATCCTTGTCTGCTCTGATAACAATAGCAAAGCGGGGATTATTTTTTTGCTCGATTGAAGCCTGAGTAACTAAGGATTGAACGTCGGTAGGAGCGTCACCCAGATACAGCTTGCCATCGTTTTTTAAGCTTACAGCAAAGGTTGTAGTAGTATCGGTAGCAGCATTGGCTGCCTGCGGCAGCTTAACAGGGATGGTTTTGAGATCAATCATATACATAGTGCTGAGCATAAAGAAGACCAGCAAAAAGAACATGATATCAATCATGGGGATGATAATCAGCTCCGGTGTTTTTCTGTTACGTACATCGCGCAGCTGCATTATTTACCACTCCTTGTTCCAGCTTCTAAGAGAGCGCTGAAGCACTGCTCCATATCGGTGATCATGTTGTCCATGCGGTGAGCAAAGTAAGAGTGAGCGCACAACGAAATGATAGCCACACACAGACCGGTTGCAGTAGCAATCAAAGCCTCGCCGATACCGCCGGTGATGGCGATAGGAGCGCCTGCCTGCAGGTTAAAGATACTAAAGGCACCAATCATACCTACGATGGTACCAAGCAGACCTAAAAGGGGGGACATGGTAACGATGATGCTTAAGTAGTCCAACTTATCTTTAAGCTTAGCGATGAAAATGCCTGCCTGGCTTTCCATGAAAGCCTTTTTCTGCTCGTTACTGCCTTCAATTTTTTCAGCTGCAGCAACTATCTGTGCACATTCACCCTTGCTTGCCTCTGCCAGCTGCAGTGCCTCGGTGTCGTTATTCTCACGCAAAAGTGAGCAGTATTGGGTAGCAAACTGTGAGCCGCTGTCTACGCCCTTATAAAACAAAAAGCGTTCAATAGCGATAGCGATAACCGCAATTGAACAGAATAATAACGGCCACATAACAAGGCCGCCCTTGTGAAAATACATGATTGTTTGTTGAATTGCTTCCATGAATTTGCCTCCTCATACACGTATTACAGCAACTAAAAGTATAGACATCTGTGCGCCCGGCAAGGCATAAAATTAAAGGATTTTGGTTGCTATAATCTTCTCATGATACATAGTATATATTACTAGTATCGAAAAAGCAAGCATAGTTTTTTTTAGTATGAGTTTCATAAAATTGAAGTGATTGATTGAGTGAAGACTCAAAAGTGTGGCTTCTAGTGCTTTTGTATAGCTTTATTTATCCTTATCTAAGTAGTATTACCATGGAAGTTGTCGAACTTGCATTGCTTACTACCTTGCAATATATAAGAAAGTACTTGGAGCTGTAAAGAAAAGGATGTTGTTTTTATTACCTTTGTGCAATTACTTAGCTATTGAAAATCATTACTAGTGATGATAAAATAGGAACAACATATGTAGTATTGGAGGAAAAACATATGAAGAAAATAGCAATTTTGCGCTGTCTGATTACGTCTGCAAGCTGTGCCGGGGCTGGTTGCCTGCGTGCCCTCTATGAACACGATAAGGCCTTTGCGCAGTACGGCGACGAAGAGCTGCGGCTGATGGCCATGTGGACCTGCAACGGCTGTGGCGCGTCCAAACTCGAAAACCAGGAGGGCATCCGTAAGAAGATTGAACGCATGAAGGCCCTGGAGCTGGATGCCTTGCATATCAGCCACTGCACGCATAAGAAAAGGGCAGATGGCGAAAAGTATTTGTGTCCTACGATTAAGAAAATTATTGATGAGCTGCAGGAGGCGGGCATCACGATTGTTGACGGGACGCACTAAGAGTAAATATTCATAACTATAAGGACTGTCGTATTTTTTTACCTGTTAGCCTAGTGTGGCAAAGGGGCGAGGATGCGGCAGTCTTTTTCTTTTTCAATTTACATAAGCGTGTTTAGCAGGAAAATCAGCCTATGCTAACGAATAAATAAGGCATATACACCTGTAAAGGCGAAAGGAGAAGCGAGATGAGGGAATTAGTAAAAAAGTATATTGCAGAGCATTATGAGGATTATGTAAAGGACCTGGAGACGTTAACTAATATCGACTCTGGTAACGGTGACCGCGAGGGTACGGAGGCTGCCAATAAATTTGTTGCCGGCAAAATGGCCGCTATCGGTGCCAGCACGGAGTTTAGATATAATGACAGAGCCTGTCATTTGATTTCGCGTCTTACCGGTAAGGGTAAATATACTATTTTACTGGTAGCGCACGTTGATACTGTCTTTAACAAGGGTGAGGCAGCACGCCGTCCCTTCCGCGTGGATGAAAAAGGCTTTGCCTGGGGCCCTGGCGTGGGTGATGATAAGGCGACTGTGGTGGAGGTTATCTACGGTTTAGCTGCGCTGAAGCAAGCAGGCTTTGATAATTACAAGG
This sequence comes from Bacteroidaceae bacterium, assembly GCA_963611535.1. Lineage (GTDB taxonomy): Bacteria > Bacillota > Negativicutes > Acidaminococcales > Acidaminococcaceae > Phascolarctobacterium_A. Next base: position 110,264 of record CAVDRP010000001.1, on the reverse strand, counting down.
AGATCATTTATTATACCAATGGCGAGGAGGAGGGCGGCAGCAAAACGGCCGAGGGCATTGTAGCCGAGCTGTCGCAGCAGGCTGATTTTGCTATTATCATGGATGTTGCGCGCCCCAACTGGGGCATTGTTACCCAGCGTAAGGGCAACGCCAAATATCGCGTAGAGGTTACAGGCAAGGGCGGTCATCACGGCAACGCTTCGCAAAGCTGTGCCAACGCTATTCATCAATTGGCCTATACTATTACCGAGCTGCACAAGCTGGCGAGCCCCATGCCTGGTGACCCTGCCGACTTTACTGCTGAGGCGCTCAAGGCACGCGGCATTGTGGACGCAGGTCAGTTTATTCCGCAAAACACGGTAAATGTAGGCGCTATCGGCTCTACTAATGACAAAATCAGCGTTATCCCCGGTGATGCCTACTGTGAGGTTAACGTGCGCTGCTTTACGGTAGAAGAGCAGCAGCGCCTGGATGCTGAAATTAAGGCCTTGGCTGACAAGGTGGTCATTGCAGGCACTAGCATCAAAATTACTGGCGGTATTGTTACAGGTCCTATGCAAAAGACGGCGCAGGCACAAAAAATGGTGGATGTTTACAAGCGCATTGTTAAGGAAGAATTTGGCGGCGAGGTTAACGAATGGGTTGCTGGCGGCCTGACGGACGGCAACCGTACTGCTAAGTTCGTACCCACGCTGGATGCTTTGGGCGTAGAAAACTATGACGAGCATTCTGATCACGAATCTGTAGATTTGAATACAGCTGTACCGCGTACTACGGCGTTTGCCCTGACACTGGCCGAGCTGGCAGACACCTGGCAGCAGGCTTAAGCACCAAAGGCTTGGGATTGCTTTGGCAGTCCCAGGCTTTTTGCTAATGACGCAGGCCTGCACTTGTGTTATAATATATGAGTTAAAATCTTTCAGACAAGGTGTGATAATATGTCAAAAAAAAGTAATAAATACGCTGGTGAACAGCCTGCCGCCTATGATCCCACAGGCGTGAGCGAATACCTGGGCCTGGGCAGGCCGATTGACTTTGATAAGGGGCCAGTAAGGATAGCGATGATGTGCGCTATTTTTATTTCGGTAGCAGTGACGCTGTGGAAGTGCTCTACAGGTATGGAATCTGGCGACGCTGTAGTGAGCGCGCTTGGCTATGCCCTGGGCTTTTTGTTTAGCTATATGATAGCGCTGGAGCTGGACCCGGATCGCGGTCTGGGCGGCTTTATCGGCGGCGGGCTCACGCTGGTGGCCTATTTCTTTTTGGGCGAGGGCAATATACTAGTAATGCTGTGGCTGCTTTTTATCCTGCGTATGCTCAACCGCAGCTCGGGTGACAGACACCGCCTGATTGATAATGTGATTATGATTGGTGCTGCTGCCTGGCTGGGCGTGCAGGGATATTGGGTGTTCCCGCTTTTGACTGGTGCGGCCTATATTTTAGAAAGCCAAATCCAGGCAGGCTACTTCCGCAGCCTGTATCTGGCAGGTATTTCGCTGGCCTGCCTGCTGTTTGCCAAGTATGGCATTATTGCTAACAATTTGTCTATGAGCAACATCATCATTATGGCTGTGGCCTTCATCCTCTTTTTGCCCGAAATCCGTGTAGCGGATTACGTTAAGTCCAAGGGCGACAAAAACGGTAAGCGCCTGCTGCCCAAACGCTTGCAGACTATGCAGGGATATTTTTGCATGATGCTCTTTACGCTCACCTTTATGCATGGTGATGCAGTGGTGCCTTCGCTGATGCCGGCGGTGGCTGCTGCTGCTGGCTGCGGCTTGTATTTGTTTGTTGCCTTGATGAAGCATGAGGTAGTTTGATATTGTTAATACAATCTGGAGGTAAATACAATGAGTGAAAACAGAAAAATTAAATTTACGACTAATAAAGGCGTTTTTGTTGCCGAAATGTTTGAGGATAAGGCGCCTCTGACTACCAAAAACTTTATTGACCTGGTAGAAAAAAGCTTTTATGACGGCATTATTTTTCACCGCGTTATTGACGGCTTTATGATCCAGGGCGGCGATCCCACTGGCACAGGTATGGGCGGCCCCGGCTACAAGATTAAGGACGAATTCGGTCCTGGCTTAAAGCATGACGACGAGGGTATTTTGTCTATGGCCAATGCAGGCCCCAACACTGGCGGCAGCCAGTTCTTCATTACGCTGGCAGCAACTCCCTGGCTCAACGGCCATCACGCCATTTTTGGCAAGATTGTTGAAGGCATGGACGTTGTCCGCCTGATTGGCGCTGCTCCGACCGATTTCCGTGACCGTCCGCGTGAGACCGTTACCATGGAAAAGGTAGAGGTTGTAAAATAAATGGCAGCGTTTGTATATATGCTGCGCTGCAAGGACGGCAGCTTATATACAGGCTGGACTAATGATTTAGCGCACCGCCTGGCTATGCACCGTAGCGGACGTGGCGCTAAATATACACGAGGGCGCGGACCGCTGGAGCTTGTATATACCGAAGAGCTGGCGGACAGGGAAAGCGCGCTGCGGCGTGAATGTGCTATTAAGGCGATGCCGCGCGCTGAAAAATTACTACTTGCTGCTGCTTGGACAAAGCAAAATTATAAAGATTCAGAAAAATAATTGCTTTTGAGCACAAAGTAGGCTATAATGGCTAGAAGGGCGTTTTTGCCCAAATAGTTATTAGGGAGGCCTACAGATGACAGGCAAAGTAAAATGGTTTAACGCAGAAAAGGGCTATGGCTTTATTCAAAGAGAGGACGGTAAGGATTTGTTCGTACATTTTTCCGCAATCCAGAGTGAAGGCTTCAAGACCTTGGAAGAGGGCTGGACGGTAGAATTTGATATTATCACCGGTGACCGTGGCGAGCAGGCAGCCAACGTAGTACATGTAGAATAAAAATAAGCTGATGATGTAGCAGTTTTGCTCAATCATCAGCTTTTTTATTGGTAAAATTAATCGTCTTCCTCTTCCTTGATGGTGCCATAGGCTACTAAAATAGTACCCTTAGGCGAGGCGAGCGCCGGGCAGACGTACAGGATAACGCCAGTCTGCTCTGCATAGTAGGTGGTCAGCGTATTGCCGAACACGTCGGTGATGCGGCCCAAAATCTGGCCCTCCTCAACAAAGTCACCGCTGTGAATATGGTGCAGCCAGCAGCCTGTTTCCAGCGCTTCCAGGTAGATGAGGTTTTCTACATCACGCGGAGAGTGGTGGCGTGGCTTTACAGGCAGCGAGAACATCTTCAGCTTACGCAAGATGTTACGGATATCGTCCTTGTAGGCTTCGATATCCTCGTGCAGGCACAGGCCTGCGCCGCCGCGTTCGATGAGGATGGATGGCAGGCCGGTGCTGGCGGCGTAGTTGTAGGCACCACCTGTAGCCAGCGAGCGTACCATGTATTCCATGTCCAGCACACGGGCAACGGAGCGCGATTTCTTTTCAATCTCAGGCGTGGGCTGGCCAGGATAATAAACATAGGGATGCAGGCTTTCGTGGATATCGCCGCTGTGCATATCTACATAAAAATCAGCGATAGGGAAAAAATTGCTGCTGATAAGGTAGGCGGTTTTATCTGCCAGCGTACCCAGCGGGTCGCCGGGGAAAACGCGGTTCAAATTTTTACCGTCCTCGGGGACGATCATTTCACGGCGCGCCCAAAAGCCTTGGATATTCACAGGGTGCATCATAATCAGGCAGCCAAAAACGTGCTCAGGCTCAATATCGCGGCCAAGCTCCATGGCAGCAGCAATACCAGGATATTCGCCGCCGTGGATGCCGGCGGTAATCAGCAGGGTGGGACCATCCTCCTTGCCGTTGATAATAGTCAGGGGAATTTTTACTGCCGTGTCAGGAACAGGCAGGTATGTGCGCAGCTTAGCGCCGCGCTCAATAGTCAGTCCGCATATTTTTAGTGTGTCAGACATTTGCTCACTCCTTCGATATATTTTGCTCATACTTTAATGTTAGCAGATGCTTACCGAAAAGTAAATTTTTTTGTTTCCACACTTGCGGCAGAAACAAAAAAACACATCCCGGCTGCGGCAAACTTACATCTGCATAGCATATTTTTGCTTAGTGGTTATTATTTCTCACTTGCAATAAATTATAACATATGATAAGCTATTCACACAAGAGCGTTTTTGAAATAAAATTAAGTGCGAATAAGCAAGGAGGATAGATAGCGTGAGCCTGCTTACGGACAAGGAATACCTGGGGCTGACGGTGCCGTTTATGCTGTCGACGATGACGCAGCCGCTGATGGGAGCGGTGAACACAGCTGTTATGGGACAGCTGTCTGACCCCAAATATATTGCGGCAGTGTCACTGGGAGCTATTTTATTTAACAATTTATATTGGTTATTTGGCTTTTTGCGTGTCAGCACAACCGGCTACGCAGCGCAGGCCTTTGGCGCTGCAGATAAACGGCTGGGGATGCTGGCCTTTTTTAAGCCTGCTGTACTGGCACTCATCATCAGCCTGCTGTGCATAATTTTGCAAAAGCCTATATTGGAGCTGTACCTGGCGATGATTGGCGCTGCGCCTGAGGTCAACGATTTGTGCCGTGAATATTACTATATCCTGATTTGGGGCGCACCGCTGGTGCTGTTTAATTACGTGGCGCTGGGCTGGCTCATGGGACAGACGCGCGTGCACGCCAGCGTGTTTATGCAGGTGTCGATGAACGTTATCAACATGGTCTTGAGCGCGTGGTTTGTTTTTTGGCTGCATATGGATATTACGGGCGTAGCAGTGGCGACGCTGCTCAGCCAGGCTTATGGCGGCGTGCTTGGTGCAGTGCTGATGTATTATTACGGTAAATTCGATTATGCCAGCCTGCCCTGGGGCGAGCTTTTGGACTGGCGCGAATTTATTGGCATGCTCAAGGTTAACGTCAATTTGATGATCCGCACGGCCTGCCTGCTGACGGTGAACAATATCATTGCCGCTGTGGGTGCGTCCTTGGGTACGGTGGTGCTGGCTGCCAATGCAGTGCTGCTACAGCTCAAGGATATCATGAGCTATTTGATTGACGGCATGGCGAACGGCGCTGCTATCTTCAGCGGCCGTGCTGTGGGTGCCAAAAACGTTAAAATGTTTGACGCTTCCATTTTTATGACCTTCAAATGGCTGGTGGTGCTGGCGGTGCTTTTGATGGGCGGTTATTACGCTGGCAGCGATTTCTTTATCCGCTTGTTTACCAATATCGAAGAGGTTGTGACCACTGCTGCTGCTTACAATATTTATGTGTTCTTCTATCCAGTGTGTGCAGGCATCGGCATGGTGCTTTACGGTGTTTTTTGTGGTGCTACCCGCACTGCCCCCGTGCGCAACATGATGCTTTTGGCGCTTTTAGTGTTTTACCTTTTGCAATGGCAGCTGGTGCCGCAATGGGGTAATGCTGGCCTGTGGCTAGCACTTTTGGGCTTTATGGTAGCACAATCAGTAATTTTGCTATACTATTTACCTAAGCTAAAGAGAGATATCTCTCACTCAACAAATTTGTAACAAATTTGTTGCAAATTGTGAGAACTAGTGCTATTATAAACTTATAACTGATATTTTGCCGTTTTGTATCAGTATAAAAACAATTCATATTTTGTAATCTACTGAGGTGTAATAGTCGGAATACGGTGCGAATCCGTAGCGGTCAAGCCACTGTGAGGCCCTAAGGCCAAGTCAGGTCGATTTCCTCGGTTGATATATTCCTGCTAGCGACAGAAATATATACTACAATTGTGCACGTTGTATTATGTACCTTTTCTGCGTCTATGCGGGAAAGGTTATTTTTTTGATGGAGATGATGCGCTTTGTCTAAAAAGCAGATTCTGGCCCGCCTGGGTCAGATCGTCCTTGTCCTGCTGGGTATCAGCTTCATTACCTTTGCCCTGGTAATGCTTGCTCCTGGCGATGTCGTACGCCAGATGATAGCAGGTAACGAGGACATTATTGTCAGCCAGGCCGAAATTGACGCACTGCGTGCGGAATTAGGCTTGGATAAACCCTTCTTCTTCCAGTACCTGGATTGGCTGGGCCGTGCGCTGCAAGGCAATCTTGGCTTCTCCTACATGGCCAAAAAGCCAGTAGTAGAGGAGCTTTTTGAACGTCTTCCCGGCACCATCCTGCTGTCGCTGGCATCCCTGTTCCTGATGATGGTCGTATCCATTCCTGCTGGTATTTACTCTGCAGTAAAACGCGGCGGCTGGTTCGATTACGTAGTACGTGCCTTCACCTTCCTGGGCGTTTCTATGCCTGGCTTCTGGGTTGGCTTGATGCTGCTGTGGATTTTTGGCCTGAAGCTGGATTTGCTGCCTATCGTCGGCGGCACTATCGGCCCGGATACGATTATCCTACCTGCAGCGACGCTGGCATTTGCTATGTCGTCTAAGTACACACGTCAGGTGCGCGCTGCTATTTTGGAAGAGCTGCACCAGGATTATGTTGTTGGTGCCCGTGCCCGTGGCATGAGCGAAAGCCATATCCTGTGGAAGGAAGTTTTGCCGAACGCCTTACTGCCCCTGATTACCTTGCTGGGCCTGTCCCTTGGTAACCTTTTGGGTGGTGCTGCCGTTATCGAGATGGTATTCCAATGGCCCGGCCTTGGCCGCTTGGCGATTGAAGCTATCACCTACCGCGACTTCCAGCTGGTGCAGGGCGTTGTTGTGTGGATCGCTTTGATGTATATGGTTATCAACCTGGTTGTTGATATTTCGTATAACTATCTGGATCCGCGTCTGAGAAAGGTAAGGTAAGAGCAGATGGAAACAGTTATTAATGGTTTAAAGACCAACCGCGCTTTTGCCGTAACCTCGATTTTGGTTTTGCTGCTGATTGCTGTTGCCTTGGCTGCGCCGGTGCTGGCACCGTATGACCCCACCCACGCAACCATGCAGGATGCCTTTATGGAGCCTGGTGCAGGCCATTTGTTTGGTACTGATAAGCTGGGACGCGACTGCTTCAGCCGTGTGCTCTATGGTGCGCGTGCTTCACTCACAGGCGTACTGTGCCTGGTTGCCAGCGTTTTCGTCGTTGGTACTACGATGGGCGTAGTTTCTGGTTATTTCGGTGGCAAGGTTGATATGGTTATCATGCGTATCTCCGATATGATGATTTCCTTCCCTGGTATGATCTTGGCTATTGCCGTAGCAGGTATCATGGGCGGCAGCCTGGTAAACGCTATTATCGCGCTGACAATCGTCAGCTGGACAAAATACGCGCGTCTGGCACGCAGCTTGGTATTACAAATTAAACGTCGTGACTATGTCGAAGCCGCTATCGTCAATGGTGGTACCTCTGCTCACATCCTGTGGGTGCATGTACTGCCGAATATCCTGCCGATGATGGTAATCACCGCTGCAGCTGATATTGGTGCACTGATGATGGAGCTGGCAGGCTTGTCCTTCCTGGGCTTTGGCAGCCAGCCGCCTGCTCCTGAATGGGGCCTGATGCTGAACGAAGGCCGCCAGCAGCTGCAGACAGCTCCCTGGCTGATGATTTTCCCAGGTCTTGCAATTTTTGTTACCGTTATGGTATTCAACCTGTGGGGCGACAATCTGCGTGATGTGCTTGACCCGCGTAACGATGTTAAGGACTAAGGCTTTTTGCCGGAGCTTTAGTTTGATATTTTTTGAGCTTTTGAGTATATGAAATGGAGAGATGAACAAATGAGAAAAATGTTTAAGGTTACCGCAGCAGCGGCTATGATCGGTTTAATGGCTTTTGCAGCAGCAGGCTGCGGCGGCGGAGATAAAAAGGCAGAGCACAAGGATACTGCTAAATTTGGCGTAACCAACTTTGCTGATTCCCTGGAACCTACTGATAACTACTTTGGCTGGGTTGTAATGCGTTACGGCCTGGGCGAATGCTTGGTTAAATTCGACAAGAAGATGAACTCCACCCCGTGGCTGGCAGATAAATGGTCTATTTCCGATGATAAGCTGACCTGGACCTTCCACATCAACGATAAAGCCTGCTTCTCCAACGGCACCAAGCTGACTGGCGAGCTGGCTGCAGCTTCCATCCAACGTACCTTCGACAAGGCTGCCCGTGCAAAATCCATGTTCGAATACGAATCTATTAAGGGTGAAGGCCAAAACGTAATCATCAAAACTAAAAAACCGGTTCCGACTCTGCCTGGTATGCTGGGTGACCCGCTGTTCATCATCGTTGATACCACCACCATCAATGACCGTGACACTGCAAAGCAAGGACCTATCTGCACTGGCCCGTACGCTGTAAAGACCTATACCAAGGCTAAAGCAGAAATGGTTAAGAACGAAAAATATTGGGATGGCGAGGTTCCGTTCAAGGCTGTCGACATCCTGACCATCGACGATCCTAACACCCGTGCTATGGCTCTGCAAAAAGGCGAAATCGACTTCGCTATTAACATTGCAGCAGGCGACCTGCAGCTCTTCAAAGATGAGAAGAAGTTCACCATCTCCAACATTGCTTCTCTGCGTGACGTACTTGCACGTCTGAACGTACGTCCTGAAAGACCGCTGGGCGACCTGAAGGTGCGCCAAGCACTGCTGCGTTCCCTGGATCGCGTAACCTACAACAAGGTTCTGCTGAAGGATACCTTCGTTCCTGGCGGCCCGTACCTGCCTCCTTCTGTTGATTATGGTTATGATGACCTGTACAAATACGACAAGAACCAATACAATGTTGAAAGCGCTAAAAAGCTGCTGGAAGAAGCTGGCTGGAAAGATACCAACGGCGACGGCTATGTTGATAAGGACGGCAAGAACCTGGAGCTGGACTTCGTATTCTACAGCGGCCGTGCTGAGCTGCCTCTGTACGCAGAAGCTACCCAGGCTGACGCTAAGAAGGTTGGTATTAAGGTTAACCTGAAGAACGTTGACTACAACGTACTGGACGGCATCGGCCGTAAGGGCGACTATGACCTGCTGATTTCCAACGTACTGTGCCTGCAGGCTGGCGATCCTGAAGTATTCATGAACATGTACCTGAAGACCGGCCAAGAGCAAAACGGTACCGGCTACAGCAATCCTGCATATGATGCTCTGTCCGACAAGCTGGGTGTAGAATTTGATCCTGCAAAACGTCGTGAGCTGATTATCGAAATGCAGAAAATCATCCTCGATGATGCTGCTTCCCTGGTATTCGGTCATCCGCAAACCAACATGGTTTCCAACAAGTCCATTGCTGATGCAGAAATCCTGCCCTGCGATTACTACTGGCTGACCAAGGATATCAAATCCGCTAACTAATTAATTTACAAAGAAGGTAACGCTTAATGCTACTTGAAGTAAAAGATTTAGACATCAGCTACGGTACCAAGCTTACCGTAACCGGTGCCAGCTTAGAACTGGATAAAGGCGAGATAATGTCCATTGTTGGTGAATCCGGCAGTGGCAAGACCACCGTTATCCGTGCTATTATGGGTTGCCTGCCTGGTGCTGGCCGCGTTAGCCGCGGCAGCATCACCTTTGATGGGCAGGATGTATTGAAAAATACACCCGACCAATGGCGCAAAATGTACGGCAGCGAGATGTCCATGATTTTCCAGGACAGCGGCAATATGATTAATCCTATCCGCCGTATCGGCCAGCAGTTCATTGATTACGTTCAGGCGCATCAGCCGGATAAGTCCAAGGACCAGGCTTACAAAATGTGCTGTGATATGCTTACCAATGTGCGTCTGCCGAATCCGGAAAACATCATGAACAGCTATCCGTTCGAGCTGTCCGGCGGTATGCGTCAGCGTGTTGGTATCGCTATGGCCATGATCTTCAGCCCGAAGATCCTGCTGGCCGACGAGCCTACCAGTGCATTGGACGTTACAACTCAGGCACAGATTATCCGTCAAATCGTAGATATCCGTAATGAATACGGTGTAGCTGTTATCATCGTTACCCATAACCTGGGCGTTGCTTCTTATGTATCCAACAAGCTGATGGTTATGAAGGGTGGCTGTGTAGTAGAATATGGCAAGCGTGAGGATGTTATCGCTAACCCCAAGGACGACTACACTAAACAGCTGCTGAAAGCAGTACCTATCATAGGAGGGAAGACATATTATGGCGAATGATGTAACACCTACTTATGAGCGCAACAAGCTGGTACTGGAAATCAACAATCTTACTAAGAAGTTCGCTGTAGATGGTGGCAAATTTTTAACAGCCTGCGATAATATCACCCTGCGTGCCTACGAAGGCCGCACCCTGGGTATTATCGGTGAATCTGGCTGCGGCAAAAGTACGCTGGTGCGCACATTGCTGCGTATTCATCCTGCTACTAGCGGCGAGGCTATCTTTGAAGGCCATGACCTGATGAAATCTAAGGGAGAGCAGCTGCGTCAGGACCGCAAGAATATCCAGATGGTATTTCAGGATCCTACCGCTGCCTTCAACCCCAAGATGCTGGTTAAGGATATTCTTACCGAGCCTTTAAAGAACTTCGGTATGATTAAAAACAGCGAGGTGGACGCCAAGGCTGCCGAGCTGCTGGAAATGGTAGAGCTGCCTGCTGAATTTAAGGACCGTTATCCGCACAGCATGTCTGGTGGCCAGCGTCAGCGCTTGGGTATTGCCCGCGCCTTGGCATTGGAACCAAAAATCATCGTTTGTGATGAAGCAACCAGTGCGCTGGACGTTTCGGTACAGGAAAAAATTTGCGAGCTGCTTTGCCGCATTCAAAAAGAAAAAAATATTACCTATCTGTTCATCGCTCATGACCTGGGCCTGGTAGACTTGATGTGCAATCAGGTTGCCGTAATGTACCTGGGTAATGTGGTTGAATGGATGGAGCACGGACGCATAGCAGAGCATTGCAAGCATCCGTATACTAAAGCTTTGATGAAGGCAGTCTTTAAGGTAGACTTCAAGCCTGGCGAAAAGATTGAACCCCTTGAGGGCGAAATCCCCAGTCCCTTGGACCTGCCGCCTGGATGCCCATTTGCCAGCCGCTGCGAGCATTGTACTGAGCATTGCTTGCAGGTTAAGCCTCAGCTTAAAGAGGTTGAGCACGGTCATTGGGTTGCCTGCCATCTGTATGACTAAGTTTTTCGGGGTACGGCCCTTGGTCGTACCCCTTTTTTCAAAAATTTTACTTTCAAAATCAAATGAGTATTGACTCATACGTTTTACATGATATAATATTTGTAGTGAAAGAATCCTTAGAAAGGCAAAGGAGCCTTTCCTATTATTTTTTCTAAAACATATGAATGAGTATTCATATGAACTCTAAAAAACCTAACATTTTAGTAGCTTGATGATAAAACAAAACAGAAGGGTGGTAGAAGATAATGCAAAAAGATATGCATGATTTGGAAGATATCCGTAACAGCGCTGATGATGTGCGCAGCTTTCAGGAAATTGACGGCCGTATTGACAGCGTTGAAGATTATAGCAAGCATCCTGAGGGCTGCACCTGCGGCCATTGCGGTAAGGACCATGACCACAAGACCATGGGACATGTTCCCAAGCATACCCATGGCGATGAGCATACAGTAGATTATGACGAGCATGAGCATAGTCACGAGCACGCACACAGCCACGGTGATGAGTGCTGCTGCGGCCACGACCATGGCCACGAGCACAGTCACGAGCACGCGCACAGCCATGGTGACGAGTGCGGCTGCGGCCATGACCACGGTCACGAGCACAGTCACGAGCACGCGCACAGCCACGGTGATGAGTGCTGCTGCGGCCATGACCACGAACACGAGCACAGCCACGAGCACGCGCACAGCCGTGCTGACGAGTGCGGCTGCGGCCATGACCACAGTCACGAGCACAGCCACGGCGATGAGTGCGGCTGCGGCCACGACCATGGCCATGAGCACGCACACAGCCACGGCGACGAGTGCGGCTGCGGCCATGACCATGAACATGAGCACGGCCACGAGCACGCGCACAGTCATGGCGACGAGTGCGGCTGCGGCCATGACCACGGTCACGAGCACGCGCACAGCCACGGTGACGAGTGCGGCTGCGGCCATGACCATGGCCACGCGCACAGTCATCACGTTCCCGGTCATCCGGATGACTGCCAATGTGAAATTTGCCATCCGCATGAGGAGTATTGCGATGTGTGCGGCGAAAGCCTGGCTAACTGCACCTGCCGTATGCCGGATGCAGATAAGGTAAAACGCGTATATATATTGAAGAATTTGGGCTGTGCCAACTGCGCCGCCAAAATGGAATATAAGATTAAAGAGCTGCCTGGTGTAACCTACGCTAACGTCAGCTTTGCTACTAAGCAGCTGCGCCTGAGTGCTGCTGACCACGAGGCGCTGCTGCCTGCAATCCAGGAAATCTGCACCTCTATTGAATCGGACGTAGTGGTGGTTCCGCGTGACCGTCGTCCGCAGCTTGCTAACGACCGTGCTAGAGTTTATTTAGTGCAAAACTTGGATTGCGCTAACTGCGGTGCTAAAATTGAACGTGCGCTGAATGCTATGGAAGAAATTGACAGTGCCGTGCTGACCTTTACTACCAAAAAGCTGAAGGTTACTGCTAAGGATTACGCTGGCCTTTTGGAAAAGATGCAGGCCGTTACCGATAAGGTGGAAGAAGGCGTGGTTTTGGTAGAGGCTGAAAAGAAGCCTAGCCTGGCGCCTGAGCTGGAGGAGCGCAAAAAATCTGGCGGTATTTTATCCGAGCTGAGTGAAAAGCAGACGATTATTGAAATCGTTTTGGGCGGTGCGGTTTTCATCATCACCGAATGGCTGGGACTTATTCCTGAAGCTTATCATATGTATTGCCTGATTTTTGCTTACATCCTGCTGGGGGGCCGCATTGTTTGGACTGCGCTCAAAAACATCCTCAAGGGCAACGTTTTTGACGAAAACTTTTTGATGACCGTAGCAACTCTGGGTGCGTTTGCTATCCAAGCCTGGGAAGAGGCGGTTGGCGTTATGTTCTTTTACCGCGTGGGCGAATATTTTGAGCAGCGCGCTGTAGAAAAGAGCCGTGGCCAGATTATGGATGCTGTTGATATGCGTCCTGAGGTTGTCAATTTGCTGGTGGGCGAGGAGGTTAAGGTTATTCCTGCGGCCGACGCTCATGTAGGCGATATTTTGCTGGTGCGTGTTGGCGACCGCATTCCTCTGGATGGAGTGGTCATTGAAGGCGAAAGCCTGGTTGATACCTCCCCGGTAACAGGCGAGCCTGTGCCTGTAAAGCGCAAATATGGCGATGAAATCGTTTCCGGCTGCGTCAATACCTCTGGTATGCTCAAAATCCGCGTAGAAAAGGTGTTGGAAGAATCCATGGTTACCCGCATTCTGGACAGCGTAGAAAATGCCGCTGCCAGCAAGCCGACCATCGACCGCTTTATCACCCGCTTTGCACGCGTTTATACTCCGTTCGTTGTTGCTGCTGCCGTGCTGACTGCTGTTATCCCGTCGCTGGTAACAGGCGATTGGAATAAGTGGATTTACACTGCGCTCACCTTCCTCGTAATTAGCTGCCCCTGCGCCCTGGTGCTGAGCGTACCGCTGGCCTTCTTCTCTGGTATCGGCGCTGGCTCTAAGTATGGCATTCTCTTTAAGGGCGGCGTAGCAATGGAGGCCCTGAAAAACATTGCCGCTGTTGTTATGGATAAGACCGGCACTGTAACTAAGGGTAACTTTGTCCTGCAAAAGGTTAATGCTGCTGAAGGCATTGCTGAGGATGAGCTGCTACGTTTGTGCGCAGGTGCAGAGCTGGTATCCACCCACCCAATTGCTGTGAGCATTGTGGAGGCTGCCAAGGCTAAGCAATTACCGCTTTTGCGTCCTGATAAATTTGAAGAAATCGCTGGCGAAGGCCTGGTTGCCAATTTTGGCGAGCGCCAGGTGCTGTGCGGCAACACCAAGCTGCTGGAGCGCTTTGGCGTGGAATATGCAGGCTATACTCCTGCTGAAAGCGGCAGTGAGGTTTTGGTAGCTGATAATGGCTTATACATGGGCCAGCTGCTGATTAACGATACTCTCAAGGAAGATGCTAAGGAAGCTATCAGCTCCCTCAAAAAGCAAGGCCTGGTTACTGCTATGCTCACCGGCGATGCCCAGAAGGAAGCACAGGCTGTGGCTAAGGCGGCAGGTATTGACGAGGTACGTGCACAGCTGCTGCCGCAGGATAAGCTGAGCGAGCTGAACATGCTGCGCAACAAGTACGGCCCGGTAATGTTTGTCGGTGACGGCATCAACGATGCTCCGGTACTGGCAGGTGCTGACGCAGGTGCAGCCATGGGCAGCGGTGCTGACGCAGCTATCGAGGCGGCTGACGTAGTCTTCATGAATTCTGAGGTTAAGGCTATTCCGCAGGCAATCGCCATTGCACGTGCGACAGGTGCCATCGCTTGGCAAAACGTTATCTTTGCCCTCACCATCAAGGTTATCATCATGGTTGCAGGCCTTATGGGTTATGCTTCTATGTGGGCAGCAGTTTTTGCTGATACCGGTGTATCGCTTTTGTGCGTACTGAACTCGGTTCGTATTCTCTATAAAAAGGTTTAAACTGTACATTATATAAAAGGCTGACTTTTTAGTCAGCCTTTTTGCTTGTAAACAAGCAAGCTTGCGCTAACTTTTTTTGTAAATTAGCAGGGAGTTTTATAAAAAAGACTTGACAAAAAATAATAGCTGGCGTAAACTTTCACTAGTAGTTAGGGAAACCTAACTACTAAAAAAATCCTAAAAAGTTAGTATCTGCTAACAATTTTGCGGAGGTTAATTATGATGCCTTTATTGATGGCCCGCCGCGGCGAGCAGCACACAATCAGCGCTGTACATGGCAAGGATGAAACCAGACGTTTTTTGGCAAATCTGGGCTTTGTAGAAGGCGCAGGCGTAAGTGTTATTTCTGAAATTGACGGCAATTTGATCGTCAATGTTAAGGAGGCCCGCATTGCCCTGAGCAAGCAGATGGCAGCCAAGATATTTATTTGATTGATTTATGGAGGAAGTTATGAAAACATTGAAGGATGTTCCTGTTGGTGAAACTGTGACCGTAACCAAATTAGTTGGTGAAGGCGCAGTAAAGAGACGCATTATGGATATGGGCGTTACAAAGGGTGTTTCCGTGTTTGTCCGCAAGGTAGCGCCTTTGGGTGACCCGGTAGAAGTCACCGTGCGTGGCTATGAGCTTACCCTGCGTAATGGTGAAGCAGAGCATATCGTTGTAGAATAAGGGGAGGCTTAGTATGAAACAGATTAAAATTGCTCTCGTTGGTAACCCCAACTGCGGCAAAACCACAATGTTTAATGATTTGACAGGCTCTAACCAATATGTTGGCAACTGGCCTGGCGTAACAGTAGAAAAAAAGGAAGGCGGTCTTAAGGGTCATGACGATGTTATCATCACCGACCTGCCTGGTATTTATTCGCTATCCCCGTACACCCTGGAAGAGGTTGTATCCCGCAACTATCTTTTGGAAAGCGACGTTGACGGTGTGCTGAACCTGGTTGATGGCTCTAACATCGAGCGTAACCTGTATCTGACTACACAGGTTATGGAAATGGGTTATCCTGTTACCATTGCTATGAACATGATCGATATCGTCCGCAAAAACGGCGATAAGATTGATATTAAAAAGCTGAGCGAAGAGCTGGGCTGCGAGATTGTCGAAACCTCTGCTCTGCAGGGCGAAGGCACCCAGGAGGCTGCCGAAAAGGCCATTGCTGCTGTTGGCAATGCTGCTCCTAAGTATATGCGCTTTAGTGCTGAGGTGGAAGAGGCACTGCAAAAGATTGCTGCTGTTGCCGGCCGCAAGGTGCAAGGTGCAGCAGAGCGCTGGCTTTTGGTAAAGCTGTTTGAGCGCGATAAAGAAATCATGAAGGCTGTGCATCTGACCAGCGATGAGCAGGCTAAGGTTGAAGAAATCGTTGCTGCCTGCGAGGAAGCACTTGACGACGATGCCGAAAGCATCATCACCAGCGAGCGCTATGATTACATCGGCAAGCTGATGGAAAAGGCAGTAACTAAGGGTCACACCGGCCTGACTGCTTCTGATAAGATCGACAGCATTGTTACCAACCGTTTTCTGGCACTGCCTATTTTTGCAATAGTAATGTTCCTGGTATACTTCATCGCTGTTGATACCATCGGCACTATCGTAACAGATTTTACTAATGATACACTGTTTGGCGAATGGATTCAGCCTTGGGTACAGGAGCACATGGAGGCTGCTGAATGTGAGGATTGGCTGGTATCCTTGGTTGTTGACGGCATCATCGGCGGCATCGGCGCTCCTATCGGCTTTGCACCGCAGATGGCAGTTGTCTTCCTGCTGCTCAGCTTCCTTGAGGACTGCGGCTACATGGCACGTGTTGCCTTCATCATGGACCGCTTCTTCCGTCAGTTTGGCATGAGCGGCAAAAGCTTCATTCCTCTGCTGATTTCCTCTGGCTGTGGCGTTCCGGGCATTATGGCCAGCCGTACTATTGAAAACGAAAAGGACCGTCGCCTGACCATTATGACCACAACCTTTATCCCCTGCGGCGCTAAGCTCCCGGTTATTGCTTTGTTGTCTGGCGCTATCATGGGCGGCGATTGGTACATGGCTCCGATTATGTACTTCGTGGGCTTCTTTGCTGTAATCAGCGCCTGCATCATCCTCAAAAAGACCGAGCTTTTCGCTGGCGACCCTGCTCCGTTTGTAATGGAGCTGCCGCCGTACCATCTGCCTGCTGCAAAGAACGTATTGCTGCATACCTGGGAACGTGTTGCTGGCTTCCTCAAAAAAGCTGGTACCATCATCTTCCTGTGCTGCGTAGTAATGTGGTTCCTGGCTACCTTTGGTATTGACGAGGGCAGTGTTGGCATGGTTGATACCGAAAAGAGCTTTATTGCCTACATTGGTAATGGCATCGCTCCTATCTTTGCACCGCTCGGCTTTAACAGCTGGCAGGCTGTTGCTGCTGCCTTCTCCGGCTTTGTTGCTAAGGAATCCATCGTCAGCACCATGGCAATTTTGGCTGGTCTGGCTGATGAGGCCGAGGATAGCGCTGATTTGTGGACTGCAGTAATGGGCTTCTTCCCGAGCGCAGCTGCTGCCTTTACCTTCCTGGTGTTCAACCTGCTGGATTCTCCCTGCCTGGCTGCTATCTCTACCATGAGCCAGGAAATGAACAGCAAAAAATGGACCTGGAGCACCATCATTTTCCAGAACGTGTATGCCTACAGCATTGGCTTGATGGTTTACCAATTTGGCAGAGTCTTTGTTGGCGGCGAGGCCTTTGACTTTGGCACTGGTATTGCCTGCGTCTTCCTGGCAGGCTTCCTGTATCTGTTCTTCCGTCCGGCAAAAAAAGCTACTACCGAGACAGTTTTAAGCGTTGACGCTAAATAATTCTATATGGCGCAGGCTGGGTTAGCCTTTCCTGCGCTATATAGTGGACGCTAATTAGTATATTCATTCCCCAAGTGTTAAGAAACGAGGTGTTTCATATGGCAACTTGGATTATCGCATTGGTTATTATTGGTTGTGTTTACCTGGCTGCTAAGCAGGTCATCAAGGCTCACAAGAGCGGTGGCTGCATTGGCTGTGATGCAGGTGGCGATGGCAAGGGCTGCTGCCCGCACTGCCAGCACACCACTACCGTGCATTTAAGAAAAAGATAAGACATAAGTAAAACGGAGTCTGCGTAGAGCAGGCTCCGTTTTTTTTGTGCAAACTGTTACAACTATACAATATATGGCGGGTGATTTTTTTTCGTCTACCACATATTGACAAAAAGTTAAAAACGCTTATAATATAAGCATAACCTGATAGGCAGCCTGCCTCCTGACGGCTTAGTGGAATTGACCACGTGGGGGCAGATGCTGTGCGAGCCGACCGTCTGGGCAAACAATTTTGCCCAGGCGTTTTTCTTTATAAGGAGCAAAGAAAGACCAGGGCAGACAGGTGAAATTATAAGAGAAGAGGTAATGACAAATGCAACAGACAAAAAACAGATGGCTTATCGTCCTGGCAGCCATCGGTATTCACATCAGCATTGGCAGCGTGTACGCCTGGAGCGTGCTTACCAAGCCAATTATGCAGGCCATGGGCTTTTCATTGAAGGAGGTCACCTGGACCTTTTCGCTGGCGATACTCTTTTTGGGGACGTCGGCAGGCTTTTTGGGAACGTACGTGGAAAAATATGGCCCGCGCCGTAGTGGACTAGTTTCGACGCTCTTTTTTGTGAGCGGCCTTTTGGGGACGGCACTGGCGCTGGCGTGGCACAGCCTGCCGCTATTGTACTTGGCCTATGGTGTTATTGGCGGCATTGGCCTTGGCACTGGTTATATTACTCCCGTTTCTACGCTAGTGAAGTGGTTTCCCAATAACCGCGGCCTGGCAACAGGCCTGGCCATCATGGGCTTTGGGTTTGCCAGCCTCATCGCTGGACCGCTGATGCAGTTGTTGATTGCTAAATTTGGCCTTATAGAGAACTTTGTGATTTTGGGCTGTGTTTATGCTGTGGTGATGACCTGCTCGGCGCTGTATCTGGAGCCTCCCAGGCAGGCACTAGCGGCAGGCGGCAAGGGAACCTTTAAGGCTGTGCAGCAGCAGGATAAGCAGTTCAGTGTGCATGAGGCTATGCACACCTGGCAGTTCTACGCACTGTGGTGGGTTTTCTTTACTAATATTACCTGCGGCATTGGCCTTTTGGCGGTGGCCTCGCCCATGGCACAGGAAATCATTGGCATGTCACCTGTAGCGGCGGCCTCTATGGTGGGAATCATCGGTCTTTTGAACGGCGGCGGCCGCATTGTGTGGTCCACGCTGTCCGATTATCTGGGAAGGCCTAATACCTACATTGCTTTTTTTGTAATTGAGATTGTTGCCTTTTACCTGCTGGCAGATGTGACGGACAGCCTGCTCTTCCAGCTTTTGATCTTTGTCATTATCACCTGCTATGGCGGTGGCTTTTCCTGCATGCCGGCCTATTTGAGTGATTTGTTTGGTACAAAGCAGCTGAGTGCGATTCACGGCCGCATCCTCACGGCGTGGGGCTTGGCCGGTATTGCCGGACCACTGCTTTTATCTGTTATTTATGAGCGCACGCACAGCTACAGCTTTACGCTGTACTTTTTCAGCGGCTGCTTTGTTGTGAGCCTGCTTTTGGCCTTGGTGCTGAAGGCTAAGGGAAAGAGACTGTAAGGTGCTGTCTGCTTGGCAGAATAAAAAACGCAGGACCTGCTGAAAACAGGCTCTGCGCTTTTGCAATAATATTATATTTATACTCATAAGCTGCAAAAATAACCCTGCCCCACCCAAAAGTATTGCTTTGGGTGGGGCGTTGTGCTGTAAAAGCGGTTATAATGATAGCAGTTAAGGGAGATGAATTATCCTGTAGACAGCTTAAAAATTACAAGGAGGCGATTGGGATGAAAAAACATCTTCGGTATTTAGTGGCAGCAGGTGTGGCGGCGGCATTGCTTTTGGCAGCTGGCTGCGGCGGCGATGATGGCAAGGATAAAAAGGCGGCGGAAAAGCCTGCGGTAAAGACATCGCAAGCTGCGCAGCAGACAGAGAAAAAAGCAGAGGCGCCAAAGGTTAGGCCCAAGGATGGCGAGCATTACTACTATCCCAAATATATTGATGACGTGAGCAAAACACCGCCAATGACCCCGGAAATGGTTAAATATGTTGATGATTTTTATTCGCAGATTCAGTTGAACCCCAGTGAGAAGGGAAAATTCATCAACGATTCCAAAATTATCAAGCCGGATGAAAAATATCACCGTTTGTGGTTCCATGCTTATGGCAGTAATCATAATACTGCTATTAAGTTTAAAAACAGCAAGGGCAAGGATGTCTTCCAGCAGGAGGTATATCATATTGAAATGACGACGGAGGCTGCCACTAATAAGGTTACCTATCTGGAATACCACGTCTATGAGCAAAACACCAATATTCCTGACGGTAAGGTTAGGGTTATCATGAAGAAAAAGTTTTAACAGGCTGTAAGGTCTTGGCGCCTGCTTATAAAGGCTTGCAGGCAAAATATTAAAGCAAATAACCAAAGCTGCTTGAGCGTAACTTGACTGGAAAAAGTCTCAATGGTGTGGTCATATCACAGGAATTGTGAGGATACTTGACTATAATTTTAGCCGCTGTGCCAAGAGGTGCAGCGGCTTTGGCTGTAGGAGGGAATTATCAAAACATGATTTGTGTGATATAATTTGAGTAGATTATTATGCTGATGCTAAGGCGGTGATAGTATGAAAGAAGATAACGTAGCTTATTTGAGTAATAAGGATGGATTTACAATTTTTTCTTATGGTGGTTATGATTTTCGTTTTCGTACATCAGACAGGCTTGTAAAATATTTAAAGGTAAAAGAATGGGATGCTCTATATGGATATATAGTTGTTGATTGTCTGCATGAAAAGCTGGGTGTAGTTGAGGATTATATTGATTTACTCCCCATGCTGGATAATTTGTACTTTAATGCTAAAGAGTTTTTGGCACAGATAAAGAAGGTGGAGGTGCGTTATGCTTGATGTGGAAAAATTAGCTGCTGCTGCTGAGGTTATAGTACAGGGATATGCGTTTATTGACAGAGGCGAAGGGGTAACAATTATTAATTTACATAAGCCTGACCATGCTGCTTATTTTTATAACGGTGAGCTTGTGGAAACTACAATGGATGATATTGAGGCGTATAAGGTAAATAAGCTTTATCAAGCTAATGTGAAGTATATGGAGAGAGAGTATGCCAAAGTACTTTGATTTTAAGGTTTATGGGTATTACCTTTATTTCACAAGTAAGTGTATTGTTGAATGTATGCACGTGCATGCCAGTGATAAGCGTTTGACTGAAGCTGGCTCGGCAAAGTTTTTCGTAAAGGGTAATGGTGATACCGAGCTTATGAAGCAGGGGGCCTTGAGTGATTTGGATGTGCGGAAAATACAGGGATTTATCAAGGAACATTATGTCGAAATGTATGATTTGTGGTCGGAGTGGAGCGATAACGGGTATTATAGAGGAAAGTAAATATGGAAGCATTCTTACCAGCTAAAAAACCGCCCCTGCGCACATTTTACAGTACGCAGGGGCGGTTAAATTTTTGTTATAGGGTTGTGGAATCCATGTTGCAGTCTTCTAAAAGCTTTTTGGCATCAATGTATTGGGCAATGCCTGCAGCCACCTTTTTGGATTCCTTCATGGCCAGCACTACGGTCGCAGGCCCATGCACCACGTCGCCGCTGCTGAAGACACCGGCGCGGGTGGTCATGCCGTAGGGACGGTCGCGCGTAATGACAAAGCCCTGCTTGTCCACCTGGATGCCGCGCGTGGTCGAAACGATACGGGCAGCAGGCTTTTGCCCCACCGCGAGGATAACGCAGTCGCAGGGGATAAGCTCCTGGCCGCCCTCGGCGATGAACTCACCTGCCTCGCTTTTGGTGATGTTTTGCACCAAAAGGCCTGCCAGCTCGGTTTCGTCTGCTGGCGTTGTCTGGCGGCGGATGTTGCTCAGCGCGCGCATCTGCTTTTTATTAAAGTAGGCAATAGGCTGCTTGAGGAAGCGGAACTGCACGCCTTCGGCAACTGCAGCCTCGTATTCAGAGGGAAAGGCCGAAAGCTCTGCTTCGGTTTTGTGGTAGACGATGGTGACGTTTTTGGCACCGCGGCGGATGGCCGTGCGCGCAGCGTCCATAGCCACGTTGCCTGCACCTACGACGATGACGTTGTCACCTGTATGCAGCAGTGTTTCACTGGCATCTAGCTTGCCGCCGTCGGCGAGCACCACCATACGCAAAAAGTAGGTGGCTGTCAAGATGCCCGAAAGCTCCTTGCCAGGGATATCCAAAGTGCGCGGCAGCGACGTGCCGGTACCCATAAAAATGGCATCGTAGCTTTGGGCAAAAAGGTCATCAACCGTAAAATCTACGCCGGCCAGCTGCTTGGTTTTTATTTCTACGCCAATATGGCGCAGCTCGGTGATTTCACGGCGCACAACGTCCTTTTGCAGGCGGAACTCGGGAATGCCAAAAAGCAGTACGCCGCCAGGCTCGCTTTGCGCTTCAAAAATTGTCACGTCAAAATCCATCTTGGCCAGGTCGCCTGCTACCGTCAGTCCTGCAGGTCCCGAGCCGATGACGGCTACCTTGCCGCGCAGCTTGCTGGATGGATGTGTGGGCATCAAATCATTGCGGTGGGCGAAGTCGGCAATAAACATCTCCAGGCTGCCAATTTCGATGCCGCATTTTTTGCGTGTCAGGATGCAATGAGCCTCGCACTGGCGCTCGTGTGGACAGACACGGCCGCAGATTGCGGGCAGGTTGCTGCGTTCAGAGATGATTTCGTAGGCCATGCCGATGTTACCCTCGCTGAGGGCGCGGATGAAGCCAGGGATATTGTTTTCGATGGGACAGCCGCTGCGGCATGATGGCCGCGCGCAGTTCAGACAACGCCTGGACTCCTGGATGGCTTCTACTGTAGTCATTGTTCTGCTCATGTTTCTACCTCGTTAAATATTACTTATCGCTTTTGCTGTCGTAAATAAGAGCTTCCAATTCCTTAAGGCGGCCATTGATTTCTTCCATGTGCTTGGCCAGCAGCTCTTCGTAATCAGCGACCGGATCGGGCAGCTTGTCATGGTTCAGGTCAATCATGCTTTCATCATCTGTGCTAGAGGCAACGCGGACGCCGTCACGCGTAACCACGCGGCCAGGGACACCAACAACGACGGAATTAGGAGGGACCTCCTTCAACACAACGCTGCCGCTGCCGATTTTGGAATTGTCGCCAACCTTGAAGGAGCCAAGCACCTTGGCGCCGCTGGAAACAACCACATTGTTGCCAATGGTGGGATGGCGCTTGCCCTTTTCCTTACCTGTACCGCCAAGCGTTACGCCTTGGTAGAGGGTAACGTTGCTGCCAAGCTCGGCAGTTTCGCCAATAACCAGGCCCATGCCGTGGTCAATAAACAGTCCAGGGCCAAGCTTGGCGCCAGGGTGGATATCGATACCAGTCAAAAAGCGCGAAAACGTATTGATAAGGCGGGGAAAAACCACCCAGCCCTTCAGGTAAAAGTGGTGCGCTATACGGTGGAGCCAGATTGCATGCAGGCCCGGATAACAGAGTGCAGCCTCCAGTCTTGTTTTGGCAGCAGGGTCACGCAGCATGATAGAATCGATGTCTTTTTTTATCTGAGCAAACATGTCAAGACTCCTTTCTTTATATTATATCAACATGTCAGGCATTTGTCTGCACGCACGCTGCACATGGGTGCGAGCAAATGCTATTTCTATATTTTAGCATAGCGGTGCAGTATGGTAAACAAAAATCTGTAATTATTACTAAAAATATAGGAATTAAATAATTGTAAAAAGTGTTGCCATGGTCAGAGCACAGACGTAAGAAAATTGATAGCATAAAAATGAGCAATTTTTATTATCTTGCTCATATATTATATTTTATAATAGTATATATTTTTGTTTAAAGGAGGGGATGTAATGAAAAACCTCAAATTACATGCAATTATTTTGGCACTTGTAGTAATTGCGGAGCTTATTGGCACGCATACTATCAACATCGGTATCGGGCGGATTGTGCTGCTGCCAATGCTTTTTGCCCTGCTGCTGGGAATTTTGACGACGCCTAAATTTTTGAAGCTGTCGGGCCCAAGAGAAATGACGGATGCCAGCAGTCTGATCGGTGTAACGCTGATGCTGTTGATGGCACGTTATGGCACGCTGGTCGGTCCCACGCTGCCAAAAATAGTAGCAGCATCCCCTGCCTTGATTTTACAGGAATTCGGCAATCTGGGCACTGTGCTTTTGGGCGTTCCTGTTGCAGTTTATCTTGGACTTAGACGCGAAACCATTGGTGCTGCCCATTCCATTGCACGTGAGCCAAACGTGGCACTGATTGGTGAAAAGTTTGGCCTTGACAGTACCGAGGGCCGTGGTGTTATGGGTGTATATATTGCGGGAACGGTTTTTGGGACTATCTTCTTTGGCCTTATGGCAAGCGTAGCGGCGACTACACTACCATTTCATCCCTACGCATTAGCTATGGCAGCGGGGGTAGGCTCTGCCAGCATGATGACGGCTGCGGTTGGCTCGCTTGTAGCCATATATCCGGAAATGACGGATCAGCTGGCTGCCTTTGGCGCAGCAAGCAATATGCTTTCTGGTCTTGATGGGTTGTATATGTCTGTATTTATGGGTCTTCCGATGACGGAATGGCTGTACAAAAAATGTTATAAGATAAAATATGGCGAGCTGCCACCGTCACGGGACGCAAAGGAGGATGAGGCACAATGAAGATAAAAGATATAATTATTATCTTGGCTATCGTAACCTTTATGAGCCTGTTCTCTAATGTTTTGGGAACCAAGGCCAACATTATGCAATCTATTCCAGGGCTGCTTATTTTGGCAGCAATTGCTTTTGTGGGTATGCTTTTGGCCAAATATATTCCTGGTGGTATACCTGCAGCCGCATGGGTGGTGACGCTTGGCTGCGTGCTGACTATTCCCGGTGTCCCTGGCAGTGAGCTGATTCACTCTTATGTCAAGGATGTGGGCTTTGTGGCTCTGTGTACTCCTATTCTGGCCTATGCCGGTGTGTCGATTGGCAAGGATCTAGATGATTTTGCCAAAACAGGCTGGCGTATTGTATTAGTTGCTATCGTGGTATTTGTAGGTACATATATTGGTAGTGCAGTAATTGCACAGGCAATTTTACAGTATATGGGGCAAATTTAAATAGAAAACTGCTGCAGGCTTGTGATATGGAACTTGCAGCAGTTTTTTTGTTCATTGTTTACAAAACCTTATACTTTTCAACCACTAGGGAGGAGTTGATTAAAGATGTCTGTAGTTTAATTGACATTACCTATATCTATGCTATAATTATGAGGTATACTTAAATAAGTTAATAAATGTCCTTATATGATAAACACGTACAATGGAGGCGTACAAAAATGGACAAAGAACTTT
Source organism: Bacteroidaceae bacterium (assembly GCA_963611535.1). GTDB lineage: Bacteria > Bacillota > Negativicutes > Acidaminococcales > Acidaminococcaceae > Phascolarctobacterium_A. The sequence goes on along the minus strand of CAVDRP010000001.1, from coordinate 85,395 downwards.
TGAAACAAAAGGTATGTGCTGCGATTGACGCACACGCAGATAAAATTAAGGCAATTTGTGCCAGCATTAACGATGAACCAGAGCTTGGCTTTAAGGAAGTAAAAACTGCAGCTAAGGTGGCTGCTTTTATGCGTGATTTGGGACTGGAGCCACAGACAGGCCTGGCCATCAACGGTGTTAAGGCCCGCGCTAAAAGCGGTAAGCCTGGCCCGACTGCTGCTGTTTTGGGTGAGCTGGATGCAGTTGGCTGCCCCACTAACCCCAAGGCCGACCCTGCGACTGGTGCTGCTCATGCCTGTGGTCATAACATGCAGATTTCTACAATGCTGGGCGCTGCCTGTGGCATTATGAAATCCGGCATATTGGAAGAGTTGGCTGGTGATGTGGTTTTCTTTGCTGTACCTGCCGAAGAATATATTGAGCTTGCTTACCGCAAAAAGCTGGTGGAAGCTGGCAAGATTCACTTTTTGAGCGGCAAGGGCGAGCTGATTTATGAAGGCGCCTTTGATGATATTGATATGGCGATGCAGATGCATTCTGATAAAAATATGCCTACGGCGACAGTTTCGATTGGTGAAACCAGTAACGGCTTTGTGGGCAAAACCGTGCAATATGTGGGCAAAACCGCTCATGCTGCCGATGCTCCGCACGAAGCTATCAACGCCTTGAACGCTGCCTGCCTGGGTCTCATGAGCATCAATGCTCTGCGCGAAACCTTCCGTGAGCAGGATGTTGTGCGTGTACATCCCATCATCACCAAGGGCGGCGATTTTGTAAATTCTGTTCCTTCTGATGTGCGTTTGGAGCTGTATGTGCGTGCCAAGACCATGGATGCTATCGACAAGACCCACACCCGTGTTGACGCTGCCCTTAAGGCTGGTGGCGATGCTGTGGGTGCTAAAACGCTTATCGAAACCCTGCCAGGTATGTTCCCCTTGTCCTGCAACAAGCGTATGAACGAGCTGTTTGCGGCTAATGCCAAGCTTGCTAATCCTGATGTGGAAATTAGGGATGCAGGCCACTTCAATGCTTCTACTGATATGGGCGATGTATCGCACCTGATGCCTGTTATCCATCCGTTTATCGGTGGCACTGATGGCCTGCTGCATGCACCTGAGTTCCATATGGTGGACTTTAATGCCGCTGTGCTGCTGCCTGCAAAGGCCTTTGCCATGATGCTTGTAGATCTGCTTTATGATGATGCTAAGGAAGCAAGGGGGATCTTAGCAGACTTTAAGCCGCTTTTGACCAAGGCAGAATATATCGCTAAGTTGGAAAGCTATTTTAACAAATAAAATAGATAAAATTTTAAATTATGGGAGGGGAATGTAATGAAGAATATTAAGTTACATGCCATTATTCTGGCGCTGATCATTGTTTCCGAGCTGATTGGCACTCATACCCTGAAGTTTGGTATTGGCCGCATTGTGCTGCTGCCGATGCTGTATGCTTTGCTTTTGGGTATTTTGACAACACCTAAGTTTTTGAACCTGTCAGGCAAAAAGGAAATGCTGGATGCCAGCAGCCTTGTTGGCGTGACGCTGATGCTTTTGATGGCGCGCTACGGTACGCTGGTCGGCCCTACGCTGCCCAAGATCCTGGCTGCGTCTCCGGCGCTGATTTTGCAGGAGTTTGGTAACCTGGGCACTGTGCTTTTGGGTGTTCCTGTTGCAGTTTACCTAGGACTCAAGCGCGAAACCATTGGTGCAGCGCATTCCATCGCGCGTGAGCCGAACGTAGCGCTTATTGGCGAAAAGTTTGGCCTCGACAGCAGTGAGGGCCGCGGCGTTATGGGCGTATATATTGCAGGCACTGTTTTCGGCACCATCTTCTTTGGCCTGATGGCCAGCGTGGCTGCCTCGGTGCTGCCTATTCATCCGTACGCCTTGGCTATGGCCTCTGGCGTAGGCTCTGCCAGCATGATGACGGCCGCAGTCGGTTCCTTAGTAGCCATGTACCCTGACATGGCCGACCAGCTTGCAGCCTTTGGCGCAGCAAGTAATATGCTTTCTGGCTTGGACGGTCTGTATATGTCGGTATGGCTGGGTCTGCCGATGACCGAATGGCTGTACAAAAAATTCTATAAGCTGAAATATGGCGTGCTGCCTGAAGCACCCAAGAAGGGAGAGGAAGCATAATGAAGATTAAGGATACTCTTATTATTTTAGCTATTGTTACCATTATGAGCTTGTTCTCCAATGTTTTGGGCACCAAGGCGGATATTATCCAGTCTATTCCTGGCCTTTTGATTTTGGCAGCTATTGCTTTTGTTGGTATGCTGATGTCCAAATATATTCCTGGTGGCATCCCGGCGGCAGCCTGGGTTGTAACCTTGGGCTGCGTGCTGACCATTCCCGGCGTTCCTGGCGCTGACTTCATCAACAGCTATGTCAAGAACGTGGGCTTTGTGGCCTTGTGTACTCCTATCCTGGCTTATGCTGGTGTTTCCATCGGCAAGGATTTGGATGCCTTTGCCAAGACTGGCTGGCGCATTGTTATTTTGGCTATCGTGGTATTTGTTGGCACCTATATTGCCAGCGCCGTCATCGCCCAAGCTATTTTGAAGTCCTTGGGACAGATTTAATACGTTTAGCTATTGAGGCTGGTGTGCCTGTGCACATCAGCCTTTTTGTATACATATAATCTGTATTGAAATAATCTGTAAGTTAGAGTAAAATAGGACTATAAATCATGAGGAGGTATCACCATGTCTGAAATCTTAGCGGAAGCAACCTTTCCGAGTGTCATCCATAATAATGAAGTGTGCGAGGAAATTGTAAAATGGGGCAACAAAAATGGGTTCCCTTTGCAGAAGGCTAAATTATATAATAAAATGGATGGTTATGTAGGCTTTTCTCCCGATAATTATTACATCAAGGCAACCCGTCTGCCGCCTGTTCCCGGTGGCTGGAAGGTGGTTGTAGAAAAATACGAGGCAGAAACCCGTATTATTCCGCTCAACGTTAAGCCTGGTACTAACGAGGTCAACCGTTTCATCCTCAAGATGATGGATGAATACGTCAAGGAAGGCCTTAAGCTGGAGCTGAGCGATGCGGTGTACGAATCCTACGGCACTTATTTGCGTGATTTGAAGGTTACGGGCCATACAGTTTTGATTAACGCCTTTGAGGACTTTATTGAAAACATGCGCTAAGCTATGACTACAGGCAATGTTTTGGAAAAACAGCTGGCGCGGGCGTTGGATACGCGTTTGGCAGTTTTCATGGCTAAGGCACAGGCAGGCTCGCTGCTGGCCGATGAAATGTCGCTCAATGCCGCTGCCTATATGGCAAGTGAAATTATCAGACCCTGCTGCTGTCTTTTGTGCAATAAGGATAAGCTAAAGGCCCTGCTGGCGCAGACTAGGCTTTGTGCTGATGATGTGCAGCTGCGGACGAAGCTGGCGACGCTCATTTATGACGATTTGGCGCGCTGTAACGGGCTAGGATGAGTCAACGAAAAAATTCTAAAAAAAGTTTAAAAAAGGTGTTGACAAAACGGTCAATATGTCTTATACTAGTATTCGTTGATGACGCGGAAATAGCTCAGTGGTAGAGCACCTCCTTGCCAAGGAGGGGGTCGCGAGTTCGAATCTCGTTTTCCGCTCCACTTAAAAATTTGCCCGACAGATTGAGTCTGTCGGGTTTTTTAGTATTGTCAAGAGCCTTGCATTGTGATATGATATTATGAGCGATTTGTGTCAGCACAGTTTCGCTATGGAAGGCTGGCAGATTAATCCGATTATTATTTTATCCACATAAATTTAAGGGAGGATTTTATTAATGAACGTTACTGTTGAAAGAGTAGAAAATGAGGCAACTTTAAAAATTACCGCTCCGGCTGCTGATGTAAATGCAGGTTATAAAAAGGCTGTACAAAAAATTGCTAACAGTGTAAATATCCCGGGCTTCCGTAAGGGCAAGGCTCCGCGCGCTATCATCGAAATGCACTATGGCAAGGAAGCAGTAAAGCAAGAGGCTTTTGAAATCGTTGCTAACAAGGCTTACAGCGATGCGCTGGAGCAGGAAAAGCTCATCCCTGTTTCTGACCCCAAGGTAGAGGAATCTACCTTTGAAGAAGGCAAGGACATGGAGCTGACCATTAAAGTAACCCTGAAGCCGGAACCGGAGCTGGGTGAATATAAGGGCCTGCACGTTGACAAAAAGGAAGTAGCTGTAACTGACGAGGATGTTGACGCACAGGTTAAGGAGCTGTTAAACCGCAACGCTAAAATGGTAGTTGCAGAAGATGGCGCTGTAATTGAAAAGGGCGATTTCGCTATTATTGACTTCGCAGGCACTGTTGACGGCGAACCGTTCAGCGGCGGCGAGGGCAAGGGCTATCCTCTGGAGGTAGGCTCCAACTCCTTCATCCCTGGCTTTGAAGACCAGCTGGTTGGCCTGTCCAAGGGCGATTCCACCGATGTAGAGGTTACCTTCCCTGAAGAATATTTCGTAAAAGAGCTGGCTGGCAAGGAAGCAGTCTTCAAAGTAAACATCCAGGATGTAAAACGCAAAGAGCTGCCCGAGCTGACCGATGAATATGTTGCTGCTAACAGCGATTTCAAAACTGTAGAGGAGCTGCGTGCAAACTACAAGGAGCGTATGCAAAATGCTGCTGAGGCTAACGCTAAGGCAGAATACGAGCATGCACTGATCGACCTGGCTGTTGCTAACGCTAAATTCTCTGTTCCTGAAATCATGATCGAGGACAAGATCAGCCAGATGGTTGAAGAAATGAAGATGAGCCTGGAAAGCCGCAAAATGAGCCTGGATATGTATATGCAATACACTGGCCTGGACATGGCTAAGATCCGTGAAAACCAACGTCCGGTTGCAGAAGAAAACGTTAAGACCGACTTGGTTCTGGACGCTATTGGCAAGGCTGAAAACATTCAGGTTGACATGGCTGACGTTGATGCAGAAATCGCTGCTATTTCTGCTCAGCACGGTGCTGCTCCGGAAGAGGTTAAGAGCATTATCAAAGCTAACGGCACCATGGGCCTGCTTTTGGCTAACATCCTGCGCCGCAAAGCTGCTCACGTAGTTATTGACAGCGCTAACTAATAATAGACGATTTTGCAGTAAAGGAGTGTGACAAAATGAACTATGTGCCTATCGTTGTTGAGCAATCTAGTCGTGGAGAACGGTCCTATGATATTTATTCACGTCTGTTAAAGGATAGAATTGTTTTCGTTACCGGACCGATTGATGACAACATGGCTAATGTTGTCATTGCTCAGTTATTGTTTTTGGAGTCCGAGGATCCCGACAAAGATATCCATCTGTACATCAATAGCCCTGGCGGCAGCGTAAGCGCCGGCATGGCTATCTATGATACGATGCAGTATATTAAGCCTGACGTTTCCACCATCTGCATGGGCATGGCTGCCAGCATGGCATCTGTGCTTTTGGCAGCAGGTGCTCCCGGCAAGCGTTTTGCTCTGCCCTATTCCCGTGTTATGATTCACCAGCCATTGGGCGGCGCCCAGGGCCAGGCAACGGAGATTGAAATTCATGCACGTGAGATCCTGCGCATCCGTGAGGAAATGAACCAGGTGTTGTCCAAGCATACAGGTCAGCCGGTGGAAAAGATCGCTGCTGATACTGAGCGTGACCATTATCTGACAAGCAGTGAAGCAAAGGAATATGGCCTGATTGACGAGGTTGTTTCCCGTAGTAAATCCGCAGAGTAAGATACGCTATTAAGGAGATTTAAAATATGAGTTTTGATGACAGGCATGATGATACCCCCCATTGTTCCTTTTGCGGCAAGCATGAGGGACAGGTCAGAAAGCTGATTACTGCACGCGGCGGGGTTTTAATCTGCGACCAGTGTGTTGAGCTTTGCAAAGCAATGATTGATGAAGAGCTGGCAGAGGAATCAGTAGCAAATATTGCTGTTAATAATGAGCTGCCCAAGCCTAAGGAAATTAAGGCCATCCTGGACGAATACGTCATCGGCCAGGATGAGGCCAAAAAGACCTTAGCGGTAGCTGTTTACAATCACTACAAAAGGATTAACTATGAGGTTCAATATCCCGAAGCAAAGCAGGAGCTGGAGCTGCAAAAATCCAATATCCTGATGCTGGGACCCACAGGCAGCGGCAAAACCCTGCTGGCACAAACCCTGGCTAAGATTTTACAGGTGCCCTTTGCCATTGCTGATGCCACCACGCTGACGGAGGCAGGCTACGTGGGCGAGGATGTGGAAAACATCCTTTTAAAGCTTATTACCAATGCTGATTATAATATTGAATTAGCTCAACGTGGCATTATCTATATTGACGAAATAGACAAGATTGCCCGTAAATCTGAAAATGTTTCGATTACGCGTGATGTTTCGGGTGAGGGTGTGCAACAGGCATTGTTGAAAATCCTGGAGGGCACAGTGGCAAGCGTGCCGCCTAAGGGAGGACGCAAGCATCCGCATCAGGAGTTCATCAATATTGATACCACCAATATCCTGTTTATTTGTGGTGGCGCCTTTGCTGGCTTGGAGCATATTATCAATGCCCGCGTCGGCAAGAAGAATTTGGGCTTTGGTGCTGACATCCACCGCAAGGAGGAGCTAAACACCAAGGAAGTATTCTCTAAGGTTTTGCCTGAGGATATCATGAAGTTTGGTATTATCCCTGAGTTTGCAGGCCGTCTGCCGGTGGTAGTAACCCTGGAGCCCTTGGGAGAGGAGGCCTTGGTCAAGATTTTGACCGAGCCGCGCAATGCGCTGATTAAGCAGTATAAGCGTTTTCTGGAAATGGATGGAGTAGACCTGGAGTTTGAGGACGGCGCACTCACAGCGATTGCAGAGGAGGCATTGAAGCGTAATGCCGGAGCACGTGGATTGCGTTCTATTATCGAATCGATAATGCGTAACGTGATGTATGATGTTCCTTCCCGTGATGATGTAACAAAATGCATTGTTACTGAAGCTACTGTACGTCAGCATTGTGAGCCGCAAATGCTTACAGAATAACAATAATGTTCAAGGGGGAAGGGTCGATATGCCTTCTCCCTTGTTTTTCTCATAAAAAGAAGTCTGGTGCATTATAAGTGTGCATCGGCCACAGCCTTTTTGCTTAAAATTTACTAGCTGAAGGAGGGAAAATATGGCTAATAGTATGATAACGAAGCCCCTGCTGCCGTTGAGGGGGGTACTTATTTTGCCAGGTATGATTGCAAACCTGGATGTTGGCAGAGCTAAATCTATTGCTGCTGCGGAAGCGGCGTTTAATACAGATAAACAAATTATTTTAGTCGGACAAAAGCAGGCGGAGCAGGAAAATGTTACTGCTAGTGATTTGTTTGGCTGGGGCGTGCTGGCAGCTGTTAAGCAAAAGCTACAGCTGCCTAACGGTACCGTGCGCCTGCTGGTAGAAGGCTTGAAGCGTGTGCGCATTGTGGATGCGGCCGAGGTTCATCATGATGACAGCGACTTTTTTGTCAGCCAGGTGGAGCTTGTAGACGGCGATGCTGATGAGGATAACGAAACAGAAGGCCTGCGCCGCCTCCTCCTTGATGCCTTTGAAGCCTGGGTGGCAGTCACGAAGAAGGTTAAGCCCGAAGCAGTGCAGTCCTTTAAGGCAGATACTGACGTTAGCAGGGTAGCAGACATGATTGTCGGCTATCTGCCGCTGGCGCTGGGAGAAAAGGAGGAGCTGCTGGAGCTGGCAGATGTAAAGCTGCGTCTGCACAAGCTGTACGAGATTTTGGTGCGCGAGCAGGAAATTGCCCATGTAGCCAAAAGCATTTCGGAGCAGGTGCACCAGCAGGTAGAGCAAAACCAAAAGGAATATTATCTGCGCGAGCAGATTAAGGCTATCAGCAAGGAGCTGGGCGAAAACGAGGACATACAGGCAGAAATCAGCGACTATAAGGAAAAAATGGCCAAGCTGAAGCTGCCGCATGATGTTGCTGATAAAATTACCAAGGAGCTGGGACGGCTGAGCAAGATGCCGCCCATGACGCCTGAGGGAGCAGTTATCCGCAGCTATATTGATGCACTGCTAGCACTGCCGTGGGGCAAATTTACGCGCGATAACTTTGACCTGGATAAGGCGCAGAAGGTGCTTGATACTGACCATTATGGCCTAAAGAAGGTCAAGGAGCGTATTTTGGAGTATTTGGCAGTGCGCGCGCTTGCCAAAAATACGCGTGGTCCCATTCTGTGTCTGGTTGGACCTCCGGGCGTGGGCAAGACCAGTCTTGCTACTAGCATCGCCAAGGCGGTTAACCGCAAGTTTACCCGCGTGTCCTTGGGCGGTATCCGTGATGAGGCCGAAATCCGCGGTCATCGCCGCACCTATATCGGTTCTATGCCTGGCAGGATTATTCATGGTATGCAGATTAGCGGCTGCATGAATCCCGTATTTTTGCTGGATGAAATTGATAAGATGGCTGCTGATTTCCGCGGTGATCCTGCCTCCGCTTTGCTGGAGGTGCTGGATCCAGAGCAGAATAACAGCTTTAGTGATCACTTTATAGAATTTCCCTTTGATTTGTCGCACGTCTTTTGGATTGTGACGGCTAATACAGTGGACAGCATTCCGCCTGCGCTTTTGGACAGAATGGAAGTTATTCAGCTGAGCAGCTACACGGACGAGGAAAAGGTGAAGATTGCACAGCTGCATCTGCTGCCTAAGGAGCTGCAGCTTAACGGCCTGGCTAAATACAAGGTCAGTGTCAGCGAAAAGGCCATCCGCCGCGTGATCCACGATTATACCCGTGAGGCAGGCGTGCGCAACCTGGAGCGCAAGCTGGCAGGCATCTGCCGCAAGATCGCCTTTAAGATTGTCAAGGGTAACGGCAAGGGTGCGCAGGTGACCGAAAAGAACCTGGAAAAATACCTGGGACCTGTGCTCTTCCTTGACGATGACATCAGCCTGGAGCCTGCAGTGGGCACAGTCAACGGCCTGGCCTGGACCAGCGTGGGCGGCGAGCTGCTGAAGGTAGAGGTGCTGACCTTCAAGGGTAAGGGCAACCTGACGCTTACAGGCCAGCTAGGTGACGTAATGAAGGAATCGGCGCAGGCCGGCTACACCTATATCCGCAGCAGGGCAGAGGCCCTGGGCATTGCTGCTGACTTTGGCGAAACGTTGGATATTCACATCCACCTGCCGGAGGGAGCTGTGCCTAAGGATGGCCCTTCGGCCGGTGTGACGATGGTGACTGCTATGGTTTCGGCGCTCACAGGCAGGCGCGTTAAGGGCAAGCTGGCCATGACAGGCGAAATTTCGCTTTCAGGTAAGGTTTGGCCTGTTGGCGGCATCAAGGAAAAGATGCTGGCAGCCTACCGCTACGGCGTCAAGACAGTGCTGCTGCCTAAGCGCAATATGCAGGATTTGGACGAGCTGCCCGAAAACGTGCGCAAGCAAATGCAATTTATACCTGTAGAGCATTTGGATGATGTGCTGGAATTGGCATTGGAGGCTAAAAATGGCTAAAGAACAATGGGATATTATTCGTGCAAAATATATTGCCTCGGCTGTGCGTGCAGACCAATATCCGCAGCCAGCGTTGATTGAGGCTGCCTTTATCGGCCGCAGTAATGTGGGCAAGTCTTCGCTGATTAATTCCCTGTGCCGCCGCAACGGCCTGGCACGCGTCAGCTCCACTCCTGGCAAAACGCAGACGATTAACTTTTACGAGTTGCAGGCAAAGCGTGTTATTGACGGGGAGGACGAGCGTGCAGATTTTTATTTAGTGGATTTACCTGGCTATGGCTTTGCTAAGACTAACCACAACAACAAGGATCAATGGTCTGGCTTTATCAGCAAATATCTCTCTGGCAGTGAAAACCTGGGCGTAGTCTGCCAGCTGATTGATATCCGTCATAAGCCTATGGCTAGCGATATGGAATGCTTTGCCTGGTTGCGTGATTGCGGCCTGCGGGTGCAGGTGGTGCTGACCAAGGCTGATAAGCTGTCCAAAAACGCCGCTATGGCGCAAAAGGCCTTGTTTAAGCGTGAGATGGGCCTGCGTGACGATGAAATCATCACCTATTCGTCCACGCAGCACACCATGCGCAGCGAGCTGATTGCGCGTATCATGAATGCCTTGGCCGCTAACGGTACGACACAGGAGTAAAAAATGCTGCTGAACCGCTTTTTACTTTTTGTTATGGCGCTGTGCCTGGGTAACCTGCTGCTGCGCTTGCATCTGCCTATACCCTTTTTGCTGGGCGGCCTTTTGACGGCGCTGGCCTGCAAAACCCTTGCCCGTCGCGCGCAGGTAAGCTGGCCCAAGGCCTGGCGTGAATATGCGTTGATGGTGGCAGGCTACGGCATTGGCTCCACCTTCACTGCCGATACCTGGCGCAGCTTTTTGTCTGAAGCTGCCGGCGTGACGGAATCCACAGTGGTAATTTTGCTAAGCAGTATTGCTCTGGCCTTCGTCTTTGCCAAGCTTTCGCAGGAAAACCTCAAAAGCTGCATCATGGGCATGCTTCCTGGCGGCATGACGCTTTCTATGCTCATGAGCGAGGAGGATGAGGACATCAACCCCAACGTTGTTATGGTGATGCAGGTTATCCGTCTATTAGGTGTGGTGGTTTCGGTACCGTTTTTGGTTATCTGGCTGCTGGATGCGCAGGTTACAGGCAGCAGCATCGCTCTGCCTAATCATGGCGGCGTGCATTGGCTGGTCTTCATCCCCCTGGCCATTTTGGGCAGCTTTGTTGCTAAAAAAATTCATATGCCTACGCCCAGGCTGCTGGGACCCATCGTGGCAACGTCTGCCTTTGCCGTCTTTACGGGCGGAGTGCAGCCAGTGCCTGCATGGCTGATGGCGCCGGCGCAGGTGAGCATTGGCCTGTTTATGGGGATGCAGCTGGATGCGGACCGCATCATCAAAACCAAAAAGATGGTGCCATTTGTTGTCGTAGGTACGGCCATTTTGATTGCAATCAGCATTGGTATGGCCAACATCCTGTCGGCACGCTATGGCTTTTCGCTGATAACGGCGTTTTTGGCTATGGCTCCTGGCGGCATTGCCGAAATGTCCTTGGCGGGCATGAGCATGAACGAAAATGTGTCGATTATCCTCACCTACCAGCTAGTGCGTGTGCTGGCGATAAATTTGTCGGTGCCGCCGCTGATGGCCTGGTGGTTTAAGAAAAAAAGTGCTTAAAATTTTTGGAACCGCAGAAAATTTTTCTGCGGTTCTTTTATTTTTGGTAATGTAAAATCTGTGTAAAGGCGCATGCTGCAAGCTTTTACGCAGATTTTACATTATAGCGGGACATAAAAAGACCCTACTGGACAAAAACGTCACAAGGTGCTATACTTAAGGCATGTTAAGGGAAAACCCAAATTACAAGAGAAGGGAAGTAAGACTGATGACATTCGAAAAATTTGTTGAAACTCTGTGCAGCTTTAAATGGTATATGGTTCACTAAGTAATTGGAGGTGACGAACATGTTAGAGAAATTTGTAAAAGCATTATACGAAATGAACTTCTACTTCATTCATTAATAGGTGACGCAAAAATGCAAAGTGTGATTTTCTAAAAACGCCCGTGGCAGTGCTGTGGGCGTTTTTGTTTTTTATAGAGTTAGTTTTGTGCAAAAGAAAAAAGGCCGGGAGCAGCAGGCACGCATCTTGTAAAAGGTGCGGCCTTTTTGCCTCTGGCCTTTTTCTGTGTTATTTTGTCTTATAACGAGGAGTTTTTCAGCACCTCTTCCAGGTTGCATACCTGCTGCGAGTTGCGTGTTTTGGAATAGAATTTCAAGAAGTGCTGCGCTGCAACCGACAGCGGCCTGTCCTTAACCTTGACCACGGTTTTATAAACGTCGGCCTTGATGTCGGCTATCGGACGGGTGATGAATTCGTCCCCCAGATCCTCGCCTGGTTCGACAGGCACGATGGAAACTGCTGCCCTGGCGCGCGTCCACTCCAGCGTAGTGCTGCGGGTGGTGCTGGTGCAGGTTACGCGGGGAATAATGGAGGCGGCGGCGCAGGCCTTGAGGAAGATTTCCGAGCAGCCGCTGCTGAGGCTCAGGGGAATATCCTCCAGCTCCCTTAGGGTGACATCCTTTTTGCTGTCATCCAAAAAGACAGAATCCTTATGAAAGACTGCCGTCAGCTCCTCGTCACGGCGGAAGAGCACCTCGAAGTTATCCTGGTGCTCGACTGGTACGCTCAAAATTCCCAGCTCGGTGATGCCGTTCAAAAGCTGCTGCGTCTGCTCGTTGATGCTTGCCTCGAACAGCTCGCATTTGATGTTGGGATACAGCGTGCAAAAATCCTTGAGCGAGGATTTGATAAAGAGGGCGCTGCGGGAGTTGGCAATGCTAAAGCGCAGGGTGCCGATAACACCGCCCATAATGCTTTCGATCTCGCTTTTAGCCAGGTCCTCTAGTGCGCACATGTATTTTGCTTTTTGATAAAGCACGCGGCCTGCCTCCGTAAGCAGTATCTGCCTGCTGCCGCGGGTAGTGATGATGAGCTTGGTGCCAAAATAGTTTTCCAGGGCACGCAGCTGCTTGCTCAGCGCCGGCTGGGCTATGTGCACGTAATCGGCTGCACCGGTAAAGCTACCAGCTTCAATGATGGCCAAAAAGTTTCTGTAATTGTCTAATTCCATATGTTGTAGACCTCCAACCACTACTATTATCCATTTTCTACTACAAAAGGTATTTAATCCTAAATACAGGTATAATATATTTAGTGTATCATATCGCTTGCAATATTTCAATAATCAAGGATATTATAGACTACTGACTGCCAAAAAAGAAATAATCGATAGTTATATTTATAATGCCAATCAGATATTTTTCTTATTAAGCAATATCTGTTATACTGTACGTGCATAAAGGTAGAGGCTTTATGTGGACGCAAATTGATAATATTGACTATTAAGGAACAAAAGGAGAGAAACATCATGGCTGAAGTAAAGAAAGCAGTCGAAAAGGAAGTTAGCATGTACGATCATCTGTGTCAACAACGCAAGGACGCAGCAAAGGTTTTTCCGCATTGTGGCGAGCACGGCTTTGATTTCATTAAAAGAGTTCATGGCTGCAAATTGAGTGACGCATCTGTAAAGGCATTGAAAAGAGGCTAAGGGACATGAGCTTCGTATTCAACTATTTGAAGGAACTAGATAGAGAACGTTATATTAAATGCTTGAAGAATATCCTGCTGTAAGCTGATAATATATATTAGTTGTGCCAGCGTGTGACGATGTTGTTATAATACATTCCTTGTACATCGTCATACACTGGCTTTTTGTTTTGTCTACGTATGAGCATATATGAACAATAGTTATAACTTGTATTCCATACAGATATTTTTACTAAAAGGTTTATTGTAGTATAATTGTTACTTGTGTGCTTCTACTAGCTAGAATTAAGTAACTAAATTATACTAAAAAGTACATAACTTTCATTCCAACTAGGTATTTTTATTATTTTGGAATATGTTGTATAATCTCTAACAGTGAAAGGCACTCTCCAAAAGGAACGAGAAAGGAGCTGATAAGCTTTGGACATTGCACTTATCATGAATGATGAAAAAGAAGATTTTAAGATTCGGGAGTACCTGAAACAGGTAGATAAGAAGTTTTACTACCGCGCTATCGAAAACAGGAAGAAGGAAGGCAAGGTCTTCCCTCATCGTGGCGAGGATGGCAAGCTTTTTGTCAACACATTTCAATATGTAAACCTATTTAAGAAGAAATAAGTGGAGGGAAATTTTTATGACACCAGCAATTAAATGCTTGATCCTGCTTGCAGTAGTTGCACTGTTATTCGTAACGGAAATGATTCCGCTGGCTATGACCGCAGTATTGGCTGCTGTAGCCTGCAGTGCCTTGGGCCTTGTTCCGGAAAATCAAATCTTCCTGGGCCTTGCAGATTCTACTGTAGTTCTTTTCGGCGGCATGTTCGTCGTTGGCGCTGCTATGTTTTATACTGGCCTTGCACAAAAGGTTGGCGGCGCTGTAGTTAAGCTCTTTGGTACCAATGAAAACAGTCTTATGTTTGGTATTATGATTATCGCGGCTGTTATGTCCGCTTTCCTGTCTAACACTGGTACCACTGCCTGCCTGATCCCTGTTGTTATGGGTATCTGCGCACAAGCTAAGCTGTCTTCTTCCCGTCAGCTGATGCCTTTGGCCTTCGCTGCCGGCCTGGGCGGCACCTGCACCCTGATCGGTACCCCGCCTAACATTCTGGCAAACGTTGCTTTGAAGGCAGCAGGTATGCCGGAGCTGCAATTTGGCTTCTTCGAATATGCCTACATCGGCATTCCTATTACCATCGCAGGTATCGTTTACATGATGTTTGTCGGCAAATACATCCTGCCGGAAGCAAAGACTGATGAGGTTGTAGAGGTAGAGCAAGAAATTGATGCTACCAACACCACTCCCAAAAAGCAAATTATCTGCGCTGTTATCATGGTTGGCGTTATCGGTTCTATGGCAACCAGCATCGTTCCTCTGGAGCTGGCTGCCGTTGTCGGAGCGGTACTGTGCGTACTGACAGGCTGCATCACTGAAAAACAAGCCTATAACTCCATTGACTGGATCACTATCTTCCTGTTCGCAGGCATGATTCCTGTAGCAACTGCTATGAACACCAGTGGCGCTGGCAAGCTCATTGCCGAGGTTACTGTAAACATGATGGGCGGCGATCCGTCTCCGTACCTGGTAACTGCAGTGCTCTTTGGCCTGGCAGTTATCCTCACCCAGTTCATGAGCAACACAGCTTCTAAAGCTCTGCTCTGCCCGGTAGGCATTGCACTTTCTACACAAATGGGTGCTTCCCCGAAGGCTGTACTGATGGCAATCCTGATTGCTTCCAGCTGCGCCTTCGCTTCTCCGGTAGGTACTCCTCCGAACACCCTGGTGCTTGGCCCTGGCAAGTACAAATTCATGGATTATGTAAAATGCGGCGGCGGCTTGGTAGCAGTCAGCATGGTAGTAGCAATCATTGTTATTCCTATCGTATGGCCGTTCTTCCCGACTGCAGCATAATTAATTAGTAGCAATCACATCATTTAGTTAGTTTAACCACCTTTCTGAAGCTGTCTGCGCTGCCCCGCACACCTGCAGGGCAGGGTGCTAAGGCAGTAGGTCTTGGGATAGAGAACAAATTATTATACATAGGGCTGAGGCTTACAGACGCGTAAAGCTTCAGCAAATGCTAACATTACAAATTCCTTCTTCCTGGTATATATTGGCTTAGGGGACATTGGCAATATATATAGGATATAATGTAGAAAAACTACCCTTCGTCATGTTGGACAGAGCATGATGGAGGGTAGTTTTATATTGCGTTTTGCAATTGACGTACGTAAATATGTACGTTATAATAAAAAAGAAAGATTTAATTTTAAGGCAAAGGAGTGATACGGATGACGACGATGACAGCAACGAATTTGCGGAAAAATATTTATGAAGTGCTTAATAATACTGCTAAATATAATGAGGTTTATAATGTTACTACTAGGGAAGGCAGCGTTGTGCTGATGAGTGATGAGGATTACCGTGGGTTGATGGAAACGGTTTATCTGCATTCCCAGCCAGGCGTTGTGGAAAGTATTTTGCGTGCAGATGCAGAACCGTTGGCAGCTGCAGTTGACGCGGCCGAGGTTGACTGGTGATGTACAGAGTTGTGATTACTAAGGAAGCACTAAAAGCACTGCCCAAGCTAAAGGCAGCAGGCCTAGGAAAAAAGGCCAAGGCCTTAGTCGAGCTGTTGGCAGTTAATCCCTTGCAAAATCCGCCTGCTTATGAAAAGCTGGTGGGAGATTTGCAGGGAATGTATTCGCGCAGAATAAATATTCAGCACAGGCTTGTTTACAGGGTGGATGAGGAAAATAAGCTGGTAAAGGTTTTATCTATGTGGTCGCACTATGAATATTGCTAAGTGCCTTATAGATAGGATATAATATATTTAAATTTAACATATAGGAGAAACAAGATGTTTATTGACAGAGCAAGGATTTATGTGGAAGCAGGCGATGGCGGTGACGGCATGAGCAGCTTCCGCCGTGAGAAATTTGTAGAAAAGGGCGGCCCTAACGGCGGCAACGGCGGCCGTGGCGGCGACGTGGTGCTGATTGCGGATAAAAATTTAAATACATTGATTGATTTCCGCTATAAGAGAAAATATGTTGCTAAGCGTGGCGGCCAGGGCGGCACCAAAAACTGCACCGGCGTGCGTGCGGACACTGTTTTTGTGAAGGTGCCTATGGGTACGCTGGTGCGCGACGATGTCACAGGCGCAGTAATGGCCGACCTGGTGGAGGACGGCCAGCAATACACTGCGGCCAAGGGCGGCCGTGGTGGCAAGGGCAACGCCTGCTACGTTACCAGCACCAACCGTGCTCCCACCTTTGCCGAAAAGGGCGAGCCTGGTGAAAACCGCTGGCTGAAGCTGGAGCTGAAGCTTTTGGCGGACGTGGGCCTGGTTGGCTACCCCAGCGTAGGCAAGTCCAGCATTATCGCCCAGGTGAGCGCTGCACGTCCCGAAATTGCCGCCTATCATTTTACGACGCTGTCCCCGGTTTTGGGCGTGGTACGCCTGGACGAGGAGCGCAGCTTTGTACTGGCCGATATCCCCGGCCTGATTGAGGGCGCACACGAGGGCGTAGGCCTGGGACACGACTTTTTGCGCCATGTGGAGCGCACCAAGGTGCTGCTGCACATTGTGGATGTGGCCGGCGTTGACGGCCGCGACCCCATCGAGGATTTTGACAAAATCAATAACGAGCTGGCAGAATACAGCGAGCGCCTAGCACGCCGCAAGCAGCTAGTTGTTGCCAATAAGATGGATCTGCCCGAGGCGCAGGAAAACTTTGCCCGCCTCAAGGAATACGTGGAAGCAAAGGGCTACGACATCTGCCAGGCAAGTGCTGCCACAGGCGAGGGCCTGCGTGAGCTGATGTTCAAGGCCTATGACCTGCTGCAGCAGTACGTCCCCGAGGAGGACGAGGAAAACCTGGGACGCTTTGATGAAATCGACCCGGACAGCTACGAAATTGTTGTCGGCAACGATACCGATTGGGAGGTGCGCGGCAAGAACATCGAGCGCCTGGTTGCTATGACCAACTTTGATAATGATGAGGCACTGTACCGCTTCCAGCTGATCTGGAAACGCCTGGGAATTGACGAGGCGTTGAAGGAGAAGGGAGTACAGGAGGGCGAAACTGTACGTATTAGGGATATGGTTTTCGACTACAAGGATTAGACTGCGGATAACGCACCATCTACCTTGCGACGCATCTCAGCAGTACTAGTTGTACGCTGTCGTCGGCGTTGCTTCGTATCTGGCACATTCTCCGCAGTCTATAAATAGCGGTGGATAACGCACCATCTACTTTGCGACAGCTCCTAGGAGTTAAACATATATATATATATTTACAATTGCAGGTGAGGGGAAATGTTAAACAATGAAATTAACCGCGAGGCCTTGAAAAAGGCGCAGCGCATAGTGATTAAGGTGGGCACAAGCACGATTACCTATGCTAACGGCAAGCGCAATTTTGCGCAGATTGACCGCTTGGCGCGCGAAATCAGCGATTTGCAGAACCAGGGCAAGGAGATGATTCTTGTTACCAGTGGTGCTGTGGCGGTGGGCGTAGACCGTATGGGCCTGACTGCTAAGCCCAAGACGATACCTGGCAAGCAGGCTGCTGCTGCCGTAGGGCAGGGCGTTTTGATGCACACCTACGAAAAATTCTTTGCCGATTACGGCCAGGTGGTGGCACAGGTGCTCATCACCAAGACGGAGGCGATTGACCGCCACCGTTATACCAACACGCGCAACACCTTTATGGAGCTTTTGCGCCAGCGCGTCATTCCCATCGTCAACGAAAATGACGTTGTAGCGCTGGACGAATTAAAAATTGGTGATAACGATAATATGTCGGCGCTGGTTGCAGGTATTGCCGATGCCGATTTAGTCATCATCCTGTCGGACGTGGACGGCCTGTATACCGCTAATCCGCAGACGCATCCCGAGGCGGTGATTGTGCCCAAGGTGCTGGAGATCACTCCCGCGATTGAGGCGAGCGCCGGCGGCGTGGGCTCTGCCCGCGGCACAGGTGGCATGGCCACCAAAATCCAGGCGGCGAAGGCGGCAACCAGCAGCGGCATTCACCTGGTTATTGCCAGCGGCACCGAAAAGAACGCCATCACGCGCATTTTGCAGGGCGAGGAAATTGGCACGCTGTTTGTGAGCCGCGAAAACCGCTTGCAGTTTCGCAAGCGCTGGTTGGCGTTTGGCGCGCAGCTTGCAGGCAGCATTGTGGTGGACGATGGCTGTGCCAAGGCTATCCGCAAGGCTGGCGGCTGCAGCATTTTGCCAGCAGGAATTTTTGCAGTGGAGGGCAGCTTTTTGCCTGGCAGCACGGTGCGCGTGCTAGACAGGGATGCGCACGAGCTGGCGCGCGGCCTGGTGCATTATTCGTCGGACGAGCTGGCACAGATTAAGGGCTGCAGGTCTAGTGATATTGCCAATATTTTGGGTCACAAAAATTACGATGAGGTTATTCACCGTGATGATTTGGTTATTTTGTGAGGAGGGGTGAAGCAGATGGAAACGTATGATTTGGTATTACAAAAGGCGCAGGCAGCAAAAAAGGCGGCAGCTAAGCTGGCTGTGACCTCTACAGCAGTGAAGAATGCGGCGCTGGTGGCTATGGCGCAGGCTTTGGAGGCTAATGCGGCTGAGATTTTGGCGGCGAACGCACGCGATATGCAGGCGGCAGCAGCAAAGGGGATGAAAAGCTCGATGCTGGACCGCTTGAAGCTGACGGCGGAGCGCATTGGCGGCATGGCTGACGGCCTGCGCCAGGTGGCAGGCCTGCCTGACCCTGTGGGCAACGTGGTGGACGGCAAAACCCTGCCCAACGGCCTGCATATTACCAAGGTGCGCGTCCCCCTCGGCGTTATCGGTATTATTTACGAGGCGCGTCCCAACGTTACGGCGGATGCTGCAGGCCTGTGCCTTAAGTCGGGCAACGCTGTGATTTTGAAGGGCGGCAGCGAGGCGATGGAATCCAACAAGACTGTAGCGGCAATTTTGGCGCAGGCAGCTGCAGCAAACGGCATTCCTGCAGGAGCTATCCAATTTGTGGACACCAGCGACAGGCAGGCCGTGCAGGATTTAATCCACATGAACGGATTGGTGGATGTGGTCATTCCCCGCGGCAGCGCAGGCTTAATCCAGGCTGTGGTGCGTAATGCCACCGTGCCTGTTATCGAAACAGGTGCAGGCGTATGCCACACCTACGTAGATAAGGACGCCGACGTGGATATGGCGATGAAGATTGCCTTTAATGCCAAGGTGCAGCGTCCGTCGGTGTGCAATGCTATGGAAACGCTTTTGGTGCACAAGGATATTGCTGATAAGTTTTTGCCTGCTATGCTCATGATGTATAATGCATCGGGCGTGGAGGTGCGTGGTGATGGCGCTGTGCAGGAATACAGCGGCCAGGTGCGTCCTGCTACCGAGGAGGACTGGGCAACGGAATACGGCGATTTGCGCCTGTCCGTCAAGGTTGTGGCTAGCATTGAGGAGGCCATGGAGCACATTGCCAAATTTGGCACCGGCCATAGCGAATGTATTGTGACCAACAACTACCAAGCGGCGCAGCTCTTTCAATATACGGTGGATGCGGCGGCCGTTTATGTTAACGCCTCCACCCGCTTTACTGATGGCAACGAGTTTGGCTTTGGTGCGGAAATTGGCATCAGCACGCAAAAGCTGCATGCGCGTGGGCCGATGGCGCTGCCCGAGTTGACCAGCACCAAGTATTTAATCTGTGGTAACGGCCAGGTGCGCGGTTAAGTAATTCATAGTAAAAATACGGTAATTATATTTTAAGAGTTACACTTAATCGTGTAACTCTTTTTCTTTTGCCTGATTACAGAAGAAATTTACACTGCGAGGCTTGACATTTGCTGACTAAGGGGGTATAATCCTACATAACCTATTAAACATACTAAGTTAGTATAGATTATTTAGGAGGGGGAAGAAAAATGATTAACTTAAATGGTTCCTGGGTGGCAATGCCTACACCCTTTACTGCAAAGAATGAAATTGATTTTGAGGGCTTTAAGGTTCTTATCGACAGACAGATTAAATACGGCACCTCGCAGCTTTTTATTTTGGGCTCTGCTGGCGAGGTAACGCTGCTGTCATTGGAAGAAAAAAAGCAGATCGTGAAAGAGGTTATCAAGATGACCAAGGGCAGAATCCCCGTATTCTTTTCGGCAGCGGCACTCACGACGGAGCAAAGCATTGAGTTTGCCAAGTACGTGGAGGATAGCGGCGCTGACGGTGTGGTCTTCACTGTTCCACCCTATGTTTTGGTACCGCAGCATTCGGCCTACCATCATCTGGACGCATGTATGAGCGCGGTTTCTATTCCCTGCGGCATTTACAACAACCCCTCACGCCTGGGCGTGCAGGTCGCACCCGAAACGATCAAGCTGCTTTCGGACAAGCACGCCCACTTTGTTGTTGATAAGGAAGCAACAGGCGACGTGTCGCAGCTGGTGCAGGTGCAGCGCCTGTGCGGCGGTAAGGTGAAAATCATGTGCTGCGACGCACCTGGCTACTCCATCGTCATCCCCACGCTGGCGGTTGGCGGCAGCGGTACTGCCAACATCGGCGGCAACATCATCCCCGAGGAGGCTGCCAAGTATTCGCGTCCCTGGGAAAGCATGGACATTGTACGTGAATGCCGCGAGGAATACTTTAAATGGTTCCCGCTGCTGATGGAGCTGTACACCTATTCTAATCCCATCGTGATCAAGGCGGCGCTCAAGCTTTTGGGCCTGCCCGGCGGCCATCTGCGCAGGCCCTATGAGGCCTATGACGGCGTTGATTTGAAGCGTCTGGAGCAGCTGATGGACAAGATGGGCGTCCTGGAAAAATATAGTGTCTGAACAGGCTGGGGGCCGCTTGCATGATTATAGATTTTAGAAACGTCAATAAAAGCTTCAGGCTGAAGGGCAAAACCGTTGAAGCCTGCAGGAATATAAATTTAACTGTAGATGAGGGCGATATTTTTGGCATCGTCGGCTACAGCGGCGCTGGCAAGTCCACGCTGGTGCGCCTCATCAACGCGCTGGAGCTGCCCACGAGCGGACAGGTGGTGGTGCGCGACAGGGTGATTAACGAGCTGGGCGGTGCTGATTTGCGCAGGGCGCGCAAGGATATCGCAATGATTTTCCAAAGCTTCAACCTGCTCAATTCCAAGACCGTGTATGATAACGTCGCTATCCCGCTTTTGCTCAACAACACTCCCAAGGAGGAAATCCACAAGAAGGTTGTTGAAATGCTGGATTTTGTGGAGCTGGGCGATAAGCTGGACGTGTATCCGCAAAACCTTTCGGGCGGACAAAAGCAGCGTGTGGGTATTGCGCGTGCCTTGGCCACCAACCCCAGCATTTTGCTCTGCGACGAGCCGACGAGCGCCTTAGACCCCAAGACTACGGATTCCATCCTGCACCTTTTGCGTCGCGTCAACAAGGAGCTGAATGTTACGATTGTGCTGATTACGCATCAGATTAACATTATCAGCAAGATCTGCAACAAGGTTGCCGTTATGGCTAACGGCGAAATTATTGAGCAGGGCGCAGTCAAGGACATCTTTGCCCATCCCAAGCAGCAGCTGACTAAGGATTTTATAAATTTGGTGGTGGATGATTTTATTCCCGAAACCATCTTCCGCAAGGCGCTAGAGGAGGAGGGACCAGCAAAAATCTTCAAGCTGCGCGTCCTCAACGGCAACGTCTGCGATACGCTGGTGCCCGATTTGCGCGCTGCCTTTAAGCTGGAAATCAAAACCCTGTCCATGTCGGTAATGGAGATGCAGGGATCGATTTTGACCA
Source organism: Bacteroidaceae bacterium (assembly GCA_963611535.1). Lineage (GTDB taxonomy): Bacteria > Bacillota > Negativicutes > Acidaminococcales > Acidaminococcaceae > Phascolarctobacterium_A. The sequence continues at coordinate 63,553 of CAVDRP010000001.1, read as the reverse complement.
GCGCAGGCATTTTGGCCAAGGGCGAGGCCGCCGAGCTGGTGCGTCTGGAGGAGCACCTGCGGCAAAATTATGAGGTGAAGGAGGTAACTGCCTGATGATACAGCAATATTTGCACGTGCCTGCTTCTACCCTGGTTTTGGCGGCCAACCAAACTATTTACATGGTGGCGGTGTCACTCTTTGCCGGCGCCTTTTTGGGAATGTTCATTGCCCTGGTGCTGGTGCTGACGCGTGAGCGCGGGCCGCTGGCTAACAGGTGGGTGTTCAACATTTTGAGCGCCATCGTTAACATCGTGCGCAGCATTCCCTTCATTATATTTATCGTAGCAGTAATGCCGCTGACTAAGGCACTGGTTGGCACAAGAATTGGCACCACGGCGGCCATTATCCCCCTGGTGCTGCACGTCGCACCCTACCTGGCGCGCCTTTTTGAAAACTCGCTTTTGGAGGTGCAGGGAGGCATTATCGAAGCAGCGCAGTCCATGGGAGCGACAACCTGGCAGATTATCCGCTACTTCTTTTTGCCCGAGGCCATGCCTTCCTTGATTTTGGCGATCACCACGGGTACTATCGGCCTTTTAGGCTCTACGGCGATGGCCGGCGCTATCGGCGCAGGCGGCGTGGGCAACCTGGCGCTGACCTATGGCTACGAGCGTTTGAACATGCCGCTGATGGCAGCGACGGTTATCATTTTGATTATTTTGGTGCAGTTAATCCAAAGTCTTGGCAATTATCTGGCACAAAGATTTAGACATGTATAAAGGAAGTGTAGAAAATGTTTAAGCATAAATTGACAGCAGTAGCAGTTTTAGGAGCGTTCCTCACACTTTTCGCTCTAGGCTGCGGCAGTGACACCAAGGCAGATAACGCTGCCACCCAAGTGAGCGAGGGCGCTAAGCAGCACAAGGTGATTAAGTACCGCCGTCTGCCGACCGCAACCAGCGATATGTTTGAGGCAGGCATTGTGCCTATCCTGAAAAAGCAGGGCTACGAGCTGCAGCCTGTAGAGATTACCGATTCCGTACAGCGCGAGCTGGCACTGAGCGAGGACGAGATTGATATGCATATTGATTCGCACTCTGCTTACGTCAATACCATCAACAGAGACCAAAAGACCAGCTTGTATCCTGCGCTGCCCATTCCTACCGTGCCTGCAGGCATTTACGCAGGTGCTAAAAATGACCTGAAGCAGATTGCCGACGGCGACAAGATTGCCTTCCCCAACGATGCCTCTAACGAAGCACGCTCGCTGCAGCTGCTGAAGGAGGTTGGTTTGATTAAGATGAAGGAGGGCGTTGACCCCACCAAGTACAAGCTGGAGGACGTGGCCGAAAATCCGCATAACCTCAACTTTGTCCTGATGAAGGGACCCAACATCGCTGGTGTGCGCTCGGACGTTGCCTTTATCATCCTGCGCGGCAGCGATGCCTATAACGCCAAGATTGATTTTAACAGCGCCTTGGCAGGCGAGCGCCAGGAGGATATCCTTGCGCCTAACATGATGTGCTTTGTGGTTAACGGCAAGCATAAGGATGAGCCGTGGGTGAAGGACGTTATCGCTGCCTATAAATCGCCTGAGTTTAAGGAATTTATGAAGACGCAGAGCAAGTTTTGGATTTTACCCGACTACCTGCGAGATAAATAAGAAAAGAGCCTGATAACATGCTTAACGAAGATTTGCGCGCTGCCCTGCGCTCAAGGGTGGCAGAGGCCGAGCCTAGCGCCTACGCCGCCTACGCTGCCATTCATCAGCAGCCAGAGCTGGCGCTGCAGGAATATAATACCAATAAGCTCATCCGCCAGAGGGTGCAGGAAATTGGCGGCTTTGACGAGCCGCTGGCCGTAGGGCCGACAGGCCTTTTGTACAGGCTGCAGGGAGCAAGGCCAGGAAAGACGCTGCTTTTGCGTGCAGATATGGACGCGCTCCCCTTGCAGGAGGATGCAGAGCACGCGCTGCGCAGCCAGGTGGACGGCGTGATGCACGCCTGTGGCCACGATTCGCACACAGCGATTTTGCTGGGGACGATGCAGGTGCTGCAGAGCCTGCGCGAGCATATCGCAGGTACGGTGTACTTTTTCTTTCAGCCGGCAGAGGAGGGCCTGGATGGCGCCAAGCTGCTTTTGCAAACGCCTGGCGCGCCGCTGGAGGCTATTGACGCTGTGTGTGCCTGCCACATGATGCCCGATCTTTACGCAGGCGAGATTGGCCTGGAGAGCGGCGCCATTTTGGCGAGTGCCGACCATTTTGACATCACCGTCTGCGGCAGGGGCGGCCACGGCGCCCATCCCTACACCACCGTGGACCCTGTGACGATTGCCGCAGGACTGGTGCAGCAGCTGCAAAATTTGCTGGCACGCGAGGTGTGCGCGCTGGATGCAGCGGTGCTTTCGGTGTGCAGCATTCATTCTGAGGGCGATGCCTACAACATCATTCCCGACAGGGTGCACCTGAAGGGGACGCTGCGTACTATGAGCCCTGCGGTGCGTGCGCATTTGCAGCAGCGCCTGCGCGAGGTGTGCGAAGGCTTTTGCCGCGCGCAGCGTGCCACCTGCGAGGTGACGCTGCACCAGGGGCCGCCGTCGCTGCACAACGATGCTGCTTGGGTGGAGCGTGCGCAAAGCACGCTGGGGCCGCTTTTGGGAGCTGCTGCCGTAAAGCCGCGGCGCATTGCCACCATGGGTGCGGAGGACTTTGCCTATATCAAGGAGCGCTATCCTGGCATTTTTATCCGTGTGGGCTGCCGCACGCAGGGCCTGCCCTTTACGCCCATCCACAGCGGCCGCTTTACCGTGGACCGCAGGGCGCTGACGGCCGGGCTGCTCACCATGGGCGGCCTGGCGCTGGATTTTTGCTCCGCGGAGGCTGATGGCGATGCTAAATAAGCTGCAGGAGGTGACCGTAGGCCAGGGCGAGGACATCAAAAGCGTGCTTACCGCCTTTATTTTGGCCAACGGCTGGAAGAACGTTTATGTGACGGGCGCCATTGGCAGCGTCATCGACATGGTCTTTACCACTCCCATCCAAAACAACCTGCCGCTGCGCTGCGGCAAGGTGCCTGTGAGCGCCGCAGGCGAAATTGTGCAGTTTTGCGGCGAGGTGATGCCCATAGAAAAAATGCCGCCCGAGCTGGAGGACATCTATCCCGATAAGGACAGCCCGCTTTTTGTCCACATACACGCTGCCTGCGCCATTGCCGGCGGCCATGTGATTGGCGGCGGCCTGAGCGCTGGCAGGGCGTTTAGGGCCCTGCGCATATTTGTGCTGCCGCTTGATGCATAACACAAGGCGCGCCAGCGCAGGCTGGTGACAGCACAGGCTGCACCAGATAAAAGCATATAGTGCATATTACACAGCTGCTGTAGCAGGAAGGGCCTGCTGCAGCAGCTTTTTGCATGCCTTGTCTTTAGTGTGACAAATATGCAATAAAGACAGGTCTTCCTTAAAGAGACATCAAAAATGAAGGATACTATATGTAAATTAAGCTTTACATTATAATATTGCATTATACTTACTGGAAGACTATAATATACGTGGATCAATATATTTATATATATATATATATATATTAAATAAAATCATTCAGATGATAAATAAAAGATTGCTTTTGTTGCACACGTCACAGAGCGTGATTGAATTTAAATAAAATTAAGTAAAATTAATTAAATATTTAATTATGCGAAAATTGCCGTATAGATAGTGTAAGGGCAGGTGGATGCGTGCTGGTATTGTCGTCGTGTGTCCGTTTGCACAGCACAGAAAATGGCTGCTAAGAGAAATGTAAGGAAGGAGGTGCAAGGATAATGGCAGTAGCGTACAAGGGCAGTGTTGCCTGCATGTGCCTAAAGGGCTGTTGGTTTTTACGCGGGGGGCCGCGTAGAGATAAATATGTTTATGCTTAAGGAGGAGCTATCATGAACAAAATTTTTAAGGTTATTTGGAGTGAGGCGCGCAATGCTTATGTTGTCGTGTCCGAAATAGCCAAAAACATGGGGAGCAAAAGCTGCTCTACCAAAAAGCTGCTGGCAATGCTGATTGCGACAGGAGTGATGACCTGTGCGGGCATGGCGCCTGTTATGGCGGAAAAGCTGGCACCAACTGATGCTAGGATCGAGATTGGCAAGGATGCAGTAGCACATTCAGAAAGCGGTATTGCCATTGGCGATGGGGCTGAGGTTGGCATACAGGACTGGCTGCCTTACTACGGTATCGCAATTGGCAAAGATGCTTACTCTCGCTTCAATAGCATTTCAATTGGAAAGGAGAGCTATTCCTATGATTTTAGTGTTGCTATTGGTGAGACTGCTCGAGCAGAGGGTAGTCAAGACGTTGCCATTGGTTATGGTGCTACAACAGGTGTGAGTAGTGTTGCTATTGGGTGTAGTGCTAACGCTCAATGGAATAGTGTTGCGATTGGTATTGACACAAAAGCTAAAGGTCAACTGTCTATAGCTATCGGCCCGGGTGCCCAAACAGGACAAGAAGGACAAACAGAAGAAGAGCCCTTGAGGGCTCTTGCAATTGGCAACCAGGCCAAAGCGCGCCAAAACATCACAACTGCTATTGGCTACGAGGCTGAAGCGAACGACCAATTGACAACTGCTATTGGCTACCAGGCTAAAGCGAATACTATTGGTTCCATAGCTTTTGGTAATGAAACTACAGCTGAAGGCCAGCATGCTATAGCTATTGGTACTAGAGCTAAAACAGGAAGCATGTTTGCTGTTGCCTTGGGCCATGAAGCTGAAGCGAGCGATCAAATGGCTATTGCTTTGGGTAACCAAGCTAAGGCAAAAGCTGCAGGTGGCACTGCTTTGGGCGTAGAGGCTCATGCGTACGGAATACAGACTGTTGCTTTGGGTTACCAAGCTCAGGCACAAGCTGACCAAGCCACTGCTTTGGGCAACGTTGCTACTGCATCTGGCAAGCAAGCCATTGCTGTCGGATATTATGCTACTGCATCTGGCGAGCAAGCCACTGCGTTGGGTAAAAATGCTAAGGCAACCGGCAAAAACACTTTAGCTCTTGGTACTAGTGCTAAAGCAACTACTGAAGATGCTGAAGCAAATATTGAGAATGCTATAGCTATTGGTGTTAACTCTAAGGCAAGCGCTAAAAATGCTGCAGCCTTGGGCAATACAGCTCTTGCATCCGGTGAAAGTGCTATTGCTTTGGGTGACAATGCTAAGGCACAAGCTGGACAAGCTACTGCTTTGGGCGGAAATGCCACTGCGAATGGCCTGAATTCCACTGCTTTGGGCGCACAAGCTTCTGCTGCCGGAACACAGGCTACTGCTGTCGGACATCGTGCTAATGCATCTGGCGAGCATGCTACCGCTATCGGCTATGATTCTGCTGCCGGAGTTTCTGGCTCTGTTGCTTTGGGTAATTATTCCGTTGCTAACAGGGAATCTGGTATAACTGGCTACCTAGCACCTGATAATGCTAACAGCGATCTTACCTGGACGGCAAATCAGGCTGCAGTATCTGTTGGCGCTTTAGTGAAAACTGAAGATGGTACAGTTAGTCAACATTATACCCGTCAAATCACCAACGTAGCAGCAGGAAGTGAGGATACGGACGCAGTTAACGTTGCACAGCTGAAAAAGGCTAAAACCGAGGTTGAAGCAGGCGATGATAATATTACTGTCGAAAAGGAAACAGGTATATATGGACAAAATAAATATCAAGTTTCGCTGAAAGACAATATCAACGTTAACAGCATTACTACCAACAACGCTTATGTAACCAACGTTGACGCAACCAATGACAATTCTGTAACCAACGTAGCATATGTAAACCAACAGATTGCAGGTGGAGCACTCAAAGCTGGTAACGGCATTGACATCACCGATAAGGTTGTTTCTGTAAAGCTCAAGGAAGGCGAAAAGAACCTGGTAGTAGATGAGAACGGTTTGTCCTTGAATCTGACGCAGGCTGTGGTTTATAAAGATGATAATAGTAATAAGGCTATACAGAGCACTAATGCAGGAAGTGTTGCCGATAATGCTGCTATTGCCTTGGGCAATAAGGTAGCAGCTACGGGAGAAAACGCTATTGCAATTGGTGGCGGTTACATTAAAGACGGACAATACATTTCTTGGACCAATGCTACGGGTGCTAAATCTATTGCTATTGGCGTTATGGCTTGGACTCCAGGTGAGAATGCTGTTGCTTTAGGTAATAATGCACATGCGACGACTAACAACTCTGTTGCCATTGGCGCTGGTTCTGTTGCAGAAAGGGCAGCAGGCGAGGTTGGCTTATATGCACCAACTGGTACTGAAAGCGCAACTTGGAAGTCATCCTTGGGTGATGTGTCCGTTGGTTTTTCTTCTGGAAGTCAAGAGTATACCCGCCAGATTACCCATGTGGCAGCAGGCAGTGAGGACACAGACGCAGTTAACGTTGCACAGCTGAAAAAGGTGTATGCAACGGCGCAGGCAGCCAAAACGGTGATTGCAGCAGGCGATAACGTTACTATAGATTCGGCAACAGATGAAAAGGACGGACATACAACCTATACCATCAATGCCAAGGACACCACCTATACCGCAGGCAACGGCATTGCCATTGATAGCTCAAGGAACAATGCGATTTCCGTAAAGCTTAAGGCAGACGAGCAAAACCTGGTGGTTGACCAAGACGGCCTGTCCTTGAATAAAACACTCGTAGTTGAAAGCGTAAATGCAGGCGGCACTGTAATCAATAACAGCGGCTTGAGCATTGGCGGCAACACCTACGTAAGCAGCGACGGACTCAACGCCAACAACCAAAAGATTATTAATGTAGCAGCAGGCGAGGCTGATACCGATGCAGTAAACGTTAAACAGTTGAAGGATGCCACAGCAGCTGCAGGCCAGGGCTGGAAGCTTTCCACTAGCGGCGGCACCGCTACCACGGTAGCACCTGGTGAGACCGTAGACTTTGCTGGTGACAACAACGTCAGCGTCAGCAACGACGGCAAGAGTGTTAAGGTTTCGCTGAATAATGATATCAACGTTAACAAGATTACTACCAACAACGCTTATGTAACCAACGTTGACGCAAGCAACAGCAAGTCTGTAACCAACGTAGAATATGTAAACCAAAAAACTGCAGCAGCTAAAACCGAGGTTGTATCAGGCACAAATGTTGCTTCGGTAGTTGAAGCTAAAGCAGAGGACGGACACAGTGTTTATACCGTCAACGCCAAGGGCACCACGGTAACAGGCGATGCCAATGTGGAGGCAACCGCAGAGGAAGAGGAAAATAACGTAACTAATTACAAGCTGAAGCTGAAAAGCGATTTGACAGGCATCAGCTCCATTAGCAACGGCAGCTCTTCCATTAACCTGAGCAATGGCAACGTAGTAGTAAACAACAAGGTTACTATTGATCAGACTGGCAAGATCAGCGGCGTGGCAGCTGGCGCAGTAACTGCCACCTCCACCGACGCTGTGAACGGTAGCCAGCTGTATGAGGTGAAAAGCGAAGCAGGCAAGCACAGCAAGGTTGTAAACGGTACTAACACTAACGTTGAAGCAATCAACCAGGACGGCCAGATGGTTTACAAGGTAAACCTGAACAGCGACATCCTGTTGGGCGATCTTACTGGCAAGTACGTAAACATTAGCGGCACCAACGGCACGATTGAAACCACAGGCAATATTGCTACTAATGCCCGCATCTATGCAGACAATGGCGGCAGGCTGGCCAACATCGACGTAACCGGCAACAAGATTTCCAACGGCAGCTCCTCGATTGAAATGGATGGCAGCAACGTTAAGGTTAACAACCAGGTAACCATTGATCAGACCGGCAAGATCAGCGGCGTTGCCGATGGCGACATCAGCGATAGATCTACCGATGCAATCAACGGCAGCCAGTTGAAGAAAACCAACGATAAGGTTGCAAACATTGATAGCCGCGTAACCACTATTGAGGGTGATGTTACTAACATTAAAAATGATATCACTACTATCAAGGGTGACATTACCAATATCAATAACACGCTTGATGATCACAGCACAAAAATTAATCAAAATACACAGGATATCAAGAACCTGGATAATCGCGTAACCGAAGTGGAAAAGGTTGCAGGCAAGCACAGCAGCGTTAGTGAAGGTGACAACATCACCGTTACCGAAGGAACTAACGGTAAGGACGGCAAGGATTACAATGTAGCCTTGAAGAAGGACATTAACCTTGACAGCGTAACCACCGGTACTACTGTTATGAACAAGGACGGCCTCAAGGTTGGCAGCAGCGTTAGCGTAACCAAGGACGCAGTAACCGCAGGCAGCACCTCTATCAGCAACGACGGCTTGAAGATTGGTGAGAAGACCTACGTAAGCAGCAGCGGCCTCAACGCTAACAGCCAAAAGGTTACCAACGTAGCCGATGGCGAAATCAGCGCCACCTCTAAGGACGCTGTGAACGGCAGCCAGCTGCACGCTACCAACGAGCAGGTTATCAACAACAGCAACCGCATCAGCAGACTGGGCGACCGTGTGAATAAGGTTGGCGCTGGCGCTGCCGCACTCGCAGCCCTGCACCCGATGGACTTTGACCCGGATGATAAGTGGAGCTTTGCAGCAGGCTACGGCAACTATGCTGGTGAAAATGCAGCCGCAGTCGGCGCTTACTACCGTCCAGATGAAAAGGTTATGTTCAGCATTGGCGGCACCGTCGGCAACGGCGAAAACATGGTGAACGCAGGCATCAGCTTCGCGCTGGACCGCACCAACCATGTAAGCAACAGCCGCACTGCCTTGGCCCGCGAGGTTATTGACCTGCGCGGACAGCTGGCAGAAATGGGCGCCAAGATGGCTAAGATGGAAGCTATGCTGGGTGTTATTGATGAAAGCAAGACCAAGCTCTTCCCGGATGTTCCTGCTAACCATTGGGCTTACGAATATATTGCTAAGCTGGCAGGCAACGGCATCCTGGAGGGCTACCCGGATGGCACCTTTGGCGGCGACCGCCTGATGACCCGTTACGAATTTGCAACGATGCTCTATCGTGCAATCGAAAAGGGCGCAGCACTGGAGGAAAGAATCATCAATGAATTTGCTCCGGAGCTGGGACGTATCCGTGTAGACCGCATCAGCGGCAAGGATGGCGACCGCAACAAGATTGAACGCGTACGCGTAAATGGCCCCCGCAGCGAGCGCGACCACTATGGCAGCAAGCTGAAATGATAGCTCCTCCGCTTTCATGTAGCTTTTTGGGATAACCGGTGCACAGCACCGGCCCAAAAGCATGGAGGCATCCCTTAGGGCGGCACTGTAGCCTTGGCAGTAAAGCACAGGGGATTACATGAAGAAACACTAGAACACCTCACCCGCGCAAGCGGGCGGGGTGTTTTTTTGTTGTGCGTAAGGCGTTAGGCAAAGCCTCCCATGTTAGGGGACAAGGTGAATTGCCCGTTAGGGCAAGAGAGGGCGCCTTGGGGCGGGTGCCTGCTTGACAAAGTATAGCTAGATAGTTTACAATATAGCAAGAATAATCAGAAAATACGCAAAAAGAGGTGGAGTAAGTGAATACGCAAGATGTGAACGAGGTGCAGCAAATTATTAAGGAGCTGTGCCTAATGAACAATAAGTTCATGAATAAGGTCTTTGAAAATAATATTCCTGCTGCTGAATTATTATTGCGCATCATTTTGAAAAATGATAAAATCAAGGTGAGAGAGGTGAGCGTGCAAGGCTTTATCCAGAATTTGTACGGACATTCGGCACAGATGGATATTTTAGCGCAGGATGAGGACGGGGAATACTTTAATGTGGAGGTGCAGCGCAGTGATGAGGGAGCACCTGCAAAGAGGGCACGCTTTTACAGTAGCCTGTTAGATCTCAAGCTGCTATCTGCTAACAAGCCATACGAGGCTTTGCCGGTGACGTATGTGATCTTTATCACGGAAAATGATGTGCTGCGTGGCAATTTGCCTGTTTATGATATAGACAGGCAGATAAGGCAGACGGGTGCAGATTTTGGTGATGATGCCCATATTGTTTATGTCAACAGTAAAATTCAGGATGCAACGCCGTTAGGTCGTTTAATGCAGGATTTTTATTGCAAGGACCCTGCTAAAATGTATTATAAGGAGCTGGCGGAGAGAAGCAGCTATTTGAAAAACCCGAAGGAGAGTGAAGTAGATATGCAGGATATTATTGAATTGTACGCAGAAAAGAAAGCCAGAGAGGCATCTAAGGAGGCCGAGGTGCAAAAGGATAAGGAGTACGTGTGCAAGCTGCTGAAGCGAGGAATTTCGGTGGATAAGGTTGCAGATTTACTGGAAATGCCCAAGGCACGGGTTGAAGCGCTGGCAGAGAAATGAAGCAGTTCGCAGGGAATGGAGTTTACCAAGCTGCATAATAAATTTAAAATATATTTAGGTTGAATATTGTCAGAGGCGGCCTTTGGCTGCCTTTTTTTGCTGCGTAAGGCTTTAATGCCGATAGCAGGCACGCAGACAGACAAGGTAGCAAGGGAGCTTAATGAATAAAGTAAATATTTTAAGCAGCTTCGCAATATTGTTTAATATGTAAATTTATCTTTACGTTCAAAGTATTGCGGGGGGGGTACATGTGTGTTATTATATTAAACAAGAAGATATTAATGATCGTTAATTGATACAAAAATCCGTCAAAACGTTGCTTATACAACTAATAACGAGCTGGATGGTGCAATAAATAACTACAAAATCGGTGGTTTAAACTACAAATACAAGTAGGACGCTTTTATTAGTGTTATAATAGCTTTAACAATTCAGCAGCGCAGGATCATGACGCTGCAATATTGTAATATTAGTAAATATCTGAAAGGTAAATTTACAGAGAAGTATCATAATTGTGATACTTATATATTTGCTATTGACAGTCGTGATAATCAAGCAGAGCTGGCTTGCTTCCAAGCGCGGGGGCCGCGTGGAGATAAATAATGGGTATTATTTGTGTTGTAAGGAGGAGTTATCATGAATAAGGTATTTAAGGTTATTTGGAGTGAGGCCCGCAATGCCTACGTTGTAGTTTCCGAGATTGCCAAGAACATGGGCAGCAAAAGCTGCTCTACCAAAAAGCTGCTGGCAATGCTGCTTGCGACAGGAGTGATGACCTGCGCGGGGGTGGAGGCAGGAGCGCCGCAATATAATGAAAAAGCTACTAACACCAGCGGTTTAGAAGCATACAATCAAGTTAGCGGTTTTACCAATTCTGGCGCTGTAGGCTTACAAGTTGTGCAAAAAACTGCTAACGGAGGCAATTATATAATTGCCGGCGTAAATGCCATGGGTACGTATACAGAGGGCGGTAAGATTCTTTTATACCAAAAGGAAAGCGCTGGCAACGTGTATGAGGGTGAAGTGCTGACTGCTGCTGATAGGAAGTATGTTTATACTGCCACCTATGATAAAGAAAATAATAAATGGACTTATAATACGCAATATCAGGTAAAAGAAAACGGCAGTTGGGTTAATAGTGATAAAGGAACGTTACGCACGAGCATTACAAGCGTACTTGAACCTAAGAATTTGGAGTACAAATCGGTAGTAAGTAAGAAAACCGATGGTTATTTCCAAACGGATACAGTAACAACTACTGATTCCGTTACAGGTAAAGCTGAGGTTAGAACAAATACCTGGAAGACAGGTGATGTTGTCACAGCCAAGGTGAGCGCTGATAAGCAGTTGACTGTTTCAGTTAACGGTGAGGAAACCAAGCTGACGCAGGCTGTGGTTTATGTGGATGATAACAAAGACAAATCGCTCAAGAGCACCAATGCAACCTCTGTGGGTGACGATGCTGTCGCTTTGGGCAAAGAAACCCAAGCTACGAATAATTCTGTTGCTATTGGCTATAAAGCTACGATTGTTGCTCCTGATGGGGTTGATGAATATGGCGAGCCGCGGCAAGCCAATAATTCTGTTGCCATTGGCTATCAGTCCGAGGTAACTGAAAGCGGAGCTGTTGCTATTGGCCAGGAAGCAAATGCTTCGGCGTATCAAAGCACTGCTTTGGGCGCGCACGCTAAAGCAAAGGGCGAGTATTCAACTGCATTGGGTCACAGTAGTGAAGCAACAGGCGAACGCTCCATTGCCCTTGGTGACAACGCTAGAGCTTATAAAGAAAAATCTGTTGCCCTTGGTGCTGGTTCTATTGCAAACAGGGAAGCGGGCTCGGTTGGCTATGATGCAGATTCCGAAGATACAACCAGCTTGACCTGGAAGGCTAATGCGGGTGCCGTATCAGTTGGCTATACCTTAAAGCCAAATGAAAACGCTAGCTTTGAGCAAATCACCCGTCAAATCACCAACGTAGCAGCAGGCAGTGAGGACACGGACGCTGTTAACGTGGCACAGCTGAAAAAGGCTAAGACCGAGGTTGAAGCAGGTAACAGCAATGTTACAGTAGCATCTTCTGATGCATCCGATGGACATACCATCTACACCATTAGTGCAGTTGACACCACCTATAGCGCAGGCAACGGCATTGCCATTGATAGCGACAACAACAATGCGATTTCCGTAAAGCTTAAGGATGGCGAGCAAAACCTGGTGGTTGACCAGAATGGTCTGTCCTTGAATAAAACACTCGTAGTTGACAGCGTAACTGCAGGCAGCACCTCTATCAGCAACGACGGCTTGAAGATTGGTGAAAAGACCTACGTAAGCAGCGACGGACTCAACGCCAATGGCCAAAAGATTACTAATGTGGCCGCAGGCGAGGCTGATACCGACGCAGTAAACGTAAGTCAGCTGCACGCCACCAACGAACAGGTTATCAACAACAGCAACCGCATCTCCCGCTTGGGCGACCGCGTGAACAAGGTGGGCGCTGGCGCTGCCGCACTCGCAGCGCTGCACCCGATGGACTTTGACCCGGATGACAAATGGAGCTTTGCCGCAGGCTACGGCAACTACGCCGGCCAGAACGCAGCTGCGATTGGCGCTTACTACCGTCCGGACGAAAAGGTTATGTTCAGCGTGGGCGGCACCGTCGGCAACGGTGAGAACATGGTGAACGCAGGCATCAGCTTCGCCCTGGACCGCACCAACCATGTAAGCAACAGCCGCACTGCTATGGCCCGCGAGATTGTGGACCTGCGCGGACAGCTGACCCAGGTTACTGCCGAGCTGGCCAGCCTCAAGGCTACGCTGGGAGTAATTGACGAAACCAAGACTAGGCTCTTCCCGGATGTGCCCGCCAACCATTGGGCCTACGAATACATCAGCAAGCTGGCAGGCAACGGCTACGTTGAAGGCTACCCGGATGGCAATTTTGACGGCAACCGCCTGATGACCCGCTACGAATTTGCCGCAATGCTGTATCGTGCTATGGAAAAGGGCGCAGCACTGGAGGAAAGAATCATCAACGAATTTGCTCCGGAGCTGGGACGCATCCGTGTAGACCGCATCAGCGGTAAGGATGGCGACCGCAGCAAGATTGAGCGTGTACGCGTAAATGGCCCCCGCAGCGAGCGTGACCATTATGGCAGCAAGCTGAAATGATAGCTTCTCCGCCACTTGTTGCCTGCTGGCCAGTGTACAGCACTGGCCAAGGCGGCAGGTGGTAGCCTTGTAGGGTTAGCATTAAAGCACTTGGGGCGCACATGAAGAACCCAAGGACGCCTCACCTGCATGAGCGGGTGGGGTGTTCCTTTTCCTTTTTACGTTGCTGACGCATGAGGGTGAAGCTAATCAGTAGGAGTATTTGATATGTAAATGTATCTGCACGCTTAAAGTATCGCGGGGGGGCACGCATGTGTCGCTGTTTTATACAGAGATGTGTTAAATACCGTTAAATAATACCTTTTTTTGGCATAATACGTTAATTAATGGGAAAATGCAAATTTTTCTTTACAGTCAAAACCTTGCGAGGTAAGAACGGATATGATATAATAATAAATAATTAATCACTTATTTAACCGCAAAGGATAAGATTGTAGGATGATTTACTCATACAAAAAGTATTTTAAACTGACAGATTAAGTGCAGCCTGCACTGCAGGGTGATGGGGTTATGGATGCAGCAGCTGCTGCGTGTGTATAAATGTAAAAAATTGTGTTGTAGGAGGAATTTGTATGTACAAGGGAATTAAGCTTCGCGGACAAAAATCTTTGGCTAAGGCCGTGCTTTTGGGCTTGGCGCTGAGCAGTGTGTTTGCTGGTGCTGCGTTTGCAGAGGGAACGCATGACCTGTTCATTAACCAACGCAATGCAGAGCATCAAGATGACACCACTGTGATGAACAAGTGGGACTATACAACTGATTTGGATTATAATCAATATGCATATACACTTTCTAAGCAGGAAACTCATTTGGATAAGGAAAAGGATGTGTATGATGAGGCCACTAAGACCATATCTTATAACAACATCACTATTGTCATGAAAAAGGAAGATATAGCTGACGTGAAATTTAATGGTTCTGCAACAGCTATTATTAATGAAAATCAAAACCGTCATCTGGTTGCAGATGGGGACGTGTACGTTAAAAATACAGTAGATGCCCCTGCCAGCACCAATGCAATTTATACCTATAACAGTGGTGATGACAAGGTTGCTATTGATTTTAGTAAAGCACATAGCGTGGTCGTTATCGCTAATGGCTTGACCAGATACAAGGGCAGCCAGGCTCTTTCTGCTAAGGAGGGTGGCTCCATTGTTATCACTACGGATAAAGCTACCGGCTATAGCAAGATTATCGGCGATATTGATATGTCAAGAGCTGGCAGGGAAAACACCATTACCTTGGATTTAAATAACGCTGATTCCTATTGGTATGGTTCACAGGTAGCAGATCATGAAGATGAAGATGGTAACCCTATTTATGGTAACCTTAATCTGACTATTAGCGATGGTGCAAAATGGATTTACACTAATGGCATAAATAGGGAAGAGAGCGGATTGGATACTGAGTCCTTTGCTACTGGCCGTCATCTCAGCGCTGTAACCTTAAAGGACGGCGGCATTATCAATCTGTGCAACGCAGATGTTAAGGATGCCTTTGATAATGTCAATAACGATAAAGCCTTGAAGAGCGGCGAGAAGGGCTATGGCGGTAACCTGAGCCTGTATGATAACGGCGACCACCGTTATGTTTCCATCGGCAGCCTGCAGGGCGAGGGCGGTATCTTTAAGCTGGATTTGCAATACACGGGCAGTGACGAGGCTATTTATGATGTAGCCGCTGTAACCGATAAGAGCGACTATATTTATGTTACCGAAGCGGGCAGCGGCAGCCAGGACGTGCAGTTTGTTGCAGCTGATGCTAAGCTTGACGACATGACCACAGACAGCAAGCTGTATTTTGCTAATGACAAGAGCAGCGGCGTTACCTTCACCAGCAGCACTGTAGACGCACTTGCCCCCAAGGTTAGCGCAGCTAATTTGTACGATTACGAATATAAGGTAAAGAGCGAGGAAGCTGCTGAGAATGGTACTGATTGGTATATCGGTCTGGATAAGGGGCAGGAAAACGAAAATAAAAAGATCGTTGACGGCGTATCCAAGGCTAGCTTTGCATTGGCTACCGACATGGACCGCCTGAACAAGCGCCTGGGCGAAGCACGCTACCTGGAGGGCGACGATGGCCTGTGGGTTCGTTACCGTCATGCACGCACTGGCTGGGAAAACAGCTTTAAAACCAGCAGCAATATGATCCAATTGGGTTATGACAAGCTCAAAATGGACAAGGATGGCAAGCATTACCGTGGCGGCGCTTTGGATTATACCGATGCCAGCACCAGCTTGAATGGTGTGAGCGGCCACGGAGACCTGGACCGTTACGCTCTCAGCCTGTACGATACCTGGATTGGCGATAAGGGTCATTACTATGATTTGGTTCTGCGTGCCGGCCGCGTTAACAGCGAATTTGACGCACTCAGCCGCGCTAGTGAAACCATCAAGGGCAAATATCATCAATTCTTCGTTGGCATCAGTGGTGAATATGGCCGCAAGCTGGCCAGCAGCAACGGCTGGTATGTAGAGCCGCAGGCACAGCTGCAAATTGCCCGCGTGGACAGCGCTGACTATACCACTAACTATGGCGTGAAGGTGGACCAGGATGCTGCCACCAGTGTTATCAGCCGTTTGGGCTTCCGCTTGGGCCGTGACGTGAGCGATACCAGCAACATTTACCTGAAGGCAGACTGGCTGCATGAATTCTGCGGTGACCAGGAATATCGCCTGACTGCTGCTGACGGCAGCACTACCGGCAAATTTGACGGCAAGGACAGCTGGTGGGATGTAGGCATTGGCGCTGACTTCAAGATGGGCGACAGCTCTTATCTGTATTGCGACCTTGAACGCACTCTGGGCGGCAACTATGACCGCACCTGGCAGGCAAATGTCGGTGTACGCTTTGAATTCTAAAAGAAAATAGCTTAAGCTTTAATGAGGCTGCAATGCTGCGGCCTCATTTTTTCTTTGTGCAAATTTCACATTTTCCTGTCAGATTTTGTCCTTGTAGGTATATGCTTTAACTGTAAAATTTGATATAATTAATTGGATAAGATTGGTTTGTTGCTATTATATAATTTAGAAGCTGGAGGAGATTTTTTTGGAAGAGTTGTATCGTGAGGAATCTGGCACAAGCACTCAAAGAAAAATTTTTGCAGGCATCGCCCTGCTAATGATTGGCTGGTTGTATTGGTATGAATGGGATATGCTGCAAAGAACGCATACCATCGATGTGCTCGGCTGGGGCATGAACACCGTGCTTTTGGGACTGTGGGTTTGGCGTGTTGCCTTTGGCTATACGCTGATATTGTACAAGGATCACAGGCTGGAGGTTATCAGCCATGGCCTGGGCTTTATCCGCCGCAGCTACGTGGTGGATCTTACCCGCACCGAAAGCTTTACGAATAAATATGTCAAAAGCTTCTTCCGCAAAACGCCGATTAAGCACTACATTCACCGCTATTGTTCCCTGGATAATAACCAGCAGCGCCTGTTAGTGTTTGGCGAGGGCGAAAAGAATAAGCTTGCAGGTCTTTTGTTTAAGTCTAGCGACGAATTTGTCAAGCACCTGCGCAAGCAGATGCCGGATAAGTTTATCCAGCTGTAATTTGTCTATTAACGAGAGGAGGCTGCACAATGGAAGCATTGGCTACTGTTGACCCGGTTGCTATCTGCACCCGTGTCATGCAAATATTTTTTGGTTCCTTCATTTATATCTATTTGATTGCTAAGCTTGTTGGTCCCGATAACAAGCTGGCCTGGTTCAGAAAACGCAAAAAATATACCTTCTTCAACCGTCGCGGTATCTTTGGCGAGGACATCAACTTTGGCTATCCTGTCTGCTGGCAGGGTGTTGCTGTGTTCTTTGCTATTTATGGCGTGGTTTTTGGCTTTGGCTATTGGTATATTTTTGTCCACGCATATTAAGACTATACATAAGAGAGGATTTGCGTAAATGGCAGAGATTAGAGGTATTATTGTTAAAAAGCAGGGCGAGCGCGCCGAGGTGAAGGTTGACAAGACCGAAAGCGAGCTTACTGGCCTGCCTAAATATATTGACTGCTGGAACCCGGTAGGAGCGAAGGCTGGCGATGTGGTTGGCGCGGAATACCGTGATTTTGACCAAAAGAAGGCCAAATTTATTATTTACGGCCTGCCTGCATTGGGTGTTTTGGCAGGTGTTGCCTGCGGTCACAGCATGGCAACCTTCTTCCATATGGACGAGCTGCCGTTTATTGCAGGCTGCATTGTTTTGTGGCTCATCGTAACTGTTAACTACGCGCGTATTTTTAAGCGTGATGCTGTGCGCGAGGGTAAGCAGGCTGTTATTTTTGAAATCCAGCAGCCGAAGATGGTCATTGACATGAGCAAAAAGGATTAAGCATGAAGGTTATTTTGGCATCGGCTTCGCCGCGCAGGCAGGAGCTTTTGCGGCAAATTGGGCATACGCCTATAGTGCGGCCCGCGTCCTTTGACGAGGCCTGTGGCACTGCCAGCCAGGCGCACGAGGTGGCGCTGCATAACGCTGTAGGCAAATGCGACGCCGTGGCAGCCGAGGTGGGCGATTGCGTGCCTGTTATTGCTGCAGATACAATAGTTGTGATTGATAACGTTATTTTGGGCAAGCCGCAGGACGCGGCTGACGCCGAGGCTATGCTGGCGCGCCTTGCAGGCCGCACGCACCAGGTGATGACTGGGGTAGCGGTGCGCTACAGGGGGCGGCAGCTGGCCGATGTTTGTGTTACTGATGTAAGCTTCCGTCAGCTGACGGAGGCGCAGATTGCTGCCTACGTGGCCACAGGAGAACCGCTGGATAAGGCGGGAGCCTATGGCATACAGGGCAGGGGCGCTGTTTTAGTAGAAAGGATTAATGGCTGCTACAGTAATGTGGTGGGCTTGCCGCTGGCAAGGCTGCAGGCTATGCTGGACGAGCTGGGAGCGAATGGAGCTATGACAGAGAGTGACTAACACTGCTAAAAGCAGTACCTGCCTTAGAGGCAGTGATGATTTTAGCAGTATCGACAGAAGCATTAGTACAGAAAAAATTAAGAATCTTCCCTTAGAGGACAGACCACGGGAAAAGCTTTTTCTGCGTGGGGTGGAGGCGCTGACGGATGCAGAGCTGCTGGCAATTTTGCTGCGCACAGGCACTGCACGTAAATCGGCGCTTGATATAGGTAAGGAGCTTACTGCTGACGGCGGCCTGTATAAGCGGCTGGCAGGAGTAAGAAGCCTTAATGAGCTTACGCTAATAAAGGGAATGGGGCAGGCCAAGGCGGCAACCGTTTTGGCAGCCTTGGAAATTGGCAGGCGCATCGCGTCCGCCCGCCCTTTAGATAAAATCCGCATTGGCTGTCCGCGCGACGGTGCGGCGTATTTGATGCCGCGGCTGCGCTATGCCAATAAGGAGCAGTTTTTGGTAATCTTGTTAAACAGTAAAAATAAAGTAATAAGTACGGAAGTGGTTTCGGAGGGTTCGCTAAACTCTTCCATCGTGCACCCGCGCGAGGTGTTCACACCAGCGCTTTTGCAGCACGCAGCTGCTATCTGCGTGGCGCACAATCATCCCTCGGGTGACCCTGCACCTAGTAACGAGGACAGGCAGCTGACAGCAGTGCTGATGGCTGCGGGCAGGACGCTGGGGATACCGCTTTTGGATCATATCATTATCGGGGATGGAGCTTATTACAGTTTTCAGGAAGATGGAGCTTTGGAAATTTAGGAGGACAGCAGGAATGAAGTTTAATTTCCCCAATATCAGTATTTTTGATAATATGTCGGATGACATGGGCATAGATTTGGGCACGGCAAATACGCTGGTGCATTGCAAGGATAAGGGCATTATTATCCGCGAGCCGTCGGTTGTGGCCGTGGAAAAGGATACTAATGAGGTTTTGGCTATCGGCGCAGAGGCTAAGCGCATGATTGGCCGCACGCCTGGCAACATTATCGCTATCCGTCCGATGAAGGACGGTGTTATTGCCGACTACGAAATTACCCAGTCCATGCTGAAATACTTCATCAAGCAGGCCATGGGCCACCGCACCTTTATGCGTCCGCGCATTCTTGTAGGCGTGCCGTCTGGTGTTACCGAGGTGGAAAAGCGCGCTGTTATTGACGCCACTATTGAAGCAGGCGCACGTGAGGCCTACTTAATTGAAGAGCCGATGGCAGCAGCAATCGGCGCAGGCCTGCCTGTGCAGGAGGCAACAGGCAGCATGGTTGTTGATATTGGCGGCGGTACCTGCGAGGTGGCAGTCATCTCTCTTGGCGGCATCGTTGTCAGCAAAAGCGTGCGCTGCGGCGGTGACGCTATCGATAGCGCTATTGTGCGCTATATCCGCAAGGCGTTCAATATGTTTATCGGCGAGCGTACTGCTGAAAACATTAAAATAGAAATTGGCACTGCCATGAAGGTGGATAACCCTGCAGTGCTGGAGGTGCGTGGCCGTGACCTTTTGAGCGGCCTGCCAAAGAGCATCGAGGTCAATGCCAACCATATCTGCGAGGCTGTGAGCGAGCCGGTGAGCATGATTGTGGATGCAGTGCGCAATACCTTGGAACGCACTCCACCCGAGCTGTCGGCAGATATTATGGACAGGGGTATTGTGATGACCGGCGGCAGCTCGATGCTGCATAACCTGGACAGGCTTATTTCCCGGGAAACAGGTATGCCGGTATTTGTATCTGATGAAGCGCTGAACTGCGTTGCCTTGGGCACAGGTATTGCTGTAGAAAATATTGACATCTATCGTAAGGGTTTTATGACCTCTAAATAATGGGGCTGCGCAATGAATAAAAAGGTAATGCTGGGCGTTTTGTCCGTACTTATTTTGCTGGCGATGCTGGCAATGGCTATTGCTGGCAAAAGCCGCTTCCCGCTCGTGAACAAGGCTGTTTCCTTTGTGGTGCTGCCTGTAGAAAATGTGCTGACGAATATGGGAACTGCCAGTGATGGCGTGCGCGGCTATTGGAAGGCCCTTACAGTAATGCAAACTGAAAATGAACAGCTGAAGCAGGAAAATGCCGAGCTGCGTAGTGCTAATATCCAAATGGCCACCCTGTTTGCCGAAAACCAGCAGCTGCGTGCGCTTTTGGAATACAAGGAGCAGCACAAAACGCAAAAGGTTTTGGCAACTAAGGTCATCGCCCGCAATTTTGGTGATTTGCGTGACTGCATGTATATTGATGCAGGCAAGGACAAGGGCCTGACACCTGATATGGCTGTTGTCAACGGCGGCCTGGTGGGCGTAGTTGATGAGGTGTATGATAATTATGCGCGCGTGCTGCTTTTGACATCGCCGCGCTGTCGTGTGGGCGCGCGGGTGCTGCGTGCAGATTCGCGTGCAGTGGGTGTTGCCGGCGGCAGCAGTGGTAGCGACAAGCTGCTTTTGGAGCACATTTACCGTGAGGCCAGCCTGCGTGATGGTGATATCATCGTTACTAGCGGCTATAGCGGCAGCCATCCTGCCGACATTTTGATTGGCAAGGTTACTGCTACCCGTATGGATAATGTGGGACTTTTGCAGGAGGCGGATGTAGCACCTACGGCTGATATAGCGGATGTAGAGCAGGTTTTGGTTATCACAGGCTTTACACCCGAACCAAAAATCGTATTACAGGGAGGACAGGCAAAATGAGGAGACTGATTTGGCCCGTCCTGTTTCTGCTTTTTATGCTGGTGCAGGGAGCGGTATCTGTGTACTACACTGGCTGGCTGGCCTGTGATCTGCAGCTTTTGGCGCTTTATGCCTATTCTATGCTGCGTGGTGAAAGGGCGGGCGCCCTGGCCGGCGGCATCGTGGGCTTTTTTCAGGATGCCATGACCGTAGGTGTTTTTGGCTTTCATATTATCACACGTGTCTGCGTGGGTTATGGCGTGGGTCTGACTAAGGAAAAGGTATTTCGCGATAATTTTGTCTACCATATGAGCGCAATTGCAACCATCAGCCTGGCGCTGCGCTTTGCCTATTGGTGGCTGGCGCTTATCCGCAGCGGCGGACGCTGGAGCATCTTTTTTAGCTACACCTGGGATTCTTTGGGCTTTGTGCTGGGAAATGTGCTTTTGGTGTGGCCTGTGGTGATTATCATGAAGCTTGTCTATGAATGGATTAAGAAAGAAGATATTTCGTATTAAGCAAGGAGCAGAGAAGGAGGCAGACATCGCCTATGGAAAATAGAAACCAGACGGTAAGACTGCATACGCTGCTGCTTGTGTGCCTGGTGCTTTTTACTGTGCTGATTGGCCGTATGGTATACCTGCAGCTGTGGCGCGGTGATTATTACGCTAAGCAGTCGGACGGCAACCGCTTGCGTCAGTCCAGAATTATTGCTCCCCGCGGTTTAATTTATGACAGCGAGGGCAAGGAGCTGGTAAATAACCTGCCAGGCTATGCCGTAGTGCTGCAAAAGCAGTCCAGCTATAAGCCCGAAACGCTGCAGCGTCTGAGCACGCTTTTGGGTATCTCAGTGGAAGAAATCAATAAAAAAATTAAGGAAAGCGAAAACTATTACGAGCCTATTATGCTCAAAAACAATCTGGACCAGCAGCTGGTGACCAAGATCGAGGAGCAGAGGCGCTATATGCCTGAGGTGATGCTGTCGGTACAGCCTATTCGCAACTATCCCTATCATGAGCTGGGAGTGCACGCCTTGGGTTACGTGGGTGAGGTCAGTGCTTACGAAATTGAGCAGGGCCTGTTCAAAAACGTAGCGCAGGGCAGCCTTGTCGGTAAGGCGGGCCTGGAAAAAAGCTATGACCAATACCTGCGCGGCGAGGACGGTGCCTTCATGGAGGAGGTTGACGTTGCCGGCAACGTTGTTAAGCATTACGATTCTATCCAGCCTGTGCCAGGCAAAAACCTAAAGCTGACCTTGGATTACGAGCTGCAAAAGACGTTGGAGGAATTTACGGACAAGCATCTGGCGTATCTGCGTAGCTCTGGCATTGCTCCAGGCGCCAGAGCGGCGGCGGTTGTGGCTATTGACCCACGCAACGGCGCAGTTCGTGCCATGGTGAGTCGCCCGGGGTACGACCCTAACTGGTTCGTGCACGGTATTTCCTCCAAAAACTGGAATTCTATCAACAACGATCCCAACTATCCCTTGAACAACAAGGTTATCAGTGGTGAATATCCGCCTGGCTCTACCTTTAAGATTGTCACTGGCAGTGCGGCCTTTGAGCTGAAGAAGGTGGATTTGTACGAGCCTATCTATGACGGCGGCTTTCATCCCCTTGTTCCTACCATGGGTAACGCAGGCGGCGAGGTTCTGGGCTGGCTGACCTTTATCAAGGCGCTGGCAATGAGTGATAACGTGTATTTTTACGAGCTTGGCAACCGCGTAGGCATAGATAATATTGAAAAATACGCGCATATCTATGGCTTTGGCGAGCGCACGGGTATCGACCTGGAGGGTGAAAGCAAGGGCCTTGTGGCCTCTAAAAAGGTTAAGCGTGAAATTTGGGACGAGGACTGGCGCCTGGGTGACACCTTCAACGCCGCCATCGGTCAGGGCTTCAACCTGACAACGCCCATTCAGCTTTCAGTAATGCTTAGTATTGTCGCCAACGGTGGTATCAAGTATCAGCCATTCCTGGTGGACAGCATCATGAATGCTGACGGCAGTTTGTTTGCACAGCCAAAGCGGGCAGACGGCAAGCACATTGACGTATCACAGCAGACAATTGACTATATCCGCATGGGTATGAGGGCGACGACGCAGGAGGGTGGTACGGCATCGTATTTTTCGGGCCTGCCCAAGCAGATTGCTGGCAAGACTGGTACTGCCGAAAACTCGCACGGCCGCGACCACGGCTTGTTTGTTGCCTATGGCCCGGTGGATGACCCTGAGCTGGTTGTTGTGTGTATCGTAGAGCAGGGCGGCTTTGGTTCTACTGCGGCAGGTCCCATTGTTTACAAAGCATTTGAGGAATTCTTCCAGGAGAAGGGCTATATGCCACGCCCTGCCCAAGGGACTGCTCCCAAGGATTCGGTGCAGTAATTACGGAAGGAGCACGCAGTGGATATAAAACGTATTCTAAAAAATTTGGATTGGTGGCTGCTTGGCGCCGTCGTCATGCTGATGGGCTGCGGCTTGGGCCTTATTGACAGCGCGACGCATTCCTTTGCCGTCAGCACCGGCAAGGCCTGGCATGTGCAGCGCCAAAGCCTGTTTATGCTTTTTGGTGTGGTGCTGGTAACGGCGTCGCTGGCCTTTGATTACAGGGTGCTGAAAAATTACGCCAGCAGGCTGTATATCTTTAACCTCATATTGCTTTTGGCGGTTATGTTCGTAGGTCACAGCCAGCTGGGTGCACAGCGCTGGATTCAGATCGGCTCGCTGTCCTTTCAGCCTAGTGAATTTGCTAAGGTATTTTTGATTATCTGTCTGGCAACCTTTATGGATAAGCGTATTGAATGGCTGGAGGAGTTTAAGGATTATCTGCCTGTTTTTGGCTACATCCTGCTTCCCTTCGTTTTGGTTATGCGTCAGCCGGATTTAGGCACATCGCTCACCTTTATCGCTATCCTGCTGGGGATGATTTTTGTGAGCGGCTTTAAGTATAAATGGTTCTTGCGCATGGGCGTGGCCTTTGTCGCATTGCTGCCAGTGTTTTGGATGATCTTGAAGGATTATCAGAAGAACCGCATCCGCGTTTTCTTGAACCCCGAGCTTGACCCCTTTGGTAGCGGTTATCACGTTATTCAGTCCAAAATTGCTATCGGCAGCGGCGGCCTTTTGGGTAAGGGCTGGCTGGCCGGTACGCAAAGCCAGCTGAACTTTTTGCCAGAAAACCATACGGACTTTATTTTTGCCGTGGCAGGCGAGGAATTTGGCTTTATCGGCACGGTGCTTATTATCTGCCTGTATATGATTATCATCTGGCGCGGTATTGCCATTGCGCTGGATGCGGATGATGACTTTGGCATGCTGCTGGCCGTGGGTGTAACGTCGATGTTTATGTTCCATGTAATGGTCAACATTGGCATGACGGCAGGCATTATGCCTGTAACAGGCGTGCCGCTGCCGTTTTTGAGCTACGGCGTCAGCTCGCTGACAACAAATTTGATGCTGGTAGCGATTTTGCTGAATGTAAAGGTTAGAAAGCAGAACCTGCAGTTTTAACAAGAGCTGCAGCCAAGATATATCCTGGAGGAGAAATTTAATTTGAAGAAGGATTTGACTATTGATATTTTGAGTAGCGTGCAAAAGCCTGCGCGCTATACGGGCGGCGAATTTGGTAGCATTGTCAAGCCTGCAGCCGAGGTAGAGGCAACTGTAGCACTGGCCTTCCCCGATGTGTACGAGGTGGGCATGAGCTATTTGGGCTTTAAAATTTTGTATCATCTGCTCAACAAGGAGCAGGGAATATCGGCAGAGCGTGTTTACGCTCCCTGGATTGATCTGGAAGCCAAAATGCGCGAACGCTCTATTGCGCTGTGTACGCTGGAAACTAAAAAAGCACTCAGCGAGTGCGACTTGGTGGGCTTTACGCTGCAATACGAGCTGTCGTACAGTAATATTTTGAATATGCTGGACCTGGGCGGTGTGCCGCTTTTGACGGCAGAGCGCACGGATGCCGATCCCTTTGTTATGGTGGGCGGTCCCTGTGTCTACAACCCCGAGCCATTGGCTGATTTTTTTGATTTTGCTATCATCGGCGAGGGCGAGGAGGTTATTATCGAGGTTGCGCGCTGCTACAAGGCCTGGAAGCGCGAGGGCAAGCCTGGCGGCAGGCAGGAGTTTTTGCAGCGGGTAGCGCAGCTTCGTGGTATTTATGTACCTTCCTTTTATGAAGCTGTCTATAACGACGACAACACCTTTAAGGAGATCCGCCCGCTGCGCGCGGACGTGCCGAGCGTAATCCAAAAGCGCGTGGTGCAGGATATGAACAGCGTTGACTTCCCCACCGCTCCCATCGTTCCCTTTGGCGAGATTGTGCATGACCGCATTATGCTGGAGGTCTTCCGTGGCTGCAGCCGTGGCTGCCGTTTTTGTCATGCGGGCATGGTGTACCGCCCTGTGCGTGAGCGCAGGCCGGAGCTTTTGATGGACCTGTCGCGCAAGCTGGTGGATAACACAGGCTACAACGAAATCAGCCTGGTATCGCTTTCTAGTGCCGATTATTCCTGCCTGGCGCCGCTGGTGCATAATATGATTGGCGAATTTAAGGACGACCGCGTCAGCGTATCGCTGCCGTCGCTGCGCATAGACAGCTTTTGTGTGGCCATTGCCAAGGAGGTGCAGGCTGTGCGCAAGAGCGGCCTCACCTTTGCTCCCGAGGCAGGCAGCCAGAAGATGCGTGACGTTATCAACAAGGGCGTTACCGAAGAGGATTTGATGAACGCTGTAGGCGCGGCCTTTGAATCGGGCTGGAGCAGTGTTAAGCTGTACTTTATGCTAGGCCTGCCGTATGAGACGGACGAGGACGTGCTGGCGATTGCCGACCTGGCACGCAAGGTGCAGTACAAGTATTTTCAGGTTACTGGCAAGCGCGGCTGCCGTGTGACCGTGAGCGCGTCGTTCTTCGTGCCTAAGCCGTATACCGCCTTTCAATGGTTTGGCCAAAACGGCTTGGAGGAGGTGCGCCGCAAGCAGTTCCTTTTGAAGGACGAAATCAAGAAGCACAAAAATATTACGCTCAATTATCATGATGCCAAAACAGGCAGCATTGAGGCCGTCTTTGCCCGTGGTGACCGCCGTGTGGGCAGGGCGCTGCTTTTGGCGTGGCAAAAGGGAGCGCGTTTTGACGGCTGGAGCGACTGCTTTTCCTACGAGCGTTGGCTGGAGGCCATCGCTGAGGCAGGCCTGGACAAGGACTTTTATGCTACCCGTGAGCGCGGTGAAAACGAAGTCTTTCCGTGGGAGCATATTTCCCCGGGCGTCAGCCGCCGCTTTTTGTGGAACGAATGGCGCAAGGCCTATGCGCAGCAGCTGACGCATGACTGCCGCCGCACTAGCTGCACAGGCTGTGGCGTTTGCCAGGCCTTGGGCGTGAATATTATAGACTATAAGGAGGAGGGTGAAGCGAAATGAAGCTGCGTATGCAGATAACCAAGGATAAGGATATCCGCTTTATCTCCCATCTGGAATATGTGCGCACTATTGGCCGTGCTATCCGCCGTGCCAAGCTGCCTGCTGCCTATTCCGAAGGCTTTAACCCGCATCTAAAGTTCAGCCTGGCGTCGGCCTTGGGCGTGGGCGTTGTCAGCTACACCGAATTTGTAGAGATTGAGCTGGCAGAGCCTATGGAGGTGGAGGCTGCAGCCAGGGCGCTGGATGCAGCGCTGCCACGCGGTATCCGTGTGCTGGCGGCGGACGCGGTGGACACTCACCATGCGGCGCTTATGAGCCAGGCAGCAGGTGCACTGTACCGTGTAACCCTGCCCTATGCAGGCGAGGTAGAGGAGGCAGTGCGCCAGTTTAATGCGGCAGGCAGCCTGCTCTTTCAAAAGGCAGCACCGAAGACTAAGGCCAAGGTGAAGGAAATAGACGTCAAATTTTACATTCCGCAGCTTAAGGCAGAGCGTGTGGGGAAAAATATCGTCTTTACCTTTGATTGCAAAATTACGCCCACAGGCAGCATGAAGGCCGTGGATTTGCTCAACGCGCTCAATGAGCAGTACGCGCTGCAGCTGCCGGTAGAGCTGGCGGATATTGAACGCTTGAAGCTGTACCGCAGCAACAAAAACGGCAAGCCAATTCCTATGCTAAGCAGCAATGCTGTATATATTGCAGAAGCGTAAATAGTAAAAAATTAACTCCGGGGTAAGCAGGGCCAGGGCCTTGCCTCCTCGGAGTTTTTGTGTTAGCGTGTGATATATTAGCTATTATGAAAAACAAAAAAGCACCGTAACCATAGTTACGATGCTAACTTGCAAAATGGTGACCTCAGCAGGACTCGAACCTGCGACCTTTTGATTCGTAGTCAAACGCTCTATCCAGCTGAGCTATGAGGCCAACAACAGTATTTATTTTAACCGCAAAAAGCGATTTTGTCAACACTTTTTTGTGAAAAAATCTTGACGATTTTTTTTTAGTAGTCTATAATTTAACTAATATGTCTGTAGCTGCACTGTAACGAAGCATCAACGGGCACATATGAGGCTTGCATAGGGATGCCTGCTAGTATGTGCGATGGGAAATTACAGCGGGCAGTGCAAATGGTTTTTCGGTATATGTTGTTGAAGTCTGCACGATTGGGCCTATGGCGAGGCAGCAAGGGTGCTGTTAGCGTAGGCGTTGTATTTCTTTAACAGGCATGTATAATTTAAAGGAGGATTTTTTGTGCCTGTTTCTTTAGTAATTTTAATATTGTACATTGTCGCTTTGTTTGCCATCAGCTGGTTCGCCAAAAAACGCAGTGAGGGCAACAACGAGAATTTTGCTCTTGCGGGACGCAGACTTTCTGCGCCTCTGATTTGTGTTACCATTATCGGCTTAGCTGTAGGTGGTGCTTCTACCATCGGCGTGTCTGAGCACGCCTTCCGTGTTGGTCTGAGCGCAGGCTGGTACACCATCGCCTGGGCGCTGGGTGCTATTGCAATGGGTCTGTTCATGGCGAAAAAGTATCGTGAACAGAACATCACCACTATCACCGAGCTGATTGAGCGTCATCATACCAAGAGCGCGGTAATTTTGGGTGTGTTCTGCCAGATTGTCATCCAATTGGTTATCATCAGCCTGCAATACATCGCTGGCGGTAGCATTTTGCACGCCATTTTGCCGGATATTTTTGATTTCCACACAGGTATGATCGTCAGCGCTATCACCTTCATTGGCATCACCTTCATCGGCGGTATGTGGTCTGCCTCTATGTCCAACGTTATGAACATTATTCTGATCTATATTGGCATTATCTTGGCAACCTTTATCCAGTTCAAAAAGATTGGCAGCATGGAGCACCTGGCTGCTGCCCTGCCTGCCAATGTGCCCTGGTTCAGCTTTATCGACGGCGTTGGCCCTGTGACTATCACCAGCTGGGTTGTTACCTTGATTACGGTAAACCTGTCCCTGCAAAGCATTTTGCAAATCTCCTTGGGTGCCAAGGATGCTGCAACTGCTAAAAAGGGCTTTGTCTGGGGCGGCATTTTGATGCTGCCTGTGGGTGTTTTGGCTGCCTTCTTGGGCATTGTGGCCAAGGCTATGTATCCTGATGCGCAGGCTGCCCTGGCACTGCCGCAGGTTATCGTGGGCCTGCAGCCTGTGCTTGCAGGTGTCACCCTGGCCGCCTTGTGGGCTGCCGATGTTTCCACCGCCTGCAACCTGCTTTTGAGCGCAGGCACGCTGTTCTCCAGCGATATTTATAAACGCTTTATTAACCCTGAATGTGATTCGCAGCGCCAGCTGTTTATGACCCGTGCCTGCATCATCATCAGTGGCATTTTGACCCTGGGCCTGGCCATGAGCGTTTCCAGCATTTTGGGCACGATTATGATAGGCCTGTCCTTGACTGCTGCCTTCAGCGTTATCGTTATCGTAGCGCTGTTCTTCCCGCAGTATGCTTCTAAGGCTGCAGGCTTTTGGACGCTGCTGGCTGGTCTGGTAATGCTTATTTTGTGGCAGCTGACTCCGGCAGTACGCATTTTCCCCAATGTCATCTATATGGAATGGCTGGTGTGCATCGTAGCCTATGCAGTAGTTGCGCTTGTCAGCCCTGCTAAAAAGGCTGTGCCTGCCTCCGAAGGCTGATTTATAAACAAATAGTTAAAGCTGCTGCAATGGTGGCAGCGAAGCAATCGGAATATAGCTTGAACCTATTTAAACAATAGTTAACAGAACCCCGGGACGCGTGTCCTGGGGTTTTTGCTTGCGGTAATGCGCTTGAGGAGTGTGCTTTTTGCCGTACCAGCGTCTTTAGGTATGCTGCTGCTAAGCAGGTAATACAAAGGCACTTGACGGGTAACGAACAACATGATATAATCGTGACCGAAAAAGTAATGAGTGCTTATATGATAATCACATATAATAACTATCACCATCAAATGATAATATAATTGATTAATATACTTTTTGCTTAAGTGAGCATTTTAATCCTTGCGGCAAGCGAAACACGGCAAGCTCGGCAGCAAGGCTTAAAAAATAAATTTTTTGAGGTGTATGAGTATGTTTAAGGGTAAAAAAGCACTGGTTATGTCAGTGCTGTGCGCTGTTGCTAGCGTAGGCTTTGTGATGAGCGCAAGTGCAGAGGATGCTTTGCATGGCGAGCTGGACGAGATTGTTGTTGAAGGCAGCAGGGACACCTTGCCGGGTGGCCTTGTGCGGACAACAGCTAAGCTGGGTATTTTGGGGGATAAAAGTGTTATGGATATTCCATATTCGGAAATGAGCATGACCGCTAAAGCGGTGCAGTTGTTTGATGATCCCAGTCAGCCATTGGCCAACATTTTGACTAACAATCCTTCTATCCGTAGCAGCACCAGCTCTCCGATGTATAGTGATTTTAGTATGCGTGGCATTAATATGAACGGAAACCACATGATGATTAATGGCGTTCCGAGCCTGTATTCGCAGTTTACTACACCACCTTCACATGTCATTGACCGCATTGATATTACCTCTGGCCCAAATGCTGGTGTTAACGGTGTGAGTATGTCCAATAACGGTACTAACAGTGGTGCCACTCCGGCTCCTGGTACAATTAACATTGTGACAAAACGTGCAACAGATAAGCCTGTTACCAGATATACCCAAACCTATTCCGGTAGGGGTAACACCAGTGAAACTATCGAAATAGGCCGTCGCTTTGGTAAAAACAATGAATGGGGCTTGCGCGTTAATGCTGAATATATGGATGGCAAGCTTTCTTTGCCAGGTGCTGAAAATAACGAAAAGAATATTTTCTTGGACCTTGATCACCGTGGGGATAAGAGTGAAAGCAATTTGTTTGTGGGACATTATGACAGAAGAGTAAATGGGGCCCAAAGATGGTTTTCGCTGGCTTCCAATTATGCCAGCAGCGTGCTGCCAGATGCACCTGATTCCAAAAATAATTATGACTTTGATGGTACGACAAAGAGAATGTATGGAATGGTTCTTACTTTGAATCATGATCAGAAGATGGATGATAATTGGTCGTGGTTTGCAAATTACGGACAATCTAACCGTTATGGTAATAAGGATAATCAAAATGCCTCCATTCAATTTAATGATAAGGGTCAATTTGTCAACAACACATATCATCAGCAAAATGAAATTGCCAAGAACGTCTATGCACAGGTTGGTGTGAAAGGCAAATTTACTACGGGCGAGGTAAAGCACAACGTATCATTTGCTGTTGACCGTTCCTGGGCTAAGTACTGGACCAGCGGCAGTGGCAATAAGTACGGCAGTGCTATTACCGGTACGTTGGATAATTGGTGGTTTGCTGATGATTGGAATGCTATTAAAAAGAATTTTGGTGCAGCTAAACCCTCTTGGGAGGAAACTAATGTGGGCATAACAGTTGCTGATACCATGGAATATGGTAAGGCATCGCTGCTGCTTGCTGCCTCCAAAAAGCACGAGCATATGGAAATGTACAAAAGTGGCAGTCCTGCATATAGCTACACTAATAATAATATTTTGCCGACCTATGGCTTTACCTATAAACCAGTAGAAAACCTTGCAATGTATGTGGGTCATACCGAAAGCTTTTCCCGTGGACTGATGGTTGACGGAACCAGCTATACTAATAATGGTGAGGTAATGGCTCCAGTAAAAAGCAAACAGAATGAGATTGGCGTTAAATATCAAAATGCCGGCTTGATGACAACATTGAGCTATTTTGATATTGATGAGGCTAATAGGTACGATATTAATGCAGATGGCGGCCTTAAGACTAAGGTAGATGATGGCAAAAACAGTTACAAGGGCGTGGAACTGACCGTAAATGGCAAGCTGGCTGACAAGTGGACTGCTACAGGCGGCTTTATGTATTTGGATGCCCAACGTGAACACACTGCTAATGGTGCCAATGACGGCAAGTTTGTCAACGGCGTCGCTAAATGGAGCGGCGTGTTGGGTCTGGAATACAAGCCTGATGATGATTGGGGTGTTATTGGACGCGTAAACTGGGTTGACAAGGCCTATATTGACTCAAAAGCAAGCGGTGGCAAGACCGAAATTCCTTCATACGTAGTGTTTGATCTTGGCGTTAACTACAAAACAAAAATTAATAATATACCTGTAAGATTTAGTGCGATGTGCTATAATGTTGCAGGCAAAGATTATTGGATGGGTAGAGGCAGCTCTACAACTATTGGCTTGTCAATGCCTAGAACCTTTATGCTGTCTGCACAGTTTGATATTTAACTGGATTGTAATTTAAGAGGGAGGGCGCTGCATAGCTGCCCTCTTTTCTTCTTAATGGTATATGAGATGAGAAAAGTTATAGCCTTATTGCTGGTGGTGCTGCTGCTTGCGGCAGGATGCGGACAACAAAATATAGATAGTAGCAGTGATAGAGACAAGCATGATAAGAATACAGTTGTGCTTGCGGCTTACCGTCATCTTGCGCCAGGGAACCAGGACGGCTTGTATTGCAGCAGAATCTTGGGAGTGTGGGAACCGCTAGTAACCAAAGATACTGCTAACAAGCCTGTTCCGTGTCTGGCCGCTAGTTGGGAGATGCTGCAGGATGGCAGGGAATGGATTTTTCATTTAAGGAAAGACGTATATTTTCATAATGGCAGCAAATTTAATGCTGATAGTGTCATCGCTAACTTTGACAGGATGAAGAAGGGCTATAAACGTTCCGCTTTTTATGGACTGAATATGGAGGCGTATTATCCTACACTGTTAAAATATGAGAAAGTGGATGCCTACACAGTCAGATTGCTTTTTAAGGAGCCTAATATCAATGAATTGTATAAAATGACTGATTTTGGCAGTCCGATGTATGCACCTGAGTGTTTTGATGCTGCTGGAAATTTTAAGATGATTGCAATAGGGACAGGTCCATACAAAATTACAGAGAATGTACTCAATAAATATGTGCTGTTGGAACGTAATGATAGCTATTGGGGTACCAAGGGAAAAATAAAGCGGTTTATCATACGCAATATACCCAATGCCGATACCAGATATGCGGCATTAAAGTCGGGTGAAATAGACGGAGTTGTTGATATTAACGCTATTCCGCCATTTTTGGCAGCAGAGATAAAAAAGGACCAGCGCTTTGCTGTAAAAACCAATAAATCTACTTTAGTTAGGTATTTGAGTGTTTGCGGTAATAGGTTTCCTCTTAATGATGTCAGAATGAGACAGGCGATAAGTCTGGCTATAGATAGAGATAATTTGGTAGAGTCGTTATATTTGGGATATGCTGAACCGACTGTCAATATTTTGAATTATACTAGTCCGGGCTATAAACGTTTCCCTGTGCGCTACGACTTGCTTCAGGCTAAAGCTTTGGCCCATGAGGTTTTGGGAGATAAACGCTGTGAAATAACCTACTGTATTAACGCTAATGAGCCTCTGCAAAAAGGTGAAGCAGAGCTCATAGCTTATTGGCTGCATGAAATAGGCCTCGATGTAAAAATACAGTCGTTAGAATATGCAGTGTCAAGTAAAATGCTGCGCAAGGGAGAGTATCAGCTTTTGCGTACGCAGAGGGGGCTGCCGAATGGTGATCCCTATAGCGCCTTGTATACTTTTGCCGCACAGGATGGAATTGTCAACTCTAGTAGCAGTCTGTCATATAATAACGAGGAGGTCAACGCCTTGCTAAAGCGTGCAAAGCATACGGTGGATGAAGGGCAAAGGCAGGAGATGTTTGATAGGCTGCAGGAAATACTAGCACGCGATTTGCCTGTCATTCCTCTGTTTAACGACATGAATATTGTTGCCTATAACAAACGCTTGAAAAATTATGAGCCATTGATTTACGGCGTAGATTTAAGCAGAGTGGAATTAACCGAGGTTAATTAGCTGTGCTTGACGCTACATAGATTAGATGATATAATCGTTGACGAAAAAGCAATGAATACTTACATGTCATTAAGATGAAAAAAACATCGCAGGTTAATGAGAATAGTTTTGAATAATAAAGTAAAGCTTAAGTGAGCATTTTAATCCTTGCGGCAAGCGAAACACGGCAAGCTCGGCAGCAAGGCTTAAAAAATAAATTTTTTGAGGTGTATGAGTATGTTTAAGGGTAAAAAAGCACTGGTTATGTCAGTGCTGTGCGCTGTTGCTAGCGTAGGCTTTGTGATGAGCGCAAGTGCAGAGGATGCTTTGCATGGCGAGTTGGACGAGATTGTTGTTGAAGGCAGCAGGGACACCTTGCCGGGTGAAATGGTTAAGACCAAAGGCTCTGTTGGCATTTTGGGTGACAAGGATGTTATGAAAACTCCTTTTAGCGTCACCAATGTTTCCGAAAAGACTATGGATCTTTTCCTCGGACCCAATGAGCCCTTGGATAAGGCTTTGGTAGGCGTTCCAGCTGTAAGGGCATCTGGTAGCGTTTTGCATGGTGATTTTTCCTTCCGTGGCTTCCGCACTAACGGTACCTCTATGTATGTAAATGGCGTGCATGGCGTTATGACCCAGTTCAATCTGCCGATGTTTGCTATGGAGGGTATTGACCTTGTATCAGGTCCTAACTCCATGTTGGGTGCCAGCGGCGTACAATATGAAACCAGCACTGCTGGCGGCATCATCAATGCCAGGACCAAGCGCGCTGGTGACACCGACTTCATTAAGTACAAGCAAACCTTCTCTGGAAAGGGGTCCTTTGGTGAATACCTGGATATCAGCCAACGCCTGGGCCAGAACCGTGAATGGGGCGTGCGTCTGAACACCGAGCTGCTTAACGGCGAAACCGCTGTAAATGACGCCGATATGAAGGCTAAAGGCATCGCTATCAACATTGATCACAAGGATAAGCACAGTAGCACTAACCTGTTTGCTAACTACCGTGACCTGGATATTTATAACGGTATCCGCTGGTTTAAGCTGGCAAACCCTGGTGAAAGAAAGAATGTTACGGATATTAACGGTAACGCTGTTGGCGGCACTATTGCAGGTGTAACACAGTTGCCTTCTGCTCCCGATGGCGGGCACAACTATGCTGCTGACGGTACCTGGAAGGCTGGCTATGGCTGGTTTGCAACCTTGAACCATGAGCAGTACATGAATGATAACTGGACCTTGTTCGCTAACTTTGGCTATAGCAGACAAAAGCTTAACCAAAACGTTTCGCCGAATATGAGCTCTTACTGGATTACTGATAACGCAGGCAATTATGATTACCTGCAGACCAACAGTGCTACGCCGCAACGCTCTTATTATGCACAGTTCGGTACCAAAAATAAATTTGAAACTGGCGCCTTGAAGCACGAGGTTATCCTGTCTGCTGACAAGGCCTGGAGAAACAGAAACGGTTCTACTACTGTACCAGGCACCAGATATTTCGGCAGTGCCAATATTTATAGCGGTCCTATCAGCCAGCTGGCTGATGCCAGCTTGATTGGCTATACTACAAGACCCAATAATAAAACCTCCATTTGGGGTGTATCGCTCTTAGATAATATCGAATATGGTAAGTGGGATGCTATGCTTGGTATTCACAAGCATGGTGCAACCGCCAAATCCTGGAATAGCAGCAGCAAGAGCTGGAACAAGGAACAAAAATCTGATGCTACCTGCCCGACATATTCCTTAAGCTATGCTCCGGACGAGCATGTAATGATTTATGGCAGTCATTCCGAAAACTTTGATATTGGTACTGCTGCTGGTTCTAGCTATAAAAACTATGGTGAAATTCTGCCGCCTGCTAAAACCAAGCAAAATGAATTTGGTGTGAAGTATCAAAATAAGGGCACTATGTACACGGTTGCTTATTTTGACATCGACCAAGCTAACAACGTCGGCGAATTAATTAATGGCGAATCCTATTACGTGCAGGACGGTAAGGTCAACCATAAGGGCCTGGAGCTGAGCGTTAACGGCAGACTGGCAGATAAATGGTATGGCATGATCGGTGTAGCCTACATGGATGCAAGGTACAAGAACATGGGCAGCAGCATGTCCTTCAAAAATGGCGTGCGTGAATCTGGCCAGGGACTGTGGAGCGGTTCGGCAGCACTGGAATACAGGGCAGATGACAGCTTTAGCGTTATCGGCCGCGCAACCTATACTGGCAGCACTCCGTTCTATACTGTAGATTACAATAGCAGCAACGCAACTAAGGATAGCAAGCACCTGGAAGCTCCTGCATACATGGTATATGACCTGGGTGTAACCTATAACACCAAGATTAATACTGTGCCTGTAAAATTGAGCGCAATGTGCTATAACCTGTTGGACAAGGATTATTGGACTGTTGCCCGTGGTGACCAATTGTATTTATCCACTCCGAGAACCTTCTTCCTGTCTGCTGAATTTACTCTGTAATAGCTGAATTTGTTGTATAATACGAGAGGGTGGCGGCCGCCGCCCTCTTTCTTCATACGTAGGGATAGGAACGTTTGGCTATGAAAAAATTATTGTGTCTGTTTTTGCTGCTGCTTGCTTTGCTAGGTGCAGGCTGCATGCAGGAGCAGCAGCAACAAAAGCATACAGATAATAAGAATAAACAGGTGGTGACGCTAGCAGCCTACCGTCATCTGGCACCAGGCAACAAGGATGCTTTTTATTGCAGCAAGATTTTGGGGGTGTGGGAGCCGCTGGTAACGCGCGATGAGAGCGGCCTGCCTGCGCCTTGTCTGGCAGAGAGCTGGGAAATGCATGCCGACGGACGTGAATGGGTGTTTTTTCTGCGCAGGGGTGTGGTGTTTCATAACGGTACGCCCTTTGATGCGGATGCTGTCATCAAAAATTTTGATAGGATGAAAAAGGGACTAAAACGCTCCAACTTCTATAACTTGTCGCTGGAGGCTTTTTATCCTTCCCTGCAAAAATACGAAAAGCTAGATGCTTACACTGTGCGTCTGACCTTTGCTGAGCCTAACATTAACCAGGTGTATAAAATGACGGATTTCGGTAGTCCCGTATTTGCGCCAGAATGCTTTGATGACGAAGGGAATTTTAAGGAGACTGCTATTGGTACTGGTCCCTACAAAATTACTGAGAATGCGTTGAATAAGTATGTGGTGCTGGAGCGTAACGAGCGTTATTGGGGCAGCAGGGGAAATATAAAAAGCTTTGTAGTGCGCAGTATTCCTAATACAGACGCACGCTATGCTGCGCTGAAGGCAGAGGAGATTGACGGTGTGCTGGATTTGAATGCTATACCGCCATTTTTGGCAGAGGAGATTAAAAAGGACCCGCGCTTTGCTGTAGCAACCAATAAATCTACTATGATCCGTTATCTTGCCCTCAACAATAACAGGTTTCCGTTCAACGATGTGCGTATGCGGCAGGCGGTGAGCCTGGCGATTAACAGGAAAAATTTGGTTGATGCACTGTATTTGAACTATGCGCAGCCGACGATGAATATCTTAAATTATACCAGTCCTGGATATAAGGAATTTCCCCTGGAATATGATATGGCGCGGGCCAAGGAGCTGGCACGGCAGGTTTTGGGCGACAGACGCTGTGATGTTAGCTATTGCATTAATGGCGCCGAGCCGTTGCAAAAGGGTGAGGCTGAGCTGATTGCTTACTGGCTGGAGCAGCTTGGTCTTGATGTGCATATCAAGTCGCTGGAATATGGCACTAGGGCTAAAATGCTGCGTAAGGGCGAATATGATATTGCCCGCCTGCAGAAGGGACTGGCTAACGGCGATCCCTATGACGCTTTGTATAGCTTTTTGTCACCGCAGGGAGCGCTTTATATAAGCAGCAGTACGGGTTACCAAAACGCAGAGCTGCAGTTGCTGCTGCGTAGGGTGAAGCATACTGTAGACGCAGCGCAAAGGCAGCAGATTTTTGACAGAGTGCAGGAAATAGCGGTAGAGGAAGAGCCTTTGGTGGCACTTTTTAACGATATGAATATCGTTGCCTATAACAAACGCTTGAAAAATTACAGACCGTTGATTTATGGCGTGGATTTAAGCAGGGTGGAGCTGGCAGAAAATGATTAGATATTGCTTATACAGAATTTTAATGGCAGTGCCTGTGCTTGTAGGCATCAGCCTGCTGGCCTTTGCCTTGGGACTGCTGTCTCCTGGCGACCCAGCCGAGTTTGCATTGAACCAGAACGGGCTTGATGCGCCTACGGAGGCACAGGTGGCAGCGATGCGCGAGGAGCTGGGACTTAACCGTCCAGTGTATGTGCAATATCTGGCTTGGATGGCGCAGGTGCTGCAGGGAAATCTGGGCAGCAGCTATATTAGCGGCAGGGATATTTTGCAGGAGCTGCTGCTGCGGCTGCCGGTTACGGCCGAGCTGGCGGTGCTGGCGCTGATACTGGCGGCAGCTGTGGGGATTTTGGCAGGCGTGGTGTGCGCTGTGTATAAGGATAGTGCGCTTGACAGGCTGCTGCAATTTTTGACGAATATTATGCTGGCAGTGCCTGGCTTTTGGCTGGCGCTGCTTATGATTTTGCTCTTTAGCGAAACGCTGCGCTGGCTGCCGACCAGCGGCAGTGGCAGCCTGAGGCATTTTGTTTTGCCGGCCTTAGCGGTGTCGCTGTCTACGTCGGCGACGGTGTGCCGCTATATGCGCAGCTCGCTGTTGCAGGAATTTGCTGCTCCATATTTTACCATTGCACGCGTACGCGGATTAGGCAAGGCGCGGCTGCTTTTTTCCTATGCTCTGCCTAACGCGCTTTTGCCGGTGATAGCACTTTTGGGTAACTATTTTGCCAGTATTTTGGGTGGCTCTGTTATCGCGGAAAGCATTTTTGCACTGCCTGGCATCAGCAGTATGGCGCTGGAGGCAATACGCCTGCGTGACTATCCCGTACTGCAGGCCTACGTGCTTTTTACTGGCTGGCTGCTAGTAGTGATTACGCTTTTGGTGGACGTGCTTATGCTACGGCTTAATCCGAAATTACAGGCAGGTGATGGCAGATGAAGCAAAAAAATTGGCAGCCTTATTTTGCTGCCTTGGTACTTGTGTTTATTATCTTGGGCAGCGTGCTGGCACCGCTTCTGGCAACGCATAATCCCTTTGAGCCTGATATGGCGGGCCGCTTGCAGGGACCTAGCTGGCAGCATTTCTTTGGTACGGATGCGCTGGGGCGCGACATGTATAGCCGTATTCTGTATGGCGGCAGGGCGTCGATGCTGCTGACGCTGGTATCGTCGTTACTGGCGCTGGCAGTGGGGGTGGCGGCAGGTACGGCCTGCGGCTTTTACGGCGGTCGTCTGGATTTGTGTATTACTACGCTGAGCAACATTTTCCAGGGGATACCTGGCAGCTGCTTCATGATTGCCTTGGCAGGCGTTTTAGGGCCTTCTATCTACAGCCTGGTGCTGGCACTGGTGGTGACGAGCTGGGCGTCCTTTTCGCGTATTGTGCGCGCCGAGGTGCTGCAGCTGATGGCAGAGCCTTTTGTGGAAGGCCTGCGCTGCCTGGGCTGCAGTGATGCACGCATCATCTTTTTGCATATCCTGCCTAATATCGCCAATAAGCTTTTGGTGCTGGTCACCATCCGTTTGGGACGTGGCGTGCTGGCGATTGCTGGGCTCAGCTTTCTGGGCTTGGGGGTGCAGCCGCCAACTCCGGACTGGAGCGTGATGATTAACGATGCCATTATGTACTACCGCAGCTCGCCGCATCTGATTATTATACCTGGCTTGTGCGTGTTCCTTTTAATATACTCCATTAATATTATTGGCGAATATTTGCGTGACAGGCTAGATGTGCAGCTGGAAGAGGTGCGGAAATGGTAGCAGGCAAGGAAATAAAATTACAAAATCTTTCTGTGGGCTTTCCTATGCACGGGCAGGTGTTTTATGCAGTGGATGATGTTTCGCTGACGCTGGCACCAGGCCGCTTTACAGCCATCGTGGGCGAAAGTGGCTGCGGCAAATCAGTCTTAGGACAGGCATTATTGCATATCCTGCCGCAGCAGGTGCTGCAAAGGGGACAAGCTCTTTATGATGGGCAGATTATTGACCGCATTAGGCGTGAATTTGGCGTGATTCCGCAAAACCCTTCTGCTTCGCTCAATCCTACGCGTAAAATAGGCAGGCAGCTGCAGGATATTTTGCAGGCGGCAGGCATTACAGATGCGGATGACGCTTATAAAAAGCAGCTGCTGGCGCAGTTCGGGCAGGATGATGCGGCGAGGGTGCTGGCAGCCTATCCACATGAGCTGAGCGGCGGCATGCTGCAGCGTGTGCTGTGCGCTATGGCGCTGAGTACGCGGCCAGCGTGGATTTTGGCAGATGAACCGACTAAAGGACTGGATGAGTCTGTGGGACGCATTGTTTTGCAGAACCTGCAAAGGATACGGTCGCTGCAGACTACTAGCATGCTTATTATTACCCATGATATCGTGTTGGCGCGCGAGCTGTGTGACGATGTTGTGGTGATGTACGCAGGACAGGTGCTGGAAAAGAGCAGCAGGCTGTTTAC
This sequence comes from Bacteroidaceae bacterium, assembly GCA_963611535.1. Lineage (GTDB taxonomy): Bacteria > Bacillota > Negativicutes > Acidaminococcales > Acidaminococcaceae > Phascolarctobacterium_A. Next base: position 23,665 of record CAVDRP010000001.1, on the reverse strand, counting down.
GCAGCCGCTGCATCCGTACAGCCAGGCATTTTTGCAGGCTTTGCCGCAAAACGGCCTGCAGGTGCTGCCGGGCAGGGCGCCTGCTGCTGGCGAAGCCTTGACGGGCTGCAAGTTCGCTCCCCGCTGCCAATGCTGTAGCACACGCTGCTATAGGGAGCGGCCAAAGCTGTACACAGCAGCAGAGGACGTGCAAGTGAGGTGCTTTTTATATGCTGATAGCTGAAAATATTTGTAAAAGCTTTACTGACCGCGCCAGCGGCAGGCGCTTTGAGGTGCTGCAGGACGTGAGCCTGCGCATTGCTCCAGGCGAGGCGGTGGCACTGATGGGCGGCAGCGGTAGCGGCAAAAGCACGCTGGCACGCATTCTTTTGCGCCTGCTGCCTACGGACAGTGGCCGTCTTTACTTTGATGGCGCAGACATTACGCAGGCCGCGGGGAAGAAGCTGCACAGCTTTCGCCGTGCGGTGCAGTTTATCTCGCAGCGGCCTGAGAGCTTTTTGGACCCGCGGCAGACGTTGGGAGCAAGCATCCGCGAGGCCTTCAGCGTATTTTCGTTGCCCTGTGATGAGCAGCGCATTGCGCAGATGCTGGAGCTGGTGAAGCTGAATACAACGCTGCTTGCACGCTATCCGCATCAGGTGAGCGGTGGCGAAATCCAGCGCATCTGTATTGCACGTGCACTGCTTTTACAGCCACGCCTTTTGTTACTGGACGAGCCCACCTCGATGCTGGACGTTTCAGTGCAGGCGCAGATTTTGCATCTGCTGCGCGACATCCGCCGTGAGCACAAGCTGTCCTATCTGTTTATCACCCATGACAGGCAGCTAGCACAATGGCTGTGCGACCGCACCCTATATATTGAGCAGGGACGTGTATTGTAGCGGGAGAATTTGCCGCCAAGCTTGTGACAAATTTGTAACCTACGTTACACTAAATAGTGTGAAAAATAAAATCTAAATAAATTATTGACTTTTCCTTGACGATACCCAAGCAGGGGAGTAAAATAACGTCAATCGCTGACATAGGCGAAATATTATTTGCAGGTGAAAAAATGGAATCTAAAATGATGAACACTGCAATTGAATATGGTTTTTATTATGCTCCGGTCTTTAGCTATTACTTTAGCACCGGTTATTTGGCATGGGAAAAATCATATAGCGGCGTACATCGCATTAGGGACCGTAAATAGTATTTGCGCAGGCAGCATTTACAATTAAAGTTTTGTTATTATAGCAGGTTCTCTTTGCGGGGAGCCTGCTTTTTTAGTAGCAAGCTGACAATGGCGTCAGGTCTAAAGGAGAGAGATTTATGGTAATTGTATTCAAACCAGGAGCACCAGAGGAAAATAAGGCAAAGCTGCGCGCTGCACTTGAGGGCAGAGGCTTTCAGATTAATGAGATCAACGGCGTTAACATGACCATCTTCGGTATCATTGGCGATACCAGCACCTTAGATATCAACATGCTGCGTATTGATGACGCAGTGGATAAGGTAATGCGTGTGCAGGAGCCGTTTAAGCGTGCCAACCGCATGTTCCACCCAGCGGATACCGTTGTTGATGTTAGCGGCGTTGCTATTGGCGGCCGCAAAATTCAGGTGATTGCTGGTCCCTGCTCGGTAGAAACGCAGGAGCAGGTGACGGACGTTGCTAAATCCGTTAAGCTTGGCGGTGCGACGCTGCTGCGTGGCGGTGCCTTCAAGCCGCGTACCTCGCCTTATTCCTTCCAGGGCTTAAAGGAGCAGGGGTTGGAGTACTTAAAGGAAGCTCGCAAGGAAACAGGCCTGCCGATTGTGACGGAAATCATGTCGCCTTATATGATTGAACGCTTTGTGGAGGATGTGGACCTCATCCAGGTGGGTGCGCGCAACATGCAGAACTTTGATTTGCTGAAGGAGCTGGGCAAGACCAATAAGCCTATCCTGCTCAAGCGCGGCCTGGCAGCAACGATTGAGGAATGGCTGATGGCGGCGGAATATATCATGAGCGAGGGCAACGAAAACGTTATCCTGTGCGAGCGTGGTATCCGTACCTTTGAAACCTATACCCGCAACACGCTGGATGTGAGTGCTATACCCGCAGTCAAAAAGCTGAGCCATCTGCCTGTGGTAGTAGACCCCAGTCATGCAGCAGGCATGTGGTGGATGGTAGAGCCGCTGGCGAAGGCGGCAGTAGCAGTTGGTGCGGACGGCCTTTTGATCGAGGTGCACAATAACCCCGAGGCGGCGTTGTGTGACGGTGCGCAGTCGCTGCGGCCGGAACGCTTTGCCCGGCTCATGGGCGAGCTGAAGGGCATCGCCAGAATCGTGGGCAGGGATATGTAGTATTTTTGGTAGTATAGTTTAGCAGTTTTTTGTAGTATTGTTTCGTAGTATGGCTCGCTATTTAAGCTATAGCGTAGTTTGGTAGAATTGTAGTTTAGTTTAAAGGAGAGAAGAATCATGATTATTGTATTTAAACCCACCGCAACTGTTGAAGAAAAGGGTAAGCTCAAGGCACAGCTAGAGGGTAGAGGCTACACTATCCACGCCAGTGAGGGCGTAAACGCATCGCTCTTTGGTGTTGTGGGTGACACCAGCGCTTTGGATATTAACCTGCTGCGCGTCAACGACGGCGTAGAAAAGGTAATGCGCGTGCAGGAGCCGTTTAAGCGTGCCAACCGCATGTTCCATCCCGAGGACAGCATCGTGGATGTGGCAGGTGTGAAGTTTGGCGGTAAAAAGCTGCAGGTGATTGCAGGCCCCTGCTCGGTAGAGACGCAACAGCAGGTGACAGGCATAGCCCAGGATGTGCAGGCAGCAGGCGCAACGCTATTGCGTGGTGGTGCCTTTAAGCCGCGCACCTCGCCGTACTCCTTCCAGGGACTTAAGGAAAAGGGATTGGACTTTTTGAAGAACGCCCGCAGGCAAACAGGTCTGCCGATTGTGACAGAGATTATGTCGCCGTACATGGTGGAGCGCTTTGTCGAGGATGTAGATCTTATCCAGGTGGGCGCGCGCAACATGCAAAACTTTGAGCTGTTGAAGGAACTGGGCAAGACCAATAAGCCTATTTTGCTCAAGCGTGGCCTGGCAGCAACGATTGAGGAATGGCTGATGGCGGCAGAATACATCATGAGCGAGGGCAACGAAAACGTTATTTTGTGTGAGCGTGGTATCCGCACCTTTGAAACCTACACCCGCAATACGCTGGATGTGAGTGCTATTCCCGCAGTCAAAAAGCTGAGCCATCTGCCGGTGATTGTAGACCCCAGTCATGCAGCAGGTATGTGGTGGATGGTGGAGCCGCTGGCGAAGGCAGCCGTGGCAGTTGGTGCTGACGGACTGATTATCGAGGTGCATAACGACCCTGAGGCAGCGCTATGCGACGGTGCGCAGTCGCTGAAGCCTGAGCGCTTTGCTAAGCTTATGGGTGACTTAAAGGGCATTGCGCAGATTGTAGGCAGGGAGCTGTAAGGAAGGATAGCAAAAATTAGCAGGCAAGATGGCAGTGGTACAATTTGTAAGCGTATTATATGCTATTTTGCCTGCTAAATTGCTAGGACGGTTCGTTGTGCCAGCTAAGGTGCAGGTAAATTTTGGCAGTAAACGTGTTATAATATAAATTAGTAAGACGGTAGGAGTGATTTTTGTGGAGTCTGGTTTTTGCAAGGGAAATAGATTTACAGATTGGCAGCGCCTGCGCTTTGCTGTTGTCGGCCTGGGGCTGATTGGCGGCTCGTATGCTAAGGCGCTGCGCAGGCTGGGAGTTCGCCAGATAATTGGCGTGGAGCGTGATGAAGCGGCATTGGCGCAGGCAGCGTCGCAGGGAGTTGTGGATGTTGCACTGCCAAAGGCAGATGCGCGCCTGGCAGCTGCGGACGTTATTATCTGCGCTATCTATCCCGAAGCGATTGCAGGCTTTGTTGAAGAAAACGTGGCGTTTTTTAATCCCCATGCCTTGTTTACGGATGTAGCAGGGATTAAAAACGATATGATTACCAGGGTGCAGGCCCTGCTGCCAGCAGGCATGGAATTTATTTCGGGACACCCGATGGCAGGACGCCAGGGCAGCGGCTTGGGCATGAGCGATGCGCACATCTTTCAAAATGCTAATTATATTATCGTTCCTGAGGAGCATAACAGTGCGGAGGCGGTTGCCTGGCTGGAGCAGCTGGCGCTGGCACTTGGATGCAGGCATACGGTGCAGGTAACGCCGGCGCAGCACGATGCGACGATCGCCTACACCAGCAACCTGCCGCATGTGCTGGCAGTGTCGCTCATGGACAGCGCTTCCTTTGATGATAAGACAAAATATTTTGTCGCAGGCAGCTTCCGCGATGCTACCCGTGTGGCAGACATCAACCCGGAGCTGTGGAGCAGCCTGTTTTTATCCAACAGGGAAAGGGTGGCCGACGAAATTGATAAGTATATGGAGCAGCTTTCGCTGTGGCAAAGGGCGCTGCGTGCTGGTGACGGCGAGCAGCTTAAGGACTTGATGCGTAAGGCAGGCGCTCGCAGAAGGGAGCTTTTTTGATGCACACAATTCATGTGGATTTGGGCAAGCACGCCTATGATATTGAAATTGCAGCAGGCTTGCTGCCGCAGGTTGGTCCTAAGGTGGCGGCGCTGCTGCCCAGGGCACGCAAGGCGGCAATTATCAGTGACACCAACGTAGCACCGCTTTATGCGGCGCGTTTACAGGCTAGCCTCGAGGAGGCTGGCCTTGCTGTCGTTACAGTGGTGATCGCAGCAGGTGAGCAAAGCAAGAACATGCAGGTGCTGGCAGAGGTTTTGGAGCAGCTGGCAGCTGCAGGCCTGACACGCACAGACGTAGTGCTGACGCTTGGCGGCGGCGTGGTGGGAGATTTGGGCGGCTTTGCCGCTGCCAGCTTTATGCGCGGCATTGCCTTTGTGCAGGTTCCCACATCGCTTTTAGCGCAGATAGACAGTAGCGTGGGTGGCAAGGTGGCAGTGGATTTGGCAGCAGGCAAGAATCTGGCTGGTGCCTTTTATCAGCCCAAGGCCGTGTTCATCGACACCAGCCTTTTGGCGACGCTGCCAGTGCGCTTTTTGCATGACGGCCTGGCCGAGGCGATTAAATATGGCTGTATTAAGGATGCTGCTTTGTTTGAACAAATTGCTGCCTATGCAGATGATGCGGCGCTTTTAGCGGATATTGACAGCGTGGTGGCCACCTGCTGCGCGATTAAGGCGCGCATTGTGGAGCAGGACGAGTTTGACACCGGTCTGAGGATGCTGCTCAATTTTGGGCATACGCTGGGACACGCAGTGGAGCAGCATTTTGGCTACAGCTGCTTTACGCACGGTGAGGGCGTGGGCATTGGCATGTACCAGCTGACGCAGCGCAGCGAGGAGCTGGGACTGACGCAGACTGGCAGTGCGGAGCGCATTAAAAATGTTCTTGCAAAGTACAGCCTGCCGCTTGAGGCAGGCGTAGCTAAGAGCGCGCTTTTAGCCACTATGGCACGCGATAAGAAAAAGAATGGCAACAGCATTACGCTTATCGTGTTAAATAAAATCGGTGAGGGTGTGCTGAAAAAAATAGACTGGCAGGAGCTGCCGAAATATTTGGGGTAGGTTGAAGATGGATAAGCTAAAAATTTTTCCTACAAAATTAAAGGGGACGGTGCAGGTGCCGTCATCTAAAAGCATGGGACACCGCGAAATTATCTGCGCAGGACTGGCGGCAGGCACCAGCATTGTAGATAATATCAGCATGTCCAAGGATATAGAGGCGACGATGCGCGTGCTACGTGCGCTGGGCGTGAGCGTGGACGCTGTGCCCAGTATGCTTGCAGGACGTACGGCCTTGCAGATTACAGGCACAGGCCATCCTGTGGCGGCGGCAGATGCAGCAGACTGCGGTGAGTCTGGCTCTACGTTACGCTTTTTTGTGCCGCTGGGAGCCAATTTGGGCTGTCCGCTCACCTTTAGCGGACACGGCAAGCTGGTTTCGCGTCCACTAAAGGCTTATTATGATATTTTTGACAAGCAGCCAGTGCAATATTTTAATGCTGGCGGCAATTTGCCCTTGACAGTCAGCGGTCATCTTCTGCCTGGCAAATATGAGCTGCCTGGCAATGTCAGCAGCCAGTTTGTCAGCGGGCTGCTTTTTGCGTTGCCCTTGCTTAAGGGAGAATCAGAAATCATTATCACTTCACCCTTGGAATCGGCATCCTATGTGGATATGACGCTAGCCTGCCTGGCGAAATATGGCGTTGATGTAGAAAATGTTGATGGAGCGCACAGGCGGTATCTTGTGCGTGGCAACCAGCATTATAAGGCGCAGGATAGCAGGGTCGAGGGCGATTGGTCGCAGGCTGCCTTTTGGACCGTGGGCGGAGCCTTGGGCGAGGCGGTTACGGCCGCAGGCGTGGATTTTGCTTCCCTGCAGGGGGATAAGGCAGTAGTGGAGATTATGCAGCGTATGGGTGCGTGTATCACCAAAGAGGCAGATGGCGTGAACGTGCGCGGCGGGGCAACGCAGGCCACGGTGATTGATGCTGCCGACTGTCCTGACATTATTCCCGTGCTGACGGTGCTGGCAGCGGTGAGCGCAGGCACGACTAAGGTTATCAACGCAGGCCGCCTGCGCATTAAGGAATGTGACCGCCTGGCAGCGATTACAGCCGAGCTGAACAAGCTGGGAGCGCAGATTACCGAGGAGAGTGAAGGCTTGACAATCGTTGGCAGGCCGCAGGGACTGGCAGGCGGTGCCGAGGTGGATGCCTGGAACGATCATCGCATTGCGATGAGCCTGGCGATTGCGGCGCAGCGCTGCGCGCTGCCCATCGTACTAACGGGGGCAGGCAGCGTGAGCAAATCCTATCCCAACTTCTGGGAGGATTACCAAAGCGTTGGCGGAAGGCTTGAGGTGCTGGCATGAGTGGAATTTTGGGCATGAATATAAAAATGGCTATTTATGGCGAGTCACACGGCAAGGCCATTGGCGTTGTGCTGGACGGCCTGCCGCCGGGACTGGCGCTAGACGAAGCGCAGATAGCGCATGAAATGGCACGCCGTGCACCCGGACGCAACGCCTTGGCAACAGCACGCAGAGAAAGCGATGCGGTGGAAATCCAAAGCGGCTTTTTCAATGGCTATACCACAGGCACGCCTCTGTGCGCGCGTATAGTCAACAGCGACCAGCATTCTAAGGATTACAGCATCCTGGCCGATAAAATGCGTCCGGGACACGCTGATTACGCAGGACATGTGCGTTACCAGGGCTTTAACGATTACCGTGGCGGCGGCCATTTTTCGGGCAGGATAACGGCACCGCTGGTGTTTGCAGGAGCGGTGGCCAAGCAGGCGCTGGCGCAGCAGGGTATTGTCGTGGGTGCGCATATTTTGCAGATTGCTGATGTTATGGAGCGGCGCTTTGACCCCATGGGCATGGCGGATAGCGAGCTTTTGGCGCTGAGTGCTAAGGACTTTGCCGTGATGGATGATAAAATAGGCGAGGCGATGCAGGAGAGAATTTTGTCTGCCAAGGCCGAGTTGAACAGCGTGGGCGGCGTTATCGAGGCCATGGCGCTGCACCTGCCTGCGGGCGTAGGCGCACCCTATTTTGATTCGCTGGAAAGCTGCTTGAGCCATGCGCTGTTTTCGGTGCCTGCGGTGAAGGGCGTGGAATTTGGCGAAGGCTTTGGCTTTGCTGCCTTGACAGGAGCAGAGGCTAACGATGCCTTGCACTACGTTGATGGCGTTGTTACAGGCTACACTAATCATAACGGCGGCATTACGGGAGGCATTGCTAATGGTATGCCGCTCGTGCTGCGTGTGGCCATCAAGCCTACGCCGTCTATCGCGCGCGAGCAGCGTACGGTGAGCCTTAGGGAGCAGCAGGATACTACGCTGAGCATAACAGGCAGGCATGATCCCTGCATCGTGCAGAGAGCAGTGCCAGTTATTGAATCCGTGGTTGCCTGGACGCTGTGGGATTTGCTGTTAGAAGCCAAGAAATGGGAGAGATAAGATGCAGGAACTGGATTTAGAGCTCATCCGCAAGGAAATAGATAAAATGGACCAGCAGTTGGCAGAGGTGCTGGAAAACCGGCTGCAGCTGGTGATGCAGGTGGCAGCCTATAAAAAGGCCAAGGGACTGCCAGTAAAGGACAAAAACCGTGAGGCCAGGGTTATCGCCAAGGTGGCAGGCTTTTTGGAGAACAAGGAATATTCCGTAGCTGTAAAAAATATTATGCGAGGTATCATCGACCAGGCCTGCGTGCTGGAGGAGGCTGCTCTGGCCGGACCTGCGGACCGCACGCTGGAAATTGCCTGCTTTGGGCCTGCAGGCTCGTTTACGCACCAGGCGCTGAGGGAATATTTTCATGAACGCCAATATAACCGTCATCACTTTAATACCTTTGAGGAGGTTATAGCCAGCGCTAGCAGCGGCGAGATGGATTACGCTGTGCTGCCGCTGGAAAATTCCTCGACAGGCGGCATTACCGAGGTATATGACCTGCTGCGCCAATATGACTGTAGCATCGTGGGCGAGCAGTGCGTCAAGATAGAGCAAAACCTTTTGGGCTGCGAGGGGGCAACGCTGCAGAGCATCAAAACGGTGTATTCGCATCCGCAGGGGCTCAAGCAGTGTAAGGATTTTTTTCATGATTACCCGCAGATAGAGCAGGTTCCTTACTTTAGCACCTCCAAGAGCGCAGAGGAGGTGGCGCAAAGGCAGGATGTCACCTTGGGAGCTATTGCCGGTAAGCAGGCAGCAGAGCTGTATAATTTGAAGATTATTGCACCTGCGATTAACAGCAACAGCAACAACTATACACGCTTTGTCATCATCGCCAAAAGGCCGGAGGTTGTGCCAGAGGCCGACAAAATAACGCTGATTGTGGCAGTGAAGCACGAAACAGGCTCGCTGTACAAAATGCTGGCCAGCTTCTACCACATGGGATTGAACATGCTAAACCTGGAATCGCGTCCTATCGTGGGCAAAACCTGGGAATATTTCTTTTATATTGATGTGACAGGCAACCTGGCCGACCCGCTGGTGCAGGACGTGCTGGAGGAGATCAAGGCCAAAACCACCTATTGCAAGATTTTGGGCAACTACCGTGCCTACGAACGAAAGGATTGAAGCTAGATGCAACAATATGGTCTTTTGGGCGGCAAGCTGGGACACAGCCTGTCACCTGCCATTCATGAGCTGTTTTTTAAATATACTGGGATCAGCGGCAGCTATACTCTGCTAGAAACTCCCTTGGAGGAGCTGCCGCAGCGTATGCGCGAGCTGCGCACAGGCTACGCTGGTTGCAATGTGACCATTCCCCACAAGCTGCACGTGCTGCCGCTTGTAGACAGCATTACGCGTGAGGCTAAGGCCATCGGCGCAGTGAACACTATCAAATTTACTGCGGCTGGCGCCGTTGGCTACAACACAGATTACTTTGGCTTTGGCAGGATGCTGGAATATAATGGCATTGATGCACGTGCTAAGCGTGTCGCTGTTTTGGGAACTGGTGGCGCGGCGCGGGCCGTTGTCAAATATCTGGCAGATAAGCGCGTGGGCAAGCTGTATCTGGTGACGCGCGATGTGGCTCATATCGACAAGGATTTTTATAAAATTGCCCCTAAGTGCCGTGTAATTGACTACAACGGCCTAGCATCACTGACGGGTGATGTCATTATCAACTGCACGCCTGTGGGAATGTTCCCCAAGACTAACGCTTCACCTGTCACCGCCGAGGAAGTGAGCAATTTTGATGCCGCTGTGGATTTGATTTACAACCCTGCCAAAAGCTTGTTCTTGCAGCAGGCCGAGGCCGCAGGCATGAAGGCCGTCAATGGTCTCTTTATGCTGGTGGCGCAGGCTGTAGCGGCGCAGGAAATCTGGCAGGATGAGCAATATGACAGCAGCCTGATTGTGCGCATTATGCAGGCATTGGAGCAAAAGCAATGAAAAATATTGTTTTAATCGGCATGCCTGGCAGCGGCAAAAGCACCTTTGGCAAAAGCTTGGCCAAACAGCTGGGGCTGGCCTTTTACGATGCGGATGATGTCCTTGAGGAGCGCGAGGCACGCAGCATTAAAAGCTTCTTTGCCGAAAGCGAGGCTGCCTTCCGCGCGGCCGAAACGCGCACGCTGCAATATCTAGCAACGCTTGAAGGTGCGGTTATCGCAACGGGCGGCGGTGCAGTGAAGCGCAGGCAGAATATGCAGCTTTTAAAGCAAAGCGGTGTGGTGGTGTTTATCGACAGACAACCGCAAAATATCCTTAACTGCATTGAGGGCGATGCCAGGCCGCTTTTGACTGCTGATAAGCAGCGCATTTTTGCGTTATATGATGAGCGGATAGGCCTTTACCGCCAGTATGCCGATTACGTAGTAGATAATAACCAAAGCAAGGATAAGGTGCTGCAGCTTTTGGCAGCTTATGCCCAAGCAGTGAACAAGGATTAAAGCAAAGGGGAGTGCAAGATGCGTAAAATATTAGTATTGAACGGGCCCAATATCAATTTGCTGGGGGTACGTGAAAAAAACATCTATGGCCGTGAGGATTACGCCAGCCTGTGCGACTATATCCAGTCGGCGGCTAACCGCCTGGGCGTGGAGGTGGAGCTGCTGCAGAGCAATTATGAGGGCGATTTGGTTACTGCCATCCAAAAGGCCTATGGCCGCTTTGACGGCATTGTGATTAACCCTGCAGCCTTCACTCATTACAGCGTAGCTATTTTGGACGCGCTCAAGGCTGTTAATATTCCTGCGATTGAGGTGCATATCAGCAACATTCACCAGCGTGAGGAATTCCGTCACCATTCCGTGACGGTGGCAGGCTGCGTAGGCCAAATCTGCGGCCTGGGCTTTGCAGGCTATGCGCTGGCGCTGGAGGCGCTGAGCGTGTACGAGGCGGAATAAAAATTGTTATGGCAATAGCCTTTGTCTCTATGCAGACAGAGGCTATTTTGTTATAATGAGGTTAAAAGCAGAGAGGTGTTGTTTGGTAGCATATAGGTATTATGCATATATAAGTTTTGATGTAGCCTAAATTTTCCTAATATTGCAATATTAGTAGCTGGTATGGAGCTGCAATGATGACTAAGCGTGTGGTGATTATCGGTGGTATGAGTGGCTAGCCTTATGGAACGGAAAGCGGCAGAAGGTAGTGAGCATACTTTTATTATCTATTATAAGGAGGCATACGTATATGAGTGAATTCAGTGAGAAAATGGGCATGGCAGCAGGTAACTGTTTTAAGAGTGGTTTTAATTGCTGTGAGGCGATAGTCGAAGCTTTTCGCAAGGAGGCAGGGGTAGATATAAGTGATAATGCTTTGCGGCTGTGCTCTGGCTTTGGCGGTGGCATTGGGCATGCAAGGGATTTGTGCGGTGCTATGGCTGGCTGCGTTATGGTGATAAGCACGTTGGCAGGTCGCAATCATCCTAGCGAAAAGCCGTTATCGGCAATCTATCCGCTGACGCAGGAATTTCATGAGCGTTTTGCAGCAGCCTTTGGCTCCTGCGCCTGCGCTGATTTGATGCCGTATGAATTTAACACACGTGAGCACCTGAAAAACTGCCTGAAGCTGGTAAATAAGGTGGGACAGCTGCTGGGACAATATCTGGAAGAAAAAGAGCTGCTGAAAGTGTAATAGGTTAAGCTGCATAAGCCTCTGCTACCTGCTGGCAGAGGCTTTTCTGTGTATAAAATTCTGCAATTTCACCCTAAATAGTTAATAACTTAACAAAAAATGCCTAATACATAAGTAAATCTGCCTTAGGGTTATATTTTTGCTTGTACATTTTTTTTTGTGGTGTTACAATATAAAGTACATCAAAAATATAAAGTTAGCTAATGAAGAGAGGTTTTTAGACATGAAATTCGCAAAACGTATGGAGCGTATGCAAGCTTCTGAAATCCGCGAGCTGTTAAAATTAACTGCTCAGCCTGATATCATTTCCTTTGCTGGTGGTCTGCCGGCACCTGAGCTGTTCCCGGTAGAGGAGATTGCTAAGGTTTCGCATGACCTGGTGCTTAAGGAAGGTCGTCAGCTGCTGCAATATGCAACTACCGAAGGCCGTCCGTCCCTGCGTGCTAAAATTGCTAAACGCATGGCAGATAAATATCATACCAACGTTGATCCCGATGACATCCTTATTACCACTGGTTCCCAGCAATGCTTGGACTTCGCAGGCAAGCTGTTCTTGAACCCTGGCGATGTTGTTCTGTGCGAAAGCCCGTCCTACCTGGGCGCTCTGAATGCTTTTAATGCTTATGAGCCCAAATTCGTAGAGGTTCCGACCGATAACGGCGGCCTGATCCCTGAAGAGCTGGATAAAATCCTGTCTACCACCGAAAATTGCAAGTTCATCTATGTAATTCCTGACTTCCAAAACCCGACTGGCCGTACCTGGTCCTTGGAGCGTCGTCAAAAATTCATGGAGGTTGTTAACAAGCACAATCTGCCTGTATTGGAAGATAACCCGTACGGCGAGCTGCGTTATGAGGGTGTAATCCTGCCGTCCTTGAAATCCATGGATACCAAGGGTCTGGTTATGTTCCTGGGCACCTTCTCCAAGATCTTCTGCCCTGGCCTGCGTCTGGGCTGGATTGTTGCAGAGCACAGCCTGCTGAGCGAGTTTGTTAAGATCAAACAAAGTGCTGACCTGCACACCTCCAACTTTGACCAAGGTGTTGCTGACGCTTACATGGAAGCTTATGACCTGGATGCCCATGTTAAGGAAATCGTTGAGCTGTACAAGCATCGTCGTGATCTGATTCTGGAATCTATGGCTAAATACTTCCCCGAAGGCGTTGAGTGGACTCATCCTGAGGGCGGCCTGTTCCTGTGGGTAACTGTACCTGAAGGCGTAAGTGCACGCAAGGTATTCGACAAGTGCATTGAAATGAAGGTTGCTGCTGTAATCGGCGATGCCTTCTATCCTAACCAAAAGACTGACCGCAGCATGCGTATCAACTATTCCAATATGCCGGATGACCGCATTGTTGAAGGCATCCAGCGTATGGCTAAGGCTATCAAAGAGTGCATGTAAGCTAAAAGCTTGCTGCCTGCCAGGTAGTTAGGTAAAAAACAACCCCTGCAGCTTATTCTGCAGGGGTTTTACTATGTGGCTAAGCTTTTTAGGCCTTGGCATTGGTAAATGCTTTATTAAAGAGAATGAACATAACGCCAGCGGCCTCATCGCTGAATTTGATGATGACGTCAACGTTTTCCTTTTGGCTGTTAGCTGTGTGGAAGGTGATGAGGTTGACACCGTCAAAATCAGCACTAGTAATGTTTGCCAGCATTACATTAAAGGCGTTTTTCTTACCGATGTAAACAATACGTTGGTTAGTGAGGAAGAACGCGCCCAGCTCTACAAGAATGACCATTTCTTCCTTGAACTTGGGATGCTCAATCTTTTCATTTTTAAAGGATACAGTTTCGTCAATACTGAATTTGCGTGTCAGCTCAAAGTAGTTATCCTCGCGCTCCACCATTTTGTTTTGGCACAGGCCACAGTTGGTGTAGGCATGGCAGACTTCACCAGCATTGAGCGGGAAAGCATCCTGCTGGATATTGCCTAGAGGATTGTGCTCGGCATTCCACAGGTTACGGTATTTGTCCAATGCAGCTTTGATATTAGGCTTTAGCTCTTCTGTCAGCGTCAGGCTGAGAGCGGTGCAGTCAGCCGTAAAGCCAGCCTCCTCGTCTGGGGTGTAACGCTGTGCCTTGCTGATGGCGTCAAATTTCTGGTTGAAGTGTGCCTTAAAAACCTGCTTGCGCATGGCTAAGCTGTCCTCATAATCGTAGTCAAAAAGTGCGTTAAGCTGCTGTATGTCTAGCGTTTCTTCGCCGCTGAGAATATTGCGGCAGCGCACAAAATAGGCGGCAGTCTTAGAGGCCTTATCAGCCAGCTTTGCCTGGTAGGCAGGCAGCTCCAAAAGCTCTGCTAAATGCTCTGTCTGCTTAAACAGGCTGTCATCCTTGCTTTGTACCTCGGTAAAAACAACATCTGCCAGCTTACGGTAAAGACCGCTGCGCTGCGCAAGGTTATCGTCATTAAATTTTACGCCCCATTTTTTGAGGGCAGCCTTAACATCATCGCTGGTGAGGGACAGGGCATCAGGTGCCTCGGCCAGCAGATTATTAAGCTCCTTCCAGCCGTTTTCGGCAGGGGTGGAGCCAAACATTTTAGACAAAAAGCCACATTTTTCTAATTCTTGTAAGCTGTAGGGTTTCACGCGTACACTCTCCTTTGCAGGCTGTGGGCCTGCGTGTGTTTATTTAACGGTATTGCTTTTTTGCAGTTACTTTATCGCTAACAATACAAACTAATCCAAAGAATATTATACACGTAAACGCTCTATAATGTCCATTATGTTTTTGGAGTAAATATGATACAAGTATCCCCAATTTATGTGGTGTGGTCGGTGCTTTAACACTTTGTGTGGTTGGGCTATAATGATACCTATGTCAAGACCACTTCTTAAAATTTTAAGCGTGCATCAATTTACAAGATTTCAAGCTGTCAGAGCACCATAATAGACATCCTTAGGACATTGGCAGCTTAACGCCTTAAGTGCTCTGACAGTGTTGTAATTTTTAAGATGGTCAATTAGTATTCTTAGCACCACACGGCGATGAGAGTACAAAAAACAGGGTGCACAAGCCTTGCTGTAGGCCTGTACAACCTGTTTGCCTTGGGAACGCTTATATACCTTGGCTGACGGCTTAACCCTGGTAACTGGCTTGACTAGTCCCCAGCTGACACGTCTGGTCTTGTCAATTTCGCGCTGCTGTTTCTTGGACAGCTTTTCGTAGACGGTAAATTTTGCCTGCTTTGCCATAATTTAACGCACCTCACTATAATTTTTTCTAAAAATATTATATAATAGTAAGAATACGACTACAAGGAAATTTTGGTGCGCACTTTGCGACATTTTTGCAAATTTAGTGCCGATATTTGTGGCGAAAGCTTGCATACTTACAGAAATAATTTTATAATAGAGTATGTAATTCATACTAGAAATGTGGGAATTAAATTATAGAGGCGGTTTGGCCTTGAGCGCCGCTTCGATTGGAGGATAAATATGGCAGAGCAATTATTAGAGGTACGGGATCTTGTGGTCAATGTTGAAGACAAAGAGATCCTGCATAATATTAATCTTGATATCGCCCCGGGCGAAACCCATGTGCTGATGGGTCCCAACGGTGCAGGCAAGTCTACCTTGGGCTACGCTCTCATGGGCAACCCTAAATACACCGTCACAGGCGGCGCGATCCGCTTTGGCGGCGAGGATATTACTACTATGGCTGTTGATAAGCGTGCCAAGGCAGGACTCTTTTTGTCCTTTCAGAACCCGCTAGAGGTCCCGGGTATCAGCCTCAGCAGCTTTTTGAAGACTGCGCTTGAGCAGCAGCGCGGTGTGCGCATTAAGGCGTGGGATTTCCGCAAGGAGCTGCGTCAGGCGATGGCGCTTTTACAGATGGACGCTAAGTACGCGGAGCGTGATTTAAACACTGGCTTTAGCGGCGGCGAAAAGAAGAAGGCCGAAATTTTGCAGCTTTTGATGCTCAACCCCAAGCTGGCAATTTTGGACGAAACCGACAGTGGCCTGGACGTGGACGCTGTGAAGATTGTTTCCCAAGGCATCAAAACCTTTCAGGAGCACCGTCAGGGAGCACTGCTGATCATTACGCATAATACTAAGATCCTAGACGCTTTGCATGTGGATAAGACGCACATCCTGGCGCAGGGGCAGATTATTAAAAACGCAGGCCCTGAACTGGTGGACGAGGTTAGCAGGCACGGCTTTGAGCAGTTTTTGACAAAATAAAAAGTATTGGTGGAGAATATGGAAGAAAAAACCTACGTTGAAGATATAGACAGAAGCCTTTACGACTTCCGTAACGAGGATAAGGATGCCTACCGTATCCAGGAAGGCCTCACGCAGGAAATCGTGGAGAAGATTTCGCGTGAAAAGCATGATCCCGAATGGATGCACGATTTCCGCCTTAAGTCCTTAGAAATATATAACAGCCTGCAGGTTCCCAACTGGGGTCCTTCTATCGAAGGCCTGCATATGGAAAACATCGTTACCTACGTACGCCCCAACACCGCAATGCAGGGCAAGTGGGAGGATGTTCCTAGCGATATTAAGGACACCTTTGAACGCCTGGGTATTCCGCAGGCCGAGCAGACGAGCCTGGCAGGCGTGGGCGCGCAGTACGATTCGGAGCTGGTGTACCACAATGTGCGCAAGGAGGTGGAGGAGCAGGGCGTTATTTATACCGATATGGAAAGCGCCTTAAACGGCCCCTACGCTGAGATGGTGCGCGAGCATTTTATGAAGCTTGTCACCCCCTATGACCACAAGTTTGCAGCCCTGCACGGCGCAGTGTGGAGCGGCGGCTCCTTTGTCTACGTTCCTGCAGGCGTGAGCGTGGCAATCCCGCTGCAGTCGTACTTTCGCCTGAACGCCAAGGGCGCAGGCCAGTTTGAGCATACGCTGATTATTGTGGAGGAGGGTGCGGACCTGCACTTTATCGAAGGCTGCAGCGCGCCAAAGTATAACGTGGCCAATCTGCACGCAGGCTGCGTGGAGCTGTTTATCGGCAAAAACGCCAAGCTGCGCTATTCCACGATTGAAAACTGGTCCAAGAATATGTACAATCTCAACACTAAGCGTGCCATTGTCGCTGAGGGCGGCACCATTGAATGGGTGTCTGGCTCCTTTGGCTCGCACGTTTCCTATCTGTACCCCATGAGCATTTTAAATGGTACAGGCGCACGCAGTGAGTTCACCGGTGTTACCTTTGCCGGCCACGGCCAAAACCTTGACACAGGCTGCAAGGTGGTGCATAACGCTCCCAAAACAGCTAGCGTGGTCAACACCAGGTCTATTTCTAAAAGCGGCGGTGTGAGCACCTTCCGCAGCAGTGTGGTTGTCACTAATAAGGCCAAGCAGGCTAAGTCTTCGGTTTCCTGCCAAAGCCTGATGCTCGATAATATTTCGCGTTCGGATACCATCCCTGCGATTGATGTGCGCACTGCCGACGCCGACATCGGCCACGAGGCAAAGATTGGCCGCATTAGCGACGATGCTGTGTTCTATTTGATGAGCCGTGGCATTAGTGAGGAGGAGGCCAGGGCGATGATCGTCAGCGGCTTTGCTGATAATGTGTCCAAGGAGCTGCCGCTGGAATATGCGGTAGAGATGAACAACCTCATCCGCCTGGAGATGCAGGGCAGCATAGGTTAAGGAGGGACGGAAATGCTAGAAGAATTAACATTAAACCAGCTTCCTGCTCCCACCTGGAACAGACTGAAGCTGAACGATTGCAAGCTGCAAGGCCTTGCCCTGCCGCAGGATACCTGCGAGCCGCGTGTGGCCCTGGAGGGCAGCGTGTGCGTAAATACCAACAAGGCCGATGCCTGCTGCAGCTGTGGCAGCCATGGCGTGTGCTCCGTGCATGGTGCGGATTTTGCCAAGATCCCCACAGGCATGGGCAGTGATATAGAAAAGCTGGGTCCAGGGCGTTTGCTGCGCCTGGTGGCCGATGCAGGCAAAAGCACGGCCGCAGTAACGCTGCGCTACAGTGACGGCAGCAAATGCTTTAACCGTGTGCAGATTGATGCCAAGGCAGGCAGCGACCTCACCGTGTATATGACCTACATTGCTACGGCGCAGGCCGCAGGCGAAGCCAGTGTGCAGGTGAAGGTGGCAGCAGGCGCAGGCGCCAGGGTGAAGCTGGTGCAGGTGCAGCTTTTGGGCCAAGGCTTTACCCACCTGAACGACGTTGGCTGTGAGCTGGCTGCTGACGCCCGCTTTGAGCTTTTACAGCTGCAGCTGGGAGCTTGTGCCATCTATAACGGCGTGCGCACCGAGCTTGTGGGCGCAGGCAGTGACTTTGCCGCCGCCATTGGCTACTACGGCCGCAGTGCCCAAAAGCTGGATATGAACTTTATCGCCAACCACTACGGCAAGAAGACTACCTGCGCAATGAGCGCGGACGGTGTTTTGCAGCAGGGAGCGCACAAGCTGTACCGTGGCACGATTGATTTCAAAAACGGCTGTGCCGGCGCCATTGGCGACGAAAAGGAAACAGTGCTGCTTTTGAGCGACGATGTGGTGAACCAGACAATTCCGCTGATTTTGTGCAGTGAGGAGGATGTGCAGGGTAACCACGGCGCCAGCATCGGCAAGCTGGACGAGGAGCTGCTGTTCTACTTGATGAGCCGAGGCTTTAGCGAGCAGGAGGCAGTGAACATGATGGCCAAGGCCAAGATAGATGCCCTGTGCCGCCAAATAGATGACGAGGACACTGTAGCGCTGGTGCAGCGTTACCTGGAAGGAGTGATGGCAGATGGCCAATGATAAGGACATACTAGCCTATGATTATAAAAAGGATTTTCCGCTGCTGGCAGCCAAGGACGTTGCCTATTTGGATAATTCGGCAACGACGCAAAAGCCGCTGTGCGTAATTGAGGCAGAGCGCGAGTTTTACCTTGCGCACAACGCTAACCCGTTGCGTGGCCTGTATGATTTGGCAATGCAGGCAACCGATATTTATGAAAACGCACGCATTGCTGTGCAAAAATTTATCAACGCCAAAAGTGAGCAGGAGATTATCTTCACCCGCAACACCACAGAAAGCTTGAACCTGGTGGCCTATAGCTACGGCCTGCACAACCTCAAGGCAGGCGACGAAATTGTCACCACGATCATGGAGCACCACAGCAATATGCTGCCGTGGCGTATGGTGGCAGCGCAGACTGGCGCAGTGGTGAAGTACATCGAATGTGCGGCCGACGGCAGCATCAGCGATGAGGCTATCGAAAAGGCCATTACCACAAAAACTAAAATCGTGGCTATGGCCGAGGTGTCTAACGTTTTAGGCCGTCTTAACCCCATCGCCAAGCTCATCAGCGAAGCGCACAAGGTGGGCGCTGTGACTGTTATCGACGCAGCGCAGAGCGCGCCGCATATGGCGGTTGATGTGCAAAAAATGGACGCAGATTTTCTTGCCTTCAGCGGCCACAAAATGCTTGGTCCTATGGGCATCGGTGTGCTGTACGGCAAAAAGGCTCTGCTTGAGGCTATGCCTCCCTTCCTCAGCGGTGGTGAAATGATTAGCTTTGTCAGCCGCGATGGGCAGGAGTACGCACCGTTGCCGCATAAATTTGAAGCTGGCACGGTAAACGCCGCCGGCGCTGCAGGCCTTGCTGCTGCCATTGGCTATATCAATAGCATTGGCTTTGAGGTTATTGAAGCGCGTGAGGCAGCACTCACCCAGCTGGCGTTTGACGCTATGCAGCAAATTGAAGGTGTGCACATCGTTGGCGGCCAGACTGCTGACGAGCACAAGGGCATCCTCACCTTTACGGTAGATGGCGTGCATCCGCACGATATTGCGGCGATTTTGGATGCCGATGGCGTGAATATCCGCGCAGGCAACCATTGCGCCCAGCCGCTTTTGGATCATCTGTGCACGGGCGCAACAGCACGCGCCAGCCTGGCATTTTATAACACCGCGGAGGACGTGCAGCGCTTTATTGATAGCCTGCGCACGATAAGGGAGAGAATGGGCTATGGCAGATAACAGAAGCTTTTATAACGAAATTTTGATAGACCACAACATGCACCCGGGTCACAAGCACGAGCTGGAAGGTGCTGACGTGGAAATGCGTGGCTACAACCCCAGTTGTGGTGATGACATCACCATGAAGCTTAAGCTCGCGGATGGCAGGGTGGTGGACGGTGCCTTTACTGGCAGCGGCTGCGCCATCAGCCAGGCTAGTGCAGACATGATGCTCGATCTTGTTATCGGCAAAAGCGAGGAGGAGGCCCTGCATCTAGCAGACATCTTTTTGCGCATGATCAAGGGCAGCGCCAGCGAGGAAGAAATTGACGAGCTGGAGGAAGCAGGCGTGCTGAAGGATGTGTCGCACATGCCTGCGCGTGTAAAGTGCGCTGTGCTTGGCTGGCACACCCTGGAGCAGATGCTGAATAATAAATAAGATTAAGCTAGCAAAAAAAGAGAGGTGTAATGCCTCTCTTTTTTCTATGGTGCGCCTAAGTTGTGCTTTATGCGTTTTCTTCTTGCAGCTTGCCCTTTAAATCGTGGTCGGTCATAGCGCAGACGCAGGAATCGGACCAAACGTTTTCAGCAGTTTCGATCATATCAATAATGGTGTAAATAGGCAAAATTACGCCCATAATGCCGATGGGCGCGCCAATGCCGCTCATTAGCGACAGCGTTAAAAAGTAGCAGCCCATGGGTACGCCCGCATTGCCAACGGCAGCCAGCACCGAAATTACAAGCCAGGTGAGCATGGTGGATAAGGGTAGCTCTAAGCCTGCATTTTGCATCACAAATAGCGAGGTGATGAGGATGAAGGCGGCGCAGCCGTTCATGTTGATGGTGGTGCAGATTGGCAGCACAAAGCGCGATACCGCAGTGTTGACGCGCATGTTCTGCTCGGCCGAGGCCAGCGTTACGGGCAGGGTGCCGGCACTGCTTTTGGTAAACAGAGCCACCGCCAGCGCAGGGGACATCTGCTTAAAGACGGTAATGGGGTTGAGACCGCGTGCCAGCAAAAAGAGCGGCAGGACAAAGAAAAACTGGATAAAGTTGCTGGCCATAATCACAAGGGTGTATTTGCCCAAGGCACCCACAATGACGCCTGCCTCAATTTGTGCGGCAAGCTGGGCAGCGAAGGCCAAAATGCCAAGCGGCAGCACAAACAGCAATGCGTTGATGAGCGTAAAAAGCAGCTCCTGTAGGCCCAGGATGCCCTTTAGCAGCACCTCGCGGTTTTCGGTTTGGGGCATAAACGCCAGCCCCAGGCCCAAGGCGGCGGCAATCAGCATAACTGAAAGCACGTTGCCAGACAAAAAGGGCTGCAGCATATTGTTGGGGACAACGCCGAGGATGTGGTCATAATAGCTCACAGTACCCAGCTTTTGCGGCACCTGTCCTGCGCCCAGGCCCACAACGTCGGCAGGCAGGTTGCCCGGTGCCACCCACAGGTAAATGGCAAGGCCGATGCCTGCGGCAAAAAAGGTGGTTAGCAGCGTGTAGACAACAGCATGGGCAAAGATGCGCCCTGTTTCCTTTTTGCTGCCCAAGGCGGCCAGCGTGGTGATCACAGCTAGTGCGATGGTGGGAACGGCGATGAACTGGAACAGGCGCGTATAAACTGTGGCGATGAAGTTGAATAAATCATTAAGCGGCTTATTGCCCAAATAGCCAAGGGCTGCGCCCACCACCAGCGCCAGCAGCCACAGGATTAGCCTGCGCCGTTGCTTTTGGGACTTGTTTTCCTTGAGGACCTGCGCTGCCAGGTCGTTTACATTTGTGTTTTTATCCATGATACTCCTCCTAAATCAGGCATAGCCTGGTTTGCTTGTAGCCGCACAGCAAGCGGCCGCGGACATAACTGCACTTATTATATCATTGTCTTAAAAATCTGTAAAATTAATTTTAAAATTTATGTGCAGGCTAAAGCGGGAGTGATAGAGGTATCGCGCCGCCAAAAGCCTTATTGTAGCATGTATACGGCGCAATATCACCATTGCTTCATTGCTTTTTTACGCCGATTATGGTAATCTATTGTATATTAAAAACGTCAAATTTCTTACATAACTGCGCATAAGCCGCAGCCTGTTTATTTTAAAGGAGAGTGAAGGATAGATGCAGCAAAATGCACAAGAAATGGTGCTCGTCATCGATTTTGGCGGCCAATATAACCAGCTGATCGCCAGACGCGTACGCGAAAGCGGCGTATATTGCGAAATTGTTTCCTACAAGCACAATTTGGCAGACATCAAGGCCAAAAACCCCAAGGGAATTATTTTTACTGGTGGCCCCAACAGCGCCTACCTGGAGGATTCCCCGACCATTGACCCCGAAATTTACACCTGGGGCGTGCCTGTACTAGGCATCTGCTATGGCAGCCAGCTGATGATGCATATGCTGGGAGGCAAGGTTTGCGTTGCTCCTGAGCGAGAATACGGCAAGACTGTGGTTGAACTGGACACTGCAAGCCCGCTGTTTGACGGCCTGGGCGCCAAGAACGTTTGCTGGATGAGCCACAACGACTACATCGAAACCGCTGCCCCTGGCTTTGAGATTGTTGCCAGCACTCCCAACTGTCCCGTTGCTGCTGCCCAGGACAAGGCACGCGGCCTGTATTGCGTGCAGTTTCATCCCGAGGTGCTGCATACCGAAAACGGCACCAAGATGCTGAGCAACTTTGTTTATAACGTCTGCGGCTGTGCAGGCACTTGGAAGATGGATTCCTTTGTAGAGCAGACTGTTGCCCAGCTGAAGGCCAAAATCGGCGATGGTAAGGTGCTGTGCGCCCTAAGCGGCGGCGTAGACAGCAGCGTGTGTGCCGCCATGCTGGCCAAGGCTATCGGCAAGCAGCTCACCTGCGTATTTGTAGACCACGGCCTGCTGCGCAAAAACGAGCGCGAAGAGGTGTGCGCTGTTTTTGGCGAGGGCGGACAGTTTGACATCAACTTTATCTGCGTTGACGCACGCGAGCGCTTCTACAGCAAGCTGGCAGGCGTAAGCGCACCCGAAGGCAAGCGCAAAATCATCGGCGAGGAATTTATCCGCGTCTTTGAGGAGGAAGCTAAAAAAATCGGCGCTGTGGATTACCTGGCGCAGGGCACCATTTACCCGGACGTTGTTGAAAGCGGCCTGGGTGGTGAATCTGCTACCATCAAGAGCCATCATAACGTTGGCGGTCTGCCTGATTTTGTAGATTTTAAGGAAATTGTAGAGCCGTTGCGCGACCTGTTTAAGGATGAGGTGCGTCAAAGCGGCCGTGAGCTGGGCCTGCCCGAAAACCTGGTAGCACGCCAGCCGTTCCCCGGCCCTGGTCTTGCCATCCGCATCATCGGCGATGTTACCCCCGAAAAGGTTGCTATTGTGCAGGATGCCGATGCCATCTATCGCGAAGAGGTGGACAAGCTGCCTGCTGCCGAGCGTCCGAGCCAGTACTTTGCTGCGCTCACCAATATGCGTAGCGTGGGCGTTATGGGCGACGAGCGTACCTATGATTACGCTATTGCCCTGCGTGCAGTGACCACCACCGACTTTATGACGGCCGAGGTTACCATGCTGCCGCCTGCAACCATTACCACCGCTGCTAACCGCATTGTCAACGAGGTTAAGCACATCAACCGCGTGCTGTTTGATTATACCACCAAGCCGCCCGCAACGATTGAGTTTGAATAAAAAGTAAAGAATAAAAACAGCCCCTGGCTATGGGTACATATCACTCATGGCCAGGGGCTGTTTATTGTGTATTGTTATTATTATACGGTTAGCTGCCTGCTTAGCCGTATAAAACTGTTATTTCGGATTTTGCTTCATAAATGGTCTTTCCATCGAATATTTTGGCTTCTTCAAAAGCCTTTACACATTCTCCAGCAGTTTTTCTTTTTACAAAAAACACCTCTGTACTTTTACTTTCTATGGAATCGACCTGTAGAACATGTTCCTTATTACTGTCAATATAGCCAGAAACAGAGTAGCAAATATTGTGATATTCCATTTCTGTTTCTGGATTATAGTATAAATCATCAATAAATTCGGATAAAGTTTTTCCATTCATATAGAAATTCCTTTGAAATATTGGTCAGTTGTATAATGAAGTTGAACACTTAATCAAAAAATAAAAATCCATAG